>NZ_VWVV01000009.1 GCF_009830945.1 Nocardiopsis sp. FR4 | reverse complement strand
GCCCGCCGGGCCTGGGCGCTGCACCGGCCCTTATGGGCGGCGATGGGCGCCCTCCTGGCCGCCTACGTGGTGTTCTACCTGGTGCGGATGCGCGCGGGCGAGGGCGGGGAGGGCGCGGGCGTGCCCCGGCCGGCCCCGAGGCCCCGCCGCCCACCGGAACGCCGCCGGGGTCCGAACGCGTACCGGGGGAGGGGTGACCGTGGACATCCTCACCGACCTGCTGGCGTGGTTCGCCGACCCGGCCCACTGGACCGGTGCCTCGGGCGTTCCCGCGCGCCTGGGCGAGCACGTCTACTACTCGCTGCTCGGACTGCTGCTGTCCGCGGCCGTCGCCGTCCCCCTGGGGCTGCTCACCGGGCACACCGGCCGGGGCGGCTTCCTCACCACCAGCCTCGCCAACCTCGCCCGTGCCCTGCCCACCATCGGCGTGCTGTTCCTCATCGTGCTGGCCGCCGGGATCGGGCTCGTTCCGGTCCTGTGCGCGCTGGTGGCGCTGGCGGTCCCACCGATCCTCGTCAACACCCACGAGGGCGTGCGCGGGGTGGAGCCCCGGCTGCGCGACGCCGCGCTCGGCATGGGCATGCGCGGCCACCAGGTGCTGCTGCGGCTCGAACTGCCCGTGGCCGTCCCGCTCATCCTCATCGGGATGCGCACCGCGGCCGTCCAGGTGGTCGCGACCGCGACCATCGCCGCCTACGTGGGCGTGGGCGGCCTGGGCCGCTACATCGTCGACGGCCAGGCCCGCCAGGACCTCACCATGATGCTGGCCGGTTCGCTGCTGGTGGTGGCGCTCGCGGTCCTGACCACCCTGTTGTTCGCCGGTCTGCGGCGGCTCCTGGTCGCGCCCGGTCTGCGCGTCCGGACCACCGGGGTCCGCTAGCGCGGGACGATCCGCGTCCCCGTGTCCCGAAGTACTCCAGAGAGAAGGTTCGCGAACATGCGCACGAGGCTCGCCCTGATCGGGCTCCCCCTGACCGCTGTGCTCCTGACCGCGTGCGGCGGCAGCGACCCCTACGAGGAGGAGGAAGGCGGGGGCGGCGACGGGGCCTCCGCCGGATCCGTCGTCATCGGCTCCGCCGACTTCCCCGAGTCCACCCTGCTCGCCGAGATCTACGGCCGGGCCATGGAGGCCGAGGGGGTAGACGTCACCTACCAGCTCAACATCGGCAGCCGCGAGGTCTACTACTCCCAGATCGAGTCCGGCAACCTGTCGGTCTTCCCCGAGTACAACGGCGCGATCCTGGCCTACCTCGACGAGGACGCGCCCACCGGCGGCGGTGAGGAGACCAACCAGCGCGTGACCGAGGCGCTGCCCGAGGGCCTGGAGATCCTGGACTCCTCCAGCGCCGAGAACAAGGACTCGGTGACGGTCACCCGCGAGACCGCCGAGGAGTACGGCCTCAGCAGCCTGGCGGACCTGGCCGGCGTCGCGGGCGAGCTGACCCTGGGCGGCCCGCCGGAGTTCGAGACCCGCCAGCAGGGCGTGGTGGGCCTGGCGGAGGTCTACGGCGTCGAGTTCGGCGAGTTCCGCTCGCTGGAGGTGGCGCTGCTGACCCAGGCGCTGCTGGACGGCGACATCCAGGCCGCCAACCTGTTCACCACCGACCCGCAGATCGCGGTGGAGGACTTCGTGGTGCTGGAGGACCCGGAGAACCTCTTCGGCGCCCAGAACATCACCCCGCTGGTCAACGCCGAGCAGGTGGACGACACCGCCCGCGCCGCACTGAACGCGGTCTCGGCCGCCCTGACCACCGAGGCCCTCACCGAGCTCAACGAGCGCGTCATCGTCCAGAACGAGAACGCCGCCGACGTGGCCCAGGAGTGGCTGGAGCAGGAGGGGCTGGTCTAGGTCCCCGGGACCGCGCCGTCGGCCCGGAGGGGCGCCCCTCCGGGCCGACCGTGTTCACCCCACCGAGTGGTAGCGGCCCGACCAGCGGACCAGGGCCGGGCCCCGGCCGTTGACCCGGGGCAGGCCCACCACGTCGGCGAAGAACACCGTGTGGTCGCCGACCAGGACGCTCTGGCGCACCGAGCACTCCAGCGCGGCCAGGGAGTCCTCCAGCACGATCGCCCGCGTGCGCTCGCCCCGGTGGTGGGCCTGGTCGGTCACCAGCAGACGGGCGCTGGGGCGGCCCTCGGCGGCGAAGCGCCCGGCCACCGCGCGCTGCCCGGCGCCCAGCACGTTCACGGCGAAGGCCCCGGCCTCCTCGATCACCTCGGCCATGTAGCCCTCGGAGTCCACGCTCACCGACACCACCGGCGGGTCCGCCGACACCGACCCGAAGCCGCTGACCGTGGCGCCCACGTCGTCGCGGCCGTCGGCGACGGTCACCACCGTGACCCCGGCGGGCAGCAGCGCCATCGCCGCCAGGTAGCCGGGGGTCAACGGACCTCCCAGTTCCCGGGCATCATCAGCGGGCCGCCCGCGGGCAGCCCCATCGCCACGGCCGCGTGCTGCAGGGGACCCCATCCGCTCAGCACGGTCTGCGGCCCCGAGGCGCCCACGTCCTCGCTCGACTCGTGCGGGCGGATCCGGTCCAGCGGGTGCGTGCGCGGGAAGGGGCGCAGCGGCAGCGGCCCCGCGCCGGCCCTCTCCCGGGCCAGCCGCACGGCCGTCTCCAGGCCGCCCAGCTCGTCCACCAGCCCGCGCTCGTGCGCGTCCCGGCCGGTCCAGACCCGGCCCCGGGCCACCTCCTCCACCTGTTCGCGGGTCATGTCCCGCGCCCGGGCGACCTTGCCGGTGAAGTCCTCGTAGATCTCGTCCAGGAGCGCGTTGACCCGCTCCCACTCGGACTCGGTGAAGGGGCGCTCGGTGTCGAACATGCCCGCGTGCTCGCCGGTGCGCACCGAGTCGCTGGTCACCCCGTACCGCTCCAGCAGCGCGCCCAGCACGGGCTTGCCCGTGAGCACCCCGATGGAACCGGTGAGCGTGCCCGGCTGGGCCACGACCGCGTCCGAGCCCAGGGTCACGTAGTAGCCGCCCGACCCGGCGATGTCGCCCATCGCCGAGATCACGGGGACACCGGCCTGGCGGGTCAGCTCGCTCTCCCGGCGGATGGCGTCGGAGGCGGTCGGGGAGCCGCCCCGGCTGTCCACCCGGAACACCACCGCCTTGACCTGGGGATCCTTGCGCGCGGCCCGGAAGGCCGCGGTGACCGTGTCCGAGCCCATGACGGTGCCGCCGCCCAGCGGGGAGCGCCGGGTCCGGCCCAGGGCGATCGTGCCGGTGGCCGAGATCAGCGCGATGTAGCCGGGGCCGCCCGCCCTGCGGGGCCGCGGCGGCGGGGTGTGCTTGCGGTGGTAGCGGGTGACGAACTGCAGCCGCGGCTCCCCCCGGCCGCCGCCCTTCTCGCGTTTGACCTGCTCGAACAGGTCCGCGTAGACCTCGTCGCGGTAGGCCAGCCGGTCGACCAGGCCCTCCTCGGCCGCCTCCCGGGCCAGGAGGGGGCCGCGGGAGACGAGGGCGCGCACCTTCTCCGGCGTCAGCCCGCGCTCCCGGGCCACCGCCTCCGTGATCTGGTCGCCCAGGGAGGTGACGATCCGCTCGGTGGCCTCGCGCTGGGCCTCGGTGTACCCGGTCTCGGTGACGCTGTTCAGCGCGTTCTTGTACTCGTGGCGCCGGCCCACCTCGTAGGTGACGTCCAGTTTGTCCAGCGCGCCCCGGACGAAGGTGGTGCGCATGATGAGGCCGGTGAGGCCGAGCACGCCGGTGGGCGCCAGGGCCAGGCGGGAGAACGCGCAGGCCAGGTAGTAGGGCAGGTTGCCCGCACCGGTCTCGCCGAAGGAGTCGGCCCAGGCCACGGCGGGCTTGCCCGCGGCGCGGAAGTCGGCGACCGCGTGGCGCAGCTCCTGGACCTTGGCGAACCCCAGGGAGCGGGCGTCGACCCGGACCAGCAGCGCCGCCACCCCCGGGTCGCGCGCGCCCCGGCGGATGCCCTCCAGGACGTCGAGGTAGTGCTGCTTGCGGCGGCTCATGAACTGGCCGACCGGGTCCCCGGGGGCCTCGTCGGCGACCCCCTCCGTCAGGTCCAGTTCCAGGACCAGGGGCCCCTTGGGGCGCTGCCGTGCGAGTGACAAGGGTTCCGTGATCTTCGCGAGGTCCACCATGGGCCCAGGGTAGTGGCCGCCGTCCACGGGCGGTCGGAGGCCGCCCTCCCTCCCCGGCCGCCGCGCCTCCGGCCGCGCACCGTCCGATCCCGCGCGTCCGGATCGCGCGGGGATCGGACGGTGCGCGGCGTGTGTCGTCAAGCGCTAAGGTCAACGGTGTTTCGAACCACGCGACGCACGAGAGGGACGACGCATGGCGGGCATCCACGGGTGGTGGCGGCGGGCGCGCGGAGCGCGCCTCGGCGCGGGAGCGGCCGCGGCACTGGTGCTGCTGACCGCGTGTTCCGGAGGCGGCGGCGGAGAGGTCGAGCTGGAACGGGGCGAGAGCGGCATCCTGCCCGCGGCCGAGCCGCCGGCGCCGGAGGAGTTCAACACCCAGAGCATCGAGGGCGTCTCCCTCACGGTCCCCGAGGACTGGAAGGTCCAGAGCGAGGGCGGCAAACTCTGCGTGAGCCCGCCCGGGCAGGCGGCCTGCGCCTACGGTTCGGTGCAGCTGCTCCCGCACGCGGCCGAACGCGACCCGGACAACTGGCCCGCCAAGGACGACGCCTTCAACAAGGACGACGGCTGGGCGGCCGACACCGGCAGCTGCCGCAGCCTCAACACCTCCGCCTCCGGCGGCATCGGGGTGGAGGGGGCCGAGCTGGCGGTCTCCGACTTCACCGAGCACGCCGACGGCCTCAAGTCGCACCACTCGGTGTGGCGGGTGACGTGCGTCAACGACGACACCTTCGAGGTGCGGATGTGGTTCCTGCCCGTCAGTGACGTCCTGCTGTACGTGTGGTCGGCCGACTCCCAGTACTCCGCGGTCTACGACGAGATCGCCCTGTCCATGGACACCACCGAGTACCAGAGCTGAACTCCCGGCGCACGCGGGCCGCCGCCGGCCCCGCGGATTGGCCGTTCGGGTGTCCTCCCGGTCCCGTGAGGCCGTAGGGTCGTACTCATCACGAGAACGTTCGCGCGGGAGCCTCCGCGCGGACCACGGCAGTTCAGGCGACGGCGTGAATCAGGGGGCAGCACTGGTGACCACCATCGGAGCGGCGGGACGGGTCGGTCAGTACACGCTCGACAACGGATTGCGTCTGGTGACCGCTCCGGCCTCCACGGGCCAGGTCGCCTCCGTGAACCTGTGGTACGGCGTGGGTTCGCGGCACGAGGTCCCCGGGCGCACGGGCTTCGCGCACCTCTTCGAGCACCTGATGTTCCAGGGCAGCGGCAACGTCGTCAAGGGCGAGCACTTCGAGGAGGTCGAGCGGCTGGGCGGCGACATCAACGCCTCCACCTCCACCGACCGCACGAACTACTACGAGACGGTCCCCGAGCACGCCCTGGACCGCATCCTGTGGCTGGAGGCGGACCGCCTGGCCACCCTGCGCGAGGGCATGACCCAGGAGGTCCTGGACAACCAGCGCGACGTGGTCAAGAACGAGCGGCGCCAGCGCTACGACAACCAGCCCTACGGCACGGCCCTGGAGCGCATCCTGCGCCTGGCCTACCCCGAGGGCCACCCCTACCACCACCCGACCATCGGCTCCATGGCCGACCTGGACGCGGCCGACCTGGACTACGTCAAGTCCTTCCACAAGGCGCACTACGGCCCGGACAACTGCGTGCTCACCGTGGTCAGCGACCTGGACCCCGAGGACGTCCTGGCCCGGGTGGAGAAGTACTTCGGCGCCATCCCCGCCCGCGACACCCTCCCCGAGGTCCCCGACACCACGCTGGAGGCGTCGCTGGGCGGCCCGGTCCGCGACGCGGTCACCGAGACGGTGCCCGCGGCGGGGGTCTTCCTCGGCTTCCGGGTCCCCGCCTACGGCGAGCGCGGCTTCGACGTGATGCACCTGGCCTCGGCCGTCCTCGGACAGGGCCAGGGCAGCCGCCTGTACCGCTCCCTGGTGGTGGAGCGCCCCATCGCGGCCGACGACGGCGGTGCCGCCGCCGACATCCTGCCGTTCCGCTACACCGACAGCCTCCTGCTGGTGAACATGCTCGCCCGCGAGGGCGTCAGCGGCGACACCCTGGAGGCGGCCATGCGCGAGGAGATCGCCAAGCTCGCCGCCGGGATCGGCGAGGAGGAGCTGGAACGTGCCCGCGCCGTCCTGGAGCGCGACCACCTGCAGTCCATCTCCAGCCCCTCCGGGCTCGCCGACACCATCAGCAGCTGCACCCAGCTGTTCGACGACCCCGAGCTCGCCTTCACCTGGCCGCGGCGGTGGGACGACGTCACCGCCGAGGAGGTGCGGGCCGCCGCCGAGCGCCTGCTGGTCGACGACAACCTGCTCGTCGTCCGCTTCGACCCCGAGCAGACCCAGGCCGCCGGGGCCGACGCCGCGGCGGACGCCTCCTGATCCCGTAGGCGCCCGCCCGCCTCCCGGCCCCGCTTACCCGCACGCGCAGAAAGAGCCGTAGAGCATGCCGCAGAACCGCCCGGACCTCGGTGCCGCAGCCTCCTACACCTTCCCCAAGCCCCACCGCCTCACCGTCGGCGGCGGCACGGTCGTCGCCATCGACGTGCCGGGCCAACAGCTCGTCTCCGTCCGCCTCGTGCACCCCCACGGGGGCGCCGCCGAACCGCTCGACGCCATGGGCGTCACCGCGCTCACCGGCGAGGTCCTGGAGGACGGCCCGGACGGCAACAGCTCCCTGGCCCCCGCCCTGGAGCGCCACGGCGCCGAGTGGGTCTCCCGGGTCAACTGGGACGGCTTCATCACCGGCCTGGACGCCCCAGCCAACCGCCTGGGCGAGGCGGTCCGCCTCTTCGCCGACGCGGTGCGCCGGCCCGCGCTCGCGCCCGAGGACATCCTCCGCCGCCGCGACCAGCTGCTGGAGCGGTTCTGGCTGGAGGCCGCCTCGGCCAGCACCCTGGCCATGCGCAGTCTGGGCGGGCAGCTCTTCACCGGCCGCTACGCCACCCCGCTCGCCGGGGGCCCGGTGAAGCTGGCCGACGTCTCACCCGAGACCGTGGCGGCCTTCCACGCCGACTCCATCGCCTCGGTGGCCGGAACCCTCGTGGTGGTCGGCGACCTCACCGGGGTCGACCTGGAGGACCTGGGCAAGACCGTGTTCGGCGACGCCGCGGCCGTACGGGCCGCCGAGCCCACCGAGCCCGCCCCGCCGCCCGGCGAGCTGCCCCGCGTCCTCATCGTGGACCGGCCGGGGTCGGTGCAGTCGGCGCTGGTCATCGCGCACCGGGCCCCCTCGCGCTCCCGGGTGGACCTGCCGCGCGCCGAGGGCATCAGCGAGGTCCTGGGCGGTATGTTCACCTCCCGGCTCAACCTGGAGCTGCGCGAGCGGCTCGGCTACACCTACGGCGCCGGGTCCCGCTTCGACCTGCGCCGCGACAGCGGGGTGTTCTTCATGTCCACCCAGGTGGAGGCGGACACCACCGCCCACTCGATCACCTCCTCGCTGGAGCAGGTCGCCAAGCTGCGCGAGGGCGGGGTGACCGAGGAGGAGCTGACCGCCGTGCGCGACTCCAACACGGTGGGCCTGCCGGTCACCTACTCCACCGCGCGCGCCATGGCGGGCGCCCTGGTCGACATGGTCGTGCACGACCTGCCCGAGGACCACGTGGACCGTACGCGGGCCGGGTATGAGAGGCTGACCAAGGAGGCCCTGGACAGCGCCGCCACCGAGTACCTGCGCCCCGAGGAGTCGGTGGTCGTGGTCGTGGGCGACGCCGAACGCCTGCGCGGGCCGATCACCGACACCGGGGTCGGCCCGGTCGAGGTGCGCTCCCCGGACTCGCTCTGGTCGTGAGGGCGCCGGGTGCGCGGGACCCCGCCCGCGCACCCCGCTCCCACCAGCGACGCAGGTGCTCAAACGAGAGCTACGTCACTGCATGCACGGGCGTTCGGCGGACATAACGAAAGCGAACCTATGTGCCCGTGATATGGCAACCATCAGTATGGATCCGGCGTCCTGCTGGTATAACGAGTGATCCGTGCACCTACGCGGTGAACAGTGACCGCAACGCTCCGCAGGAGGCCACCATGGCCGGCGAATGGACCCGTGGATAACCGTGTCCTCCCTAGACAACCCCCACACGCAGCGGCCCGAGACGCCGCGGTCCTCGGCGAGCCCGGAGAGCGCGGGTACGAGTGACTCCGGGCCCCAGGGGCGCCTGCTCAAGGGGCGCTACCAGCTGGTGTCGGAGATCGCCCGGGGCGGTGTCGGCACGGTGTGGCGCGCCTCCGACCTGGTCATCGACCGGGAGGTGGCGGTCAAGGAGCTGCGCCTGCCCGCGGACCTGAGCCGTTCCGAGCGCGAGTCGCTCCTGCAGCGCACCACCCGCGAGGCCCGGGTCGCCGGGCGCCTCACCCACCCCAGCCTCGTCACCGTCCTGGACGTGGTGGACGAGGACGACCGCCCCTGGATCGTCATGGAGCTGGTGGAGGCCTCCACCCTGGAGGAGCTCATCCGGGTGGGCCCGCTGCCCTACCAGCGCGTGGCAGAGATCGGCCTGCAGCTCATCGACGCCCTCAAGGTCGCGCACAACGAGGGCATCGTGCACCGCGACGTCAAGCCCGACAACGTGATGATCAGCCAGACCGGACGGGTGGTGCTGACCGATTTCGGCCTGGCCGCCTGGAACGGCGAGTCGGCGCTGAGCGCCTCGGGCCGCATCATCGGCTCCCCGGCCTACATCCCGCCCGAGCGGGCCAAGGCGGGCCCGGTCGGCCCGGAGTCGGACCTGTGGTCCCTGGGCGCCACGCTGTACGCGGCGGTGGAGGGGCGGCCGCCCTACGACCGCAAGGGCTACATCAAGATCCTGCGCCAGGAGCAGCTGGACGAGCCCGCCGAGGCAGCCAACGCCGGGCCGCTGGCGCCGGTGCTGGCCGGGCTGCTCAGGGTGGAGCCCTCCGAGCGGCTGACCGCCGAGAACGCCACCAAGATGCTCCGGATCGCCGCCCTGGCGCCGTGGGCGCCCGAGACCAGCCCGGAGACCGCCGCCGAGGGCACCGCCACGCCCGCTGAGCCCCGGCCCGGGGGAGAGGACGGCCGGGAGTCGGCCCGCGAGCACTTCAGGGCGGGCGCGCACGTGCTCGCCGAGTCCATCAACGAGCGGCTGCGGCACAGCCCCGAGGCGATGAACTCGATCATGACCTCGATTCGCGAGTCCACCGACACCCTGGGGCTGACCAGCTCGGGCAAGCACGCGGAGAAGAGCCGTGTGCCGGTGGTCGCCGGGATCGCGGTCGCGCTGGGCGTCGTGGTGCTGCTGGCCGTCATGCTGTGGGCGCTGCTGGGCCGCTGACGGCCGCCGGGCCCGCCGACCGGGCCGGTCCCGTACACGCGAGAGGGCCCGCCCCGGGGCTTCCCCGGGCCGCGGGCCCGTGTTCGTAGGGCCGGCGGGATTCGAACCCGCACTGTACAGCACCTAAAGCTGCCGTCTCCTGCCGGTTGGACTACGGCCCCCTCGGGGCAACTCTACCGGTGCCCGGGGCGGGCCCGGGGCCCGGGCCCCGGGCGGCCTCCGGCCGGTGCTACAGGCCCAGCTCCCGCTTGATGCGGTCCACGTGGCCGGTGGCCTTCACGTTGTAGAAGGCCTTCTCCACCCGGCCGTCGGTGTCCACGACCACGGTGGAGCGGATGACGCCCTGCACGACCTTGCCGTAGTTCTTCTTCTCACCGAAGGCGCCGTAGGCGCGCAGGGTGTCCTTGCCGGGGTCGCCGAGCAGGGTGAAGGTCAGGCCCTCCTTGTCCCGGAACTTCGCCAGCTTGTCGCTGGTGTCGGGGGACACGCCCAGCACGGTGAACCCGGCGGCGTCGAACTCGCGCAGGTTGTCGCGGAAGTCGCAGGCCTGCGTGGTGCACCCGGGGGTCATGGCCGCGGGGTAGAAGTACAGCACGACGCGCTGGCCGGTGGAGGCCAGGACGTCGCTGAGGGTGACGGGCCTGCCGTCGGCGTCGTCCAGGGTGAAGTCGGGCGCCTTGTCGCCGGGCTCCAGACGGATCGGGTCGCTCACGTGGTGTTTCCCTTCGGTTCGCGGGCGGGGCCTGCCCCGCCGGCTCTCGCTCCCACCCTAGGACCTCCTTCCGGCGCCCCGGGATCGACCGCTTCGCGGGTTGTGCCAGGGTGGGATGGCGGTCTTCGGTTGCGATTGCGGTTCGTTTCCTCCGCATCGGGATTGACCAGCGGTGCGATCACCTATTGTTGACCGCACTTGGCCTTTCGGCCGGCCCCCGCGGACGCCCCTCGCGCGCATCGGGACGCCGCGCCGCTGGCGGTGCCCGCCGCCGGACCCGAACAGATCCGCTTCGCTGTGGGGAGTAGTGGCGACGATGCCTGGATTCACACTCGACGAGGTCAGGGCCCGGACCCTCAAGGAGCGCGACTCCTGGTGGACGGTCTACCTCGTGGACCCGGTGGCGGTCCGACTGGTCCGCCTCGTCGCCAACCGGACCTCCCTCACGCCCAACCAGCTGACGGTGGCCGCGCTCTTCCTGGGCCTGGGCGCGGCCGTCTGCTTCTCGTTGGGCTACCGGCACTTCCTGGCCCTGGGCGCGCTGCTGTACTTCCTGTGCTTCCTCGTGGACTGCGTGGACGGCAAGCTGGCCCGGCTCACCAACTCCGAGTCGCTGTTCGGCGCCTGGATGGACTACGTCTCCGACCGGTTCCGGGTGTTGGTGTGCGTGGTCGCGCTCATGGGCGGCCAGTACGTGGTGGCCGCCGAGGGGGGTGCGAGCGGGCCGGTGTGGTTCGTGTGGCTGGCCCTGGCGGTGGTGTTCCTGGACATGCTGCGCTACCTCAACGCCCTGCAGGTCTACAAGGTGCGCCGGGAGATGCGCTCGCACCTGGCCGCGGCCCTGGAGCGGGCCCGCGCGACCCTGTCCATGCTGGAGCCGGAGGAGGACGACACCGGCTCGGCCACGGGCGCGGGCGGGCGCACGATGAGCGACGGCGGCGAGCAGGCCGTGCTGCGGCACGGCATCGCGGTGCTGGAGCAGATCCTGCACAGCCAGACCGAGCGCGAGACCCGCAACCACCGCACGGCGGGCAAGCAGCCCGACCTGACCCTGCCCAAGGTGGACCTGCACCAGGAGTTCCGGCACCGGTTCCCCTGGTACCAGCGGTTCTGGGCCTCCCTCAACGCCCGGCGGGTGCGCACCCACCTGGTCGGCGGCATCGAGTTCCAGATGGCGGTGTTCGTTCTGGCCCCGCTGGCGGTCGCGGTCTTCGCCGCGCCGTCCCTCATCGGGTGGATCACCGCCGTTGCGGGTGTTTTGCTCCTCGCGTTCGAGATCGCCATCATCTATAAACTGTGGTTGTCCACGCGGGACTTCTTCCGCGTGGTCGACGGAATCGACAGCGCACTGAGGTTCACCGGTCCGTCCGACGGCGCGGAGGAGGAGAGCCGGGACTCCGGCTCGGGCACGGGATCCCAGTCGACCCTGCGCTAGGAGAGAGGCACCCTATGACGGGACGCGACACCGAACCGCGCCAGACCCCCGCGGAACTCGAGGCCGAGATCAACCGCGAGCAGCGGCGTCTCGCCGAGACCCTGGAAGAGCTGAGCGTGCGGGCCCAGCCCGCCAACGTCGCCCGGCGGCAGATGGAGCGCATGCGCGAGCGCGGTGCCCGCGTCGTCGACGAGGCGCGTGCCCTGGTGGTCGGCGGTGGCGCGGTGCGCGTGCGGAGCCGTGCGGTGGAGCCCGCCGAGGGCAGTGTCGTCCTCAAGGGCGACGACGAGTTCGTCACCACCTACCAGTCGCGCGGTCAGCTCCCCCCGGAGGTGCTGTACCTCGCGGTCGGCGTCGGAGCGGTCATCGCGGTGGGCGTGGTCGCCTGGGCGGTGCGCCGCGGGAGGTAGCGCCGCGGAAGTGTGCTGGAAGGGGCCCCTGCGCGGGCCCCTTCCGCCGTGTCCGGGGTTCCGCGGACTCGGTCAGAGGAAGGTCCGCCCCTCGCCGCGGTAGGTGGGCACGGCCCCCTCGTAGGCGCCCGTGTCGGAGTCGACCAGGTGCAGGGTGTCGAAGCGCTCGCACAGCTCTCCCGCCTTGGCGTGGCGCATCCAGACCCGGTCGCCCACGGCCAGACCGTCCGCGGCGGCGCCGAGCAGGGGGGTCTGCACCTCTCCGGCGCCCTCGGTGGGGCTGTACGTCAGCCCGGCGGGCAGGTGGGGGAGCGGGGCCCGGTGGGCGTCCAGGGGGCCGGAGGCCGGATAGCCGCCGCCCAGGGCCGTGGCCACACCGGGTCCCGGGCGGCGGACGACCGGCAGGGCGAACAGGGCGGCGGGGCGTCCCCGGAAGGACCGGTAGTGGTCGAACAGGTGCGGCTGGTAGAGCCCCGAACCCGCGGCCAGCTCCGTCACGGCCCGCTCCCGTCCCGTGGTGTGCAGGCTGCCGGTGCCGCCGCCGTTGACGAAGCGCAGGTCGGCGACGGCGCGCACGGCGCGCACGATCGCGGCCCTGCGCCGGGCCAGTTCCAGGGCCGAGCGGCGCTGGACCGCGCGCAGCAGGCGGCCGTAGAGGGGGCGGCCGGGCGGGTCGTCGCCGACCCCGGCGATCTGTGCCTCGTAGGCCATGATCCCGTCCAGGAGCAGCTCGGGCCTGGCCAGGACGGCGCGGGCCAGGGCCGCGGCCTGGGCGGGGGTGCGTACGGGGGAGCGGTGGGCGCCCACGCGGGCGCGCGGGCCGAGCGGCTGCCAGCTGGTGTCGATGTCCAGGCAGACCCGTACCGGAGGCGCGCCGGGTCCCCGGGAGGCGTCGGCGACGGCGGCGCTGATCAGGTCCAGGTGGGCGGTGTCGTCGACCATCAGGGTGACGGCGCGGGCGGCGGCGGGATCGCGGACGAGCCGGGCCAGGGCTCCCCGGTCCACGGTGGGGTAGGCCACGAGGACGTCGTCGCTCACCGGGTCGTCCCCGGTGGCCAGCCACAGCGCCTCGGGCAGGGTGAAGGCCATCACGCCCGCGTAGCCGGGCATGGCCAGGACGGTGCGCAGCAGTGCGCGGCTGCGCACGGACTTGCTGGCGACGCGGATCGGTGTGCCGTGGGCCCGGCGGGTGAGGGCGGTCGCGTTGGCGCGCAGGGCGGCCAGGTCGACCATGGCGAAGGGGGCGTCGAGTTCTCGGGTGGCGGCCTCGTACGTCTCGCTCAGGCTTGTCATGCCCTGAGAATGCCAGAACATGAATCCCTTTCATATTCCCCCAGGGAGAGGGCACCCGCCGGCCGCCCGGCGGCCGATATCCTTGGATGCCACGGCTGAGCAGCCGGTCCGATCCCGGGAGTGGTTCTTTCCATGAGTGAGCGTGAGTACGTCCTGACCCTTGCGTGCCCCGACAGCCGGGGTATCGTCGCCGCTGTGGCCAACCTGCTGTCCGACCACGGTTGCAACATCACCGAGAGTCAGCAGTACGGCGACCACTACACGGGCCGCTTCTTCCTGCGCATGCAGTTCGTGGCCGAGCGGGGCGGGAACGGGGTGGCCGGGGAGGACGTGCTGCGCGCGGCCTTCGCCGCCCTGGCGTCCGAGGTCGGCGGCGGCGACGCGTTCGTGGAGTGGACCCTCAGCCCCCGGGACGTGCGCCCGCGCGTGATCGTGATGGTGTCCAAGTTCGGCCACTGCCTCAACGACCTGCTCTACCGCCAGCGCAGCGGCCTGCTGGACGTCGACATCGCCGCGGTGGTCTCCAACCACCCGGATCTGGAGTTCCTGGCCGACTCCTACGGGGTGGACTTCCACCACCTGCCGATCACCGCCCAGACCAAGCACGAGCAGGAGGCGCGGCTGCTGGAGCTGGTGGACTCCCACGACGTGGACCTGGTCGTGCTGGCCCGTTACATGCAGGTGCTCTCCGAGGAGCTGTGCGCCAAGATGTCGGGCCGCATCATCAACATCCACCACTCCTTCCTGCCCAGCTTCAAGGGCGCCCGCCCCTACCACCAGGCGCACTCCCGCGGCGTGAAGCTGATCGGCGCGACCGCCCACTACGTCACCGCCGACCTGGACGAGGGCCCGATCATCGAGCAGGAGGTGTCGCGGGTGGACCACACGCACAGCCCCGAGCAGCTCACCGCGATCGGCCGGGACCTGGAGTCGGTGGCCCTGGCTCGCGCGGTCAACTGGCACGCGCAGCGCCGGGTCCTGCTCAACGGGGACAAGACGGTCATCTTCGGCTGAGGCCCGGCGCGGCCCGTGGCGACACGGGCCCGCACCTTTTTCGGACAGATGGGGGCGCCTTCGGGCGCCCCTTGCGTTTTCTTGCTCCTCCGTGGTTCCCCACGCGTTTTTGGGGCAGGAATGAGAGTACTCTTACCTCTTCTGATCAGCGAAAACACACTGTATGTCACTTGTCGACTACGTAGTGTTTGTATATGGTGTGATCAGTTCGCAACCTTCCAGCCGTTCAGGCGGAATGTCAACGGGGTTTCGGTCTGACATTCCGGAGGAGTGCGCCCGCGGCGCGGGCCGCTGTCCTCCGGGACCGGGGCCGCACCGCGGAACGCACGTAGGGGGACCAGTGACGGACACGAGGACCGAGGCCAAGGTGCCGGGGGCACGTGAGTCGGGCCGGAGCGAGGCCGGGAAGGAGGAGGGCGGGCGCACGCAGATCGCCGACGGCGTGGTCGCCAAGATCGCCGGTATGGCCGCCCGGGAGATCGGCGGCGTCCATGCCATGGGCGGGGGCACCTCCCGCGCCGTCGGCGCGGTCCGGGACGCGGTGACCGGCGGGAGCGAGCGGAGTTCGGCCTCGCGCGGCGTCTCGGTCGAGGTGGGCGAGCGCCAGGCGGCCGTCGATATCGACCTGGTCGTGGAGTACGGCGCCGCCATCCAGGACCTGGCCGCCGCCGTGCGGCGCAACGTCACCTCGGCCGTGGAACGCATGACCGGCCTGGAGGTCACCGAGATCAACATCCGGGTCGACGACATCCACCTGCCCGACGACGACCGCGAGGACGAGGGCGAGTCCGCGCCCCGGGTCCAGTAGCCGTGGCACGAGACGGGGATCCCGGAGAGCTGGCCCGGCGCTTGGCCGAGGAGGCCGCCGCCTTCCCGGACGTGGTGGAGCTGTCCTCGGGGGCCTTCGGAACCCTGGCCACCCCCGTCCCCGGCGGACGGGTGCCCGGGGTCGCGGTGCGCCCCGACAGCGTCGAGGTCGGGGTCGTGGTCCGCTTCGGGCGTCCCCTGCCCGAGCTGGCCGCCGAGCTACGCCGGGGCCTGGCCCCGCTCGCCGGGGGCCGGACGGTCCACATCAGTGTGGAGGACGTCGTCGCGGGCCTGGGGGACGGGGTCCGCGCGCGCGGTTGACACAGCAGCAGAGGCTGGACAAGAGGGGGAAGCCATGTGGCCCATCGTTGGCCTGGCCTACGGGACGGTACTGGGGCTCGCCGCCGCCTTCGGCGGGTTCACGGCCTTCGCGCTGGTCCTGATCCTGGGCTTGGCGGGGTTCGTCGCCGGCCGGGCGATGGAGGGCGAGATCGACCTCAACGCGATGTTCGCCCGGCGCTCGGCCTGACATGCGGGAGGCGGGCGTGAGGGGGGTGGGCACCGGCGCGGTGCCCCGACAGCGACAGCGGCCGTACGGGGCTCCGGCTCCGGGTCCGGACGCGCGGGGCCGCGACCCGGGCGGGCGCACCCTCATCGAGCACTCCGTGGTGGAGAAGGCCGCCGCCCGCGCCGTGCGGGAGGTACCCGGGGCGCTGGTGGTCCGCTCGCGCACGGCACGCGCCCGGGTGAGCGGTGAGGTCGTCCTGCTGCGGCTGCGGATCGGCGTCCACTACCCGCGCTCCGCCCGCGAGGTCGCCGGGCGGGTGAGCGGGCACGTCAGGCGCCGGATCGAGTACATCACCGGCAAGAGGGTTCATCACATCGACATCGAGATCGCGGAGTTGGTGCGCTGACATGACCACCGTGGAAGAGGCACTCGGACGCCCGGACCAGGGCGTCGACCGCAGGGCCAGGCGGGTGGCCGTCCACACGTTCCGTCCGCGGCGGTCCTGGCCCGCGGTGATCACGGGTTTCGTGATCCTCGTGGTGGCCGTCGTGGCCGCCGCCGAGGTGATCTCGGCGCTGGCGGGCAGTCCGCTGCGGCTGATCCCGGTCGGCGCCGCCACCGGTTACGCCGCCACCGCCACCTGGTCCAGCCCCTCGGTGCAGATCGCCTCGGCGGTCCTGGCGGTGATCGGCCTGACCCTGATCGTCCTCGCCCTGGCACCGGGGCGGGGGCGCTGGACCGCCCTACGCACCGACGACCCCGCCCTGGTGGTGGGGTTGACCCGGCCCGCGCTGCGCCGCGCGGTGGTCGCCGCCGTGCAGGACGTGAGCGGGGTGGACGAGGCGCACGTGACGGTGCGCGGCAACAGGATCCGGGTGCACGCGCGCACCGGGATGCGCGACGCGGCGGAACTGCCCACGGAGGTGACCGCGGCCGTGGAGCGGCGGTTGGAGGAGCTGGCGCCGCTGCGCAGCATGCGGATCGCCACCCACGTGCGGTACGCGGAGGGGTGACCATGGCTGGTGACAGGGCGCGCAGGTCGGCCCGGGGGAACCGCTGGGGACTGGCGGTCGTGGGCGTGCTGCTGCTCGCCCTGGGGCTGGCGTCGCTGGCGGCCGGGCGCGGGCTGTTCGGCGCGGACCTGGCCGACAGCGCGCTGCTCGGCCCGGGGACCCGGGAGGCGCTCTCCCAGCGGTGGGTGCCCTACGCGGTGGTCGCGGCGGCCTTCGTGGCCGGGTTCCTGGCCCTGCGCTGGCTCATGGTCCAGGGGCTCAACGACACCGTGGGGCGCCTGGTCCTGGAGCGGAGCGACGAGGGCCGGGTGGAGATATCCGAGAGCGTGGCCCGGGGCGCCCTGGAGCAGGAGATCGCCGAGTACCCGGGGGTGCGCCGCGCGCGTGCCCGCCTGACCGAGTCCACCGACGCCCCGCACCTGCGGCTGGCGCTGACCCTGGACGAGGACGCGGACGTGACCGGGATCTGGCTGCGGGTGAGGGCGGAGGCGCTGGCCAACCTGCGCCAGGCGCTGGACCTGGAGCAGGTGCCCGCCGTCGTGCGGATGTCGATGACCGCCCCGGCCAGGAACCCCCGGCGCAGCCTGGCGTGATCCGGCCCGCCGTCGCGGGTGCCTGTCAGCTTCACCACATGAGCCGAAAGACCTTCGTCAACCTGTCGGCCGCGAGCCTCGACGCCACCCGGGAGTTCTTCAGCGCCCTGGGCTTCGAGTACGACGAGGCCCGCTCCTGTGACTGGGCGCTGTGCGTGGCGGTCAACGGCGACTTCTCCGTCCTGTTCCTGGCCGAGCCCTACTTCGCGGACTTCGCGCCCTCGGGGGTGGCCGACCCCTCCGCCGGGAACGAGGTCGTCACCACCCTGGGCGCGGACAGCCGCGATGAGGTGGACCGCATGGCCGAGGCCGCCGCCGTGGCCGGGGCGACCGGGGCGGTCACCGCCGAGCAGACGGGGGTGTACTCGCGCTCCTTCACCGACCCCGACGGCCACCGCTGGGAGTTCCCGTACACGGACCCGGAGGCGGCGCCCTCCTGACCCGGGACCGTCCGAGCCGCGGTGTACCCCTGGGACATGGCTGGGACCGCGAAGCGGGACGGGGGAAGGGACCGGAAGGCCCTGGTCGCGGGACGGGCGGTGCGCCATGCTTCACCCATGGGTGAGGACCGTTGCCCCCACGACCTCCTGCCCGGCCAGTGCGGGCTGTGCCGACCCGTTCCCCGTGGGCTGGCCGAGCGTGTGACGGTCACACCGGGCGGGACGGTGTTCCACCTGTCCCGGCGCTGCGAAGCGCTGGTCGAGGGGCAGCGCAAGGCCGCGCGCATGGGTCTTGAGGTGCACGATCCGCAGGTGGTGCCCCTGGAACGGGTCGTGCACGACCGTCCGCCGTGTGTCCACTGCTTTCCCGACTACGCACCTGAGGGAACCAAGCTGTGCTGGGTGCGGCACGAGGGTGCCTGGTACAGGGGACTGATCACGCGCTGGCGCGGACGCGGCGCCGCCGGGCTCTGGGAGGCCGACGTGTCCTACGTGGTGGACGTCGCCCTTCTGGAGGCGGTCGTCGACGAGCGGCGGCTGCGTTCGCGCGAACCCGGGCAGGGGTCCCCCGGAGGCCGGGCCCCGGTCAGCACTCGATGACGTTGACGGCCAGGCCGCCGCGCGAGGTCTCCTTGTACTTGTCGTGCATGTCGCGCCCGGTGTCCCGCATGGTCTTGATGACCTTGTCCAGGGAGACGAAGTGGCTGCCGTCGCCGCGCAGTGCCATGCGCGCGGCGCTGATCGCCTTGACCGAGGCCAGCGCGTTGCGCTCGATGCACGGCACCTGCACCAGGCCGCCGATCGGGTCGCAGGTCAGCCCCAGGTTGTGCTCCATGGCGATCTCGGCGGCGTTCTCCACCTGGGCGGGGGTGCCGCCCAGCACCTCGGCCAGCCCGGCGGCGGCCATCGAGGAGGCCGAGCCCACCTCGCCCTGGCAGCCCACCTCGGCCCCCGAGATCGAGGCGTTCTGCTTGAACAGGATGCCGACCGCGCCCGCGGTCAGCAGGAAGCGCACCACGCCCTCGTCGCCGGAGCCGGGGCTGAAGTGCATGTAGTAGTGCAGCACCGCTGGCACGATCCCGGCCGCCCCGTTGGTCGGGGCGGTCACCACCCGGCCGCCCGCGGCGTTCTCCTCGTTGACCGCCAGGGCGTACAGCGTGATCCAGTCGCTGCCGCGCATGGGGTCGGAGTCCACGTTCGTCGGCGCCAGCAGGCCGGACTCGTCACAGTTGCCGCCCAGCTGCCGGTACAGGCGGTGCGCCCGCCGGGGCACCTTCAGCCCGCCGGGCAGGCTGCCCTCGGTGGTCACGCCGCGGCGCACGCACTGGCGCATGGCCGTCCACAGGGTGAGCAGACCGGCGCGGATCTCCTCGGGGGAGCGGCCGAAGGCCTGCTCGTTGGCGAGCATCACCGCGCTGATCGACATCCCCGTCTCCGCGCAGACGGCCAGCAGCTCCTCGGCGCTGTCGAAGGGGTGGGGGAGCACGGTGTCGTCCGGCTTGATCCGGTCCGCGCCCGCCGCGCGCTCGTCCACGACGAACCCGCCGCCCACGGAGTAGTAGACCTTGGCGGCGAGTTCGGCCCCGGAGGCGTCCAGTGCCGTGAAGCGCATCCCGTTCGGGTGGTCGGGCAGGCTCTCCTTACGGCGGAAGTCCACGTCCACGGCCGGGTCGAAGGCCACGGTCGGGCCGGAGGGGCCGCCCAGGGACAGGGTGCGCTCCTCGTGCACGCGGGCCAGGAGCGCGGGCACCGCGTCCACGTCCACATGCTCGGGGGTGTGCCCCATCAGGCCCAGGACCACGGCGGTGTCGCTGCCGTGGCCCTTGCCGGTCAGGGCCAGGGACCCGTACAGCTCGGCCCGTACCCGGGCCGTGCGGCCGAGCCGGTCGCCCAGTCCGGTCACGAACGTGCGGGCGGCCTTCATCGGGCCGACCGTGTGCGAGCTGGAGGGCCCGATCCCGATCTTGAACAGGTCGAACACGCTGATGGCCATGGCTGTCCTCCTCGTTGAGTACAGGGCCCGGTGCGCCGTGCGGGGCCCTGGAGCCCCGCACGGCGGAGCTCTACAGGTTCGGGTAGAGCGGGTACTTCGCGGTCAGGGCCCGTACGCGGGCGCTCAGGGCCCCGGCGTCGAACTCCGGCTTGAGCGCCTCGGCGATGACGTCGGCGACCTCGGCGAAGTCCTCGTCGCCCAGCCCGCGGGTGGCCAGGGCCGGGGTGCCGATCCGCAGACCGGAGGTGACCATCGGCGGACGCGGGTCGTTGGGCACCGCGTTGCGGTTGACCGTGATCCCGACCGAGTGCAGGCGGTCCTCGGCCTCCTGGCCGTTGAGCTCGGAGTTCACCAGGTCCACCAGGACCAGGTGCACGTCCGTGCCTCCCGAGAGCACCTTGACGCCGACCTCGGCCATGTCCGGCCGGGTCAGGCGCTCGGCCAGCAGCTTGGCGCCCGAGACCGTGCGGCGCTGGCGTTCGGCGAACTCCTCGCTCGCGGCGACCTTGAACGAGACCGCCTTGGCCGCGATCACGTGCTCCAGCGGGCCGCCCTGCATGCCGGGGAAGACCGCGGAGTTGATCTTCTTGCCCAACTCCGCCTTGGACAGGATCATTCCGCCGCGCGGGCCGCCCAGGGTCTTGTGCGTGGTGGTGGTGACCACGTCGGCGTGCGGCACCGGGTTGGGATGCAGCCCCGCGGCCACCAGACCGGCGAAGTGCGCCATGTCCACCATGAGCAGCGCGCCGACGGAGTCGGCGATCTTGCGGAAGCGGGCGAAGTCCAGCTGGCGCGGGTAGGCCGACCACCCGGCGACGATCATCTTGGGCCGGTGCTTCTCGGCCAGCGCCTCGACCTCGTCGTAGTCGACGGTGCCGTCCTCCTCGCGCACGTGGTAGGCCACCGCGTTGAGGATCTTGCCGGAGTAGTTGATCTTCATGCCGTGGGTCAGGTGACCGCCGTGGGCCAGGTCCAGGCCCAGGATGGTGTCGCCCGGCTTGAGCAGCGCGAAGTACACGGCCGTGTTGGCCTGCGCGCCCGAGTGCGGCTGCACGTTGGCGTGCTCGGCTCCGAACAGCGCCTTGGCGCGGTCGATCGCGAGCTGCTCGACCACGTCGACGTGCTCGCACCCGCCGTAGTAGCGGCGGCCGGGGTAGCCCTCGGCGTACTTGTTGGTCAGGACGGTGCCCTGCGCCTCGATGACCGCCTGGGGTGCGAAGTTCTCCGAGGCGATCATCTCCAGGGTGTCGCGCTGGCGGGCCAGCTCCGCGTCGACCGCGGCCGACACCTCGGGGTCCAGTTCGCCCAGTGTCTTGTTGAGCGTGTTGTCAGTAGCCATCGGGGGCCTACTCCTCGCCTTCGGTCAGCTTGGTGTACTCCTCGGCGGAGAGCAGGTCGGAGGGCTCCTCGGAGACCCGCGCCCGGAACAGCCAGCCGTCTCCGAAGGGCTCGGAGTTGATCTTCTCGGGCTCGTTCTCAAGCGCCTCGTTGACCTCGGTGACCTCGCCGCTGACCGGTGAGTAGATCTCGCTGACGGACTTGGTGGACTCCACCTCCCCGCACGACTCGCCGGTGGTGACCTCGCCGCCGACCTCGGGCAGCTCGACGAAGACGATGTCGCCCAGCGACTCGGCGGCGAACGAGGTGATCCCGACGGTGGCGATGCCGTCCTCCACCCGGACCCACTCGTGTTTGGCGGTGTAACCCAGCTCCGTGGGAACGCTCACTTCAACTCTCCTTGGAGGTGTTCGTTTTCCTGCCGCGCGCCCGTACGGCTGCCCGGCCCGGCCTACGCCCGGTCGCGCCCCGTCCGTGCAGGTCCCCCGTGGGGATCCCGCCGCACCGGGCGCGTGGGCCTTCGGGGTGTGAAGGCCCTGCTACGACCGCCGCTTGTAGAACGGCAGGTCGACCACGTCGACGTCCTCGCCCCGCCCGCGCACGTCCACGGTGAACGCGCCGGTGCCGGTGTCGAGGTCGCCGTCCACGTAGGCCATGGCGATGGGGCGGCCCAGGGTGGGAGAGGGCGCGCCACTGGTGATGGTTCCGACGGCGGTGCCGTCGCGGAGCACCTCCTGGCCCCTGCGCAGCGGGCGGCGGCCGCGCGCGAGGAGACCGATGAGGCGGCGGGGGCGGGCGGTGCGGGCGGCCTCCTCCAGGGCCGCGCGGCCCACGAAGTCGCCCTTGTCGAACTTGACCACGCGGCCCAGCCCGGCGTCGAAGGGGGTGAGGTCCGGGGTGAGCTCCTGGCCGTACAGCGGCATCCCCGCCTCCATGCGCAGGGTGTCGCGGGCCGAGAGCCCGGCGGGCACCAGGCCGTGCCCGGCCCCCCGCTCCATGAGGGCCTCCCACACGGCGGGGGCCCCGTCCGCGGGCCGGACGAAGATCTCGAAGCCGTCCTCGCCGGTGTAGCCGGTGCGGGCCAGCAGCACGGGCGTGCCGGCGACGGTGTGCTCGTACCCGGCGTAGTAGCGGATCCCGTCCAGGTCCGCGTCGGTCAGCGGCGCCAGGATCTCCACGGCGCGCGGGCCCTGGACGGCGATGAGGGCGTAGTCGGCGGACTCGTCGGCGACCTCGACGTCGAAGCCCGAGGCGCGCTCGGCCAGGGCGGAGGCCACCACCGGCACGTTGGCGGCGTTGGCCACGACGAGGTACTCCTCCTCGCCCAGCCGGTAGACGATGAGGTCGTCCAGGACCCCGCCGTCCTCGGCGGTGATCATGGTGTAGCGGGCCCGGCCCACCTTGACCTGGGACAGGTGCCCGACGAGGGCGTAGTCGAGGGCCTCGGCGGCCTGCGGGCCGGTCAGGCGGATCTCGCCCATGTGGGAGAGGTCGAACAGGCCGGCGGCCTCGCGCACCGCGGTGTGCTCGGCGGTCTCGCTGCCGTAGCGCAGCGGCATGAGCCATCCGGCGAAGTCCACGAGCGTGGCCCCCGCCTTCTCGTGGACCTCGCGTAGCGCTGTGGCGCGCGGCGCGGCTGCGGGCTCTGACATGGGTACTCCCGAGAGGATGGGCGTCGTGACATGCGTGGCGTTGCCATCCTCCCCCTCTGTCATCGGTGCCTGAGAGCTTCGCCACGTGATCGGCGTGGCTTGCACCTTCGGCGAGGGACGGCGCGTCCCTGCTTTCCAGAGTGGTCTCGCCCGTACGGTCCACTGTGCCTGAGAGGTTGTCTTCGGGGAGGGATTGCTCCTTCGGCGGCCCGCGCTGGATACGCGGGCACTCTCCCGTACGGGGTCAGCAACACGTTCAGCCTAGCAGCGGGCGCACACCCCGCCCAAGGGTGCCCGGGGCGCCCGGGGAGGGGCCCGGTCCGGTGCGGATAACGGACCCGACCCCGGCGCGGATCCGGTCCCGACACCCGCGCCGATCCCGCCTGTGGGACGGGGGCGCGGGTTAGCGTTGCCGGGACGGGCTTTCGTCGTGTGGAGGGATGGCGAGTGCGAACCGACGTCGAACACCGACAGCGCGGGGGAGGGGCGGCCCTTCGTGCGGGACTGGCCGCGGTGTGCGCCCTGGGCCTGGTGGCCGTACCGGCGTGCGCCGCGGCCGACCGGGACGAGGGGGCTTCCGGCTCAGGCGGCCCGGCCCAGGGCATGGCCGAGCCGCTGCCCCTGGTCCGGGGGGACGTGCCCGCCGTGGAGCGGGAGGAGTTGGAGACGGTGTTCTCCGAAGCGGGGGTCGTGGGCACCCTGGTGCTCTACGACGTGCGCGAGCGGACGGCCACGGTGGTCGACCCGGAGGAGGCCCGCGAGCGAGCGGCGCCCGCGGCCACCTTCGCCGTCCCGCACACCCTGATCGCCCTCCAGACGGGCGCGGTCGGGGACGTGGACGAGGTGCTCACCACCGGGGAGCCCGCGGCGCGGCGGGAGCGGGCCGCGAGTTTGCGCGAGGCACTGCCCGCCGCCGACCGGGACGTCTACCGGGAGGTGGCCCGCAGGCTGGGGCCCGAGCGGACGGCGGCCTGGCTGGACCGGTTCGACTACGGCAACCGGTCGGTGGGCGGCGCGGAGGACGCGGAGCGGTTCTGGCGGGAGGGCCCGCTGGAGATCTCCGCCCTGGAGCAGACTTCCTTCCTGGCCAGCCTGGCCCTGGGCGAGCTGCCCGTGGACACCGAGCACCGGCTGACGATCCGGGAGGTCTCCGCTGTGGAGGAGGGCGGGGACTACACCCTGTACGCCGTGCCCGAACGGGCCGCCGGTGGTGACGGCCCCGGCTGGTGGGTCGGCTGGGTCGAACGCGACGAGGCGCTGTACACCTTCGCGCTGCGGGTCGAGGCGGAGGAGGGGAAGGAGTCGCCCGAACGCCTGGGCCGCGAACTCCTCGTGCGGACGGAGGTCCTGCCCCCCGAGGCGGCGCGGAACTGACCCGGCCGTCCGGGGGCGGACCCGGCTGGTGCGGCGACGGGCGCTGGGCGGCCGGCCCCGGACGCACCGGTGGCCGGGAGGGCGCACCCCTCCCGGCCACCGGCGCGCGCGGTCCGCTAGTTCGCGTTCTTGCGCCGCTGGCGCACCGACTCGGCGAGCTGGGCCAGCACGTCGGCGGTGGTGTCCCAGCCCATGCACTTGTCGGTGATCGACTGGCCGTAGGTCAGGTCGGCCGGGTCGCCCAGCTTCTGGGCGCCCTCGACGATGAAGCTCTCCAGCATCACGCCGATGATGCCCTTCTGGCCCTCGGCGACCTGGGCGGCGATCGCGGCGGCCACGCCCGGCTGGCGCTTGTGGTCCTTGCCGCTGTTGGCGTGGCTGGCGTCGATCATCAGGCGGCGCGGCAGCCCGGCGCCCTCGATGACGTCCAGGGCGGCGTTGACCGGCTCGGCGTCGAAGTTGGGGCCGTTGCGCCCGCCCCGCAGGATCACGTGGCAGTCCGGGTTGCCGTCGGTCACGACCACCGAACCGGCGCCGGTCGGGTCCACCCCGAAGAAGGTGTGCGAGGCGGCGGCCGCCCCCACGGCGTCCACGGCCACCTGGACGTCGCCGTCGGTGCCGTTCTTGAAGCCGACGGGGGTGCTCAGGCCGCTGCTGAGCTGGCGGTGCACCTGGCTCTCGGTGGTGCGCGCCCCGATGGCGCCCCAGGAGACGACGTCGGCGATGTACTGAGGGGTGATGGGGTCGAGGAACTCGGTCCCGGCGGGCAGCCCCAGGGAGTTGATGTCCAGCAGGAGCTTGCGGGCGGTGCGCAGGCCCCGGTGCACGTCGTAGGTGTCGTCCAGGCCGGGGTCGTTGATCAGGCCCTTCCACCCCACGGTGGTGCGCGGCTTCTCGAAGTACACGCGCATCACGACGCACAGGTCGTCGCGCAGGGAGGGCGCCAGGTCGGCCAGGCGGCGGGCGTAGTCCATGGCGGACTCGGTGTCGTGCACCGAGCAGGGACCCACCACGACCAGCAGGCGGTCGTCATCGCCGTCCAGCACCCGTTTGACCTCGGCGCGCGCGTCCTCGACCAGGGCGCTGCGCTCGGGGCCCAGAGGGAGCTCGGCCAGCAGGTCCCGGGGGGCGATGAGTGGCTTGTAACTGGCCACCCGTGTGTCGTTCGTGGTCGGCATGGTGCTCCCCTTGGATCCTGTCTGTTCTTTTTCGCTGCCGTCGTGAAAGCTGCCGCCAAAACAGTAGCGTGCCGGGTCGCGCGCGGTGCGCGCGCGTCGCCATTCCACCGCGGACGCCGGTGACGGAAAACACCGGAAAGGCCGGGCGCCCCGAAAAGACGTCTCGCCATGTGGGACGGTTTCTGTGCGCGTCGCCCGTGGAGTTTTTCCGGAAGCGGTTCGCGCACGGCTGTGCGCGGACCGGTCGGCGGCCGTCGCCGGGCTCAGCCCTTCAGGCCCGGGAGGTCCTCCTCCCAGTACTCGCGCGGGTTGCGCGCGTCGTCGGTGACCGCACCGCGCTCCGCCTCGGCCTGGCGCAGCTGCACCCGACGGATCTTACCGGAGACGGTCTTGGGCAGGTCGGCGAACTCCAGGCGGCGCACCCTCTTGTACGGGGACAGGCGCTCGCGCGCGTAGGCCATGATCGACCGCGCGGTCTCGGAGTCGGGGGCCACCCCCGCGGCCAGAGCCACGTAGGCCTTGGCCACCGCCAGCCGCAGCGGATCGGGCGAGGGAACGACGGCGGCCTCGGCCACGTATTCGTGCTCGACCAGAACGCTTTCGAGTTCGAATGGTGAGATGCGGTAATCTGAGGCCTTGAACACATCGTCGGATCGGCCGATATAGGTAATGTAACCGTTCGAATCCCGACTGGCGATGTCCCCGGTGCGGTAGCGGCTCCCGCGCTTCACCTCACGGGTCAGCTCCGGGGAGTCGGCGTAGCCCTTCATCAGCCCCACGGGCTCCTCGGTGGTGTCCACGCAGATCTGTCCGGTGTCGGACGGTTCCTCGGTGGCCTGGTCCGCCAGCACCACGCTGTACCCGGGCATCTCCCGTCCCATCGACCCCGGCACCACCGTCTCACCGGGACCGTTGCCGAGCAGGATGGTGGTCTCGGTCTGCCCGAACCCGTCGCGCACGGTGATCCCCCACGCCTCGCGCACGCGGTCCACCACCTCGGCGTTGAGCGGCTCGCCGGTGGCCACGGCCTCGCGCAGCCCCACCTTCCAGGAGGCCAGGTCGGTCTGCAGGAACATGCGCCACACGGTGGGCGGTGCGCACAGGGTGTCCACCCCGCGCCGCACCACCTCGTCCAGCAGCCGCTCGGGGTCGAACCGGTCCTGGTTGACCACCAGCACCGTCGCCTCGGCGTTCCACGGCGCGAACACGCTGCCGTAGGCGTGCTTGGCCCAGCCGGGCGCGGACACGTTGAGGTGCACGTCGCCCGGCTGCACGCCCAGCCAGTACATGGTGGACAGGTGTCCCACGGGGTACGAGCGCTGGGTGTGGGTGACGAGCTTGGGCCGGGCGGAGGTGCCGGAGGTGAAGTACAGCAGCAGGGGGTCGTCCGGGTGCACGGGGTGCGGCGGGTGGAAGTCCAGCCCGGCGTGCTCGGAGTCGGCGTAGGCCAGCCAGCCCTCCACGTAGCCGACGCAGATCCGGGTCCAGTGCCCGCTCATCCCCGCGAACTTCTCCGTCTCCGCCGCCGAGCAGACCACGTGCGCGATCTCCCCGCGCTCCAGCCGGTCCATCAGGTCGGTCCCGGACAGCGCGGTGGCGGTCGGGGCGACCACGGCGCCGAGCTTGATCGCGGCGAGCAGGGTCTCCCACAGCTCCACCTGGTTGCCCAGCATGAGCAGGATCCGGTCGCCCGCGCGCACACCCTGGTTGTTCAGCCAGTTCGCCACCTGGCTGGAGCGCTCCGACATCTGCCGGTAGGTGTACCGGGCCTCGCTGCCGTCCTCCTCCACGATCCGCAGCGCCGTCCGGTCCGGGCGCCGCTCGGCGACCTCGTCGAAGTAGTCCAGCGCCCAGTTGAACTGCTCCGGGCGGGGCCAGGTGAACTCCCGGCGCGCCCGCTCCTGGTCCTCGCGGTGCGTGAGCAGCAGATCCCGTGCGGCGCGGAACTCCGCCGCACCCGCTTCGGCCTTCTCCCTCGACATCTGTGGCGACCTCCGGTTCAGGGGACAGGGCACCGGCCGCACCGACCGCCTCCGCCGCGCGCGGGGGCGGTGAACGGCTGTTGTCCCGCAGGTCCTACCCGGGATGGGCGGCCCCGACGCCTGGGCGGCGCGACCCTAGGATGGGTGGCCGTTGGTTGGAACGGAACCCCTCCGCCGGGGACCCCCCGGGGAGGCACGCGTTCGAGAAAGGCCCTTCGCCTGTGCGTACCCTGTACCCGCCCATCGAGCCCTACGACTCCGGGATGCTCGACGTGGGCGACGGACACCGCGTCTACTGGGAGCTGTGCGGCAACCCCGCGGGCAAGCCGGTGGTGTTCCTGCACGGAGGCCCCGGCGGCGGCTGCGGCCCCGACCACCGCAGGCTCTTCGACCCCGAGCGGTACCGGATCCTGCTGTTCGACCAGCGCAACTGCGGCCGCTCCACCCCGCACGCCAGCCAGATGGACACCGACCTGTCCACCAACACCACGTGGACGCTGGTGGGGGACATGGAGCGGCTGCGCGAGATGATCGGCGCCGAGACCTGGCAGGTGTTCGGGGGCTCCTGGGGCAGCTGCCTGGCGCTGGCCTACGCCCAGCGGCACCCCGATCGGGTCAGCGAGCTCATCGTGCGCGGCATCTTCACCCTGCGCGAGGACGAGCTGCGCTGGTTCTACCAGGAGGGCGCCTCGCACCTGTTCCCGGACCTGTGGGAGTCCTACCTCGCGCCCATCCCCGAGGAGGAGCGCGACGACCTCATCGCCGCCTACGCCCGCCGCCTGGAGTCCCCGGACCGGGAGGAGCGGCTGGCCGCGGCGCGCGCCTGGAGCGTGTGGGAGGGCTCCACCGTCACCCTGCTGCCCAACCCGGGGCTGCGCGAGCAGCACGCGGACGAGGACTACGCGCTGGCCTTCGCGCGGATCGAGAACCACTACTTCGTCAACGGCGGGTTCCTCGCTCCGAACCAGCTCATCGACGGTGCGGAGAAGATCCGGCACATCCCCGGCGTGATCGTGCAGGGCCGCTACGACGTGTGCACCCCGATGCGGACCGCCCACGACCTGCACCGGGCGTGGCCGGAGGCCGACTTCCACGTCGTGGACGACGCCGGGCACGCGTTCAGTGAGCCCGGGATCCTGCACCACCTGATCGAGGCCACCGACCGCTTCGCGGGCTGAGCGCCCGGAGGGGCCGCGCGGCGCGCCCGCGCGGCCCCTCCGGGCGCCGGTCAGTCCCGGTACCAGCAGGGGTCGGTGTCGATCCCCTCCAGCTGGGCGCGGGCCAGGTGGCGCGACAGGTTCCACGAGGCGAACCCGTCCTCCTCCTCCAGGCGGCTGTCCAGGAACATCAGCGGGCAGTGGTCCGGGTCCCGGGACAGCTCCAGCAGGGCGGGTACCGCGTCGGCGGACAGGCCGCGCAGGTACCAGGAGTCCCCGTCCGACATCCGCTCCTCCGGGGAGTCCCCCGTGATCTCCGTGCCCGTGTGGCTCTCGGCGATGCGCAGGTCCGGGTTGCCGTACGCGAACACGGCCAGGGCCGCACCGGTCAGCGCGACCGTGACGCGGGGCAGCCAGGCGGCCGAGCGGCCCAGGGTGTCGAGCGCCCCCGCCGCGAGGACCAGTCCGAACACCCCCGCGCTCCACAGGATCCACGCCTCGGCGGTGACCCGCAGCCGGGTCAGGCCGAAGGTGTCGATGTACAGCTGCAGGCGCATCATCGCCGAGGCCAGGATGACCAGGGTGAGCAGGCACAGGGCGCCCAGCAGGGCGTTGCGCAGGACGCGGGTGGCGGCCGGCCGGGAGGGCAGCAGGCGCACCGCCACCCCGATCACGCCCAGCACCAGGGCGCTCACGGTCACCAGCTGGAAGAAGCCCTGGCGGGCGTACTCGGCGTAGGTGACCCCCGCGACGCGCTGCACGTGGTCGTCGCCGCCGAACATCGCGACGGCCTGCACGGCGAGGAAGAGGGTGAACAGAGCGACCAGGGCGCCGAGCGGGATCGTCCAGACCCACACCGGGAGGGGCGGCTCCCCGGTGGGGGCGGCCGCCCCGGACACGGCCGGGGACCGGGCCGCGTGGTGGCGGCGGGCGGTCAGGACGGCGGCGCCGGTGAGGAGGACGGCCGCGGCCATGGCGAACAGGTCGCCCAGAAGGGTGAGGGTGAGGGGGCCGTCACCGGCCAGCGAGCGGAGGAAGTCCTCGATGTAGCTGGCGAACACCGCGTCGGCGAGGACGAACAGCAGGCCGAAGACGGTCAGCAGGACGGCCGTGACCACGGCGGTGAGCAGGACCGGCGCGACCATCCGCCGGTACCGGGCGCCGCGCAGCGGGGCGGTGAGGAACCCCGGGGTGGCGGGAAGGTTGCGGAACAGGGCCAGGGAGCCGGTGACGACGCCGACCGCGCCCCGGCGGGAGGCGGGGTTGCGCGCGGCGAAGGCCATCGAGGCGAGGAGGAAGGACGCGGTCAGGGTCCAGAGGAGCACCCAGCCCGCGTCGCGGAACACGGCGGTCAACAGCAGGACGGCGGCGAGCACGCCGTAGACCGCCGACCAGGTGTAGGCGTAGCGGTCGGGCCGGGGCTCGGGGGAGGGGGCGGGGCCCCGGGCGGGCGGTGCCGCGGCCTGCTCCGGCTTCGCGGCCTCCACCGGGTCCGCGGGGTCTCCTGGTTCCGCGGCCTCCTCCGCCTCCGCGGCCTCCTCCGCCTCCGCCTCCGCGGTTCCGTCGGCGGGCCGAGCCGACCCGGAGCCGTCCGGCTCGGGGGCCCCGGGCGCCGTCCGCGCGGCCTCCTCCGTTCCGCTCTCGGGGATGGCGGGGCGCACCATCAGCGCGGTGAGCGCGGTCAGCCCCGCCACCACACCGGTGATGGCCAGGCCGATCCCGGGCCGGTCGAGGGTGGCCAGCAGCGCGGCCACCACGCCGACGCCGAGCACGGCGGCCGGCAGCCAGCCGGGTGTCGGGGGCAGCGGTGCCCGGCGCGGCCGGTCGTACATCCGCTGGTACTGCTCGTACCGCTGGGCGTAGGTCATCGTCTGGGGCGCGGGACCGTGGTGGTACCCCGCGTGGGCCCGGGCCCCGGACGGCGGGTACGGCTCCGGAGGAGGCCCCGGCTGCCGGGGTGCTCCGGCCGCTCCCGGCGAGTCGGCCGGTGCCGGACCGCTCGCCGCCCGGTCGGCGGGGTCCGGGGCGGTCTCGCTCTCACTCTCGCTCACGACGCGTTCCTTTCCCGACGGCACCGAACGGTCCGGCGCCGTCAGGGGTGGGACTACCGCCGGTCCGCTTTGGTTGCGGGAGATGTCGGTTCTGTCGGGCGGACTCCAGGAGTAGGCGGGGCCGGAAGCTTCTGCGCCGGGCCCCGCCCGCCCTAGGGTCGGAGTGGCACACACCCTTCTTCCGCGCGAGGAGCCGACGACGATGCGAGTCCAGGTCGACTACGACCAGTGCGAGAGCAACGCCCTGTGCATGTCCGCCGCCCCGGAGGTGTTCGAGGTCCGCGACGACGACTTCCTCCACCTGCTGACCGAGGAGCCCGGCGCCGGGTCCCACGAGCGGGTCCGCCAGGCCGAGCGCCTGTGCCCCAAGCGCGCCATCACCGTGCTGGAGTGACCCCGGCGGCGGCCAGGGCCTCCTCCCACGTGGTCGGCTTCTCCAGCAGGCCCCGGTAGCGCATGGTCCTCGGCGTGGAGCGCAGCCCCAGCACACCGGTGAGCATCCCGTCCCGGCCGAGGAGGGCCACGAATTTTCGGTCCTCCGGGGAACCGTGCACGAAGGCGACCTCATCCGCCGGGGTACCCTGCCCCAGCAGTTGGATCTTCATCTTGTATTGGTCTGACCAGAAGTAGGGCACCGGGGTGAAGGGCGTGCGCCCCTCGCCCGCGAGCAGGTTGTGCGCGGCGGCCTCGCCCTGCTCGGCCGCGTTGGTCCAGTGCTCCAGCCGGACCCGGCCCCCGTAGCGCGGGTGCGGCCAGTTCGCCAGGTCGCCGACGGCGTACACGTTCGGAACCGAGGTCGCGGAGTAGGCGTCGCAGGCCACAGAGCCGTCGGGCCGCAGCTCCACCCCCGAACCCCGCAGCCACTCGGTGTTCAGCCGCACCCCGATCCCCACGACCACCAGTGAGGCCTCCACGGCCGAGCCGTCGGCCAGGCGGACCCGCTCCACCCGGCCCCGGCCCTCGAAACCGGTCACGCCCGTGCCCAGGCGCAGGTCCACGCCGTTCTCCCGGTGCAGCTCGGTGAGGACCCGGCCGACCCTGGGGTCCACCACGCGGGTCAGCGGCGTGGGAGCCGCCTCCACCAGCGTCACCTCCATACCCACCGCGCGGGCACTGGCCGCCACCTCGGCGCCGACGAACCCGGCGCCGACCACCACCAGGCGGCCCCCGGAGCCGAACGCGGCCCGCACCGCCTCGGCGTCGTCCAGCGTGCGCAGCACGTGCACCCCGGCCAGGTCGGTGTCGGGGCGGCGCGCCCGCGCGCCGGTGGCGATCACCAGACCGTCGTAGCGCAGCGCCCGCTCGGTGCCGTCCGGCCCCGCCACGCGCACCTCGCGGGCGGCGGTGTCCAGGCCCACGGCCCGGCTGCTGGGGCGGAAGTCAAGGTCGAGCGCGTCCACGGCCGCGTCCTCGCGCAGACGCAGCGCCCGGTGGCCCGCCAGCCAGCCCGGGCCGCCGCCCGAGGGGTCCAGCCCCACACCGGTCAGGACCTCCTTGGACAGAGGCGGTCGCGAGTAGGGGCGGTGCGCCTCCTCGCCCACGAGCGTGATCCGCCCGTCGAAGCCGCGCTCGCGCAGCGCCTCGGCGGTGTGCAGCCCCGCCATTCCGGCGCCGACGACGACGATGTCGTTCAGGGTGTCCCGCACGGTGCTTCCCTTCCGGTACTGGCCCCTCGGCCTGGTCAGAGCGGGCGGACCTCGCCCACGGGGGCGCCGCCCCCGAGGACGTCGACGCGCAACCGGTCACGGACGGGGGAGACGTCCACGCCGAGGGTCCTCAGGGCGTCGAGTGCGACCAGCGTACGCGCACGCTCTCCGGCGTCCCCGTCGCTGATCTTGACGGCGACGGCCTCGCCGGTGGCGGCGCTGAGCACGAGGACGCCGTCGGCGCCGATCTTGGAGACCAGCCCGGGCATCCGCGTCATGAGGTCGGTGTCGACGCGGTCGCTGCCCGCCACGTACAGCGGGTGCGCGCTCATGGCGTCCAGGACCGCGCGCTCGGGGCTGTCGGCGGGGGCGGTGCGCATCCGCCACAGGCCGCGGGCCAGCCCGGCGAGGGAGACGGCCAGCTGGGGCGCCCCGCAGCCGTCCACGGCGGTGTGCGCGACCGGTTCGCCGCACAGGTCCTCGATGGTGCGGCGGACCAGTTCCTGGAAGGGGTGCTCCGGCTCCAGGTAGTCCTTGGTGCTCCATCCCCCGGCCACGCAGGCGGCGAGCATCCCCGCGTGCTTGCCCGAGCAGTTCATCAGGACGCGCTCGGGCTCGCGGCCGGAGCGGACGAACTCCGTCCGGGCCCGCTTTCCGGAGGGGACGTCCGGCGGGCAGCCCAGGTCCTCGGCGGTCAGCCCGGCGGCGGCGAGGATCCGTTCGGTCTCGGCGACGTGGACCTCCTCACCGCTGTGGCTGCCCGCGGCCACGGCCAGGGCGGCTCCCTCCAGCGGCGCCCCCGCGCGCAGCATCGCCAGCGCCTGGAGGGGCTTGGCGGAGGAGCGGGGGAACATGGGCTGGTGGACGGGCCCGCGCGCGTAGGAGATCCGGCCGTCCGGGGACAGGCCGACGACCGCGCCGTAGTGGACGCTCTCCAGCATTCCGGAACGGACGACCTCCGCCAGGGGGACGTACTCGGGCAGCGGCCTCTGGGACATGCGGGTTCTCCTCGCCGTTGAGGTCGGGGTTGGGTGTGCGCGGAGTGTCCTGGTGGAAGAGGACACGAGTAGGAACGTTACATAATCCGCCGTTCTTCCGATCGCCCGGCGGGTGCGCGGGCGGCGCCGGGGCCGGGAACACGTGGGGAACCCCCCTTGCGCGCGTGCGCGCGGTCCGGTGTCGGACGCGGGGAGTAGGGTCTTGCCGTTGGACACCAGCACGAACAGCCGGTCGGCCCGGCGGGACGAAGGAGTGGGGCACGCGATGGGAACGCTGCGGACGGGCGCGCTGACCCGGCGCAGGGTCGGCATGCGGGCGGCGGACCTGGAGTACGCGGTGCTCGACATGGAGACCACCGGCCTCGAACCGGGCCGGGGCGCGCGCGTCGTGGAGGTCGCGGTGGTCCGCGTGCGCGGCGACGGCAAGCTGGTCGAGGAGTTCAGCACCCTGGTCGACCCCGGCGGCCCGGTGGGCGGCCAGGAGTTCCACGGGATCGGCGCCAGCGACACCGTCGGCGCCCCCGCCATCGCCCAGGTGGTGCCGCGGCTGACCGAGCTGCTCTCCGGCGCGGTGGTGGTCAGCCACAACCTCGACTTCGAACGGCGCTTCCTCGAGGCCGAACTCGTGCCCGCCGGCCTGCCGGGCGGCCAGGCCGGACTGTGCACGCTGCGCGCGCTGCGCTCCCAGGTGGAGCTGGACCGCTACTCGCTGCCCCGGGCCTCCCACCGCCTCAGCGGCGACTGGCCGACCGGCCAGCACACGGCCCTGGGCGACGCCCGCGCCTGCGCCAAGCTCCTCGCCGAACTGCTCACCAACGCCCCGGGCGAGCTGCGCTACAGCGGGCCCGCGCCCCGGCGCCTGGCGGTGCCGGAGCGGTCCGCCGCCGTCGGACCGGTGCGGTGGAAGCCGCGCACGGCCCCACCGCCCGGGGGCCTGCCGCCGCTGAGCCCCTGGCGGGCGAGCTGGCGGCCCCGGGAGCTGGACCCGGCGCTGTGCGGAGGGGCCTTCGACGAGGCCGACCGCGCCGCGGCCGAGACCGCCGCGCACCGCGACAGCCGCGCGCGCGAGCGGCTGGCCGTGGCCGCCGCCGTCACGGGGGGCATCGCGGCCACGGCGGCGGGCGGCCTGCTGGCACGCCTGGCGGCCGTGCGCGGCGCGGGGGCCTGAGCGGGGCGGGGCGCGGTGGACCGGGCCCCGGCCCCGCGTTCACCGGCGCGTGCTCACAGCCCGGACAGGGTGAGGAAGAAGGCCACGATGAGGGCGCTGCCGCCCACCGTGGTGAGCAGGGCCTTGCCCTGTTCGGTGAGCCGTGCCGACACCAGCCGCACGCGCGGGGGGACCGCCGCGCGCGGTGCGGCGGCCACGCCGCCGCGGCGGCCCGGACGCGGCGGCGCGGACCGTCCGGGCACGTAGCGGGGGACCTTGTTGAACATCGCGATCGACACCAGGGCGGCGCCGAGGAGGATCAGCACGAGCGACACGTCTGCGGTGGCCTCACACTCGGTCGAAGGGACGACCGCCCGCGGGGGACGGGCGGGGCACCGATTCTCGCCGATGTCGCCGTACTGTCGCGACGGAATATCGCCTTGCCAACGTTGTGGCGCGGATTAGGGGCTGGCCCTTATGACCGTCCGTTCAGGAGCCGACACACGGGGTGGGTGAAGCGGACGGCCGGGGCAGGACGGTGTCGACGGTTTCGGTCTCCACCCCCAGGGCGCGGAGCACGAACCGGGTGACCAGGGCGTGGGTCTCGTCCAGGCCGACCTCCCCGCTGACCAGCGGCAGGCGCTGGGAGCCCACCATGGACAGGGTCAGCCGCGCGGTGGGCTCGGCGGGCAGGGGGTCGAACTCGCCCGCGGCGGTGCCCTCCTCCAGGATCTCGGTCAGCAGGCGCTGCATGGGCGCCACGTGGGCGGCGAGCGCCTGGTAGGCGTCCGGGCCGAGGCTGGCCCCGAGTTCGGCGGCGGGCGGGTGGGGGTGGGCGACGATGCCCTCCAGCTGGAGGCGGACGAACGCCGACAGCCGCCGTGCCGCCGACACCCCCGAGGGCAGTTCGCGCCGGTACCGCTCGACGAACGCGCTGTTGACCTGCTCGGTGAAGGCCAGGAGCAGCGAGGGTTTGTCCGGGAAGTAGTTGTAGAGCGCGGTGCGGGTGATGCCTGCGGAGTGGGCCACGTCGGTCATGGAGATGCGGTCGATCCCCTGGGTCCGGATCAGCTCGTCCACGGCCTCCATGATGCGGTCCCGTGTGCGGGCACGGTGGGCTGCGATGGTCGGTGCCGTGATCTTGGGCATCCTCCTATGGTGTCACGGCGGCGGCGACCCCCGGCATGGTTCGGCGGTGCGGGGCCGGGGACACCCGGTGCCCTCGCGGGCGCTCCGGAACCCGTCAGGCGGCCCCGGGCGCGTGGATCCGGCCCAGGTCGGCGAACACCTCGGTGTTGAGCTGGTAGGCCAGCCGGGTCTCGGCCACCATCCGGGCGGCGGCGCCGTCGTCCAGGTCCAGGGAGTCCAGCCGCTCCCGGTACCCGGCGCGGAACCCGGGCAGGCCGCCCAGCCCGTCGAAGACGTAGAAGGCCACCCCGGCCTCGTCCGTCAGCCCGTAGGCCCGGGCGGCGGCGCGGCGGATGAACTGGCCGCCGGACACGTCGCCCATGTAGCGGGTGTAGTGGTGGGCGACGAACCCCGCGGGGTGGTCGGCCATCTGCGCGATGCGGGCCGCGTAGGTGCGGGTGGCGGGGGTGGGGGAGATCCGTGCGCGCCAGTCGGGGCCGAGCAGGTGCTCCAGGTCGCGGACCAGCGCGGGGACCCGCTCCAGTTCCGGGCGGTGGAACCTTCCGGCCACGGGGTCCTCCGCCAGGAGCCGGCCGGTCTCCTCCAGCGCGACGTAGGCGAAGTAGTGCTGGGCGACCATCGCGGTGTACCCGGCCAGGGGCAGCGTGCCGTCCATCAGGGCCTTGGCGAACCCGTGGTCCTCGGCGGCCCGGTGGTCGTCCCAGGTCGCCCTGCGCAGGCGGTCGGAGAAGGGTTCGGCGGAGTCGGGGGCGGCGGTCGTGGGGGCCTGGGCCGATGCGCTCATGCGTGGCGTCCGCCTTCCGTGTCGCGCTTTTAGTGACATCATGTCATTTAGAGTGCCGCTGTCAAGAGGGATACGACACACTGTCGTTAAGATCCGGACGAGTCGGGCGCCGCCCCGCGCGGGCCCCGCCGGGGCGGCGGGGCTGGTCGGGCCGGCGCCATGGTCCCCGGCCGCGGACCGCGCCGACCTGTGACTTCCGGGAGGTGTGATCAGGGATGTCGGATAGGCTCCGGGAGGATCCGGAGGCCGCCGTCCCGCTCCGAGGGTGCGCGTGGACGGCCCGGCACCGGACGAAGGGCCCGTCGGCACGCCCGTCCCCCACGGGGAACGGACCCGCCCCCGGGGACGTGTCGGCCGCGCGGTCGCGTCCCGCGGCGTCGGATGCTCCTCGTCACGGTCGCTGGTCAACAGGTCGCCGGGGCGATTATCGTTTGGGTGTCGTGCGGTCCGAACCGCCGGAAAGAGCCCCGGGTGTCCCCTCGGGGCCCTGCGGCGCGACAGAGCACCCCGAGGACCGGCAGACCAAGGGCGATGAGTGGATACCAGGAGAACAGGGCACGATCCCGTGACGGTGATCGGCGGGGGAGCGGCGCAGACCGCTCCCGCCAAGGGTGCTGCCCCGCGGGGCAGCACCTTCCTGGGCGACGACACGACCCTGAACGACCGGGTGGAGGCTGCTGTCGAATCCGTTGACGTCCTGCTGGTCGAAGACGACCCCGGCGACGCTCTCCTGGCCGAGGAACTGCTCGCCGACACCGCCCTGACCACGCGTATCACCTGGGTCTCCACCCTCGCCGAGGCCCGCGGGCACCTCAAGGACTTCCGCGGCTGCGTGCTGCTGGACCTCAACCTCCCCGACGCCTCGGGACTGGACCTGCTCCGCGAGGTCCTGGACGGTGCGCCGGGCGCCGCCGTCGTCGTCCTGACCGGGCTCGACGACGAGCACGAGGGCGTGGCCGCCGTCGCCGCGGGCGCCCAGGACTACCTCGTCAAGGGCCAGGTCGACGGCTCCCTCCTCGGCCGCAGCCTGCGCTACTCCCTGGAACGGCGCCGCGCCGACGAGAACGCCCGCCAGCTCCGCGAGGCGCGCATCCGCGCCCGCGAGAACATGCGCCTCGAACGCGGCCTGCTGCCCCAGGTCCTGCTCCAGCGCTCCCCCCTGGAGCACCGCGCCTACTACCGGCCCGGCCGCAAGCGGGCCCTGGTCGGCGGCGACTTCTACGACGCGGTCGAGAAGGACGGCACCACCCACGTCCTCATCGGCGACGTCAGCGGGCACGGCCCCGACGAGGCCGCCCTCGGCGTCAGCCTGCGCATCGCCTGGCGCGCCCTCATCATGGGCGGCGTCGCCGAGGACCGCGTCCTGCCCAACCTGGAGGCGATCCTGGTCAGCGAGCGCGCCCAGGAGGAGATGTACGCGACGCTGTGCATGGCCAGCCTGGACACCGGCGACGACCGGGTCAGGCTCCGCGTCCTGGGCCACCCCCCGCCCCTGCTCCTGGGCCCCGGCGGGTCCGTGGCCGAGACCCCGGCCACCCCGCAGCCCCCGCTGGGGGTATTCCCGGTCGAGCAGGGCGACACCGACGAGGTCGTGCTCCCGGTGGGGTCGACCATGCTCTTCTACACCGACGGCCTCGTGGACGCCTACGACGGCGCCCCGCCCGCGCGCCTGGAGGTGGCGGGCCTGCGCCGCATGGTCGACGGTGTGCTGTCCCGGGGCGTCTCCCTGCCCGACCTGCCCGAACACCTGGTGGACGAGGCCGAGCGCAGCAACGGGGGGCCGCTCCAGGACGACGTGGCGATGCTGCTCATCACCCACGGAGAGCCCGAGTGAGAACTGTCGGAGAGGGGACGGCCTTGGAGACCGAGAGATCCGGGCCGGACCCGGACACCGGCGTGCCCGGCGGTGTCGACGCCGCGCACTTCGTCAACGGCATCTGCCCCGGCCCGGACCGGCCCCCACGCAGTTCGTGGAGCCTGCGGCGGCGCGTCACCAGCCTGCTCACCGTGGTCGCCGTCATCCTGGTCGTGGCCGTCTCGGTCATCACCCTGGCCGCGCTGAACGCCCGCGACTCCCTCAACCTCCAGGTGCACTCCCTGACCCCGGCCGTGAGCGCGGTCGAGCAGACCCGCTCGGCCTACCTCACCCAGGACCACGCCCTGCGCGGCTACATCCTCACCCGCGACCGCGAGTTCCTCCAGCCCTACGTCGAGAGCCAGCTGACCCTGACCGAGCACCGGGCCACCCTGGCCCAGTTGGCCGAGGACAACCCCGAGGTCGCCGACGACGTCGACGCCATGCTCACCGCGGGGCAGGTGTGGACCGAGGAGTTCGCCGAGCCCGCCCTGGAGCAGGTCAACAGCGGCCAGGAGGTCTCCCAGGAGGACCTGCGCCGCGGCCGGGTGCTGTTCCTGGAGCTGAGCCGGGTCAGCGACGCCGCCTCCCAGAAGCTGCAGTCCGAGATCACCGAGGCCCGCGACGGCCTGGCCATGGCCACCCAGCAGGTCGTGGCCCTGCTGGTGCTGGTCGGCCTGGTGGTGGTGTTCCTGTCGGTGTTCCTGTGGGTCATGCTCCAGCAGTGGGTGCTGCGCCCCCTGGACGAGCTGGCCGGGCACATGCGCCAGGTCTCGGAGGGCTACTACGCGCACCGCATCTCCCTGCACGGGCCGCCGGAGATCATCCGGCTCGGCCGGGACGTGGACGCGATGCGCGAGCGCATCGTGCAGGACCTGGACGAGGTCGCCTCCGCGCGCCGCAAGCTCCAGGAGCAGTCCGCCCTCCTGGAGAACCAGACCGAGGAGCTGCGCCGCTCCAACCTGGAGCTGGAGCAGTTCGCCTACGTCGCCTCGCACGACCTCCAGGAACCGCTGCGCAAGGTGGCGAGCTTCTGCCAGCTCCTCCAGCGCCGCTACCACGGGCAGCTGGACGAGCGCGCCGACTCCTACATCGACTTCGCGGTCGAGGGCGCCAAGCGCATGCAGACCCTCATCAACGACCTGCTGGCCTTCTCCCGGGTCGGCCGGACCAGGAACTTCGGTCCGGTCCCGCTGGAGACGGCGCTGGACGACGCGCTCAGCAGCCTGTCCACCCGGCTGGAGGAGGCGGGCGCCGAGGTCACCTGGGACGCGCTGCCCACCGTGCAGGGCGACCGCACGCTGCTCACCCAGGTGTTCTTCAACCTGGTCGGCAACGCCGTGAAGTTCCGCGGCGAGGAGGACCCCCGGGTCCACATCAGCGTCAGGCGCGACGAGCACGAGTGGGTCTTCTGCTGCTCCGACAACGGGATCGGGATCGAACCGCAGTACGCCGAGCGCATCTTCGTGATCTTCCAGCGGCTGCACACCCGCGACAAGTACACCGGGACCGGTATCGGACTGGCGATGTGCAAGAAGATCGTGGAGTTCCACGGAGGGCGCATCTGGCTGGACACCGACACGGAAACCCCTGGGGCGACCGAAACCTCACCTGAGGGCAACTCCGGCCAGACCGGAACACGCATATGCTGGTCCTTGCCTGTTGACTCCGGGCAGGAGGACGAAACGGCTCCCGATCAGGGAACCGTCACCCCCGCTTCCAGCGATAGCGGAGTCGAGGGCACCGAGGACGCCGAGCCCCTCCCCGAGGACTCGGCTCCCACGGCCGCACGACAGTCCACGGGTGAGGGTGATCCGGGTCAGGACGGCGCCGAACCGGCCGACAGGTCCGACGGTGCCCGCTCCGCCCCGCCCGACACCGGTGGCGGTACGGTTCCACCCGGTCACCGGGCGGGGCCCTGAGCAGGGGTCTGAAGCTTGAGCGAGGTCATGTTGGTGCATCCCATTGAGGTGCTGCTGGTCGAGGACGATCCCGGTGACGTCCTGATGACCAAGGAGGCGTTCGAGGAACACAAGCTGGGCAACCGGCTGCACGTGGTCTCCGACGGCGTCGAGGCGCTGCGCTTCCTGCGCCGCGAGGGCGAGTACGCCGACGCACCCCGCCCCCACCTGGTCCTGCTCGACCTCAACCTCCCCCGCAAGGACGGCCGCGAGGTGCTGGAGGAGGTCAAGAACGACGAGGCCCTCGCGCACATCCCCGTCGTCGTGCTCACGACCTCCGAGGCCGAGGAGGACGTGCTGCGCAGCTACCGCCTGCACGCCAACGCCTACGTGCCCAAGCCGGTGGACTTCGACCAGTTCATCAGGGTGGTCCGGCAGATCGACGACTTCTTCGTCACCGTGGTGCGCCTGCCCAAGGGCTGACCGCGCGGCGGTCCTCCCAGGCCGCCCCGGCCGGCTCCGGCCCCCGGCGCGGGGGCACGGGGCCCGCCGTGCAGCACCAGGGCACGCGGCGGGCACGCCGACGCGGCGGCGGTCGCGACGGTGCGGGCGGTGTTCCAGGCCACCCACCGGTCCTCGAAGGCGGCGCGGACCGCGGCGGCGTCCTCGAGCAGCGCGGGATCGACCAGCCCCGCCGACCCCCGCGCCGCCCTCACCGCCATCGCCCACAACCCGCTGACCCTGCTCCTGGGCGATGTCCCGGTGGCGCTGAACCGGATGGCCGTGGCCTCACCGGAACTGGCCGGACTCCTCCTGCGACACGGACGCCACACCACCGGACCCCTGGTCGCGGCGTTCCTGAGCCGGTTGGCCGACCAGGGCCCGCTCCACATCGACGATCCCGAGGACGCCTTCCAGCTCCGCTACGGCCTGGTGGTCCGCGACCTCCAGATCCGGGCGCTGCTCGGTGAGCATCCGCCGACGGGACAGGACCTGCGCGTCCAAGCGCTCGACGCCGACCGCTTCCCGGCCCCCACCGCGCGCTGAGCCGACCACGCGGAAGCGCTCCCGGGGCCGCCCCCGCGAACGCGCGGGGGCACAAGCGCGTGGGGCGGTCGGTTTTTCGTTACGGTAAGGGGTATGAGCTTGCCGGAACCGCGTGATCCCGCTGGTCCCTACCGCATCAGCGTGGTGTGCCTGGGCAACATCTGCCGCTCGCCCATGGCCGAGAAGGTCCTCTCCGCCGACCTCGAACGGGCCGGGCTGAGCGAGCTGGTGGAGGTGGACAGCTACGGCACCGGCGACTGGCACGTGGGCGGCGGCATGGACCCGCGCGCGGCCTCCACCCTGCGCGTGCACGGCTACCTCACCCACCACACCGCCCGCCAGTTCGCCCACGATGTCCTGGCCACCCGCGACCTGGTCCTGGCCATGGACCTGGACAACGTCGACGAGCTGCGGCGCCTGGTCGACGAGTACGGGGGCCGGTACGGCTTCGACATGTCCCGCCTGCGCCTGTTCCGCTCCTTCGCCCCCGGCAGCGGCTCCCACCCCGAGGTCCCCGATCCCTACTACGGCGGCGACGACGGGTTCACCGCCGTGCTGAACATGGTGGAGGCCGCGGCCAAGGGCCTCACCGGCGAACTCGTCGCCCTGCTGAGGCGGTAGCACCTGTGGAGGGGGAACCGATCGTGCGGGCCTTCGGCGGCGGGGACGACGGCGACGGCTCCGGAGAGGGCCGCCGCCGGGACCCGGTCACCGGCACCATGGCCGAACGCCTGACCGCCCTGCTCGGCCGCGGGGTCCGGCGCGCCGCCCGCGCCGGGAGCAGCCACGACTGGGAGATCTCCTACGCCGAGCTCACCGACGGCACCCGGCTGTTCGTCAAGGCCCTGCCCCGCAACGCCCCGCCGAGCGGGGTGCTCACCGCCGAGGCCCGGGGGCTGGAGTGGCTGGGACGCGCCTTCGGCTCCCCGGCCGTGGAGGTGCTGGCCTGGGGCGAGCGCATCCTCGTCCTGCCCTGGGTGGCCGAGCGCGAGCCCACCGCCGAGGCCGCCGAGCGCCTGGGCCGCCAGCTCGCCGGAATGCACCTGACCGGGGCCGACAGCTTCGGCGCCGACTGGCCCGGGTACGTCGGACCCCTGCCCATGGACAACACCCCCTCCTCCGACTGGCCGCGCTTCTACGCCGAGCAGCGGCTGCGCCCCTACCTGCGCCGGGCGGTGGACCAGGGCTCGCTCACCCCCGCCGACGGCCGCGTGGTGGAGAGGGTGGTCGACGCGGTGCCCGACCTGGCGGGGGACCCCGAACCGCCCTCGCGCGTGCACGGGGACCTGTGGAGCGGCAACGTCCTGTGGCGGGGCCAGGACGCGGTGCTCGTCGACCCGGCCGCGCACGGCGGCCACCGCGAGGGCGACCTCGCCATGCTGGCCCTGTTCGGGCTGCCCCACCTGGAGCGCGTCCGCGACGCCTACAACGAGGTGGCGCCGCTGGCCTCGGGCTGGCGCTCGCGCGTGGCCCTGCACCAGCTGCACCCGCTGCTGGTGCACGTGTGCCTGTTCGGCGCCGCCTACCGCACCACCGCCCTGGAGGCCGCGCGCACCGCCCTGCGCGGCGGCTGAGGGCGGCGGGCCCCGGAAGGGCACACGGGCCCCGCGGTGAACGCGACGGGCCCCGGACGCCGCGCGGCGTCCGGGGCCCGGTCGGCGCGGGTCAGCCCTTGACGCTGCCCGCCAGCAGGCCGCGTACGAAGTAGCGCTGCAGCAGGAAGAACACCGTCAGCGGCACCACCATCGACACGAAGGCGCCCGCGGTGAGCCGGTGCCAGGCCTCCCCGCGCGTTCCGGCCAGTTCGGCGAGCCGGACGGTCAGCGGCGCGGTCGCGGTGTCGCCGCCGGTGAAGATCAGCGCCACCAGCAGGTCGTTCCACACCCACAGGAACTGGAAGATGCCCAGCGACACCAGGGCCGGGGTGAGCAGCGGCAGCACGATCCGGGTGAAGATGCGCCCGTGGCCGGCGCCGTCCACCCGGGCCGCCTCGAACAGCGACTTCGGCAGCTGCGAGACGAAGTTGTGCAGCAGGAAGATGCCCAGCGGCAGGCCGAAGATCGTGTGCGCCACCCACACGTTGGTGAAGGCCATGGCCCCGGTGAGCTCCCACGCGGGCAGCACCTGGACGCCGCCGACCGTCACCCCCTGCGAGAAGAAGCGCAGCAGGGGCACCAGCGACATCTGCAACGGGACGATCTGGAGCGCGAAGATGCCCAGGAACAGCCAGTCCCGGCCGCGGAAGTCGATCCAGGCCAGGGCGTAGGCGGCCAGCGCGGCCACGCCCAGCACGAACACCGTGGAGGGCAGCGTGATCACGAAGGAGTTCACGAAGTGGCTGGCCAGCTGCCCGTCGCTGGCGCTGCCGAACAGCACGTCCCGGTAGTTGTCCAGGGTCACCTCGGGGGAGGCGAAGAAGGTCCACCACCCGGTGGTGCGGATCTGCTCGGCGGGCCGGAACGAGGACACCAGCAGGCCCGCGGTGGGCACCGTCCACACGAACGCGATCACCAGGGCCGCGAGGCTGGCCGCCGAGCCGCTCAGGCGGCGGCGCACCCGGGAGGCCGCGCCCCCTCCCGGCCTGCGTGTGGGACGCCCCGGGGCCTCGGCGACGACGGGGGTCGTCGGAGTGGTCGTCATGCCAGCTCCCTTGCCTTGCGATTACGGCGGATCTGCACCACCACCAGCGGGATGACCAGGACGAACAGGAACACCGCCAGGGCCGACCCCTGGCCGATCTGGCCCTGTTGGAAGGCCTGGCTGTACATCTCGTTGGCGATCACGCTGGTGCCGTAGTTGCCGCCGGTCATGGTGCGGACGATGTCGAAGACCTTCAGGGTCTGCACCGTGATGGTGATGAGCACGACCAGCAGGGTGGGCCAGACCGCGGGCAGCGTGATCCGGGTGAACAGCTGCCAGGCGTTCGCGCCGTCGATGCGGGCGGCCTCGACCGTCTCGGCCGGGATGGCCTTGATCGCCGCCGAGAGCACGACCATCGCGAAACCGGCCTGCACCCAGATCAGCACCAGGATCAGCAGGAAGGTGTTGAGCGGCTGTTCGAGCAGCCACAGCCGCGGCTCCCCGCCCAGCCAGACCACGATCTGGTTGAACAGCCCGTACTGCTCCTGGTCGGCGGGCCGGTAGGCGAAGACGAACCGCCAGATGATGCTGGCGCCGACGAACGAGATCGCCATCGGCATGAACACCAGCGACTTGGCGACCGACTCGAACCGGGAGCGGTCGATGAGCACCGCGTACAGCAGCCCGATGGCGGTGGCCAGCAGGGGCGCGAACAGCACCCACAGCAGGGTGTTGCGCAGCACCAGCAGGATCTCGGGGCGCTGGAACATCCAGACGTAGTTGGCCAGTCCCACGAACTCGCTGCCGGAGCGGTCGTAGAAGGACAGCATGGTTGTGCGCAGCACCGGGTAGACGAGCCCTCCGAGCAGGAGGAGCAGGGCCGGTGCGAGGAAGAGGAACGCCTGCCAGCGGTCACGCCGGGTGCGCGGCACGTCCACCAGGACGAGCATCAGCCCGATGACGCCCAGGAAGGCGGCGATCCCGATGAGCATCCACACGATCTTGGGAAGCTCGTACAGGAACGAGTACTCCATGGAGACCCCTTGTTCGGTCTACAGGGGAGACGGGGCCCGGCCGGGTCGGGCCGGACCCCGCGGAAGGGGACGAAGGGCGGTCAGCCGGGTCTAGGGCCAGGCCGACTCGATGGTCTCCAGGACGTCGTCGGTGGAGGTGCCGGTGACCCAGTCGACCATGCCGTTCCAGAAGACGTTGGTGCCCACCGAGGAGGGCATGGAGTCACTGGCGTCGAAGTGGAAGACGGTGTCCGGCGAGAGCAGGACCTCGGCCGCGAACTGGGACGCGGGGTCCTCGATCACGGAGATGTCCATGTTCTGGTTGGCCGAGACCCAGGCGCCCTGCGAGGCGCGGCTGTTGGCGTACTCCGGGGTGGACAGGTACTCGTGCACCGCCGCGACCTCGGGCCGGTCGGCGAAGGGGACGGCGAACTCGCCGCCGCCCATGACCGGGACCTCGGCGCCGGCCTCCAGCGGGGGCAGGACGAAGCCGTAGACGTCGCCGTCCTCGGCCACCGTGACGCCCTCCTCGAACTGGGCCGAGTAGAACGAGCCCATCAGGTACATCGCGCAGCCGCCGTCGAGCAGGGGCAGGCCCGCCTCCTGGAAGGAGGTCACCGCGATGCTCTCCACGCCGCCGAAGGTGCCGTTGACGTAGTCGGGGTTGCGGATGATGCCGTCGGCCAGGTCGAAGGCCTCGGCGACCTGCGGGTCGTCGAAGGGGATGTCGTGGGCGATCCAGTCGTTGTAGGCGTCGGTGCCCGAGGTGCGCAGCAGCGCGTTCTCGATCCAGTCCGTGCCCGGCCAGCCGGTGGCGTCACCGGACTCGAAGCCCACGCACCAGGGCTTGGTGCCCGAGTCGGCGATCTCGTCGCTCAGGGCCACCATGTCGTCCCAGCTCTCGGGGACCTCGTAGCCGTTCTCCTCGAAGAAGGCGGGGGAGTACCACACCATCGACTTCATGTTGGCGCCGTAGGGGGAGCCGTACAGCTCGCCGTCGAAGGTGGCGTAGCCGCGCCAGTCCTCGCCCCAGCCCTCCTCGACGTTGGCCCGCACACCGTCGGCCACGGGAACGGCGTGGCCGTCCGACACGACCCGCTCCAGCAGACCGGGCTGCGGGATCAGGGCCAGGTCGGGAGCGTTGCCGCCCTCCAGGCGGATGGGCAGCTGGGCCTCGAACTCGCCGCTGCCCTCGTGCTTGATGTCGATCCCGGTGCACGCCTCGAAGTCGGCCCAGGAACGGTCCATGCGCTCGGCCTCCTCGTCGCGGATGGACGAGTAGATGTCGACCGTGCCCTCGACGTCGCTCCACTGCTCGAAGGGGGAGCAGTCCACGTCGGAGGCGTCACCGGTGCCCCCGCCGCCGCCCTCCTCACTGAGGAACGCGCAGCCCGAGGTCACGAGGAGCAGGCTTCCGGCGGTCGCCGCGGCGGCCAGCTGCGTGCGGCGCGCCGTGCGGTCTGGTCTGAGCATGGGGGCTTTCTCCCTCTGATCCGGGTGGCCGACGGGGTACCGCCGGGCGGGTCCGTGTGACCCAGGGCATGCCGGAACTCGATCGAAGCCGCTCCAGGTGAAAATGTCTACATCGTTCGCAATATCTTTCGTAACGATGACGAAACGTGCTGTTCAGGGAGGCGAAGGCTTCCGCCGGGAGGTGATCGCGCCCGGGAAGGCAACCTACCTTCCCCGGCGTGCGGCTCCACGCCGGCCAGGTCCTAGATTGGAGGGCATGGCTGACGTACCGAGCACACCCGACAGCGACGGACCCGAACTGCACGTCGCCCTCATCGGCTACGGCAAGGGCGGAGAGGTCTTCCACGCGCCGCTGATCGACGCGGTCCCGGGACTGCGCCTGTCCGCGGTCGTCACGGGCAACCCCGACCGGCGCCGGGCCGCCGAGGCGCGCTACCCCGGTGTCACCGTGTACCCGAACGTCGCCGAACTGTGGGCCGACGCCGACCGCTACGAGATCGCGGTCGTCACCACGCCCAACGACACCCACGCGCCCCTGGCCCAGGCCGCCCTGGAGGCGGGCATGGCCGTGGTGGTGGACAAGCCGTTCGCGCTGACCTCCGAGCAGGCCCGCGAGCTCACCAGCCTGGCGGCCAAGCTGGACCGGGTGCTCACCGTGTACCAGAACCGCCGCTGGGACGCCGACTTCCTCACCCTGTGGAAGCTCATCGAGGAGGGCTCCCTGGGCCGGGTGCACCGGTTCGAGTCCCGCTTCGAGCGCTGGCGGCCGCAGGCCAAGCAGACCTGGCGCGAGAGCGGTGGGGTGGAGGCCGGGGCCGGTATCCTCTACGACCTGGGACCGCACCTCATCGACCAGGCCGTCAACCTCTTCGGCCCCGTCGCCTCGGTCTACGCCGAGGTCGACACCCTGCGCGAGGGGGTCCACGCCGACGACGACGTGTTCCTGGCGCTCAACCACGCCCGGGGCACCCGCTCCCACCTGTGGATGGGCGCGCTCAGCGCCCAGGGCGGGCCCCGCTTCCGGGTGCTGGGCAGCGAGGGGGCGTTCACCACCTGGCCGATGGACGGCCAGGAGGCCCGGCTCACCGCGGGGGAGCGGCCCGACGCCCCCGACTGGGGCGTGGTGCCCGAGTCGGACTGGGGCGTGCTCGGCGTGGACGGCGACACCCGCCCGGTGCCCAGCGAGCGCGGCGCCTACCAGGAGTTCTACGCGGGGGTGCGCGACGCCGTGGGCGAGGGCGAGCCGCTGCCGGTGGACCCGCACGAGGTGATCCACGGCCTGGAGGTCATCGAGGCCGCCCGGCGCAGCGCCCGCACGCGCTCGGTCGTCGAACTCTGAGCCCGGGACCCGCAGGTGGGCCTATGTTGGAGGTAGGCCCCCTGGCGGGCCTTCCGCCGACGAACGCCGAAGGAGACGCGCCGTGGCCCAGGTCCTCGTGGTCGCCGACGACCTCACCGGTGCCAACGCCACCGGTGCCAGGTTCGCCCGCACCGGGATGCGGGTGGCCACGGTGACCCCCGAGCACGTCAGCCGGGTGGCCGGGGACTACGACGTGGTGGTGGCCAACCTGGACAGCCGCCACGTGCCGCCCGAGCAGGCCGCGGACCTGGTCACCGACGTGGTCGAGGCCGTGTGGCCGGTGGGGCTGGTGGTCAAGCGCACCGACTCCACGCTGCGCGGCAACGTCGGCGCCGAACTGGAGGCCACCTACGAGGCCGTGCGCGAGCGGGTGGAGCCCGGCACCCGGGTACGGGTCCTGTTCACCCCGGCCTTCCCCGGGTCGGGGCGCATCACCGAGGACGGGTTGCAGTTCCTCAACGGGCTGCCCCTGGAGCGCACCGAACTCGCGCTGGACCCCCTGTGTCCGATGACCACGAGTTCCGTGGCCGACATCCTCGCCGCGCAGACCGACCTGGCCGTGCGGCACGTGCCCGTGCGCCAGGTGACCCAGACGATGCTCACCGCCGAACTCCTGGCCGGGGACGAGCCCGTGGTGGTGTGCGACGCCAGCACCGAACAGCACCTGACCGACATCGCCGAGGCCGCGGCCGCCGCGCACCACGACACCGGCGTCGTCTGGGTGGCGGCCGACCCCGGGCCCACGGGGGCGCTGCTGGCCTACGCGCTGCGGCTGCGCGGCCAGGCGGGCTCGCGCGGGCCGCTGCTGGGGGTGGTGGGCAGCACCACCGAGCTGACCCGGCGCCAGCTGGCGACCGTGGCCCGCACCGGGGCCGTGCGGTTCGTGGACGTGGACGCGGTGGCGCTCAGCGGGGACGGCGGCCACGCGGACGAGGTCGCCGAGGAGCTGACCGGGCAGCTGACCTCCTCGGGCTTCCCGGAACTGTGCGTGCTCCGGGTGGTCACCACCTCCGAGCGCGTCCGGGAGCTCCCCCCGCAGACCCGGGCCGAGCTGCCGGGGCGGATCGCGCGCCTTGTGGCGGACGTGGTCAACGACATCGCCGACACCACGGGAGCGACCGCGCTGCCCAGCGGCCTGTACCTGAGCGGCGGGGACCTGACCGCGAGCCTGCTGGACGCCCTGGACGTGCACGCCTTCGACGTCGGCGGCGAGGTGGTGCCGCTGGCGGTGCACGGCAACCTCAGCGGCGGGCCGCTGGACGGCACGCCCGTGGTGGCCAAGGGCGGCCTGGTGGGGGACGACATCACGCTGGTGGAGTGCCTGGCCAAGCTGCGCCGGGCGGTGCAGACGCGCCTGCACCAGGTGCACTCGGAGGTGTCGGAGCACGTGGTGCCGACCCTGCTGCGCGACACCGTCTGACATCCGGGGCCCTGACGACCGGATGGTGGTCAGTGCCCCGGATGTTCGGTCAGGGGGGTCCCGGGTCGAAGATGGCGTGGGTGCCCACCCGGCGCCAGATCACATGCGGCTTGCCCGGAAAGCGCTCCTCGCCGTACTGCCAGGTGGCACGGCCGCCGGGCGCCCAGGTCATCTCGTACACCCCCGGTGCACCCTGTACACCCTTGACCCGTAGTCCGGGGCGAAACCGTCCTTTCTCCATATCAGGCGCGAACTCGGTGGTGACCACCGCGCGGAAGCGCTGTGCCTGCTCTCGGCTCAACATCTTGAAGTCGGCCCTGGAACGGGGGGTCGTGGCGAACGTGGCCAGTGCTCTCAGCGCTCCTCGTCTTCCGGAGCGTCGAACATCGACTCCGCGTCCTCGAACTCCTCGGTACGTCCCTTCGCGATCTGCTCACTCGCCTCACGTTCGCCCTGCTGCCAGTCGTGGTCCCAGAACCACGCTTGGTCGGTCGGCACGGACGTCATACCCCTGAGAGTGACCTGACCGTTTTCCCCGATGGCGAACTCGACCTCGTCGCCTTCGCGGATGTGCAAGGCCTCGGCGACCTCGCGGGGCAGGGTGACCTGGTTCTTGCGACGCATCACCGCACGTCGACGTCTCGCTTTCGTGTCGCTCACAGTGGGCCTCCTCTGGTAAGTCGTGTTCCCGGCTTCCCCTCCGGTGGCACGAATCCAGGATGCCGCTGGAAGTCAGATAGTTCGACTTTCCTACCGGGCTGTGTGCGACGCGGAGATGACGGACTCAGCGGCCCAGGACGGTCTCCCGGTCCAGGTGTGACAGCTTCTCCGGGTTGCGCACGGTGTAGAGCCCGGTGACGAGGCCGTCGTCGACGCGTATCGCCACGACGCTGTCGATCTCACCGTTGTCGCGCAGCAGCAGGGCGGGGCCGCCGTTGATCCGCACCGGCTCGGCCGACATTCCGGCAGGGATCCTCTTCAGCCCGCCGGTGAGCAGACGGGCCACCCGGTCGGTGCCCACGACGGGCCGCGGCATGGCCTGCGCCACCCCGCCGCCGTCGGCCAGGGCCACCACGTCCGGGGCCAGGACGTCGAGCAGACCCTGGAGGTCGCCCGTCTCGACCGCCCGCTGGAAGGCCGCGAGGGCGTCTCGGCCCTCCCGTGAGGAGACGGTGCCGCGCGGTCGGCGGGCGGCCACGTGCCTGCGTGCCCGGTGGGCGATCTGGCGGACCGCCGCGGGGCTCTTCTCCACGGCCTCGGCGATCTCGTCGTAGCCCACGTCGAACACCTCGCGCAGCACGAACACCGCCCGTTCCACCGGGGTGAGCGTCTCCAGTACCAGCAGCATCGCGATCGATGCGCTGTCGGCCAACTCGACGTCCTCGGCCACGTCGGGTGAGGTCAGCAGGGGTTCGGGCAGCCAGGGGCCGAAGTAGGACTCTTTTCGCCTGGCGAGCGTGCGCAGCCGGGTCAGGGCCTGCCTGGTGGCGATCCGGGCCAGGTAGGCGCGCTGGTTGTGCACAGTGTCCAGGTCGACGCCCACCCACCGCAGCCAGGTCTCCTGGAGGACGTCCTCGGCGTCGGAGGCCGAGCCGAGCATCTCGTAGGCGACCGTGAAGAGCAGGTTCCGGTGGGCCACGAACGCCTCGGTGGCGGGGTCCTTGCCGTCCGTGTCGAATGCGTGCTCGCTCATGCCCGGCTCCCGCCTGTCCGCTCGATCCGCCTGTGCACGAGACGCCGGTTCCCGCCGTCCTGTGACACCCCATCACGGTGGCCTGGGCCACACGCTTTCCGGTGTCACAAGCGCCCGGGCGGCGGCATCCGGTGTTCGTCAGGGCACCTGGACGGTGCGCGCACCACGCGGAAGGACGATGTCATGGAACCCCGTTTCGACCTGATGGGCAACCAGGTCGGTGCCAAGATCAGCAAGCACCTCGCCGGCGTCAACGTGCTGTTCCAGCAGTCGACGCTACCCAAGGCCACCCGGGAGCTGGTGATGCTGCGTGCCAGCCAGATCAACGGCTGCGGCGTGTGCGTCGACTTCCACACGAAGGAGGCGGCGGCCGCCGGCGAGGAGGCGGTCCGGCTGCACCTGGTCGCCGCCTGGCGCGACTCCACCGTGTTCACCGAGGCCGAGCGGGCCGCGTTGGCGCTCGCCGAGGAGGGGACCCGGATCGCGGACGCCCATCCGGGGGTGTCCGACGAGACCTGGGCGCGGGTGCGCGAGCACTACGACGATGACGAGATCGCCGTTCTGGTCGCACTGGTCGGCATGATCAACACGGCCAACCGGCTCAACGTGATCCTGCGCAACCCCGGCGGTTCCTACGAGCCCGGCATGTTCGCCAGGATGACGAGCTGACCGCGGCACGCGGCCCGGCCCGGAACGATTCCGGGCCGGGCCCCGCGTGCCGGGGCGGCGTCAGCCGCGCGCGACCGCGAGGAAGGCGTTGGGTTCCGTGAGGGGCATGCGTTCAGCCCGGGGGCAAACCCGTCAGCCAGGGCGGGGTGTACCCGGGTAGAGCCCGGCCTGGTTGGGAAGGCGCCCGGGGCCGAGGGTGGAGAGCGTCCCTGACACGCACACACCTTCGGGAAGTGAACCATGAGCGCCACGTTGTTCGACGAGGGCCTGCTGGAGACCATCGCGGCCGAGCCGGAGCGCCCGCTGCTGTTCGTCAACGCCACCGTGCACACGCTCGACCCGGTGATCGGCGACCTGACCGGCGCCGACCTCCTCCTGGGCGAGGAGGAGATCGTCGGCGTCGGCACCGGCCTCCACACGGCGGCCGAGGACGACGGCGCGGTCGTCCTGGACTGCACCGGCCTGACCATCGTTCCGGGCGTCCTGGAGAACGACACCGTCGCCGGACTGAGCCGGCGCCCCTCCGACCGGGTCGGCACACTGGCTCCCGGGAACCCGGCGACCTTCGCCGTGATCTCGGGACACCCCGCCGGGAAGCCGGCCCTGGAACGGGTGATCTGGCGCCCGGAACAGGCCGCCGCGATCGTCATCGACGGCGAGATCGCCCTGTTCAACGGCCGCCGTCTCACCGAACCCGGAACCGAGCTGGGGCCGCGACGGAGCCCGGCCGACAGCCCGTACCTGGGCATGTGGATCGACGAGACCGGTTTCATCCACCAGGAGTTGACCGCGGACGGCCGCTACGACGAGGCGCGCGGCGGACGGCCCCATGCCTACCAGGGATCGTTCTGGACCGAGGGGGACCGCATCGTCTACCGCGACGACCTGGGGTTCTGGGCCTATGGCCGTTTCGTCGACGACGTGCTCCACCACGCGGGCTACGTCTTCCACCGCCGCTGACCACATCCGCCAGGCGAGGAGGGCCGTGAGCGGCGGGTCGGGGAGGGCGTCCCGCGGTGCGATGGGCGTACCCGGATCCCGGCCCGGCTCTTCTGCCCGTGGCCCGGCTCCAGACCGGGGCGGAGGCCGGGTTCACCTCTTCGAAGACAGTTCTTTGTCCTCAGTCAACTGTTGTCGTTCGGGGCCGATTCCGGCCACGCCCGCCCGGTTCCGCCACCCCGTGCCGCATGTGGCGCCTTCTCGGCCTACGGACGTTCAGCGCCACTCCTGTTCGGCGGCGGGGGTCGTGCCCCTACCACTCCCTCAGGTTCTAAACCTATCGGGCGCTTCTTTCACTCAGAGTAACGGCCTTCACCTTGGGCTCATGGTGATCATGGTGTGGCGGTACGTAGCGTGGCCGGTGCCTGACGCACCCGGAGGCGGACCTCTCGAAGCTGGGGCCGCCAGATCCGGGTGTCCCCGAGTACGCCCCCGATTCTGGGAGACCCCCTCGTGAGAAGGCATATCCCCTTGTCCCTGACGGCTGCCACGGCCGCCTCCGCCCTCGTTCTGGGTCTGCTGTCGGCGCCCCCGGCCCTGGCCGACGTCGACCCCCACTCCCCGGCCGACCGCACGGTCCCGGTCCCTGAGACCTTCGAACCCGGCCAGGCCCGTACCGATCCGGTGGGCGGCGCACCCCCCGAGGAACCCTGGACCCCGCCCGGAGCCGAACCCGAGGCCGGAGTCCAAGGCCGCGCGGAGAGCCCCGAACCCCGGGTGTGGACCTGTGCCAGCGACCCCGACCGCGGTATCCAGCACTGGTACCCCTTGGAGCGCCATCAGATCAGTGACCGCCTGGAACTGGCCGTCAACACCCACAACGGCGACCTGGTGGTGCGCCACCGCGACCTGACCGTGGCCGGGACCGGGCTGGACCTGTCCGTCTCCAGCTTCTACAACTCCGTGTCCTCTGACGGCAGCTGGTTCCTGTCCCACGGCCAGGACGTGGGACTGGACATCTACAGCAACAGCGTCATCTTCCGAGGCCCCTCCGGGTACTGCGAGGCCTTCGAGGTCGAGGAGGACGGCTCCTTCACTCCGCCCCCGGGGTTGAACGCCGAACTGGAGGAGCTGGCCAACGGCCAGTACGCGCTGACCTTCCACCGCGGCGAGTACGAGGACCAGGTGTGGACCTTCACCGCCCACGGGTGGCTGTACTCCCAGGCCGACCGCAACGGCAACACGAACCGGATGCGCTATGACAGCGACGGCAACCTGGTCTCAATAGTGGACACCCAGGACCGGGTCACCACCGTCGACTGGGAAAGCGGCCCCACCCCCACCATCACCGACCCCACCGGTGAAACGGCCACCTCCCACACCTGGAACGAGGGGTACGACACCTCCACCCTCACCGACCGGGCGGGCCAGGACATCACCTTCGGCCACGACAACAACCGACTGGTTTCCATCACCGACGCCACCGGCGCGACCTGGAAGATCACCTACAACGACGAGAACCAGGTGACCAGCCTGACCGCCCCCGACGGTTCGGAGGCGGGGGCCACCACCTCCTACGACTACGCGGAAAGCGGCTGGTCCAACCCCGAAACCACCGTCACCGACCCCGAAGGCGGCACCTCGACCCTGGAGTTCGACAACCGGGGTCGGCAGACCTCGGCCACCGACCAGGTGGGCAACACCCGCTCCCAGACGTGGACGGCGAACTCGGACGTGGCCACCACCACCGACGCGTTGGAGGCGTCGGTGACCTATGACTACGACGCGTTCAACAACCTCATCGGTACCGAGTTGCCCACCGGGGCCGAGACCTCGGTGGGTTACACCGACACCGCCAACCCGGCCAAGCCCACCAGCGTGACCACCCCGGACGGGGACACCCTGGAGATGTCCTACGACTCGCGCGGCAACCTGACCTCCGCCGAGCAGGAGGAGATGGGCATCGAGGTCGCCGACATCTGGTACCACCCCAACGGTCTGGTGGAACAGGTCACCGACGCCAACGGCAACGCCACCCTCTACTCCTACGACCGCGCCGGGAACATGACGCTGATGTCCGAGCCCGGGCCCCTGGGCACCATGGAGTTCGGCTACGACGCCCTGTCGCGGGTCACCGAGGTCACCGACGGCAACGGCACCACCCTGGTGTACGGCTACGACCGCCTCGACCGCATCGTGTCCATCAGCCACGACGGGAAGCTGCTCCAATCCATCGCCTACGACGGCAACGGCCGCCAGGTGGCCCGGCACACCGACCGGGTGAGCGTGGAGCACTCCTACAACGGCCGCGGCGACCTGCTCAAGACGGTGCGCACCGACTCGGCAGGGAGCGAGACCACCACCTACACCTACGACGCCGCGGGCAACGTCACCGAGATGGTCGAGCACGGCAAGAGCACGACCTACGCCTACGACGCGGCGTTCCGCCTGACCTCGCTGACCGACCACACCGGCGCCGAGACCACCTTCACGAACGACGACAACGGTCGCCGCACCGGCATCGAGCACCCGGACGGGGCGAGTGAGGAGCGCACCTATGACGCCTCGGGTCGGTTGACCGGGATCACCACCACCGGAGCGTCCGGGCAGACGTTGCTGGAGGCCTCCTACTCCTGGGACAACGACGGTTCCGACAGCGATCAGTTGCAGTCCCGCACCATCCAGGGTGACACGGAGAACTTCACCTACGACGGCCTCAACCGGCTCACCAGCGACGGAGAGGTGGACTACACCTACGACGACGTGGGCAACCTGCTCTCCGCGGGCGGGGAGGAGTTCTCCTACAACGACGCCGACCAGGTCACCTCGGCCCGCGGAGAGACGGTGGAGCACGACGGGGCCGGGAACATGACCACCCGCGGGGACCGCCGGTTGGAGTACAGCCCCACCAACCAGTTCCTCCAAGCCGACGAAGGCTCCTCGCTGGCCACCAGCATCAGCTACGACACCACCGACCAGACCCAGATGCGCGGCATCACCGACGTGCACAACGGGAACCGGATCGAGCGGCAGCTGTCCAACACCGCTCTGGGGGTCACCAACATCGCTTCCCAGGGGGACCGGACCAGCTTCGTGCGCGACCCGAACGGTGAGCTGATCTCCATGGTGGCCTGGGACGGCAACGAGCGCTTCCACTACACCACCGACCACCAGAACACGGTCCTGGCCCTGACCGCAGAGGGATCCGAGGCCGGGGAGCCGGACGCGGTCTACGACTACACCCCCTACGGCGAACAGTCCTCTGAGACCCTGGAAGGAACCAGGGCGGCGAACCTGAACCCGTTCGGGTTCACCGGCGCCTACCAGTTCCAGGACGGCACCACCCACCTGGGCCACCGGTTCTACGACACGACCACCCTCAACTTCACCCAACCGGACCCCTCCCGGCAGGAGCTGAACAACTACGCCTACGCCCAGTGCGACCCGATCAACAACACCGACCCCACCGGACTGCAGACCATCATTCCGCCTTGCGCGCTCGCATGGGGGACTTTGGCTATCTCGACGGGTAGTTTGATTGTGTCTCTCACGGGCACGGTCCCCACCGGAGGCGCATCTGTTGCTGGAGTAGTCCTTTCTATAGCTGGGTTCTGGGGGTCCTACGAAGGCGTCCGCACCACCTGCTGAAAACAGACAGAAGACACCATGGATGCAGATGAGCGAAAGCCAAGTTCACGCTAATGCCCTTCGCGCGATAAGGTGGAGAATCTTCGGTGTGACCCTTGGAATGATTGGCATGTTAATTGCCGTGCCACTCTTCTGGGGTCAGGGGAGCATGGTACTCGCAGTCGCGTGCGGCCTCGTACTCCTGGGGTTCGTCATCGTCCTCAGCTTTCACATTCGCAACCTAGTGAATATCAGGAAACATAAGAGTGGAATATAGCACCAGAAGTTCGTCCCAGTCTTCGCCGTAATAAAAAATGAACCCCTAGCGGGTGGTGTCACCTGGTGGCATCACCCGTTCAGGCTTCGGGGGTTCAGTGTGCCGAATTGCGTCCGTTTGGTTTCGCTTGCGCCTACCGGTTCCAGGGCAGGACGACCAACCTGGGCCACCGGTTCTACGACACGAACACCCTCAACTTCACCCAGCCGGACCCCTCCCGGCAGGAAATGAACCTCTACGTCTACGCCATGGGCAACCCGGTCAACAACACCGATCCGCTCGGTTTGATGACCGAGGCTGAGGCAGGAGCGACGATCGAGGCGGGGCTCGCCGGTGTTGCCGCCGGCGCGCTCTTCGGAGCCGGATGCATGGCCACGGTCACCTGCGGTGCGGCCCTGGTCGTGATCCCGGCCTTCTGGGCGGCCGGCGGGGGCGCCGCCGGGGCCGCTGTCGCGGGAGGGTCCCAGCAGGAGATCGAGGACGGTATGTGGTCGGGCTTGGCCACCGGTGCGATCGGTGCGCCTCTCGGGCCCTACGGGACGGTGTGGAGCGCTGTGTCACTGACCACAAGCAGCTGAGCTGACATGCTGCGGGACCGTCTGACTGCGCGTACGCACATCGTCATGACGGTCCCGCGGTTCCACGGCTCTCTTTCCCCTGTTCCGGGAAGGGGAGCCGGGACTGTGGAAACCAGTCTTGGAGAGGATGAGGCACGTGTATGGAAGGTTCCCCGAAAAACCGGCTCGGAAAGAGCCGCGTACCCTTCTCGGGTTCAGGGTGATGAGTCTTCTCCTGTGCCTGTCCCTGGCGGTGTGGAGATGGTGGGAAGGAGATCTCACCGGGCTCCTCATCCTCCTGGTGTTCGCTGCCGCCATCTTCCTCTTCTGGATACTTCCGCGCCTCATGCAGCTTCGACGCACGAAAGGAGACGCGGACACGGATGGCGGTCGGTGAGTGGAGAGGCGGAGCGACCGTCATCGGCGGCGCAGGAGCTCTGCTCGCTTCGGGTATCTCGTCCATACCGCTTCCGGGGTGCTACTGGAGGGACGGCATCGCAGCTGCTCTCATATCGAGTCTTCCCTGTGGCCGCGCCGAAGTCCTGTCTTCCGTTCGAAACGAAGAACGAGGGAAGGCCCTGGATTTCCATGGGGTGGCTGGTGGGTGCGGCGATGAGCACCGCGGTCGATTCGTTGGTCCCCTTCGGGTCGACCGGCACCCGGCAGTTCCAGGCGGGACCGCGTAACCGGGTCATTTGCCCTACTTCTCTTCGATGCCGGCACCGCTTCGGGGAGGACACCGTGACCGTGCAATCGCTGAGAGGCCTGCGCAGCGCCCTGGACGGGCCCCGTGCGGGCCCCGACGCGCGTCGGCCGGAGGATGCCGAGCGCCGCGTTCTGACCGGGCCCGTCACTCCTCGGGCGCGCAACTGACCAGATATGTCCGCACCGTCTCTGGGGAGGTCCATGTTCGGGTTGGCGGGTTCGGCCACCGTCCTTCTGATGTCACTGCTGCTGCTCCACAAGTCGGTCCAGGAGTACCGGGGGAGGACGGTGGGCGGATGGCGTATCCGGGTCGCGGTCACCCTCGGCTTCGCGGCCTTTGTCTTTGTCTGCCTGTCCGTGTTGTTCGAACTGGAATGAGTCCCGCCCGCGCCGGCCCTTCCCGGGGATCCGCACGTGCCGGTGCCCCCCCCGGGGCGGGTCAGGCGGCTTCGGGCCGGGCGGTGAGGTGTTCGGCGGCGAGGGAGCCAAGGAGTTCGGCGAGGGTCTGGGGGTATTCCAGGGGGCCCATGTGACCGGCGCCGGGGATCTCGCGGACCTCGCGGCAGTCCTTGAGCAGCGAGCCGATGTGGTGGGCGTGCCAGGGCGGGGTCAGTTTGTCCTCCGTTCCCACCAGCACCACCGAGGGCACCGAGATCCGCCGCGCGGTCTCCTCCGCCTCCAGCGTGCTGATCACCCACCCCCAGGAACCCCGGGGCACACAACCGCAGGCGTGCACCATCCGCATGCACAGCCGCACCATGCGGGGGTCCGCCTTCTTACCCATCACCATGGACTTCAGCACCGCGGTGGCCACGGGGTTGCGCGGCCCCAGGGGGAAGGGCGCCCTGAGGAAGACCCGGGAGCCGAGGGTGCCCAGCGGGCCGGGCAGCGGAATCGCGGTCGAGCGCTCGCACAGCTGCGTGCACCCGGTGTTGGTGAGCAGCACCGCGGCGGCCTTCTCCTGGAAGACCGGGTGCGCACCGGCGGCCATGATGGTCATCCCGCCCATGCTGTGCCCGGCGACCACCGCTTTCTCGCCGGGAGGAACGGTGGCCTCCAGCACCGCGCACAGGTCCTCGGCCAGCTTCGCCGCGCCGTACCCGGCGCGGGTGAGCGGGGCCTGGGTGCGGCCGTGGCCGCGCTGGTCGTAGAGCACCACCCGGAGGGAGGGGTCGAGCTCGCGCACCACCGGGCCCCAGGAGGCCAGGGACGTCGCCCAGCAGTGCGCCAGGACCACGGTCGGTCCCGTGTCGGGGCCGCGCACCTCGGCGTGCAGCAGGGTTCCGTCGGCCGAGCGGACCCGGAGTTCCCGGGCCCGGTTCACGTGTTGGAGTGCCATGACACCTCTCAGTCGGACTCGTCGAGGTCGACGCGGGGGACCGCGAAGGGCGGGCTGCCCGCCCCGTTGACGGGGTGGCCGCCCCAGAGGTTGGCCTCGTCCAGCGTCCCGGCGCCCTCGAAGCCGTCGGGGGTGCGTACCACCACGGTACGCGCGCCTTCGCGAAAGGCCCTGCTCACCTCGGGGCTGGGGGAGAGCCTGCCGCGCCACCGGTAGTCGCCGGTCAGCGGGGAGAAGTGCCCGGCGAGGTGCGCGTCGACCTCGACGGCGCCGCCGTCGTCGGGCAGTACCACGGTGACCGGGCCCCGGTACTCCTCCTCGTCGTCACCGAACCCGCTCACGGGCCACCTCCCGGCGCAGGTCGTAGTTGTGCGGGTCGAACCAGCGCGTGCGCAGCGCGAAGTCCCAGGTGAAGGTGGGCCAGAGGGTGGTGTTGCGGCCGTTGGCGTTGAGGTACCAGCTGTCGCAGCCGCCGGTCACCCAGACGGTGCCCTCCATGGAGCGGTTCACCATGGAGTTGTAGGCCTCCTGGGCCTCGGGGCGCACGTCCAGGCGGTCGAGGCGGTTGCGGCACAGGTACTTCAGGGCCTGCATGGTGTACCTGATCTGGGCTTCGATCATGAAGACCTGCGAGGTGTGCCCCAGACCGGTGTTGGGCCCGGCGAGCACGAACAGGTTGGGGAACCCGGCCACCGTGGTGCCGCGGAAGGCCTGGGCGTCCGAGCCCCAGTGGTCGGCCAGCGAGGTGCCCTCGGGGTTGAAGATCCGCCGCGCCACCGGCGGTTCGGTCACGTGGAACCCGGTGCCGAGGATGATCGTGTCCACCTCGTGCTCGGTCTCGGTCCCCGAGGCGTCCCGGGTGACGGGACCGTTGGCGCGGATCTCGGTGATCCCGTCGGTGACCACGTCGACGTTGGGCCGGGCCAGCGCCGGATAGTAGTCGTTGGACATGAGGATGCGCTTGCAGCCCGCCCGGAAGTCCGGGGTCAGCTTCGCCCGGAGCTCGGGGTCCTTCACGCTGCGGTGGATGTTGGCCCGGCCGAGTCGTTCGACGACCGAGAGCAGTCTGGGGTCCTTGGCGAAGCCGAGGACGTAGGTCTCCCGCCCCCAGTAGATGCTCTTGCGCGCGATCTGCTGGGTGAGCGGGATGTTGCGGTACAGCCAGCCCTCGAGCCTGGTGATGTCGCGGTCGTGCCGGAACATCACCCACGGCGCGGTGCGCTGGAACAGCGTGAGCCTGCGGGCCCCGGGCTGGATCCGGGGCACGAACTGGATCGCGGAGGCGCCGGTGCCGATCACGGCGATCCTCCGGTCGCGCAGGTCGTGGCCGTGGTCCCACTCGGCGGAGTGGAACAGCTTCCCCTCGAAGGTCTCCAGGCCCTTGATGTCGGGGTAGGAGGGGTCGGCGAGCGGCCCGGCGCCGCTGACGAGGAACTGGGCGGTGACGGTGCCCCGGCTGGTCTCGATCCGCCAGCGGTTCCCGTCGGGCTCCCAGTGCGCGGAGGTCACCTCGTGGCCGTAGCGCACGTGTTTGTCGACGCCGTACTCCCCGGCGACCCTCTTGATGTAGGCGAAGATCTCGGGCTGGGGGGAGAAGGTGCGGCTCCAGTGGGGGTTGGGCGCGAAGGAGAAGGAGTACAGGTGAGAGGGGACGTCGCAGGCGGCTCCGGGGTAGGAGTTGTCACGCCAGGTGCCGCCGACGTCCTCGGCCCGCTCCAGAACCACGAAGTCCCGCAGACCGGCCTGCGTGAGCCGGACGGCCATCCCGATCCCGGCGAAGCCGGACCCGATGACGGCCACCCGGAAGTGGGGTGGTGCTTCGGTCACGTGTGGATTCCCTTCGTGCGAACCGGTGGGAGGTCCCCCGGGGGCGTGGCGCGTTTCGCCCCCGGGGGATCCGCCGCCCCGAAGGCTCGGCGCGGGTGCCTTCGGGGAGAGGGCTCCCGGGGACGCGGCGCGTTTCGTCCCCGGGAGGTGTGACCGCCGCCGGGAGGGCGTGGCGCGTTGCGCCCCCCTCGGCGGCGGGGTCTGATCAGCCGAGCAGCCCGGCCTTCCTCCAGAAGTAGCGGCCCAGCCCGGAGATGGCCCCGGCGGTGTCCAGGGTGGCCACCACCTTGCGGGCCGCCCAGGTCTTGGTGCCGATCCAGTGCGGGTTGCGCTGGGCGACCCGGTAGGCCTCCCTGGGGTCCAGCCCCACCTGCGCGTACACCTTGGGGTTGATCAGCCGGGTGGCGGAGTAGTAGGTGACCAGGCCCAGGATGATCCGGCTGTAGGCCCGGTTGAGGGGGCCGCGGGTGGCCCAGTCGCGCTGGAACTCCTCGCGGGCGTAGCGCATGTGCCGGGCCTCCTCCACCACGTGGATGCGGGAGACCGAGCGCACCAGGGGCAGGATCTGCTCGTCGGGCACGGCCTCGCGCTGGATCTGGTCCAGGACCTCCTCCACGAACAGGGCCCCGGCGAAGATCAGCGGGCCGTGCGCGATGGTCTTGAAGAGGTTGCCGAGCATGTGGGCGGCCGGGTCGAGCTTGTGCGTGTGCCAGCCGAGCTTGCCGACCATCTTGGCGAACATCACCGTGTGGCGGCACTCGTCGGCGATCTCGGTGTAGGCGTACTGGACGTGGTTGGTGGCGGGGTCGTTGTGGTAGGCGTGGCGCACCAGCATCTGCATGAGGATGGTCTCGAACCAGATGCCGATGGTGGCGACGCTGGCCACCTCCAGGCGGGAGAGCTCCTTGCGCTGCTCCTCGCTGAGCCGCTCCCACAGGTAGGTGCCGTAGAGCGAGACGCGCTCGGGGCGGATACCCCACATGTCCCTGTCGACGGGGGCGTCCCAGTCGATCTCCACGAGCGGGTCGAAGGAGGCCTTCGCCGATCCGCGGAGCAGCCGCTTGGCGATGTCCTCGCGGTCGGTGAGCTTGGGCTTGGCGGTGATCTCTGCGGTCATCTCTCTCCTCCTCAGGACGCGACCGGTCCGCGGTGGCGGTCGTGGAGTCCCCGGGCGATCTCCGCGTCGCCGAAGGCGCCGTCCGACAGCAGCAGGCCGATCTGGAGCGACACGATCTGTTCGGTGGTGCCGGGGAAGTACCGGAACAGGTGGAGTCCGGCGGTGCCGAGCGCGGTCGAGGCCACGTCGCGGGGGGGCCGCCGGGCCCCGGCCGCGCGGACCACCGCCATGACGGTGTCGCGTTCGCGCTCGGCCGGGACGAGGCCGTCGAGAGCGACCCCGGTGGCCCGGGAGCTGTCGTGGATGGGCGTGTCGACGTAGCCGGGGTAGACGGTGGTGACCCCGACGTGGGTGCCGTACTCGGCGCGCAGGCAGTCGGCGTAGGCGGTCAGCGCCCGTTTGGAGACCGTGTAGGCCCCGGCGAAGGGCAGTTGCAGGTTGGACAGCAGGGAGGCGGTGACGATCACGCGCCCCCTGTCGCGGAGCAGGGCGGGCATGGCGGCGGCGGTGACCCTCCAGGCGCCCAGGAGGTTGACCTCCAGCGCCTGGTGGACGTGCGCGTCCGGCGCCCGGCCGATGTCCACGGCCGGTCCCACCCCGGCGAAGTGGACGAGCAGGTCCAGGCGGCCGCCGAGCTGGTCCAGCGCCTCGGCCACGCCCTGGCGTACCTGCCCGTCGTCGGTGATGTCGCAGCCGATGACGCCGGGGGCGGGTTTGCGGTCGAGGCCGACGACGTTCACCCCGAGGTGGCGGAGGACGGCCGCGGTGGAGCTGCCGAAGGCCCCGGAGGCCCCGGTGACGAGGGCGTTCCGGCCGGGCAGCCGCCGCAGGTGGCGTGGCGGGGGGGTCCTCATGTGATCTCCTCCACAGTCATTGCCGGAACGTTACAACGAGCATTGTCACAATGCAACGGGGGAAGGCCAGGAATTTACTGACGAGTAGGGTTCGCGGGTGTCCCTAGGCTTGACCCATGGCCGAATACCGCATTGACGAACTCGCCCGGCTCGCCGACACGACGGTGCGCAACGTCCGGGTGTACCAGGACCGGGGCCTGCTCGCCCCGCCGCGCCGCGAGGGGCGCGTGGGCATCTACTCCGAGGCGCACCTGACGCGCCTGCGGCTGATCGGCCAGCTACTGCGGCGCGGCTACACCTTCGCCAACATCGGGGAGATGTTCCGGGTCTGGGAGCGCGGCGGCGACCTGTCCGACATCCTGGGCTTCGAGTCGGCCATAGGGGACGCCTGGAGCGACGAGATCGCCGACTACCTCACCCTGGGCGACCTCAAGGAGCTCTTCGGCCGGGGCGTGACCCCGCGGACCGTCAAGCGCTCCCTGGACCTGGGCGTGATCGAGCGCGACGGGCTGCGCTTCCGGGTGCCCAGCCCCCGGCTGCTGCACGCCGGGGTGGAGCTGGTCAGGCTGGGCATGAGCGTGGACGCGGTCCTGGACATCGCCGAGAACCTGCGGGAGAAGGTGGGCGGGGTCGCCGAGCACATGGTCCGCCGGGTGGCCGACCACATACTCGCCGAGTACGCCCCCGGGACGGTGGTCCGCAGCGAGGAGACCGCCGAGATGGCCGAGCTGATCCGTCGCGTGCGCCCCCTGGCGCAGCAGGCCGTGGACGCCGTGCTGGCCCAGGAGATGGCGGACAAGCTCACCACCGTCATGGGCGAGCACTTCGCCCTGGCCATGGAGTACCTGGAGAAGGAGGGCGGGGACGGCGAGCGCGAGGACGTGACGGGCTCAGCCTGAGGACCCGGAACGCCGCCGTCCCGGGTCCCGGGCCGGCGGGGCTCACCCCCGGTCCTCGCCTCCGACCGTCCCGACGGGCCGCTCCTGCGCAGTGCCCGACGCGAGTTCGGCGGCGTCGGCCGTCACCTTCGCCACCGCCTCCTCCCCGGTGGGCTTGGCGGAGTCGACCACGGTCAGGGGCAGCGGGGCGGTGAAGCGCAGTTCGGCGTAGGCTCCGGCCGGAACGGCCGGTGCGCGCGGCGGGACCGGCGCCACCCGCCGGTAGGCCTCGCCCTGCTCCGGCCGGGGGTCCTCCTCGCCCCTGTTGGGCCACATCGCCATCGCCCGCTCGGCCTGGGCGGTGATGGTCAGCGACGGGTTCACCCCCAGGTTCGCGGTGACCGCCGACCCGTCCACCACGTGGATGTCCGGGTACCCGTACAGCCGGTGGTAGGGGTCGATGACGCCGGTGTCCGGGCTGTCGCCGATCGGGCAGCCGCCCAGGAAGTGCGCGGTCATCGGAACGTCGAACACGTCCCCCCAGGTTCCGCCGGGGAACCCGTCGATGCGCTCGGCCAGCCTGGTCGCCGCCTCCTGGCCCGCCGGGATCCAGGTCGGGTTGGGCTCCCCGTGGCCCTGCCGGGAGGTCAGCTTCCTGCCGCCGAACAGCCCCCGCCGCAGGGAGGTGGTCAGCGAGTTGTCCAGCGACTGCATGACCAGTCCGATGATGACCCGCTCCGACCAGCGCCGGTTGGAGAAGCTGCGCGCGAACACGTGGGGGCGGCGCGCGGCCAGGCCGAGGAAGCGCAGCCAGCGGGGGATCCGGCCGCCGCCGGGCACCTGCATGGCGGTGAGCAGCCCCATCGCGTTGGAGCCCTTGCCGTAGCGCACCGGCTCGATGTGGGTGTTCTCGTCCGGGTGGATCGAGGACGTGATCGCCACCCCCTGGGTCAGGTCCTCGGGCGGCGGAACGTGGCGGCTCATGGCGCCGACGAGCGCCTCGGAGTTGGTGCGGGTGAGGGATCCCAGGCGCGCCGACAGGCGCGGCAGCGCTCCGGAGTCGCGCATGCGGTGCAGTAGGGCCTGGGTGTTGTAGGTCCCGGCCGCCACGACGACCTGGCGGGCGGTGAACGTGCGGGCGTTGGCGCGCCTGCGGGGCGCGTCGGTGCGCACGGTGTCGGCCGCGTACCCGCCGCCGGGCAGCTCGCGCAGGCGTTCCACGGTGGTCAGCGGGTGCACCTCGGCGCCGTCGCGCTCGGCGAAGTAGAGGTAGTTCTCGGTGAGGGTGTTCTTGGCCCCGTGGCGGCAGCCGGTCATGCACTCCCCGCACTCGCGGCACGCCCGCCGCTCGGGCCCCGCCCCGCCGAAGTAGGGGTCGCCCACGGACTCCCCGGGGCCGCCCCGGTTGCCCGCGCCGTCCCGGCCGTCGCCGAAGCACACGCCCACGGGGGTCAGGCGGAAGGTGTGCCCGACGCCCATGTCCTCGGCGATCGCCTTCAGGTGAACGTCGGAGGGGGTGACGGTGGGGTTGGTGCGCACGCCGAGCATGCGGCGGGCCTGGTCGTAGAACGGCGCCAGCTCCGACTTCCAGTCGGTGATGTGCCGCCACTGCGGGTCCTCGAAGAAGGGGTCCATCGGGTGGTAGAGCGTGTTGGCGTAGTTGAGGGAGCCGCCGCCGACCCCGGCTCCGGCCAGGATCATCACGTCGCGCAGCAGGTGGATGCGCTGGATCCCGTACATGCCCAGGCTCGGAGCCCACAGGAAGTTCTTCACGTCCCAGGAGGAGGACGGCAGCGTCTGGGGGGTGAAGCGGCGCCCGGCCTCCAGGACGCCGACGCGGTAGCCCTTCTCGGTGAGGCGCAGGGCGCTCACCGAGCCGCCGAACCCGGAGCCCACGACGAGGACGTCGTAGTCGAAGCGGTCGTCGGCGGGGCGGGGGCGGGGGGCGGGGGGTTCTTGCTTGCGCTCTGGGGGCACGGCTGGTCTCTCTCCAGGTCGGTTACGGCAGGCCCGTAGTGCGCCGGATACGAGTCCGCAACATCGAATGCGCCATCTAGAAATGTGACAACAGTTATTGTAATGTTCGTCACTACCGCCGAGTAGGGTGTGTTCCATGTAACACGCGCGGTGTGCCTCGGCGCAAGTTCCGCTTCCCCCTCGCCGCCCCAGCGCGGCGGAACACTGGAGGTACTCATGCCCAAGGCTTCCGGAGAGGCGCCCGAGGCGTCCCAGGACGCGCCTGAGCAGCTGGAAGGCGGGGGCGGCACCGTCTGGCGCAGATTCGCCCTCGTCGCCGTCCCCGGGTTCGCGGCCGCCGCCGTCCTCGGCGGGATGACCACCCAGGGACTCCTCGCCGCCTCCTTCGCGGTGTCCGGTGACAGCTTCAAGATGTCCGCCGACCAGCTCGTCGGCACCGGCTTCACCCAGTACGGCGACGACGCCGTCTCCGTCGACGGCTCCGGCCGCGCGGTCGGCCTGTCCACCGTGGACACCGCCCAGCTGGACAACCTGTGCATGTCCTCGCTGTGGGACCTGTCCGTCGGCCAGGCCACCCTGGTCATCCGCGCCGGTGAGGCCGCGCCGGTCCGGGGCGACAACCTGGTCCTGGACATCGAGCAGCTCCGGGGCAACGCCGAGTTCGACTCCATCGAGATCGGCCGCGACGCCAGCACCCTGGACAAGGCCGACGGCGGCCAGGGCCCCGCGGGAGGGTTCGGCCTCCAGGCCGACACCATCACCGTCACCGACATGGAGCTGACCACGTGGGCGGTCACCTCGGGATCCCTGAACCTGACCGGGCTGAGCCTGGCGGTCAGGCCCGGCGACCACGAGTGCTTCTGATCCCATGGCGAGCGCACTGACCCCGCTGAGAGCGGGATGGGGACGCTTCCGGAGCTGGCGGCGCGGCCGCCCGTTCTGGGGCGGGATCCTCCTCGTCGCGGCCGGGATCGAGCTGCTGGTCGCACCGGCCGCGCAGACCCTGATCCTGCCGATCGACCTCATCATCTACGCCGGGATCGCCGGGGTGTCGGGCACCCTCATCGCCCTGCTGCTCGTCACGCTGGGCGTGCTGAGCTGGCTGCAACCCGCCCAGCACTACTTCTTCGGCGTGGTCGGACTGCTCCTGGCCCTGGTCTCCTTCGTCACCTCCAACTTCGGCGGCTTCGCCGTCGGAATGCTGCTCGGCATCGTCGGCGGCTCGCTCGTGTTCGCGTGGGCGCCCGTGGTCCGGCGGCGCCGCCGCTTCCGACGCGCGGGTGCACCGGAGGAGGCGGTGCCGACCGGGGTCGGTACCGCCTCCCCGGCCGGTGAGCGGCCCGAGGAGCTGACCGAAACCCGGGCCGGAACCGGTGCCGTCGAACCCGCGGCCGCCCAGGCCGAGACCGTCACCGATCCCCGGGGCGGAACCCGCCCCCTGCTCGCCCTGACCCTGCCCCTGGTCGCGGCCCTGACCCTGGCGAGCGCGCCCGCGCCCACCCTCGGCTGGCCCTGGGACGACTGGTTCTCCTCCCCCGACGAGGAGCAGGAGCAGCCCGCCGACGAGCCCTCGCCGTCACCCTCCGGGAACCCCTCCGCCGACCCGGCCCCCGGGGACCGGCCCACCGCGCCGGACGCCGACGAGGAGTCCCCCGGGCAGGACGCCGGCGGGGACCCGGAGGAGGGGGAGACGGGCGGGGAGGACGAGGAACGGACGGAGGGGGACGGGGAGGAGGGCGACCCCGAGGACTGCGAGCTGCGCACCGGGGAGTCGGCCCTGGCCGAATCCGAGGAGGAGTTCCTGGAAGCGGTCCGCGCCTGCCAGGCCGCCCGGGACGAGGACCAACTGCCCGCGGTCGCGGTGGAACGGGAGTACGACTGCTCCCAGGGGTCGGTCCGCACCTCGGGCCTGACCGCCGACCGCCTGACGATGAGCGGCGCGCGCTACGAGGGCGTCGTGGAGTGCCCGACCCTGGACGGTCCGCGCAGGTACATCCGGCTGTCCATGAGCCGGGCCGACTTCGCCGGCGCCGAGCTGTGGTTCGAGGACGCCGGAACCCGGATGAGCCTGGGGCTGCCCACCATGACCATGGACGGGCGCGTCCAGATGCACATCACCCGGATGCACGTGCGGCTCCTGGGGATCCCGCTCACCTTCACCCCGGACTTCCCGCCCCCGCTGCTGCTGCCGTACATGATCGTCACCGGGGTGGACGTGGACAATCCCCTGGCCACCACCGACCTCATGAACATCCCCGACCTCAACGGGCAGTACGGCGGCGCCTGACCGTCCCGCCGCGACGGCGCCGTGCCGGACGCCGTCGCGGCGGGCGACGACACACGGGAGGCCCGGCCGCCTCGGCGTCCGGGCTTCCCGGCGGTCGACCGCCCCGCCGCCGACGGACTACCAGTTGTTGGCGATCAGCCGGCTCGGCCGTCCCACGTGCGAGACGTAGAGCGCGTCGCGGGCCCGCGTGCAGGCCACGAACAGCAGCGTCCGCTCCTGCTGGACGGCGTGCTCCAGCGCCACCTGGTCGCCGTCGGCGGCCTCGACCGCCGCCTTGGGCGGCACCAGGTGGTCGCTGACCCCGACCAGCGCCACGCAGCGGAACTCCTGGCCCTTGAGCCGGTGCATCGTCCCCACGCGCACCGCCTCGGCGCGGCCGCCGTCCTCCAGCCGCGCGGTGCGGATGCCGCGGGCCTCCAGCTCCTTGGCGATGCCGCGCACCACCCAGTGGTTGCGCCCGGCCACCGCGATCTCGGCGGGGTTGACCCCGGCCTCCAGCCACACCCGCACCCAGTCGCCCAGCGCCCGCAGCTCCTCGGCCCGGTCCTCGCAGCCGCGCACCACCGGAGCGGGGCCGCGGAGCAGCGAGCGGTACCCGGCCAGGGTGTCGGCGTCGTCGTCCATGCCCAGGGCCGCCCGGTGGCCCAGGATCGGCATGCTCCAGTCCAGGATCTCCTGGGTGACCCGGTAGCCCACCCGCAGCCGGTGGCCGCGCCCGCGCACGTTGATGCCGAGCGAGGCCAGCGACACCCGGTTGTCGGACACCCGCTGGTGCGGGTCCGCGACGATGAACAGGTCGTCCGCCCCCTCGGGGACGGCGGCGCGCAGCATCCGCCACTGGGCCGGGTGCAGGTCCTGGGCCTCGTCGACCACCGCGTGCCGGAACAGCGGCTGCCCCCGGTCCAGCACGCGGGCCGCCTCGGCGGCCAGCTGCGGGTAGGACCACAGCCCCTCCACCCGCATGGCGCCGACGTAGCGCCGCACGGTCTCCCACACCTGGCGCCGGTGCTCGGGGGCCAGGTGCTGCACCCGGCCGCTGCGCTCGCAGCGGATGTACTGCGGCAGCAGCTCCAGGTTCTTGGCCAGGATCACCTGCTCCCACTCGTCCACCAGGAAGCGACCGGAGAAGGGCAGGCCGTCGGCCAGGGCCAGCGCGCGCCAGCGCCGGGCCAGCTCGTCCCGGCCGATGAGGCGGGGCGCCACGCCGCTGTGGGACTGCACGACGGCGCGGGCGAGGCTGTCGATGGTGGCCACGCGCACCCGCGCGCGGACGCCGGGGTCGGGCAGGAGCTGGTCCAGCCGCTCGGCCAGGGACTGGGCCAGCGCCCGGTTGTAGGTGGTCAGCAGCACCGACTCGCGGGTGTCCTCGGGGTACACGGCGGCGTCGCGCTCGGCCAGATGGGCGGCGCGGTGCAGCGCGATCACGGTCTTGCCGGTGCCGGGGCCGCCGGTGACCTGGACGGACCCGTTGTAGTGCCCCTCGGTGATCCGGTGCTGGTCGGGGTGGAGCGTCAGCTGCCACTGGGCGAAGGGCGCGTTGAGGGCGCCCTCCAGCTCGGGCGGCCCGGCGGGGGTGGGGTCCGCGCCGCCCGGGGCGAGGTCCTCGGGGACCTCGGGGAGCAGGCCGCGGGCGAAGCGCAGTGCCTCCTCGCGGGGGCGCACGGTGACCAGCCGGTAGTGCGTGCCGTCGGCGGAGGAGCCGGGAGGGTCCGCGTCGGGCCGCCCGGACGTGTCGTCGTCCCCGGCGTCGTGGTCGGGGACGACGACGCCGGACCAGTCGGGGGAGATGCTGACGACCCGGACGCGCGGGTCGGCGGCGCCCGCGACGGACTCCAGGTCGGGGTGGTGGTCACCCGCCTGGTAGGCGCGCATCACGGTCAGGGTGTCGAGCTGGACGTCGGGCGTGAGACGGGTGAAGTCGCTGAGAAAGGTCGGGGCGATCGCGAGGGCGGACACGTCGTGGTTTCCTCCGGTCTTCGACCAGGTGGTGTCTGTGGTGCTCGGGGCGGTCGGATCGGACGGGGCCTCGTGCGGGCGGCAGGTCGCTGGCCGCCGCGCTCACCAAGGAGGATGCTCGCCGCAGAATTTGGGCAAACGCCGCTCGAAGGCCGATTCCCGTCAGGCGGAGGAGTCCGGAGGGCGCCCGCGTTCTCCCTGGTCAGGGCATGTTTTGCGGAACTGGGTTCGAATTCCCTGCGGAGGTTTTCCGGAGTGCGGTAGGGGCGTCGTCCTGACCTGCGGTTCTCTGGCGGATCATGGTGTCCTTAACCCTCTTTAGGGAGTATCCGGAACTGGTGCCCCTGGATGCCGGAGTGCGGTGGAGTGCCTGCTCCGAAGGGAAATGGAGCGGGGAGGAAAGGATGATCCTCCGGAGTTGATGCAGTATGACCGAAATCTCTGGGTAAGGAAGGGATACGAGTGGCCCCCGGGCCGGGGGTGGCGGCAGGGGCCGGAGGACGCCGAGACGGGCGGACTCACGCGGTGGCCGCTTCCGGACACGCTCTGTGCGGGAGGTGTCCCGGTGCGAGATCGTGTACCCCACGGGGGGAGAGAAGTACTCGTGTGGTTCAGGACTCTGCCGGGGTCCGTCCTACCCCGGCAGAGTCCTCAACCACCCTAGAGAAGCGGTACCCCGCCCCCGACCGTTCCAAAGCGCGTACCGACGCCGACCTCGGCCCCCACGGGGGCGGCGCCGCGGCGGTCGCGGAGGCCGGCGCCTGGCGGGGGCGCGCACACGTCCGCCAGGGCCCACGGTCACCGCTCCTCCAGGCTCTGTGCCCGTTTCCCCTCATGCTCTACCGTGGGTGTGACAAAAGAGCGGAGAGGAGCGGGACGAGTCCGTGCCCCCCAACCCTGTACCCCCTAATCCAGTGCCCTCCGACCCGGAGTCCCCGGCCGGGTCCGGCCGGGGCCGCATGCGCGTCTCCGACGCCGAACGCGACCAGGTGGCCGAGGTCCTGCGCGAGGCCGCCGCCGAGGGCCGGATCACGCTCGACGAACTCGACGAGCGGCTCGACGCGGCCTACGCCGCCAGGACCTACGACGACCTCCAACCCCTCACCGAGGACCTGCCCTCCGGTCCCGGCGCGCCCACCGGCCCCCTTCCGCCGGTGGTGGACAACCGCCCTCCGGAGTTCCGCGACGGGGGCGGGGCCCTCGTCATCCGCTCCCCGGGCACCACCGTCTCCCGCAAGGGCCACTGGCAGGTGCCGCCCCGGATCGAGGTGGACAACCCGTACGGCTCCACCCGGCTGGACTTCCGCGAGGCCTACATCCCCACCACGCTCGTCGAGGTGCACCTCAACGCCTCCTGGGGGTCGGCCGCCCTCATCCTGCCCGAGGGGGCCACCGCCGAGGTGGACGTGGACACCGCCTGGTTCGGGAGCCTGCGGGTCGACGTCGACTCCGTCCGCAGGACCTCCGGCACGCACTTCGTCATCACCGGGCAGTGCCACGGAGGCGGCCTGTCGGTCCGCTACAAGAGGCCCTTCTCCTGGGCGAACCTCGGCGGCCTCGGCTCCTGAGGGGCCCTCGGGAGCCCCCGGGAGGCACCCGGCACCACCGCGCACCCGGGGCCGGGCCGCCCCCGGATACGCCATGATGGGGTGCGAGCGATCCCGCGCGGGGCGGGAACCGGGGCGCTCGCGCGCCGGACGAGGACGAGGAGCGGCAGGCGTGGGTGTGTGGATCTCGGCGGTCCTGGGAGGAGCGTGCGCCCTGGCGCTGGCCCCCTACGGCTGGACCTACCTGGCCAGCGCCGGACGCCGCGGAAGCGTCGACACCGTGCCGCACCGCCCCGTGGCCGTGGTCCTGGGAGCCGCCGCCTGGAACGACGGACCCTCCCCACTGCTCGCCCGCCGCCTGGACCTGGCCGTGCGCCTGTACGAGACGGGCCGGGTCGAGCGCGTCGTCGTCTCGGGCGACAACCGCGAGGTCTCGCGCCGCGAGACCGACACCATGACCGCCTACCTGGTCGAGCACGGCGTACCCGCGGACCGGATCGACGCCGACCGGTACGGCTACCGCACCTGGGACACCTGCGTGCGGGTACGCGACCTGTTCGGCGTGCGCGCGGCCACCATGGTCACCCAGTCCTTCCACCTGCCGCGCACGGTCGCCCTCGCCCGTGCGGCCGGGATCGACGCCGTCGGCGTCGGCGACCCCAGCATGGGCGCCCGGCGCCGCTCCACCGTGATCGGCTACGCGCGCGAGGTCGGGGCCGCGCTCAAGGCCCTGCGCGACGCGCTCCTGCGCCCCGCGCCCGCCCGCGCCGAACCGTGACCGCCGCCCGCGCCGAACCGCGTCGGCCGCTCCCGCCACCGCCACCGCCAGCACGCAGCCCCGGCCGGTACGGCGGCGGTCCTGCGGCTGGGACAATCAGCCCCATGAACGCGACCACGGACAACGACTTCCACGACGGCGCGGAGAACGTGGACTGGGCGGCTCTGGCACCCGAGGGCGGCGCGCGCATCCCCGAGCTGCTCGGACAGCTCGCCGGGAGCGACACCGCTCTCTCCGAGCTGCACGACATCATCCGCTTCCCCGCCCCCGGACACCTCGCCGCGCCCAGGGCGGTCGACTTCCTGGTCGACACCGCCTGCGCCGAGTCCACCCCGGCCACCGACCGCTGGCGCCCGCTGAGCCTCCTGCTGGAGCTGGTCGCCGGGCACGCCGAGGACCGCCTCCCCGAGCCCCGCGACCTCGACCAGTGGCGCGAGGAGGTGGCCTGGGCCACCTCCAACGACGCCGACACGGTGCGCGAACAGTACCGCTCCTGGGCGGAGGAGGCCCCCGACGAACAGCACCACCACCGCATGCGCAACCGGCTCGCCGTCATGGAGCGGCCCGGCGGCGCCGCGCTCCTGCGCGCCGAACTCGAGACCCACGAGGCCGTCCGCGCCCGGATCCCGGACCTGGTGGGGCTGCTCCGGGGCCCCGACAACCGCGGGGGCATGGACCGCGCGGGGGAGTGGGTGAGCTACCTGCTGGGCTTCCTGGCCGCGAGCGTCGCGAACACCGCGGACGCCGAGCGGATCACGGCCGAGATCACCGGCGCCTCCCAGGTGCTGCTCGCCAAGGACCTGCGCCCGGCGCCCAAACCGCCCACGAGCCTGCGCGACGCGATGACCATGACGGACAGCGGCGAGCCGCTGCCCGCCGAGCTGTTCGCCCTGGGCCTGGTGGCCAGTCCGACCGACACCGACACCTCCGTCGGCCTCACCCACCAGATGGCGGGCGGCAACCTGTACAACTCCTTCGCCGCCGCGGTGGCGATGGTGCTCATCCACGGCGAGAACACCCCGCGCGAGGCGCTGCGCCGCATCGGACGCGGCGGCGGCACCACCGTGGGCTACGAGGGCCTGTTCAACGAGTCCTGGCCGCACTGCGGCGGCCACTCCCCGCGGGTGCTGGGCTTCCTGGCGCTGGGCCGCGCCGGTGACCGCGCCCGCCGCCTGCGCCTGGACATCCTCCCGGGCCTGGTCAAGGGCGAGGAGGACTCCCGCGCGGTGGTGACCGGGGCGGGGCTGGAGATGGTGCTCGGCCCCCGGAGCAAGGGGTACACCGCCGAGGAGCACGCCGCCGCCGACTACGACGAGGAGACCCTCAAGGTCCTGTGGGCGATCGCCGAGCTGCCCGACTCCGCCTGGGAGGACGAGGAGTTCCGGGACACCCTGCGGGCCTGGGCGCTGCCGGACGACCCCGAGGGGTTCCGCGCCCTGGCGGGGGTGGAGGCCGAACCGGAGCCCGAGGACGAGCCCGCCGCCCCGGCCGCGGGGCCGGGGCGGGCCCCCGACGCGCCCGGGCCCGGCGGTCTGCTCGGGCGCCTCTTCGGCGGCGGACGCTAGCAGGACGGCGGCCCGCGGGTCACCCCCCGCCCGCGGGCGCCTCCCCGTCCGGGGCCAGGGCGTCGTCCACACCCGTCTCGTACTCGCCCAGGAAGGTCGGATCGGGCCGCAGCACCGCCGTGCCCAGCGCCGCCACGGCGGCCGGGACCTCCCGCAGCCATCCGTACACCGTGGCGAAGGTGCGCTCGCGCAGGCTGGAGTCGGCCACCCCCACCGCGTCGATCCCCGCCGCACGGCACAGCCGCACCGCCCGGGGCAGGTGGAAGTCCTGGGTGACCACCGTGGCCTCCGCCACCCCGAACACCTCGCGGGCCCGGGCGCACGAGTCCCACGTGGAGAACCCGGCGTAGTCGCCCACGATCCGCTCCGGCGGCACCCCCGCCGCCACCAGGTAGTCGCGCATCGTGTCGGTCTCGTTGTAGTGCTCGACGCTGTTGTCGCCGGTCACCAGGACCGCGCGCACCCTGCCGTCGAAGTACAGGCCGGCGGCGGTGTCCAGCCGCCGGGCCAGCAGCAGGCTGGGCTGCCCGTCCGGGCGCACCCCGGCGCCCAGGACCAGGGCCACCGGGCGCTCCGGAACGGTCGCGGCGGTGTGGCGGTGGTCGGCGGTGGAGGAGAGCACCCACACGAACGGGGCGCACCCCACCGCCACCGCCAGTACCGCCAGCAGGAACAGGCGTCGCAGCGGCCTCCGGCCGGAGGCCGTGGCGGGGTCTGAGTCAGTCACGCCCGGAAAGACGCCCGGCCCGGCTCCGGAGTTCCGCCGCCGCGCTCCGCGGTTCGGTTCCCGCCGGAAAGTTCCCCGGTGTTCCCCGGCCGTCCACCGTTTCCCCACTCCCCTCCGCCGTTTCCACCCTGAACGGAGTGGTCGGTGGACGGGCCCGAAACCGGCTGACGGGATGGCCGGGGCGCCGTTAGAGTCGCCGCATGTCCAACCAGTTCCAGAACGACGACCTGCCCCCCAGGATCAGGGCCCTCGCCGACCTCATGCCGGGGAACATGCGCGAGGGCTCCGGCATGCACGAGTACGACGGCCGGGTCGCCGACATGTCGCCCGACGGGGTCCGCGCGGCCCTCTCCCGGCTGGGCGGAGACCCCCTCGACGACCCCCACGACGAGGCCCACCTGGCCGCCTTCGAGAACGCCCTGCGCTACGAGCTGGGCGAACTCCAGCTCCACCGCGCCAACCCCCTCTACCACCTGGGCGAACTCGACCTGTCCGCCTACGACCGCGAGTACGCGCCGCGCGCCGAGCGCGACGCCGCCCGCGTCAGGCACCTGACCGCGTGGCCGCGCGTGGTCGACAACGCGATCGCCGCCCTGGACCGGGTGCCCGGGCCCGTCGCCGAGGCGCTCCTGGGCGCCGTGCGGGGAGCGGCCGAGGGCCTCCCCGACGACCTGCCCGCCGACGTCCGCGAGGCCGCCCTCGCAGCCCACGCCAGGCTGGTCGCCCACATCGAGCGCGCCGCCGGGGAGGGGCCCGGAAGCGCCGCCCTCGGCGCCCGCGAACTCACCCGCCTCATGGGCAGCGGCGAGGCCGCCGAGGTGGACCTGGCCGACCTGGCCGCCCGCGCCGACGCCGAACGCGACCGCCTGCGGGCCCGCCTCGCCGAGTCCGTCGCGCGCCTGGCACCCGGCCGCGACACCATGGAGTTCGTCCGCGAGCTCACCCGCCAGCACCCCGACACCGACGGGGTCCTGGAGGCCGCCCGCCGCTGGACCCGGCTGGCCCTGGACTTCACCGCCGAGCGCGGCCTGGCGCCCCACGGCGACGGCGAGTGCCGGGTGGACGTCTCCCCGCCCTCCCAGCGCTGGGCCACCGCGATGATGTCCTGGTCCGGCCCGTGGGAGGCCGACACGCCCTCCTTCTACTTCATCACCCCGCCCGACGCCTCCTGGACCAAGGAGGAGGCCGAGGAGTGGCTGGAGATGTTCAGCCACACCACCCTGCCCGCGGTGAGCGTCCACGAGGTGGCGCCCGGCCACTTCTCGCACGGGCGCGCCCTGCGCCGGGCGCCCGGGCCGGTGCGCCGCGCCCTGCACTCCATGACCTTCGCCGAGGGGTGGGCGCACTACGTGGAGGAGGTGTGCGTGGAGGAGGGCTTCGGCGCCTACGCCGCCGAACGCCTGGGCGACCCCTCCTGGACCGCCGACCACTTCGAGGCCGGCGTGTGGGTGGAGGCGCTCATCCGGGTCACCCGCCTGTCCGTGGCCATCGGTGTGCACAGCGGCACCATGACCGTGGCGGAGGCGGCGGCCCGGTTCGCCGAGGACACCCCGCTCCAGGGCCCGGCGGCGCTGTCCGAGGCGCGCCGCGCCACCTTCGACCCCACCTACGGGCGTTACACCTGGGGCAAGCTGGAGATCCTCCGGCTCCGGGAACGGGCGCGCGAACTCTGGGGCGGGGAGTTCACCCTCCAGCGCTTCCACCGGGCGCTGCTCGACCTGGGCTCCCCTCCGATCGGCCTCATCGGCACCGCGCTCGAACGCGGCTGACGGCGCGGCCCGAACCCGCCGCCGCAACGGCGCTCCCCGGGCGCGGGGCCCGGGTAGCGCCGTACCCCGGCCTACCCCCGGGGCTCCTGGCCCGGCACGCCGAGCCCGGTGAGCGCGGCGCGCACCCGGCCCCGCGCCGCGTCCAGCGCCCGGGCGGCCGTCAGCGCGTCCACCCCGGCCAGCAGCGACACCAGCGCCACCCGCGTGTCACCCCCGGCGGAGTTCAGCGCCTCCGCGCACACCTTCTCCTCCATGCCGGTGGCCTGCGTCAGGATCGTCACCACCCGTCCTCGCAGCTTGCCGTTGGTGGCGTCCACCCCCACCATGAGGTTGGAGTAGGTGCGGCCCATCCGCACCATGACCGCCGTGGAGAACGCGTTCAGCGCCAGCTTCTGCGCGGTCCCCGCCTTCATCCGGGTGGACCCGGCGATCACCTCCGCGCCCGTGGACACGCCCACGTGCACGTCCACCCCGGACGCCAGCGGCGCCCGCGGGTTCGCGCTGATCAGCACCGTGGCGGCCGAGCGCTCCCGGGCCGCCTCCAGCGCCCCGCCCACGTAGGGCGTGCGCCCGCTGGCCGCGAGCCCGACGGCCAGGGACCCCGGGGCGACCCCGGCCGCGTCGGCGCGCCCGGACTCCCAGTCGTCCTCGATCCCCTCCACGGCCCGCAGCAGCGCCTCCGCGCCGCCCGCGTGGTGGGCCACCACCCAGTCCGCGGGCACGCCGTAGGTCGGCGGCAGCTCGGCGGCGTCCTGCGCGGCGATGCGCCCCGACGTTCCCGCGCCGAAGTAGTGGATGGCCGCCCCCCGCTCCAGGGCCGCCACCCCCAGTTCCACGGCACGCGCCAGCTCCGGCAGGACCGCGCCCACCGCGGCCGGGACCGTGACGTCCTCGGCGTTGATCTGCCGCAGCACCTCCAGCGCCGGGAGCAGGTCGATGTCGTGGGTCCCCGAGTTGCGGGCCTCCGTGGGCGCCCGCACGATCACGGCCCCGCTCCCCTCCACCCGTTCCCAGGACGGTTCGGCACCGGTCCCGCGCGGGGTGTTCCCGCCCTCCGCCGGGGTGTCCGGCCCGCTGTCGTGCACAGCGCTCTCCTGTTCGGTCCGCACCCGTGCCGTTCCTTTCCGTCAGAGCACCGGACGCGCCCGGCTCCGCCGCCGCTGCGAACGGCACGACGGGGCCGACGCGTACCGGCTCAGCCGTCGCTTGGGTCCGTGCTCCTGCCACCGGGGTCCTCGCCCCGGCGGCGTCTGCGGTCGTCGTTGATCCGCAGGCCCCGCACCGCCTCGAAGGTGGTCTCCAACGCGGTACGGCTGTCGGTGTAGCGGCTCTGGGCCAGGCCCACGAACAGGCAGTCCACCACGGTCAGCTGCGCGAGCCTGCTCGCCGTCGCCCCGGAGCGGAACGTGGTCTCCCGGGCCGCGGTGGTCAGCACGTGGTCGGCGAACCCGATCGCCGAGCGCGGGAAGTTCGTGATGGCCACGGTCACCGCCCCGCGCCGCCCGGCCTCGGTCAGCGCCTGGACCGTGTCGATGGTGGTGCCGCTGTGCGAGATGCCGATCGCCACGTCGCGCCGGTCCAGGACCGCGGCGCTCGTGAGCATCACGTGCGCGTCCGACCACGCGAACGAGGTCAGGCCGATCCGGTGCAGCTTCTGCTGCAGGTCGGCACCGACGAACGCGCTCGCGCCGACCCCGTACACGTCGATGCGCCGGGCGCCCGCCATCGCGTCGATGACCCGGCGCAGCACGTCCACGTCCAGCGCGGCACCGGTCTCCTCCACCGCGCGCGCGTCGGTGAAGGCGATCTTCTGGACCACCGTGACGAGGGTGTCGTCGGGGTTGATGTCGCTGGACAACTCGGGGGAGCCCGAGCGCGCGCCGCGCGCCTGACCGGCCTCGGTGGCCAGGGCCAGGCGCAGCTCCCGGTAGCCGCTGAAGTCGATGGTGCGGCAGAAGCGGATCACCGTGGCCTCGGAGGTGGCGCAGTCCTTGGCCAGCTGGGTGATGGAGGAGGCGGCGGCCCGCTCGGGGTCGTCGATGACGCGCTGGGCCACCCGCCGCTCGGCGGGGGCCAGGGAGGGAAGGAGCGACCGGATGCGCAGCACGGTCGTGGGGACGGGCGATGCGGAGGCCTTCTCGGTCTCCTGCCGCTCGCCCGTAGGCTTCGGGATTTCCGCCATGGAGGAAAGTTTCTTTCGGTCGTGGTGCAGAGTCAACGCGGTGATGGGAAAAAGCGGGAGAATCCAGGATTCCAAGGGACAGCCCTAGCGGCAAGTACCCCCCGCCGATTGCGATCTCCCAGCTCAGGCGGCACCCTGGAAACAGGGGCGCCGCCGCTCACCCGCAGGCGCGGGCGCCCGCCGCGCAGGGGGGATGGTGCTGTGGCGCTGAGTGACCCGGCCGGGCGTCGGCGCGACGCGGACGCCGCCCGGCGGACCACCGCGGCCCGCCAGGACACGCGGACCCGGCGGACCGCCGTGTCCCGCACGGGTACGGCCGCACCCACCGCCCGCGGACTCCGCGTGGGCCTGCTCGGCCACTTCGGCGTCGAGACGGACGGGGGCCCGGTGCGGCTGCGCGGTGACAAGCGCCGCGCCATGCTGGCCACCCTCCTGCTGCACGCCGGACGCACCGTCTCCACCGCCGACCTCATCGAGCGGATCTGGGCGGCACCGCCCTCCCCGGCCGCACGCAGCGCCCTGCAGGTCCACGTGGCCCGCCTCCGCGCCGTCCTCGACGACCACTGCGGCACCCCGCTGATCGCGGGCGCCGACGGCGGCTACCGGATCGACCTGGACGAGGAGGAGTGCGACCTGCTGCGCTTCCGCTCCCTGGTCCGGGGCGCCGCCGAAGCCGCCTACCGGGGTGATCCGGACACCCGGGCCGATCTGCTCATCCAGGCCCTGGGGCTGTGGCGGGGCCCGGTCCTGGCCGACGTGGCCAGCCCCGTCCTGCACGAGCGCGACGTCGCGCCCCTGACCGAGGAGCTCCTGCGCGCCGCCGAGTCGGGGTTCGGCGCCGCGCTGGCCCGGGGGGACCACGAGCGGGTGGCCGACCAGATCGGCCCCGTCGCCGCCGACCACCCCGAGCGCGAGCCCCTCATCCGGGTGCAGATGCTGGCCCTCTACCGCAGCGGCCGTCCCAGCGAGGCGCTGCGCGTGTACGCGCGCACCCGCCGGGTCCTGGCCGAGCGCCTCGGCGCGGACCCGGGCCGGGAGCTCCAGGAGACCTTCCACGGCATCCTGCGCGGTGATCTCGACCGGCCCCCGCGCACCGCCCCCGTCCCGCGCCAGCGCGACTCCGTGGAGGGCGCCGCGCAGGGCGCGGGCGCCGACCGGGCGGGCGGCCCGGTCCCCGGGGCGCGGCCCGCCCCGGTCCACCCGCCCGAGCCGATCCCCCTTCCCCCGGCCCCGGCGGAACTGCCCGCCGCGCCGCCCGCCCTGGTGGGGCGTGAGGAGGCCCTGGCCGAACTGGACCGACTGGCCGGCCCGCGCGGTTCCGCGCCGGTCAGCGTCCTGGTCCGCGGGCCCGCCGGGGCGGGGACCAGCGCCCTCGCGCTGAGCTGGGCGCACGCGGTCGCCCCGCACTTCCCCGACGGGCAGGTCTACGTCGACCTGCGCGGCGGCGACGGCGCCGCGCGCGATCCCGCCGAGGTGCTGCGGCGCCTGGTGCGCTCGCTCTCCAGCGAACCGGGGGAGGGCGGCGCGGACGCCGAGGAGTCGGCCGCCCGGCTGCGCACCCTCCTGGCCCGCAGGCGCGTCCTGTTCGTGCTGGACAACGCCTCCTCCACCCGCCAGGTGCGCCCCCTGCTGCCCGGCGGCACCGGCTGCGCGGCGGTGGTCACCAGCCGCTGCTGGCTGACCGACCTGCTGGTGCGCGACGGATTGCGGGCCCTGCCGGTGGGGCCGCTGCCCCCGGGCGCCGCCGTGGAGCTGCTGCGCGCGCACGCGGGACCGGACCGGTGTACCGAGCCGGTGCTGCGCCGCCTGGCGCACCTGGCCGGGTTCCTGCCCCTGGCCCTGCGCATGGCGGCGGTCTGGCTGGAGACCCACCCCCAGCGCTCCGCGGTCGAGCTGGTGCGGCGACTGGAGGCGGTGGACCCGGCACGCGGGGGCACTCCCACGGCCCGGATGGCCGCCGTACTACGTGCCGGGCCCGAGGAGGGCCGCCACGGCCGCGGGGAAGTACCGGCCGCACCCGACCCTCCTGAACCGAGTGTCGGCCACGCGTCTTACGTTCGGCTTTCACCGAGGTGAGGAGCCGTGGCCGGTCGCGTGGAGGCCCGGCGGCGCCGGGTCCGATTCCACGGCAATCTCACCGCGGGGTCATGAAATCGGTCGGATATGTCCATGGGGGTCCTCACCGCTCACGGGAGTCGCTAGGGTCAACCCCATGACACAGAACAACGATCCCAACAACATGGACCCGGCGGGGACCACACAGCACTTCCGCCGCTTCGTCGACGAGAACCCGGAGCCGGAGGAGCCGGCGCGCCGCCCGATCCTGCCGCTCGTGCTCGCGGGTCTCGGCGTGGTTCTGGCCATCGCCGTCGTCGTCGCGCTGGTCATGGCCTTCGCCTAGGCCGGGCCCCTCCTCCCGGAGCGCGGTACACGGGACCGGGCGCCCGGCCGGTCCGCTATCGGTTCGCGGCCACCCCCGCGGTCCTGCTAGAGTTAACGGCGTCGCCAGGGGCGCGGCCCACGGGGCCGGTGCCACGGCACGGCGGGCGTCATTAGCTCAATTGGCAGAGCAGCTGACTCTTAATCAGCGGGTTCGGGGTTCGAGTCCCTGATGACGCACAGCCCAGCGGCCCCGGAAGGAAGGCAGCACCTTCCTCCCGGGGTCTCTTGCCTGCCCGGTCGCCCGCCCCGCGCGGTGTGATCCACGACCGGCCCGGTGAGGGCCCGGAGAACTCCGGGTGTCGGGTAGAGTGAGACGCGTCGTCGCGGGCCAGCGGCCCGGCGGTGACATCGGGCGTCATTAGCTCAATTGGCAGAGCAGCTGACTCTTAATCAGCGGGTTCGGGGTTCGAGTCCCTGATGACGCACACGAGACGAGGGCCCCGGTCGGTTTCCGACCGGGGCCCCGTCGTCTCCGCGGTAGGGAGTGAATTCCGGCGGAACACTTCTCCGCGGTTTTCCGGGAGGCCGTACCGCTGTCGCTCAACGCGTTTCCCCCGGCACTCCCGGTGCCGTTTCCGGAATGGTATCCACTACGCTCCGCCCATGGTCCCGTCGCACTGAGCCACAAACGGCGTTCTTCGTTGACTGTCGTCACCGTGTGGTGTTCTCGCTCCTGACCGAGAACGCCATGCGGGCAGGAAACCGCAGGACACGGGAGCACTGGGTGACGGAATTACTCCTTTCCGTGTCCACTGGGAATCAGATTGACATAAACCCGCAGCTGGGGAATTGTTACGATCCCGCCATTCCTGCCTGGGTGGCGGATCCCCATGCATAAATTTCGGAGTATCCCCATGTCTACCCTCTCCCCCGTTCTGCGCGCCGCCGGCGCGTCCGTGCTCGCCGCCGGCACCGTCCTGTCCCTCAGCGGCTGCGGCGCTGTCATGTCCCTGCTGGGACAGGGCAACGTGATGGAGCTCAACGTCGGCGACTGCTTCGTCGAGTCGTCCATGAACACCGCCCTCGCGGACAGCGAGGTCAGCGACGTCCCCCTGGTCGACTGTGCCGAGGAGCACGACTCGGAGTTCTTCTTCTCCCACGAGATGACCGAGGACGAGTACCCGGGCGACGCCGCGACCCAGACCCAGGCGGAGGAGATCTGCACCGGCCAGAACTTCACCGACTTCGTCGGGGTCTCCTACGACGAGTCGGAGATCTACGCGGCCTACCTCTACCCGACCCAGGAGACGTGGGACCTGCTCAACGACCGCGAGATCATCTGCTACGTCAACACCCCCGGTGAGATGGTCACCGGCACCCTCGAGGGCGCCAACCGCTAACCGCTGACCGCCAGCGGTTTGAGGCCAGCGAAGGCCCTGTCCCGCCTTCGCCTCCCGGCCCCACCCGCCCCCCACCTCCGGGTTCTCCGCCCTCGGTGACACACCACACGTGGAGTCCGAGCACTTCGGAAAGTTCCTTTCGTTGCGGCTCGGGGCGGAACCTTCCCCGGGTCGCGTGCATCTGGACAGGTACCGCCGATCCGTCCCCCGTCGGCCTGAGTACCTCAACCACCCAGTGGAGACCCCATGCTGTCCGACCCGCGCCGCCCGCTGCTCGGCCGCCTTTCCCTCGGGACCCTCACCATCGGCGCCGCCCTGGCGCTGACGGCGTGCGGCCCCCTTCCCCTCCTGCCCCCGGCCTTCCAGAACGGCGGGGACGACGCGGCCACGGTCTCACCGGAGCCGACGGACACCGGGACGCCCGCCGAACCGGTGGAGACCGGGACCACCGCGCCCGCCGGGCCCGAGGACACCGGCGTCGACGCGGTCTACGTCGGGGACTGCCTCAACGAGATGAGCACCAACGCCGACGACTCGGTCTCGGAGGTGCCCAAGATCGAGTGCTCCGAGCCGCACGACTACGAGATCTACCACGCGGGGGACCTCGCCGACTCGGACACCTACCCCGGTGAGGACTCGATCGCCGAGATGGCGGGTGAGCTGTGCGTCGGGGAGTTCGAGGCCTTCGTGGGCCTGGACTACGCGAGCTCCCGCCTGGAGGTCCTCCCGCTGTACCCGACGGAGGAGGGCTGGAACGAGCTCTACGACCGCGAGGTCCTGTGCCTGCTCTCCGACCCGGCCGGGCAGACCACCGGCTCCCTGGCGGGCTCGGGGATCTAGGCGCCGCCACCGGCCCCGGCGCGCTGAGCGCGTGCGACGGCCCGCACCACGGGGGTGCGGGCCGTCACCGCGTACGGGCGGAGGTCAGAGCCCCGGGCCGCCCGCGCGGAGCGCCTCGCTCAGCGGCAGCAGCTCCTCGGCCTCCGGTTCGGCCTCGGCCAGCGGCTCCGCCCCGACCTCGGCGGGGGGCAGCCCCTGGCAGGTGGCGTCCTCTGGAGCGGCCCCCTCCACCAGGTAGGCGTCCACCGCCTCGGCCACGCAGTCCAGGCCGAAGGGCGTGTAGAAACCGTGTCCGCCGTCGCCCGTTACCGTGACGAACGCGTGGTCCAGCCGCTCGGCCATGGCCGCTCCGCCCTCGTGGGGGGTTTGGGCGTCGAACTCCCCGGCGATGACCAGCCCCTCGGGGTAGCCGTCGCGCTCCAGTCCCACCGGCGGTTCGGCGGGCTCAAGCGTGCTGAAGGTGCACGGCTGGGGCACGGCCCGGTACGCGCCGGTCCCGTACGGGTGCTCCTCCCGGTACCTGCGCGTGTCCGCCCGGTACAGGCTCAGCCGCCGGGGCCACTCCTGCTCGCACAGGACCGCGTTCTGCAGGTCGGGGGTGGCGCCCTGGTACTCCCCGGGGACGAGGAGGCTCAGCCCCACGAACTCCTCGGGCATGGGCTGGTCGTTGACGAGGAACCAGTGGTAGGCGGCGAACAGGTTCCAGTTGGCCTGGTAGCGGGAGTGTTCTCCCACCTCGTAGTCGAACATGGTGCCGTCGTAGTACTCGACCGCGGGGTGGCCTCGGTAGGGCTCCTCGCGCAGCCGTTCGGAGGTCGCGTCGAGGGTCGCGTACACCTCGTCCGGAGTGGCCCCGAAGCCGAAGGCGTCGTCGTGCTCGGCGAGCCAGGCGGTGTACCGTTCCATGTTCTCGCTGTAGGCCCGGGACTGCCAGAGGAAGGCCTCCCGATAGGTGAGCTCGGGGTGCATCGACGAGTCCAGGACGCTGCGGTCCAGCCGCTCCGGGAACAGGCTGCCGTAGACCGCGCCCAGGTAGGTGCCGTAGGAGTAGCCGAGGTAGTTCGCCTTCTCCTCGCCCAGGGCCGCACGGATGACGTCCATGTCCCGGGCGGTGTTGGCGGTGGTCATGTGCGGCAGCAGGTGGCCCTGGTTCTGTTCGCAGGCCCGCTGGTAGGAGATCGCGGCGCGCGTGGTCTGGGAGAACTCCGCGTCGGTCGGGCGGGTGTGGACGGGCAGGGGTTCGGCCTCGCAGTCCAGTCGGGGGGAGGAGCCGCCGCTGCCGCGCGGGTCCATGCCGATGACGTCGTACACCTCGCTGACCCGTGTGTCCCCGAGCATCCCGACGCCCGTCTCCAGGTCGAGGGGGAGGGGCATGGCGCGCCCGTGTCCGCCGGGTCCTCCGGGGTTGGTGAGCAGGATGCCGCGCCTGCGGTCGGGGTCGGTGGCCTCGGCGCGGCTGATAGCCACGGTGATGCGCTCACCGCCGGGGTCGGAGTAGTCGAGGGGGACCTCGACGTCGGCGCACTCCAGGCCCCGGAGGTGTTCCTCGGAGCAGGGGGCCCAGGCCGGTTCCTGGTCGTGGAACCCGGCGAGCGCCGGGTCGTCGGCGGGGGGACCGGTGGGGTCCGCGGCGACCGGGGAGGCGGCCGCGAGGGAGGCGGCCAGGGCGGCCGTGAGGACGCCCGCGGTCAGGGTGGTCGTGCGTGTTCGGCGCACAGGGGGCCTTTCACGTCGGGAACCCGTGTGGGGACGGGTTCGGGGGCGTGTCGGAGTGGCCACCGTAGACAGGAGCGGTCCGTGACCAACACTCACAAAAGTCATATGGGGGAGATGTGGCCGGATACGGCCATCACACGGACACTTTTATGCGCTGTTTTGTGACGCTCTGTTCGTTTCACAGTGCCGACCGTGTCGCGCGTTGGCCGCCGTTTGGTCGCGGGGGTGGTGTGCGCCACATCGATCGGGTTGCCGTGTCCATCTATTAGGAAACTTTCCTAATAGAAACATGGTCCTCCTGTCCCACCCCCCAAGGAGCCCCGTGGCCACCGACATCGCGGCCTCCCCGCCGCCGCCGCGGGCCGACGTCCCCCCGGCGCGCGCCGACGTCCCCCCGCTGCACCTGTGGCGCCACCACGCCCTGGTCAGGGCCCGCAAGGCCGTCGTCGTGGTGTTCGTCGTCGCCAACACCACCTTCTTCCTCGGCCGGGCCATGCCCGGCGACCCCGTCGACGTGATGGCCGGACGCCTCACCCAGGGCGGTATGACGATCGAGGAGGCCCGCGCCATCGCGGCCGACTCCCTGGCCTACGATCCCGGCGCCCCGCTGTACCAGCAGTGGTGGGACTTCCTCGTCGGCCTGGTCACCCTCGACATGGGCATGACCATCGACCGGCCGGGCCGGAGCGTCACGGAGGCCGTCGGCGCCTACCTGTCCTGGACGCTGTTCAGCATCGGCGCGGACACCGTCATCGCGGTCGGCCTCGGTCTGGCCCTGGGCATGGTGATGGCCTACCGCCGCGACCGCTTCCTGGACCACCTGCTCAGCGTGCTCGCCTCAGTCCTGGGCGCCGTGCCCGACTACCTCATCGCCATGGTCCTGGTGGTGGGCGGCGGCATGTACCTGGGCTGGTCCAACCCCATCGACCTGCGCGGCACGGTCAGCCCGGACGTGGAACCGGGCCTGACCGCCGAGTTCGTGGGCGACGCCCTCTACCACGCGGCGCTGCCGATCCTCACGTACGTGCTCGCCATCACCGGCACGTGGATGCTCGTCATGAAGGCCTCCACCACCGAGGTCCCGGGCGAGGACTACGTCACCGTCGCACGCGCCCGGGGCCTGCCCGACCGGCGCGTCGCCGTCTCCCACGTCGGGCGCAACGCGGTCCTGCCCCTGGTCGCCCAGATCGCCACCTCCTTCGGCACGCTCGTCGGCGGCGCGATCTTCGTCGAGCAGGTCCTGGCCTACAAGGGCGTCGGCGGCCTGCTGCTGGACGCCGTCAACTACCGCGACTACCCGCTCCTGCAGGGCCTGCTCGTGATCATCACCTCGTGCGTGGTGGCCGCCAACCTGGTCGCCGACCTGCCCTACAGCCGCCTCGACCCCCGCATCCGGAAGTAGGTCCCACGGACGTCACCGCGATCTGGGGCCCGGCGAGCGCCGAGCACTGGCTCGGCACCAACCACGAGGGCAAGGACACCTTCGTCCAGCTCGTACTGGGCGGACGCGAACCCATCACGGTCGGCGCCACCGCCGCCCTGGTCACCGTCGTCATCGCGGTGGTCCTGGGCGGCGTCGCCGGGTACGTCCGCGGCCGGGCGGACCACCTGCTGCTCCAGATCACCGACATCACGATGGCCATCCCCTTCATCGTGCTGATGCTGGTCGTCGCGTCGTTCTACCGCACGTCCTCGCCGATGGTGGTCTCGCTCACCATCGGCCTGGTCACCTGGCCCTACCTCATGCGCTCCATCCGCGCGCGGGTGCTCAGCCTGCGCGAGCGCGAGTTCGTCGAGACCGCCCGGCTCCAGGACCTGGGCACCGCGCGCATCCTCCTCGTCGAGGTGCTGCCCAACATGGCGGGCTACGTCTTCGTCAACTTCATCATCGCCGTCACCAACGCGATCTACGCGGTGGTCGGCATGTACCTGCCCGGACTGCTGCCCAGCACCGCCGACAACTGGGGCCTGATGATCCAGCAGGCGTGGGACAACAACGCGTTCCTGCTGCCCCGGGCCGCGCCCTTCCTCGTCGCGCCGATGGCCATGATCATGCTCTTCCAGATCGGCCTGGTCACCATGACCCGCTCCCTGGAGCAGGCCCTCAACCCACGACTCCGGGACAGGTGAGCCCGCCATGACCGACCACCCCCGACCACCGGACCGCTGCTCTCCGTCCGCGGCGTCGACGTCGGCTACCGCACCGGGCGCCGGAGCCGGGTGACGGCGGTGCACGACGTCTCCTTCGACCTCCACCCCGGCCAGTCCATGCCCCCGGTGGGGGAGTCCGGCTGCGGAAAGACCACCCTGGGCCTGGGACTGCTCCGGCTCCTGCCGCGCACCGGGGTCGTCTCCGCCGGACAGGTCCTCTTCCGCTGCAAGGACGGCCACCTCGTCGACGTGCGCACCCTGGCCCGCGAGGACCTGCGCCGCTTCCGTTGGAACGAGGCCGCCATGGTCTTCCAGGGCGCCATGAACGCCTTCAACCCCGTGCCGCGGATACGCGACCACTTCCTCGACACCTTCCGCGCGCACGCCCCCGCCCGCCGCCCGCGCGGTGAGCTGCCGGAGGAATCCGCCGAACTGCTGCGGACGGTGCGGCTCGACCCCGCCCGCGTGCTGGACGCCTTCCCGCACGAGCTCTCCGGGGGATGCGCCAGCGCACCCTCATCGCGCTCGCCCTGGCCCTGCGGCCCCAGCTGCTCATCCTGGACGAGCCCACCACGGCGCTGGACGTGCTCACCCAGCGCTCCGTCGTCGAGCGCCTGGCCGAGCTGCGCGAGGAGCTGCGCTTCGCGATGGTCTTCATCACCCACGACCTGGGCCTGGCCGCCGAACTCGCCGACCGCGTCGGGACCATGTACGCCGGGCGCCTGGTGGAGACCGGCGCCACCCGCGACATCTTCCACCGCCCCGGCACCCCTACACCTCGGCGCTGATCTCCTCGGTGCCCCCGGTCCGCGGCGGCCTGCGCGTCCCCGAACCGCTGCCCGGCGGCCCGCCCGGCGTGGGGGCGACGCCCCCGGGGTGCTCCTCCTCGTCGGCCGCTTCGGTGTCCTCACCGGGGCCTTCCTCACCCTGACCAGCGCCTGCACGGCCGCACTCACCCCCTCCGGCACGGCGGAGTCCGCCATCAGCACCGTCACGGTCGGCCTCGGCCTGGTCGTGCTCTGCCTCGGACTGCTCGCCGTCCACCTGGAAAGGAAGCGACAATGACCCCCACCCCCCACCCCGGCCACCTCAGCCGCAGGAAGCCGCTGCGCGCGGTCGGCCTCGGCGCCGCGGGAGCCGCCGGAGCCGGGCTGCTCTCGTCCTGCGCGGGCGGCGACGCGGCCCCGGGCGGCACCACCCGGTTCACCGGCGTCTTCGGCTTCGACCTGGACGCCCAGACGCGCAACGTCGCGGTCGAGGACGGCGCGCTGCTGATGAACTCGGTCTACGCCGACCTCTCCCTGCCCGCCGGGGCGTTCTACAACTGGGAGACCCACGAGTGGGACCACCTGCTCCTGGAGGGCAGCGCGTGGGAGGGCGACGACGAGCACACCGAGTTCAACGCCGAGTTCATCGAGTTCTCCCCCGAGGAGATCATCACCAGCGGCCCCTACACCTTCGACCGCGCCCGGACCTCGGACGCGCGGATCACCCTGGTGCGCGAGGAGAGCGGCTACCAGGGCACCGAGGTGGCCTTCGACGAGGTGGTCGTCCACAGGGGCGACAACCGCCAGGCCGCCCTGCTGGTCCAGCAGGGCGAGGTCGACTACTCGCCCCTGGCCACCTCCGCCGCCGACCAGCAGGCCTTCCAGACCGTGGAGGGGTTCCGCTGGGGCGAGCACCCCGGCTACGACGGCCGGGGGCTGATGTTCAACTTCAGGGCCAAGCCGGAGCTGAGGGACCCCCGGGCGCGCAAGGCGCTCAAGCACGTCCTGGACGGGGACCAGATCGGCCGGGTGGCGCGGGGTGAGGCCTACGACCCGGTGAAGTACTACGCCGGGCTGGTGGACCTGCAGGCCGAGCAGATCTTCACCGCCGAGGAGCTGGAGGGGTTCGACACCTACGACCAGGATATGGAGCGGGCCACCGAGCTCCTGGAGGAGGCGGGCTGGACGAAGGAGGGCGGGGTCTGGCACACCCCGGAGGGGGAGGAGGCGAGTTACGAGATCATCGGCGTCGCGGGCTGGGGGACTTCGAGCTGACCGCCACCCAGGCCGAGGAGGCCCGGAACGACTTCGGGGTCAGGACCACCGCGCGCAACGTGCCCGCGGACAACCCCTGGGGCATCTGGGCCGCCGGTGACTTCGAGGTGGCCGTGCGCCACTGGGGCGACCCCGAGATCCCCAGCTACTGGGGCCCCTTCCAGATGAACTACCTCGTGGGGAACGCCGGCACCGGCGACACCCCCGGGCAGTCCTTCGACCTGGAGGTGGACAGCCCCAGCCGGGGGAGGGTGGACCTGGTCGCGCTCGTGGAGACCGCCAAGACGGCGCCCACGGAGGAGGAGCAGACCGAGGCGCTGAAGACGATGGCGATCGTCTTCAACGAGCTGCTGCCGCGCATTCCGATCCGGACGTACACGTACCTGGCCCCGGCCCTGGAGGGGGTGCGCGTGGCCTCCTTCGACGAGGACCACCCGGCGGCGCGCAACCAGATCTACCGGGACAACCACGTCATGCTCGCGCTGATCCAGGGCGACCTGAGGGCGTGGAGTAGCGGGGGCGGTCCGGAGGGCCGGGCCGCGGCGGTGTGCGGGGGCGCGACCGGGGGTCGCGTCCCCGACGCGTGTGCGCGTGTGTTCTTTTCTGTCGGTTTTCCTTCCTTTAAGGGATTTGTGTGGGAATATAGCTCTCGAAGCTTCACAAGCGAGTGTCGTGGCTTCGTGGGATGAGTGTCGTTTTCCGGGACTTTCGTCCCTGGACAAAGGCGCGGGCGGTCGTTTCCTGGTTCGTCTTCATCGTGTCCCACTGAAATCTCGTGTCCGGCCTGAAAAGGGCGAAAGGCAATGTACTACCAGTTCAGGGCGGTGTGGAAGAGAATTCCGGCTTCGACGTAACACGACCCGAACGCACTCCGGAAGGGACGGGGGGCGAACTCCGCCCTCCCGCTTCCCGCGCCCCGGCTCCCCGTGCCGGGAAGGCGGGGGACCCGGGCCGGACCGGTGCCGGACCCCGGCCTCCCCCCGATTCCGAATTCGGACAGCCCTCACTCCACTTCTTCGCGCGGGCACCCGCCCCTCCGGGCGCACGTGTGCGCCTGCACGGCCACTGGTTCCGCGCGGCATCCCCACCCCGGTCGCCGGAAGGAAGAACCCATGTACAAGGACCTGTACGACCTCGGCGAGATACCCCCTCGGGGCCACGTCCCCGCGCGCATGCACGCCTTCACCATCCGGCGCGAGCGCTACGGCCGGCCCCTCGACGCCTTCGCCCGGGAGATCGTCCCGGTGCCCCGGCTCCAGCCCGGGCACGTGCTCGTGTACACCATGGCCGCGGGCATCAACTACAACAACGTCTGGGCCGCACAGGGGCGCCCCGCCGACGTCATCGCCGCGCGCCAGAAGGCAGGTGCCGAGGAGGACTACCACATCGGCGGTTCCGACGGCTCCGGCGTGGTCTGGGCCGTGGGCGAGGGCGTGCGCGGCGTGGAGGTCGGCGACCACGTCATCCTCTCCCCGGGGCAGTGGGACGAGGGCGCCGAGGACGTCCGGATGGGCCTCGACCCCGTCGCCTCGCGGAGCATGCGCGCGTGGGGCTACGAGAGCAACTTCGGTTCCTTCGGTCAGTTCTCCCTGATCCGGGACTTCCAGTGCCATCCCAAACCCGGGAAGCTGCCCTGGGACGTGGCGGCCGGCTTCATCGTGAGCGCGGCCACCGCCTACCGGCAGCTGTTCGGCTGGGAACCCCACGTGGTCCGTCCGGGCGACCCCGTGTTGGTCTGGGGCGGGGCCGGGGGGCTGGGCACCGCGGCCATCCAGCTGGCACGCCAGGTGGGCGGCAAACCGGTCGCCGTGGTCTCCACCGAGGCCAAGGCCGAGGTCTGCCGCGGACTGGGCGCCGTCGGCACGATCCTGCGCACCGAGTTCGACCACTGGGGCCGGGTCCCCGACGAGCGGGACACCCGGGCCCACGCCGAGTGGATGCACGGTGTGCGCGCCTTCGGCAAGCGGTTCTGGGCGGAGCTGGGGGAGCGGCGCTCGCCCCGGATCGTCTTCGAGCACACCGGCGCCGACACCCTGCCCACCTCGCTGTACCTGTGCGACAACGGGGGCATGGTCGTCCTGTGCGGCGCCACCTCGGGCTTCCGGGCCGACATCGACCTGCGGTTCCTGTGGATGCGGCTCAAGCGCCTGCAGGGGTCCCACTTCGCCTCCCTGTCGCAGTGCCGTATGGTGATCGGCCTCGTCGCGGGCGGCCAACTGGACCCGTGTGTGACGGAGATCGTGGAGTTCGACCGGATCGGTGAGGCGCACCAGCGGATCTTCGACAACACACAGCCCCCCGGAAACATGTCCGCGCTGGTCAACGCACGTGCCGGACAGATCGGGCTGGATGTGTGACACCCCTCCGGCGGGGTTGCTGACACCAGACCGGAAACAGACACGACCCCATAAATCTCACAAAAACAGCCGGTGCCGAGGTGCCGCCCCACCGCTGTCCGCGCACGTCAGAGCCGTTGCCGGGGAGGCATTTCCGGTGCTTCCCCGATTCGTCTGCCAAGCCCGCCGACCTTTGTTAGTCTGACGAACCGAACGACGGTTCTCGGTGGAAGTACAGGAATTGTGCGGGGTCGTGGATACTTGTCGCCGGATGGGCGCCGTACCCGTCCGCCTCCCGCACGAGCGGGGGCGACAGCGTCCCCGTCACGGCGTTCCCCCGGCGAACGGGGCGCCCGGCTGCCACGGGTCCCCGCCGCGGTCCCCGAGGCGGCCATCTCCCAGGTCAGGGCGGTGGTGCGGGACCACCGCCGATTCGCCCACCTGACGCGAGGAGACGAGATTGTGGCAGAGGCGCCGTCGCCGCGAGACACTTCCTCCGCGCAGCCGCGCGGAGGCCAACCCACACCATCGGCGGAGGACGGGCAAGGAACCAGACGAGAGGGCGTGTTCCGCCGGGCCATCTCACGTATGGTCAGGGCCCACGAACCCCCCTCACCGGAGACCGAGCAAGGAAATCCCGTGCATCATCCCGTGCATCCGCATTCGCAGGAACCCGGCCGCAGCTCGGAACGGGAAGGCGGCCAGCACACGGCCGGTGACGCCTCCGAGCCCAGTACCGCGGCACGCGGCGGTGACCCCTCGCCGCCGGCCACCGGGCCCTTCTCCGGCTCCGCCGAGAACGGCTACCGCCCCTCCGCCAGGGTGAACGTCCCCAACCCCTACACCACGCGCCGGGTCAGCGTCGACGACGTCGACACCGGCGCCACCCCGGTCGGCCAGTGGCGCGGGGCCGGCCTGAACGAGCCCGAACCCCGCACCGCGCCGCACATCCCCGCCACCACGGACACCATGACTGACACCCCCTCCGAACACCCGGAGCCATCCGAGTCCTCCGCCGCCGCGACGCGGCCCTCCGCGGCGGCCCGACCCCAGCGGTCCGAGGTCGCGCGGACCTCCTCTGCGCGGCACGAGGCCCCGCGCGAGAAGCCCTCCGCACCGCGGGCCGGATCCGACGGAACCCCTCCGGCCGAGCCCTCGCGGGACCGGGCCCCGGACGCCGGCGCACCCCGGGCCGATCACCGCTCCGAGTCGGCCGAACGCCGCGGGGAGCCCTCTCCGGAGCCGGCGGCGCCCCAGGCCCCCTCCGCCCCGCGGGAGCCGCGGGCCGAGCAGGAGCCCCAGACCGCACAGGCACCGTCGCCCGCGGGGTGGACGGCGACACACCCCGCCGAGCCCGCCCCGCCGACCGAACCCTCCGGCGGAGCACCCCACGAACCCGCGCCCCACCCCCCGTCTCCGCAGGCGCCCGCCTGGAACGGCTCCGTGCCCCAGGCGCCCGCGGCCTACCAGGGCCACCAGCCGTACCAGCAGGCTCCCGCCCCGGTCCAGGGCCAGTACGGGTACGCCCCGCAGCCGGGTGCCGCCCACGACCCCTACGCCGCGCACGGCGGCCCCTACCAGCAGGCCCCCGGCGCTCCCTACGGCCAGCCGGCCCACTGGCAGGAGCAGCAGCGGCCCCCGGCCCCCCGCCCCGACGGGTACGCGCCCGGGCCGCAGCAGCACGGCGGCTACCCGCCCCACCCGCAGGCCCAGCACGGCTACGCTCCGCAGCCGGCGCCCTACCCGGCGCCCTACCCGGCGCCCTACCCGCCGGTGGTCGCCTACCAGAGCCCCTACCCGGCGCCCTACCAGCCCCCGGGCTACGTCCTCCACGGGCAGCCGGTCTTCTACCCGGGCCAGTACAACCCCTACGGCCAGCCCGTGCAGCACGTCATCGTGCTCACCGCCGGGCAGCAGCCGCAGGTCATCAGCGCCGAGTCGGCCAGTACGCTGTTCGCCGAGCACTCCGAGCCCACCGCGGACGCGCGCGGGGAGCGGGCCCTGCCCCGCTCCGAGCGCGAGGAGGAGACCGAGGGGGACGCTCCCGCGGCGGAGACCGCCGAGCGGGACGCGGAGCCGCGGGCGGAGGCCGAGCCCGACGCGCGGCCGGCCGCGCAGGCCCCGGACACCGGGACCGCCGCCGACGAGGCCGCCCTCCAGGCCGCCGCCCGGTCGGTGGCGGAGGCCGCCTCCGAGGCCGGCCACCACGGCCTGCTCACCGAGGCCCTGGCGGGTCTGGCCATGCGCGACCTGTCCCTGGTGGACGCCCTCCTGGAGATGGTCGAGGAGCTGGAGACCGACGCCAAGGACCCCGACCTGCTCGACAAGCTCTTCCAGATCGACAACTTCGCCACCCGCATGCGGCGCAACGGCGAGAACTTCCTGGTCCTCACCGGGCACGACGGCGGCGAGTCCGACGCCCACGACGAGATCGTGCCGCTGCTGGACGTGGCCCGAGCCGCCAGCTCCGAGATCAAGGACTACCCCAGGGTCCGGCTGGGCAAGATCCCGCAGACCTCCATCACCGGTATGGCCGCCGACGACATCAGCCACCTGCTCGCCGAGCTGCTGGACAACGCCACCGCCAACTCGCCCGAGCACTCCCAGGTCGTGGTCAGCGCCCAGGAGCTGAGCGACGGCCGCCTCATGATCGTGGTGGAGGACGAGGGCGTGGGCATCCCCGAGGCCCAGCTCGCCGAACTCAACGAGCGCCTGAGCGGCGAGCCCGTCCTGGACGACGACGTGCCCCGCCACATGGGCCTGTACGTCGCCAGCAGGATCGCCAAGAAGCACGGACTGGAGACCCGGCTCGAATCACGCTCCTTCCGAGGGGTGAGCGCCTACACGATCATCCCCAAGGAGCTGCTGCGCGTGGCCACTCCGCGAACCCCCGGCCAGGCCCGCACGTCGACCGTCCCGATGAGCGCGTCGGCCGGTCCGTCCGCCCCCGCCGCCCCGCCACAGGCCGGCGGTCCCCCCCGCCGTCCCCCAGTCAACGGCTCGGCCAGGCCTTCCCCGGGCAAGCCGTCCGCGAGCGGCACCTCCGCGGTCACCGCGGCTGGCCTGCCCCGGCGCAGCGCCACCCCGCACGGCTCTCCGCTGCGCGCGATGCCGCGCCCCGGCCAGGGCGGCGGCGAGCCGCCCAAGGCGCGCGAGGACACCCCGCCCAAGCTGACCGGGGAGGCGCGGGCGCAGCAGATCCGCGACGAACTCGGCGACTTCTTCGACGGTGAGCGCGAGGCCCGAGAGGGAAGCGACTCCCCGGAGGACGGTCAGAAGTGACCTCCGCACCGCACACGACGACCTCGGTTTCGGGCACTCCCCCTCCCGGCGTGCCCCGCATCCCCCAGCGAACACGACACTCCGCCCAGGCAGGTAAGGCACAGCGATGACTGAATCCGTGAACGACAGTGTTGAGAACTTCTCCTGGCTCATCGACCGGTTCGTCCGGGACGTGCGCGGTGTCGAGCACGCCGTGGTGGTCTCCTCCGACGGTCTGGTGCTGACCCACTCCAGCGACTTCCCCGAGGAGCACGCCGAGCAGCTCGCGGCCATCGCCAGCGGCCTGCACAGCCTGGCCGTGGGCGGGGCGAGCCTCTTCCAGCGGGGTGAGTGCGAGCAGCTGCTCGTACGCTTCAACCACGGGCACCTGTTCATCATGGCGATCAGCGACGGTTCCTGCATGGCGGTCCTGACCGCCCCCGGCAGCGAGCTCAAGATCATCGGCTTCCAGATGACCAAGCTCGTGGAGAACGTCGCACACGTGCTCACGCCGCAGCTGCGCTCGCAGCTGCGCGAGGTCATCCAGAACTGACGACGGTGACCGAAACCGTTCGGGAGGAGAGGTTGCCTCGGCTATGAGCTTCCGCAGGAGAAGGAGTAACCGTGTCCGCCCGTTCACCTTCACCGGTGGGCGGACGCGGTCCCGGCATCCGCTGATGGTGCAGACCCTGGTCTCGACCTCCGAGCCAGGGCAGGAACCTCCCAGCACCCTCATGCCGGAGTCGATCAGTATCTACAAGCTTTGCCGGGAGACCCGGTCGCTGGCCGAGGTCTCGGCCGAGTTGAACATCCCCCTGGGCGTCACCCAGGTCCTGGTCAGCGACCTGGCCGAACAGGACCTGGTGTACATCCACCCGACCATCACCGGCAGCAGTCCATCGGAAAACCAGGTTCTGGAGAGGGCTCTTCGTGGTCTCGAACGACTTTTCCAGTGACAAGCGGTCCAATCGCAAGAAGATGTCGAGCAAGATCGTCATCGCCGGCGGCTTCGGCGCCGGCAAGACGACCTTGGTGAGCTCGGTGTCGGAGATCCCGCCTGTCACGACCGAGGCGATCATGACCGAGGCCAGCATCGGTCATGACGACACCTCGATCACACCCGACAAGACGACGACCACCGTCGCGATGGACTTCGGTCGCATCACCATCGACGACGAGCTGGTCATGTACATGTTCGGTACGCCGGGCCAGGCGCGGTTCTGGTTCATGTGGGACGATCTGGTCCGGGGCGCCGTGGGTGCCGTCGTCGTGGTCGACTGCCGCAGGCTCGCGGACTCCTTCGACGCCGTCGACTACTTCGAGACGACCAAGCGGATCCCCTACATCGTGGCGCTGAACAAGTTCGAGGGCCAGCTCGACTACACGGCCGAGCAGGTCCGCGAGGCGCTGGAGGTCAGTCCGGAGGTCCCCATCATCGACTTCGACGCCCGGAGCCGGTTGTCCGGGGGTGAGGTGCTCAAGACGCTGCTGCGGTACGCGTTGGAGCACAACCGCGCCAGCGAGCCCGTCGCCTGACGGGCGGGGAGACCCGGTCCTCCCCACCGCCCCGCAGATTCCCCAGGAAAGTTAGCGACAATGCGCAAGATCCTTATCGTCGGCGCGGGTCACGCCGGCCTGCACCTGGCTCACGGGCTCCTGACCCATGGTTACGACGTCACGGTGATCACGGGGCAGTCCTCGCTGGAGATTCGTACGGGCAAGGCGTCCGTCGCCCAGTTCACCTTCCCGACGGCCCTGGAGTACGAGCGCCAGCACGACCTCGACCTCTGGAGCGCTCTCTCACCCCAGATCCGTGAACAGCGAGTCCATCTGTATCCCTCGGGGGACCAGCCCGTCAGGACGTTCAAGGGCAGGACCGGCCTGAACAACGACTACGTCGTGTCGGTCGACCGGCGGGTGAAGATGGCCGACTGGCTGGAGTACTTCGAGGACCGCGGCGGCAAGGTCGTCATCCACGGCGTGACCGTGACCGACCTGGACTACTTCTCCCGGATGTTCGAGTTGATCATCGTGGCCGTCGGGCACGGTGAACTCGGTCAGCTCTTCGACTACGACGAGAGCCGGTTCAGCGGGGCCAGGCCCCGGTCCATCGCCCAGGCACAGGTCTACGACGTCTGGCCCGAAAAGGAGGGTGACGAGAACATCGGGTGGGCGGCCTCCGCGGCCGACGCGGGCAACATCATGTTCCTCCCCATCCTCACGCAGGAGGGGCCCTGCCACAACCTGCTCCTCGTGGACAAGCGGGGCGGGCCGATGGACGCCTGGCCCGACCGTCCGGGCCCCGAGGAGCAGCTGCGGCGGATGAAGGACCTGCTCCGCCAGTACGCTCCGGACTACTTCGAGCGCGTCAAGGACGCGGTCCTCACCAACGGCCGCAACAGCACCCTGGTGGAGGAGCTCACCCCCCAGGTCCGCAACCCCGTCGGCGTACTTCCCTCGGGCGGGCGCGTGCTCGGTATGGCCGACGTGGTCGTCACGATGGACCCGTACGTGGGCCAGAGCTGGAACAACTCCACACGTTGTGCGAAGGCGTACCTGGAGAGCATCATCGAGCATGGTGACGGTGCGTTCGATGAGGGATTCCTGGTCAGGACCTTCGACCGTTTCTGGGAATTCGGTCTGCACAATCAACTCTGGGCTGAGATGAATTCCACACTGTGGGATGCGGGAGACCTGCCACCGTACTTCTACGACCTCGTCGACGCGGCCGCCGCGTATCCGGAGGTGGGTGACCGGTGGATCCAGGGATGGGACTATCCGCCGGACTACAGCAGCTGGCTCCTCGATCCGGAGCTGGCGATGCAGTACGTAGCCGAGGTCCGCGCGCGACACGGGGACTGACCGAGTCGCGTCCGCCCGGAAGCCCGATGTCCCTGAGGCATCGGGCTTCTCGCTGTCCAGGTGTTTTCGCTCCGGATTATGCCGATGACCGAATTATTACAGGGAATGACCGAAAATAACCTCTGCGTTGTCACGCAACCTGAGCGGCGGTTACGATCCTTCGTGTTGGTGCCTGTAAGTGCCTTATGTTCATGAGTGGGGTTTATGTGACGTCTGTGGTTGGCACGACAGGCATCCGTCGGCATGGGCCATCCCCGAAGAGGACCCGTGCCAGTCACGAAGGGTGTTCCATGTATCCCCCGCGTACTTCTTTTCCCCTCCTGTCTCCGGCTCCGTCCGCGACGCGGATGCCGTGTTCCGCGTGGGAAAGGACTTCATCAGTTCCGGGGTAGCCCTTCTGCTCCTCGGAAAAGGCGGTTCACCCGTGCATCTGCACGTACAGTCACACCGCCCGTGAGGGCGCACATCGCAGAAGTCCTCGTGTACGCACGACGGGAACGTGAAGCGGAGGCAGCGCGTTGAGCAGTGACCATGCGTACGGTGACCGCGGGGTAGAGGCCGCTCCCATCGCCGTGGTGGGAGTCTCCTGCCGTCTTCCCGGGGCGCCGAACCCCGATGCCTTCTGGCGCCTGCTCTGCGAGGGCCGCGAGGCGATCACCCCGCCCCCCGAACGCCTCGGCGGGCCGACTCCGGACCGTGACGGGCGCTGGGGCGGTTACCTGGAGCGGGCCGAGGACTTCGACGCAGCGTTCTTCGGGATCTCTCCGCGTGAGGCGCTGGCCATGGACCCCCAGCAGCGCCTCATGCTCGAACTCAGCTGGGAGGCCGCCGAGAACGCCAGGATCGCGCCCTCCGACCTGCGGGGCACCCGCACCGGCGTGTTCACCGGCGCCATCGCCTCCGACTACGCGCTCCTGCTCCGGGCCGGCGGCCGCTCGGCCATCACCCATCACACGCTGACCGGCACCCACCGGGGCATGATCGCCAACCGGGTCTCCTACGCGCTCGGTCTGGGCGGACCGAGTCTGACCGTCGACGCGGGGCAGTCGTCCTCGCTGGTCAGCGTGCAACTGGCCGCGGAGAGCCTGCGCCGGGGCGAGTCCGACACCGCGCTCGCGGGCGGCGTGAACCTGATCCTGGTACCCGAGAGCACCGACAGCGTCAGCGAGTTCGGCGGCCTGTCACCCGACGGCCGGTGCTACACGCTGGACTCCCGTGCCAACGGCTACGTGCGCGGTGAGGGCGGCGCGGTACTGGTGCTCAAGCTCCTGGACCGGGCGCTGTCGGACGGCGACCGCGTCCACGCCGTCCTGCGCGGCGGGGCGGTGAACAACTCCGGACAGACCTCCTACCTGGCCCGGCCCGAGGTCGAGGGGCAGGTGAAGGTCCTGCGTGAGGCCTACCGCCAGGCGGGCGCGGAACCGGCCGACGTGGGCTACGTGGAGCTGCACGGGACCGGTACGCCCGCGGGGGACCCGGTCGAGGCCGCCGCTCTGGGGGAGGTGTTCTCCCGGGGCGGGCGCGAGCCCCTGCGCGTGGGTTCGGTGAAGACCAACATCGGCCACCTGGAGGGCGCCGCTGGGGTGGCCGGACTGCTCAAGGTCGTGCTGAGCCTGTCGCACGGGCAGTTGCCGCCGACCCGCAACTTCGCCTCGCCCAACCCCGGCATCGACCTGGAGCGGCTGGGGCTGTCCCCGCAGACCGAGCGCGAGCCCTGGCCCGCCGACGCTCCGCTGGCGGGTGTCTCCTCCTTCGGGATGGGCGGGACCAACTGCCACCTCGTGCTCGGGCCGCCCCCGCCTCCCAGGCCGGAGCGGACCGAGCCCAGCGCGGCGGAGGGTGCCCTGGACCCGGTGCCCTGGGTGATCTCCGCGCGTTCGGAGGCCGCGCTGCGCGCGCAGGCCGCGGCCCTGCACGCCTTCGTCTCCGCACGCCCGGGCCTGCGCGCCGAGGACGTCGGACTGTCCCTGGCCACGACCCGCGCGGTGTTCGAGCACCGCGCGGTGATACTCGCCCCGAACGGCGGGGGAACCCGGGAGCTGGAGTCGATACGCCCCGCGGCCGTGCCCGAGGACGCCCGGGACCGGAGCGGGCCGGTCCTGGTCTTCCCGGGCCAGGGCGGACAGTGGGCGGGGATGGCCCGCGACCTCCTGGGCGGAGCCGGACCCCTGGCCCAGGTGTTCACCCGACGACTGCTGGAGTGCGAGCGGGCCCTGGACCCCCACGTGGACTGGTCGCTCGTCCAGGTGCTGCGGGGCGATCCCGGGGCACCGCCCTATGCCGGGCCCGGCGCCCGGGTCGACGTGGTCCAACCGGTCCTGTGGGCCGTGATGGTCTCCCTGGCCGGGGTGTGGTCGGAGCTGGGTGTGGAACCCGCCGCCGTGATCGGTCACTCCCAGGGCGAGATCGCCGCCGCCTGCGTGGCCGGGGCGCTGTCCCTGAAGGACGCCGCGCGCGTGGTGGCCCTGCGCAGCCGGGCCCTGACCTCCCTGGCGGGGACCGGGAGCATGGCCTCGCTCGGCCTGACCAGGGAGCGGGCGCGGGAGTACGTCGCCGAGGCCGAGGACCTGTACCTGGCGGCCGTCAACGGACCGGACTCGGTCGTGGTCTCCGGCGGCGCCCAGGCGGTGCGCCGCGCGGTGGAGCACTGCCTCGACAACGGCGTCCACGGCGCCCTGATCGACGTGGACTACGCCTCCCACTCCGCGCACGTGGAACGTATCCGCGGGGAACTGCTCGACCAGCTGGCCCCGCTCGCACCGCGCTCCCCGCGGGTGCCGTTCTTCTCCACGCTGACCGGTGAGCGGTTGACGGAGGACGGCCCCGTCCTGGACGCCCGGTACTGGTACCGGAACCTGAGCGGCACGGTCCGCTTCGCCGAGGCGACGGAGGCGGCCGTCGCCGCCGGACACACCACCTTCGTCGAGGTCGGCCCGCACCCGGTGCTCTCCTTCGGGATCGAGCGCACCCTGGAGGCGGCCGGGGTCCGAGGCACGGTACTGGAGACGCTCCGCCGCGACCGCGGCGACCAGGCGCAGCTGCTCACGTCGGCGGCCCAGGCGTTCACCGCCGGAGTGGACGTGGACTGGGGCGCCCTGTTCCGGCACACGAACGCGCGCCGCGTGGACCTGCCGACCTACGCCTTCCAGCGCAGGCGCTTCTGGCCCGAGACCGCGCCGGCACCCCTCTCCGCGCCCGTGCCCGCGGCTCCGGCGCGGGTCGCCGCCGACGCCCCCGGGGGCGTCGGCGCCCGGGAACTGGTCCGCGCCCTGAGCGCCCGGATCCTGGAACAGGACTCCCTGCCCGAGGCCGACGAGCAGAGGGCCTTCCGCGACCTGGGCTTCGACTCGATCATGCTGCTCGAACTCGCCGACCTGGTGGAGGAGGAGACCGGGGTCCGGCTGGAGGACACCGTCCTGTTCGAGGTGCCCACGCCCGCCGCGCTGGCCGAGTTCCTCGCCGGTGAACTGGGCGAGGACGCCCCGCGGAGCGCCCCCGTCCCGGCCGCGCCGGCCACGCCCGCCGCCCCGGCCGCACCGGAGGACGACCCGGTGGCCATCACCGCGATGGCCTGCCGTCTGCCGGGCGGCGCCGACTCGCCCGAGGCCCTGTGGCGGCTGGTCGAGGACGGCGCCGACGCCATCGGCGCCTTCCCCGACAACCGCGGCTGGGACCTGGACGGCATCTACGACCCCGAGCCCGGCAAGCCCGGCCGCACCTACACGCGCTCGGGCGGGTTCCTCCACGACGCCGACCTGTTCGACGCAGACTTCTTCGGAATCAGCCCCCGCGAGGCCGACGCGATGGACCCCCAGCAGCGGCTCCTCCTGGAGACGTCGTGGGAGGCGATCCGGCGGGCGGGACTGGACCCGGCGGCCCTGCGCGACCAGGAGGTGGGGGTTTTCGTGGGCGCCATGCCCACCGAGTACGGCCCCCGCCTGGCGGACCCGGGCGCGGGCACCGACGGCGGATACCGCCTGACCGGCAGCACCCTGAGCGTGGCCTCGGGGCGCATCGCCTACGTGTTCGGTCTACGCGGCCCCGCGATGACCGTCGACACCGCGTGCTCCTCCTCCCTGGTGGCCCTGCACCAGGCCGCGGAGGCCGTCCGGCGGGGCGAGTGCTCCATGGCGCTGGCGGGCGGAGCCACGGTGATGGCCACCCCCGGCATGTTCCTGGAGTTCTCCGCCCAGCGCGGCCTGTCCCCGGACGGGCGCTGCAAGGCCTTCGGAGCCGGGGCCGACGGCACGGCCTGGGCGGAGGGCGCGGGCATGCTGGTGCTGGAGCGCCTCTCCCAGGCCCGCCGCGCCGGACGGCCCGTGCTGGCCCTGCTCAGGGGAAGCGCGGTCAACTCCGACGGTGCGAGCAACGGCCTGACCGCTCCCAGCCGAGAGGCCCAGGAACGGGTGATCCGGCAGGCGCTGGCCTCGGCCCGGCTCACCTCGCACGACGTCGACGCGGTGGAGGCGCACGGCACCGGCACCCGCCTGGGCGACCCCATCGAGGCCCGGGCCCTCATCTCCGTCTACGGCAACGCGCGCCAGGGCGAGGACGAGCTGCGGCTGGGCTCGCTCAAGTCCAACATCGGCCACGCCCAGGCCGCCGCCGGTGTGGCCGGGGTGATCAAGATGGTGGAGGCGCTGCGGCACGGGAAGCTGCCCAGGACACTGCACGCCGACGAGCCCACGGACAAGGTCGACTGGGCGGGCAGCGGTGTGCGACTGCTCCGCGAGGCCGAACCGTGGCCGGAGACCGGGCGACCCCGGCGGGCGGCGGTCTCCTCCTTCGGTATCAGCGGCACGAACGCGCACGTCGTGCTGGAGGGCGTCGAGGACGAGGGCGCTCCCGTCGTCGTGCCCGAGCTCCCCTTCCGGCGCCGCCGCCACTGGATGTCCGCCCCCGCCCTCGCTCCGGCTCCGCTGCTCGACGGCGGACTGGAGCTGGCTGACGGGCGCACCGTGTTCAGCGGACGGATCAGTCCGGCCGACCACCCCTGGGTCAGCGACCACCGGGTGTGGGAGCGGACCCTCGTTCCCGGGACGGCCATGGTGGAGGCGGCCGCCCACGCCGCCGCGCGCGTCGGTTCCCCCTCGATACGCGATTTAGTCCTGGAGGCCCCGCTGGTGCTGACCGCGGACCGGGGCGTGTCGCTCCAGGTCACCGTGGGCCCCGCCGACGGCGACGGCGTTCGCGAACTGCACCTCCACGCCCGCCCCGAGGGCGGCGGAGACGCCGCCTGGACACGGCACGCCTCGGGCACCCTCGCCCCCGACGATCCGTCGGCCCCGCGGCACCAGGCGCCGACCTGGCCCCCCGAGGACGCCGAACCCGTGGACACCGGGGCCGACTACGCCCTCCTGGAGGGGCGCGGCTACACCTACGGTCCGGTGTTCCGCGGCCTGCGCTCGGTCTGGCGGCGTGACCGGGACCTCCTGGCCGAGGTGGTCCTCCCCGACGGCGCGGCCACGGGCGGTCCCTTCCACGGCCCGCACCCGGCCCTGGTGGACTCCGTACTGCACGCGCTGCTCGCGCACGGCGCGGAGCGGCAGGGACTCCTGGTGCCCTTCGCCTGGTCGGGTGTGCGCGTCACGCCGCCGACGGGGGGCGCCGCCCCCCGAACCCTGCGGGCGCGGATCACCGAGCTGGGCGAGGGGCGCTACCGCATCCTGGCCGCCGACGAGCACGGCGCCCCCGTCGTGACCGTGGACGAACTGGGAATGCGCCCCCTGGACCGGCAGTCCCTGCCCGAACGCGACCCCGCCGAACTGCCCGGGCTCTACGAACTGGTGTGGGAGGCGGCGCCCGTCCCCGACCCCGTGCCGGACGTGCCCACCGACCTGCCCGACCTGGCCTCCCTCGGCCCGGACGAGCCCGTACCGTCCACGGTCTACACCGAGCTGCCCCCCACCGCGGTCTACACGGAGGGCACGCCGGTCCCCGAGGCGGTCCGCGCCGGACTCGACGCGGCGCTGCGCATCGTCCGCTCCTGGCTGACCGACGAACGGTACGCCCACGCGCGGTTGGTCGTGGTGACCTGGCGCGCCGTGGCCACCGGCCGGGAGGACGGGGTCGCTGGTCTGGGGGCCGCCCCGGTCTGGGGGCTGTTGCGCGCTGCGCAGCGGGAGCACCCCGACCGCCTCGTGCTCGTGGACTCCGACGGCTCCGAGGACTCCCACCGGGTACTCCCCGGAGCGGTCGAGCTGGGTGAACCGCAGCTGGCACTGCGCTCGGGCACGGTCCTGGTACCCCGCCTGACCGAGGCGGGGGCCCGGGAACTCACTCCGCCCGGGCCGCTGTGGCGGATGGACACCCGGGCCCCGGGGTCGCTGGAAAATCTAGAGCTGCTGCCCGCGCCCGGGGCCGCCGCTCCCCTGGACCCCGGGGAGGTGCGGGTCGCCGTGCGGGCTGCGGGGGTGAACTTCCGCGACGTGGTGGTCGCCCTCGGCCTGGTCGAGGGCGAACGCGGCATGGGCATCGAGGGAGCGGGCATCGTCCTGGAGACGGGCTCCGCCGTCCACGACCTGGCTCCGGGCGACCGCGTCACCGGCATGTTCGACGGCGCGTTCGGGCCGGTCGCCGTCGCCCACGCCGACCGGCTCGCCCGTATCCCCGAGGGGTGGACCTTCGAGCAGGCGGCGGCGGTCCCCGTCGCCTTCCTGAGCGCGTACCACGGGTTGGTGGACCTGGCCGCGGTGCGTCCGGGCGACAGCGTCCTGGTGCACGCGGCCGCGGGCGGCGTGGGAACGGCCGCCGTCCAGCTCGCCCAGCACATGGGCGCGCGCGTGTTCGGAACCGCGAGCCCCCACAAGTGGGCCGGACTGGCGGAGTACGGGCTCCCCGAGGAACGGCTGGCCTCCTCCCGGACCCTGGAGTTCGAGGAGCGTCTTCGCGCCGCCAACGGCGGGCGGGGCATGGACGTGGTCCTCAACTCGTTGACCGGCGAGTTCGTGGACGCATCGCTACGTCTGCTGCGCTCACCCCAGGACGGGGAGGGTCCGGGCGGACGGTTCGTGGAGATGGGCAAGACCGACATCCGCTCCCAGGAGGACCTCACCGAGTCCCACCCCGGCCGCGACTATCAGGCGTTCAACCTTCCCGACGTGGACCCGAAGCGGATCGGGCAGATGCTCAGGCGCCTCATGGAGCTCTTCGCCAGCGGCGCGATTCGGTCCCTACCCACCACCGTCCACGATCTGCGCGACGCGGGAACCGCCCTGCGGGCCCTCCAGCGCGGTGAGACCGTCGGCAAGCTCGTCCTGACCGTCCCGGCGCCGTTCCCGCAGGAACGCACCGTGCTGGTCACGGGCGGCACCGGGACCCTCGGCCACAGGGTGGCGCGCCACCTGGTCACCGGGTACGGGGTGCGCCACCTGCTGCTCACCAGCCGGGGCGGTCCGGACACCGCGGACCAGGCCGCGCGCACAGCGGAACTGGAGGCCCTGGGCGCCCGGGTGGAGGTGGCGGCCTGCGACGCCGCCGGCCGCGGCGACCTGGAACGGCTCCTGCGCCGGATCCCCGAGGACCGCCCCCTGGGGGCCGTCGTGCACGCCGCGGGCGTCCTCGACGACGCCCTCCTCACCTCGCTCACCGCCGAACAGGTCGACCGGGTGCTGCGTCCCAAGGCCGACATCGCCTGGAACCTGCACGAGCTGACCGCCGACGCCGACCTGGGGGCGTTCGTGCTCTTCTCCTCGGCCGTCGGGGTCCTGGGCAACCCGGGGCAGGCCAACTACGCGGCGGCCAACGTCTTCTGCGACGCCCTGGCCCACCACCGCCGCGAGCAGGGGCTGCCCGCCACCTCGTTGTCCTGGGGGCTGTGGGCCGGGCCCAGCGGCATGACCGGGCACCTGGACGAGGCCGACCTCGGCGCGCTCGGCCGCGGTGGCCTGCTGCCGATGCCCGCCGAGGAGGCACTGCGCCACCTGGACACCGCGCTGCTGTGGGACATGGTCCACAGTGTCCCCGCCCGCCTGGACACCGCGGCCGGCACCGGCGCCGCCGTACTGCGCGGCCTGGCCGGGCCTACGGTCCGGGCCGGCGGGGAGACCCCGGCGGCCGCAGGGCCCGCGGACCCCGCCGCCGACCGGTTCGCCGGGATGTCCGGGGCCGAGCGGGAGCGTGCCCTGCTCCACGAGGTCCGCGCGCACACCGCCGTGGTCCTGGGTCACGGGCCGGACGCCGGACCCTCCCGGGTGGACGCGGAACGGCCCTTCACGGAGCTGGGGCTGGACTCGCTCACCGGCGTGGAGCTGCGCAACCGGCTCAGCGCCGCGGTCGGCGTCCGGGTTCCGGCCACCGCCGTCTTCGACCACCCGACCCCGCGAGCGCTGGCGCTCCTGTTGGCCGACCTCGTGACCGACGACCTCCCGGAGGAGACCCCCCGGAGGCACACAGCGGACGACGCGCCCGCCGACGACGCCGGAGCGCAGGAGAGCAGCATCGATGCGATGGGGGTCGAGGACCTGTTGAACCTCGCCCTCCAGGGCGAGGCCCACGCACCCCCACGTGGACAGGAGACGGCAGATGACTACCGATGACCGACTGGTCGCGGCACTCAGGTCCGCGCTGAAGGAGAACGCACGTCTGAAGGAGGCGGTCGGCCGGGCCGCCTTCCGGGAACCGATCGCGATCGTGGGGATGGGCTGCCGCCTGCCGGGCGGGGTCCGCAGCCCCGAGGACCTGTGGGACCTGCTCACCCACGGCCGCGAGGCCGTGGGCCCCCTCCCCGGCGACCGAGGCTGGGACCTCGCCGCGCTCCTGGGGGAGGGCGGCGGGGAGCCCCGCTCCGCGATGTCCCAGGGGTCCTTCCTCGACGCCGCGGGCGAGTTCGACCCCGAGGCCTTCGGGATCTCCCCCCGCGAGGCCGAGGCCATGGACCCGCAGCAGCGCCTCCTGCTGGAGGTGGCCTGGGAGTCCCTGGAGCGCTCCGGGATCGCCCCGTCCTCGCTCTCCGGGTCCGACACCGGCGTCTACGTCGGCACGCTCACCCCCGAGTACGGTCCCCGGCTGTCCCAGGCGCCCGAGGACGGGCTCGCGATGACCGGGACGGCGCTCAGCGTCGCCTCCGGCCGGATCTCCTACACCCTCGGGCTGACCGGCCCCGCCATGACCGTGGACACCGCCTGCTCCTCCTCACTCGTGGCCGTGCACCTGGCCGTGCGCGCCCTGCGCGCGGGCGAGTGCTCGCTCGCGCTGGCGGGCGGGGCGACGGTCATGTCCTCCCCGGGCCCGCTCACCGAGTTCACCCACCTGCGGGGACTGGCTCCGGACGGGCGCTGCAAGGCCTTCGGCGCGGGTGCCGACGGCGCGGGCTTCGCCGAGGGCGTGGGCATGGTCGTCCTGGAACGCCTCTCCGACGCCCGCCGCAACGGGCACCGGGTCCTGGCCGTGGTCCGCGGCGGCGCCGTCAACCAGGACGGCGCCTCCAACGGCCTCACCGCGCCCAACGGGCCCTCCCAGGTGCGGGTGATCCGCGGTGCCCTGGCCGACGCCGGACTCGAACCGGGCGACGTCGACCTGGTCGAGGCGCACGGCACCGGCACCACCCTGGGCGACCCGATCGAGGCGCAGGCGCTGCTGACCGCCTACGGCCGCGAGCGCCCGGCCGACCGGCCCCTGTGGCTGGGCTCGCTCAAGTCCAACGTCGGCCACTCCCAGGCCGCGGCCGGGGTCGCGGGACTCATCAAGCTGGTGCTGGCCCTCCAACACGGAGCGCTGCCGCGCACCCTGCACGCCGACGAGCCCACACCGCACGTGGACTGGTCGGTGGGGGCGGTCCGACTGCTCACCGAGGAGCGCCCCTGGCCGCGGACCGACCGTCCCCGCCGGGCCGCAGTGTCCTCCTTCGGGATGAGCGGCACCAACGCCCACGTCATCGTCGAGCAGGCGCCCGAGGCCGACCACGCGCACGAGGAGGGTCCCGCGCGGGTCACGGAGCCCGCGCTCGCGGTCGGCCCCCGGCCCTGGACGCTCTCGGCGCGCGGTGAGGCCGCCCTGCGCGGGCAGGCGGCGCGGCTGCGCGACCACCTGCGGGACCGGCCCGGGGCCGACCCCGCCGACGTCGGCTGGTCGCTGGCCACCACCCGTTCCGCGCTGGAGCACCGGGCCGCCGTCGTCGCCGACGGCCGGGAGGGGTACCTCGAGGCCCTGGACGCCCTGGCCCGGGCGCGGCCCCACCCCCGGACGGTCCTCGGCGTGGCCAGGGGCGAGCGCCAGCCCGTGTTCGTCTTCCCCGGCCAGGGAGGCCAGTGGGAGGGCATGGCGGCCGAACTCCTGGAGGCCTCGCCCGTCTTCGCCGGGCGTGTGGCTGAGTGCGAGCGGGCGCTGGCCCCCCATGTGGACTGGTCGCTGACCTCGGTGCTGCGGGGGCGGGAGGCGGGCGCCCTGGAGCGGGTGGACGTGGTCCAGCCCGCGCTGTGGGCGGTGATGGTCTCCCTCGCCGAGCTGTGGCGCGCCCACGGGGTGCGCCCGGCGGCCGTGGTCGGCCACTCCCAGGGTGAGATCGCCGCCGCCTGCGTGGCCGGGGCGCTGTCCCTGGAGGACGCCGCGAAGGTCGTGGCGCTGCGCAGCCGGGCGCTCCTGGAACTGTCGGGCACCGGGGCGATGGCGTCAGTGGCCCAGCCCGCCGGCCGGGTCCGCGAGCGCCTCGCCGCACTGGGCGGCGACGTCCACGTGGCGGCCGTCAACGGCCCGTCGGCCACGGTCGTGGCGGGCGAACCCGAGGCGGTGCGCACCCTGGTCGCGCGGTACGAGGCCGAGGGCGTCCACGCCCGGCTGGTCGCGGTGGACTACGCCTCGCACACCCCCCACGTGGAGCGCCTGCGCGCGCGCGTCACCACGGCGCTGGCCGGGATCACGCCGCTCCGGCCCGACGTGCCCTTGTACTCCACCCTCACCGGCGACAGGCTGGAGTCCGCGGAGACGGACGCCGCCTACTGGTACCGCAACCTCGCCGGCCCGGTCGCGTTCGCCGACGCCGCCCGGGCCCTGCTGCGCGACGGCTACGACACGTTCGTCGAGGTCGGACCGCACCCCGTGCTCAACTCCGCGCTCCAGGAGACCTGCGAGGAGTCCCAGGTGCGCGACACCGTGGTCCTGGGCACCCTGCGCCGGGACGAGGGCGGACCGCGCCGGTTCCTGACCTCACTGGCCGAGGCCCACGTGCACGGCGTGGCCCCGGACTGGGAGCGGGTGTACGGCGGCGGCCGCGGCGTGGTCGACCTGCCCACCTACGCCTTCCAGCACCAGTACTTCTGGAGGGCGGGCGGAGGCGACGGGGCCGGCGCCGCACCGCCCTTCCCCGCGGCCGCCGGGAGCGCCGACCCGTGGGACGAGTGGTCCTACACCGAGGAGTGGACGCCCGCTCAGGCGGGACCGTCCCGCCCGGTTCCGCCCGGCACCTGGCTGGTGCTCGGCTCCGGCGCGACGGACCCCGCCGTCGCGGACGGCGCCGCGTCCCTGGAGGCGCGCGGCTACCGCGTGCGGACGGTGGACGTGCCCGCGGACGCCGACCGCGCCCTGACCGCCGCGCTCATCGGCAAGGCCTACCAGGAGACCGGGGACCTCGTCGGGGTCCTCTCGGCCCTGGCCCTGCCCGGTGCCTCCGGGGACGGGGCGCCCGCCCTGCCCACCGAAGCCACCGGCCACCCGCGCACCGTCGCGCTCGTCCAGGCCCTCGGTGACGCCGGGGTCACCGCACCCCTGTGGTGCCTGACCCGGGGCGCGGTTCCGGCCGGGGCCGGGGTGACCGACCCTCTGGGCTCCCTCGTGTGGGGGTTCGGCCGGGTCGCCGCCCAGGAGCACTCCGACCGGTGGGGCGGCCTCGTCGACCTGCCCGCCGCCGCGACGGAGGACGCGGGCCGGGTGCTGGCGGAGGTCCTGAGCGGGGGGCGCGCACCCGGCGAGGACCAGGTCGCGATCCGCGGCGGCGAGGTCCTCGTCCGCCGGCTCACGCGGGCGCCGCTGGGCCGGACGCGGGCGGTACGCCGCTGGGAGCCCTCCGGGACCGTCCTGGTCACGGGCGGCACCGGCGCGCTGGGCGCGCACACCGCGCGCTGGCTCGCCCGGCGCGGCGCCGACCACCTGCTCCTGGTGAGCCGCCGGGGCTCGGCCTCCCCCGGGGCCGGGGCGCTGGAGGCCGAACTGCGCGAGGCGGGGGCCCGGGTGACCCTCGCCGCGTGCGACGTCGCCGACCGGGCGGCCCTCGCCGAGGTCCTGTCCGCGGTGCCGGAGGAGTACCCGCTCCGCGCAGTGGTGCACACGGCGGTCTCCCTGGACGACGGCGCGGTCGACGCGCTCACCCCCGGCCAGGTGGCCCGCGCCCTGCGCGCCAAGGCCGACGGAGCCGTACACCTGCACGAGCTCACCCGGGACGCGGACCTGTCGGCCTTCGTGCTGTTCTCCTCGGTCTCCGCCGTCCTCGGTGTGTCCGGACAGGGCAACTACGCACCGGGCAACGCTTTCTGTGAGGCGCTGGCGCACCACCGCCGCGCGCTCGGGCTGCCCGCCACGTCGGTGGCGTGGGGATCCTGGGCGGGCGGGGGCCTGGCCGAGGACGAGGCGGTCGCCGCCCTCCTCAACCGCCACGGCCTGCCGATGATGGAACCCGGGGCCGCCCTCGCTGCGCTGGAGCGCACGCTCGACCGGGACCTGACCGCGCTCGCGATCGCCAGGGTCGACTGGCCGCGTTTCCGCACCGCGTTCACCGCCAACCGGCCGAGCCCGTTCGTCGGCGACCTCGGCCGCGCCGACGGCGAGCACACCGTCCCCGGCGGCGCCGCGGCGGGCGGTCTGGAGGCGCGGCTGTCCTCGCTGGGACGCGCCGAACGCCGAAGGGTCCTCACCGACCACGTGTGCGAACAGGTGGCCGCCATCCTCGGCTACCCCTCCGGCGAGGCGCTCGACGCCGACCGGGGGCTGAAGGACCTGGGCATGGACTCGGTGACCGCCGTCGAGCTGCGCAACCGGCTCTCCGCCCTCACCGGGCTGCGGCTGCCCTCCGGGCTGGCCTTCTCCCACCCCACGTGCGCGGCGCTCGCCCGACACCTGGAGGAACGGCTCTTCGGCGACACCGAGCAGCTCGTGATGGCGCGGATCGACGGCATCGAGGCGGCCCTGGCCGAGCACGAGGGTTCCGACCTGGACCGCGAGGCCGTCGCCCGGCGGCTGCGCGGGCTGCTCGACCGGCTGTCCCCCTCCAGCGCGGGAGCCGTGGACCGGGACCTGGAGTCCGCGACCCCGGAGGAGCTGTTCGCGTTCCTCGACGACACCCTGCGCGACTGATCCACACCGCCTCCGACCCACCCCCGCCCCCTTCCACCCGTGGCCCCGGGCCGTGGACAACGTGAAACGGTGAGCCAACACCATGACGGAAGACGCCCGACTCCTCGACTACCTCAAACGGGTGACCGCCGACCTGCGCCGTACACGCGCCGAACTGGACGACCTGCGCTCCCGCGACCGGGAACCGATCGCGATCGTGGGCATGGGGTGCCGCCTGCCCGGGGGAGCGGACTCCCCCGAGGCGCTGTGGCGCCTGCTGGAGGAGGCCGCCGACGCGGTCGGTGACCCGCCCACCGACCGGGGATGGGACCTGGACGCCCTGGCCGAGCGGCTCGGCTCCCGGCGCTGGGGCGGTTTCCTGGACGGGGCCGCCGACTTCGACGCCGACTTCTTCGGGATCTCGCCGCGCGAGGCGGCGGCCATGGACCCGCAGCAGCGCCTCATGCTCCACGTGACGTGGGAGGCGCTCGAACGCGCGGGGATCGACCCCTCCTCCCTCGCGGGCAGCGCGACCGGGGTGTTCACGGGGATCAGCGCCCGCGACTACGCCGGGGGCGCGACCTCCGGGTCGCTGCCCGTGCCGGAGGAGGCCGAGGGGTACCTGATGACCGGTACCGCGACCAGCGTCGCCTCCGGGCGGGTGGCGTACACGCTGGGCTTGGAGGGCCCGGCCCTGACCGTGGACACGGCCTGCTCCTCCTCCCTGGTGGCGGTGCACATGGCCGTGCGGGCGCTGCGCTCGGGGGAGTGCTCCCTGGCGCTGGCGGGCGGAGCCACGGTGATGGCCGGACCGTCGCTGTTCACCGAGATCGGCCGGCAGGGCGGCCTGGCCGCCGACGGGCGCTGCAAGGCCTTCGGCGCGGAGGCGGACGGCGCGGGGTTCTCCGAGGGCGCGGGCGCGGTGGTCCTGGAACGGCTCTCCGACGCCCGACGCCACGGCCGCCGGGTGCTGGCGGTGATCCGGGGGAGCGCGGTCAACCAGGACGGCGCCTCCAACGGGCTGACGGCTCCCAGCGGTCCGGCGCAGGTACGGGTGGTGCGCGCGGCGCTGGCGGACGCCGGCCTGTCCGCGGACGACATCGACGCCGTGGAGGCGCACGGAACGGGAACCGCACTGGGCGACCCCATCGAGGCCCAGGCGCTGATGGACGTGTTCGGGCCGGACCGGGGTGCCGGGACGGTGGGGTTGGGCTCGCTGAAGTCCAACGTCGGCCACACCCAGGCCGCCGCCGGGGTGGCCGGGATCATGAAGATGGTGCTCGCCCTGCGCCACGGGACACTGCCGCGCACCCTGCACGCCGACGAGCCCACACCGCACGTGGACTGGTCGTCGGGACGGCTGCGCGTGCTGTCCGAACCGCGCCGCTGGGAGCGGGGCGAGCGGGTCCGCCGGGCCGGGGTGTCCTCCTTCGGCGTCAGCGGGACCAACGCGCACGTGATCGTGGAGGAGGCCCCCGAGGAGCGGGCGCCGGAGGGGGCCGCGGAGGCGGACCCGGCACGGGGAGGGGAGGTTGCCGCCAGGCCGCTGGTGGAGGGGCCGCTGCCGTGGGTGCTCTCCGCGCGCACCGCCCCGGCCCTGGCCGAACAGGCCGCGCGTCTGCGCGCGCACCTGGAGGGGGGCGCCGCGCCGCCCGCCGGGGTGGCCCGGGCCCTGGCCACCGCCCGGACCGCCTTCGCGCACCGGGCCGCGGTCGTGGGCGCCGGGCACGCCGAACTCGTCGAAGGGCTGCGCGCGCTGGCCGAGGGCCGTCCCGCCGAGGGGGTGGTCACCGGCACGGTCGGCCGCACCGGCCGCTCCGTGGACCCCGTGTTCGTGTTCCCCGGGCAGGGGGGCCAGTGGCCGGGGATGGCCCGGGGCCTGATGGCCTCCTCGCGGGTGTTCGCGGACTCGCTGGCCGAGTGCGGGGCTGCCCTGGCGCCGTTCACCGACTGGTCCCTGGAGGCCGTGCTGCGTGGCGAACCCGGGGCACCGGAGGTGGCGGGGCCCCGAGCCCGGGTGGACGTGGTGCAGCCCGCGTTGTGGGCGGTCATGGTCTCGCTGGCGCGGCTGTGGCGCGCCGCCGGAGTGGAGCCCGCCGCCGTGGTGGGGCACTCCCAGGGCGAGGTCGCCGCGGCGTGCGTGGCGGGCGCGCTGTCGCTGGAGGACGGCGCCCGGGTCAGCGCGCTGCGCAGCCGCGTCTTCCACGACGTGGCCGGACACGGCGGCATGGCGGCGGTCCGGGTCGGTGCCGAGCGCCTGACGGAACTCATCGCACCCTGGAAGGGCCAGATCGTCGTGGCCGGGGTGAACGGCCCGGACGCCACCGTCGCAGCCGGTGACCGCGACGCGGTCACCGAGTTCGTCGCCGCCTGCGAGCGCGACGGCGTGCGGGTGCGCGACTTCGGCCTGGACTACTGCTCCCACGCCTTCCCGGTCGACCGGGTCAGGGACCGGCTGCTGGAGGACCTGGCGCCGATCCGGCCGCGCTCGGGAGAGGTCCCCTTCTACTCCACGGTCGCCACCGCCCCCGAGTGGTCGCCGGAGTCCGTGCCCGAACTCGTGCCCGTGGACGGCGCCCGCCTGGACGCGCACTACTGGTACCGCAACCTGCGCCACCCGGTGGCCCTGGCCCCGGTGATCGCGGGCCTGTCCCGCCGCTCCGGCGCGTTCGTCGAGGTCGGCCCGCACCAGGTGCTGACGCCGGTGATGGAGGAGACCCTGGAGGCGGCCGGTACCGACCGGCCGGTGATCAGCACGCTGCGCCGGGACGAGGACGGACCCTCCCGGTTCACGGCCGCCCTGGCCCGAGCCCACTGCCAGGGCGTCGGCGTGGACTGGGACCGCGTGCTCGGCTCCACCGGCGGGGCGCCGGTGGAGCTTCCCACCTACCCGTTCCAGGTCCGCCGGTACTGGCTGCCCGAACTCCGGGCCTCGGGAGACCCCTCCGCGCTGGGCGTCACGGGCACCGGACACGCGCTCCTCGGCGCACGCGTCCCCGTCGGCGACACCGGGCGCACGGTGTTCACCGGCGTGCTCGACCCCGGGCGGCACCCGTGGCTGACCGAGCACGCCCTCGGTGACCGTGCCCTGCTGCCCGGCACCGCCGTGGTGGACCTGCTGCTCCACGCGGGACGCGAGTGCGGGTGTCCCGAGATCGCCGACCTCACACTGCGGACACCGGTGGTGGTGCCCTCCGGCGAGGGGGAGCCGGGACCGCGGATCCAGGTCCTGGTCGAGGCCCCCGACGGCGGCGGAGCCCGCGCCGTGCGCGTGTTCTCCCTCGCCCAAGGAGAGGAGGCCTGGACCCTGCACGCGGAGGGCGAACTCGTCCCCGAGACCGGGCAGGGCCCGCCCCCCGCCGAGGGCCCGCGCGCGGACGCGGTGCCGCTGCCGGTGGAGGGGGCCTACCCGCGCTTCTCCGCGCTCGGCTACCACTACGGGCCCGCCTTCCGGGGGCTGCGCGCCGCGTGGGAGGACGGGGCCGGGGTGGTGAGCGAGGCCGGGTCCGACACCCCGCCGCAGGACGCCCCCGGCGTTGCGGGCCCCCACCCCGCGCTGACCGACGCCGGGCTGCAGGCGCTGCTGCTGCACCACCTCGCGGGCGGTGGTGAGCGGCGCTCCCCGATGCCCTTCGCCTGGCGGGGCGTGCGCCTGTACACCACCGAGGCGCCCTCCCGGCTGCGGACCCGCGTCACCCGGACCGGCCGCGACACGTGGTCGGTGATCCACACCGGCCCCGACGGCGCGCCGGTGCTGTCGATCGACAGCCTCACCGTGCGCGAGGCCCCGGCCGCCGCGGAGCCGCCCGCCCTCTTCCAGCAGGACTGGACGGAACTGGCCCCGCCCGCGGTCGGCGGGCACCCGGACCGCACCGACACGTGGGTGGCCGTGGGCGCCACCGGCCCGGAGGGCCTGCGGCGCCACACCGACACGGCCGCCCTGGAGGCCGTGCTGGAGGCGGGCGCGCCCGCACCCGAGATGATCGTCGTCCCCGCGGGCGGCGGCGACGGGGAGGCACCCGACCGCGTCCGCGCCGAACTCCACCGCCTTCTGGCCCTGCTCCGGGAGTGGGTGGACGACGAGCGCCTCGCCGGGGCCAGGATCGCGGTCCTCACCGACGGCGCCGTTCGCCTTCCCGACGACCCCGCCGGGCACGTGGATCTGCCCGGGGCCGCCGTGTGGGGTCTGGTGGCCTCCGCCGAGACCGAGAACCCGGGACGCTTCCTCCTCCTGGACGCCGACCGGGTCGACACCGCCCTCCTCGCGGCGGCCGCCGCGACCGGGGAGCCGCGGGTGGCCGTCCGCGACGGCCGCCTGTACGCCCCCCGCCTGGCCGAGGCCCGGACGGACCGTGACGGCGTCCGCCCGCCGCGGCGCCGCACGGACTGGAGGCTGGACGTGCGCGACCCGGGCAGGGTCGACGGGCTCGCCCCCGTCCCCGACCCCGACCAGCGCCGTCCCCTGGCCCCCGACGAGGTCCGCGTCGCGGTCCGGGCGGCCGGGGTCAACTTCCGCGACGTCCTGATCACCGTGGGCATGTACCCCGAACCCGGGGGTATCGGCAACGAGGGCGCGGGCCTGGTCCTGGAGGTCGGCTCCGGCGTGGCGGACCTGGCCCCGGGCGACCGGGTGATGGGCGTCTTCCCCGGCGCCTTCGGCCCGGTCGCCGTCGCCCGGCGCGCCTTCGTGGCTCCCGTCCCGTCCGGCTGGGACTACGCCACGGCGGCCTCAGTGCCCGCCGTCTACCTGTCCGCCCATCTGGCCCTGGAGGAGGCCGGACTCAGATCCGGCGAGACGCTGCTCGTCCACTCCGCGGCCGGGGGAGTGGGCCAGGCTGCCCTGCACCTGGCCCGGCGCCTGGGCGTCGAGGTCCTGGCCACGGCCAGCCCGGAGAAGTGGGAGGTCCTGCGCGAGCAGGGCGTCGAGGAGGAGCGCCTGGCGCACTCGCGCCGACTCGACTTCGAGGAGCGCTTCCGCGAGGTGGCTCCGCCCGTGGACGTCGTCCTCAACTCCCTCACCGGTGCGGCCATCGACGCCTCACTGCGGCTGATGGCCCCCACGGGACGCTTCGTGGAGTTGGGGCGCAACGAACTCCGCGACCCCGCCCGCGTGGCGGCCGACCACGGCGGCGTCCGCTACATCCCGTTCGTCCTGCCGCTTGAGGATCCCGAACGCATCCAGCGGGCCCTCACCGACGTCCTGGCCCTCCTGGGGGGAGAGCGGCCCCCGGCGCGGATCACCCGCTACCCCGTGGAGCGGGCGGTGGAGGCCTTCCGCCACATGCAGCAGGGCCGCAACGTCGGCAAGCTCGTCCTGGACATGTCCACCCGGCTGCGCCCCGGCGGCACCGTCCTGGTCACCGGCGGCGCCGGCACACTCGGTGCCCTCGTCGCCCGCCACCTGGTCGTCCGGCACGGCGTCACCCGGCTGCTTCTGGTCGGACGCCGGGGAGCCGACGCCCCCGGAGCCGCCGAGCTCGCGGCCGAACTCGGCGCCCTGGGCGCACACGTGACCCCGGCCGCCTGCGACGTCGCCGATCCCGGGGCCGTGCGGGCGCTCCTGGACACGATCCCCGACGCCCACCCGCTCACCGCCGTGATCCACTCCGCGGGCGTGGTCGACGACGCCACCGTCACCCGGCTCACCCCCGAGGCCCTGGACAGGGTCCTGGCCCCCAAGGTCGACGGCGCCTGGAACCTGCACCGGGCCACCGCCCACCTGGACCTGGACGCCTTCGTGCTGTTCTCCTCCGCGGCCGGTGTGCTCGGCTCGGCGGGCCAGGCCGGGTACGCGGCGGCCAACGCGTTCCTGGACGCGCTCGCCCACCACCGCAGGGCCCTGGGGCTGCCCGCGCAGTCGCTGGCCTGGGGGCGGTGGGCCGACACGAGCGAGGCGACCGCACGCCTGGGGGAGGTGGAGACCTCCCGCATGTCCCGGATGTGGGGCGTGGAGGCCATCGGCGCGGACGAGGGGTGCGCGCTGCTGGACGCCGCCGCGGACGTCGACCGCGCCCACCTGCTCCCCGTCCCGATGGACCTGGCCGGCCTGCGGGCGCGCGCGGACTCACCCGAAGCCGTCCCGCACCTGCTGCGCGGACTCGTGCGGGCCCAGCGGGTACGGCGCTCCGACTCCGGGGCGGGCGCGCGGCTGCGGGCCGCCGCACCCGGCGACGAACGCCGCGCCCTGCTGCGCGAACTGATCGGGGTGCGCGCCGCCGAGATCCTCGGGTACCCCTCGGGCCGGCGTGTGGAGGCCGACCAGGACTTCCTGGAGACGGGCTTCGACTCGCTCACGGTGGTGGAGCTGCGCAACCACCTGCGTGAGACCACCGGGCTGCGGCTGTCCGCGTCCGTGGTGTTCGAGCACCGGACCCCCTCCCTGCTGGCCGCCCACCTGGACGAGCGGATGGGCGGGGGCACGGACCAGGCCGGACCGGAGCGGCCCACCGACACCCTGGTGGGGCTGTTCCGCGACACCTGCGCGGACGGCAGGCCCCAGGAAGCGGTCGCGATGGTCCGGGCCGCGTCCCGGGGCCGGGCGGTGATCACCGCCGGGCAGGCGTGGCCGGTCGAGCCGGTCCAGCTCTGCGCGGGCTCGGAGGAACCGGTCCTGGTCTGCTTCCCGTCCCTGGTCATGACCTCGGGCGCCCAGGAGTTCGCCCGGTTCGCGGCGGGGCTGCGGGACCGGCGCCGGGTGCACGCCCTGCCCGCCCCCGGGTTCCTCGCCGAGGAGGGGCTGCCCGCCGATCTCGGGGTCTTCGTCAACGGGCAGGCCGACGCGGCGCTCCGCGCCGCGGACGGTGCGCCGCTCGTCCTGGTGGGACGGTCCTCGGGCGGCTGGGCGGCGCACGCCGTGGCGGAGGAGCTCCACCGGCGCGGCCGCACCCCCGCGGGGCTGGTGCTGCTGGACACACCCCTGCCGGGTGAGGAGGGCGTGCTGCCGCTGGTCGCCGCCTCGCTGCCCATCGTCACGGAGTCGGTGATGGCCCGCGCCAGCGAGTTCGAACTCCTCGACGCCGCCCGGCTGACCGCCATGGGTGGCTACCTGGGGCTGTTCGCCGACTGGCGGCCCGGCCCCCTCCCGGTGCCCATCACCCAGGTCTGCCCGGAGGAGCCGGTGCGCACCCCCTCGGGCGAGGTGCTTGAAACGGGGTGGGAGTGGCCCGGCCAGGACGCCGGCGTCCGGGTCCCGGGCGACCACCTCACCATGTTGGAGGCGTACGCCCAGGACACGGCCGAGGCCGTCGAGGAGATCGTCGCCCGGCCCGACGGGGAGGCCGCCGCCCAGCCCGACGGGGAGTCGAGGAGGCGCTCGCTGGTGCGCCGCCTGCGCAACCGGGTCAGGAAACTCCGCTGACCGGTCCGCCCGCCGCGTGGCCCCGTCCACGCGGCGGGCGCTGGTGACGGCGGCCACCTCCCGGGGGGCCCGGCCGCGCGAGCGGCCCAGGCCCACCCCGGGCCCGGGAACCGTTCCGTTCCCCCCCCGCGAACCACAGGGCGCCCGCGTGGAAGGGCCCGTGGCCCGGGGCGGAACAGAACCGGCCCGGCGCGCGTTGGGCCCTACGTGCCCGCGGCCCCCGACGTGCCGTCCGCCCCGGCGCGGCCCCGGCGGGAAAAACCGGTTGCCGCCCCTTCTACCCTTGACTACTGATGAGCACCACCACGCCCGCGCCCGCCGCGGACACACTGCGTTCCCGGTTGCGCGACCTCATGCCCTCGGACCGCCACCGGCTCCGTCGGCGTATCGACGGCCTGGCCAAGATCCGCGACGAGCGCCGCCGCGCCGCCGTCACCGCCCAGATCGCCGCGGACATCGACGAGGCCGTCCTGCGCGTCGCGCTGCGCCGCGAGGCGGTGCCGGAGCTCACCTACCCCGAGGCGCTCCCGGTCAGCGCCCGCCGCGAGGACATCGCCGAGGCCATCCGCGACCACCAGGTCGTCATCGTCGCCGGTGAGACCGGCTCGGGAAAGACCACCCAGCTGCCCAAGATCTGCCTGGAGCTGGGTCGCGGCGTCATGGGCACCATCGGCCACACCCAGCCCCGGCGGCTGGCCGCCCGCACGGTCGCCGAGCGCATCGCCGAGGAGATCGGCACGCCCCTGGGCGAGACGGTCGGCTACAAGGTCCGCTTCACCGACTCCTCCAGCGACAGCACGCTGGTCAAGCTCATGACCGACGGCATCCTGCTGGCCGAGATCCAGCACGACCGGATGCTGCGCCAGTACGACACGCTCATCATCGACGAGGCCCACGAGCGCAGCCTCAACATCGACTTCCTGCTGGGCTACCTCAAGCAGCTGCTGCCCAGGCGCCCGGACCTGAAGGTGGTCATCACCTCCGCCACCATCGACCCCGAGCGCTTCTCCCGCCACTTCGACGACGCCCCCATCGTCGAGGTCTCCGGCCGCACCTACCCCGTGGAGGTGCGCTACCGGCCGATCTCGGAGGAGATCCTCGACCCCGAGGAGAGAAACCCGGGCGGGGGCACCGACCGCGACCAGACCCAGGCCATCCTGGACGCCGTCGACGAGCTCGGCCGCGAGGCCCCCGGCGACGTGCTGGTCTTCCTCAGCGGCGAGCGCGAGATCCGCGACACCGCCGAGGCCCTGGAGAAGAAGAAGCTCCCGAACACCGAGGTCCTCCCGCTGTACGCGCGGCTGTCGGTCGCCGAGCAGAAACGCGTGTGGTCCTCCCACAGAGGCCGCCGCATCGTGCTGGCCACCAACGTCGCAGAGACCTCGCTGACCGTGCCGGGCATCAAGTACGTCATCGATCCCGGCACCGCGCGCATCTCCCGCTACTCCCACCGCACCAAGGTCCAGCGCCTGCCCATCGAGGCCGTCTCGCAGGCCTCGGCCAATCAGCGCAAGGGCCGCTGCGGCCGCGTGTCGGAGGGCATCTGTATCCGGCTGTACTCGGAGGAGGACTTCCTCTCCCGCCCCGAGTACACCGACCCCGAGATCCTGCGCACCAACCTGGCCTCGGTCATCCTGCAGATGGCCGCCCTGGGCCTGGGCGACGTGGCCGCCTTCCCGTTCGTGGACGGCCCGGACCACCGCCAGATCAAGGACGGCGTCAACCTCCTCACCGAGCTGGGCGCCCTGCACCCCGACCCCTCGGGCGCCAAGCGCAGACTCACCCGGACGGGCCGCCGCCTGGCCCAGCTGCCGGTGGACCCGCGCCTGGGCCGGATGATCCTGGAGGCCGAACAGCGCGACTGCCTGGGCGAGGTCCTGGTCATCACCTCGGCCCTGTCCATCCAGGACCCGCGTGAGCGCCCCTCCGACAAGCAGCAGCAGGCCCAGCAGGCGCACGCCCGGTTCGCCGACAAGGAGTCGGACTTCCTGGCCTTCCTCAACCTGTGGAACTACCTGCGCGAGAAGCAGCGGGAGCTGTCGGGCAACCAGTTCCGCAGGCTGTGCCGCGACGAGTACCTCAACTACCTGCGCGTCCGCGAGTGGCAGGACATCCACGGCCAGCTCAAACAGGTGCTGCGCTCCATGGACGTGGAGGTCCCGGCCCCGCGCGAGGAGGCCGCCGACCCCCGCGGCGTGCACATGTCTCTGCTGGCCGGTCTCCTCTCCCACGTGGGCCTCAAGGACCCCGAGAAGCACGAGTACCTCGGCGGGCGCGGCGCCCGCTTCGCGATCTTCCCCGGGTCGGCGCTGTTCAAGAAGCAGCCCCGCTACGTGATGGCCGCCGAGCTGGTGGAGACCTCCAAGCTCTGGGGCCGCATGGTCGCCCGGATCGAACCGGAGTGGGCCGAGGAGCTGGCCGGGGACATCGTCAAGCGTCAGTACAGCGAGCCGCACTGGGAGCGCAGGCGCGGCGCCGTCATGGCCTTCGAGCGCGTCACCCTCTACGGCGTGCCCATCGTCGTGCAGCGCAAGGTCTCCTACGGCAGGATCGACCCCGAGCTGTCCCGGGAGCTGTTCATCCGCCGCGCCCTGGTCGAGGGCGACTGGGAGACCCGCCACCACTTCTTCCACGACAACCGCAGGCTGCTGGAGGAGGTGGAGGACCTCGAACACCGGGCTCGGCGCCGCGACATCGTCGTGGACGACGAGACCCTCTTCGCCTTCTACGACGCCCGCGTCCCGGACTCGGTGGTCTCGGCCGCCCACTTCGACGCCTGGTGGAAGCAGGCCCGGCGCACCGACCCCAAGCTCCTGGACTTCACCCGCGAGGAGCTCATCAACGAGGGCGCCGGGGCGATCAGCGAGGACGACTACCCCGACGTGTGGCGCCAGGGCGCGTTCGCGTTCGCGCTCACCTACCAGTTCGAGCCGGGCAGCGACTCCGACGGCGTCACCGCGCACATCCCGCTGAAGTTCCTCAACCAGGTGGAGAACACCGGGTTCGACTGGCAGATCCCGGGGCTGCGCGCCGAGCTGGTCACCGCGCTCATCCGCTCCCTGCCCAAGCCGCTGCGCCGCAACTTCGTGCCCGTGCCCGACAACGCCGCCCGGGCGCTGTCCGGACTGGCCCCCTACGAGGGGACGCTGGCCGAGGCGCTGGCCGCGGAGCTCACCCAGATGGCGGGCGACCGGATCCGGCCGTCCGACTTCGACCTGGCGAAGGTGCCCGACCACCTGCGCATCACCTTCCGCGCCGTGGACGACCGCCAGCGCACCCTGGCCGAGGACAAGGACCTGGAGCGGCTGCGGGCCAAGCTCAAGCCGCGCCTGCGCGAGGCCATCTCCGCCGAGGCCAGGGGTGTGGAGAAGAAGGGACTCACCTCCTGGGACTTCGGCCCGCTGGAGCAGACCCTGGAGCGCAAGGCCCTGGGCCCCAAGGTCAAGGGCTACCCGGCGCTGGTGGACGAGGGCGACAGCGTCGCGATCCGCATCTTCGACACCCGCCCCGAGCAGCGCGCCGCCATGTGGGCGGGCACCCGCCGCCTGCTGCTGCTCACCGTGCCCTCCGTGGCGCACGTGGTCAGCAAGGGGCTGAACAACCCCGACAAGCTCGCCCTGGCCGACAACCCGCACGGTTCGGTCAAGAAGATGCTCGCCGACGCCGAGATGGCCGCCGTCGACCACCTGCTGGCCCGTGAGGGCGGGCCGGTGTGGAACGGCGAGGACTTCCACAAACTCTCCGAGCGGGTGCGCGCCGACCTCGGTGACACCCTCCAGGAGGTCCTGGACAAGTCCGCCCGCGTCCTCGTGCAGTGGCGCAAGGTGTCCAAGAAGGTCAAGGGCACCACCTCGCTGGCGGTGCTGCCCTCGCTCAACGACGTGCAGGGCCAGCTCGGCGACCTGGTCGGGGACGGTTTCGTCACCCGCACCGGCCTGGCCCGCCTGGACCACCTGCACCGCTACCTGCGCGGGGTGGAGGTACGGCTGGACAAGCTGCCGGAGAACCCGCGCCGCGACCAGGTGAACATGTCCAAGGTCGAGCAGATGCGCCAGGCCGTCGCCGGGGTGCGGGGGGCCCTCCCCGCCGGACGCGCCGCCGACCCGGACGTCCGGGAGCTGCGCTGGATGCTGGAGGAGTACCGGGTCAGCCTGTTCGCCCAGGAGCTGCGCACCGCCTACCCCGTCTCCGACAAGCGCATCCTCAAGGCCGTCGAGGCGGTCAGGGCCGCCGAGCGCGGGTAGGCCCCGGGGCCGTGCGTTCCCGGGCGGCGGCGTCCGTTCAGGTCTCGCGGCGGCGGAAGAGGAAGATCCCGTACGGGGTCTCGGAGTCCCGCCACTGGGCCTGGAGGCTGAAACCGTGCGCTCCCACCTCGCGGGTCAGCCGCTGGACGCTGAACTTCACCGAGTAGCCGACGTTGAGGAAGTGCCCGCGCGGTATGCGCAGTGTGAGTCCGAGCCCCGGCACGGGCACCGTCCGGTCGGCTCGGGCACGGAGGCGTCCCTCCACGGTGGAGGTGTCCGCGTCGTAACAGGCCTCCGGGACGAAGTCGTCGAGCACGAAGGCGGAGCCGTAGCGACGGTTGAGCTGGGTGAGGTAGTTGAGCCGAAAGTCGGCGAAGGCCGAGTGTCCGGCGGGATCGTTGTAGCAGGTCTCCAGGGCCTCACGGTCTTTGTCCATATCGGCGGAGACCAGGAAGCCCTCACCCGGGCCCAGGGTGCGGGCGATCTCGCCGAGCAGCGCGTCACGCTCCCCGCGCGTGGCGTTGCCGAAGCTGCTGCCGAGGAAGGCGACCGCGAGCGGCTCGCCCGGGTGGGTGCGCAGCCAGTCGAGACCGGCTTCGTAGCGCCCCCACAGGCCCGTGACCTCCAACCGGTCCAGCTCCGCGCACAGCGCGGCGCCGCTGGACCGCAGCATGCCCCGGTCGACGTCGATCGGAAGGTAGGTGGTCGCGCGCAGGCGCACGCAGCTTTCCAACAGCAGCCGTGTCTTCTTCGCGCTTCCGCTGCCCAGTTCCGCGATCCGCCCGCAGGCGAGCAGCTCGGCTATCTCGGGGGAGTGGCGTTCCAGCAGGCCGCGTTCCACGCGGGTCAGGTAGTAGGTGGGCAGCTCGGTGATCTGTTCGAACAGTTCGGAGCCGACCGCGTCGTAGCCGAGCCAGGGCGGCAGCCGGGGCGGTGTCCGCCGGAGGCAGTCGCGCACGACCGCGTCCTCCGGCACCGTGCCGCCCCTGTCGGCGACCGGGAGGACGCTGGCCCGCGCCGCCGGTCCGGGCGGTTTCATGGTCTCCCCGCGTTCGACCCGTCGCGAAAGCTCGACTCGCCGTGGTTCCAGTGGTGCAACAGGCGCTCCTCCAACCGGGCGGCCAGGAACGTGCTACCGCGGATTCCGAACGAGACGTCGGGGGCCAACCCCGGTTCGGCCCTCAGCAGCGGTGCGATCACCTCGCGCCGGACGAGCTGCTCGTGCACCGCGTCGGCCTCGACGTGCTCGGCGTAGAACCGCAGGGCGGTCGGACCGCAGCCCAGCCTCCGCATGGCCTTGACCATCCGGTCCGCACCGGGGGAGGAGGTGAGCTCGACGGTGGCGAACTGCCCGATCAGAGCCGCGCGCAACCCGCGGTGCAGCCCGCACAGCGACATGAAGTTGACCTCGGCCAGTACTTCGGCGGGGGCGGAGTCGAGATAGGCGCCATAGGTGTCGGAGAGGCCGAGCTCGACCATCATGTCGGCGAAGAGCCTGGAGTGCGCCCGCTCGGGGTCTCCCGAACCGTACTCGTCGTGCTGCACCGTCACGAGGGCGGTTTTCGGCGGGCCGTCCAGGCGCGGGATGACGAAGGTCTGCGGGTCGGCCTCCTTCAGGTGGTAGAGCGAGCGGTGCGCGACGTACTCGCGCAGCTGCCACAGCTCCCCGCGGCGGCGCAGGTGGTGGGAGACGCCGAACGCGTCGACGTGTTCGACGAGGAGTGCGCTGATCTCGCCCTCGACGTCCGCGTCGGCGGGCACGTCGTCTCTGAGCGCACCGAGGAAGGCCCTCTCCAACCCGGCGCGGAACGCCAGCAGCGCCGGGTCCCACTCGCGTTCGGCGTCGACCCCCCGGAACCCGCGATAGTGGAGCTCGTAGCAGCAGTAGAGCGCCAGCTGGAGGTCCTCGCCGTAGGGCGGGGACTCCTCCACGTCGGGAAGTTCGGGCCGGTCTCCGCGCAGTGCGGACAGAACCGCCCCGGAGAGCGGGCCGCGGGGCGCGGGAAGCGTCGGCGTCCCCAGCATCGTCGTGGTCACGGGGCGTGCTCCTTCCCCTCCTCGCCGCGTACGCGGCGACGGTGGCTGGTGTCGCAGAACGGGCGGCGCCGACTGCGGCCGCACGCGCACAGCGCGGTGACCGCCCGGTCGCTGCGCACGCGTGTTCCGTCGGGCATCTCCACGTCGGTCGGGCCGTAGACGAGGACCGGGCCCTCGTCGGTGACGATGACCCGGCGACGGGCCTCACCCATGGCGCGCCTCGATGACCACGAGTTCCTCCTCCACCTGCTCGGGGCCGAGCAGCCCGCGGGCGCGCAGCATCGGAGCACGCGCCCGCAGGACCGGCCCGAACGGGACGCGGGCCCTCGCGATGACCTCGGCCACCAGCCCCGCCCGCCTGAGCTGGTCCACGGTGGTCCGCCCGTCGGCGAGCTCGGACTGCACGAGCAGCAGCGCGCCGTCCTCGCTGAGCACCGAAGGCGCCTCCGCGCAGATGCGGTCCAACAGGATCCGTCCGTCCGGTCCCGCGTCCCAGCACCTCGCCATCCGGTGGCGGGGCGGCAGCGGACCGGCGGCGGGCACGTAGGGCGGGTTGGCGAGCACGAGGTCGAAGCGGCGCGGGGCCACGGGAGCGAACAGGTCACCGCGCCGGACCGTCGCCGGGACCCCGTGCAGCCGGCTGTTGAGCCAGCTCGCCAGTACGGAGCGCCGCGACAGGTCGATCGAGGTGAGACTGACCGCGCCGTTGCGGAAGGCCTCGATGCCCAGCGCCCCGGTACCCGAACCGACGTCGAGGACCGAACGGCCGGCGACCTGGCCGCGCTGGCGCAGCACGTCACGGAGCAACGCGGTGTCCTCCTGTGCCCGGTACACGCCCGGCGGTCTCACTAGCAGCATGCGCGGACCACTACCCGGTCCCCGGGCCGCCAACCGTGTCCGCGTCCACGGCGTCAACCGCGGGGAACCCGACCGCGGAGGTCCCGTCGCCCGCCGGGGCACGCCCGAGGGGCGGGGAAGCGGACCCGCTTCCGGCAGCGGGCACCGCGGAGTTCACCCGGCGTGTCCGGCTCACCGGAAACGGCATCCCGGAGCCGGGCGGTGGAACACCGTGCCTGTAGCATGCGCCCGGCTGTTCAGACCACTGACGCCATAGGACGAGGGAAACGGGGATTCCGGTGGACGACTCCTGGGACGGGCGGCGGCTGCTGCTCGTGGGCACCTACACCCCCGACTCCGACCCGTCCGGGGAGGGCGAGGGCGTCTACCGGGTCTGGTTCGACCCCATCACCGGCCACATGGCGGACGGGGGCGTGGCCGCCCGCACCCCGGGTCCCTCCTTCCTGGCCTTCCACGCGGACCCGCCCACGGTGTACGCGGTCAACGAGCGCGCCGAGGGCACCGTCACCGCCTTCCGCGTCGACGGGAGGGCCGAGCTCACCGAGCTGGGCCGGGCCGCCACCGGAGGCGGGTCGCCCTGCCACGTGCTCGCGCGCGGCTCCGAGCTGGTGGTGACCAACTACGCCAACGGCGTGGCCGCCGTGTACGGCCTGGGCGGCGACGGAGCGTTCGCCGCCGGACCGGTGGAGCTCGCGCACACCGGGAGCGGCCCGGTCACCGAACGCCAGGAGGGCCCGCACGCGCACAGCGCGGCCGCTCCCGACGACCGGCACGTCCTGGTGGCCGACCTGGGCACCGACGAGCTGCGCGTCCTGCGCGGCGACGCACAGGCGGGCGCCGTGGCGCTGCCCCCGGGCACCGGTCCCCGGCACGCGGCGGTGGCGGGGGAGTACGTGTACGTGGCCGGTGAGCTGGACTCACGGGTGCACGTGGTGCGCTGGGACGCCCGGGAGGGCGCCGGCGAGCACCTGGGGTCGGTCCACGCCACCGGCGAGGAGGCCGCGGGGGACAACTTCCCCGCCGAGATCCTCGTGCACGGCGGTTGCGTGTACGTGTCCAACCGGGGCGCCGACTCGATCGCCACCCTCGCCGTCCGCGACGGAGGCGCCCGCCTGGAGCACGTCGCCGACACCCCGGCGGGAGGTGCCTGGCCGCGCAACTTCACCGTCGTGCGCGGGCACCGCGAGGAGCCCGACCACCTGGTGGTGGCGGCCCAGAACGGGGACTCGCTGGCCTCGCTGCGGATCGACCCCGACACGGGCGTTCCGGCCGACACGGGGCACCGTCTGGACGTCCCCGTTCCGGTGTGCGTGCTCCCGGTTCCCATCACCCGCATCCGCCGCGCCGAGGCCGCCCGGGGCTGACGTCCGGGCGCACCGTGTCCGCGGGCGGTCCCGCTGTTCGGGGACCGCCCGCGGACACGCGCCCCGGGATTCGGCGGCCGTGCACGCCACCACAGGGACCGACCGGTCACCACGGCGGTCCGACCGTCATCGACCGCGTCACGTACTCCTTCTCCCGCTGCCGTCCCGCGCGGTGGCCGGCAGCTCGCCGCCCTGTCCGCGTCCGGACACCTTCGAGTGCGATGACGGCCCTTGTCGGGGCGTTGGGGGGAGCCCGGGGGCGAAGTTCGTAAGCACTTCCCCTGCCCCGAAAGAAGAACGCGCGCCCTGCAAAGGATCCTTGTTCCTCCCCGCTCTCCGGCGCGGTGGTCGCCGCCGCGTCCGCCGGTGCCCGCGGGTGAGCGGGCGGCACGTTACCTCTCCGCCTCGGGCTGGAGCCTGGGGCAGCGGCTGGAACAACGTCCACACCTCCTGGCAGACCGCCTCCAGTGCCTACGACCATTTCCGCGACAACGCTTTCTGCGCACCACCGACACCCGTGTCCACGCGGACGGGAACACGGCCCGCGGCCAGGCCACCGGAAGTATGCGGGTGTCTGAAAATGGTCGAAGCCAGGTGGGTGCAAGGCCCTGCTGCCGTTCAGCGAACAGTTGGAGCGCACCCTCGACGAGGAAAAAGATGGTCTGGAAATCCGAATCACGATCCGTGTGTGCCGGAGGCCGGACGGTCTCCGGCACACAGCCGCACCCTCAGGAAAGAGAAACGATGTCCACCTCCGCCGCGCGCATCGCTCTCGTCCTCGCTCCGCTGGCCGCCGCCGCGGCCACGCTCCTGCTCATCGTTCTCACGGACCAGAGCTCCAACGTCCTCCTCTGGGGCGGTGCCATCACCCTGTTCAGCGCGCTTCCGTTCGCTGCGCCTGAGCGGTACCGGCGCACCGCGGCCTGGGTCTGCGCCGCTCCCGTGCTCGCCATGACCGCCCTCAGCATCCTGTCGGTCGGCGTGTACTTCCTCCCCGCGCTCGCCGCGCTCCTCATCGCGGGGCTGGCCCGCGGCACCCGGGAGTGAGCCCCCCCGGCGCGGCGGGCCCCGGCATGCCCGCGGCGGCGGGGGGAGTACGTGTACGCGGTCGGCCGGGGAGCTGACACGACCACCGCCCTGGTCCCGCGCGACGGCGGCGCCGGCCTGAAGCACGCGGCCGCCATCCCGGCCGGAGGGCCGAAGCCGTCCGGGGCCGGCCGCTGGACGGCCCGTGTCCGGGTGTTCGGCGACCGTACACGTCACCACGGGGACCGCCGCCATCGTGACGACCACCGTCGACCGCAGAGACGCAGACGGCCTCCTCGTCGGCGCGTACTCGAAGGGCCCCTCCTGCCCCGCCTCCGGGAACGCCGTGCCCCGTGCGCCACACGATGGGTTCCGAAACTATCCGAAAACTTTCGGATTGAGTGGCCTGGTTTCTGGCACCCAGGGTGCGGACTCCGGACCACTCTCGGATGCGGCCCTCAGATATCGCTGATGGGCAAGGGAGGACTCTCTCTTGCTGGACACCAATCTTGCCGAAATTTTCCGGAAACTATTGACAGTCCAGCCGGGTTGGACAAATACTCTCACACACGGCAACCAGCCAACCCCGCCGCGTTATACGGAGCCGAAGGGCGGTGGCCGTCCCCTGGCCACCGACGCCCCGGCCCGTATGACGCTGGCTGACCCCCCTGCCAGCCTTCGCACGGAGGACACATGTCAACGGACGAGACCAACGCCCCCCGCCCGCCCCAGATCAGCCGCAGAGGACTCATCGGCGGCGTCGGCGCCCTGGCGCTGGCCGCTCCCGTGGCGGCCATGGCGATGCCCGGCACCGCCCACGCCCAGACCATCACCACGAACCAGACCGGCACCCACGGGGGCTACTACTACACGTTCTGGACCGACGGCGGCGGCTCGGTCTCCATGACCCTGGGCAACGGCGGCAACTACAGCACCCAGTGGAGGAACACCGGCAACTTCGTCTGCGGCAAGGGCTGGAGAAACGGCAGCCGCAGGACCGTGAACTACTCGGGCGGCTTCAGCCCGTCCGGCAACGGATACCTGTGCCTCTACGGGTGGACGTCCAACCCGCTCGTGGAGTACTACATCGTCGACAGCTGGGGCACCTACCGTCCCACGGGCGAGCACCGGGGCACGGTCTACAGCGACGGCGGCACCTACGACATCTACCGCACGATGCGCTACAACTCCCCCTCCGTCGAGGGCACCCAGACCTTCCCCCAGTACTGGAGCGTCCGGCAGTCGAAGAGGGTGGGCGGAAGCATCACCACCGGCAACCACTTCGACGCCTGGAACAGGGCCGGAATGAACCTGGGCGGCTTCAACTACTACATGGTCATGGCGACCGAGGGCTACCAGAGCAGCGGCAGCTCCAACATCTACGTGGGCTGACCCGCCTCCGGCTCCCCGTCACGGCCGTCGGCTCCCGGAACGTCGACGGCCCCGCGCCACCCGGTGGCGCCCACGACCCCGCACCCCTGTCGGGCGACGGCCGCCGTCCCGGTGACCGTGTGCGGCCCGGGAACACCAGCCCCGGGCCGCGGTCAGTCACCGGGTACCGCGCGCGCGGCCTCGGCGGCAGCCGCCACGGCGAGTGGGGCCGGGGGACCGCGGCCGTCGGCTTACGGGGCTGGATCCCCTCGATCCCCGCGGCCAGCTCCTGGGCGCTGTCACCGCTCAACAGGACCATGCGCCCGGTGTGCGCCGCCCAGTACTGGCCGGTCGAATCGCCGTGCCACACCGTCCAGCCGCGCTTCCGGTAGGTGGCACGGAGGCGGTCGACCTCCTGGGTGACGGAGGCCCCACGGTTTCCGGGGTCACGGCGACGCTCATGCCCCCTCGCCCCCTGAGCCGTCCCGGCGCCTCCGGCGCTCAGGACGGAGAGCGCAGTGCGCAGCTCCTCGGCTCCACCGCGCACGATGAGCCCGGGCTGTCCGTTCTCCCCGGTGCGGGTGCTGGTCGCCACGAAGCAGGGGCGCCCCCGCCCGTCGTGCAGCTCGCAGACGAGGAAGTCGGGGAACTCCTCGCGCAGCCGGAGGACGGCCAGGCTGGGCCTGAGGTGATAGCCGTCCACGGTGGTCACCGTCCCTTCCGGGGAGGGGGACCACCGGGGCCGGGAGCCGGGGAACGTCCCAGCGCAGCTCGAAGAACATCCCGGGGCCGCGCAGGGACCGGAAGCGTCCCCAGCGGGAGGCGAGGGCGTTCACCAGGAGCAGGTCGCGCCCGTTTTCGGCACCGCTGTCCGGGGTGACGACCCGGAGGGAGGGATCCGGCCGCAGGCGTCGAGGACCTCCACGCGCAGCCACCGGTGGAGGAAGGACGCCCGGACGTTGAGGCCCCGTATCCGCCTCCAGGTCCTGCCCTTCGCCAAGGGTGTGCACGCGGCGATGGATGGGTCCTTTGCTGTGCTGGATATGAGCGGCGGCGAGCACTTGGTCTATGCCGAGATCCCTGGCAGCGGCCGTGTGACCGCTGATACCGACGAGGTGGAACGATGCACGTTGCGCTTCGGGGTGCTCCGTTCGATGTCCCCCTCTCCGGACGAGTCCATTGACTTCATCTCCCGCTACAAGGAGGCACACAGCCATGGGATCGCCCCCTTCTCACTGGCATAAGTCCAGCTACGGCGGCAACCAGGGAGGTCACTGCGTCGAGGTCGCGGACACCCCCTCCCACGTCCACGTCCGCGACACCCAGAACCGGCCTCTCGGGCACCTCACCTTCCCTTCCTCCGATTGGGGTGCCCTCCTCTCCGCCCCGCGTGAGGGCCAGGGGGCCGGATAGCCCCGGGGGCCCACACACCCGCTGGCCGGTTCGGACCGGCGCCCATCCCCTCCCCGCGTTCATCACCCCCGGATGCGCCGTCATCTGCTGGCGACGACTGCGCACCGCACTTTGCCGGGAGTAAGGGCAGGCGATGCGGCCCGGGGGAGGGCCCGCTCGATGCGTCAGAACGCACTCACGGCGGTCGGACCCGCGCAGCCTCACAGCCGGGACCTCAGCACGTCGACCTCACAGCCCGGCGCGAAGGGGTCGAAGCCGTGCTCGACCAGCCAGCGAACCCCAAGCAGGCTTCGCAACGACCACCACGCGCGGATCACGTCGAGGTCGACGTCTGTGCCATAACCGGCGATGACGTCGTCGAGGTGCTCCTCGTGTCCGAGCGTCAGGGTGGCGAGGTCGAACAGGGCGTTGCCCCGGCCGGCCTCGGACCAGTCGATGATGCCGGTGACCTCGTCGCCGTCGACGAAGACGTGCTCGACCTGCAGGTCGCCGTGCGTGAACACCGGAGTCCACGGCCGGAGCGCGGCCGCGGCGACCCGGCGGTTGCGGGTGACCAGGTCAGCGGGCAGGACACCGTTCGTCACGAGCGACTCGCACTCGCCGTCGAGTTCCGCCGCCAACTCGCCGGGACCCCGGCGGCGCCGGCCGGGCCAGGGCGGCAAGGGCGCCTCGTGCAACCGCCGGATGACGGCACCCGCCGCGGCCCACGCCGCCGCCGACGCGGTCGACGGCTCACCGAGACGGCCGAGCGCCGTCCCCGGGACGGCGGCGATCGCGAGTACGGGCGGCTCGCGCCACAGGACCTCCGGGGTCGGGACCGGCGCGAGGGACATCGCCTCGACCTCGACGTCGGTGCGTGCCTGATCGGCGTCCACCTTCAAGAACACGTCGCCAGCGCGCAGGGTCGCGCGCTCGGAATGGGCGACGACGACTTTGACCTCATCCATGGGCGACCAGTATCCCGGGGATGATCGCCGGCGTCGCCGGGTTTATCGCGTGCGGTCACGCTGCTGACCACGTCCCGCTGTCCGGCGGCCCGGTGCACGGCACCGACCTTCTGACCAGGTCGAGCCCACCGCTTTTCTTCGGAGCCCTTTGACGGGTCGAGCGCACCATGGCCAGGCTGGCCGGATGCCGCCGCCACGAGCGCGGGGCCGACCGCTTCCCGGCCTCCGGTATCTCCTGCACGCTGATCCGCCACCGCGGACCGGCCAAACGCGATGAGCCCTTAGGGGGAAATCCCCTCCGAACGATCCTGAACGGAATTGAAGCGAATAAAGGAGAAAAGGTTGATATGCGGAAAATCTGAAGGGTAAACGCGGCCTCAAGTGCACTCGCGGGTCTGTGGCCTGCGTTAACGTGGCTACCTGGGACCAGGGGAAGGGTTCGCAGGGCGCGGGGCCCGGAAAGCGTCTGCGATCAACCTTCGAATGTCCGTTTTTTCGCACATGGGGGGTTGAATCGTGGCACCGGTGAAAACCGAGGTGGAGGAGCGCGAGGGGGAGGCCAGGGGGACCCTGGTCAACTGGATGACCTCGACCGATCACAAGATCATCGGTTACATGTACATCATCACCGCTTTCGGCTTCTTCCTGCTCGGCGGGCTGATGGCGGTGCTCATTCGCGCAGAACTGCTTTTTCCGGGCATGCAGCTCGTGAGCAACGAGCGTTTCAACCAGATGTTCACCATGCACGGCACGGTCATGCTGCTGATGTTCGCGACCCCGCTCTTCGTCGGGTTCGGCAACGTCATCATGCCGCTGCAGATCGGCGCACCCGACGTGGCGTTCCCGCGCATGAACCTGTTCAGCTACTACCTGTTCCTGTTCGGCAGCCTCATCGCCGTCAGCGGGTTCCTGACCCCGGCGGGGGCGGCGAGCTTCGGCTGGTTCGCCTACACCCCGCTGTCGGACGCGGTGCGCTCGCCGGGACTGGGCGGTGACCTGTGGATCCTGGGCCTGGTGGTCTCGGGTCTGGGCACGATCCTGGGCGCGGTCAACTTCATCACCACCGGCCTGTGCATGCGCGCGCCCGGTATGACGGCGTTCCGCATGCCGATCTTCACCTGGAACATCCTGCTCACCTCGGTGCTGGTCCTGATCGCGTTCCCGGTCCTGACCGCGGCGCTGATCGCCCTGGGCGCCGACCGCATGGTGGGCACGCAGGTCTATTTCGCCGAGCACGGCGGTCCGATCCTGTGGCAGCACCTGTTCTGGTTCTTCGGCCACCCCGAGGTGTACATCATCGCGCTGCCGTTCTTCGGCATCATCACCGAGGTGATCCCGGTCTTCTCACGAAAGCCGATCTTCGGCTACAAGGGCCTGGTCGCGGCGACCATCGCGATCACCGGCCTGTCGGTGACCGTGTGGGCGCACCACATGTTCCCGACCGGCGCGGTGCTGCTGCCGTTCTTCTCGTTCATGAGCTTCCTCATCGCGGTTCCGACCGGCGTGAAGTTCTTCAACTGGATCGGCACGATGTGGCGCGGCCAGCTCTCCTTCGAGACGCCGATGCTGTTCGTGATCGGCTTCCTGGTGACCTTCCTCCTCGGCGGTCTGACGGGTGTGCTGCTGGCCTCGCCGCCGATCGACTTCCACGTCACCGACACCTACTTCGTGGTGGCGCACTTCCACTACGTGGTGTTCGGCACCGTGGTGTTCGCGATGTTCGCCGGTTTCTACTTCTGGTGGCCCAAGTTCACCGGCACGATGCTCAACGAGGCGCTGGGCAAGTTCCACTTCTGGCTGCTGTTCCTGGGCTTCCACGGCACCTTCCTGGTGCAGCACTGGCTGGGCGCCGCGGGCTTCCCGCGCCGCTACGCCGACTACCTTTTCAACGACGGCTTCACGGAGCTGAACCAGATCTCCTCGGTGTCCTCGTTCGTCCTGGCGGCCTCCACGCTGGTCTTCTTCTGGAACGTCTACGTCACCGCCAGGAACGCCCCCCAGGTCGAGATGGACGACCCGTGGGGGTACGGCAACTCGCTGGAGTGGGCGACCTCCTGCCCGCCGCCGCGGCACAACTTCACGTCGCTGCCGCGGATCCGGTCCGAGCGTCCGGCGTTCGACCTGCACCACCCGAACCTCGCACAGCCGGTGGCCACGGATCCCGAGAGGCGGTAGCCCCGGTGAGAGGGCGGACCCCCGGGGACGCCCCGCACGAGGGACCCTCCCTGTCCGAACGCAAGTCCAGCGCCCGAGGTGACCGCACGGCACCGGAGGCGACCGGTTCCGGGGTGAAAGCGCATGGCCCTGAGTCCACTTCCCGACGACAACGTACGGCGACCGCTCCTGGACGGCCGCGCCGGTGTGGTGTTCACCGTCCTCTCGGTCGCGGCCGCCCTGATGATGCTGTGGACCTGGACCGGACACACCGCCTTCGCGGTGGCCACGTGCTGCACGGTGGCCGGTGTGTTCGCGGCGGGGTTCGTGTGGGCCAGGACGGGGTGGACCGAACTGGTCGGCGGCCCCCTGGACGGTGCGCGGATCCGCCCCGCCGGGAGCGCGCGCCGACGGGAGGCGGACCTGGTGCTGGCCCTACCCGGCGGAGGGCGGGCGCGCTACGGCCCCGACGGCACCGGACGCCTGGTCTACCGGGGCCGTGCCGGGGACGGCGACCGCTGAACACCCCGCAGGTGTGACCCCCGTCTCAGGACGATCCCCACAAGGGCGGGGCGCGCGGAACTGTGCGCCCCGCCCTCCTCCCTGGTCACCGACATACCGGACAATGGGCAGTGATCCACGCACACCACCTCTCCGAGGGAACGCACGCATGCCCACGACCAAGGCCGTACTCCGCCACAAGGGCCTGACCGCCCGCGACCTCGCGCTCATCGCCGTCTTCGCGGCCCTCATCGCCGCGCTCAGCGTCAGCGTCGCCATCCCCCTGCCGTTCTCGACGGTGCCGATCACCCTCCAGACCCTCGGCATCATGCTCGCCCCCGCCCTGCTGGGCTGGAAGCGCGGCGTCCTCGCCGTCGCCGCCTTCCTCGCCCTGGGCCTGGCCGGGCTGCCCCTGTTCGCGGGCGGTGCGGGCGGCATCGGGGTCCTGGCCCGGCCCTCGGCCGGGTTCATCGTGAGCTGGGTCTTCGCCGCCCTGGTGATCGGCATGCTCACCGAGCTCATGACCCGCGGCGGCCGCTACCGCTTCTGGCCGGGCCTGGGCATCAACATCGTCGGCGGCATCCTCGTCATCTACGCCATCGGCGTCCCCTGGATGGCCGTCGTCGCCGGGAGCGGCGTCCTGGCCACCACCTACTCCATGCTGGCCTTCCTGCCGGGCGACCTGGTCAAGGCCGTCGTCACCGCGCTCATCGCGCACGCGGTCTTCCGCGCCTACCCCGTCCCGCCCGCGGGGCGCCCGGTGCTGGAGACCACCGGTGAGGACGGCGGAGCCGCCTGATGCTGCGCCTTGAGGGGGTCTCCCACTCCTATGACGACCGCGCCGTGCTGCGCGACATCACCCTCGACCTCGCCGAGCACCGTATCGGCGTGATCGGGGCCAACGGATCGGGCAAGTCCACGCTCGCCCGCACCCTCAACGGTCTCGTCATCCCCGACGAGGGCCGTGTGACGCTGGGGGAGTGGGACACCCGGCGCCACGCCAAACACATCCGCCGCCGGGTCGGCTTCGTCTTCTCCGACGCCGCCAACCAGATCATCATGCCCACCGTCGCCGAGGACGTGGAGATCGGTCTGCGCTCCCTGCGGCTGGGCCGCGAGGAGACCTCCCGCCGGGTGGAGGCGGCCCTGGCCCGCTACGGGCTCGACGGGCACCGCGACCACCCCGGGCACCTGCTCTCGGGCGGCCAGAAACAGCTCCTCGCCCTGGCATCGGTCCTGGTCACCGAACCCGACGTGCTGGTCTGCGACGAGCCCACCACCCTGCTCGACCTGCGCAACACCCGCATGGTGCACCGCACCCTCAGCGGGCTGGACCAGCAGCTCGTGCTGTTCACCCACGACCTGGACCTGCTCGACGACTTCGACCGCGTCCTGGTCATGGACGAGGGCCGCGTGGTCTTCGACGGCGTGCCCGGTGACGCGGTGCCCCACTACACCAAGCTCATGGACGACCGGTGAGCACCGTCGGCCTCTACGTCCCCGGTACCGGCCCCCTCTACCGGGTGCCCGCCGGGACCAAGCTCCTCGCGCTGCTGCTGGCCGGTGCCGGCCTCCTCGTCTGGGCCGACCACCGGGTCGCGCTCGGTGCCCTGGCCGCGGCCCTCCTGCTCTACCCGGCGGTGGGCCTGGGGGCGCGCCGGGCCTGGTCGGCGCTGCGGGCGCTGTGGCCGTTCCTGCTGGCCATCGGCCTGTTCCAGGTGCTGTTCGGGGAGTGGCAGACGGGCCTGCGGCTGTGCGCCCAACTGGCCGCGCTGGTCCTGCTGGCCAACCTCGTCACGCTCACCACCCGGGTGCGCGAGATGCTCGACCTCTTCCAGCGGGCGGCCCGCCCGCTCCGGCACCTGGGCGCCAACCCCGACCGGGTCGCCCTCGTCCTGGCGCTCACGGTCCGCTCCATCCCGATGGTCGCCGCCGCCTGGCGGGCCGCCCGGGAGGGCTACCGGGCACGGGGCCTGTCCGGCCGCCCGCACCTGCTCGTGGTCCCTGTGATCGTCCAGCTGATGCGTATGGCCGACGCCACCGGTGAGGCACTCGTGGCGCGCGGGATCGACGAGGACACCCGGCACTAAAAGCGAATCGTGGGGCACTGGAGACGAAACGGTGGCATTCGGTACCGATTGGATATCGGATAGTCGGTTATGCGGCGGTTCTTGGGATAATTAAGCGCACATCCGATCCGCACCACCGTGCCAACGAACCGGTGATCACGTGCTCCGGCGCCGTCCCCCTTCCCAGATCCGCGTCTGGCCCGTCGCCGCGGCGGCTCTCGCCCTCGCCCTGGCGATGGTCTTCGCCCTGCCCGGAGCGACCTCGGCGGCCCGCGGTGAACCGCCCTCGCCGGACCCCGCCCTGGTCCGTGCCCTGCTCTCCGACGAGGCGCTGGCCCTGGTGCCCTTCGCGCCCCGCACCGGGCCCGCCACCGGCGGCGCGACCCTCACCCCGGACCAGCGCGACGAGGTGGCCGCGCGGCTGGAGGAGATCGGCCGGGAACACGGCGCCGAGTTCGGTATCGCCGTGCAGGACCTGCGCACCGGGGCCGCCTTCAGCCACAACGCCCACCAGCAGTTCCCGACGGCGAGCGTGGCCAAGCTGAGCATCCTCACCATGCTGCTGCTGCGCGCCCAGGAGGAGGGCCGCGAACTCACCGCTGCTGAGCGGGAGCAGGCCAGCGTGATGATCCGCTACAGCGACAACGACGTCACCGACGGCCTGTACGCGCGGATCGGTTTCACCGAGGGCTTCGAGCGGGGCGCCGGGGTGCTCGGCTTCACCGGGACCGATCCCAACCCGCGGGGGGTGTGGGGCTCGACCATGACCACCGCCGCGGACCAGCTGCGGCTGCTGCGCGCCCTGTACTGCGACGACAGTCCGCTGCGGGAGCCCGATCGCGCCCTCGTGCGCGAGCTGATGGAGTCCGTGGCCGAGGAACAGGCCTGGGGCGTCTCGGCCGCCGCCGCGCCCGGGGACGCGGTCGGAATCAAGAACGGCTGGGTCCCGCGCGAGAGCAACGGCGGCCTGTGGACGGTCAACAGCGTCGGCTACGTGGTCGGCGCCGAGCACGAGTACCTGATCGCGGTCCTCACCGACGACAGCGCCGACTACTTCGGCGGGGTGTCCCTGGTGGAGGAGCTGGTGCTGGCGGTCACCGGCGCACTGGAGGGCGTCCTCCCGGCCGAGGGGACCACCCGCTGAACGCCGCCCCGACCGGCCCGGCCGGCCGGGGCGGTCAGGCCTAGTCCAGCGGGCCGCCCGCCACGTAGAGGACCTGGCCGGAGACGTACCCCGCGTCCTCGCCGGTGAAGAAGGCGACCGCGTTGGCGATGTCCTCGGGAAGACCCACCCGGCGCACCGGGATCTCGTTCTCCTTGAAGGCCTTCATGTCCTCGTACTTGACGCCCATGCGCTCGGCGGTGGCCCGGGTCATGGCGGTCTCGACGAACCCGGGCGCGACCGCGTTGCAGGTCACGCCGAACTTGCCCAGCTCGATGGCCAGGGTCTTGGTGAACCCCTGCAGGCCGGCCTTGGCCGCGGAGTAGTTGGCCTGGCCCCGGTTGCCCAGTGCCGAGGAGCTGGACAGGTTGACGATCCGGCCCCAGCCGTTCTTGGTCATGTGCGCCTGGGCGGCCCGGCTCATGAGGAAGGTGCCCCGCAGGTGCACGTTCATCACGGTGTCCCAGTCCTCGACCGACATCTTGAACAGCAGGTTGTCGCGCAGGACGCCGGCGTTGTTCACCAGGATCGCGGGCGGGCCCAGGCGCTCGGCGACGGTGTCCACGGCGGCGTTGACCTGGTCGGGGTCGGACACGTCGCAGCCCACGGCCAGTGCGGTGCCGCCCGCCGCGGTGATGCGGTCCGCGACCTCCTGGGCGTCGGACTCCTTCAGGTCCAGCACCGCGACGGAGCGGCCTTCGCCCGCCAGGCGCTCAGCTGTGGCGGCGCCGATCCCACGGGCCGCACCCGTCACGATGGCCACACGAGGCGTTGGGGACATGGTGTTACCTCCAGAATTCAGGTGGTGGGCGCGAAGCGATCCTATCTGCATCCCAACCGGTCGGTAGGTGCCCGGGGTGCTGTCCGCGACGGCTCTCCATGGTGGGATTGTCGCGTATCTACCCCGCTTTACGGACCCGCCGAAGATGGTCTTCGCGTTTGCCTGCACATCGTCGGGCCGTGTCCTACGATTGCCTGCAAGACCAAGATGCACGTGCATTCGAGTCGTGCAGTGGCACGCGCCCGCTGGAAGGCGGGCGCGACCAGACCGCCGGAACGCGGCCGCTGCCGCTCTCGCCGCGGTGCGTCAGGGAGGAGTGGAAGGCATGGAGTGCGCGGAGGCGGTGGCGGAACCGGCCGGTGGCTGGTGGCTCAAGGTCCTGACGCACGGTTCGCGCCGCTGGAACACCCCCGTCTGCGGAGACAGGCACGACGCCGTCACATGGAGCTTCGAGCCGCGCCCCCACGCCGTGGGTGCCGCGCGCGAGATTTCCGAGGCTCTTCTCCACGAATGGGGGATGCAGTACTTGTCCAGCGATGTCGCGGTGGTTGTTTCCGAATTGGTCACCAATGCGGTCCGGCACGGCGGCCCTCTGCCCTTGACCAGGCAGGGCGAGGGGGGTATTCAGCTCTCCCTGATGCGCAGCGGCGGTGAATTCATCTGCGCGGTTCGTGACGGAGGGGACACCCTCCCCCAGAGAAGGGAAGCGGATCTTGATCTGGAGGGCGGCCGGGGACTTGCCCTGGTGAGTGCTTTCGCGCAAGAGTGGGGTGTGATTCCCACGCCGCCCGGCGGAAAGTTCGTTTGGGCGCAATTCGTGTGAGTCCACCGCAGGGTCCCGTTCCCGGCGGCGGTCCCCCCGAACCGGTGGCGCTGCTCGTGCCGGAGCGGCAGGAGCGGTCCCGCGCCGCGACTCCGGGGCGTGCGGACACTGTGGCCCTATCGTATACATGTAGTGTCTTGACCGTATGGCAAAGGTGTCCTCCCAGCCCGGATACCCTTGTGCGAGGAATGACGGAGAGGCGGCGAACGTGGATATCGCTCGATTGCGCAAGGGGAGCGGCCCCACCGTGCGCCGCATGCTGATCGGGCACGAGCTGCGCCAACTCCGCGAGGCCCGTGGTATCAGCCGCGAGGACGCCGGGAACAAGATTCGGGCATCGGCGTCCAAGATCAGCCGTATGGAACTCGGCCGGGTCGGTTTCAAGCTCCGCGATATCGAGGACCTCCTCAAGATGTACGGGGTCACCGACCGCAAGAAGATCAAGGAAATCCTCGAAGTCGCGCGCGAATCGAACAAGCCCGGTTGGTGGCGTGAGTACGGGGACTCACTGCACAAGTGGTTCACCCGCTACGTCGGCTTCGAGGAGGCCGCCGACCACATCCGCATCTACGAGTCCCAGTTCATCCCCGGTCTGCTGCAGACCGAGGAGTACGCGCGGGCGATCATCTCCGGCGGTGTGGACACCGACCTGGTCACCGAGCAGCGGGTGGAGGCCAGACTCAAGAGACAGCGCCGCCTGCGCACCGACAAGAACATGCGCATGTGGGTCATCCTCGACGAGGCCGCGGTGCGCCGCCCCATCGGCGGCCCCGAGGAGGGGCCCGAGATCATGCGCGGCCAGCTGGAGTGGCTCATCCAGCTCAGCGAGGAGTACGACAACATCACCCTCCAGATCGTCCCCTTCGCGGTGGGCGCGCACGCGGCCGAGGCGGGTTCGTTCACGCTCCTGCGCTACTCGGAGTTCGAGCTGGCGGACATGGTCTATCTGGAGCAGCTGACCGACGCCGAGATCATCGACCGCCGGTCCGTGGTCGAGGCCTACACCAAGGCCATGACGCGGCTGAGCGTCGCGGCGGCCACGCCGGACGAGACGCTGGAGATGCTCAGGGGCATGTTGGACGACCTCAACAAGGAGGCCGAGAACAACCAGGAGGCCGACGACAACTGAGAAGGTCGCCCCCGTCCGGGAAGAGGGGTCCGGAGGAGGGATCAGAGGTACCAGAGGCTCGCCGCGGCGGGCCTTTTCGGTGTGTACGGGCACGTGGTGCCCGGGAACCCGCGGCCTTCCGCGCGGTGCGGGTTCGGCCGACCCGGCCGAGGGCAGGGCAACCGGGTCGGCGCGCGGAGGAGGGGTCACCGCGCGGCGATAACCCCTCCTGTGTATCCTTCGGTTCCGGCGCGAACCCGGCGCCCTAGCTGAGCAGGTTGTCGAAGTCCCCGTCCTTGGCGCCCAGGATCAGGCAGTCGATCTCCTCCTGGGTGTAGACCAGCGCCGGACCGGAGGGGAAGCGCGAGTTGCGCACGGCGATCGAGCCGTCGCCGAGACGGGCCATCTCCACGCAGGCGCCCTGTGAGTTGCTGCGCTTGGCCTTCTGCCAGGCCGCCCCGGTCAGCTCGGTCGCGGAAATGCCGTTGTGTGCGGTCATGCTTGGCTCCTTAGCTCGTCGAGGGGAGTGTCCGTGCTTCTGCACTGCCATATGCACGTGCATTGGCACCGACACGTTCACAAGCATAGCGTGAGCCCCGCCACTTGTCCGGGGGTTTGGCGGTATGTAAGCAGGGTGTAATCAGCAGGCGTACCCGGGATGGCCTGCTTCTTCTCCACGCCGCGGACCGGTGCCCGCCTCGGCGTGCGCACGGGCCGTTCCGGTCGGGCCCTACACTGCGCTCCGGCGGGCGCCGAACGGCGTCCATACCGTGGAGGGAGGAGGAGCATGAGGCGCGTGCTCGGGGCGGTGACCGCACTGCCGCTCCTTCTCGCCGGGGTCGTCTCCTGCGGCCCCGCCGGGGAGGAACCCTGGGACGTGGAGGTCGCGGTGGGCGGTCTCGCGCCGGGACCGCTCGAACCCCGCCGGGATCACAGCCTCGTCTGGACCGGTGCGGAGGTCCTCGTCTGGGGCGGGCACGGCGCGAGCCAGCACGCGCCCTTTCCCGACGGTGCCGCCTACTCCCCGGCGGCCGACACCTGGCGGCCGGTGGCCGCCAGCGGCCTGGAGCCCAGGACCCGGCACAGCACCGTCGTGGTCGGGGAGCGGGTGCTGATCTGGGGAGGGTTCACCCCGACCCACTCCGGCGGTCCGGACGCGCACCTGGCCCGGGACGGCGCCCTCTACGATCCCGGGAGCGACTCCTGGGAACCGGTCGCTCGTGCGCCGGAGGGCAGGTCCCTGGCGCGCGGGGTGGCCGTCGACGGGCGCGTCGTCCTCGGCGGTGGGTTCAGCCAGCGGGGCGGATCGGACTTCCTGGTGTACTCGCCGGAGGAGGACTCCTGGCACACCGTCCCCCTCGCGGGCGGGGACGAGGGCTTCACGGTGTACGACATCGCGGTCCTCGACGACACGGCGGTGGCGGTCGGGAGCTTCGACGCGAGGAGGGCCGTGCCGGTCGAGGGCTCCGCCGCAGGGGGATCCGTGGCGGCCGAGGACTCCGGGACGTTCGTGACGGTGTTCGGAGCCGACGACGCGGTCGCCCCCGTCCGGCTCCTCTCCGGTCTCGCCGAGGCGGGGGAGGCGAGCGTCTTCACCGGGTTGGCGGTCTCCCCGGAGGGGAGGGCCCTACTGGCGCTTCGGGGTGAGGAGAGCGCGAGTCTGTACGAGATCGGAGCGGGCGGCCGGGCGAAGCTGGTGGACAGGCTGGACTCCGCCGGCTTCCGTCCTCCCGTCTCATCGCTCACCCACCCCCTGCTCTCGGGGGAGATGGACTTCGTGGACGGGCTGGGGCTGGTCGCGACGGCTCCCGGTGAGGTGGGTCTGTGGGACCCCGAGGCGGGGCGCTCCCGGCGCCTCCAGGTCGAGGCCCTGTCCGGCCACTGCGGTCCCCTCGTCCCGGCCGCGGACGGCGTGTTGTTCGGTTGGGGCGGCCTGGGCTGCGGTTCCGCCGGGATCAGGGTCGACATCGGGGCATGAGCGCCGCGGTTCGCGCCGGGGGCGCCGCAGGGACGGCAGGACGCCGCCCGCGTCCGCCGCGACAGCGGGCCCCGGCGGGGGGCGGGGGGGGGGGCCCCCCCCCCCCGGGCCCGCGGGGGGGGGGGGGGGGCGCCCCGGGGGGGGGCCACCAGGGGGCGGGCGGCCCGCCGCGGGCGCCCCCGGCGCGGGGGGCCCCGGGCGGCGTCCGGGCGGCAGCCCGGACGCCGACGGGGCCCGAAGGGGGAGGGGAAGGACCTCAGGAGCAGGCCAACGCGGTGGTCAGCGCCTCCAGGTTGCCGCGCATGACGGAGGGGTAGTCGTCGCCGGGGGAGTTCTCGGTGACCCCCTCCAGCGGGTCGAGCACCTCCACCCGGGCGCCGGTCTCGGCGGCGATGGTCTCGGCGGTGGAGGCGGGCATCAGCGGCTCGGTGAAGACGGTGCTGATGTCGTGCTCGCGAACGGTGTCGGTGATCGCGGCGATCTGCGCGGGGGAGGGCTCGCTGTCGGGGTCCACCCCGCTGACACCGATCTGCTCCAGCCCGTAGGCCCGGGTGAGGTAGGAGAAGGCGGTGTGCCCGACGACGACCTCGTCGTGCTCGCAGGAGGCCAGGCCCTCGTCGTACTCCTGGCCGATCGCCTCCAACTCGGCGGTCACGGCCTCCACGTTCCGGGCGTAGTCCTCGGCGCCCCCGGGGTGGACCTCGGCCATGCGGTCGCCGAGGGCCTGGGCCACCTGGGCCATCAGGTCCACGTCCAGCCAGAAGTGCGGGTCGTACTCGCCGTGGTCGTGCTCCTCCTCCTCGGCGTGCTCCTCCCCGCCCTCCTCGGAGTGCGCAGCCCCATCGGCGTGTTCGTCCGCGTGCCCGTGCTCCTCCTCCGCGTGCTCGTCCTCGGCCTCGTCCACGGGACGGAGTTCGACGATGTCGGCGACGTCGAGGGCGCTCTCGGCGGCCTCCTGCTCGACGGCCTGGTCCACGGCGGGCTGCAGGCCGCCGACGTAGAAGGCGATGTCGGACTCGCTGACCTCGGCCACCTGGCGGCCGGTCAGCTCCAGGTCGTGCGGCTCGGTGCCGGGCTCGGTCAGCTGGGTGACCGAGACCCGCTCCCCGCCGACCTCCCGGGCCAGCCACTCCAGGGGGTAGACACCGGTGACCACGGTCAGGTCGGTCTCGGCGGGGGAGACACCCGAGTCGTCCGCCCCCTCGCCGCCGCTCTGGCAGGCGGTGATCGTCATGAGTGCGGCGGCGCCGAGGGCGGCGGCACGCACGGTTGTCCCAGTTCGCATGGGTCAATTCTCGGGATAATGAAAACGGTTGTCAATTTGTCCGTTTGGCGGGGTACCCCCGCAGGAGCCGTGCCCGCGGGGGAACGCCGTGCCGGACGGGGCTCAGGTGGACTCCGAGAACCGCTCCACGTCGTCGGTCCGGCCCGCGACCACGATCACGTCGCCCTTGTTCAGCACCGTCTCCTGGGTGGCGTAGGTGAACTCCTCGCCCAGCCGCTTCACCGACACCACGGTGATGCCGTACTGCTGGCGCACCCCCGTCTCGCGCAGGGTCTTGCCGATCAGCGCTCGCGGGGCCTTGGTCTTGCCCAGGGAGAAGCCCTCCTCCAGCTCCACGTAGTCGAGCATCCGGCCCGACAGCAAGTGCGCCACGCGCTCACCCATGTCGTGCTCGGGCAGCACCACGTGGTGGGCGCCCACCTGCTCCAGGATCCGGCCGTGCCGACGGCTCGTGGCCTTGGCCCAGATGTTGGACACCCCCATGTCCACCAGCTGGGAGGTGGCCAGGATGCTCTCCTCCAGGTGGCTGCCGATGGCCACCACGGCCCGCTGGAACTGCCCGGCTCCCACCTGGCGCAGCGCCTCCTCGTCGGTGGCGTCGGCGATCACGGTGTGGGTGAGGGCGTCGGCGTAGGTCTGGACCATGCGCGGGCTGGAGTCGACGCCCAGCACCTCCCACCCGCGGCTGACCAGTTCCAGGGCCAGCGAGCTGCCGAACCGGCCCAGACCGATGACCAGGACGCGTTTGTCGGTGGGTCTCCTGTGCTGCTGCACGGGGTCCTGCCTTTCTGTGCCGGAGGGCTCAGCCGATGATCGGCCGCGCCTTGGCGAGATCGTAGCGACGAGGGCGGTCGCGGAAGGCGAGCGCCGTCACGAAGGTGATGGGACCGATGCGCCCGGCCACCATGAGGATGGCCAGCAGGGTCTGCGTCCACGGGGGCAGGTCCGGGGTGATGCCGGTGGACAGGCCGACCACGCCCACGGCCGATACCACCTCGAACATGATCGGCATCAGACCGAACTCCGTGGTGCGCACCAGCAGGACCGTGGTGAAGGCCACCACCGTCGCGGACAGGAACACCAGGCTCAGCGACTGCCGGACCACCTCGGGCGAGAGCTGGCGGCCGTACACGTGCACCTTGTCCTGGGCGCGCACCTCGGCCCACACGACCAGGAAGATCACGGCGAGGGTGGCCACCTTGATGCCCCCGGCCGTTCCGGCGCTGCCGTTGCCGACGAACATGAGCATGATCGTCACCAGCAGCGTGGCGTCCCCCATCTGTCCGGTGTCCACGACGTTGAGGCCGCCGCTGCGGGGCATCACGCCGTGGAAGAAGCCGTCGGTGAGCCGGGCCCACCAGTGCAGCTGGCCGAGCGTGGCGGGGTTGTTCCACTCCAGTCCGGTGATCACGATCGCGCCCGCCACGAACAGGATCGAGGCGGTGGTGACCGTGAGCTTGGTGTGCAGGCTCCACAACCGCGGGGTGCGGAACTGACGGCGCAGCTCCATCAGGACCGGGAAGCCGATTCCGCCGAGGATCACCGCGAAGGCCACCGGCAGCAGGATGAACGCGTCGCCGGAGAAGCGGGTCATGCTGTCGTCGTACAGGGACAGGCCGGCGTTGTTGAAGGCCGAGATCGAGTGGAAGAAGCCCGAGTAGACGGCCTCCCCGAAGGGCATGTCGTAGCCCAGCCACATCCGCGGGGTGATCAGCAGGAACGTGATCCCCTGCAGGGTCAGGAAGATGATCGCCACCCGGCTGACCACGCCGCGCACGTCGCCCACCCACAGGCTGCGGGTCTCGGCCTGCACGTTGAGCTGCATGCGCAGCCCGAAGCGGTGGACCATCGCGGTGCCCAGCAGCGAGGCCAGGGTCATGATGCCCATGCCCCCGGCCTGCATGAGGACCAGGAGGATCCCCTGGCCGAAGCCGTTGAGGTCGTTGCCGACGCTGATCACGCTCAGCCCGCAGACCGCGAGCGAGGTGGTGGCGCTGAAGAAGGCCTCGACGAAGGTCAGCCCCTCGGGGCCGGTGGTGGCCAGCGGGGTCATCAGCAGACCGGTGCCCACCAGGTCCACGGCGATGAAGGCCATGAGGAAGACCCGGGCCGGCTTGCGCCAGCCCCGGGGCTCCCGGGTGGAGCGCGAGTCCAGCCGCATCCGCAGCCGCATCCGGGCCGTCCGGCGGGGAAGGCGCCAGCTGTGCAGCATTCCGCGAACGACGCGGGTGCCCGCTCTCGGCGGTCGCGTACTCACCGCTGTCCGGGGGTGGGGAAGGCTGCCACGGTTCCTCCTTGTCGGCTGGCCGCGTGGAATTGTGCCAGAACGTTCCGATCGTGGCACGTCGACGGCCCGCCCAGCATCGTAATCCCCGGTGGTGACTGCTGAGGTGCCCGTGGCGGGACGCCGTTCCGGAACCGGGGAGCCGGACGGGCGGGAGGGACGGGAACGCCGGAGAACGCCTTCTCAGGCGTGCCGGGCGCCCTCGTGTTCGGCGTGGCCGGGCGGTTCGAGTTGCAGGGTGGAGTGCTCGACGTCGAAGTGGCCGGTGAGGCAGGCGTGAAGTTCGTCCAGCATCCGGCCGCTGTCGCCCAGGTGTTCCTCGGCCACCACCACGTGCGCCGACATCACGGGCACCCCGGAGGTGATCGTCCACGCGTGCAGGTCGTGTACGTCGAGCACCGCGGGGTGTCCGAGCAGGTGGTCGCGCACCTCCGCCAGGTCCATGTCCTTGGGGGCGGCCTCCAACAGGATGTGCACGGCCTCGCGCAGCAGAGCCCAGGCCCGGGGGACGATGATCGCGGCGATGCCCAGTGACACCAGGGTGTCCACCCGGGTCCATCCGGTGAACCAGACCACGGCCCCGCCCGCGATGACCCCGACCGAGGCCAGGGCGTCACCCACGACCTCCAGGTAGGCCCCCTTGACGTTGAGGCTCTCCCGGGCGCCCGAGCGCAGCACGAACAGCGCGCCGACGTTGACGACCAGGCCGACGGCGGCGACCACGACCATCCCGGCGCCGGACACGTCGGCGGGCCTTTGCAGCCGTTCCACCGCCTCCACCACGATGAACGCGCACAGGACGAACAGCACCAGCGCGTTGACGGCGGCGGCGAGGATCTCCGCGCGCTGGTAGCCGAAGGTGCTCCGGTTGGTGGCGGGCCGCGCGGCGACCCACACCGCGGCCAGGGCCAGGGCCACCCCGAAGGAGTCGGTGACGGTGTGCCCGGCGTCGGCGAGCAGGGCCAGGCTGCCGCTGAGGGCCGCGCCGAGCACCTGGACCACGGCGACGGCGAGCATCATCGCCAGGACCGCCGCCAGACGTCTGCTGTTGGCCGCTCCCGCGGTGACCCCGTGCCCGTGTCCGTGGCCGTGTCCTGCGCCCATCGGTCCCCCGTCCCGCTCTCGCCCGCCGCTTCCGGCGGCACTCCTGATTCAGCCTTCACTGTTTATACAGTCTGGACTGTCCATACAGCAAAAGCTGTACAATGATTTTCATGTTGACTTCCGAGCAGCGCCTGTCCGCCATCCACAGACTCGGCCGCGCCCTGGCCGACCCCACCCGGTGCCGCCTGCTCCTGGCGCTCCTCGACGGTCCCCACTACCCCGCCGGGCTGGCCGAGCAACTGGGCCTGACCCGGCAGAACGTCTCCAACCACCTCGCCTGTCTGCGTGACTGCGGCCTGGTGCGCACCTCCGCCCGGGGTCGCCAGGTGAGCTACGCCCTCGTGGACGACTCCCTCGCCCACGCCCTGGAGGACCTGCTGGGCGTGGTCTGGGGCACCGCCCAGCCCCACGCCCCGGTGGAGGAGGGGGAGCGGCGGGCCGGCTGAGGGTTGACGCCGCTGGCGGTCCGGTCCCACACCCTCAGGATGTCCGAGCACAGGGCCCCTCTCCCGGTTGTCCACAGACCGATTCCTTCGGCCCCGACGCGCTCCTCGCCCCTCAGGGCTCCGCTCCCCGGTGGGACCGGAAACCGCGACTGTGACGTCCCTTACCCGCGAGGCCGCGCCGCGCCCGCGAAAAGACGCACCTCACCGTTTTCGGACACCACACGGACTCCGACTAAGGGATGAGTCCCCCGACTTTGGTCAGGAAGCCCCCTGACAGAAGGCTGACGCGACCCTGAGAGTCCCCCGGAAACCGGCAGGGGAGGCAGAACTCCCGATATAACGCGACGTATGGTGAGTAGTGCGCCCGACGGGCCCGCGCGGCCCGGAGCACGCGGCTGACACGGCCGCCCCGCGCCTCGCGGACGCACACCTTCCACACCACCACACGCCCACCGCCCGGCCGGAGCCGTGCGCGACGTGTGTTCCGACGGGCACCCGACACACGCTGGACGACACCCACCACGCGCGGCACGGCCATGGCCCGCAGCCCCATGGCCCGGCCCGCCGTGGTCCGCAGCGAAGCTAGGAGTGAGAACCTCTCATGTCCAGAACGGCCGCAAGCGCCCGTGCCACGGGCCGCCACCGGGCGGAGACCGCCGCCACCGGCACGGAGGGGGCGCGCACGTGAACCGCCTCTCGGTCATCTCACTCGGCAACCGCGCCCTGGTGCTGCTCATCACCCTCGCCGTCGTCTTCTTCGGCGTCCTCGCCGCGGTGTCGGCCAAGCGCGAACTTTTCCCCGAGGTCTCGCTCCCGATGGTGATGGTCACGGGCGACTACTCCGGCGCCACACCCCAGGTGGTGGAGGGGCAGGTCACCGAACCCCTGGAACAGGCCGTGCAGGGCGTGGAGGGCGTCACCACCGTCACCTCCACCTCCAGCACGGGTTCCGCCCAGATCATGGCGGAGTTCGACTACGGCAGGGACCAGGACGCACTGGTCCGCGAGACCCAGGTCGCAGTGGACCAGGTCGCGGCCATGCTCCCCGAGGGCGTCGACACCTCGGTCATGTCCATGAGCACGGACATGTTCCCCGTCATGCTCCTGGCCGTCAGCTCCGAGGACGGCGACGACCAGGCCATGGCCTCCACCGTCGAGAACGTGCTCATCCCCGAGCTGGAGTCCGTCGACGGCGTGCGCTCGGCCGACCTGAGCGGTGTGCGCGAGCAGACCGTGCAGGTCACCCCGGACGAGGACGAGCTCGCCGACGCAGGCCTGACCGCCGAGGACCTCGCCCAGGCGATCGAGGGCAGCGGCGTGCTCATGGCCGGGGGCTCCGTCGAGGAGGACGGCCGGAGCCTGAGCGTGACCACGGGCCAGCGGCACACCTCCCTGGAGCAGATCGAGGAGCTGTGGATCCAGCCCTCGCAGAGCGCCGCCGCGCAGGGCACCGACCCGGCCGCCGCGATGGCCGGTGCCGCCCAGGCCGCTCCGCCCCCGCCGGTCCGGCTCTCCGAGGTCGCCGAGGTCGAACTCGTCACCGACGAGGCCAGCAGCATCGCCCGCCTCAACGGTGAGCCCAGCATCGCCCTGATGATCATGGCCACCCCCGACGGCAACACCGTCGACGTCTCCGACGGCGTCCAGGCCGTCCTGGACGAGCGGGGCGACCTCCTGGAGGCGGGTACCGACGTCTCCGTGGTCTTCGACCAGGCGCCCTTCATCAACGACTCCATCACGGACATGTTCGAGGCGGGCGCCTACGGCCTGGCCGCCTCGGTCCTGGTGATCCTCTTCTTCCTGTTCTCGATCCGCTCCACGCTGGTCGTCGCCGTCTCGATCCCGGTGTCGATCCTGGTGGCCTTCCTGGGGATGCAGGCCTTCGGGTTCACCCTGAACATGCTCACCCTGGCGGCCATCACCATCGCGATCGGCCGCGTGGTGGACGACTCCATCGTGGTCCTGGAGAACATCCGGCGCCACATGGACTACGGCAAGGAGCGCATGAGGGCGGTCAGGGACGGCGTGCGCGAGGTCGCCGTCGCCGTGGCCTCCTCCTCCTTCGCCACCATCGCGGTCTTCCTGCCGCTGGCCTTCGTCGGCGGCATGGCGGGCGAGATCTTCACGCCGTTCGCCGTCACCAGCGCCCTGGCGCTGGCGGGCTCGCTGGTGGTCGCGCTCACCATCACCCCGGTGCTGTGCTACTGGTTCATGCGGCCCAAGGACGTGGGCGGGGCCACCCAGGAGGAGGTCGAGCACGAGCAGAACGAGCGCGAGCGGCGCTCCGTGCTCCAGCGCGCCTACCTGCCCGTCATCCGCTGGATCACCACCAGGCGCAGGACCGCCACGGTCGTCACGCTGGCCGCGACCGTCCTGGTCTTCGGCGGCACGGTCGCCATGGCGCTCAACTCCGAGACCGACTGGATGGGCCAGGCCGAGCAGAACACCTACACCGTCGTGCAGGAACTGGAGCCCGGCACCTCCCTGGCGGCCGCGGACGCCGAGGCCGCCAAGGTGGAGGAGCTCCTGGCCGGGATGGCCTGGGTCGACAGCTACCAGACCAACGTCGGCGGCAACCCGCTGATGGGCGGCGGCGCCGACCAGATCGACTACACCGTCACCGCCGACCCCGACACCGACCAGCTGCGCAACCGCGAGGTGCTGCGCGCGGAGTTCGCCGAACTCGACACCGAGTACGAGCCGCGCCTGGACTCCAGCGGCGGCATGGGCGGTTCCGACATCGAGGTGCGCGTCACCGCCGAGGACCAGGACACCCTGGCCGAGGCCGCGGCGATGGTCGAGGACGAGCTGAGGGGCATCGAGGGCGCCGAGGACGTGGTCAGCGGCGTCTCCGCCTCCCAGGCCGCCCTGGAGGTGCGGGTGGACCGCGAGGAGGCCGCCGAGCGCGGCCTGAGCGAGGCCGCGGTCGGCCAGGCGGTCTCGGCCGCCTTCAACGGCCGCAACGTGGGCACCGCCACCATCGACGACATCCGCCGCGACGTGGTGATCCGCGTCCAGGACGCCCCGCAGACGGTCGGGGAGCTGGAGGACCTGCCGCTGGCCACGCCCGCGGGCGAGGTGGCCCTGGGCGAGGTCGCCGACGTGGAGGAGGTCCGGCAGCCGCCGGAGCTCACCCGCATCGACGGGGTGACCAGCACCACCGTGTCGGCCACGGCCACCGCCTCCGACCTGGGCGGGGTCAGCGCGCAGATCACCCGGTCCCTGGACTCGATGGACCTGCCCGAGGGCGCCACCGCCAGCCTGGGCGGGGTGAGCCAGGACCAGGCCGAGGGCTTCGCCCAGCTCGGGCTGGCGATGCTCGCCGCGATCGTCATCTGCTACCTGATCATGGTGGCGACGTTCAAGAGCCTGGCGCAGCCGCTCATGCTGCTGATCTCGGTCCCGTTCGCCGCGACCGGTTCGCTGGGCCTGCTCATGCTGACCGGAACCCCGATCGGCTCCGCCGCCCTGATCGGCATGCTCATGCTGATCGGCATCGTGATCACCAACGCCATCGTTCTGATGGACCTGATCAACCAGAACCAGAACCGGGGGATGCCGCTCGGCGAGGCGATCGTGGAGGGCGCCCGGCACCGTCTGCGGCCCATCCTCATGACGGCGGCGGGCACCATCGCCGCCCTGGTGCCGATGGCCACCGGGCTGGCCGGCGGCGGGGCGTTCGTCTCCGGCCCGGTCGCGATCGTGGTGATCGGCGGCCTGGTGACCTCCACCCTGCTCACGCTGATCCTGGTCCCGGTCCTCTACCAGCTGGTGGAGTGGACCCGCCAGCGCGGCGCGGCCCGCCGCCGGGCCCGGCGCGAGCGCAGGGCCGCGCGCCGGGGCGCCGGCGTGGAGAAGGAGTCGCGGACCGAGCGCGCCAGGCAGCCGGTCGGCTGACCCGGCGGCTGCCGCACACCGGGGCGTCCCGCGCACGGCGCGGGGCGCCCCCTCGCTGTTCGGGCGGTCCTCCCCGGCCACGGACGGCATCGGGCCCCTGTCCGAAAACGATCGGTGGGCCCCGCCGATCCTGCGAACATCATTTCCGTACATGTGTTCGCATTGCGGAAAAGGGAGGCAAGGGGTGTTTTGTCCCTCCTCTTCGAGGTATGCCGATGGAGTGCGCACGCATGGGTCGCCTCGCGGGACAGAGGAGGGCCGCCGCGCTTCGACGACCGGGGGTACAGGTCGCTGACGCGAGAGTTTTCCTCGAAAAAAACCGCTCTGACCTGCGCATATGTGGCAAACAGTTGCCGCACGACAACAAAATTTTGCTCTACGGCTTTTGAAGCCGTTTCTGAGGGAACGTACTGTGCGCACCACGATGGTCACCACTTGGTAACAGTCTTCCGACACCGACTGTGAGGGGTGGCACACCGCTGGGGCCTGCCAACCAGGCAGCTATACCAGGAACACAAAGGACAGAGCACCGGGGGGTTTTCTCTTGTCCGCTATCGCTTCCACCGTGTCCCAGAACACTGCCGACAACCTGCCTGTGATCCCGAGGCCGCGTCAGCCGGCCGAGGAGGTCTCCGCCGAGCAGCTGCTGTCCGAGCTCAAGGAGCTCGACGAGGACGACCCGCGGGCGGACGGACTGCGCGAACGCGTCGTCGTCCTCTACCAGCCGCTCATCAACAAGATCGCGCGCCGCTACGGGGGGCGGGGCGAGCCGCTGGAGGACCTGAAGCAGACCGCCATGGTCGGGCTGGTCAAGGCCGTGCGCGGCTACGACCCCGACCGGGGCAAGCCGTTCATCTCCTACCTGCTGCCCACCGTCACCGGCGAGATCAAGCGCCACTTCCGGGACCACACCTGGGCCGTGCGCGTGCCCAGGCGCCACCAGGAGAACCGCGTCAAGCTCCGCCGCATCACCGGGGAGTTCCAGCAGAAGAACGCGCGCACCCCCACCATCGCCGAACTGGCGGAGGAGATGGGGCTGCCCGAGTCCGAGATCAGCGAGCTCACCCAGGTCTCGGAGTCCTACCGCTCCCTGTCCCTGGACGCCCCGGACTCCTCCGACTCCGACGGGCAGGAGGGCGCCCGCCTGGAGGACCACCTGGGCAGTGAGGACGCCGCGCTGGAACGGGTCGTCGAACGCGAGTCGATCAAGCCCGCCCTGGCCCGCCTGCCCGAGCGGGAGCGCATGATCCTCCTGCTGCGGTTCTTCGGCGACCACACCCAGTCCGAGATCGCCGACCGCCTCGGCTACTCCCAGATGCACGTGTCCCGGCTCCTGGCCGGTGTGCTGGAGCAGCTGCGCAAGGAGGTCGGAACGGACGCCGCGCGCAACTGACGGTCCGTCTCCCCGCCGGAGGGCGCCACGGGGGCCGCACCCCGGCGGGGAACCGCGGACCGACGCCGCGCGGGACGTCGCTTCGGGGGCAGCGCGGTACCGCCGAGAACGAGGGTGGTGCCGCGCCGTTCCCGGGCCCCTCGCCCGCGCCTCCGCCGTGAACCGGACGGGTCGGCGGGGGAGCCGGCGGGTCCGCCGCGGGTTCGGGCCGCTCCGGTGCGGCACCGGAGTCAGGGGAGCGCGCGGAAGCCCCGCGCGTCCGCGCCGCCCAGCAGGTCCACGCTGAGCCACCTGCCGGGCAGCTCCGCGACGGGTACGTCCGCCTCCCGCACGATCCGCTCCACCGGCACGTCCAGCGGAGCGCCCGGCGGGTGCAGCGGTGTGACCAGCTCGGCCCTGTCCCCCACCGTGAGCAGTACGCGCACCGCGGTCCGGCCCCGGTGCCCGGCGGGCAGGGTGTAGGGCACGGTCACCCGCCAGCGCATGCTCGTCGGCAGGCTGTCGGGGGCGCGGAAGCCCCAGTACCAGGCCTCCTGGTCGGACATCTCCACCACCAGGGCCGACACGGGGACCTCGGCCTCCTCGTCCGCCGGGTTGAGCGTCCACCCCCGGCCCATCACGGCGTCCGCGGGACGCTGGGCCTCGTGCCGCCACCACTTGTGGCGCCGAAGGGCCAGGTACTCCTCGACCGGGCACCCGGTGCCCGCCCTGTCAGCTGTCTGGTCCACGGGGCGTACTCCTCCGCAGGGGTCGTGGATCGGCGCCCCGCGCACCGGTCGGTGCCGCCGCCACACGTCGGGTGAGGTGCCGCCAGCCCGCCCGGGGGAGGGAGGGCGCCGTTCACGAGGGGGTCCTCCCTCACCGTCTGCCCGTTCACGGCCGCCGCACGCGGGCGCGGCCGGGGGATGTGCGTCCGACGCGACACTCGGGGACACCGGGAGGACCCGACCGCCCGGGGCGGGCGTTCCCCACCCAAGGCGCCACTCGACGGCAGAACTCCACAGGAGTGGAGATAACGGTCGTGTCTCTGTGTCACCGGAGCGCCGATTTGTGCTATCCGCGCACTCCAGGCAGTCTGCGTTCCATGGACGAAACGAACAAGAGCCTCGACGACCTGGTCCGCGACGAGCTGGGCGGGGAACCGTCGCAGGCGGCCAAGGACTACGCGCGCGAACTCTACGAGCGCTTCCGCCTGCCCGCGCCCGCCGAGAGCGCGGCGGACCAGGCCCCGCCGGTCACCGCCGAGGAGTGAGCGCGGCCCCCGACGCGCGCGGACGGGCCCGCGCTCACTCCGGGTCCGCCGCCGGGGCGTCCGCGCGGTCCCACACGAGTTCGAACCAGACCTTGCGGCCCATGCCGTCGCCGCGCGGTTCGGTTCCCCACTTGTTGGAGAGCGCCTCGACCAGGTCCAGGCCCCGGCCGTGCTCGGCGGTGTCGTAGGGGTCCCGGTGCTGGGGTTCGGGGGACTCGTCCAGGTTGCCCAGGTCGCGCACCTCCACCCGCGCCCAGCCGGGCGCCACATGGACGCACACCTCGAACTTCCCGGTGGAGCGGCCCGAGGCGCTGTGCGTGATGGCGTTCGTGGCCAGCTCGCTGGTCAGCAGGGTGGCCGTGGTCAGCTCCGGTGACGCGGCCAGCTGGCGGGCGACGAACCTCCTCGCGTAGGCGATCTGGCTCGGCAGGCCCGGGAAGCGCCGCCGGACGGGTCCGGAGGCGGTCTCGGTGCTGTGCGGGGTTCGCTCTTCCATGGAATGCGCCGGGCGTTGCGGGAGTGCGGACGAGGGGGCCAGGACCTGGATCGGCCCCGTGTGCGCGGTGCCGTCCCCGGGGGCGGGGGCGTGCACGTGGCGCGCGGGACTGCGGGGTGCTGCGGTGTCACACATTGGGTTCACTCCCCGAGGACGTGTGTTCGCGGCGGGCATGGCAACGGGAGGTGCCGGGCCCTCGAAGGCGTCCGTGCCCGCACGGCGGGTCACGGCGCGTGGTCACACAGGTCGGTGCCCCCTGGGACAAGGAGGGACGCGGTTCCGAACCGCGGGGCGCGCGGTCTGAGGGCGGCGACGGGGGGATGGGGAGAAGCTGCGGGGCTTCACCCTGGTCGGTGGCGGTGCCTGGGAGCGGGCCGGAGCGGTCGGTCATGTCTGGTGGCGGATGTGCCCTACGACGCTGAAGGGCGTATTCGCGCTTAGCATACGCTCCGTGCCTCCCCGGAAACCCAGCCGACCTGGCTTGGCCAGCATAACCGCCCTGAGCTGGATAAAGGGGGTGGCCGGTCTGGTGATGCGGTCGATTCCGAGGAGATATCGGCCGAGTTTCGGAACTGGTGGGGCTTGTGAGCATGGGTAACGATTGGGTTAAGTGATCCGGAATTTTGACACTTCCTCCGGTCTTGCGCCCTTCACTCCAGACCAGACAGGGTGTGGACATGGCCTCCCGCCCGCCCGCGCCCCCCGGCCCCGGTATCGAGATCGACCGCTCCGTGCGCCTCGCCGACGAGGGGCACGTCCTCCTCGGCGGATGCCCGCCCCGGGCCGTGCGCCTGAGCCCGCGAAGGGTCAGCGCGCTCATCCGCTGGCTGAGCGGCTCCGCGCCCCGGGGCGCGGAGGAGGAGCGGTTCGCCCGCGCCCTGGTCCGCGCCGGTCTCGCCCATCCCCGCCCCGCGCCCCTGCCCCCGGGGGAGGACGTCGCGGTGGCCGTGGTCGGGCGGGCCGGACCCGGTGCGCTGGCCGCCACCCTGGACCGCCTCGCCGAACTCCACCCGCGCCTGCGCCCCGTGGTGGTCGGCGCCGAGGGCGCTGAGGCCTGGCAGGCCCGGCGCCGCGGCGCCCGCGTCGTACCGAGTCCGAGCGGGGGCGCTCGGGCCCGCGCCGCGGCCCTGCGCGCCTGCCGGACCGAGGTCGTCGCCCTGCTGGAGGCGGGCACGCGCCCCGCGGCGGGATGGCTGGACACCGCTCTGGGCCACTTCGCCGACCCCGGCGTGGCCGCCGTGGTGCCGCGCGTGCTGGCCGACCGCTCGCGCTGTCTGGGCCACCTGGAGATGACCGTCGCCGCGGTCGCCGCCTCCCGCGCGGGTCCCGACCTCGGTGCCGACCCCGCGCCCCTTCTGCCCTGGGGGCACGCGGGACCGCGTCAGCAGCGTCCGGGCGCGGTCAACGAACCCGCCGACCCGTTGCGTCCGGTGCCCTGCCTGGTGGTGCGCCGATCCGTGGCCGACCTGGACCCCGGCCTGGGCGCCGCCGCCGAACTCGACCTGCTGTGGCGGCTGGCGGAACAGGACTGGTCGGTGCGCTACGAGCCACGGGCCCGGGTCTGGGCGCCGCCGACCACGCGGCTGGGCGCCTACCTGCGCGACTGCTTCGTCTCGGGCTCCTGCGCCGGTCCCCTGGCGGCGGCCCGCGACGGGCGCGCCGCCGGTCCCGAGCTGCCCCTCGCCGGAGCGGCGGGTCTGGTCCTGGCGGCGTTCGGCCGCCCCGGCGCCGCACTGGCGGCGGGGGTCCTGGGCGGCGCGGCGGTGACCGCCGCGCTGGCGGCCGGTGGGCGCACACCGCTTCCCGACGCGGTGCGCCTGGCCGGGGCCGACCTGGCGTACACCGCGCGCACGGCCACCCGCGCGATCCGCGCGTCCTGGTGGCCGGTGGCCGCCGCGGCCGCGGCGGGTGGCGCGGCCGCCTGGCGGCGGGGCGACGGCACCGCCCGGGCGGGACGCCTCGCGCTGGCGGCGGGGGCCGCCCTGGCGCTGCCCCACCTGGCGGCCTGGCGCCGGGGGAGGGGCGCGGCCCTGACCGGTCCGCTGGCCTGGACCGCGCTGGGAATGGCGGGCGACGCCGCCCGTTCACTGGGCACCTGGTGGGGGATGGCCCGAGCGCGCTCCGCGGCGCCGCTGGTCCCCCGGATCCGGCCGACGGCGGCGTTCGGCGCGGCCCCCTCCGTGCCGCGACGGGACCTTCTCCGGCCTTTCCCGGTGCGCCCGGGAGCCCCGCCGGGCCCGAGGGCGAGGGGGCCTGAGCCCGCGGGGCCCGGGTGAGGAGGAGAAGTTTTCGGCCGTTTTCCCCAGGAGTCGGAAGCCGTTCGGGAGGTGCGGCCAGGTCGGTGAGCCGTATTTCGTGTCCATGTCATGGAACGGCGGCCGAAAAGACCTCCCGACGGCCCTTCGTTGTGATGATGCGGTCCGACCGGCGCCCGTCTTCCGTGCGAAAGCGTGTTTATCCTGGTCATAGCTGGTATGGTCACGATTCCGCACATGGTCATCGCAGTGGGTGCGAATCTTGACAAACTGTCTGTAACCTCCTGCTTAAACGGGCACCGTTGTCTTTTCTTGATGCGGTGGTTACCGTCGAGTGTCTAGTGCTGTCGCAGACTCTTGACATTCCGGTCACAGAACGTGAACCGGGGCGTACGTGTGTTTCGGCAGCCACCGGGAGGTACTCCCACCCGTGGTCGCGGAATCGCGAGGGCCCGGCGATGCCATTCACCAGTGGCATGCCCGTTGGGCGCTTCGGACCGTGACCTCAGGTGTCACCCGGTGACAACCGTGCACCAACAGGGCGAACGCCGGGCTCGGCTATGAGGTTCGGAGACAGTTTTGGGTAAGTTCCTGGCCAGACGGCTGTTGAACTACGTCGTACTGGTCTTTCTCGCGACGAGTTTCGCCTACCTGCTCGCCGCGACCAACCTCTACCCGCGCGGCTACTTCGAGCAGATGCAGCCACCGCCCACACCCGAGGCGGTCAACGCCCAGCTGGACGCGCTCAACCTCAACGACCAGACCCCCCTGGCCCAGCGCTACACCACCTGGCTCGGCGGCGTGCTCCAGGGCGACTTCGGCCGGACCATCCAGGGCGGCGACGTCACCGACCAGATGTGGATGAAGGCGGGCGTCACGCTGCGCCTGATCACCGTCGCCACCCTCCTGGGCAGCGCCATCGGTATCGCCGTGGGCGCCTACGCGGCGGTGCGCCAGTACCGCAGGTTCGACAAGGCGGCCACGGGCGTCTCCTTCTTCGTGCTGTCGGTCCCCACGGTCGTCATCGCGCTCGTCGTCCAGGTACTGGCCGTGGCGATCAACGACGGACTCGGCTTCCAGCTGCTGCGCTACTCGGGCGAGTACTCGGCGGGCTTCGACGGCGCCTGGTGGGAACTCCTGGGCAACCGGATCCACCACGCGATCCTGCCCACCTTCGTGCTGGCCGTCGCGCTGTTCGCCGCCTTCGCCCGCTACCAGCGCAACATGATGCTCGACGTGCTCAACGCCGACTTCGTGCGCACCGCCATGGCCAAGGGGCTCACCCGCAGGAGGGCGCTGCTGCGGCACGCCCTGCGCACCGCGCTGATCCCCACCATCACCTACTTCACCTTCACCTTCGGCGCGCTGGTGTCGGGGGCGACCTTCACCGAGAAGATCTACGGCTGGCACGGCATGGGCGCCTGGCTGATCGACTCCATCTTCCGCCAGGACGTCCACGTGGTCGCCGCCGTCTCCTGGTTCATGGCGGTCACCATCATGGCGGCCTCCTTCCTCTCGGACATCCTCTACGCCTGGCTCGACCCGAGGGTGCGGGTGTGACCGCGACCCTCCCCGCCGCCCGCACCGTTCCACCGCGCGCGACCGCGCCCGTCCGGCTGGAGACCACGCCATGAGCACGATCGAGAAGAGCACGGAGCCCGCCGAGGCGCCGACCGTGCCCCCGGCTCCCAACCGGCTCAGGGACGTCACGCGCCAACTGCTGGCCACCCGGCGCGTCCTCGTCGGCATCGGTATCCTCGCCCTGCTCGCCGTCCTGGCCTTCGTCGGGCCGCTGGTCAGCGGCTGGGAGGTGGGCCAACGCGACTTCGGCGCCCTGCTGGAGGAGCCCAGCGCCGACCACTGGATGGGTACCAACCGCACCGGACAGGACATCTTCACCCAGAGCACCGCGGGCCTGCAGAAGTCCCTGCTCATCGGCCTGCTGGTCGCCCTGCTCTCCACCGGCGTGGCCGCCCTCGTGGGCGCCTTCGCGGGCTACTTCGGCGGAGTGACCGACAAGGCCCTGATGTGGGTCGCCGACCTGGCGCTGGTCCTGCCCAGCTTCGTCATCCTCGCCATCCTGTCCAAGCACTTCGTGGGCCAGGGCGGCTGGCTGGTCCTCGTCATCCTGCTCGCCGCGTTCAGCTGGATGGTCACCTCCAAGATGGTCCGGGGCCTGACCATCTCCCTGCGCGAACGCGAGTACATCCACGCCGCGCGCTTCATGGGCGTGCCACCGCACCGCATCATCCTGCGCCACATCCTGCCGAACATGTCCTCACTGCTCATCGCGGACGCCACGATCATGGTCAGCGCGGCCGTCATCGGCGAGACGGCGCTGAGCTACTTCGGCCTGGGCGTGCAGTCACCCGACATCAGCCTCGGCGTGGTCATCGCCGCGGGATCGTCGTTCGCCACCACCGCGCCGTGGATGTTCGCCTTCCCCACGGTCCTGCTGGTGCTGATGGTGCTGGCCGTCAACATGATCGGGGACGGGCTGCGCGACGCGCTCGACCCCATGTCCACGTCGCGCCGTTCCTAGGGGAGGCACACACATGAGCACGAACACCGTCGCCACGGCCGAGGCCGCCTCCGCGGAGCCCGCCGAGGAGGCCCCGGTCCTGGAGGTCACCGACCTCGCCGTCACCTTCCCCGGCCTGAACGGCAACCCGGACGTACACGCCGTTCGCGGGGTCAGCTACGCCGTGCGCCGCGGCGAGGTGCTGGGCATCGTGGGCGAGTCCGGCTCGGGCAAGTCCGTCTCCTCCATGGCCGCCATGGGGCTGCTGCCCGACCACGCCCGGATCACCGGCTCGGTCCGCCTGCACGGCGAGGAGATCCTCGGCCTGGACGACCGCGCCATGGCGCGCAGGCGCGGCCGGGTCATCTCCATGGTCTTCCAGGACCCGCTGTCCGGCCTCACCCCCGTGTACACGGTGGGCGACCAGCTCGCCGAGGCCGTCCTCATCCACGCCCCCCGCATGTCCGGGGCCGCGGCGCGCGCCCGGGCCGTCGAACTCCTCGACCTGGTCGGCATCCCCAACGCCGAACAGCGCTACCGCTCCTTCCCGCACGAGTTCTCCGGCGGCATGCGCCAGCGCGTCATGATCGCCATGGCGATGGCCAACAACCCCGACGTCATCATCTGCGACGAGCCCACCACCGCCCTGGACGTCACCATCCAGGCGCAGATCCTGGACCTGCTGCGCACCGCCCGCCGCGAGACCGGCGCCGCCATCGTGATGATCACCCACGACCTCGGCGTGGTGGCCGGGTTCGTCGACCGGGTCCTGGTCATGTACGCGGGCCGCCCGGTCGAGACCGGCACCGTCGACGACGTCTACTACCGCAGCCGCATGCCCTACACCATGGGCCTGCTCGGCGCCGTGCCCCGCATGGACCTGGCGGACCAGAGCGCCCTCGTCCCGATCCAGGGCACCCCGCCCTCCCTGTCGGACCTGCCGCCCGGCTGCCCCTTCGCGCCGCGCTGCCCCATCGCCCAGCCCGAGTGCGAGCTGACCGAACCCGCGCTCCTGGCCATCGGCGACCAGCCCTCCGGCGCGGAGATCCGTGCCGGGGACGCCGAGGGCGCCGGGGCGGGCACCGCAGGGACCCCCGGTGCCGCGGACACCACCCAGCGGGTGGCCTGCGTCCGCTCCGGCGAGATCACCGACCAGGGGTGGACCGCCCAGGACATCTACCCGGTGCCGGACATCCCCGCCTCCCCCCTCGCGGAGGTACCGCGCGAGGAGCGCCCCGAGGTGCTGCGGGTCAGCGACCTCGTCAAGCACCACCCCCTGACCAGGGGCGCGGTGTTCAAGCGGCGCGTGGGCACGGTGTACGCGGTGGACGGCATCGACTTCGACATCCGCGAGGGCGAGACCCTGGCCCTGGTCGGCGAGTCCGGCTGCGGCAAGTCCTCCACCCTGATGGAGATCATGGGCCTGGAAGCGCCCCAGCGCGGCAGCGTCTCCGTGATGGGCCGCGACACCGCGACCCTGGGCCGCTCCGACCGCTTCGCCCTGCGCCGGGACATGCAGGTCGTCTTCCAGGACCCGATGAGCTCCCTGGACCCGCGCATGACGGTCTTCGACATCCTCGCCGAGCCGCTGCGCACCCACGGCCGCCCCGCCGCCGAGGTCACCCGGCGCGTGTACGAGCTGATCGACCTGGTCGGCCTCAACACCGAGCACGCCACCCGCTTCCCCGCCCAGTTCTCCGGCGGCCAGCGCCAGCGCGTCGGCATCGCCCGGGCCCTGGCCCTGGAACCCCGGCTGCTGGTCCTGGACGAGCCGGTCTCGGCCCTGGACGTGTCCATCCAGGCGGGCGTGGTCAACCTGCTCCAGGAACTCCAGGCGCGCCTGGGCCTGGCCTACCTGTTCGTGGCCCACGACCTGTCGGTGGTCCGCCACATCGCGGACCGGGTCGCCGTCATGTACCTGGGACGGATCGTGGAGATCGGCGACACCGCCTCCCTCTACGCCCGGCCCGCCCACCCCTACACCCAGGCGCTGCTGTCGGCGATCCCCCTCCCCGACCCGGAGAAGGAGCGCGCGCGCACGCACATCGTCCTGAGGGGCGACCTGCCCAGCCCGGCCGACCCGCCCTCGGGGTGCCGGTTCCGGACCAGGTGCCACAAGTTCCCCACCCTGTCCGCCCCCGACCAGGAGCGGTGCACGACCGTCGAACCGCGGGTCGCGGCCACCAACGGTGGCGACCAGGCGGCCGCCTGCCACTTCGCCGAGCGCCGGACGGGTGTCTGAGGCCCGGCGGCCGGCGGGTACCACGGGCCGGCGCCTCCCCGTGCGCCGGCCGCCCCACCCCTATCCCCACTGGAGGAGAGTTCCCATGCGCACAGGCAAGGCGCGTTATCTCGCACCCGCGGCGGTACTGGTCATGCTGGCCACCGCCTGCGGCGGCGGTGGCGGTGAAGACGACCGCGAGGAAGCCCAGGAGCAGGCCGCGGCCCTGCCCGCGGAGGACCTCAACCCCGCGCCCCGCGAGGAGCTCAAGGAGGGCGGCACCTTCGTGTGGGCCCTCAGCGCCTACGACGAGCAGCACAACATGTGGCACGTCCAGGGCAACCAGGCCAACGTGCGCCGGGTGGCCGCCGCAGTGCTGCCCAACCCGACCCGTTACGACGAGGAGGGCGTGGCCTCGCCCAACACCGACTTCGTGCTCGACTACGGTGTGAGCGAGGACGGCCTGGAGGTCTCCTACGAGCTCAACCCCGACGCCGTGTGGTCCGACGGCGAGCCCGTCACCGCCGAGGACTACCGGGCCCAGGTCGAGACCGTCAGCGGGAAGCGCGAGGGCGACTGGGAACTCGGCGGCACCGCCGGGTACGACCAGATCACCGAGTTCGTCCCGGGCGAGGACGAGTACTCCTTCACGCTGAGGTTCGACGAGCCCTACGCCGAGTGGCCCTCGCTGTTCTCCCCGCTCTACCCCAAGGCGTACATGGAGGACGACGAGCTCTTCAAGGAGGGCTACGTCAAGGACTACCCCGTCACCGCCGGGCCCTTCGGCGACGTGGAGTTCGACGACGTCGCCGAGCGCATCAGCATCAGGAAGAACGAGGACTGGTGGGGCACCGAGCCCCTGCTGGACGAGATCATCTTCGACGCCATGGCCATCGACGCCATGGCCGGAGCCTTCAACAACGGGGAGATCGACGGCTTCTACCTCGGCTACGACGCCGCCGGCTACGAGCTGCTCAAGGACCGCGAGGGCACCTACTTCACCGAGGCGGTCAACCACGGCCACCGGTTCGCCTCGCTCAACGGCGCCAGCCCCAACCTGGAGGACGTGCGCGTGCGCCACGCGGTCGCCCTGGGCCTGGACCGCGACGCCCTGGCGGAGGTCGCCCTCGGCGCCATCGACTGGCCCATCACCGGTGAGGTCAACCGGCTGCTGCGCTCCAGCCAGTACGGCTACCAGGACAACAGCGAGGGGTACGGGGAGTACGATCCCGAACGCGCCGCGGAGCTGCTCGACGAGGCCGGGTGGACCCTGAAGGACGGCGACGAGTTCCGCACCAACGAGGACGGCGAGACCCTGACCCTGGACTGGGTGGCCTCCGACGACATGGCCATCGCCCAGGACGAGGCCGAGATCGGCCGCGACATGCTCGCCGAGATCGGCGTCGAGGTCAAGGTCCAGCAGGTTCCGAGCAACGCCCTGTTCTCCGAGTACGTCATCCCCGGCAACTACGAGGTCGCCACCTACGTGCTGGTCGGCTCCAACCCCTACGCGGGCGACGCCAAGGAGAACTACGGCATGCCCAACGAGGACGGGGAGTGGGGCAACAACCTCGCCCGCACCTCGACCGAGGAGATCGACCAGAAGTTCGACGAGATGCGGGCCGAGACCGACCCGGACCGCTACGCCGAACTGGCCAACGAGATCGACCGCCTGCTGTGGGAGGAGGTCGTGACCATTCCCTTCTTCGAGCGCCCGGGCCTGTACGTTATGGACGAGGACCTGCACAACTGGGGTGAGTACGGCCTGGCCTCCGACTACGTGTACGAGGACATCGGCTGGGCCGCCGAGTAGGACCGCGGTGACCCCGCCTCCGGTGCGCTGAGCACCCGGGTCGCCGACCGGGCGCCGCTCCCCCCGGGGAGCGGCGCCCCCGCTCGTGTCCGGGCCCGTGTCCCGGCGGGGGACACCCCGTGGTCCCCGCGCACTCCGCGGATCCGGGCTTCCCGGGCACGACACGCCGGTGCGGGTTGGGCCCCGTGACCCGGCTGTGGCAAGGTCTAGACAGGTTTCCCGGGATCCGCGCCCCGCTTCGGTCCGCGTCCGGGGTCCCCGTGGGGTGACAGTTCCCTCGACGCCCCACGGCGCCCCGCGGACCCCTCGGGCAGGGCCCCGTCCGACCAACGGTCCTGGGTGTTCCCCGACACACGCCCCACCGCGCGCAGCCCCTGACGCGGCGGTGTGAGCGGGGCGCGCCCCGCCCTCCCCCTCACGCCCCGCTCGTTGGAAAGCCCTCGATGAGACCCCAACCGATCGCCGCCGCGACCGCGGCGGCGCTGTTGTGCGCCGCCCTGACCTCCTGTACCCCCCGGGAGGAGGACGCGGCGCCGGACCCGCCGACCATCGCCGCGGCCGACCCGCAGACCACCGAGGCCGACGAGGCCAGCCCCCCGCCGCGGGCGGACGCCGCCGAGCAGGCCTCCGCGGCGGTGGGCTGGGCGGCCCAGCCCCTGGAACGCGACGGACAGCGGTACCCGGGAGTGGTCGGCGGGGCCCGGGGTGAGACCGTCACCGCCGCCGACGGCAGGGAACTGGCCGCCTACCTCGCCGCCGAGGAACCGCTCACCGTGCGGGTCAGCGGCCGGATCAACCTGGGCGGCCAGGTCGAGGTCGGTTCGGACAAGACCCTGGAGGGTACGGAGGGCGGCGCCGAACTGACCGGGGGACGCCTGGTGGTCGACGGTTCCAGCAACGTCGTCCTGAGCAACCTGGAGATGGACACCCGGTCCACCGCCGTCGCCGTACGCGGCGGGGCCCACCACGTGTGGGTGGACGGCTCCACCTTCTCGGGCGGCGGCGCCGCGCCCCTGGTCTCGGTCACCGACGGCGCCGACCACGTCACCCTGTCCTGGAACCGCTTCACCGACGCCGAGGCCGCGGTCACCATCGGCGGCGAGGAGGAGGAGCCGGGCGCGCTGCGGGTCACCCTGCACCACAACTACTTCGACGGAACCGGAGCACACCACCCCCTCGCCCGGTTCGCCGAGCACGTGCACGTGTTCAACAACTACTTCCGGGCCACCCCGGAGCACGGGGTGGAGTCCGCCCACGGAGCCAACGTCCTGGTGGAGGGCAACTACTTCGAGAACGCCGGGCTGTCGGTGTCGACCACGGCCGAGGAGCCCGGCAACGCGGCCACCCGCGACAACCTCCTGGTGGACACCGAACAGCCCGACCTGCGCGGAACCGTGCCCGACCCGCCCTACGCCTACGACACGGACGACACCACCCGGGTGCCCGACCTGGTCGCCGCCCGAGCCGGGGTCAGCTGAACGCGTGGTACTCGTAGCTCTCCCCGACGCCGTCCTGTGTGCGATAGTCGAGTCTGCGCGGGTACCCCTGCCGGTCGATCCACAGGTCGAACCCGGCCCCCTCCACGGAAGTGAGGGTGTTGCGGCGGGCCTCGGCGTCGTAGCCGCCCAGCATCGCCGTGAAGGTACCGGTGTAGTGGTAGGCGCTGTGCGTGCTGCGCAGCCCCGGCCACTCCAGGCGCACCTCCTCCAGCCCGGCCAGCTCCAGGTCGGAGGAGGTGTCGAGCACCTCGCGCAGTTTGGCCGAGCCGAAGTCCCGTGAGCACAGGTACCGGTCGGCCGCGCTGGGCGGGTCCAGGAGTTCCAGGCCCCGGTCGGCGGTCATCATGAACTGGCCGCCGCCCACGTCGTAGCGGTACACGTCCCGGCCCTCCTCCGTGGTGAAGGAGTGGTCGAACTCCGGCTCGGCCCCGGCCTCGTACACCGCGCTTCCCCGGCCCGCCTCGCGGGGTCCGGGGTCCCCGGGTCCGGAACCGCCGTCGTAGACGCTGAAGGTCAGGTGGAAGGCCGAGGAGCCCTCCACCAGCTCCACGGAGGCGGCCAGGTAGGCCTCGGCGTCCTCGGGGGAGACCCCGTCGGAGACCGTCTCGCTACGGGGCGTCCGGGACTCGGGGCCGTCGGCGGCCTCGGGCGCCCGCAGCGGGACGCCCACGGCCAGCCGCGCCACACCCCACCCGCTGGCGACCACGGCCAGGCAGACCAGGACCACGAGTGCGGAGACCAGCCAGTGGGGCCGCTCCTCGGGGGCGGAGGGCTGCTCCTCGGAGTCAAAGGTGTGCGGCATCGACGAAATCGACACGGCCTGGGCCTCGATTCTGCGGATCGGCGCGCGCAATCGCGGGGGGTCGGCGGATCGTTCTGCTGGGGGCGGAGGTTGGTGTCTGGTACGACGCGGTGACGCAGCGTTCCGTTCGATCGTCGCACGCGCCCCCGGCGTCCCTCCGACCGGGAGCCCGGTCGGACGGGTCGGTGCGGACCGGCCGGTGCGGACCAGCCGCGGGCGGGCCGGGGGGAGGGCGCCGCGGCACTCCGTCACCGGACCGGGCGAACCCTGCCCCGGGCCGCCGTAAGGCTCCGGGAAGGCCGCGCCGGAAAAGGGATCCGGGCAGCTCACCCGGACACGGCCGCCACGGGGCCATCCGGGACGCCCGATGTGCCCCGGGCCCCGGCCCGGGCCCGGACACGCTCCGCCCCGACACCGGCGGGCCCGTGGCAGCGGCCTCCGGAGCGGGGCGGTGCCCGCCGCCGGGCCTGAGGTTCTGGCCGATTGTGGTCGCGCCGTCACCGCCCTGCGCCCCCTTCCCCGCGCGTGGCCGCCCCGGGGGCCCGGAACACCCGGTTCGCCTCGCCCGCCCGGGGCGGCCGGCGCCGCCGGGAACGGGAGGGGCGCGACGGGGCGGGCATCAGATCCTCCCCGGATCGAGCAGCCGGGGCGGGTCCTTCTCGTAGGACCGCAGCCGCCCTCGGATGCGGGCGAGGCGCTCGGGCGGGCAGGACCAGCCCCGCCGGAGGAGGGTGTCCAGAATCCGGCGCAGCAACCGGTGCGGACGGCACTGGAGGTCGTACACGCTGACCGTGACCACCTCCCAGTCCCGCGAGCGCATGGCGGCGTAGCGGTCGCGGTCCCTGGCCCGGGCGCGCGGAGAGGAGTGGAACAGCAGGCTGTCGTACTCCAGCGCCACCCGCTGGTCGGGCCAGCCCAGGTCGGCGCGGAACAGGCCCCGGTCGGTGCGGACCGGGCACTGCGCCACCGGCGGGGGCAGGAGCGCCTCCAGGACCAGGACCCGGGTCCAGGACTCGGCGGGGGACTGGCTCAGCCCGCAGGAGTAGCGCAGCGCGGTCCGCAGCTGCCGGAGCCGGCGCCCCGGAGGGCTCCGGTGGGCGGCGCGCACCAGATCCGCCCGGGTCACCAGGTCGCGGGAGAGGAAGGCGTCCAGGCGGGCCGTGGCCGTGAACACCGAGGGGGCCCGGGCGGCCACGTCGGCGGCGGTGCGCTCGGGCGTGGTGAGGCGCAGCCCCTCCACCACGGTGCGGTCGGCGGCGGGCATCGGGGAACGGTGCGCGATGACCGGCACGCCGCTCGTGCGCACGCCCCGGGGCAGGGCCACGTGCGCGCGGACGCGGGTGGCGCGGGTGCCGGCCGGGTACAGGTCCACCCCCCACAGGTAGGCGGCGGTGAGGTCGCAGACGACGGCGTCGGGGGAGAGCGGGCCCACGATGGGGACCAGGGTGCGCAGGAGCAGGGAACGGTCGGGAAGGGGTTCCGCACAGACTGTCATACATCCAGGTTCGGGGGGCGGGAGAGGACGGACAAGCCCTCCCGCGCCCTGTGGACAACCGCGGTCGGGCCCGGCTGGCGGCGTCAGCGCATGGGGCCGTCGCCCGCGGCCAGGTGGATGTGGTCGACGTGGTTCTGGGTGTTGTTCTGCCGGTCTTCCATCGGACGCCGCACGCTCTCCCACGGCCCCACCGGGTCGCCGCGGGTGGCGTTCCAGATGTGCTGCTCGTAGATGATGCCCTTGATCCCCAGCTGCCGGGCGTTCTGGATGGACCAGTTGATCACCTCGACGGCGGTGGCGTGCATCGCGTCGGTGGGCCTACCTCCCAGGTCGGCCACCATGTAGTCGACGGCCTCACCGGTGTGGTGGTCGCTGCCCGGCTCGTTGCGCTGGCCGCCCGCGTTGAGGTAGAAACCGCCGAACTCGGCCTGCAGGCGCTGGTGCACCGCGCACATGACCGGGTGCAGCGCGCCCAGGGACGAACAGTCCACCATCGGCCCTCCTCCGAAGATCACGTTCGGGTTGAACCTGTAGCGGCCCTCCTGGTCGACCAGGTGCACGTCGATCAGCCGTTTGGCGGAGCCCAGGTCGGTGATGGGCCCGCCGTCGCAGACGAGCTCCCCCGCGTCCCGCCCGCACTGGGAGGGGACGCGCACGATGGCGATGGCCGAGGCGTTGCCGACCACGGTGCGGGACTCGTCCTCGGTGCCGTCGCAGACCACGTCGTTCCAGTGCCGGGAACCGTCCTCCTCCAGTTCCTTCTGGCACCGGGCGCCGCGCACCTCCACCCGCACGATGTTGCCGCTGCGCCCCATGACGTTGTCACTGGCGCGGATGCTGGTGAGGACCGCCCCGTTGGCCCGGGCGTACTCCCTGGCGCGGGCCTCGGCGACCTCCTCCTCGAACCACGGCATCGGGTACGCGCCGTTCAGCATCTCCCGAGCGGCCTTGTCCTGCAGGGCGCCCACCGCGGCCAGCGCGGCGGCGTCGGCCGCGGTCTGGGTCTGCGAACGCGAGTCGTTGGCGGCGCCCACCCGCACGAACAGCAGAGTCAGCGCCAGCAGGGCCAGGGTGAGTCCGAACAGGAGCAGGATGTTGGCCTGCCCGTCGTCGCGGCGGCCCATCAGGTGCCGTCCGGGCCGGGAGGGCCGCAGGGGGAGGATCCGTCGCAGTCCCATGCCTTGTCCGTGGAGGGGAGGGGGTCGCTTCCGGGGGGGAAGCGGGGTCGTCGGGAACGGGTCGCGTCGCCCGTGGTGCACGCGTGACCACATGCGGACAGCACCCGCCCCGGGAAGCTTATCCGGGCGGGTCGGCACGCGATAGGGCCTGTGCGCGGCCGCCGCGCCGCGTGGGGCGTGTGGGACGGCGTTTGCACTGGTGACCGCGGTCGGGGCCGTGCGCACGGGTAAGGGCTTTGTCCACACCGGGCCACAGCGCCGCCCTCCGGCCGTCAAACCGACCCCCGTGTTTTGTCCGAGTGTTCGTCCGCCCGGTGGCCGTACGCAGGAGTATGGACCCTGGCCGGTGCGCGCCCAGCGCGGAACGCCGCGGTGCCCGGCCGACAGACCTACCGGACGCAGACGAAGCGAAGGCGAGAACATGAGCGCCCGTAAAGCCCTGACCCCCGTCGAACAGGACGAGTACCTCCGAGCCGTCGGGACGGACCTGCTCCGGGCCGCCCCCGACGGCTGGGTCAAGCTCCGGCTCGTGTACGCGGGGCTGGGCACCCGCGAGACCGCCACCCTCGACGTGCTCTTCGAGGGCGGGCGCAGCACCGGCTGGGTTCCGCCGCTGTCCGCGCTGGAGCGGCTCCGGGCACTGCGCGCGGGCATGCACGCCCGGGGAACGGGGACCTGGTACACGGCCTACTACGAGGTCGAGCGGCCCGGAAGCTACCGCGTCCGGTACGACTACGACGGCGAGCCCCACTTCGACGACCCCGGGGACGCCGCCGGCTACGCCCTGGAACTGGAACGGTTCCCCCGCGACGACGAGCGCGTGCCCGACTGGCTGTGGGAGCGGTTGGAGGGCGGGGACCGCGTGCCGGACGCCGCGGCCGAGAGCTCGCCCTACTGGGGTCTGGCCACCGCTCCGCGCCCGGCCCCGGGGGCGCCCATGGCACCGGGCGGCATGTCCCCCGAGGAGATGATGGACACCGTCCAGGAGATCGTCGACCTGACGCTCGCCGCCGTCCACGGGCAGTGGAGCGAGCTCGTCATCGAGTACCGCGGGCTCGTGGCGGTGTCCTCCGCCCGGGTGCGGGTACGCAGAACCGACGGTTCCGCGGAGTGGGACCTGCTCCTTCCCGAGGTCGGGCGGCTGCTGGACCGCCTGCGCACGGGGATGTACCAGGCGGGCAAGGGCACGTGGTTCACCGCCCGCTTCACGGTGAACGCCTCACGGGAGATCGAGGCGCACTTCGACCACGACGCCCCGCCCGAGTTCGGCTGCGAACCCGACCCCCGCAGCTTCCACCAGGACATCCAGCGCTTCCCGCGCAGCGCCGACCACCTGCCCGACTGGCTGCTGGACCGGCTCAGCCTGGCCCAGCGGATGATCCGCGCCGGACGGTAGGGGCCGGAGCGCGGTCAGCCCAGTCTCCGCCGCAGGGCCTCCCACATCCGCACGTCGGCGACGGTGACCTTCAGGTCGCCGGACCCGAAGGGGGCCACGGTCACCGAACGCGCGTAGGGGCCGTGGTTCCAGCGGCGCGCGGTACGGACCGGGACCGCGGCGGCGCCCAGGCGGCCCAGCGCCCCGGCGGGCCCCACCAGCAGCCGCAGCCGCCACGACGCCCGGATCGCCGACCCGTCCGTGTACTCCTCGCGGCCCAGGAGCGGCAGGGTTCCCGCCAGGCGGCCGGTGCGCGCGCCGGGGGCGGAGACGGGCAGGAGCGGGAAGCGCTGCCCGGCGTCGGTGCCGCGCACCACCTCCACGGCGTACTCGGCCTCGTCCGGGAGCGGGCACGCCAGGCGCACCTCCAAGCGCAGCCTCCGCCCGCGGCGTCCGGTGGGGTGGGCCCGGACCTCGTCCACCTCCAGCACCGGCGCCAGCGGCGAGCTGCGCAGCCCCAGGCGGTCGTTGACGGTGTAGTAGGGGCGCACCCGCGCGCCGCACCCGTACCGGGCCTCCACCCGCTGGGCCGGGTACCCGATGATCTTCCGGTACCCCGCCACACCGGCCAGGTGGCGTCCCACGGTGCACTCGGCGCCGTCGGAGAGCACCAGGCGCAGCTCCCACTTCTCCGACTCGCCCTCCCGGCCGCGGACCACCTCCGCGGGGTCGACGACGGCGGTGAACACGCCGTCGCCGTCCACCGGTGCGGGGAACTCCCGCACGGACCGGGGGGAGGTGCGCAGCCGGGCCGTCAGGCGGGCACCGGCGTCCGGGTCGCGGCGCCCCAGCACCCGCCCCCGCACGGTGATCAGCCCGTCGCCCGACTCCACGTGCCCCACCTCGGCGTGGTGCGCCGAACGGCGCACGTGGAGCACCAGGCGGCCCTTGTCCGACCGGGCGGGCAGCACCAGGGCCAGACTCCGCACCTCGTCCGGCGCCAGCGGATACCCCTGCTGGTGGATCTCCACGTCGCGGACCGGACCCTCCCGGTCGCCGTCCACACGCAGGACCTCCCACGTGTGCGCGGTCAGGCGGGCGCGCCGGACGTCCACGACCGTTTCTCCGGAGGCGTCCACGTCCAGGTCCACCCTCTGCCCGGACCGGACCAGGGCGACCCGGTCCGGCGGGTCGGGGAAGGACAGCACGGCGGTTCCGTCCCCGCTCGCCCTCACCCGGCAGGAGGCGGGCGGCTCCGGACGGGGAGCGGGCACCGTCGGGCGGAGGGTGGGCAGCGGCCGTCCGGACAGCTCCGAGATCAGCTCCTCGTGCCGCAGCACGACGTTGGCGGGGTCGAACCGCTCGGAGTCCACCAGGGCGGCGGCGGACATCCGGCGGCGCAGGCCGTCGTCGGCCATGAGCTCGGCCAGCCCCTCGGCGATCCCGGCGGCGGACCGGTTGGGCACGAGCAGGCCGTCCTCGTGGTCGTGGATGATCGAGGCCGGGCCGTGGGGGCAGTCCGTGCTGACCACGGGCAGGCCCGAGCGCATGGCCTCCACGATCGTCATCCCGAACGGTTCCTCGCTGGAGGTGGCCGCCGCGAACGCGCCCTGGGCCCAGGCCTCCTCCACCCGCGGGTGCGGCCCCATCAGCCACACCCTGTCCTGGAGCCCGAGGGAGGCCACCAGCCGGGCCAGGGCCGTGCGCCGGTCGCCGCGCCCGTAGATGCGCAGGGTCCAGTCGGGGAAGTCGTCGCAGACCATGGAGAAGGCCTGGACGAGGAGGTCGTGCCGCTTGCTGGGCGCGAGCCTTCCGGCGGAGACGATCGTGCGGGTGTTGTAGCCGTTGGCGGTGAAAGGCGGGGCGGGCACCGAGTTGGGGATGGAGCGCACGTCCACCCCGGGCAGGGCCATCCGCTCGCGGTAGGTGCGCGCGTCGGCCTCGGTCACGGTGACGAACGCGTCCAGGTGCGGGTACTCGGTCTCCATCACGTGGCGCAGCGGTTCGCCGTGCTGTTCGTAGGTCAGGTGCTCCTGCCCGATCTTCAGCACGCGCCGCGGCGCGGCCCGGGCGATGACCACGTTCAGTCCCGGCCGGGTGCCCACCACCATGTCGGCGTCGGTGGTGGCGAGGTACTCCTCCAGGCGGTCGTCGGTCAGGCGGCTGTGGGTGGACCCGCGGGCGTCCTCGGGCGGGAAGAGCAGCGGGGGCACCCCGGCCCGCTCCGAGTTCTCGTACAGGGGGCGGCCCTCCACACCCGTGCCGTAGGAGCTGTCGTAGTCACGCACGTCGACGAGCGGACGCAGGCGCACCCCGGGGGGCACGGGCAGGACGGGTTCGGCGCGGTGCCGGAACACGGAGACGATCTCGACCTCGTGCCGCGCGGACAGGGCCGCCGCCTGGTTGGCGACGGTACGGACGGTGCCGCCGATGCCGTACATGTCGTTGATCAGATAGGCGATCTTCACAGAGCCCCCGTGGTCTCGGTGCCGCCCCGTGCCGGTTCCCGGCCCGGGCGTGCACGGTCGAACGGACGAACAGGCCATGGACGTCGCCTAGAAGGAGATGCCCCTTATGTCCGATAAGTCGACAGGGTTTGCCGAGCTCTGGAGTTTTTTTACGTAACTTTCACGGGCCGCGGAGGCGACACGCCCGGGGGTGGGACCGCGTTCGTATACGGCGGCTCGGAGAGCGGGGGAGGCGGCCTCAGTAGGTGCCGGTGTCCTCCCAGTACGCCCATGCGTCGCACGGGGATTCGTAGGTCTCGTCGATGTAGGCCAGGCCCCAGGCGATCTGCTCCCGGGGGCTCTCCCGGAACCCCGAGGGCATGGTGCCGTGCCGGGCGGGGTTGAACCCGGTGATGCCGTTGTCACCGGTGTTGGGGTTGATGAGCGTGTGGTCCCAGTGGGAGACAACGCCCCAGAGGTTCTTCAGGCACTCCCAGTCGGTGTCCTGCCAGCCCTGGGCCGAGGCCATGTTCATGGCCAGGGACTCGTTCTCCAGGGCGTTGGAGTTGCCGCTGCCCCACTCGTACTCCTCGGGTTCCTCCGGCCGGTCGGCGTCCACCCAGGTCTGGTCGCCGCATCCGGGCCCCTCGACGAGGCAGACCATCTGCCGGACCCCGTTGTTGAAGGTCCGGCTGAGTTCGAGCTGGTAGACCGCGACCATGATCGCCGCGGCGAGGACGGTGACCGCGGCCAGCTCCACGAACGCGGCGCCCCGGTCGAGCGCGGCCCGGGAGGCGGGACGCAGCCGGCGCAGGAGCCGTCCGGCCCAGCGCAGCACCCGCGGTGGCCCGTTGCGGTCGCCGGACCGCCCGGGAGGCCCTGTGGGGGAGGGGTGCCGGGTGTCCGCGAGTTCGGGACGGTTGGGGGTGGGCAAGCCGACTCCTACAGCTCTGTGTGGCGGGGTTCAGGAGATGGGGATGTCTTCGATGGGGTCGAAGTTGGGAATTTCAACCGTTATCGCCTCAAGATCTTCGGGGACAGAGAAGAGGGACCAGTAGGCGATCTTCTCGCCGGGGTCTAGAACTTTAATAAGTTCATTAGACTCTTCTCCTGAGCAGAGGCAATATCCCTTGCCATCCATGATTGGCCTGTATCGGGTTCCTTCTTTAGTGCTGAGTGCCGTTACGCCTGCAAAATTCTGCCCAGAGTAAGTGTAGGAACCGTCTTTGAGCCAGGCCAAGGGGGATTGCGTGTTTCCGTTGTTTTCAATGCTCCATGTTATTGATAGGAAAGATCCAGTTTCGTCTCGCTCAACTTGATTGACCTCTGCCATGAGTCCGCTCGACAAGGGGCTGTTGCTCTGCGATGCCCCTAGGGTGTCTAAATCTCCTTGGCGAATTTTTGGTGAAGCCGCACCGATGCCTGTTGACACTAGTAGCGTGGTTGCCGTTGCAACAATAAACAGACATGGAGAGAAAGGGAATTTTCGCATCTTCGTCTCCGCTATTTCTCAAACGTGACGCTTACTCGCCGGTTTCGCTCGCGTCCTTCTTCGGTGTCATTGTCCCCAATGGGGTCGGCGGAACCGTGACCCTCGACTTCAAAGGCAACTCCTTCTCTCGAGACCAGCTCTGAGAGTGCCGCTTCAACTGCCTTGGCGCGATCTTCCGATAGGGGAATGTTGACGTTATCGCTTCCGGTGTTATCTGCGTATCCGTCAACTTTGACGACAGTCGAACTGGCGTCGTTGATCTCCTGTGCTACTTGTTCAAGTATTTCTTCGGCGTTCGAATTGAGTTGAGAACTGTTGGTTTCAAAGAGAACATCGGAAGAGAGTATGATGCTTACTTCGTCACCGCTTTCGGTGCGCCCAGTATTGTCCGCAGTGTCGTCCGAGATCATGGTGAGCGGGATGATCTCCGGTTTAGAAAGTCCTGAGTTTTCTACTGTCTCGGAAGAGTTGCTAATGGGAATATCAAATATAGGCGGAGTGATGGGTGTGGTGATGGTCATAGCTTCAACTTCTGGCGGAGGCTCTGGGAAAATAACCCACATTTCCGCAGTTTCTCCAGGTTGTATGTCTTCCACCAGGGTCGAACAGAAACAGGACCCATCGCTTTGATTTAAGCTAAGATGTCTTGTTTTATTTACTGCGTCCAGTAGAGTTATCCTTCCCCCGGTGTAGGGGTTTGCTATCCCGCCAAGGCTGTCGTCAAAAAAATAACTTCTCCCCGAGTTGTTGGTTACGCCAAAGCGAAGTCTTATGAGGTCTTCTCCTACGCGCTCAAGGGCATAGATATCAATTTGATAGGCTTCGCCGATTGCGGTGGAAGAAGTTATACTGCTTGCGATTATACCTTTATCGGTTGAGTCTGGTGGAGTGGGAGAAGTGGATGGGGCGGAAGATACTCCCTGGGGTGTGTCCTCATCGCTTCTTTCAGGCTCGTCGGATGACACCACACAGCCAGAAGAAATGAGGAGTATGATTACGGTTAAGGGCCAAATTGAAAACGAAGGCCGAGTTGCCTTTTTTGGGGACTTTGGATGCTTTCTTGTCAAATTTCGCCAATCTCTCTTGTGGTTGTTCTACCACCCCTTTGCTGTGGTTGTTGGGGTGTTTAAAATCTACGGTACTTCGCTACTTGTGGGACCGCGAAGAACCCGGTCGACCGCCCCTCGGATGCCATTGCTTATACTTTCTGCAAGTCCTAGCTGGTAAACCGCGAATGCTACGGCCGCGACGAGTATCAGGATCGCTGCGTACTCCACGATCCCGGCGCCCCGGTCCTCTTTTTTGGAGGCTGGCACTAGGAAAGCACTGAGCGACACCCAGAGCCTGGTCAAACTGTTCACAGAGCAACTCCTTGGGGGATGGGGGTCTTACGGCGCCGGTTCAGGGCGTCCAGGGGAGTTGGTGAACCCTTGCCGGGGCCCACCGGGGGTCCGCGGGTGGGCGGCGTGTGTCCACGGATTCCCACTATCCGCCACGAGCACCAGTGTCCACCCGGCTTCTGACCGGATGTGGCCATCTTTCTTCAGGATGCCCCACGGAACCTTCGGCCACACGTTGTCCACAGGGCCTGGTGAAAGGCCCAGGTGGAAGCGGGTGGCCAGGTGAAGGAGGGGGCACGCTTCCCCGCCGCGGGGAGTCACGGTTGGTGTTCGTCGCATCACCATGATGGCACGCGCCCCACCAGGGGCGCTATGGCCCGGGCGGAAATGCCGGACCACTCCGGGTACGCGAATCCGCGCTGGTGTTGGATGGGATCCGCTGTTCCGCCGCCGGTGCGGAGCACGCCGAGGCAGGACCGTGCTCCGAGTCGTCCCCTGGCACCCCGCAGCCCTCCGCACCTGCCCCGAAACCCCGGCGTCATCCTCCGGACCCCCGACCCGATGACCCGACACGACGAGAGGTGGCGGTGTGGACGGCAGTACCCTTTTCGCCCTGGTGGCGGCCCTTGCAGTGGGACTGGCGGTCGGAGCCCTCCCACTCCTCGGCATCCTGCGCGCCAGCCGCGCCCTCCGCGCGGCCCGCCGACTCGCGGCGGACAGCGCGGCCGGTTCCGGCTCCGCACCCGCGGACCCGGGCGACCTGAACCCCTACGAACTGGCCCTGCTCTGCGGCGGCCCCGTCCGGGTGGGTGAGACCGCCGTGACGGACGCCTTCCTCCACGGCCGCGTCCGTCAGCGGACCTCGGGGGGCTTCTTCACGCTCGTCGGCCCCTCGCGCCCCTACACGCACGAGAAGAGCCCGGTCCGCCGCGACCTCGTCAAGGCCTTCAAGAACAGGGTCGGGGTCAGCGCCCGCGAGATGGTGCGCCGGGTCGTCCACGGCAAGGGCGTACAGCGGATCCGCTCCGACCTCGCCCGAGCCGGTCTGATCATCGACTCGGACCAGCTGCGCCACTCGCTTCGGGCGCGGGGGAAGGCTGCGGGCGCGATCCGGTGGATGCGCACGCTCGCCGTGTTCGTCGCGGTCGGTGGCGTAGGCGGGTTCCTCCTGATGGAGTCCGTCACCATTCCGCTCGCCCTTCTCACCGCGGGACTGGCCTGTGCGGCCGTCCTGGTGGCCGCGCAGGCGGTCGTGGCGGCGACCGGCGGCCCCGCGCTCCTGCCCAACACCCCCGCCGGGGACGCGGTGGTCGCCCTGGCCCGGGAGCGGTACGGCCTGCCGTCAGGCCGCACCTCCGACGGCGGGCGGGCATCCGACGCTATGACGCGCGACCGGGCGGTCCGCTCCACGGCGGTCACCGGTTTCCTCGGGCTGCGGCGCTCCGCTTCCTCCGCCGGAGCCCGCCACCTGCGGAGCGGGACGCCCCGCACCTCGTCCACCCCCTCCTCCGACAGCGGGTCCGCGAGTGTCGACAACGTGCTCTACGCCTCTCACCCCGGGGCGGTGGCCGAGGCGGAACCGGAGTCAGGGCCCGACCTCATCGACCTGGACGGCCTGTGCGCGTTCGCGGACCTGTGCCAGGACCCCCCGGGCTCCGGGGCGGGCGGAGGCACCTCCGGCGACGGCGGCTGGTCCGGCGGTTTCCCGGGCACGGGCGGCGGCTCTTCTGGCAGCGGTGACTCCGGAGGCGGCTGGGGCGGTGGCGGCGACAGCGGCGGTGGTGGCGGGGACGGAGGTGGGGGCGGCGGAGAGTGACCTCTCGGCCACCCCGGACACGATTCCGGGCGGGGTTCTCCGCGAACCCCGCCCGGCGTTCCCGCACCGGGAAGGCGGTGCCGCTGCCTGCCTACAGCGGACGCCGCCACCCTTGACCGTCTCCCGGTCCGGGACGTGGGATCAGCCCTGTTCCGGTCCCCGCAGACCGGCCAGCTCCGCCAACAGCTCGAACGAACGCAGACGAGCCTTCTGGTCGTAGATCATCGACGACACCATCACCTCGTCCACACCCGTGTCAGTGACGAACAGTTCGAGCTTGCGGCGGACCGTGCCCGGTGAGCCCACGAACGAGTAACGAAGCATGTGGTCCAGGCGTTCCTTCTCCCCGGGGCGCCATGCGGTGGCCAGGCTCTCGACCGGCGGGCGCAGCCGCCCGCGCGCCCCGCGCAGCGTGCCCAGGAACGCCTGCTGCATGGTCGTGAACAGGCGCTCGGCCTCCTCGTCGGTGTCGGCGACGAAGGCGTTCACGCCCGCCATCGCGTAGGGCGCGTCCAGCTGTCCGGAGGGCCGGAAGCCGGTCTGGTAGGCCTTCAGCGCCTCGTACAGGGCGTCGGGGGCGAAGTGTGAGGCGAACGCGTACGGCAGGCCCAGCTGAGCCGCGAGCTGGGCACCGAAGAGGCTGGATCCCAGGATCCACAGCGGCACCCGCAGCCCTTCACCCGGGATCGCGCGGACGGGCTGCCCGGGCTCCGCGGGCTCGAAGAACCCCTGGAGTTCCTGCACGTCGCTGGGGAAGGTCGCCGACGCGCTGTGGTCGCGGCGCAGCGCCATCATCGTGCGCGGATCGGTTCCCGGCGCGCGCCCCAGGCCGAGGTCGATCCGCCCCGGGTAGAGCGACTCCAGCGTGCCGAACTGCTCGGCGATCACCAGAGGCGCGTGGTTGGGCAGCATGACCCCGCCCGCGCCGATCCGGATGGTGGAGGTGCCCTCGGCGACGAACCCCAGCGACACGGCGGTGGCGGCGCTCGCGATGGCCTGCATGTTGTGGTGCTCCGAGAGCCAGAAGCGCTTGTATCCGAGCCGTTCCGCGTGCTGGGCGAGTTCGCGCGCCGCACGCAGCGCCTCGCCCGGTGTGGAACCCTCGGCGATGCTGGCGTGGTCGAGCACCGACAGCGCGACGTTGGACATGATGGCCCTCTTCCCCTGCTTCGTGGCGGATCCGGCGGCGAGACCGGAAGGGGGAGCCCCGTTCCCGACCGACCTTGTCATTCGATGTTCGACGAATATCGAAATACGACGGTACACTCGCCCCTGTTCGCGAGCCAAATCCCGTCTGGTCCCGACCAGGCCCCATGTGAGGAGGACCGTCTTGGCTCCCAGGGAGCACGCGCACCCCGCCCTCCGCGAGGTGGAACTGGTCACGGTCCTGGCCGCGCTCGCCGAGCCGACCCGGCTGCGTATCGTGCGGATGCTCGCCGCCCTGGAGGGGGAGCGGGCGTGGAAGGACATCGACCTGCCCATCGCCCAGTCGACGCTGAGCCACCACCTCAAGATCCTGCGCAACGCCGGTCTGGTACAGAACCGCACCGAAGGGACGCGGTGCTTCGTCTCGCTGCGCTACGAGGAACTGGAGGGCCGCTTCCCGGGGCTGCTGGAGTGCGTGCTCGCCTGCCGGGACTCGATGGCCGCCTCAGAGGAGGAAGGCGCCTCCGCCAGCGCCGCCCCGCACCGCTAGCACTGCCCCCGGGCCGTCCGTATTCCGAGCTTCCGGACTCCTTCACCACTCGGAACCCCGTCACCCCCAGCCCCGGGTACCCCGCCCTCCCCGGGTTCGCGCGCCGCACGGCACCGCACGGGACGCCCCGGCCCCCTCCGCGACGCACCGCCCCGGGCGGCAGCCGCTACGCGCAGGTCAGCGCCCAGTCACGACCGGACGGAAGTCGTGGCTGGGCGCTGTCCCCTCACGGTAGCGGCGGTGAACGCGCCTGTCAGGGGTTGCGCCCGCAGGCCCCCGTGTCCGCAACCGGCCGCGGGCACCCTTCCCGTGAACCCCGCGCAACGCATCCCCCGCCCTTCCGCCGTCCCCGCCTTCCGCCGCCGCCCACCCCGTCCCCGAACCGCGCGCGGTCACAGTGATCGCGCCCGCGCCCCCGTCCGGGCGGCGCCGTGCCCGCCCCGCCCCACCGGGACCGAAAGGCGACCCCGCGTGGTCACGATCTGACGGAGCGCGGAGTATGCCCGGGAATGTACGGTCGGATTCCGGTAGATTCACGTTCCCACGGGTCGGTGACGCGGACCGACAGGCGTTCCCCGGCCCAGGAGAGTGGAAGGCGTCCCCCCATGGCTCCACACCCGTCGGGCACCCTCCCGCCGCACGTGCGTCCCCTCAGCACCGATGACCCCGCGCGAATCGGCGACCACCGGCTCATCGGGCGCCTCGGAGACAACGGCGTCGGCGTGGTCTACGCCGCCGTGTCCCCGGGCGGGGAGCCGGTCGCCCTGACCGTCGCGCACGCCCCGTGGGCCCCCGCCGCCGACCCCGAGCGCAGGCTCGTCCTGCTCCGCCGCGGCCTGGGAACGTGCGCCGTCGGCGTCAGCGCCAGCGGAGACCTGCACGGACGACCCTGGACGGCGGTCCCCTACCTGCCCGGGGCCGACCTGGGCCGTCACGTGCGCGAGACCGGCCCGCTGCCCGAACCCGCCCTCCTGGTCCTGGCCGCCGGTACCGCCGAGGCCCTGGCCGCCGTCCACGCCGCGGGTGTACCCCACGGCGACGTCAGGCCCGGCAACGTCCTCGTGACCCCCCAGGGCCCCCGCCTGCTCGACCACGGCGTCGCACGTCAGCTCGACGACGGCGACGCGCCCACCACCGCGGGCGGCACCGGCTGGCTGGCCCCCGAACGCTACGCGGGCGCGCGCCCCGATCCCGCCTCCGACGTGTTCTCGTGGGCGTGCGTGGTGGTCCTGGCCGCCACCGGACGCGAGCCGTTCGGGGCGGACGCCTCCCCGCCGGAGGTGGCCCGCCGTGCCCGGGAGGGGACCGCCGACCTCGCCGCCGTACCCGTGCGCCTGCGCCCCGTGCTGTCCCGCGCCCTGTCGCCGGACCCGGCACGGCGCCCCTCGGCGGAGGAGCTCTACCTGGAGTGCCTGCTGCTGGCGGGCGTGGAGGACAGCGCCCCCCACCAGGTGTGGGCCGAACGGCTGCGCACCCTCACCGGCGCCTCCTGGCCCCGCGTGGACGTGGGCTGGCACCGGCCCGCGGAGTGGATCAGCGCCGCCCTGGGCCTGGCCGAGCACGAACCCGCCGACGCCGCGGACCCCGACGCCGCGGCCCCGGGCGGCCCGGGCCGGGGCGACGGACGGTCGCGCGCCAGCCTGCGCCGCCGCAAGGCGTTCGCACGCAGGCCCCCGGTCCTGGCGGTGGCCGCCGCCGTGTTCCTGGCCGCGGCCGTCGGCGGCGGCTACCTGCTCCTGGACGCCCTGGCGGGGGAGTCCGACACCACCGCGGCCAACTCCTCCACCGAACCCCCCGGGTCCACCGGGCCGAACGGACAGTCCGGGCAGGGCACCGGCCCCGCGGAGGGCGACGGCGGGCCCGGCACCGCACCCCCGACCGGCATGGACCTGGTCGCGGCCTCGCTGGACACCCTGCTGGCCGCCGAGTCCTTCGAACTCACCCTGCTCACCCACGCGGGCAGCGGTCGAGGGTACGGCCAGCCGCTGCCCGCGAACACCGCCGCCACCCCCACCCTCTTCGACCGCGTGCTCTACCAGGAGGGCCCGCCCCGGGCGCTGCGCTGGACCAGCACGGTCAGCGGCGCCCGTACCAGCGACCTCTGGCTGGTCGACGGGCAGCTGCTGCGCGGCGCGAACACCGCCTGGAACGGTCCGCCCACCTGGTACGCGGCCGAACCCGAGGTGCGGGGCGCGGCGGAGGCGTTCACCCCGGAACGGGTCCTGGAACCCCTGGCCCGCGTCGTGGAGAACGGGACCGTCACCGGGGAGGGGCCCGTGGTCTTCACCGCGCCCCCGACCCCCGAGGACGCCTACGGCCACCTGGGCGGGCAGGCCCCCGACGAGGTGCCCGCCGTCCTCGTGGAGGGCGAGTTCTCCGCCTTGGCGAGCCCCGAGGGGGAGACCACGGCCTTCACCCTGGTCGCCACCGAGGACGGGACCCCGCTGGCCTTCGCCACCGAGGGCGCCCCCTCGGGCGGCTACGTCCTCAGCGGGCGCCCGGTCTCCGAGGGCGTGCCGGTGTCCTTCCTGGCCCCCGACGCCCCCGAACCGGCGCTGTGGTACACCCGCTACACGTTCGTGGAGATCAACGGGGAACCCGACCCGGACGTCCCCGACCCCGACCAGGTCCGTGCGGAGGGCGCTCCCGCACCGCCGGGCACCTGACATCCCGAGAACGGTCCACACCCGGGGCAGCTGAACGCGGGGGCAACCTGGATCCGGGGGCGAAGGGACGCGGCCGCCCCGGCGGCCTCAGGAACCCCGGGGGCCGCCGTCCGCCGGTCCGCGCCAGGACGCGGGGGAGTGCGCCGTTCCCGCGTAGACCAGGCGGCGCAGCGCCGCCTCGGCCGGGCCGGGCCGCCCCGTGCGGCGCAGCCACTCTGCCAGGGCCACCGTCCCCAGCCAGGTGGCCACCCACCCCGGCCGCGCCGGTCACCCCCAGCGAGGCGCCCAGCCCTCCGGCGTAGGGGGCGAACACCAGTGTGAACACCACCGACTGCGCCAGGTAGCAGGTCAGCGAGCGCTGCCCCACCACCGCGACCGCCGTCACCGCCGAGGCCACCGCCGCGTGTGCCCGGTGCCGCTCCCACCGTGCCGCGAGCAGGCGCAGAACGGCCGCCCAGCCCAGCCCGCCGGACCAGCCGGTGGCCTCGTGCAGCAGCGCCAGCCCGTAGGCGCCGACGATGTCCACGGGCAGCACCAGGGCGCCGTGCGCGAACCCGAGACCAGCGCGATGAACAGCAGCATGAACCCGCGCGCCAGGTCGGGGGCCAGGGCACGGGCGGGGGAGGCGCCGCCACGGCGCCGTTGTCAGGGTCACGGTCCCCTACGCTTTCTCTCGGTCGTGTCCTTCGACGCTACGGACCGGGCCGGCCGCGGTCCCTACGGCTGGCGGGCGTCTGCCGGGTGGGTCCGGCCCACCGGCAGACGCCCGCCCCGAGCGGGCTGGCGTCCGCCGCGCGCATGGCGTAGGGTGACGCCCGTGCCGCGTGCCCCCGGTCACGAGAAGTAGGCCGGCCGGGCGGTATGGAGGCACCTTGAGCCTTTCGGGGAGTGAACTGTGAGCACGCACATCACGGACCGCGTCTAGCCGTTCCCGTGGCACGGCCCCGAGCCGCGCCCGCGCCGGAGCACTCCGCCCGGCGCCGAAGAACCTCCGCGTCCTCCCCGAAGCCCCTCCGGCCACCCGGCACCGCCCGGGTCCCCCCGCCGTGCCCGCCCGCCGCCGCGCGCGGGCGCGACCGCGCGCACCCGTCGCAGCCCGCCTCGCCCCCGCCCGTGCCCGTCCCGCCCGCCGGTGCACGGACGGGGGCGGTGCGTCGGCGCGGTGTGGGTGTGCCCGGATGCCGGAAGCCCTCGGGGACGGTCGCCGTCACGACCACCACCGAAGGAGACACCACACGTGACCGACAACCCGCACGTGCGACCCGAACCCCACGTCAGCGACTTCAACGAGCCCGTCGTCGCGGAGTTCCGCGCCAACGGCGGCCGGGTCGGCGGCATGTTCGAGGGCGGCGACCTGCTGCTGCTCACCACCGTCGGGGCCAGGTCCGGCCGCGAGCACACCACCCCGCTCGGCTACGTCCGCGCCGAGGGCCGCCTGCTCGTCATCGGCTCCGCGGGCGGTGCGGACCGCCACCCCGACTGGTACCGCAACGTCCTCGCCCACCCCATGGTGCGCGTGGAGCTGGGCACGGAGGAGTTCGACGCCGTCGCCGTGCCCGCCGAGGGGGCCGAACGCGACCGCCTGTTCGACGCGTGCGTCCGAGCGGAGCCCGGATACGCCGACTACCAGGCCGGAACCGAGCGCGTCCTTCCGGTCGTCGCCCTGGACCGGGTCCACCAGGGGGAAACCTCAGGGGTCGCCAACCTGGCGGACAAGCTCGTGGAGGTCCACGCCTGGCTGCGCGCCCAGCTCGCAGCCGTGCGCACCGAGGCAGAGGCCCACTTCGCCGGGCGTGCGGCGACAGCGGACGGCGGGCGGGCCCCCGGGCTCGACCTCCAGCTGCGCCAGCACTGCCTGGCCTTCTGCGAGTCCCTGCACTTCCACCACACCAGCGAGGAGGCCATGTTCCCGAACCTGGGACGGCAGGCCCCCCACCTGGCGGAGGCGCTGCGCCGGCTGACGGAGGAGCACCGCACGGTGGACCGGATCCGCGGTGAGCTGGAGGCGCTTCTGGGTGACCTGGCCACCGCGGACCCGGAGCGCTTCCGGGTCGGGCTGGACCGGATGACCCGGGAGTTGGAGGCGCACCTGGAGTACGAGGAGTCCCAGCTCATCCCGACCCTGGCCGCGATCCCGTTCCCGCCCGCCGCCCCCGCCCGGTAGCGCGGGCACAGGCCCGGCCGCCCGGTACCGGAGCGACCCGGAAACCTCCGTGCCCTCCGGTGCCGGGCTCCGTCCGGGTAGTGCGGACACCCCCGCGGCGTGGGAAGGCTCCCATGTCGCGGGGCGGGGCCCGGGCCGGGCACCGGGGCCCCTACGTACCCCTGTGCGCCCCGGACGGTTACGTGGCGACTACGTATGGCCCGCCCTCCGGGGCCAACGCATGATGAACAGCGGGTGGCCACCCGACCCCGTCCCCCGATCCCCCGAAGGGTGTCCCGCACATGCGCACGATCGGTGCGGCCCTGGTGGCCGCCGCCCTGTTGCCCGCCCTGCTCGCCCCGCCCGCCTCCGCCTCCGCCGAGGAGATCCCCCACTTCCTCGGCACCGCGGACACCGCCGAGCGCACCTACATCGTCGTCCTGGACGAGTCCGCCTCGCCCGAGGAGGTGGCCGACCGCCACGACGACGACCCCACCAGCGTCTACGAGCACGCGCTGACCGGCTACGCGGCCCGCATGACCGCAGCCGAGGCCGCCGCCCTGCTCCGGGACGAGGACGTGGACTTCGTCCAGGAGGACCAGGTCCTGCACACCTTCGAGCAGGACACCCCCAACGGGGTCGCCCGCGTCTTCGCCCCCGACAACCCCAACCTGGCGATCAACGGCCGGGACGACTACGTGCCCGACGCGGCCGTGGCGGTCCTGGACACCGGGGTGGACGCGAGCCATCCCGACCTCGACGTCGTCCACTCGGTCAACTGCACCACCGGCAGGTGCGTGGCGGTCACCGGCACCGACGGCAACGGGCACGGCACCCACGTCGCGGGCAGCGTCGGAGCCCTCGACAACGGCCGGGGCGTGGTGGGCGTGGCCCCCGGCGCCGCGGTCTGGAACGTGCAGGTCCTCAACGCCAACGGCAGCGGCTCCCTGGCCGGGATCGCAGCCGGGGTGGACTACGTGGCCGCCAACGCCGACGAGGTCGCCGTGGCCAACATGAGCCTGGGCTGCGAGGGCTGCACCGACCAGGCGCTGAGCCGGGCCATCACGGCCTCCGTGGACGCCGGGGTGGCCTTCGCGGTCGCCGCGGGCAACAGCTCCCGGGACGCGGCCAACTTCTTCCCCGCCAACCACCCCGACGTGCTGACGGTCTCCTCCATGGCCGACTCCGACGGCCGCCCCGGCGGCTCCGGAGGCAACCTGGGCTGCACCGGCGACCGCGACGACACCCTCTCCTACTTCTCCAACCACGGCGCCACCGTCGACATCGCCGCCCCCGGCTCCTGCGTCACCTCCACCACGACCGGCGGCGGCTACGGCTCCATGAGCGGAACCTCCATGGCCTCCCCGCACGCCGCGGGCGGCCTGGCCCTGCTCGCCGCCGGTGCGGCCAAGCCCGCCGACCGCGCCGGCGTGCTGTCCCTGTACGCGGCCCTGACCGACGCGGGCAACCGCGACTGGAACGACACCTCCGGCGACGGCCACCACGAGCCGCTGCTGGACGTGGGCGACCCGGACACCTTCCCCGCCGGCGGGAACACCGCTCCGCCCGAGGGCCCGGTGGCCAGCATCAGCTCCTCCTGCGACGACGCTACGCTGACCTGCTCCTTCGACGGGTCCGCCTCCGCCTCCGACGGCGAGGTCACCGCCTGGGAGTGGGACTTCGGCGACGGCGAGGGGGCCAGCGGCGCCACCGCCACCCACACCTACGGCTCCGGGGGCGACTACACCGTGACCCTCACCGTCACCGACGACGCGGGACGCACCGACAGCGCCGAGGCCACGGTCTCGGTGGGCGCCCCCGACCACACCGCGCCCACCGCGGCCTTCACCGGCGGCTGCTACAGCTTCTTCCGGCTCTGCGAGTTCGACGCCTCCGGCTCCACCGCGGGCGACGCCCCGATCACGTCCTACGCCTGGGACTTCGGTGACGGCTACACCGGCACCGGGTCCTCCACCTGGCACTTCTACGACCGGGCGGGCACCTACACCGTCACCCTGACCGTCACCGACGCCACCGGCGCGACCGGATCGCTGACCAGGACCCTGACCCTGCGCTAGCCCCGCCGCGCCTTCCGAGGAGGCCCCGGCCCCCTCCCCCGTCCCCCGGGGAGGGGGCCGTTCCCCGGGCCGGCGGTCGTCCCCCGCCCCGGGGGACGCCCCGGGGACGGCGCTCAGCCGCCGAGGATGACCCCGAGGTTGACCTCGGTGCCCAGGAACATCGACCCCACGATGAGGATGAGCAGCCCCGGCAGCAGGGTCACCGCGGTCACCATCGTCACCCGCGGGTTCATCCGCTGCGCCTTGCGCCGCATGTACTGGGCGTCGGCCCGCCGCATGTCCTGGCTGATGTCCACCAGGGTGTCGCTGAGCGGGGCGCCCAGCTCCTCGGCCTGCTGGATCGCGGTGACGAACTTGCTCAGCGACTCGTTGCGGTTGCGGCGGCGCAGCAGCTCGAAGGCCTCCCGGCGCGAGGTGCCCAGCTCCATCTGCTGCAACGCCAGCTTGAACTCGTCGGAGAGCACCCCCGGCATGGAGTCGGCCACCCGCGCCACCGCCGCCCGGAAGGACATGCCCGCGCTCACCGTCACCGCGAGCACGTCCAGGAAGTCCGGCAGTTGCGACTGGACCCGGTCCGCGCGCTCCTGGCCCTGCACGTACATGCTCAGGTCGGTCAGACCGGTGAAGGCCAGCACCACCACCCCGACCAGCGGGTTGCCCGCGGCGAACATCAGCAGGCCCAGGGAGCCGTACAGCGCCACCTCGCCCACCTTGCGCCGCAGGTAGCGCTCCAGGGTCAGCCCGTCGGGCCGCCCCGCCGCCTCGATCCGCGCGGTGATGGACTCGCGCCTGCCCGGGCTGAGCCAGGACTCCACCGCCCCGGCGAACGGACGCCCGAGGGCCTCGGTGATCCGGTGCAGGACGAACGTGTCGTCGGACCTGGTCCGGGGCAGGCGCGCGGCCGCGGCGCCCACCCCCAGCCGGGTCTGGGACAGCGCCAGGTACAGGCCGTAGCACGCGACCAGCACGACCAGGGCGCTGGCCAGCGCGGCGGCGAGCGGCACCAGGGAGGGAAGGGCGTTCATGGGGGTCGGGGTCCTTCACAGGTCGAACTTGGTGATGCGGGATACCAGGAGGAAGCCGATGGCGAACAGCGCGGCCACCACCAACAGCACGACCACGCCCGCCACGGACGTGGTCATGACGCGCATGATGCCCGGCTCGATGGCGTTGATCAGGAAGAGCGCGCCCACCGACATGAACCCCAGGGCCCACACCGTGCTCGTGGTCTCACTGAGGATGGTCTGCACCTCGCGCCGGGTCTCCTTGCGGTTCTCCAGGGTGGTGGAGATGTTGCGCAGGGCCGTGACCAGCGAGCCGCCCGAGCGCGAGGCCACCACCAGCGTGGACAGCAGCACGCCCAGCTCCCGGGAGGGCATCCGCTCGCGCAGTTCCGCGACGGCCTCCTCGAAGCTGGCGCCCACCTTCATCGACTCGGCCATGCGCCCCAGCTCCTCGCCGGCGGGCCCGTCCAGCTCGTCGGCGGCCATCGCCACGGCGGTGGGCAGGGCCAGACCGGCCGAGGTCGCGTTGCCCAGCACCCGCGCCAGGTCCGGCAGCTGGGCGGTGAACTCCTCGCGCCGCTTGGCCTCGGCCCGGTTCAGGTAGGAGAAGAAGAGGAACGCCACCCCGGCCGCCGCCAGCAGGCCGAAGAAGGGCGCGAGCACCTGCCAGACCACGACCACCGCCAGCAGCGACCCGCCCGCGAGCGCGAGCACGAACGTGGACAGGCGCACGTCCGCGCCCGACCGGGTGATCCTGCGGTACAGCCGCGCACCCCACTGGGTGCGGTGGATCGCCGCGTCCAGCCGCGCCAGGGGCGTGGACGCCTCGTACTCGGCCTGGGCCAGGGCGCTGCGGGCGGCGATCAGCCGCCGTTGCTCGGCGCTGGCCACGAACTCCCACAGCGCCCACAGCGCCAGCGCCAGCACCACGGCCAGACCGGCGAGGATCGCCACGAACTGCCAGGTCACCGGACCTCCCATACGGTCGAGGGGCGCACCCGAACGGGCACGGGTCGGAGTCTTTCCAGGGGACGGGGCCGTGCCGGAGGGTTCACCAGCCGCTCCGGGGCTGTTCCTCGGAGGCCACCCCGAAGGCCGCCGGAATGGCCTCGCCCACGTGGTAGATCCGCGCGGCCACCTGCCGGGGCAGCGGGAAGTGGTGGAACTCGCCCTCCACGGCCCGGTTGGGCCCCTGCGGCCCCGCGGCGAACCGCATCACCGGGTCCAGCCGGAACTCCTCGCGCCGCCGGGAGGAGACCACCGCGATCTCGCTGACCCGGCGCGAGCCGTCCGGCCAGCGGCCCAGGTGCACGATGGCGTCCACCGCGTTGTTGATCTGGTCGCGGATCGCGTCGTAGGGCACGTTGCCCTCGCCCAGGGTGGCCAGGGTCTGCAGGCGGTAGATGGCGTCGTCCGCCGAGTTGGCGTGCACGGTCACCAGCGAGCCGTCGTGGCCGGTGTTCATGGCCTGGAGCATGTCGATGGTCTCCGAGCCGCGCACCTCGCCGACGATGATGCGGTCCGGGCGCATCCGCAGCGCGTTGCGCACCAGGTCGCGGATGGCGATCTCGCCCCGGCCCTCGATGTTGGGCGGGCGCGACTCCAGCCGCACCACGTGCTCCTGCATCAGCTGGAGCTCGGCGGAGTCCTCGATGGTGACGATGCGCTCGTCGGCGGGGACGAAGGCCGACATCGCGTTGAGGAAGGTGGTCTTCCCGGTGCCGGTGCCGCCCGAGACCACGATGTTGAACCGCGAGCGCACCATCGCCGCCAGCAGGATGCCGGTCGGCGAGTCCAGGCTGCCCATCCGCACCAGCTCGTCGATGGGGTAGGGCTTGGGGAAGCGCCGGATGGTCAGGACCGGGCCCGACAGCGACAGCGGCGGGATGATGACGTTGACGCGCTCGCCCGTGGGCAGCCGCGCGTCCACCATCGGTGAGGACTCGTCCACCCGGCGGTTGACCAGCGACACGATGCGGTCGATGGTCTGGTAGAGCTGCTCCTCGCCGTTGAAGGCGGCGTCCACCCGCTGCATGCGTCCGCCGCGTTCGACGAACACGTTGTCGGGGCCGTTGACCATGATCTCCGTGACGGTCTCGTCGGCCAGCAGCGGTTCGAGCACCCCCAGCCCCAGGGCCTCGTCCACCACGCGCCGGATGAGCAAGGACCGCTCGCGCTCGGACAGCACCGGGCCCTCACGGGTCAGGATGTGCCCCACGACCTTCTCCAGGCGCACCCGGCGCTGGGCCAGGGTCAGCCGGGTGAGGTCCTCCAGGTTGATCTCCTCCAGCAGACGCCGCCGCCAGTGCGTGACGCTGCCGCGGTCGGAGCGCCCCTCGACGGCGCGGTCCTCCTCAAGACGGTCCTTCAGGCCCATGGTCCCGTTCTCCTTCCCCGTGTCTCCCCCGGGCGGGCGCGGCGCGCCGCCCCCGCCTCACACATCGGGCATCTCCACCCGCCGGGTCAGTGTCAGGTCGAAGCCCACCGACGAGAACACGATCGGCAGGGGGTGTGCCACCTCCACGTAGAAGCCGTCGTGGTCGTTGACGCCGCTGGTGACGGTGGCGTCGTCCAGCCAGGACGGCAGCGCGTCGCGCGCGGCGGCCTCGGCGCCCGCCAACCGCTCGGCCCCGGCCACGCGCGCCCCGGCGCGGGCCGCGGACTCCAGCCGCTCCACCGCGACGAAGGCCAGGAAGGCCTCGATCGCGACGACCGCGACCAGGAGCAGGAGCGGGAAGAGCGCGGCGAACTCCAGCAGCGGACCGCCCCGGTCGCCGCCGTCCCGCCCGGGCGGTGCGGCGTTCACGGTGTCACCCCCCGCGGTTCGACCTCGGGAACCACCTTGGCCTCACCGGTGACGTCCCACGGCCCGGAGGCCCCGGGCAGGAAGATCGGCATGGCCAGGGTCACCCGGGCGAAGCGCGAGCCGTCGCGCTCGACCACCTCCACCGTCATCACGTCCGCGCCGTCCCAGGGGGAGCGGACCCTCTTGCGGGCCTCCTCGTCCACACGCGCCATGTCGTCGGGGGTCACGGCGGCCTGCCGGGCCGCCTCCGCGGCGCCGTGCGAGGCGTACATGGCCGTGATGCCGAGTAGCAGGACCTGCCACACCAGTGCCAGCGCCAGCATCAGGAACGGCACCGCGGCGGCGAACTCCACGATCACCCCGCCGCGGTCACCGCGGACCCTCCCGGCGGACCGGCCGCGGTCCGCCGGGGGGCCGGACTCAGCCATCGAACCCACCGTGGGCCCCTCCGCCCCCGTGCGCGCCGGGACCGGGCCGGTCGCCGAAGGGCGTGCCCAGGGGCGGGACGGGGGAGTGGCCGTTGCCCGCCACCTGGGAGGGGCCGGGCACCGAGGCGTTGAGGAAGCCGGACACGTCGCGGGTGGAGGGTCCCGACCCGCGCCGCTCGGCCCGCGGACCCAGCCCGCCCAGCCCCCGGGGCGGGGTGGTCGGGCCCCCCTTGCCGCCTCCGGGCGGCGCGGGCGGGTTGAGCAGGTCGAGTTCGGCGGCCAGCCGCGAGAAGGCCCTGCGCAGCCCCTCGTCGGTCACCTTGGTGGGGTCGCCGTTGTTCTCACCCGGCTCCAGCGCCCGGTAGGCGGCCGGAACCGGGGTGCGCAGCACCCGGGTGCCGAGCAGCTGCTGGAGGAAGTCCGGCTGGATCTCGTTCTTGCGGCTGTGCCGGGTGACCAGCGAGTACACGTCCTCGTGCGAGCGGACCTGGAGGCGCTCCCACAGGGCCATGAGCCTGCGGGCGCCGCGCGTGGCGGGCACGTCGGGGGTGACGGTGACGATCGCGGTGTCGGCCAGCTCCACCGCCATCGCGGTGGCCTCGTTCATGGTGGAACCGCAGTCCACGACCACCAGCTCGTAGCGCGAGCGCAGGGCGCTCAGCACCCGGCGGGTGGCGCTGGCGGTGACGTCCTCGCCGCGTTCGCCGTGTTCGGGGGCCAGCAGCACGTGCGGCCCGCGCGGGTCCACGTACAGGGTCTCGGCGAGCATGCCGGGGGTGATGTTGTCCCCGGCCTCGGCCAGGTCGCTGATGGAGCGGCGGTGGCGCAGGTTGAGGAACGCGGGCAGGTCGCCGGTCTGCAGGTCCAGGTCCACCAGGCAGACCACCCGCTCCGCCGCGGCGGCGACCATCGCCAGGTGCACCGCGCACGTGGTGGTGCCCACGCCGCCCTTGGCGCCGCTGATCGCCACGATCCGGCCGCGCACGCCCGAGGCGGGCAGGTCCAGGGAGGCCGACTCCAGGTGGCGGCGCAGGGTCCGCGACCACTCGGCCGCCTTGGTGATGCGGCTCTCCAGCTCGGCGATCCCCGAGTCGTGCGGCATCACCCCGCGGGCGCCGGCCTCCATGGCGCCGGTGAAGGTGTCGGGGTCCATCGTGGGCGACACCAGCAGGATCGCCAGCTGCGGGTGCCGGTGGGACAGGTCGCGGATGGCGTCGAAGACCGGGGCCGGGCCGAGGTCCTGGTGGATCAGGACCACGTCGATCTCCGGGAACTCCCCGGCGGCGTCGATCAGCGCCGACGTGGTGGGCCGGGTGGCCACCAGGTCGGCGCTGGCCAGCTCCTCGAAACGCGCGGTGAGCACCATCTCCGTCTCGGAGGTGGGCATGCCCGCCAGGACGCGGAAGTTCAACGCTTACCCCCATGCGGCACGCGCCGCCCGTCGGTCGTCTGTCCCCCGTCGGCGGAGCCGCCGCCCGTGAGGGTCTCGAAGTCCCCGCTGCAGAACTCGGAGTCGCCGGGCGAGCCGCCGCCGTCCGCGCTCACCAGGGCCAGCCGCAGCTTGGTGGAGAAGTCCTCGGCGTAGGCGAGCTGGAGCGCGGCCTCGGGTTCCAGGCGGAAGGTCACCGGGACCACCCCGGAGAGCCCGCCCGCCTCGCTCTCCTGGCTGCGCAGCTCACCGATGTCGAGGACCTCCACCTCGGTGAGGATGCGCACCGCGCACGCCTCGCCGTGGTCGCTGGGCAGGAAGGTGCCGTAGATGTCCACGAACGAGCCGCGCCGCACCTTGCCCGCCACACCGGTCTCGGCGTCGACCATGATGGCGATCTCGCGCTCACCGGTGGTGAGGGTGGGCTGGGGCTGCACCATGCCGCGCTGCAGGTACACGCCCGCCTCCAGGTGGGAGGCGGCCACCAGTTCCTGGTCGGCGGGGGTCTCCACCTCGGACAGGTCGCCGAGGAAGACCTCCGGGTCGAAGTACATGCTGGGTACCTGGACCTGTTCCACCGAGTCCTGCCCGATGGGCTGGTAGGCGTCGACGTCCTCCGTCAGCCGCAGGACCGTGGCGAACTCGCCCAGGCGCTCCTGCTGGCCGCTGAGGTAGGTGAACACGGAGGCGAACACGGCGACGGCGCCGATGACGGCGACGGCCATGAGCAGGACGCCGCGTCGCTGACGGGGGTTCATAGGGGCTGCTTATCCGTTTCCAGTGTCGTCGCGGGCCGACCGCCCGAGGTACGGCGCGGTCCCTAGCGGGAGTAGGTCCTGGGCTCCTCGGAGCGCGGCACGCGGTCCGCGAGCGGCGGGCCCTCCGGTGCGTGCCCCGGGGGGTTGGCCGACCGGGGGCTGAGGGAGTGCTTCGGCCCGGAGGGGTGGTCCGGACCGAAGGGGCCCGAGGGCCCGGCGGGGGCCGCCGGGCCGGGGGGTCCCGGCAGGCCGGGGGAGGGGAACGGGGGTCTGGTGGCGGGGCGCGCCGCCCCGGGAGGCCCGGGCGCCGCTCCGAAGTCCCCCGTCCCGTGGTCCGGGCGCGCCGTTCCGGGGGCCGGGTACAGCGGTCCGGGGTCCGCCGGACCGGACGCGGGGCGGGCGGGCCCGGTCGGCGGCGCGGGCGCGGGGGCGTGCGGCCGCGGGGCGGCCCGGTCCGGTTCCCGCTCGCGGGCGGTCCGGCGCGGGGTGGTGCGCCGCGCCGCGCGCCCGCCGCCCGCGGCGGTCGCCGCGCAGAAGGGGCAGCGGGGGGCGGACACGGGTTCGCCGCACCAGGAGCAGGGGGAGGAGCGCAGGGAACTGGCGGCGTAGGCCAGGGCCTGTGGGTGGGCGCTCAGCGCCACGAACTCCACGTACTTGGCGGTGCCCCAGTACTCGGGGCCCAGCGGCTGGGCGGGCAGGGTGCGGGCCGCCACCGGTTGGATGGCCTGCGGGAGGTTGTCGTCGAAGGGCCCGGTGATGGCCGGGTCCGGGGTGGAGCACAGCAGCTGGACCGGCTGCACGGGCCGGAACGGCAGCGAGCGGGCCACGTCGGAGGGGCGCATGCGGCCGACCTGCCGGGTGGGCGCGCAGTAGGCCAGGAAGGAGACCGAGGGGGCGTAGGAGCCCATGTGCTGGCGCATCGAGGTGGGGATGGTGGACAGGCCGGAGACCGACCGGAGCCAGGCGCCCGCGAGCAGGTGCCTGGGGAGTTCGTCGCTCAGCGCGGCGACCATCCCCGGTGGCAGGTAGGGGGCGAGGTAGGCGAGCTGGTCGGCGACCAGTGACAGGGCCAGCGGGGACAGGTCGACGCCGATCCCGGCGATGTGGTCGGTGCGCAGCGCTCCACGGGCGAAGTTGACCGCCCGCTCGGCGTCGGAGGACCGCCATGCCGGATACAGGGCCACGACCTTGCGGCCCGCGTCGGTCTCCTGCCTGGCGAAGGCGACGAACGCGGAGCTGCGCTCGCCGATGCCCTCTCCGCGCATCGCGAACCGCCGGGCCCCGGCCTCGCCCACATGGCCCGTGCTGGGGATGTCCGCCAACAGGGCGACGGTCGTCGCCGACCGAGGTAGGGCAGTGGACACTGGGCAAGCTCCATCGGTTCTGCGCACTGGGGGAGACGGATGAGCGGCCTCCCACGTCGAAGGTGCCACTCGGACGCATCGTAACGAATGTGTGGCTGAGCGCGGGAGACCTCGCATTTGCCGTCCTGACGGGCGGGGTGTGGGGTGGTGGAGGGGTTGGGGGTCGGCGGGTCGGCGGGCGTGACTCGGGTGACGGGACTCCCCCGCTGGCCGAAGGGGATCGGATCGTGTCCGTGTGCGTCACCGCCTCTCAGACCGGGTGTGGCTGCCCGTGGCCGCATGTGGCCAAGCCGTGGACAGAACGATGCCTGACCGTTTTGTGCCTGTTGGGGATTTGTGTTGCCTTCTGGGGTTTGGGGGGACTCCTGGTGTTGTTTCACACCCCTCGTCCTTGCCCCATCCAAGAATGCCCGTCTCCTCCTCGTCCCACCAGTGCCTTCGGCCAGGTTGTGGACGACTCTTCCCGGGCGGGGCGGGGCACCCCGGCGGGACCGGGCGGGATTGGACCCGTGCCACCAGGGAACGAATCGGGGTGACTTCGCGTCATATCTTGATGAAGTCACGTGCCCCCTGAGGAGACCAACGATGCGCAAGGCAAACCGCGCCGCGGCCGGAGCCGCCGCCTGGCAGGTCATCCGGAACACCGACGGCGGCGTCTCCGTGTGGAAGCGCGCCGCGGCCGTGCCCCGGATGGTCGGCGCCAAGCTGGGCGGACGCTACCCGGAACTGACCACGCCCAAGCTGCTGGGCATGGTCGCGCTGGCGATCTACATCATCTCGCCCGTCGACTTCGTTCCCGAGCTGTTCATCCCGCTGCTCGGCCTGGCCGACGACGTCGGGGTCGCCGTGTGGCTGACCACGATGGCGCTCGGCGAGGGCGAGCGCTTCGTCCTGTGGGAGCGCGACAAGCAGGCGCAGCAGGCCTTCCACCGGGCCAACCAGCCCGGTCAGGGGCAGACGGGCGCGGGCCGGGGCACCGCGCCCGGGGGAGTCCCCGGGCAGGACGCCGGCGACCGGGGGGCGCGCGACCGCGCGTCCGGGCACGGCGTGCGCCGCAAGCGCTAGCCTCCCGGGCCGCTCCGCCGGTCGGCCCCCTCCCACCGCCGACGGGCCCCGCGTGCGCGCACGCGGGGCCCGTCCTCGTGTTCCCCGGCCCTACCAGCTGGACTTGGTCACGCCGGGCAGTTCCCCGCGGTGGGCCATCTCCCGGAACCGGATCCGGGAGAGCCCGAACTTGCGCAGGTGCCCGCGCGGGCGGCCGTCCACCGCGTCGCGGTTGCGCAGCCGGGTGGCGCTGGCGTCGCGGGGCTGCCTGTTGAGCTCGGCCACCGCGGCCGCCCGCTCCTCGTCGCCGGTGTGCGGGCTGCGGATGATCCGCTTCAGCTCGGCCCGCCGCTCGGCGTAGCGGGCCACCACGCGCCGCCGCTGCTCGCCGCGCACGATCTTGCTCTTCTTGGCCATCAGACCTTCTTCCCGCGGGCGCGGATCTCGGCCACGACGCGTTCGATGCCGCGGGCGTCGATGACCTTCATGCCCTTGGTGCTCACGCGCAGGCGGACGTGGCGCCGCTCGCTGGGCAGCCAGTACCGCTTGGTCTGGATGTTGGGGTCGAAGCGGCGCCTGGTGCGCCGGTGGGAGTGGGAGACCGAGTTTCCGAAGGCCGGAGCCTTGCCGGTCACCTGGCAGACACGGGACACGGGTGTGCCTCTCTCGTGGTTCGGGGTGCGTTCGGTTCGGGGGCGGTCAGGACCTGTTGGCGGAGTTGGAGGGGTAGGGCAGCAGGGCCATCTCACGGGCGTTCTTGATCGCGGTGGCCAGCAGGCGCTGCTGGCGGGCGGTGACGCGGGTGACGCGGCGGCTGCGGATCTTGCCCTTCTCCGAGATGAAGCGGCGCAGCAGCGCGGTGTCCTTGTAGTCCACGTGGTCGGCGTCGCCCAGGGGGTTGGCGAACACCCGGGGGCGGGGTCTGGCGGTCACGGGTTTCCTCCTCTTCACGGGGTGTCGGCCGCTCACAGGGCGTCGGCGAAGGGGTCGGCGGTCAGCGGTCGGCCCGCCTCCTCCTCGTTCACCAGGCACGAGTCCAGCAGGGCGACCAGGCGCTCGGCTGCCAGGTCCACCCCGGTGAAGGCCAGGTGCTGGCGGCGGTCGCCGACCACCGGGTCCCAGTCCAGCCGGGCGGAGACGCGGCGGGTCTCGGAGACCATCTCCACCGCGGCCTCGGGCAGGGCGGCCAGCCAGGGGCCGCCGCTCTCCAGGACCAGGGCGTCGTTGTAGGCGTCCCAGACCAGGAGGGTGTCCGGGCGGCTGGCCAGCCAGACCCGGCCCCGGCCGCGCAGGCCCGCGGACACGATCTCCTCCAGCGCCTCGTGGAACCGCACGGGGTGCAGGGGGCGCCTGCGGGTCCAGGTCACGGTGCCCACCCGGCCGTCGGCGCGCTCGGAGTAGTGCGCCCAGGCGGGGTTGCGCCGGTGCGCGGCGGCCTCGGGGTCGAAGCGGCCGTCCATCAGGTCGGCCAGTCCACCGCCCGGCCCGACCACCGCGGCGGCCGGGTTGAGGTGCTCGACCAGGGTGCGGGCCTCGTCCAGGTGGCGGGCGCCGTGCAGGGCGACCACCGTGGGGTACTCGACCTGGTGCGCGAGCACCTCGGCGACGGTGCGCTCGTCCTCCACCGCGATGTCCAGGCCGCGGTCGCGCAGGTCGTCGTGCCCGGACAGGTCGGGCAGCAGGCGCTCGGTGTCCACGACGCCGATGACCGCGGCCAGCCGCAGGACCTCCTGGGCGGCGACCACCTCGGCGACCTGCCGGGGCTCGACCCCGTCCCAGGTCTCCACCACGCACAGGCTGTGCTCGCCGCGCTCGGCCATCCGCAGCAGGGCGGGCACGAGGTCCTCGCGCAGGGTGCAGGAGGCGCACAGGTGGTCCAGGTGGACCTGGCTGTGGTCCACGGGGCCCCACCGGTCACGGGTGAGGCGGTGGACGATCCCCTCGCCGATTCCGTCGAAGTCGTGGTGCAGGGCCAGGGACCCGGGCACCTCGGACAGCAGGTCGTCCACGGTCCGCCCGCGAGCGCGGCGGTGGAGCCCGCTGACCACGGCCACGCGCATGGGGGTTGTCGGCTCCATCGGAGGACACCCTCCCTTCTTACGAAAACGATAATCGTTATCGTAACCCACGCGCGCGGCGCCCGGGCCCGGGGGCGCGAGGGGCCGCTCCCCCCGCTCAGGGGGAGCGCGGTCCCTCGGGGACGACGGCCTCGACCAGCCGGTCCACCAGGGTCTCGGCGCCGTCGCCGCCCAGGGCCTCGGGCAAAGTCAGGTGTTCCACGAACAGGCCGGTCATCGCCAGGTAGAGGGTGACCACCGTGTCCCGGTCCCCGGGGAAGCCGCCCTCCAGGTGGTGGCGCACGTTCCCCTCCAGGGTGTCCCGGACGGTGCGCGTGAGCTCCTCGCGGATGCCCGGGTGCCGGTTGGCCTCCAGGCGCAGCTCCAGCAGCGCGAGGTAGCCGTTGCGGTCCGCCTCCACCCGCCGCAGCAGGTCGCGCATGCCCAGGCGGACCTGTTCGCGCGAGGGCGCCGCGTCCAGGAAGGCGGTCATGAACTCCTCGGTGGGGGCCAGGCGCACGTGGACGTGCGCGCCCGCCTGGAGTAGCAGCGCCGCGCGGTTGGCGAAGTAGTTCGACGCGGTCCCCCGGGGCACCCCCGCCCGGGCGTCCACCGCTCTGAAGGTGAGCCCGCGGGCCCCCTCCTCGGCCAGGACGTCGATCGCCGCGTCCAGCAGTGCGCGCCTGCGCTCGGGGTTCTGCCGCATGCCTTCGCTCCTCCGTGGAAAAAGCCCTGGGAACTCCACTTCAACTGTAGTACTTTGACTGTAGTAGTAAAAGGCGAACCCCCTGGAGGCAGTGTGGATATCCGACTCGTCGGCCTGGCCGTGCTCTGCGACGATCCGGGCGCCGGCGCCGGGTGGTTCACCGAGCACTTCGGCTTCGAGGTCGGCGTCGACCTCGGCTGGTACCTCAACACCCAGCACCGGGACCACCCCAAGCTGTCCATCGACTTCGTCCTGCGCGACCACCCCTCCACGCACGAGGTCCTGCGCTCGGAGAAGGGGAATTCGCTCATCGCCTTCCTCGTCCCCGACGCGGACGCCGAGGAGAGGCGGCTGCGGGCGGCGGGGCTGGAGGTGGTCATGCCTCTGGTCAGCGAGCCCTGGGGGCAGCGCCGGTTCCAGGTCGCGGGTCCCGAGGGGCTGCACGTCGAGATCGTGCAGATGGTGGCCCCCGACCCCCAGTGGATGCGCGACAACGGCCTCGCCCGGTGACGGGAAAGCCGCCGGGGCCGGTCGGCGTGACCGGCCCCGGCGGCTTCCGGCGGCTCAGAAGTGCTCGGCCAGCGGGCCCAGCACCGGCACCCACTCCTGGACGCCGACCTCGGTGACCAGGCCCTGCACGCGGAAGGGGTCCTTCTCGGTGAGGGCGAGGGCCTCCTCCTTGGAGTCGGCGCGAAGGAGCAGCAGCGCGCCCGGGACCTCCTCGGGGCCGAAGGGGCCCGAGCACAGGTTGGCGCCCCGCCCGGACAGCTCGCCGAGGTACTCCCGGTGGGCGGGGCGGTGCTCGTCGCGCGCGGCGGCGCTGTCGGGGGCGTAGGTGTAGGTGACGGCGAAGACCGCCATGGTGTTCCTCCCTGGTGACGCGGTTGCGGTGGCCGCCACTGTGCCACAGCCGGGCGCGGAACCCGTGGGGCGGGTGGTCACACCGGGGGCTTGAGCTCGGCGTAGACGACCAGGTTGCCGGTGTAGCCGCCGCCGTCGCGCTCGAACGCGCCACCGCAGGTGACCAGGCGCAGCTCGGCCCGGTTGCCGGTGGAGCCGTAGACGCGCTGGGTGGGGAAGGCGTTCTTGTCGTGCTCGTGCACCTCGTAGACGGTGAACACGGCCTCGGTGCCGTCGGCGCGGGCCACGGTCACCTCGTCGCCCGGCTCCAGGCGCCGCAGCCAGAAGAAGACCGCCGGACCGCTGGCGGAGTCCACGTGCGCGCCCATCACCGCCGGACCGGCCTGGCCTGGCCAGGGGCCCGCCTGGTACCAGCCGACGGTGTCGGTGTCCTCGGGCGCCTCCAGTACCCCGGTGGCGTCCACGTCCAGGGGCATCAGGGCGGTGGTGTCGAGGTCGATGGCCGGAATGCGCAGCGCGACGGGCTGGGACCGGCTCATCACGGGGGCGGCGCCCGCCTCGGCGGTGGTGCGCGCGGGCGGGGGGTCGGGTTCGCGGTCGGCGGCCACCCCGCTCTGCCACAGGCCCGCGGCCATGAGCAGCACGCCCAGCGAGGACACCGACCGCGCGGCCGCCGAGTAGAGCACCCGGCGACCGCGCGTCGGTCCGGGTACCGGAGCGGGGCCGGTACCCGTCAGGGCTGTCATGCCTTGGTGCGCAGCAGGTGTCGACCGGCGACGGCCACCGCGCCCGCGACCGTGACCAGGGCGGCGCCCAGACCGATCATCGCGGCCCGGGGGGTGTCGGCGGTGCCGCCCAGACCGGTCTCCATGCCGCGCTCGGGCGCCGCGGCGAACATGCCGCAGGAGGCCGGGTGGGTGGACTCGGCCGGGAGCGACTCGTCGACGTCGCTCCTGCCCGCGCCGTTGAAGTCGTACTCGCGGTTGCCGTCGGTGTCGATGCCGCTCTGGACGAGGACGGCCTGGCCGCTGCGGACGCGCTTGGCGACGTCCTCACTGACGTCGAACGTGCGCTGGTACTCCAGCTTGCCGTTCTCGTCGGCCACCGGCATCAGCTCCAGGGCGAGCTTGTTCTCCGCTCCGGTGCCGCCCTCGGCGGTCAGCGACACGGCCCCGGGGCCGTAGCTCGGCACGCCCTCGATGGCGCTGAGGAGGCCGTCGCCGTTCTCGTCCAGGTCGAGTCCCGCGGGGCACGTGTTCTCGCCCCCGATGTGGAGGTGCTGCGCGTGCGCGAGGCCCGGCGCGAGCCCGGTGGCGTGGATCTGGACGGTCATCCGGGTGCCCTGGAGCTCGACGGTGCTCGTTCCGGCGGCGTCGGTCTCGTTCAGGGGCTGGATCTGCGCGTGCAGGACCGCGGTGTCCTTGGCCTCGTCGGGGATCTCGGCGTGTGCGGGAGCGGCGGCCAGCACCAGGCCCACGGGGAGCGCCAGTGCCGCCGCCGTGGCGGTTGCCTTGTGCATGGAAGTGTCTCCTCTGCGTTCCTCCCCGTCCCGGTGACGTGGAGCAGTGCGGAAGATGCCCCTGCGCGACAGTTGAGTAACCCTAAGTAACTACTTACTTACGTGTAGTTGTGAAGGCTTTTTGTGGGGACATGGGGGCTTCAGGGAGGTTCAGGGGAGTAGAGGCGGTGTTGCGCAGGGGATGTGGACACGAAGGCGCCCGGCCGCGGCGGGGAGCCGCCGGACCGCCTGACGCGGGTACCGCGCCCCCGCCCCCCCGGAGCCGTCCGGGCCGGGACAGAGGGCCCAGGGACGCCCGGTCGCCCCGGAGCCTTCGGGCTCCGCGGGGACGTCACAGGCCCGAGGTGACGCGGGCCAGGGCGTGGGCCCACACGCCCTGGACGGTGGCCGCGCCCAGCCACACCAGCCCGAGAACCCCGGCCACGGTCAGCGCGCAGGTCAGCACGTAGACCGCCACCGCGACCGTGCGGCGGGCGGCGCGGTGTTCGGGTCCCCGGTAGGTCATCCCGCCCCCTCCACGTACTGCGGTTCCGGATCGGTGCGCCGCCCCGGGCCCCCGGCCCCGGTCCCGGGGGTTTCCCCGGAGGTGAGCATCGCCGTGAACGCCTCGTCCTCCTCGGCCAGCAGCCACCGCAGCAGCGCGCCGAGGCTGGGGTCGGCCCGCCCGGCCGCGTCGGTGACGGCCGAGGTGACCAGCACCCGCACCCGGCCGAAGTGGGCCCCGGCGTCCCGCAGCAGGTTGCCCAGGCCCAGGACCCGCTCCGCCCACGCGCGCGGATCCTCCTCCCCGGGTGCCACGGCGGTACCCCGGAGCAGGTCCCCGCGTGTGACCACCACCGCCAACCGGGTGCGCCTCCGGGGGGTCAGCCGCCCGCGCCCCAGCATCCGGTACTGCCGCCGGATCTCGTCGCGCACCGCCCCGTAGGCCAGCTCCGGGTCCCGGGTGTGCGAGCGCTCCCCGGCCAGGTGCGTCCGCTCCCGCCCGGACAGCGACCGCCACACCGCCTCGATCCCCAGCGGGTCCACCACCAGCACGAACGTCGACGCCTTGCCGAGGTAGGCGAGTTCCTCGGCGGTCGCCGACCTGTTGAACCGCTCGCCCGCCGCGTCGAAGACCTGCACGAGCAGCGTCCGGCCGCCCGCGCCCACCCGCACCGTCAGCCCGCGCACCTCGCGCCCCGGCGGGGTGGACGCGGTCCGCTCCGCCAGCGTCCGCGCGCAGTCCCGCAGCCGCCGCACCGACTCCTCGCCCACGGGTTCCACGGAGGCCTCCGGGCTCCGTTCCGCCGCCTGGGCCAGGGCCAGGTGCATCCCCGTCACCAGGCGGGTCTTGCCAGCCCCCGTGCCCCCGAACAGCGGCAGCACGAACTCCCGGGACTCGCCCGGCCGGTGCTCCAGGCCCCGGTCGCAGTGCGGGCACCGCGCGTCCAGGCCGGCCGCACCCAGCAGGAGCAGCGTCGGCAGCCGGGTCCCGCACAGGCAGGCGCGCCGCCACAGCCCGCGTCCGCCGGGGCGGATGGAGGTGTGCCGCCGACCGCACGTCACGCACAGGTAGGCCGGGTAGCCCAGGCGGGCGAAGCACCCCGGGCACACCATCCGGATCCGGCGCACCAGCAGCAACCCGGAGTCGGCCAGACGCAGCACGCCGGCCACCGCCCACGCCGAGGCCAGGTAGGCGCCCACCACCAGGGCGTGCGCCAGCAGGTGCGGCAGCAGGAACACGCTCCACGGCGCGGCCACCGCCCAGCTCCAGCTCAGCACCGCGCGCAGGTCCCACCAGGCCGGACCGCCGTGGTAGGAGCGGTGGGCGGGGTCCTCCCCCTCTCCCGGAAGCGGGTCGTCCGGGTAACCGCCGCCGAACAGCACCTCGTGCGTGCGCCGCAGGTACAGCGCCACCAGGACGCACCAGCCGACCACGGCCGCCGTGCCTCCCACGATCACCACGGCGCTCACCAACCCCGCGAACAGCCACCAGCGCAGCAGGTAGACGACGACCAGGGCCACCAGCACCCCGGCGACGGTCAGCAGAGCCGCGCCGACCTGCGCCGCGCCGCCGTCGCGCCCCGGCCCCGGGGGCACCACGTGTCTCACGGAAGTCTCCCGTCGGCCGAAGCACCCCGTGCGGTCGCGGCGCGCCCGCCGCCGGTCCGCGACCGGGTCACGAGTTCCGCCCGCCCCGCCAGGGAGCCCACCCGAACACCCCGCGCGCGCGGGCACCGCACACCTGCCGCAACCACAGGTCGAACTCACCCGCCGACTCCCGGGGCAGCTGCCGGCGCATCCGCGCCACGTGGCGGCGCCGCCAGGCGCCCACGGCGGGGGAGAGCACCGACTCCTCCAGGCGCCGGGCCCGTTCGTGACCGGTCATCGCCTCGTGCCCGGTGGCCTGGTAGAGGAGCACGGCCGTGGCCGTGTCCGGCCGCTCGTCGGCCAACCGGGGCACCACCGCCTCGCAGTAGGTCGCGAACACCTCCTCCGGGCAGTCCCGCAGCGCCTCGGCCAGCGAGGCGCAGCGACGCCAGCCCAGCATCATCCGCACCATGAGCCTGCGGGCCATCTCCTCCACCACGGGGTGGGTCTCCCGGGCCGCCTTGTGGACCGCGCCCATCCGTCCGGGGCCCCGCTCGTCCCCGGCGGCGCGCAGCGCGACCAGGGCCGGGCGCACCCGCGACCACTCCACCACCACGCGCCGCCCCGAGTCCGGAAGCCGGTTGCGCAGCCAGTGCCGGGCCACCTCGTCCACCAGCTCGCGCCAGGTCCGCTCGTCGCCCTCCCCGGGAGGCGTCGTCATCACCTCGGCCACCCAGCGGCCCACTCCCGGGTCCACCAGCAGGCCCGGACGCAGGACGCGCAGGGTCGCCACCGCGCTCCGGGGACAGCGGTCCGTCCCCCACACCCGGGAGAGCAGTTCCTCGTCCACGTCGTACTCGGGCAGCCCGGGGCCCTGGCCCGCCCGCCCCTCCCGGCGCACGGCCACCGCGCGTGACAGCAGTCCCGGAAGGTCGGCGCGGTTGCCCGAGCCCAGGATCCGCAGCTCGCGCAGAGCGGCGGTGGAGGCGTCCCGGTCCTCGGCGAACAGGGCGCCCACCGGCCCGGTGGCCAGTGCGGCCAGCCGTTCGCGCGGCAGCCGGGCCAGCTCCGCCGCCGCGCCCCGCCGGACCCCCGGGTGCGCCGTCATCAAAACGCGCGCGGCGGGGTGGGGCACGCGGGCGCCGGACAGCAGCGGGGCCAGGGAGCGGCGACCGTAGCGTTCCAGGCTGGCCTCCGGTGGCGCCAGGCCGCCCGAACGCGCCCAGCGCAGCAGTTCCACCGCCCGTTCCGGGCGGACCTCTCCCAGGTCCCCGTCCAGCAGCGCGGCCACCCGCTCCCGCGCCGCCGCGCGCACCGACTCCGACCGCACCGGAGCCACCGCCGGGGCCGCCTCGCCCGCGGCGATGCCGTCCAGGCAGCGGCGCACCATCACGCGTTCGAGCCGCTCGGTCACCCCGCCCGCGCCGCCCAGACGGTGCGCCGCCCGCTGCAGACCGGCCAGGGCCGCGTGGTCCAGCACCGCGACCGCCCCCTCCGCCGCGGCGCCCGAGGCGGCGCGGCCGGGGGCATCGACCGCCGAGAGCACGTTCTCCGCGGGCTTTCCGGCGGAGGCACCGTTCCCCGGGAGGGCTCTCCCGGGGCAGGGGTCCCCCGAATGCCCGACTCCCGAGGGGCCGTCCACCGCGAGCCCGCTCCCGGAGGGCCCGCCCACCGCGAGCCCGCTCCCGGGGGGCCCGTCCCCGGTCCGGTCGACGACCGCGCGGCCCGGTCCGGCCGCCACGGCCGCGCCCGGTTCGGCCCCCGCGGCCAGGGCGCGGGCGTTGATCCCGGCCTCCGCGCAGGGCCCCCGGAACGGCCGCCGCCCCTCCGCCGCCGCGACCAGCGTCCGGGGCCGCGCCGAGGCGGCCGCGGCCGGCACGTCTCGAGCGGGTTCCCCGGGTCCGGCCGCCGCGTCGGCGTCCAGGATCCGGTGGATCAGCGCTGCCGCCTGGTCCGGGGCCAGCCAGTCCACCGCCCTCGGCAGCCACGCGTTCACCATGAGCAGGTCCTCGCCGCGCGGGGCGCCCTCCTCCAGGAGCGAGGCGGCGGCCAGCACCGGACGCCAGTCCGCCAGCGCCCGCTCCCCGCCCGAGGCGTAGGGGCGCGCGCGGCGCCACAGGCTCGCCGTCCGGCGCGTGCCGAGCCTGGCCAGGCGTTCGGCCACCGCCTCCGCCCGGGGCTCGGGGGCGGGCAGCCTGTCCAGCGGGTCCAGCTCCGGGTCGTACACCGTGAACCGGTCCGCCCACCGCGCGGTGTCCGACCCCGGCGGCACCCCGACGACGTGCACGAGCGCCTCGTCGGGGTTGCCGCAGTAGGTCGCGAACGACAGCTGCCGGGCCCGCTCCGGCACCAGCAGGTGGCACAGGGACGCCACCCAGTGCGCCACGGACCCGCTGTCGGCCACCAGCGCCAGCGGGCGGCCGTCGTCCACGGCGGCGTCGGCGGCCAGCAGCAGCCGCGTGACCATCTCCGGGGGCCAGCGCCGGACCCAGGCGTCGGTGCGGGAGCGGTCCAGGGGGCCGGGCCCCACCTCCGCCTCCGACAGCTCCGCGAGTTCCGCCTGGCGGGGGTCGCCCACCGGAGCCTCCGCCCAGAAGTCGGCCTCCCACAGCTCCGCGGGTAGCGGACCCGCCCCGGAGCCCGTGGACACCAGGCTGTGCGCGAAGTAGTTGCCCGGGCGCCCCGACGGGTCGTTGCCGCTGGAGACCACCCGGCTCAGCACCGGAACCCCGCCCACGTCGGGCGAGTAGCAGAGGTTGACCGGGTGCTCGGCCACCTGCTCGGGCGGGCACGACCTCGGCGGCTCGTACACGGTGAACCGTTCGATCTCCCGCAGTACCTGGGGGTCCACCCCCGGGGTCGCCGCGTTGAACTGGTACCCGGCGTAGCCGGACAGGCCCTGCTCGCACGAGGTGTAGTACAGCTGCGCGAAACCCATCGGCGCGCCCTTCCCTGGTCGTTCGCGAGAGGCGGCCGGAGGCCGCCGCGGTCGGCGAGGGGGGAGTCGGTTCGTGGTCGGTACTGGGTCGGTGCTGGACGGATCAGGTACGGGGTGCGGTCGGATCGCGGTGCGGTCGGCGGCCGGGAGTGCTCCGGCGCCCGACCGGGTGCCGTGACACGTTCAGGCCCCCTCCCGGGCGGGGATGACCCCGAACTCGCTGAGCATCCACAGGAACGGGTCGGCCACGCGGTAGGGGCGCACGCCTCCCCGCACCCGGTTGTCCTCGTCGGGGACGCCTCCCAGGGCCGACACCCCGAAGTAGCGGGCGTTGCGGTAGTGGTTGCGCACGTGGCCGTCCACGCCGCCGCCGTCCCAGCGGTGCAGCAGTTGCTGGATCTGGGCGTGGACGTCCTGGCTGTCGGACTCGTCGAAGTACGGCGCGCCCGGCTGCGGCCGGTGCAGCGGCGAACCCTCGTCCAGCTCCCCGTGCAGGGCGTCGATCTTGGTCAGGCACACCGCGATGGGCACCGGGATCAGCCTGTTGGCCGCGCCGGGGCGGCGCATCAGCAGGTCGGTGACCCGGCCGAGCATGTCCAGCGGGCGGTTCTCCACCCTGCTCGGCGCCGGCATCCGCGTTCCCGCCGGGACGAGCCGCCGGGCGCCCTCCATCTGGAGCGGGTCCAGCAGCAGGATGATCCCGTCGGCGTTGTGCAGGTAGCGCAGGTTGGCCTCCACGCTCTCCTCGGAGGTCAGGTCCTCCCCGGCGGTGTCGAAGAAGGACAGCAGCGTGTGCTGCGGACGCCTGCCGTACAGCCCCCGCCGCTGGGTGGTGAACCGGAACACCAGGGGTTCACGGGCGACCCCGGCGCGCCGGGTGGCGCCCAGGAGCCGCGCCTGCTCGTACAGCGGGGTCTCGTAGTCGGCGTGGAACCGGTGCCGGGTGTGGTCGTCCGAGCCGCCGACCGAGGCGTCGAAGCGCGAACCCACCCGGTTCATCAGCTCGTGGATGAGCACCGTCATGAACACGGTCTTGCCCGCGTCACGCGCCCCGACCAGCGCGATCATCCGGCTGCGGATGCGGCCGAAGTTCACCGGCAGCTGGGCGTGGCAGGTCGCGCACACCTGCCGTCCGGTGGTCGCCGCGCACTCCGGGCACACGGCGCGGGCGAGCCGCCCGTCGGCCTCGAACACCGGGGGCAGCCGTTCCCGCCGCCCCAGGTGGGTGCGGACGGCGGTGTCCTCCACGGGTGCGCACACGCGTCCGTCGGGGCCCGGGCGCCCGGTGCAGCGGAAGCGGATCCGCCGCTCGCTGAAGCGGGAGTAGCAGTAGGGGCACACCAGCTGGCGGCCGTCCAGGGGCAGCAGGGACCTCGGGGACCACGGAGTTCGCGGGGTACTCACCGGGCCTCCTCCGCGAGGTGCCCGCACGCGCGGCGGGAGGGCGGCGCGCCCGGGCGCCGGGCGCAGGTCCGGGTCCGGTCCGGGGTTGGTGAAGCCGGGCGGGGGCGTGGCGGGAGCCGCACGGGTATGGCCTCCTTCGACATCCTCGGAGCGTGGGCGGGGTCCGGCCTTCTTCGGGGCCGACCGTGCCGCCTCGTTCTGTGCCCTCCCGCCGGTCTTCCGCGCGACCGGCGGGGGAGCGGGGGACGGGGCGGCCGCCGGGGCGTTCGGCCCGTCCCCCCGGGTGTTCAGCAGCGCAGTTCCCTCACCGGCGGCTGGCGCAGCCGGATGCCGTGGGCGTCGCCGTCGGCCGGGAAGCACATCAGCCACCCCTCGCCCGTCCCCCGGGGTGGGCGCACGCGCACCGAGACCCACGCTCCCGCCGCCAGGTGCCCGGCGGGGATGCGGGCGAGCTCGGTACCCTGCGCCGCCGAGTGCGGTTGGACCGGGCCCTCGGCGTAGACCACGACCAGCTCCGGGATGTCGCAGTCCTCCTTGGCGACCAGCTGGACCACCCGGTCCCGGCGCAGCAGGCCCGCCGCCTCCACGCGGTAGTCGAGCACCGCGCGTCCGGGCACGGTGAGGCCCACCGGGGCGCTCACCGTCTCCCCGCCCTCGAAGGGGACCACGGCGCGCACGGCCACCTTCACCGAGTCGGGGCTCATAGGGGCCTCGAAGCCGCCCTCGCAGTCGTACTGGCGGCGGGTGCAGCGCAGTTCGCCGCCGATCCAGTGCTCGGCGCCCGGGGCCTCCGGGCGCCAGGAGACCAGCGCGGCGACCGCGTCGTCGGGCCAGGTCCAGCTCAGGCGGATCGCGGTGTCGAAGCGCTGCGCGTGCAGGCCGCGCACCGGCGGCGCGGCGGTCACCCGTACGGAGGTGCCCACCACCGTCTGGTCGCCCGCCACGGTCACCGCCAGGACGTGCTTGGTCCCCGAGTCCAGGCTCAGCGCCGCGAAGGTGCGTGCCCGTTCGGGCTCGGGCACGGCCTCCGGCGCCGCCTCCGGGACGGGCCGCCCGGATGCCCGGGCCTCCCCCCGGGGGGAGGCCTTCGGCGCGGCGGCCCCGGTCGGGGGAGCGCCGCCATCGGCGTTCCGGCGCGCCGGCTGGCGGGGGGCCGGAGCCGTGCCCGCCCTTCCGTCGGGCCCGGCCGCTGCGGACCGTGGTCGTTGGCCGTGCGCCGTCTGCGGAGCGGTCCGGTCCCCGGCCGCGGTCGCCGGGGTGTGCCCGGACTCCGGGGCCGACGTGTTAGCGGCCCTCTCCGGACCGGCGTCCCGTGCGGCGCCCGTGCTCCGCTTCGGGGCCGCGCCCTGCCCCGGAGCCGTGCCCTGGGCCGGGTTGGCGTCCCGCCTCGGGTTCGTGGCCTGGGATGGGTTCGTACGCTGCCCCGGGGCCGTGCCCTGCGTCGGGTGCGCGGAACGGGTTCCGGTCGCGGCGGACCGCGGTTCGGTTCCCGCTCCCGTTCCGCGGCCCGCGGGCCGCGGCGGCACCTGCCCGGCGGACGGGCCGTCGCCCCGGTCGCCACCGCGGCCTCCGCCTGGTTCCGGTGCAGAGGGGGGCGCGGTCGGCGCGGGCCCTCCGGCGGGCCCCGTCGTTCCGCCCCGCCGGGGGCCTGCCTGCCGGGAATCGGGCCGCCGGGGTCCGGGGACCGCCGGGTCAGATACGGGGCGGTCACCGCCCGGACGCGCGAGGTGCGGCCGCGGGCCCGAGGGCTCTTCGGGCCGGGCCTGGCTCCACACCTCCTCCGCCCGCGCCCGTCCGGCCGGAGCCTCACCCCGTTCGGGGGCCCGGTGCGCGGGACCCGCGCCCCGCCCTCCGCCGGGGCGCGCTCCGTTCCCGGCCGGCCCGGCGGTGCCGGGTCCCTGCGTGTTTCCGGGCCGCGGACCGGTTCCGACACCGTCCCGGGTTCCGGCGGCTCCCGTGCCGCGGTGTTCGGGCGGGCGGGGGCCGCCGCCGCTCCCCTGGACCGGGCCCGGGTTCCCGGGGCTCCCGTCGGGCCTCGGTGCCGTGCTCCTCCGCTGCGGCTGGCCTGTGCGCGGGGCGGAGCGCGCTGCCGGGAGGCCGCCCCGGCGGTCGGGACCGCCCGGGACCGCGGGCCCCGGGCGCGGGCCGGTTCCGTTGCCCCGGCCGGGCGCGGGCACCCTGCCGGAACCCGCCGTCGGCGCGTCGGCCCCCGGTGCAGTGGGAGCGCGGTGCCCGCTCGCGGGGCCGCGGTTTCCGTTCCCGCCCCCGGCCGCGGGGCCGGTTCCCCTGCCCGGGGCGGAACCGCGCGGCGCGGGCACGGAGGACTGTCCCCCACGCGCCGTCGGCGGAGCGGCCTCCCCGTGCGGTTCCACGGCACGGCCGGGCGCGGGGCCCCCGGTCGGCGGTGCGCCGGAACGCTCCGGCTCCGGGCTGGAGTGCTCCGGGGCGGGAAGGTCGTCCTCCCAGGGGTCCGTCCCCTTGCCCCGGGGTCCCAGGACCCGGACACCCTCCCAGTCGTCCTTCGCCGGGGGAGGGTCCTCCTCCCGGGGGGCGGGCGGACCGGACGGCACGTCCTCATGCCCGCGGTCCCCGTCGGCGGGGCGCGCGGACGCGCCCAGGACCCGCACACCCTCACGCTCCTCGCTCCCGGCCCGGCCCGGGGCCGCCGGGGCCGCGGGTTCCTCGGACCGCAGCTGGCTGTTGCGCACGGCGATCTCACCTCTGTCGGAGGGTCCCAGCACCCGCACGCCCTCCCGCTCGTTCCGTGAGGTCGCGGCCGGCTGTCCGGTTCTCCCCAGACCCGGCCCCGCGTTCACCGAGGAGGCGCCCGGAGCGGTCACCGCGGCTCCCGCGCCGGTGTCCGCCGCCTCCTCCGACCGGAACCGCTCCACCTGTTCGGGGGAGGCCGGACGCTGCTCCACCACGTGGCCGTAGGCTTCCAGGTCGTCCTGGCTCACCACCGTTCCCGGAGGCCACGCGGGCGGCTCCGTCCCCACCCGCAGCACGACCCGGCCCCGGTCGGGCCTGGTCCAGGCGGCCACGAAGTCGGTGCCCCCGTCCGAGCGCACCGACAGGTCGTGCACCGGGTCCGGACACGGTCCCGGGCTGGCCCGGCGCACCAGTCCGGCCGATCCCCGGGCGTGTCCGTTCGAGGTCACGTAGACGGCCCGGATCCGGTAGTGGTAGTCCACGTCCGTCTCGACGTCGGTGTCGCGGAAACCGGTCCCGTTCGTCTCCACGCGCACCCCGTCGCCCGGACCGCGCGGCGGGGCGCCCTCGCCGCGCAGTACCTCCACGCGCACGGCCTCCGCGGGCGCCTCCCAGGAACCGGACACCTCGTGCTCCCCGGCGCACACCCGCAGGGAGGAGACCTCCGGCGCGATCACCACCGGAGTGGTCGACACCGGCTCCGACTCCCCGCGGCCCCCGCGCACCGCCACCACCGTGTAGCGCGCCTCGGAACCCACCGGGGCGCCGGTGTCGGTGATCTCGGTCCCCGCCAGCTCGCCCACCAGCACCTCACGGGCCTTACCGTCGCGACCGGTGCGCCGGACCACCCGGTAGGTCACCGTTCCGGCCAGGCTGGGGCTGGGCTGCCAGGTCACCACCACGTTCCGTCCGTCGACCCGGGCCTCCACACCGCGCGGCGGCAGCGGCTGGACCTCGCCCAGCCGGGCGGCGAGGTCCTCGTCGTCGGAGGCCACCTCCACCGCCGCCGCCAGTGCCCGCGCGGCCTCCTCTCGGTCCCCCGCGCGCAGCGCCCGGTCCGCCTCCTCGGTCAGCTCCTCCACCTGGCGCACCCGCACGCGCAGCCGGGCGTGCAGGTCGTGCTCGTGGGGCAGGTCCGCGGCGGCCTCCTGGGCCCGGCGCAGCTGGTTGTCCACCAACAGGTCGCGGACGTCCCTCTCCGCACGCGCGGCGGCATCGGCCCGGGGGCCGGACCGCCGCACGGCCGCGGCCAGCAGCGCCGCCTCGGTCTCGTCCAGCCCCCGGCCCGTCCAGGGCCGGGCCAGCGCGGACTCGGGCACGGACGCGGGCTGCCGGCGCATGTCACTGACGATCTCCTCCAGCACGAGCGCCTCGCGCCGCTCGGCGTCCCCGTCGGCGCGCAGGATCTCCAGGACGTTCTCGGCCGCGTTCCTGGCCGGGGTCTCCGCCTCCCGTCGCACACGCTGGACCGCGTCGTCCAGGGTGTCCTTGTCCAGGGTCGTGCCGTCGGAGAGGCGGAAGCCCCCCAGCACGGTGAACCCCTTGACCAGGCGCTGCTCGCCGAAGACCACCATGGGGGAGAAGGCCGCCCCCCGCACGCGCAGGGCCTCGCGCAGGGGCCGGACGGCGCTCGCGGGCGGGGCGTCGGGCAGGTCGGGAATCCGGTCCACTACGCGCACGCCGCGCTCCAGCAGGACGCGCTCGGCGTCGGACTCGTCCACGCCCACCGGGGCGGTCATCGACCGCAGGGTGTCGCGGTCCACCACGGCGGTGGTCAGTCCCGCCGCGATCAGCGACCACTCCGCCACGGCCCGGCGGGCGGTCTCGGCGCGCACCCGGTCGAAGTGGTCCGGGGTGAGCGCGCCCGTCTTCTCCAGGTGTTCGTGCTCGGTGATCAGATCGGTGAGTACCTTGCGCAGCGAACGACGGTGTTCCCGCAGGTCGCGCCAGTGGGCGCACACCTCGCTGACGTGTTCGGCGAAGGCGGTGGCATCGGCGCGCAGCCGCCCTTCCAGGCGGGGGCCGATGCCGTATCGCGTGAACAGGTCCGCCGGGAGCCCGTGGGCACGTGCGGCCACCAGTACTTCGTCCTCGTAACGTGTGCGGTCCTGTGCGTCCCAGGGCATCGTGCGGTGCCGCTCCCCTCGTGTGGGCGTGCTCGTACGGTCCGGTGAGGGGGGTGTAGGTGCGGGTGGCGGTGGCCCGGGGCGGGAAACGGGACGGTGCCGGTCAGCGCGCCGGTCCTCCGACGGGGCCGAACGTCCCCGCTGTCCTCCGGCTGGCCTGTACTGCCGCGGTGGTCATCGCATGGTCCTCAGCCCTTCGCGTTTGGCGATTCGACCTTTTCGGCTCAGGAGCATACCCCCCAGGGATGCGTTGACAGGAGAACACCGGACTTTTGGGCGAGCGCGTGTCCGCGACATATCTGATGATGTGACGTGCAAGCGAGTGAAGTGCGGTTTCTGGGGTTTGGGGAGTTTTCGAGTCTTATTGAGGATTTTCCAGATGTGTTCGCCGAACCGCGTGAAAAGGATTCCCTTTCGCGGGGAAAGCGTGTGTACGGTGTCGGGGGAGCTGTTTCCGGAAGGGTGCGGCGGCCGCTACCAGCCCAGGACCTCCCGGGAGACCGCGAGGTTCTCGCGCAGGCGCTCGTGCCGCTCGGTGAGGGCCTCCTCGTGCTCGGCCACGATCCCGGCCGCGACGGCGCGCTCGGCCTCGGCGAAGGCGTCCAGGTACCCGGAGGTGTCCCGGCACTCCGCCCCGGGCACCGCCGCCTCGGGGGCGGCGCCCTCACTGCTGGACGCCGTTCCCGGATATCCGTCCACGGCCCCCGCCATGCAGTCCTCCCAGACGGCGGCGGCCGCGGCGACGGCAGGGTCGTCCTTGGCGGCCGTGAAGGACTCCCCGAGGAGGCTCTCCGCGAGCACGTTTGACTCCGGGACGTCGAGCGCGTAGCCCTCCCCGTCCGTCTCGAAGGGCAGGGCGCTGCCGGGGTCGATCTGCCGCCGGGCCCGCGTCATGCACCCGCCCTCGGGCACGGGTTCGCCCGAGGGGGTCGTGAAGTCCGGGGCCGGGCCCGCCTGCGGGTCGAGACCGAAGGCCGCCGTCCGGGCCTGTTCGGCCAGTTCCGGGCCGCCGCCGACGGTGTAGGGCTCGTCGCCGGGGCCTCCGCGGGGCTCGTCGGGCAGGCCGAACCCGTACTCCTCCGCGATGTCCACGCGCGCGTTTCCGTACCGGCGGTACTCGTGGTGGGGGCCGAAGGCCCGCATCATCAGGGGGTCCTCGCCCGCGCCCGGGTTGAGCTCGGCCTCGTAACCGAGGTCGACCAGGCACTCCACGGTCAGGGTGAGCTCCGCCCTCCCGACGACGGACCTCTCGTACTGGTCGAGCTGGAAGTCGTACAGCGGCAGGTGCAGGCGCTCGCTCAGGCCGGCGTCCATGCCCGCGTAGGGGTCCTCCGGTTCCGCGAAGCCCGCCGGGGCCTCCGCCGCCCCCTCAGCCGAGGGGGAGGGGGAGGGTTCGGGGGACCCGTCGGACAGGGAGCAGCCGGTCAGCGCCAGGACGAGGGCGGCCGGAAGCGGGGCGGAGCGGAACGGGCGGGGGGCGGGCACGGTCTCTCCAGGGGGTGGGGGCCCGGGCCGGGGGAGCGGGAGGCCCGGTCGGCACGAGCCTATCCGCCGCCCTTCCCCGACCCGCGGCCGCCCGGGGCCGGGCGGCCCGAAGGGCTCAGCCGCCCAGGGCCTCGTCCACCCGCGCGGCCAGGTCGTCGCTGAGCAGCTCCACGTAGGTGCCGGTGATGTGTCCGGCGTCGCGGTAGACCATCACGTTGCCGATCACGGCCGGGCACCCGCCGCCGACGCAGAACCGGTCGGTCATGTCGATCAGGTGCGCCTCGCCGCCCAGGGCGCGGGCCGCCTCCTCCTGGGGGTCGGCCTCCTCGAAGGCCTCCCGCTCCGGGCGCTCGCACGGTGAGGGGTCCTCCAGGTGGGCGGCCACGCACTCCACCACGTCCTTGCGGGCGCGCGGGGTGTCGCGCAGCGCGATGATCTCGCCGCTGGACCGGCTCACCTCCTCCCACAGGCTGACCATGCCCTCGGCCATCGCGGTCTTCTCCTCCTCGGGGGAGAGGCGCTCGGCCGGACGGGCGACCGTGGAGGAACTCGTGAACACCAGCTCCGGCCGCAGCTCCGCCAACTCCTCGACCACCGCCCGGTTCCACGTGTCGCACGTGGTGTAGGGGCCGCCGTCGGGCCCCCTGACCTCGGTGCCGGTGAACGCGCAGGAGGACTTGGTGTAGACGGACAGCCGCCAGCCGCGCTCGTCGGCGATCCGCTCCAGGGCGGGCATCCACTGGGCACTGTGGGAGTCCCCGAGCACCGCCACGTCGGTGTCCGCGTCCTCGGGGCCGAACACGCACGGGTCGCCGGGCTCGGTGGCCGACTGCGAACCCTGGCAGTCGTCCTGGTAGAGCAGGGGCACGTCGTCCTCGGCCTCGACGGGCGGGGGGTAGACGGGCCCGCCGTCGTGGGCCTCGCCCAGAGCGGCGGGCCCGACGTGGACCTCGGGGTCGAAGGACACCGACCGCTCCTGCTCCACCCGCACGTACACCGCCCCGCTGACCGCGGCCACGGTCACCATGCCCGCGGTGGCCACGGCCAGGGCCGAACGGCCCCGGCGGACCAGGCCTCGGTCGCGCACCGGGTCCTCCACCCACACCTTGGTGCCCCACGCCAGCAGCACGGACAGGGCCGCCACCGCCAGGGCCTCCACCAGTGTGAGCCGTTCGCCCCCGGTCAGCACCAGGGCGAAGACGATCAGCGGCCAGTGCCACAGGTACAGCGAGTAGGACACGTCTCCCAGCCACCGGGCCGGGGCGGTGCCCAGCAGCCGCGACGCCGCCAGCGGACGGGGCGACTGCTCGGCGGCGATCACCGCCGCGCTGCCCAGCACCGGCAGCACCGCCGCCCAGCCGGGGAAGGGCGTGGCGTCGTCGTAGAACAGCGCGGCGCCCGCGATGGCGGCCAGCCCCAGCCAGCCCAGCGGCGCGCGCCAGCGCTCGGGCAGGCTCGCGTGGGTCAGGCCGACCGCGAGCAGGCCGCCCACGGCCAGCTCCCAGGCCCGTGTGGTCGGCAGGAAGTAGGCGGGCGCGGAGTCGTACGCGGTCAGCAGCACCGAGCAGGCCAGGGACAGGGCCAACACCGAGCCCAGGAGCACGGTGAGGGTGCGGGCGGTGGCGTTCCAGCGGCGCCGGGCCAGGGCCCACACCAGGAACAGCACCGGCCACACCAGGTAGAACTGCTCCTCCACGGACAGCGACCAGAAGTGCTGCACGGGGCTGGGCGGGACGTCCGAGGCCAGGTAGTCGACCGCCTGCCGGGCCAGGTACAGGTTCTCCACGTAGAAGGCCGAGGCCACCAGCTGCCAGGCGGTGTCGGCCATCCGGGTCACGGGCAGCAGGAAGAAGGAGACGGCTCCCGTGACCAGCAGGACGGTGGTCGCCGCGGGCAGCAGCCGCCGGACCCGGCGCACGTAGAAGCCGCCGATCGATACCCGGCCGTGCTCGGTGGCCTCCCGGTACAGCAGGGACGTGATCAGGAAACCCGAGATCACGAAGAACACGTCGACGCCGACGTAACCCCCGGGGAGGAGGGCGGGGCTGAGGTGGTAGACGAGGACCAGCAGGACCGCGACGGCGCGCAGTCCCTGGACCTCGGGACGGAACCGGTGACCGGTCCGGGGTGGGGCTGTGAACATGCGGCTGGCTCCGAGTACGGCCTCGGCGACGGGCGGGAGGGGGATGACCGCATTGTGTGGTCTGTCGCAGGCCCGGGGCGACTCCGGGGGCCACGCGGTGCCAGGTGTTCGCCGAACCGGGGCGTGACGGACATGTTCCCGTAGTCGGGTGTTCGTCGGGCGGCACCCGGGCCCGGTTCGCGGCGCGTCCGCTCCGGATCTGGGGCAGACTGTCGGATGTCGTCCGAACAGGACCCGGTGCCGTGCGGTAGCGCCGTGCGTCCGCGCCGCGAGAGGAGGCACGCCGTCGCCCCCGTCACCCCGCCCCGTCTCGTGGCGGCCACCACGGTGGTCACCGCCGTCCCCTGTGTGCTCTACCCCCTGGTCGGCGCCTGGACCCTGCTGTGGATCCCGGCCGTGCTGCTGCTCCTGGGCGCCTTCTGGGCGCGCGCCGGGGGCGCGGACATAGCGGCTCCCGCCTCCGCCTCCGGCGGCGGAGCGCCCGGGGAGCGGTCCCCGGAGGCGGCCGCGCGGCCCGGCCGCGGCACCCGGGTGCGCCCGGTGGCGCTGCCCAGCGCGGTCGGGGACTACGACCTGGTGTTCTCCGCCGTGGTGCACTGGCGCTGGGAGGGGCACGTGGACCTGCGTCTGCGCAACCCGGTCGCCCCGGCCGTCCTCGCGGTGGTCACCCGCGCCTCGGAGCTGGCCCGCGGGGTGGACCCCGCCGACCACGGCAGGGCCGAGTGCGAGCTGGCCGCCCGGCTCGCGGTGGAGACCGCGGTCACCGGGGCCGGGGTCGTGGCGTGGGCCGAGGAGGTGGCCCTGCGCCTGCCCGAGGAGGACACCGAGCGCCTGCGCCGCATGGCCGGGATCCGCAAGGACCGCGCGCTGCGCGAGACCATCCGCGACGCCGAGGACGAACTGGAGGAACTCGCCTTCGGGGCGGGCCCGCCGCCTTCCCCGCGATCGGGGAGGAGCGCCCCCGCCGCCGGGTCCGGCGGCCCGACCGGCGCCGAGGCCGGCGCGGACCCGTACCAGGACCCCTTCGAGGATCCGTTCGGGGACTCCGCGGAGTACGGGGAGGACGAACTCCCCGAGCCGCCCGCCCCGGGCAGCGACGTCGACGGCGAGGGCTACGAGAGCTACTGGTGGCCCGCCCAGGGCGGGGTCCAGGAGTCGGCCGAGCGCGATGTCCAGGTCGCCATCCTGCGCGGCATGATCGACTCGGTCGGTGAGGGGCCCGGCCGCGCCGACTTCGCCCGCGACCAGGTGGAGGTCCTGGAGACCGCCGGTTTCACCGAGGTCGCCCGAAGGATCCGGGAGGCCTTCCCCGACCTGGTGCCCTCCTCCGACCCGAGCTCCCCCGACACCTGACGGCACCGGGCCGCGGGTGCCGGGGCGTACGCCGCCGCGAACCGCCGGGCCACTCCGCGCGCTCAGGGAGGAGTTCGAACCCGTCGGTGCCCGCGGGCAGCCCGTTCACCCGCACGTCGACGAGGTGCTCGCCCGGATAGTGCTGACGTGTCTGGATTTTCCTGATGCGGTGTGTCTTCTCCATGTGCCGGACCTGGCCGGGGGCCAGATAGACCTCGGAGAGCTTGAAGACCTTGGGGACGCGCCGCCCGTGGGCGCGCACGTGGTGGACCACGTAGTCCACCGTCACGCGGTGCGCACGGGTGTCGGTGTTCTCGACGGCGAAACGGAGCGTGAGCGCGTCGCCCAGGCGGAGGGCCGCGGGGCGTACGCTCAGGCCGCGCACCCTGACGTGCTCGCCGCCCGTGTTCCCGAGTACGGCCAGGGCTTCCTGGTCCCCCCGCCTGACCAGCGTGCGCAGGGCGTGCCTGACGATCCAGGCGGTCTCCGGGAGGGGGCTCTCCCGGGACCAGCGCCGAGCCGTCTCCAGGACGGTGGCGGGGTGGTCCCTGGAGATGTCGTTGAGGTTGTTGGCCACCGATGTGCGCACATAGCCGGAGGGGTCGGCGCGCAGCGTTTCCAGTACCTTCAGGGCGGGAGAGGGGTCCTCGACGAGGAACGGCAGGCCGCGCGCCCACGGCAGCCTGGGCCGCAGCCCCTCACTCGCCAGCCGCCGGACGTTGCGGCTGGAGTCGAGCGCCCATTTCCCGAAGCGCTCCATGGTCGCCTCGCGGTGCCTGACGAGGAACGGCCGGACCGTGTACTCCGCGGTGTGGCAGCGCGTCACCGCCTCCAGGAAGTCGAGGGATTCGGCGGGGTGGTCCAGGCCGTACTCCTCGGCGTAGCGGGCGACCGGCATGAGGAACCAGCTCGCCGTGAACATTCCGCGCCCCTCGGGAAGTTCGTCTCCCAGCGTGCCGCGCAGCAGCTCCAGGGCTTCGGGGTAGTCGACGGGCAGCCGTGAGCGCAGGCCCTCGGCCAGCACCAGGACACGGTCCTTGAGCTCCAGACCGGTGACCCGGCGGTCCACCTGGGCCGCGTATCCCGGGGTGTCGAAGTCCGGAAGCACCTTCTGGAGTCTTCTGCCCAGAATCGTGGCTGTTTCTCCGGTGAAGTGCTTCTTGAGGCCGTGCTCTCCGGACACGGTCGTTCCCTTCTCAGGAGTCGGCGTCCCCCGTCGGCGGACGGGCCCGTGGAGGTTCCCGGAGGTCTGTCTCCCGGCGGGAGCTCCGCGCACCCCCTGGGGACGGGTGCGGCCGGGGCACGGGGCGATCCCGGGCGGGGGCCGGTCCCTTCCCGTCCCGGGAACCCGGAGTGTTCGTTCGCGTGTTCGATATTATTACGGTATCGGTACCCGGGAGCGGGTCCGCGGTCAGCCCGGGGCCACGGGCGGGTCAGGCCACGCGCAGCATGTCCTCGATCTGCTGGAGCAGTGACTCCGGCACCGTCCCCAGCCGGACGCCCTCCCTCGCGAGTTCCCTGGCCTCCTGGAGCGTGCGCCAGGCCTCCAGGGGGTTGGTGCCGGTGAGGATCTCGGCCAGCAGCCGCATCGCCCGCAGCTGACCGGAGCGGTGGTGCAGGCCCCGGTAGCCCTCGACCGCGGTCTTGGCCAGCTCCTCGGCCTCGTGCGGGCGGTCGGCCTGCTGCAGCGACTCCGCGGCCAGGCGGTGCGCTCGGGCGTGCCACCAGCGGTCGCCCAGTTCCTCGAAGCCCTCGGCGGCCCTCAGCATCTCGTCCTTGCCCCGGTCCCGGTGCACGGCCATCAGCGCCTGGCCCAGCACCAGGCACGTGCGCCACCGCCCCCACTCGTCGCCGATCTCGACGAAGGCCCGCTCCGCCCGGCGCAGGCGGGCGATCTGGTCGTCCGTCTGCCAGGTGTCGCGCAACCGCTCCCGTCGGCGCAGCGGTCCGCGCGGGGGCCCCGTCTCCGCGCAGCGCTCGGCGTAGCGCTCGGCGTCGACCCGGTCCGCGTCCACGAACAGGGCGGCCACCCTCTCGCGCTGTTTGCGGGGCCACTCCGGGTCCTGCGCGGTCAGGCGGCGCCGTTCCCGTTCGCGCGCGGGGCTCAGGAGGAGCTCGCAGTCCCAGGCGCCCTGGTTCAGCTCGTTGGTCGACAACCGTCCCAGAGAGCGCAGGTAGCGGGCGTGGTACCACTCCCCGTTCGGTGTGCCGGAGAGCCGCTCGCGCTCGTCGTCCAGCACGAACCAGGCGTTGAGCGCGTACCCGCGCAGCCGCAGCAGCTCACCCATCTGCAGTTGCACGCGGGCCCACTGCCCAACGGAGTCCTGCGAGCCCACGAGCAGGGAGCGCGCCCGGGTGAGCAGCTCGTGGGCGCGGTCCAGGTGCCCCTGGAACCGGTCGACCTCGGCCAGGTTGCACAGCGCCCGCACCTGCCACCACCGGTCGTCGTGCTCGGTGAAGATCCGTACGGCCTGCTCGATCTCGACCCGGCCGTCGTCCAGGTCGCCGCGGCGGTACAGGTTCGCCCCCGCCGCGCGGTGCGCCCGCGCCCTCCACCGGGGGTCCGCCGACTCCAGCCCCTCCAGGACGTGCAGCGCGATCAGGGCGCGCTCGGAGCCGGTGTGCAGATCGCCGTAGCCGCTGGCCACCTCGGCGCGGTCGATCTGGGCGATGGCGTAGGCGAGCGGGTCGCCCATCTCCAGGGCCAGCTCGCTGGTCTGCCGGGTGGCCAGCCGCATCGCCTCCCAGTGCCTTCCCCCGGAGCGGCACAGCACGGCGAAGGCCCGGCGCAGCCGCCACCCGTACCCGATGAACCGCTCCCGCCTCCGCTCCTGCTCACCGGTATCCCCGTGCGGTGGATCGTCCTCGGCGCCCCCGCGCGGCCGGGTCCACCGGAAGCAGGCCTCCAGGCCCCGGCGCTCGGACTCCAGCCAGGCCATCGGGTCGCTCGGGCCGACCGGATCGGGCCCGTCCGCGTCCGCGCCGCCGTGTCCGTCGTCGCGTCCGGGCGGGGAAGCGCCGAAGCTCCACTCGTGCGGTGCGGCCCGGCGCGCGGCCGCCTCTGCGAGCCGGTCGTAGGCGCGCAGCAGGCGCTCCACCGCCCGTTCGAGTTCCTCCCGCGACCAGTCCGGCCGTTCCTCCTCCGGAACGCCGAGGACGCGGGGGCCCGCCGCCAGGAGGGTGTCCCGGACGTGGTCGTGCAGCTGGTAGCGGTCGAACCCGGCCGCCTCGTAGAGGTAGGTCACCAGGTAGCGGTGGCTCATCCGGGCCAGGAGGGGTTTGGCCTCGTCCTCGGGGATGCCCAGCAGGGCGGCGGCCGACCAGGCGGTGAAGGTCGCCAGCCCGGCGCCGGCCAGACGGCTCAGCAGCAGCCGTTCCCGGGGCGCGCACTGCTGCAGGCTGAACGCGAACGAGGTGGCGATGGCGTGCGGCCCCGGCACGGTCAGCCGCAGGGCGGGGTCCCGCATGTGCCGCAGCAGGTCGGCGGCGCCGGGTCCGCGCTGCCGCGTGATCTGGGAGCTCACCAGGCACAGCGCCAGCGGGAAGCGGTGGCAGGCCTCGACCAGGTCGGGCAGGGCGGCGCGGTCGGCGGCGGACAGGGGGCGCGGTGAGTCGCGCACCAGCCGGTTCACCAGTTCCAGGCCCTCCTCCGGGGAGAGGGGGTCCAGGTGGCGGCACAGCATGGGCCGGGCCGCGTCGTGGAAGCCGTCGCGGCTGGTGATGAGGACGGCGCACCCGGGGCCGCTGGGCAGCAGCGGTTCCACCTGGGCGTGGTCCTTGGCGTTGTCCAGGACGATGAGCAGGCGCCGCCGCTCGGTGGCGGTCCGCCACAGCCCCACCAGCTCGTCCAGGGAGGCGTTCTCCGGCGGACGCCCCCCGACCTCGGTGATCATCTGGGCCAGGACGTCCTCGGGCGGCCTGGGCCGGCGGGGCTCCTCGGTGAGCGGACCGGTGCCCTCGTAGCCCTCCGACCGGCCCCGGCCGGCCGACCGGGCGTGCGCGGAGGCCGGGTGGCCACCGCCGTGGAGCTCGAACTCCAGCTTGCCGTCGGGGAAGCGGTCCTGCACCTGGTCCACGACCTGTGCGACCAGCTGACTCTTGCCGGTGCCGCCCTCGCCGGTGATCGCGATGGCCAGCGGTCCGCCCGCGCCGCCCTTCCCGCCCCTCCACCGGGCCGGGCCGCGCAGGCGTCCCGCCCTCCTGCGGGGGAAGCGGGAGAACAGGTCCAGCAGTTCCCCCATGAGTTCGGCGTGGCCGGTGAAGTGGTCGACGGGCGGGGGCAGCCGTCGGCGCAGCGCGGGCTTCTCCTCGGGCCGGGGCGGGCGGCTGAGGTGGTCGATCAACACCTGGGAGGTGGCGGCCAGGCCGCTGCCGACGACGGCGAGGACCAGGACCACCAGGCTGTCGTTGCCCGGGAGCAGGCCCGGGACCTCCTGCAGCGCGGTGCTCAGACCCACGACCACCGCCAGACCGGCGATCAGGCCGGTGCGCAGCGGTCGCCACCCGCGCGGGGGTGTGGAGCCGTTCGTCGCGGGGGAGACGATGGCCACGCTCGCCAGCCCTTCTCGGAGAGGTCGGAATGTCCCTTTGTTCCGGGCTTGTGGGCTCTACCGCCCGGTAGAGAACTGATCCTTGTGCCGTCGCGGGATGGTGTCCAGTCGAATACGGGACGTTCTCGCGGCCGTTCACCGATCCGTTGCCGAGCGGACACGCGCCGTGCACCCCCGTGGACGTCCTGAGGGGGCCGTGGGGGAGGGCGGGCCCTTCTCGGCTCCGAGCGGGGGCGCGGGCTCAGGGGCTCGCGGCCAGGCGGGCGAGGAACTCCTCCAGCAGCAGGCGCTCCCCGGGGCTGAACCCGTCCGCGGCCCGGTCCAGGACCGAGCGCAGCGCGACGGCCCGCCGCGCGGGCTCGCGGTCCTCCTCGCCAGTGGCGTCGCAGGTGATCGCCGCCAGCACGGCCTCCCGGGTCCGGGAGGACAGGGCGGGGTCGCGCTCGGAGGGGGCGGTCCCGATGAGGCTGAGGGTGACCCCCATGCACGCGGCGTGCAGGGTCTGCGCGGCCTGTTCCACGCCGACGAGCAGGCGCCCGGCCTCGGCCACGCGGCCCATCAGGCGCAGCAGCAGGCGCCGGGCCTCCTCCGCGGCCCCGCTCCTGGAGCTGGTCGCGGGCTCGCCGTACATCAGCAGGTAGTGCGCCGGGTTCTCCAGGCCGAACTCCACGTGCAGGTCCCAGCCCCCGCGCAGGTCCCGCACCGGGTCCGCGGAGGCGCCCAGGGCCGCCTTGCGCTCCAGGTAACGCGTGAAGCCGTCGGCCGCCACCGCGTCGAGCAGTCCCGTCATGTCCCCGAACAGCCGGTAGATCGTCGGGGGCTGCACCCCCGCCGCCGTGCTGACGGCCCGGGTGGTCACCGCGGCCCGGCCGTGGTTGCTGAGCAGGTCGGCGGCGGCCTCGACGATCCGGTGCCGGTGGTCGGTGCGAGCGGACATGGATCGATGATAACGCGAACCTGTTATCGGTATTGCGATTCCAGTGATAGCAGTCTAACGTTATCAACGTTAGCAACCGGGAAGACAGACCTCCCCCGAGGAGAGAGCATGAGCGGTACCGAGCAGCGCGTGGCGATCGTGACCGGCGGGTCCCGGGGCATCGGACGGGCGGTGTCCGAGCGCCTGGCCGCCGACGGCCAGGCCGTCGTCGTGGTGTACGCCAACAACACCGCGGAGGCACAGGCCACCGTCGCCGCGATCACCGACACGGGCGGAAGGGCCCTCGCCGTCCGCGCCGACGTCGCCGACGAGCGGGCCGTGCACGGGGCCTTCGACGCGGCCGAGGCCGAGTTCGGCGGGGTCGACGTCGTCGTCAACTCCGCCGCGATCATGGTCCTGGGAACCGTGGCCGACCTCGACCTGGCCGACCTGGACCGGATGCACCGCACCAACATCCGCGGCACCTTCGTCGTCGGCCAGCAGGCGGCCCGGCGGGTGCGCCCGGGAGGGGCGATCCTCAACTTCTCCAGCTCGGTGCGCAGGGCCTCCTTCCCGACCTACGCGGCCTACTCCGCGTCCAAGGGGGCGGTGGAGGCGCTCACACCCGTGCTGGCCAAGGAGCTGCGGGGCAGGGACGTCACCGTGAACACCGTCGCCCCCGGCCCCACGGCCACCGCGTTGTTCCTGGACGGCAAGACCGAGGAGCAGGTGGCACAGCTGGCCAGGGCCAACCCCATGGAGCGGCTCGGCGACCCGGCCGACATCGCCGAGGTCGTCTCCTTCCTCGCCGGCCCCGGCCGCTGGGTCAACGGACAGACCGTCTACGCCAACGGGGGCATGGTCTGACCCGACCCGGTCATGAGAGGACGGCCCGCTCCATCATGTCGACGAGCTGCTCGGCGGCCGGGAGCGGGTCGTAGTCGGGGTGGTCCAGGTACTCGGCCACGATCGCGTCGATCCCGCCGCCGACGATGAGCGCCGCGGTGCGCAGGTCCGGGTCCGACACGGCCCCCCGGGCCCGGCGGGCGGCGCGCATCAGGTCCGCCAGGGGGCCCCAGCGCTCGGCGGACCGGTGCGCGTCGCTCCCGGCCACCGCGGCGATGATCACCCGGATGTGCCGGGGGTGCTCCTTCAGGTGGCCGACCATCGAGCGGACGTAGGCGGCCGGGGCCCCGGCGGGGTCGGCGCGCTCGACGGCCCCGCCCACGTGCTCGACCAGCTGGGCGAGCACGCTCTCGTGCGCCGCGCGCACCACGGCGTCCTTGGACCCGAAGTGGTACAGCACCGCCGCCTTGGTGATGCCCGCGCCCTCCGCGATGCGGGCCAGGGAGGCGCCCGCGTTCCCGTGTTCGGCGATGATCCCGACAGTCACGTCGATGAGCTGGGCGCGCCGCGCCCGCTCGGTCAGGGTGGGCTCACGTGAAGCGTTCCTTGCCATGGCTCCGGAACTTACCGTATGGTCAGATTACTTACCAATCGGTTAGGAGGTGTGGTGGTGGGGAAGAGACGGCTCCGGCGGATCCTCGTGGCCTGCGCCGCACTGGCCCTGCTCCTGCTGGCCGTGGCCCTGTGGCCCGCGCCCGCCCCCGTGGGGCACTGGCGGTCGGCCGAGGGGCACGCGGAGTTCGTCCGCGCCTACGAGGCCGCGATGGCGGACCTGCCGCGGCCGGACGCCGCGCTCGACGTGCGCACGGACTACGGCGTCGTGCGGGTGTACCGCTTCGAGGGGTCGGGGGAGCACACGAGCCCGATGGTGCTCCTGCCGGGGCGGGCATCGGCCTCCCCGGTCTGGGCGGACAACCTGCCAGCGCTGCTGGAGGTCGCCGACGTCTACACGGTGGACCTGCTGGGCGAGCCCGGCATGAGCGCGCAGGAACGGCCCGTCGGGAACGACGCCGATCAGGCGCGGTGGCTGCACCAGGCCCTGGGCGGCCTGCCCGAGGACCGGTTCCACCTGGTGGGGCTGTCCATCGGAGGGTGGACGGCGGCCAACCTCGCCCTGCGCGAGCCGTCGCGGGTGGCCAGCCTGACGCTCGTCGACCCGGTGTTCGTCTTCGACGACATGCCCCTGGGGACCGTGCTGCGGTCGATCCCCGCGTCGGTGCCCTGGCTGCCGCGCTCCTGGCGCGACGGCTTCAACTCCTGGACCGCGGGCGGCGCGCCGGTGGAGGACACGCCGGTGGCCCGGATGATCGAGTCGGGGATGCGCAACTACGCGCTCAGACTGCCCCAGCCCACCAGGATTCCCGAGGAGGAGCTGGCGGGCCTGGACCTGCCGGTGCTGGCCCTCATCGCCGGGAGGTCGGTCATGCACGACCCCGACACCGCCGCGGCAACCGCGGAGCGCGCCCTGGCCCGCGGCACCGTGAGGACGTACCCGCGGGCCTCCCACGCCCTCAACGGCGAATACCCCGCCGAGCTGGCCGACGACGTCGCGGCCTTCCTCGACGGGGAGGCCGGCGGCTGAGGAGTGTTCCCCCAGCGCGGTGCCCGCGGGGGACGCGTCAACCGAACACGGCCCTCTGCACGTCGTCCGGTCCCTCGAAGCGGTCAGTGCCCGCGCTCTCGATCCGCTCCACCAGCCCGTCGTCCGCGCCGTTGTCCCTGGCCAACGACACCAGGTCGTCGCGGCTGGCGGGGTAGTCGGCTCCCTTGAGCGCCTTCTGCAGATCGATGGGGCTGATCTCGGCCATGTCCGTTCCCCCTCTTCCCGTGGATGTACAGGCATCCCACCGGCTACCCGGAGCCCGCCCCGCGAATACCAGGGAGAGGTCAAGAACACGAAGGGGAGGGGCCTAACGGCGGGGACGGCGGCGGCCGCGACCACCGGAACCGGAGGCACGTCCGCCCGATCCGGAGGCGCGCCCGGGCGCCTCGGCGGCGGAGGGAACGGACACGGGCACACCCGGGGGCGTGCGCGCGCCGGTCAGCCGCGTCAGCTCGGGGTCGCCCGCGGTGACCCGCACCATGCGGGCCTCGATCTCGGCGCGGTCCATCAGCCGCTGCATCTCGCGCCGCTGGTGGGGCAGCACGAGGGTCACCACGTTGCCCGAGGCCCCGGCGCGCGCCGTGCGCCCGCCCCGGTGCAGGTAGTCCTTGTGGTCGGCGGGGGGATCGACGTTGACCACGAGGTCGAGGCCGTCCACGTGGATGCCGCGTGCGGCCACGTTCGTGGCGACCAGCGCGGTCACCTTCCCCTCCTTGAACTGCGCCAGGGTGCGGGTGCGCTGCGGCTGCGAGCGGCCGCCGTGCAGGGTGGCGGCCCGCACGCCGTTGGCGAGCAGGTGCTCGGCCATGGCGTTCACGGCCCGCTTGGTGTCCAGGAACATGATCACCTGCCCGTCGCGGGCGGCGATGTGCGTGGCGGTGGCGCGCTTGTCCTCGGCGCTCACCTGGAGCACGTGGTGCTCCATGGTGGACACGGTGTTCGCGGACGGGTCGACGGAGTGCACGACGGGATCGTGCAGGAAGCGCCGGACCAGGGTGTCCACGTTGCGGTCCAGGGTCGCCGAGAAGAGCAGCCGCTGCCCCTGCTCCGGGATCTGCCGCAGGATCGCGGTGACCTGGGGCATGAAGCCCATGTCGGTCATCTGGTCGGCCTCGTCCAGCACGGTGACGCTGATCCGGTCCAGCCGGCAGTCCCCCCGCTCCACCAGGTCGCGCAGGCGGCCCGGGGTGGCCACGACCAGCTCGGCGCCCCGGCGCAGGGCCTGGGCCTGGCGGGACAGCGACACCCCTCCGACCACGGTGGTGGAACGGATTCTGAGCGCACGCGCGTAGGGGGTCAGGGCGTCGGTGACCTGTTGGGCGAGTTCGCGGGTGGGGGCCAGCACCAGCGCGAGCGGTCGCCCCGGCTCGGCGGTCTGTCCCTCCAGGCGGGCGAGCAGTGCCAGCCCGAAGGCCAGGGTCTTGCCCGACCCGGTCCGGCTCCGGCCCAGGACGTCGCGACCGGCGAGGGAGTTGGGCAGGGTCTGGGCCTGGATGGCCGAGGGGGTGGTCAGCCCCTGGCGGCCCAGGGCGGAGAGCAGGGGCGCGGGGAGCGCCAGCTCCTGGAAGGAGGCCACCGGGGGAAGCCCGGGTGTGGCGGTGGTGGGGAAGGTGTCGGCGGGCCGGGAGGGGGCCCGGCGGGGGCCGCGGTGTTCACCGCCGTGGCGGGCGGGCTTCCTGCGGCTGTGTGTCTCTGCGGTGTTCGCTGTGCGCATGTGGACCTTTCGAGGTCGACACCCCGCGCGTCGGCGTCCGCGGACCCGCTCGCGCGTGTGGTGTGGGAAGGGTGCCCGCGGCCCGGACACGGAGTGCCCGAGGGGGCGGCGGCTGGCGCCGGTCGCATGGGGCGACGGCCAGAAGGCCAGCCGGTCGGAGAAAAGCGGTACGGGGCCCGACTCGCCAGGAGCGGGCCCCGTACACGGGTGAAGTCTCTTAGATCAGGACGATGTTCTCGGCCTGCAGGCCCTTGGGGCCCTGCGTCGCGTCGAACTCCACGGCCTGGCCCTCCGCGAGGTCACGGTAGCCCTCGGAGCGGATGTTGGAGTAGTGGGCGAAGACGTCGGCGCCGCCGCCGTCCTGCTCGATGAAGCCGAAGCCCTTTTCGCTGTTGAACCACTTGACGGTGCCAGTAGCCATAATGATGTTCCTCACATTGTTCTCAGGAATTCCGCGCTGTACGGGATCCGACGCCACCGCGGTGATGTCCCGAGTGGAGATAACCATGGAGGAGAACCGACTACCGAGCCGGCATCCGCAACAAGATTCAAGCGGGAACCACAACTGCAACTCAGTAAACTTAGCACACGGATCCAGCTCTGGGAAGAATGAATTTTCGCGTGTCCCCACAGCGGATTCCCCGCGGGTCCGCTGGGTCCGTGGCCTGCGAGAACCATCCGCTTCCATCCGGGGAAGCCGAGCTCCTCCGCGGGGGTGCCGCGCCCCGGTCCCTCCGCTCCGGGCGGGCGGGGCGCATATCGCCGTCCGCAGAAAAACACGGCTTCGCCCGAGGGGGCGCGGGCCCCCCGGAGGGCAGTCCGGAAAATACCACCCTATTCCCGAAGACAGGGTGTAAATCCTCGTGGTTTTTCGCGTCGCGCGGTTCATCCGGCCGGTGCCCGTTCCTTCCGCAGCCGGGCTCGCACGCGCCACGGTCCACACCGGGACGGCCGACGCCGACACGCAGTAGGCGGCCAGGGCCGCGACCATGAACAGGGCGCCGAACGGCCCGTGGGACAGGTCCATGGAGGTGCGGATGTGGGCGGAGAACAGGGAGACGAAGAAGGCCTGGCCGAGGGCGGAGAACGCGAAGAGCGCGAAGCGGCCCAGGAACCAGCGTCGGTTGGTGCCGAGGAAGGACAGGTAGGCGCGCATGTCGGGGGCCGATCGGTCGGTGTCGGGGGAGGGGCGGTCGCAGAGCCGGTACGCCGCCGGCCCCGGACGCGGTTCCTTCCCGCCCGGAAGGGGGGAGGGTATGATGGGGGGGCGAACGGGCACGACGAGCCGTTCGGGGAGAGCCCGGCCCTCCGGGCCGGGGCGGTACGGCACACCAGGATCCGCCCGTCTCCCGCACACGTGCGGCGCTCATCGCGCTCACGCCTCCCAGCCGGACCGGTGCGAGCGCGGCTCGCCCGGGCCGGGGATCGTGGAGTACTACGCTCATGGCCCGTTGCACCCAGCGCCCGCCCGTCGTCTCCGACACCGCTCCCCGCGTTCCACGGCTGAGGCCCGATCCCGTCCCGCACCGAGGCGCCGTCCGGGACGGCGGAGGGCGGCCCGGGACAGGCGCGGCGGAAGAGGGGACGGCCGATGACCAGCACTGAGGACACGGGTTCCGGGCCGAAGACGCCCCGGCGCAGGGGGAGCGAGTTCGCGGTCCTGTCCCGGGCAGTGAGTGAGCACGGGCTGCTGCGCCGGCGCCGGGGCCACTACGCGGTCCGGATCACCATCACGCTGTCCCTGCTCCTGGCGGCCTGGACGGCCTTCGTCCTGATCGGCCCCTCGTGGTGGCAGCTGGTGACGGCCGCGGTGCTCGCGGTGCTCTTCACCCAGACCGCCTTCATCGGCCACGACGCCGGGCACGGACAGATCGCCGAGAACCAGCGGACCAACGCGCTCATCGGGCGGATCCACGGCAACCTGCTGGTGGGGCTGGCCTTCGGCTGGTGGGTCGACAAGCACGACCGCCACCACGCCCACCCCAACCACGAGGGCCGGGACCCCGACATCGCCGGAGCCGCGCTGGCCTTCAGCCGGGAGCAGGCCCTGCGGCGCCGCCGGGGACCGGGCCGGTGGCTGGCCCGCAGCCAGGCCTGGCTGTTCTTCCCGATGCTGCTCCTGGAGGCCTTCCACCTGCGCGTCGCCTCGGTACGCGGGATCCTGAGGAGCACCTCCCTGCCGACACGGACCCGGGTCGCGGAGGGGGCGCTGCTGGCGCTGCACACCGGCGGTTACCTGACCGTCCTCCTGCTGACCCTCACCCCGCTCCAGGCTCTGTGCTTCGTCCTGGTGCACCAGGGCCTGTTCGGCCTCTACATGGGGTGCTCCTTCGCCCCCAACCACAAGGGCATGCCCGTCCTGGAGGAGGGGACGAGGACGGGGTTCCTGCGCCGTCAGGTCCTGACCTCCCGCAACGTGCGGGGCGGGCCGCTGACCGACCTGGTCCTGGGCGGCCTGAACTACCAGATCGAACACCACCTGTTCCCCTCCATGCCCCGGCCCAACCTGCGCCGGGCCCGGCCGCTGGTCCGGGAGGCCTGCGAACGGTTCGGCATCGCCTACCACGAGACGGGCGTCGTGCGCTCCTACGCCGAGGTACTGCGGCACCTGCACCGGGTGGGGGGCCCGCTGCGCCCCGAACTGGAGTACTGAACCCGCGGTGCCCGGCCGGTCGTGCCGTGTCCGCTGGAAGGTGTGCGTGCTCCTGGCCACGGGGTGCGCACCCGGGACGCGGCCGGGTGGGCCCGTCCCGCCCCGGGATTATCGCGGCGGATCGCCCAACCCGTCGAGGTAGTGGGAGAGGGCCTCGGTGAACGCGGTGTCGTCGATGGCCGAGCGGTCCACCCTGGCGATCGCGTCGGCCAGCGGCGCGTGCTCGGGCCCGTAGTCCTCCGGGGCCCGGACGAAGCCCGTGGAGAAGGGGCTCACGATGGACCCCATGACGATGTAGTCGACCGAGATGACGATCTCCAGCGCCCGTTCGGGCGGCCAGCCCGCGGCGGTCAGGCTCTCGACGGCGCGCGTGTAGTACCGCAGTGACGTGGGCGTCTCCACGGAACGGCGGGCGATCTCGGCGGTGGCGTTGGGGTGGGCCAGGAACGCCCTGCGGTAACCGGAGGCGCAGGAGCGCAGCCCCTCCCTCCAGTCGTTCCGGTCCAGGGCCGACAGGTCCAGGTCCGAGGAGATCAGTTCGGTGACCAGGTCGAGGATCTCGTCCTTGGAGCGGACGTGGTTGTACAGGGAGGAGGCCTTGACCTCCAGGCGCCGGGCGACCTCCCGCAGGGTCAGCGTCGCGGTGCCCTCCTCGTCGATGACGGCCAGGGCGGCGGCCGCGATCGCTCTGCGGGTCAGGATCGGCTTCGGTCCGCCCACCAGGGCACACTCCTGTTCGGTCTTTGTGGTGTGAAGGGGTTCACATCCGCCTCGGTTCCCTCTGCCGTATCAACTAACAACGTTAGTCATTGGAGGCTCGCATCATGCGTGATGACGCCCTCGCGGACGATCTCGACCGCCGCATCCGGACCATCGAGTCCCCCGGATACCACGACCCCGCCCACGCCGACCTCCCTCGGCCGGACGTGCTCGTGATCGCCGTCTCCGTTCCGGTGCTCAGCACCCTCCTGCTGTGGTGGGGGCTGTGATGAGCGAGCGGACGACGGCTCCCGCCGCCTCCGACGCACCCCTGGCGGGACTGCCGCTGCTGCGCGGCGAACGCGTCTGGGGTTTCTGGAGCTTCACCAGCGTGAACGTCGGACTGGCGATCGCCACCTGGTCCTTCCTCGGCGGCGGCAGCATCGCCCTGTTCGTCGGAGCCAAGGCCGCCATCGCCACCACCGTGGTCGGCAACCTCATCGGCGTGGTGCTGGTGGCGCTCACCGTCTGCCTGCCCTCGGCCAAGTACGGCGTCGAACAGTTCGGCGCCCTGCGCAGCGTCTTCGGCCGCAACGGCGTACGCCTGCTCCTGCTCCTGCTCCTGCTCATGCCGTTCCTGTTGGCCACCTGGAACGCCATCCTCGCCATCATGTTCGGCCGCGCCCTGGCCAACGTCTGCAACGCCGTGTTCGGCACGTCGCTGCGCGAGGACTCCCCCGTCGTCATCGGCTTCTGCCTGCTGGCCCTCCTGGCCTCCTGGCTGCTGTTGCTGCGCGGTCCCCTGTCGCTGGGCCGGACCAACCTGCTCATCGCCCCCGCCCTGGCGTTCATCACGGCGCTGATGCTGGTGGTGATCCTGCGCGAGTACGGTCCGGCCCAGTTGGCCGCCCTCGAACCCCCCGACCCGATCGGCCTGCCGCTGCTGGACTACACCAACGCGCTGGAGGTCAGCCTCGCCACGGGCTTCTCCTGGTGGGCGATCATGGGCAACCTGGCCCGGCTGACCACCACACCGCGTGCCGCCTTCTGGCCCAACCTCATCGGCCTGTTCGGCGCCAGCGTCGCTGCGGGCCTGGTCGGCACCCTCGCCGCGCTCGCCTTCGGGTCCAGCGACCCCACCACCTGGATGGTTCCGGTCGGCGGCGTCGTCCTGGGCGCGATCTCCCTGCTGTTCGTCGCCGTCGCCAACGTCACGAGCATCATGGGTCAGACCTACTCGGGCGCCCTGGCGATCCAGCGCCTGCACGGTTCGCTGCAACGGGTGCCCTGGCCGCTGATGGCCGCGGTACTGTTCGTCCCCGCGGGCGTCATGGTGTTCTTCCCCGGAGGGATCTACGACCTGTTCTTCCGGTTCCTGGCGCTGGTCTCGCTCATCCTCGCGCCGCTGTGCGCGGTCTACTTCGCCGACTACCACCTGCTGCGCCGCCGCGTCCTGCACCTGCGCGACCTGTACGCCGCGGACCCCGAGTCGCGCTACGGGTTCTGGCGGGGCGTCAACCCGGCGGCCTTCGCCTCCGTGGCGGCCGGGGCGCTCACCTACCTGCTGCTGCTCAACCCCGTGACCTACGCCAACGCGCCGGTGTTCCCGTACCTGACCGCCTCGCTTCCGGCCTTCGCCGTCACCACCGCCGTCCACGTCGCACTGACCAGGTTCGTCGTGCGGCGCCTGGGCAAGGGAGGATACGCATGACCGCCCCCGACCTCATCGTCCGCGGCGCCACCGTCCACACGATGGACGCCGCCCGCCCCCGGGCCAGCGCGCTGGCCGTCACCGGCGGCACCATCACCGCCGTCGGCGACGACCAGGAGGTCGCCGCGCTCGCCGGCCGCCGCACGGAGGTGGTCGACGGGCGGGGCCTGACGGTCACCCCGGGGCTGGTCGACTCCCACCAGCACCCGCTCATCGCCCTGTCCCAGGAGCGCGGCGTCGACCTGACGGGCCTCACCGACCTCGGCGACCTGTGCCGCACCCTGGAGGAGTACGCCGCCGGCCTGCCCGAGCACGCCTGGGTCGTGGCCCGCGGCACCGAGTACCTCGCCTTCGCACCGCGCACGCCGCACCGCGAGACGATCGACGCCGCGGTGGGCGGACGCCCCGCCCTGCTCAGCATGATCGACGCCCACAACGCCCTGCTGAGCACCGAGGGGCTGCGCCGCGCCGGGATCACCGGCGCCGTGGAGTTCGCCGACCACTCCGAGGTCGACGTCGACGACGAAGGCCGCCCCACCGGATACCTGCGCGAGCTCTCAGCGGTCCTGCTGGCCCAGGAGGCGCTGCCCTCGATCGACGCCGCCGAGGCGGCCAGGGAACTGGCCCGGAGGCTGCGTGCCCAGCACGCCTGCGGGATCACCGGACTGCACGTCCTGGACCTGTCCCCGCAGACCCTGGAGACCCTGGAGCTGCTCTCCGACCAGGACCGGCTCACCGCCCGCGTCCTGCTCGCCCCCTGGGCCCTGCCCGGCCGAACCCGCCAGACCCTGGAGATGCTGCACGACCTGCGGGAACGCGGTGGACGGCTATGGCGCACCGGTGCGGTCAAGTTCCTCCTCGACGGAACGATCGACGGAGGCGCGGCCTGGCTCCACCACCCTGACTGCCACGGCGAGGGCACCCGGCCGATCTGGCGCGAACCCGGCGACTACCGCGAGGCGGTCGGCGCCGTCGCCGAGCTGGGGCTGCCCTCGTTCACCCACGCCATCGGTGACCGGGCCGTCTCCTACGCCCTGGACACCTGCGCCCGCGTCGGCGGGCCCGCCCGCGGCCGACACCGGATCGAACACGCCGAACTGGTCTGCGACGAGGACGTGGCGCGCTTCGCCGCGCTGGACGTGGTCGCCTCCATGCACCCCACCCACATGGACTGGACGGTGCCCGACCACACCGACAACTGGTCGGCGCGCGTGGGCCCGGAGCGGTGGGTCCGCGCCTGGCGCTACGGCGACATCGTCGCGGCCGGGGGCCGTGTCGCGCTCGGCTCGGACTGGCCGATCGCGCACTTCGACCCGCGTCTCGTCATGGCGGGCGCCCGGCTGCGGCGCCCGGCGGGGCGGCCGGACCGCGCTCCGGTGGGGGCGGGACAGGCCTTGACCGCGTACCAGGCCCTGGCCGGGTACACCCTGTGGGCCGCCTACGGCGCCGGTGAGGAGGACCGTGCCGGGACGGTGCGGGAGGGCGCCCGCGCCGACCTGACCGTGTTCGCGGGGGATCCGCTCGCCGTCTCCCCCGACGAGTTGGCCGAACTCCCGGTCGCGCTCACCGTCGTTGACGGCAGGGTGGTGCACCGGGCCGCCTGACCCCGGGCCTCCAGGGGCCCCGAGCCCGTGACGAGGGCCGGGGAACCGGGCGGCTCACGCCGGTGGCGGGTCCTCGCGTACGGCGGCCTCGCAGACGGTGAACGGCAGCCCGCGCGGGTTCGCCTGGCCGAAGCGGGGGAGCGGGTGGAGGTCCCGGTCGCGGTGGTGGTCGGCCGGTGCGCGCTGGTTGATGGTTGCCATGCGTGGACCATCGCTGGGGCGGGCGCAAAAGCGAAGGAATCGGAGAGGGTTCTCGAAGATCTTCGCACAGGCCAGCAGGAATGTCCGGGCCGTCCGTCGACGCCGTGGATGCGGGGGGCGGTACCGGTCCGGGGCCGGGTTCGTGCACCCGCCGGTGCGTCCCCGGACGCGCGAAAACCCCTGACCGCTGCGTGTTTGCGCTGGTCAGGGGCTTTCGCCCCTGGGGTGAGTGACGGGGCTTGAACTGGGGTGGGGAGTGCCCTGACCTGCGAAGACACGAGAAGTCGCAGGCAGTGGGGGAGGTGGTCGTTCGGTTGCGCCGGGTTGCCCCGCGTTCCGCTGGGAGGTGTGCACCCGGAGGGTGCACGCCCTCGGCCGCTGTGGTGCACCCCTGAGGTGCACCACAGGCCGAGACGGACGGCTCCCTGTTGAGCGAAGACCGCATTGGCCTGGCATCCCCTACTGGTAGAGATGACCTCAAGTCGTGCTTCTCGATGAACGTTTTCTCGGGACGGCCGTGGTTTCGTTGTCGATCGCTGAGACGAATTGACCGGCTGGTTCATCGGGTGTGGGACTTGGAGAGGACACAGAGGCCTTTGGGAGCCGTCAGCACGGGAGGACAACGGCGTTCGGGAGTATGTCCGAAGCTGGTGATGCTCCGGGGGTGTTCGGATGCTCAGGGTTGTCCGGGGTGCTCATGAGTGCGGCGCGCGGCACCGTAGGGACTCCCTCGAACAGAAACCATCTCCGGTCGGCTGTTCTTCTTCGACGGGGGAGTGCTCGGCCGAGGGGGCTGGCCCAGACCGTCCTCGCCCCGGTGAGCTGACCGGGCGGGCGTTCCACGACGCGGCCTCGATCGGGGAGACGGCGATCCCCCGGCTCGCAAGCCGGATCGCCCACGCGACCCGTGCCCACGGCAGGGAGCCGCCGCTCCACCCGGAGGACGGTGAGATCGCTCGGCAGAGCGCACGGGCTCTGTCCCGGCGGCCAGTGGCGGCTGGTGTTCATCAGGCGTGTCCGGCCCGGGAAGGGACCTGCGGGGCCACTGCGGGCGGGGCCCGCGTCCGGAACGAAGCGCCGTATCCGCTTTGTCGTGGGCGGCCAGTACCTTCCCCGGCATGAGTTCAGGACTGATGGCCTACAGCGTCGACCTCGACCGGCTCTCCCACGACGATCCGGCCCCCTACCGGAGCCAGTGCGAGCGCCACGGGAGCTTCCTTCCCAACGCCCCCTTCTGCCCGGTGAGGTTCTGGTGGTTCGAGGAAGTGGACAAGGTGCTGGCGGACCTGGGTGTGAGCGCGGTGCGCATGGATGACCTGTGGATGGGCGGGGAGGATGGTGAGGAGTGGAGCAGGGAGGCCGTGCGGCGGGCGGAGTCGCGGGCGCGAGCCGTGACCGCTGAGCAGGTGGAGGCCTTGGAGGACTACTCCATGCGCGAGTCGGTGCACACGGTCCTGCAGTGGATCCGGACGGCGGCCGGGCGGGGCCACGGGATCGTCGGCTTCTACCACTGACCCCCGTCGACCACGGTGCCGTGCCCCGGGAGGAGGCTTTTCGGGGGCACACCCGGTCACCCGTCCCTCGTTGCCCTACGTTCGGCCGGTGCCGCAGTCGCCGTGGCCCGCGGCGCCTCCTCCGTACGCCTCGATGGTGGTGGGGACCTCCTGCAACCCGCCCGCCGGCATCGACGACCTCACCGTTCACGGTCTCCTCGTGCCTTCGGGCCCAAGGAACCGCGGGGGTCCGGTGGAACCGGTCCGGGATCGGCGCGGCATCGGTCCGTCGCACGCCCTCGTCCAGATCGACGTAAACCCCTCCTCCCCCGGCCCATGCCTCCGGCCTCCGCAGCCATCCCTTCGGAGAAGCGATCAATGTCGTTCGTGGCGTCGGCTGAACCGTTCTCGCTGAACATGCGTTCCGGTGCTGCCGCCGTCCGCAGTGTGCGGTCCGAACGAAGGCGGTGTAAGGGCGGTGTCGTGGCGAACGGGTATCCGCTCTGCGGGAAGGGCTGATTTTCGGCCTGGCGTGAAGTGATATTTGATGGCCGCCGAACAAAGAACGTCTGTATGTTCGAATGCGTATGGCCGGGTGGAGTGGGTTTGCGTGGTGACTGTGTTTCTGGTGGTAGTAATTATTGTTTTGGTCTGTATTTATATCCATGGGGTTTGTGGGGTGCTCTGGGGGTTTGGTAGCTTCCTTGCGATCGGAGCGGGACATGGACGTCCCGACCGGATTCCTTTTCGGTCATCGCTGGAATGTGTAGGCACCACCCGTCATGCGTCGTTCCCTGTCCCGGGCGACGGCGGCTTGCGCCCTGGCCCTTGCGCTGGGGGTGGCCGCTCCCGCCGCAGCCGACGCGGAGGAATCCCCCTCCGCCACCGGCGGCACGGCCGTTTCCGGGGGGCGTGACGCCTCACGGGAGCGGAGCGGTGAACCGGGCAGGACCGCCCGGGCCGAGGGGGAAACCCGTGACCCGACCGGATCCGGGGCCACCTCCGCCGACGACGGCTCTTCCGCCCCCGTGCGCTCTGGCGGCGCTCGGACCGAGGCGGAGAGTTCCCTGTGGACCCACGTGGACCGAGCCTTTCCCGACCGGCCCCGCGACGGAGCCGAGACCGCCAGTGTGGGAACAGGGCGCCTGGCCTGGGACCGTGTCTACACCCGCAGGGCCCTGTTCCGCTTCCCGGTCTCGCTCGAACCCGGAACCGCCGTGGACTCCGCCGTGTTGCGCACCGAGGCGGTGTGGTCCTATGACTGCGACGGCGACGCTTTCCTGCAGGTGCACCGGGTCGACCCCTTCGACGCCGGGACCACGTGGAACGACCAGCCCACGGCCCGCGCCCTGCTCGACACCCGGAGGGTCAGGGGCGGGCGGGCCGCCTGCCCCGTGGGCGATGGTGTGGAGTTCGACGTGACCGAGGCCTACCAGTGGGCCGTGGACAACGCAGAACCGCACCTCCACCTGCGGCTCGCCGAACGCGACGAGTCCGGGAGCGCGGCCTGGCGCCGCTTCGACGTCGAGGACGCCCCGCCGGTGCTGGTGGTCGACCACGGCACACCGGCGGTCACGGGCACGGACTCTGCTCCGACCGGCCTTCCGGGGGGCTCCGGGGACGGTGCCGCGGGTGCCGGGCCCTCCGGTGAGCGCGCCGCCGCCCAGGACGAGGGCTCGCCGGGTCCTTCCCCGGACCGGTCCGCGGGAGGCCCCGGCCTTTCCGGCGGCACCGTCCCCGGGGATGGAACAGCCGACGACCTCCGTGTCCAGGGCCTCGTCGCCGCCGGCCTGTTCCGGAGCGGGGGTGAGCGGGTCCGCTTCCAGTGGGGGGAACGGGTCGGCAGCCCGATCGCTCCGTGCGGCCGCCGGCGACAGGACGGGGCCACGGCTCCCAGGGCCCGGGGGCCTCCGGCCACCGCGCCGGCCGGGAACCGCACTCCGGTTCACCGGCCCAGGAGAACCGGTTGACGGACGACGGCACCCCTCTCTCCCGATGCGGTATCCGGGCAGGCGGAGGAACCGCGTCGGCGGCGGCCCGAGGGGGTCGGGCAGGCGGCTCCCGGAGCACCAGTGGCGGGCTGGGACCGGAAGCGGCCGAGGAGCCGTGTCATCGCCGCACCGGCCACAGGGTGCGGTGGCCGACCGCGGCGACGGTACGGTTGCGCGCCGACGAGAGAGGGGTTCGTCCCCGATGCCGGACACACCGGCGGCAGAGCCCGGCGGGGGCGCTGCCGCCGGAAACCGCGGCCCGGAAAGGCCTGTGCGCACGGACACCACGTGGGAGGATCCCAGACCGCAGGCCCGCACCGAGGGGTACGGCGGCTGCTCACGCACGCTCTCCCCGAACCGGCACGCGGCGGGGCCCCGACCCGAACACGGCGGAGGAGGCCGGTCACACGTGCGCGGTGATCTGTGCCCGTCGGGATCGTCGAAGTACCCGGCGTAGCCGCCCTGGTCGGTCTCTCCCGTGGCGGCGGCGACCCGCCCCCCGGCGGAGTCCGCGGCGGCCAGGAGCGCGTCGACGTCGTCGCGGGAGGCGGCGGTATGGGTCAGCACGACAGCGGAGAAGCCCTTGCCGTCCCCACACCGGCGCCCCGCGCGAGTCCTCTGCGTGGCAGCAGATCCAGCCGGAACACACCGTCGGCGGCGGTGAAGTCGATGAACTTGTCACCGTAGTCGTGCTCGGCGCGCATCCCCAGCTTCTCGTAGAAGGCCTTGGACGCCTTCGGCTCGGCGACGCCGAGATAGACGGCGGTGAACTCACCGAAGAGCCGCTTCTTCGCCGACCTGACGACCGTCGCCCCGTTGGCAGCGGCCGCCTTGAGGAGCGCCTCGACCCCGCTTGGTCCACTCACGATCGACGACAGGAGGTAGCCGCGAAATCCCGAGGACGCCGGGTCCGTGCCGAGGTCGGCGGCGAGTGCGTCGATCCGGCGCACGGCCAGCCACCGGTGCCGTGCAGGTCCGGACCGGAGCGCCGGCCGCGGTCGTCGGGCGTCGCGGGTGAGAGCGCGGACTCGCAGAAACGGTACGCGGCCTCCGTCTCCGGTACTCCCAGGGTGACGGTGTCGATCGTGAGAGTCATGTGTGTGGCTCCTTCGTGCGGTCAGGCCGACTGGCACGGTGGAGGGCGCCGTGGTGGGCGTTGCGGGCGGTGTGGCCGATACGGACGGGATGGTCGATGTACACGACACGATCAGGGCGCGTCACCGACCGGTCGGCTCGAGGGCGGTCGGGGGGATGTCCTTCCCACCGGCGCCGTCGCGGGTCCGGGGGCCGCGCCCGTCGCGGCCGTAGGCCGGAACGGCCGCAGCTCCCGGCCATGGGAGAGGGGGTGGCGAAGGGCTGTGTCCATGCCCCTCACGGTAGGTACGGCCATAGCCTCCGTGCTCCTCGACTCCTGACCGCTCCGGGGGCGGCACCGCAGCCCTGCCGACCGGTGGACGTCCGGCCCGCCCGCGCGGTACGCCGTCGCCTCCTTGCAGGCGCCTGCGGTACCGGAAGTCCCCCGCTCACCGCCCCGGCGGCCATCCTGGTAGCGGTCAGGAATCGAGAAGCGCCGCCCACCCGGACAGGCCAGGGTGGGGAGCGCCCCACACCGATCAAGAACGGGAGTGCCGCCGATGAGCACGAGGTCCGGTGACGAGAGCGGCAACGCGGGAGGTTTCTCCGAACAGGAGCGATCCGCCATGAAGGAGCGTGCCGCGGAGCTCAGGACGGAGGTGGAACGCGGCCGCGGTAACAAGAGGGCCGCCGAGGAACTCGACGTGCTGTCGAAGATCCAGGAGATGGAGGCGGCGGACCGCGCGGTGGCCGAGCGCGTCCACGCCATCGTGACCGCGAACGCCCCCGGGTTGGCACCGAAGCTCTGGTACGGACAACCCGCCTACGCCAGGAAGGGGAAGGTCGTGTGCTTCTTCCGCAGCGGGAGCGCCGACAAGGAGCGCTATTCGACGTTCGGGTTCACTCCGGAGGCCGACCTCGACGACGACAGCGGCCTGTGGCCCACCTCGTTCGCCGTCAGCGGGTTGGGTGAGGAAACGGAGAAGGCCATCGCCGCCCTGGTCAGGAAGGCCGTGGGCCGACACCGCCCGGGATCGGAGCACTCCATCCGGCCCGGGAGGAAGTGACGGGGAGTGGTGCCCACTCACCAGCCAGATCTTTACCCCGTACACCCGCCGGTGCACCCCCGGACGCGCGAGAGCCCCTGACCATTGCGCGTTTGCGCTGGTCAGGGGCTTTCGCCTCTGGGGTGAGTGACGGGACTTGAACTGTGGTGGGAGAGTGCCCTGACCTGCGGAAACACGAGAATCCGCAGGTAGTGAGGGAGGTGGTTTCCCGGTTGTGCCGCGTTGTCCCGGGTTCTGCTGGGTGCCGTGCACCCGGAGGGTGCACGCCCTTGGACAGCGTGGTGCACCCTCACGGGTGCACCGCCGTGCCCGGAGGGTAGGAGCGAGGGCCTCGGTTGGCCGAGTCAGTGTCTCTACCGGGACGTCTGTGACAGAGCTTGCGGTCTTGTCTGCTACCCCTACTAAACAGACAATGGTTGCTCAAACGAGGCTACTGCTGGTTCGGTCTCACACCTCTCGTGTGTAGTCGTTAGTTCGGCGGACTCTCTTCGCTGCGGTAAGATAAGATGCCATGGGCATACTCATAGCGTGATCAGAATCGCGCAGTGTGAGATGCCTATCCCTCGTATAAGCTACATATTCCTCTAATCTCAAGCACGTCCGGGGCCTAGATGGGCCAGACAGCGACGGTCTAGTTCAAGGTCATGCTGTGGATGCTGGGAGAGGGGTAAACCATCAGTAGTACACAACAACCCTGGGCTATCGGCAGGGCTGAGTGTACTTGGGAGGAGACGGCTAGTAGCTATGGCTAGTAGGTACGATGACCTTGATGCCTCGCTGGAATTGGAACAGCGAATCGCGGCTGACCTTCGTCTGGCTCTGGAGCCGCGTGGTTGCCAGATCATTCACCATGGCTCCAGTTCGGGGGCGCGCCATTCTCCAGGAGGAAAGCCTGATATCGAAATCCGTGATGCGGAAAACAGCCATCTTATCCTTGTCGAGGTGACGAAGCGTAAAGGTTCTGCGGCAGACGGAGAATTTGCTGCTGTAACGGATCACCTTAACAGAGAAGCCGCGAAGCGGAAATTTGATAAATACGGACTTCTCTATGTCTCTCCTTCGACTTCTGCTCGAATGAGCATGAACTTTCGCGATTTGTATAATCGTAGCAACGAGAGGGAAGGGAAGCCCGGTAGGATCGTTGCCTTGGATTTTGAAGCGATGCAGCTTATGCTTGATAAGCTCATTAGTTCAGATCCAGGGTTGTATCCGAGTAGCCGCTTCGTTGATCTGTTTGAGCGATGGGATACTGCAGTTGACGATGCTCGTGCGCGTCAGCTGGTGCAGTCCACTCTGTTCCCCGAGGATAATGAACTTGCGAGCGAACTCGAAGAAGAGGCGCAAGAGTTTGATGCCCTGCGGGAACGGAATCTCAAGAAATCTCTTGAACGCGTCGAAGACAAATTTCGTTCTCATGGCATCACGGGAAATAACGCAAACATAAGCCTTGTTTATCTCGCATTCCTGCGGCTTTTTGAAGAGCGCTCTCAGCGTCGAACTGGTAAGGTAAATCGCTTCACCCTGGATGGGTTTTCTGCTTGGAAAGAAAATGTGGCGAGGAGTATTCGTCGAGATTACCAGAATCGACTAGTCGAATTTCTGCTGCACGAAATAGCTGAAGAGGATGCCCTAAAAGAGGCGGGGCTTCTTCAGAATTATCACTCAGAGAATTTTCTTCATCATAAGCTTACAGATGAGTTGGTTGAGACTCTAATCCTACCTGTCTTCGATGAATATGATTTCCATGCTGGCAGGGTTGATATCTTGGGTGCTGTCTTCGAAACGCTAGCGCGACGCGGAGACAAGGACACGAGGGTTGGCCAATTCTTTACGCCTCAGCAGGTCGTAGACTTCTGCACTGAGATCGTCGATCTTCGGTGGTCTGATCATGTGATGGATCCTGCTGTCGGGACTGGGCGTTTCCTTATTTCCGCTATGGAAGTTATGTTGGATGACTCTGACGAAGGAAGTCAGCATCACTATAAGACGCAGCAGTCCATTCGCCAGAAGCAGCTCCTCGGATCAGATATTGATGAATGGGTTGCAACTATCGCCAAGATGAATATGTTCATCCATGGCGATGGTAAGTCAGGGATTATTTCTGCAAATGGTCTCACTCTGGGGCAATCTGCTATTTTTCCAAGGACTAAAAAAGGTGTTGACGGGTCGCTTGACGTTGTCCTTACGAATCCACCTCTAGGTGATACAGATTATCTAGTTGCGGAATCAGAATGGGAACGTACGGCGCAATCACAATCGTTGCCATGTCGAGCCGAGGATTTCTATGAGTGGCTCGGTGTTGTGCCTCTTGAGACAATCGAAGAGAAGCAACTAGCCTCTCTTGTTGAGAAGAGAGAGGAAGTTCATTCCAAAATATCAGAATTGATGCAGGATCCTACTCCGAAGTCGCGATCAGCAGTCAGCAGGTACTCAAAGAAGCTCGATACCCTTAATGAGCAGATCGCGGATCTTCGAGTAAAGATTGCCCAGAATGATATAACGCGGCAGCCTCGCGGTCGCACCATGAAGGGGGGTGCGCTTTTTATTGGTGCTATCGCGCGATACTTGAAAAAAGAGCGCTGGCCAGGGGGACCAATCGAGTGGTCTGGCGGTCGAGCTGCGATCGTTGTGGACGAAGCTGTACTTAATACCTCAGAGTATAAAGACGTCCGATCTTTCATTCGAAGAAATTTCTTCGTTAAGGCTGTCATTAGTCTCTCCCGTGATGCTTTTAAATACCTGGCGCACACGGATGCAAAGACCTCGATTTTGTACCTTGTCAAGAAGCCTGACACTAACCTCGAACAACGAGAGCCTGTCTTTTACTCTCATGCAGAGAGAGTTGGTTATAATGCGGTTGGAAAATGGATAGGAAATGATCTTCCTCAAATCCGGGATTTCTATCGATACTTCCGGGAAGAGGTAATTCGAGGTTATCAAGGTCGATATTTTCGAATCGATGAAGTAACCCAGTCTGTCCAATCTATTCCTGGACACTCAACCGTATTTTTTGTCCGCCCTCCAGGCGAGGATATTTCTGAGCGTCTTGACTTTTATCATGCTCGCCTGCAACAACGAAAAGATGAACTGCTGGCGAAGCACGGTGAACTGATTCGTTTTGGCGATATTTTTGAGGTAAGCCCTCGAGTTTCTCCACCAGCATCTCGGACCGGCGAATATGACTTTGCTGTAGCCACGCGAACTGGGACAATCTCATTTAAGGGTCGGGCTTCTGTTTCTTACTCCCCGCGTGACCTTTGGGTTGTGCAGAAGGGTGACCTAGTCCTTTCAAGTATCGACTTGGTGAATGGTGCGGTGGCAGTAGCTGGCGAAGAAGTTAACGGTTTGGTCATGAGCAAGGAAATGTACTCGTACCGACCTAAGGAGGGTGTGGCAGTAATCCCAGACTATGTGCAGATTCTGCTACGTACTAAAGCAGCACAAGAAATGCTTCTTGGATTTGCTACAGGAACAAGCAACCGAACGCGCTTGGATAGTGTGGAGAGGCTTCTTGATTTTCCGCTCCCCCCGCTTCCTCCTTTGCATGTACAAGAGCAGAAAGCTGAGCAGCTGAGGCACGCTTACGAAGCGCAGCGTTCGGCTGTCCTTTCAATTGAAAGAATGGCACAGGAAGCTCAGGAAATTTGGGGGCCCCCTGAGGATGTATACTCAGATGATGAGAGTACGCTTCCGGTTGTGAGTGCGAAGTAGGTTTACGCATGGGGAGAAATAGAGAGTCCTTCTCTGTCGAGCAGTGCCCGATGTGCAAATATCCTCATACGGTTTCCATTGAGATATACCTCAGGCCGAAAGAAAATGAACGCGCATCCCTCAGGAAAGAGCCAGTGGTGTGCGTCTGCTCCAAGACTGGAGGGCGATTCAAGTTACTTATTGCCGTTGACGTTCCTTCGGGATACATTTTTTCTCGAGCTGTTGCTGTTTCTCTTGCTCGCCCCAATTCGTAGTGCCGTGACAGTTTGACTACCTATGGCAGGCTGGTATCTTCAAAACGAAGCTTTACCTGTATCAGTGGTAGGTAACGATAGAGCGAACGTAATGATTCACGCGGTGGCTGGCTAGTCGGACATTCCCGGTGAACAGGTCTGAAATCTTGGTCATCATGCCGTGACCTTTACTCGACTGAGACCTTTACTTGGAGCCTGACCACGCGCAGTCCCGCTCGCCGGCGTTGAATGCGAAGGGTACGACGAAGTCGGACGCGAACTGCAGATAGTTCTCGAAGACCGAATGAGTGGAAGGTGTATCCTGGTCTTGATAAAAGTGAGCATGCGGATTTAGCTTGGAGTGGATATCCAACGCCTGGCTTCGGGTCAGGGCTACGGGCCCTCGGGTTGGACCGCCCTAACCAGGTCGCAGACTCCGATCAGCACGTCTTTCATGCTCTGCGCCCAGTACTACAGTTACACTTCCGTTTTGTCACAGTTCTTACGTTGCTCGTCTCCGGTAACGACGTGGTGCGCGATAGCTGACATCCCGGCCTGAGCATGCGAACGGCCGTGCGGGACGATCATGATTGTGACGTCAAAATGGGCCCGCACGGCCTTGAGCCATCGTATCTGCACCGGGATCCCGC
>NZ_VWVV01000008.1 GCF_009830945.1 Nocardiopsis sp. FR4 | reverse complement strand
AACCTCGCACACTCCCCCCTGCGAAGGGGCTCGTGTGACGGGGCCAAAACAAACTTGGCTTAAAGAAAATCAAACACGCGCTGTTGAGTTCTCAAGAAACAACCGCTCTTCCCGTACAAGCCCGACCAGCCGAAACCGGTCTGTCGCTTTTCCGTGGAAGGCGCTGTGTGCGTTTCCGCTTTGTTGTGCCTTTACTTTATCAGGTGTTCCGTGCCCCGCCAAACCGGCGGTTTTGCCGCTGTGCCTTCCAGCCGTACGGCTTTCCTGCACAACAAGCGTTCGAAACACTGCTTCGAAGTAAAGGCGAGTTCCTCTTTCGAGGCAACTCCCTGAGCTTACATGCTCCGAGCACATGCTCGGACCACGTGGACTCGAGAGGAGGTCTTGTGATGCGGCCCGGTTCCGAGTCGATCCGTCGAAGGATCCTCGCCGTCCCGCAGCGACCCGATCGAGTGTAGGGAACCGATCCGGTGGCGTCAAATCGCCCGGTCGAGGAGCGAACTCCCGTCACCCCGGGCGTTCCACGGAGGTCGAGCGGCCTGCCAGGCCTGCCCGGTCCGCGGGGTGACGCTCTCCAACCCCCACACACCAAGGACCGCGTCTGGCGTTCGTTGGCTTGATTGTCAGGCAAAGGCGATCCTGCCCTGCGGCCCGGCGACCAAACACACGGGCCCCGGATTTCCGCGAGGATTTTTCGTCGGGTCCATGGCCGGCCCCCTGGACGAACCCGCCTGACCAGCACAGAGAACTGGTCAGCGCAGCGAACCAGAGGCCCCGAGGCCGGGAGGCCCGAAGAGCTGATCCACCGGCCCCGCCCTCCGGTGCTTCCCGGGACCTCGTCCCCAGATCCCCGGAGCCCTCGGCCCGTCAGCCGTCAGAGGATCTCCGCCAGCTCCCTCGCCAGTTTGCGGAAGGCGATACCGCGGTGGCTGATCGCGTTCTTCTCCTCCGGGGACAGCTCCGCCGTCGTGCGGCTCTCCCCCTCGGGGACGAACACCGGGTCGTAGCCGAACCCGTTCTCCCCCCGGCGCTCCCGCACGAGGCGGCCGCGCAGCACACCCTCGGCGACGGCCTCGGTGCCGTCCGGCATGACCAGGACCGCGGCGCACACGAACTGCGCGCCCCGGCGCTCGGACGGGGTGTCGGCCAGCTGGTCCAGGACCAGGTCGAGGTTGGCGCGGTCCTGGTCACCGGCGCCGAAGCGACCCGACCAGCGCGCCGACAGCACCCCGGGCATCCCCCGCAGCTCGTCGACGCTCAGCCCCGAGTCGTCGGCGACCGCGGGCAGCCCCGTGTGCGCGGCGATGGCCCGCGCCTTGAGCAGGGCGTTTCCGAGGAAGGTGTCCGCTGTCTCGGGGACCTCGGGGGCGTCCGGGAACGCGTCGAGCGAGAGCACCTCCGCCTTCACCCCGGCGTCGGCCAGGATGGCCCGCATCTCCGGGACCTTCTTCTTGTTGCGCGTGGCCAGGACGATCTTCACGGTTTCCCCTCCCCCGCGGGCGGCGCCGATACGCGTACCGGCGCCCACGGGGTTCACGGCGGTCATTCCGACAGAGCCTTCTTCTGGAGCGCGGTGAGTTCCTCGCAGCCGGAGAGGGCGAGGTCGAGCAACTGGTTGAGCAGGTCCCGGTCGAAGGGGGCGCCCTCGGCGGTGCCCTGCACCTCGACGAACCTCCCGTCCCCGGTGAGGACCACGTTCATGTCGGTCTGGGCGACCGAGTCCTCCAGGTAGTTCAGGTCCAGCCGGGGCTGCCCCTGGACCACGCCCACGCTGACGGCGGCCAGGGAGCCGGTCAGCGGGTTGTTCTTGAGCTTGCGCCGCTTGCGCAGCCACTTCATCGCGTCGGCCAGCGCCACGTAGGCCCCGGTGATCGCGGCGGTCCGGGTGCCGCCGTCCGCCTGGAGCACGTCGCAGTCCAGGGTGATGGTGTGCTCGCCCATCGCCTTGAAGTCCACGACCGCGCGCAGGGAGCGGCCGATGAGCCGGGAGATCTCGTGGGTGCGTCCGCCGATCTTGCCGCGGACCGCCTCACGCGCCCCGCGGGTGTCGGTGGAGCGGGGCAGCATCGCGTACTCGGCGGTGACCCAGCCCTCGCCGGTGCCCCGACGCCAGCGCGGAACACCGTCCTCGACGCTGGCGGCGCACAGCACTCGGGTGTCCCCGAACTCGATGAGCGCGGAGCCTTCCGCGTGGCGGAGCCAGTTGCGGGTGATGGTCACGGGGCGGAGTTGGGTCGGAACGCGTCCGTCAGGTCGGGCCATGGTCAAGAGCGTATCGCCGCCGGGTGTCCTCCGGGGCTGGGAGGCGGGAACCGTCCGTGGCCACGGCCCTGCCGGGAGCCGTGCGCCCCCGCCCCGGCTCAGCCGCCGACCGTGTGCACCTGGCCGCTGCGGGCCAGTCCGATGGGGCCGCCGTAGGTCGAACGCGCCTCGGCGAGCGTGACCTCGTCGTCGTTCCACGGCACCAGGTGGGTGAGCAGCAGGCTGCGGGCCCGGGCCCGGTTGGCGTGGTCGCCCGCCTCGCTCCCGGTCAGGTGCATGTCCTTGGGGTGTTCCAGGTGGTCCTGGAAGGCCGCCTCGCACAGGAAGAGGTCGGTGTCGGTGGCGAGTTCGACCAGGGAGTCGCACACCCCGGTGTCACCGGAGTAGGCCATGGAGGCCCCGCCGTGCTCCAGCCGGATGCCGAAGGCCTCCACCGGGTGGTTGACGTAGTCGACGCGGACGGCGAAGGGGCCGATCCGCAGGGTTCCGGGGGTGAGCTCGTGGAACTCGAACACCTCGGTCATCCCGGGGTCGGGTTCCAGACCGTAGGCCTCGGCCACCCGCTGTGCCACGCCCCTGGGGCCGTAGACCGGGATCCGCGGCTTCGCCCCGCCCGGGTGGAACATCCTGGCCACCCAGTACGAGCACAGGTCGAAGCAGTGGTCGGCGTGCAGGTGGCTCAGGTAGACGGCGTCGACCGAGTAGATGTCGATATGGCGCTGGAGCGCTCCGAGAGCGCCGTTGCCCATGTCGAGCAGGAGGCGGTAGCCGTCCGCTTCGAGCATGTAACAGGATGCCGGGCTGTCCGGCCCGGGGAAGCTCCCCGAGGAGCCGATAATCGTGAGTCGCACGTCGTCGTCGCCTTCTCGATGGGCCGCGCGGCGTCCGTGGCACCCCCGTCGAGAATGTGTGAGGAGTGCGGATGGCGGCTGGTTCTGCGGATGTCCCGTTGTTACGGGTGTACCCCAATGGCCGCCCGGGTGGTACAAAATGTGGCCCGCGTCTCACGCGACCTGGATCACGTGTGAATTTTTCACACTCCTTGACACCGTATGTCCTGTTTGCTCTGAGCACGTTGCGGAGGCGTTGCCCGCCCCTCACCGCCCTGGTGGACCGCACAGCACGAGGGCCGGTGCTCCCCCGCGGGGGAGCACCGGCCCTCGCCCGGTACCGCGTCGCGCCGGGCGACGGGGCCCGGGGCGACGTCGCGTCAGGCCCAGAGCTGGCCGTCGAGCCGCTCCTCGGCCTCCTCCAGGGTGCCCTCGTAGGCACCGGTGGACAGGTACTTCCACCCGGCGTCGGCGATGACGAACGCGATGTCGGCGCGCTCGCCCGCCTGTTCCGCCTTGCGCGCCACACCCATGGCGGCGTGCAGGGCACCGCCGGTGGAGATGCCCGCGAAGACGCCCTCCTTGTCCAGGAGCTCCCGGGTCCGCCTGAGGGCGGCGTCGGAGGGCACGGAGAAGCGGGTGGTGAGCACCGACTCGTCGTACAGCTCGGGCACGAACCCCTCGTCGAGGTTGCGCAGCCCGTACACCAGCTCGCCGTACCTGGGCTCGGCCGCCACGATCTGCACGCCCGGGCGGTGTTCGCGCAGGTAGCGGCCCACGCCCATGAGGGTGCCGGTGGTGCCGAGCCCGGCCACGAAGTGGGTGATCTCCGGCAGGTCGGCGAGCAGCTCGGGACCGGTGGTCTCGTAGTGGGCCCGGGCGTTGGCCGGATTGCCGTACTGGTAGAGCATCACCCAGTCGGGGTGGGCCGCGGCCATCTCCTTGGCCACGCGGACGGCCTCGTTGGAGCCGCCCGCCGCGTCGGAGAAGTGGACCTCGGCCCCCCACATGGCCAGCAACTGCTTGCGCTCGGCGGAGGTGTTCTCCGGCATGACGCAGACCATGCGGTAGCCGCGCAGCTTGGCGACCATGGCCAGGGAGATGCCGGTGTTCCCCGACGTCGGCTCCAGGATGGTGCAGCCCGGGGAGAGCAGCCCGTCCTTCTCGGCCTGCTCGATCATGAAGAACGCGGCGCGGTCCTTGATCGAGCCGGTCGGGTTGCGGTCCTCCAGCTTCGCCCACAGGCGGACCCGCGGCGAGGGGGAGAGGCGGGGCAGGCCGACGAGCGGCGTGCCGCCGAGGGAGTCGAGCAGGGAGTCGTAGCGCATGACCGGCCTAGCGGCTTCCACCGGCGACGGCGGGGAGGACGGTCACGTTGTCGCCGTCGGAGAGCTCGGCCTCCAGACCGCCGACGAAGCGGACGTCCTCGTCGTTGAGGTAGACGTTGACGAAGCGGCGCAGCTTGCCACCGTCCACCAGGCGCTCCTCGATGCCCGGGTATCGGCTGTCCAGGTCGCTGAAGAGCTCGCCGAGCGTGGCACCGGAACCCTCGACGACCTTGGCGTCGTCGGTCAGGTTGCGCAGGATGGTGGGGATGCGGACCTCGATGGCCATGAAGGTGTCTCCGTTAGCGGTCGTTGGTGTGCGTTCAATGCCAACAGGGGGCACCCGGCGCCCATTCCTGGACACCGCCCCCGCCTGGTGCGGAACCTACCGGTCCGCCTCGGTCCCGGGTTCGGCCCCGGTGACCTCCACCGGCTCCTCCGTGACCTGGCCGTCGACGATCCGGTAGGAGCGGAACTCGACGGTGTCGGGCTCGCGGGTGGACACGAGCACGTAGTGGGCGCCCGGCTCGGACGCGTAGGAGATGTCGGTGCGCGAGGGGTAGGCCTCGGTCGCGGTGTGGGAGTGGTAGATCACCACCGGTTCCTCGTCCCGGTCGTCCATCTCCCGCCAGACCCTGAGCTGTTCGAGGGAGTCGAAGCGGTAGAAGGTCGGCGACCGCTCGGCGTTGATCATCTCGACGAACCGCTCGGGGCGGTCGGAGCCCTCGGGCCCCGCCACGATGCCGCACGCCTCGTCGGGGTGGTCGCGGCGGGCATGGGCGACGATCTTGTCGTAGATCGAGCGATCAATCCTCAGCATGTGTCCAGGGTACCCAAATCCAGTTCCCTACCAACCAAATGGGTATTGTTGGTGTGCGATGTGGATCACCCTTCCCCGGCGGGACTGGGGCGCCTCCCGGGCGCGTGCCGGGCACGGTCTAGGCTCGTGCCCATGAGTGAGGACATCAGCAGCGCGCTGCTCACCGACCACTACGAGCTGACGATGCTCCAGGGTGCACTGCACAGCGGCGCCGCCGCACGCCGGTCGGTGTTCGAGATGTTCGCCCGCCGCCTGCCCGAGGGGCGCCGGTACGGCGTCGTGGCGGGAACCGGCCGCTTCCTGGACCTCCTGGAGAGGTTCCGTTTCGGCCGGGAGGAACTCGACTTCCTGTCCGACCACGGGGTCGTGGACGAGCCCACCCTGGAGTGGCTGGCCGACTACCGCTTCTCCGGGAACGTGTGGGGCTACGGCGAGGGCGAGGCGTACTTCCCCGGGTCGCCGATCCTGGTGGTGGAGGCCCCCTTCGCCGAGGCCGTGCTCCTGGAGACGCTGGCCCTGTCCGTGTACAACCACGACAGCGCGATCGCCTCGGCCGCCACGCGCATGGCCGTGGCGGCCGGCGACCGCCCGCTGATCGAGATGGGCTCGCGCCGCACCCACGAGCGGTCGGCGGTGGCGGCGGCGCGCGCCGCCTACGTGGCCGGGTTCGCCACCTCCTCCAACCTGGAGGCCGGGCGCACCTACGGGGTGCCGACCGGAGGGACGGCGGCGCACGCGTTCACCCTGCTGCACGACAGCGAGCGGCACGCCTTCAGAACCCAGTTGGAGTCCCTGGGCGCGGGAACGACGCTGCTGGTGGACACCTACGACGTGGAACGCGCGGTGCGCACCGCGGTGGAGCTGGCCGGGCCCGAGCTGGGCGCGGTGCGAATCGACTCCGGTGACCTGGCCGCCCACGCCGCACGCGTGCGCGAGCAGCTGGACTCGCTGGGCGCGACCGGCACCCGGATCGTGGTGACCGGCGACCTGGACGAGCACGCCATCCAGGCCCTGGCGGTGGCCCCGGTGGACGGCTACGGAGTGGGTACCTCTCTGGTGACGGGCTCGGGCGCTCCGACGGTGTCCCTCGTGTACAAGCTGGTGGCGCGGGCCCGGGGCCTGGAACCGGACTCCCCCCTGGAGCCGGTGGCCAAGCGCTCGGTCGGCAAGCCCAGCCGCGGCGGCCGCAAGTGGGCGGTGCGGCGCCTGGACGACCGGGGCACGGCCGTGGCGGAGGAGATCTATCCGCATCCGCCGGCCGAGCAGGTGGGGACGCGCCCGCTGCTGCGCCCCCTGGTCGCCGACGGCGAGGTGGTGGGGCGTGAGACGGTGCGGGAGGCCCGGGAACGGCACCTGGCGACGGTGGCGGAGCTGCCCGAGGAGGCCCTGCGGATGTCGCGCGGTGAGGCGGCCCTGCCCACGGTGTTCCGCTAGCACGGCGTTCTGTTGGCACGGTGTCCCGCCGGCACCGCCGACGGCGCGGACGACGAACGAGGAGGTGACGTGATGAGGGCGCTCATCGTGGTGGACGTGCAGAGGGACTTCTGCGAGGGAGGGCACCTGGGGGTGACCGGCGGCGCGCGTACGGCGGCGGCGATCACCGAGCACGCGCGTTCGGGCGGCTACGACCACGTGGTGGCCACCCGGGACTACCACATCGACCCGGGGAGCCATTTCTCGGAGAACCCCGACTTCGTGGACAGCTGGCCGCGCCACTGCGAGGCGGGGACGCCGGGAGTGGAGTTCCACCCCGACTTCGACGCCTCGCTGGCCGAGGAGGTGTTCGACAAGGGGCACTACACGGCCGCCTACAGCGGTTTCGAGGGGAGCGCCCGCAAGGACCGGGTCCCCCTGGCCGAGTGGCTCCGCGAGCACGGCGTGGACGAGGTGGACGTGGTGGGGATCGCCACGGACCACTGTGTGCGGGCCACCGCGCTGGACGCGGCCCGGGAGGGCCTGCGCACGCGGGTGCTGCTCGGTCTGACCGCGGGGGTGGCGCGCCCGACGGTGGACGCGGCGCTGGAGCAGTTGCGCGAGGCGGGCGTGGAGCTGGAGGGTGAGCCGCTGGTCGGCTGAGCACCGGCCGCGAACGCGGGGGAGGGGCGGCGGTGTGCGTACCGCCGCCCCTCGCCGTGCCGGGCCTCAGGCGACGCCGATGGCGGCGCGCACGCGGTCGAGGGTGGCGCGGGCGCGCTGGCGGGCGCGCTCCGAACCGGCCTCCAGGATCGCGTCGATCCGCGCCGGGTCGGCCATCAGCTCCTCGTACCGGTCCCGCTTGGCGCCGAGTTCGGTGTTGACCGCCTCGAAGAGCTCGTTCTTGAGCTCGCCCCAGCCCATGCCGCCCGCCTCCAGGCGCTTGCGCACGTCGGCCACCCTGTCGGCGTCCGCGAAGTGGGTGAGCAGCTGGAAGGGCACCGAGCTGTCGGGGTCCTTGGGGTCCTCGACCGGCGTGGAGTCGGTGGGGATGCGGCGGATGGCCTTCTTGAGCTTGTTCTCCGGCAGGAAGAGCGGGATGTGGTTGTCGTAGGACTTGCTCATCTTGCGGCCGTCGACGCCGGGCAGGATGCTCGCCTCGCCCTCGTCGATGACGCCCTTGGGCAGGGGGAAGCTGTAGGCCTCGCCGTAGCGGTGGTTGAAGTACCCGGCGATGTCGGAGGTGTACTCGATGTGCTGGGTCTGGTCGCGGCCCACGGGGACGTGGGTGGCCTCCATGATGAGGATGTCGGCGGCCATGAGGATGGGGTAGTTGTACAGCCCCATGTTGATCCCGGCGTCCAGGTCGGTGATCCCGGCCTCGTTGTTGCGGTCGCGCGCGGCCTTGTAGGCGTGCGCGCGGTTCATGAGGCCCTTGGGGGTCAGGGCGCTCAGGATGGTGGTGAGCTCGAAGGTCTCGGGTACCCGGGACTGCTGGTAGACCACGGTCCGTTCGGGGTCCAGACCGCACGCGAGCCAGGTGGCAGCGCCTGACCGGATGCTGTGGCGCAGTTCGTCCGCGTCCTTGATGGTGTTGAGGGCGTGGTAGTCGGCGATGAAGTAGTAGGTGTCGTACTCCGACGACGCCGCGAGGGCGGGCTTGATCGCGCCGACGTAGTTGCCCAGGTGGAAGTCGCCGGTGGGCTTGATACCGGTCAGGTACGTGTTCGCTGCCATGCCCACCAGAGTAGCGGTGGCGCGGGTTCGGGACGCTCATCCCTGTGCCGGGGAGGGCGCGGGGCGGTCAGCCCGCACGGGCCAGCTGCTGCGCGGACCCCTCCCGGAAGGCCGCCCAGTGCTCGACCATGCGCTGGCCCTGGCCGTCGGTGAAGTGGGTCATGCAGGCGTCGTCGCTGTAGTTCATGAAGTTGGTGACGGGGTCCTCGCCCGGCCGGTCGGGGCAGGTGTCGCGGCCCCCGGGGCAGCCGGAGGCGGCCTCGCGCTCGTAGGGCGTGTCGTCGACGTAGTCGCCCGGCTCGTCGCACCCGTTCTGGAAGGTGTGGAAGAGCCCGAGCCAGTGGCCGACCTCGTGGGTGGTGGTGTGGCCGAGGTTGAACCGCTCCCGGTCCCCGCCCGGCAGGGTGTCGTGGGCGACCACGACGCCGTCCTGCTCTGGGTCCTGCTCGTAGTCCTGCGGGAAGGTGGAGTAGCCCAGCAGACCGGGGCCCAGGTCGGCGGTGTAGATGTTCAGGGTCGCGGCGTCGCCCTGGCGCAGCCGGGCCCTGATGGTGTCGCGGTTGTCGTCGAAGTTGGCGAACCAGTCGTCGTTGACCGTGCGGGTGACCTCGGTCAGCTCGAAGCGGAAGCCCGTGTCCACGGCCTCGTCGGCGGCCTCCACGGCGGCCCGCGCCGCGTCCAGGGCCGCGCCCGGCTGCGAGGTGTCGGGGCCGCCGGAGCCGGCGTCGGAGCCGTTCTCCTGGCCGGTGCCGTCGGCGTTCCCGGGACCGCCGGTGCCGTCCGTCGTGCCGGAGGCGGCGGAGACGTCGGCCCGGCCGCCGCTGTAGGCGGTGTTGAGGACGTCGATCTGCTCCCGGACGCGATCGTCGCTGATGTCCCCGCTGCCGTCCTCGGAGGAGATCACGTGCACGACGACCGGGATCGTGTGCGGCGGCTGGAGCTCCTGGCCGCGCAGCGGCACGAGCGCCTCGCGGAGCTGTCGGTGGTAGTCGGCGGCCTGGCTCGGGCTCAGCTCCCCGCCCTCGGGGGGACGGGTGCCCCCCTCGGCGTCGGTCACGCGCGCCGCCGTGCCCGGAAGGCACTCCTCGAACGCGGCGGCGTCCTCCGACGCCAGCCGCGCGCGGGCGGCGTCGGGTGCGGTGGCTCCGGCCACGCCGGTCAGGGCGACACCGCACATCAGCAGTCCGGTCCAGAGCGCGGCTGACCCGCCGCGAGGGCTTTGTCCACTCATCTCACATAAGGTAATTGAATGAACACTGAGAGCTTATGAGCCGTGCGCGGCCTTACGAAGTGTTTGCCCGTTTTGATCCATTCGGGCGGCTCAGCGACCGCGCGGTCCAGCGGGCGGGCGGGGCGGCTAGCGCCCGCCGACCGCCCAGGCCCGGATCTTGGCGATCCGCTCACGGATCTGCGCCGGGGTGGCCTGGGCCACCGGGGGCCCGCCGCAGGCCCGGCGCAGCTCGTTGTGGATCACCCCGTGCGGCTTGCCGGTGCGGTGGTGCCAGGCGCCCACCAGGCCGCTCAGCTCACGGCGCAGGTCGGCCAGGACCTGGTGCGTGGGCCCCTCCTCCTCCGCCTCGGGCTCCTGCTTCCTGGTCCTGAGCTCACTGGCCTTCAGGTCGGCCTTGCGCTTGCGCAGGAGCTGGGAGACCTGCTGGGGGTCGAGCAGACCGGGCAGGCCCAGGAAGTCCTCCTCCTCGGTGGAGCCCGGCGCGCCGCCGTACTCGGCCCCGTCGTAGAGGGCGCGGTCGAACTCGGCCGCCGACTCCATGGTCTCGAAGGGCAGTTCCTCCCCGGCGTCGGGGGTGTCCCGTTTCTTGTTGGCCTCCTTGAGGAGGTCGTCCTCGGGATACTCGTCGCCCTCGGCCGGGGAGCGGTCGAGCACGTGGTCGCGCTCGCGCTCCATCTCGCCCGCGTACTCCAGCAGGGTCGGCACCGAGGGCAGGAACACCGAGGCCACCTCGCCGCGCTGGCGCACGCGCACGAAGCGGCCGATGGCCTGTGCGAAGAAGAGCGCGGTACTGGTGGAGGTGGCGTAGACCCCGACCATCAGGCGGGGCACGTCCACCCCCTCCGAGACCATGCGCACCGCGACCATCCAGCGGTCGTCGCCCGCGGCGAACCGGGAGATCTTCTTCGACGCGGTGGGGTCGTCGGACAGGACGACCGTGGCGCCCTTGCCGGTGATCTGGCGCAGGATGCGCGAGTAGGCGCGGGCGTTCTCGTGGTCGCTCGCGATGACCAGCGCGCCCGCGTCGGGGTGGGTCTTGCGCACCTCGGTCAGGCGGCGGTCGGCGGCCTGGAGCACGCGCTTGATCCAGTCGCCCTTGGGGTCCAGTGCGGCCCGCCACGCCTGGGACAGCGCGTCCTGGGTGAGGGGCTCGCCGAGCCGGGCGGCCAGTTCGTCGCCCGCGCGGGTGCGCCAGCGCATCTCCCCGGAGTAGGCCATGAAGATGACCGGGCGCACGACCCCGTCGTTCAGGGCGGGACCGTAGCCGTAGCTGTAGTCCCACGAGCAGCGGCGCACCCCGGCGCCGTCCTGGACGTAGTCCACGAACGGGATGGGGTTGATGTCGGACCGAAAGGGGGTGCCGGTCAGGGAGAGCCGCCTGGTGGCCGGGTCGAAGGCCTCGCGGACCGCGTCGCCCCAGGAGAGGGCGTCGCCCGCGTGGTGCACCTCGTCGAAGACGACCAGGGTCTTGCGGGCCTCGGTGCGGTTGCGGTGCAGCATCGGGTGCGCGGCCACCTGGGCGTAGGTGACGGCGGCGCCGACGTACTGGCGGCCCAGGGCGCCCTGCCCGTTGCGGAAGTCGGGGTCGATGGCGATGCCGAACCGGGCGGCCGCCTCGGCCCACTGCTTCTTGAGGTGCTCGGTGGGGCACACGATGGTGATGGCCCGCACCGTGTACCGCTGGAGGAGCTCGCTGGCCAGGGTGAGGGCGAAGGTGGTCTTGCCCGCGCCGGGGGTCGCCACGGCGAGGAAGTCGCGTGGTTCCCGGCGGAAGTACTCCTCGAACGCCTCACGCTGCCATGCGCGAAGGCCCCGAAGCCGGTCCTCCGTCGTGGTCTGCGTCACCGTCATTCTTCGAACCGTCCCCCGTTACTCACCTGCTAGAGGTTAGCGGCAGCACCCGACCGATCCGGGAGCCAGGCCAGTGGTGCCGCGCACACGGCGTGCCCCCCGAGGACTCGCCCCGGTGGTGCCGTGCGCGTGCCCTGGCGCCGGCCCGGACAGCGGCGCGGCGCGCCGGGCCCCTCGGGCCGCGGCGCGCCGCCAGGTGAGGATGGTCTCCCGCGTTCGGTCGAGGGGTCCACCGCCGGATCGGCTACCCCCGTCCCTCCTCGGCCGGTTCCTCGAAGCCCTGCTCCTCAGAAACCCCTTCATCCTCGGCAGGCCCAGTGCCATCACGAAGCCCGTCCTCACCGGTTTCGGCTCCGGTCTCAGCTCCGGTTCCCGCGCCCTGGACGTCGACGGCGCCGTCGTTGAAGGGCATGTACGGGGAGATCGCCGGAAAGGCGAAGAACCACAGCAGCGCGGCGGCGCCCGCCAGCAGACCGACAGCCATGATGAACTTGGAGGCCCACGGGCCGGGCAGGATGCGCCAGATCAGACCGTACATTCGCGTTCCTCACTCGTCCTCGTCGGCTTCGGGGGCCATGTGCGCGATCGACTCGGGCATCCCCTCGGACTTGGGCGTGGTCTCCACCAGCTCCGCCCAGACGATGAGGCGGTGGGTGTTGTTCAGCTTGGGCGCGCACGTGGTGAGGGTGAGCAGGGAGCGTCCGGGCTCCTCGTCGGTGGCGTCGTCGAACGGGTCGGGCTCGATCACCCACACGTCGGTGGGCAGCACCGTCTCGTCCCGGAAGACCTCGTAGGTGTAGAAGTTCTCCTTGTCCTCCAGGACCATGACGTCGCCCTCCTGGAGCAGGTCCAGGTCCCAGAACAGGCCGGGGGTGCGGTGGGCGGCCACCGCGTAGTTGCCCTCGCCGCCGGGCGAGCTGGGGTACTCGGTGTAGTGGCCGGGGCTGTAGCGGATGTCGTCCGGCGTGGTGCCGTTGACCACGATCCAGTCCAGGTCCAGCGACGGCACGTACAGGCGGCTGTCCGCGCTGCCCGGCAGCGGCGCCGAGTCCGGCCCGGCCTCCGCCTCCGCCGCCCAGGCCTCCTCCAGCCCCTGGGCCAGGTCGCGCTGCTCGCGGTCGGTCTCCCACTGGGAGCCGTAGACCTCGTAGGACGCGTAGAAGAGCATGAGCAGGCCGGCGGTCAGCATGATCTCGCCGACGAACCGGACGATGCCGCGGACGACGTCGCCGGGGGTGGCCCTGGGCCTGCGGGAGCGACGGCGCCGCCCGCCCGAAGCCCGTCGACCGCGCCCCTCCCAGTCCTCGTCCTCACCATCGGACCAGGAATCCTCGTGGTACTGCCGTTCAGTTGTGGACACCAATACGACCTACTTCTGTGGACGTCTCCGTACGCACCGGCACCTACCGGAGGGGGTACGACCAGTGGAACCCCGGTACGCGGATGCGGCAGGACTTCGACCTCGTGCTGGTAGACGGAGCCGGGCAGCGACGCTGTGAGAACGTCGGCGGGGGCGCCCCGTGCGGCCACCCGTCCCTGGGAGGGTATCGCCACACGATGGGCGTAGGCCGCCGCAAGCCCCAAATCGTGCAGGACCACGATAACCGCACCGCCGCGCCCCGCGAGTCGCGCGACGGAGGTGCGCCCGGGCGGGAACCGGACGGAACGTGCGGGCGCGCCGACACGACGGGGCCCCGGCACACCGGGCGGTGTGCCGGGGCCCCGGGCGTTCGCCGCGGCCGGGCCGCGGAGCGCCGGGCCGGGGAGAACTACTTCATCATCTCCTCGTAGGCCTTCTTGCACTCGGGGCACACGGGGAACTTCTTCGGATCCCGGTTGGGCACCCATACCTTGCCGCACAGGGCGATCACCGGGTTGCCGGTGACGGCGCTCTCGGTGATCTTGTCCTTCTGGACGTAGTGGGCGAACCGCTCGCGGTCACCACCGTCGTGGGAGATGTCCGGTTTGGTCTCGCTGTCCGGGAGGACCTTGTTGAGGATGTCCATCGCCATCGTGCCTCACACCTTTCAACGTCTGCGTTCCACGGTATAGGGTGTCGCGGCCCACCCCGGCGGTCCCGGTTCGGGGACTCCGGTTCCGGGTATGCGGTCCGGACCCCGGTGCGACGGGCTCAGTTCAGGGTGGGGTCGTCGGGGAAGGTGGACAGCAGCGCCATGTCGCCGCCCTGGCGCCGCAGCACCCGCGACCACAGTCCCTCGGGGGCGGTGGTGAAGACGTCGTCGGCGATCGCGTCCACCACGTACCAGGCGCCCTCCTCGATCTCCCCGGCCAACTGCCCCTCGCTCCACCCGGCGTACCCGGCGAAGACGCGGAAGGCGCCGAGCGCCCCGCCCAGCACCTGCGCGGGGCCGTCGAGGTCGACCACGCCCAGCCCGTCCAGGCCCAGCTGCGGGTCCAGGCCCTGCAGCGGGGACCACCCCGGCGGCGGCTCGCCCGGCCCGGCCACCCCCAGGGCGATGCCGGAGCCGACGCCGACCGGTCCGCCCGAGAACATGACCGCGGGTTCGCTGGCGTAGCCGCCCCAGTCGGCGACGACCTCGTCCACGGGCACCTCCAGTGGGCGGTTGAGGATCACGCCGAGGGTGCCGTCGTCCCCGTCGTCCACGACGAACACCACCGAGCGCCGGAAGGAGTCCTCCTGCAGAAGGGGGCTCGCCACGAGGAGGCGCCCCGTCATCGTCGGCTGGTCCATGCTCCACACCTACCCTGGAACCGTCGGCGATCCGCCGCTGTTCCCCAGCCCGTTACGGGAGCGAGGCCGTGCGGCGGGGCACCGCGCACGGCCCGGGGCTACTCGCCGCGGGCGGCCTGGTCGCGCTGGGCGACCTCGCGCACGGCGCTGGCCACGTGGTGGGACAGGTCGGAGTGGAACACGCTGGGGATGATGTAGTTCGGGCCCAGCTCGTCCTCGGTGACCACGTCGGCCAGGGCCTCGGCGGCGGCGACCATCATGTCCGAGGTGACGTGGTGGCTCTGGGCGTCCAGCAGGCCGCGGAAGAACCCCGGGAAGACCAGCACGTTGTTGATCTGGTTGGGGTAGTCGCTGCGGCCGGTGGCGACGACGGCGGCGTGCAGGTGCGCGACCTCCGGGTCGACCTCGGGGTCGGGGTTGGCCAGCGCGAAGATGATGGAGTCCTCGTTCATCTCCGCGATGTCCTCACCGCTGAGCAGGTTGGGGGCCGACACCCCGATGAACACGTCCGCCCCGGCCACGGCGCCGCGCAGGTCGCCGTCGTAGCCCTGGGGGTTGGTGTTCTCCGCGATCCAGCGCAGGGTGGGGTCCATGTCCTCGCGCCCGGTGTGCACGGCGCCCTTCACGTCGCTGACGATGACGTCGCGCGCGCCCGCGTGCATGAGCAGCTTGAGGATGGCGGTACCGGCCGCGCCCGCGCCGGACATGGCGATGCGGACCTCGCTGAGCTTCTTGCCCACCACGCGCAGCGCGTTGCGCAGGGCCGCGAGGACGACGATGGCGGTGCCGTGCTGGTCGTCGTGGAAGACGGGGATGTCGAGCAGCTCGCGCAGGCGGGCCTCGACCTCGAAGCAGCGGGGGGCGGAGATGTCCTCCAGGTTGATGCCGCCGAAGCCGGGGGCGAGCACCTGGACGGTGCGCACGATCTCGTCCACGTCCTGGGTGTCCAGGGCGATGGGCCAGGCGTCGATGTCGGCGAAGCGTTTGAACAGGGCGGCCTTGCCCTCCATGACGGGCATGGCGGCCTCGGGGCCGATGTTGCCCAGGCCCAGGACCGCGGAGCCGTCGGTGACCACGGCGACGCTGTTGCGTTTGATGGTCAGGCGGCGGGCGTCGTCCTTGTTGGCCGCGATGGCCTGGGAGACGCGGGCGACACCGGGGGTGTAGGCCATGGAGAGCTCGTCGCGGTTGCGCAGCGGCACCTTGGACTTCATCTCGATCTTGCCGCCCAGGTGCATGAGGAAGGTGCGGTCACTGACCTTGTGCACGACCACGCCCTCGATCGCGCCCAGGGCGTCGATGATGGCCTGGGCGTGCTCGGTGTCGCGGGCGGCGCAGGTGACGTCGATGCGGATGCGCTCGTGCCCGGCCGCGGCCACGTCCAGCGCGGTGATCATGCCGCCCACCTGCTCCACCGCGTTGGTGAGGCTGCCGACCGCGCTGCCCCCAGCGTCCAGTTCGAGGCGGACGGTGATGGAGTAGGAAACGCTGGGAAGGGTGGCCACGTGTTGCTCCTTGGCTCTGGCTGGGTGTCGTGCGTCCGCGGGGCGCGGGGCGGCTCGGCCGGGTGGCGGGTGCCGGGCGGCCCCGCCGGGGGCGAGCCGGGGACGGGTGCCGCCGCCCGCTCCGCGTACCGGGACCGCGGACGGTCGCGGAGGGGGAGGGCCTGGACGCGTGCGCGCGGGACACCGCGTGTTCCGGTGCGCGCGCCGGTGCCCCCATGGTGCCACCGGCGTGTGGGACGGGCTCCGGTGGGGGCGTGGTCTGGACCCGTAACCGAGTCGCCTCACCTTACCCGAGTCAAGTGGCTGTCGTCAGCACAAGGTGAGAATTACCGCGATGGTAAAAAACCGCACAATTTACGTTGACTTCGGGGTGTCCCGTCCGTCAACGGGAGGCGCGGTGTCGGCCTCCGGTGCCGCGTCGGCGCGGTCGCGCGCCGCGCGCACGACCAGGTCCGCGCACGCCCGCAGCGACAGCGCGGGCGCGTCCAGCACCAGGTGGTAGTGGCGCGGGTCGGCCGGGTCGGCCCGGTAGAAGCGCCGTACGTAGGCGGTCCGGGCGCGGTCGTTGTCCTCGAGCAGGCGCCGGGTGGGCTCCTCCCCACCCCAGCCGCGGGCGCCGCGCTCGCTGCGGTCCCCGGCCGTCCACAGGGTGCGCGCCCGGTCCAGGCGCGCGCGGCGGTCTCCGTCCAGGCGCACGTGCAGGGCGCTGGGGTGGTCGGCCAGGACCAGGGCCCCGGCCCGGCCGAGGACGACGCCGCCGCTCAGGGCCACCCCGCCGATGACCCGTTCGGTCTGCTCCACGAACTCGTGGTCGTAGAGGAGCCGGCCCTCCTCGTTGGTGGTGCCGATGAGGGCGGTGTCCACGCCGCCCAGGGTGACGGTGGGCAGGCGGGCGGCGCTGGAGAGCAGGCGTTCGAGCCCGCCGGGGGCGCGGTCGTCGCGCTGGAGGGCCTCCTCCAGGGAGCAGCCGATGCGGGCGGCCACCTCGCTGGGGACCGCGCGGTCCAGGAAGGCCACGCCGAGCCGAGCCGCGACGGCCCGGCCGACCGCCCCTCCTCCCGCGCCGTAGGAGGCGGAGAGCGTGACCACGGGCCTGCCGTGGCCCGCGGAAGTGCCGTCGGTCGCCATGGGGGTACCTGCCAGGTCGCCGCGCGGGCCGTGTGCCCGCCTCTTGGCGGAGGTGTACCCCCCTGGGCACGGGCTATCCGGCCCCTCGCGCGCCGGTCCGGCCCGTGTGCGGCCGGACCCGCGCGCCCCGGCCCCGGGGCCGGGGCGCGCGGGTCCGGGATGCCCCTGTCCTTTCCCGGCCCCGGCCTAGAACAGCGCCGAGGTGAGCTTGCGGCGGGCCGCGTTGACCCTGGGGTCGCCCGGCGGCAGCAGTTCGAAGAGCCCCAGCAGGTGGGTGCGCGCCCGGTCGCGGTCCTCGTCGGAGGTGCGCTTGACCGTGGCGATGAGGCGGTCGAAGGCGTCCTCGAACTTGCCGCCGTACATGTCGATGTCGGCGACGGTGATCTGGGCTCCGACGTCCTCGGGGTTGTCGGCGGCGGCCTGGCGGGCCGCGTTGGCGTCCACCTCCTGGAGGCGGCCGACCAGGCGGACCTGGGCGAGCTTGCTCCGGGACTCGGCGTCGCCCGGGTCGGCCTCCACGGCCTTGGCGTAGACGGCCTCGGCCGCCGCGAAGTCGCCCCGCTCCAGGGCCTCCTGCGCCTCCGCGTCCACCGGGCGGCCCTGCGGCTGCTCCGGCTGGCCCTCGGCGGCGTCCTGCGCGCCGGGGTCGCCGGTGACGGTGCCCGGGTGGCCGGGGGGCAGCGCGCCCTGTTCCTTGAGCGCGGCGAAGGCCTCGACCAGCCAGCCGGTGAGCTGCTCCTCGGTGGCCGGGCCCGCCGGGCCGGGCAGGAGCTGGCCCTGGACGACCACGACGATCATGGGCGTGGTGGGCACGCGCAGGGCCTGGACCAGTTGCGGGCTGGCCTCGCTGTCGACCTTGGCCAGGAACCAGTTGCCGCCGGAGGCCGCCGAGAGCTTGTCCAGGGCGGTCTCGACCTGCTTGGACTGCTCCGACCATCCCGCCAGGACGGCCAGGACGACCGGGGCGGCCATGGACCGCTCCAGCACCTGGGCCTGGAAGTTGGACTCGTCGACGTTGACGGCGTAGGGATTGGATCGACCCGCCGACTCCGCGGCGCGCTGTTTGGCCTCGCGTTCCATGGCCGCCTTGCGCGCGCCGAGGTCAACGGCACTGTTCGGTGAAAAGTCCGAAGGCTGCATGGTTCCATCCTGCCGTATGCGCGGGCGGGACGCCGCCCGCGCGCGGGTCCCCGTCCCGCCGGGCCGCGGACTCCTCCCCCTTCGCGCGGCGGGCCCCGCCGGTCGCCTCCGGCGGGGCCCGTGCGGGCGGGGGCCGGGACCGGGTCAGAACCGGGGGTCCTCGGTGTAGGTGCCGAACTCCTCGCCCATGGTCGCGCAAATCTCGCCGAGCGTGGCCTCGGCGCGGGCCGCGTCCATGATCAGCGGGATCAGGTTGCGGTCTCCCGCGCGCACGCCCGCCAGCAGGTCGGCCAGGGCCCGCTCGACGGCGGCCCCGTCGCGGGAGGCGCGGCGCTCGGCGAGCACCCGCTTCTGCTCGTGCTCGACCTCGTGGCTGATCCGGAGGATGTCGAGTTCGCCGGAGACGGTGTTGGTGTGGCAGTTGACTCCCACGATCTTCTTCTCGCCCTTCTCCAGCGCCTGCTGGTACTGGAAGGCCGACTCGGCGATCTCGGAGCTGAAGTAGCCGTTCTCGATTCCGGCGAGGATGCCTGAGGTCATCGGGCCGATCTCGTGCTCGGCGTCCTCTCCCCCGCCCATGCGCAGGATCTGGGCGAAGATCCGCTCGGCGTCGGCCTCCAGCTCGTCAGTGAGCGCCTCCAGGTACCAGGAGCCGCCGAGGGGGTCGGCCACGTTGACCACCCCGGTCTCCTCCATGAGGACCTGCTGGGTGCGCAGGGCGATCTCGGCGGACTGCTCGGTGGGCAGCGCCAGGGTCTCGTCCAGGGCGTTGGTGTGCAGCGAGTTCGTGCCGCCCAACACGGCCGCGAGGGCCTCCACGGCGGTGCGCACGACGTTGTTGTAGGGCTGCTGCGCGGTCAGGGACACCCCGGCGGTCTGGGTGTGGAAGCGCAGCCACTGCGCCTTCCCGGTCTTGGCGCCGTAGACGTCCCGGAGCCAGCGGGCCCAGATGCGGCGCGCGGCGCGGAACTTGGCGATCTCCTCGAAGAAGTCGATGTGGGCGTCGAAGAAGAAGGACAGCCCCGGCGCGAACCGGTCGACGTCCAGTCCCCGGGACAGGCCCAGCTCGACGTAGCCGAAGCCGTCGGCGAGGGTGTAGGCGAGCTCCTGGGCGGCGGTGGCCCCGGCCTCGCGGATGTGGTATCCGGACACCGACAGGGGCTTGTACGCGGGGATGTTCTCCGCGCAGTACTCCATGAGGTCGCCGATCAGCCGCAGCTGCGGCGCGGGCGGGTACAGCCACTCCTTCTGGGCGATGTACTCCTTGAAGATGTCGGTCTGCAGCGTGCCGTTGAGGGTGCGGATGTCCACCCCCTGGCGCTCGGCCGCCACCAGGTACATGCAGAACGCCGGGACGGCCGGTCCGCTGATGGTCATGGAGGTGGTGGTCTCGCCGAGGGGGATCCCGTCGAAGAGCAGGTCCATGTCGGCCACGGAGTCGATGGCCACGCCGCAGTGGCCGACCTCGCCCAGCGCGTGCGGGGAGTCGGAGTCGTGGCCCATGAGGGTGGGCATGTCGAAGGCGACGGAGAGCCCGCCGCCGCCCGAGGCCAGGATCATCTTGTAGCGCTCGTTGGTCTGGCGCGCGTTGCCGAACCCGGCGAACTGGCGGATGGTCCACGCCCGCCCGCGGTAGCCGGTGGCGTACAGGCCGCGCGTGTAGGGGTACTCCCCGGGCCAGCCGATGCGCTCGAAGCCGGGGACCTCGGCGCCGGGGCGCGGACCGTAGACGGGCTCCAGGGTGCGCCCGGACAGGGTCGTGAAGTCGGCCTCGCGTGTGCGCGAGGAGTCGTAGCGGCGCTGCCAGCGCTCGCGCCCGGCCTTGATCTCCTCGGCCCCGCCGCCGTTGGTGGGGTCACTCGTGGTGTTCGCCATACCGAAATAGTAGGACGTCCAACTAATGATGTACAGGGTCGGCGCCCGTGGCGCCCGGCCCCGGGCGGCGGGCGGTCAGCGGCCCTCGGCGGCCCCAGCGACGGGGGCGGGGAAGTCCCCGAAGTCCACCCGGAGCTTGGTGAACATCTCGTGCATGCTCCACAGCTCCTCGTCGGAGTAGCAGGACAGCCCGAAGTCCATGGACAGCAGCGCGCCGGTCGCCTCCTCGGTGACCCGGCGCCCGGAGTCGGTGATCTCGGCCAGCACGCCGCGGCCGTCGCTGGGGTTGGGGCGCCGGCGCACGAAGCCCTGTCCCTCCAGGCGGTCGATGGTGTTGGTGACGCTGGTCGGGTGCACCATGAGGCGCTCCCCGATCTTGCCGAGGGGGAGGGAGCCCGAACCGCTGAAGGTGAGCAGGACGAGCGCCTCGTAGCGGGCGAAGGTCAGGCCGAACGGCTTGAGGGCCCCGTCCAGCTCCCCGATCAGGATCTGCTGGGCGCGCATGACGGAGGTGACCGCCGCCATGGCGGGCGAGGCCCCCCATCTGCGCGTCCAGTTGTCGTGTGCGCGCTCGATCGGGTCGAACGGAAGATTCAACGGATTACCCACGCCGTCACTCTAGTCAGCGCGGAGCAGGGGCTTCGCCGGACGGGAGGCGGCCCGCGCCACCCGCCGGTCCGCGCGCCGCGGAACGGGGGCCTCCGCGGAGGGGCCGCGGACCCCGGGGCCCGTACGGGTCGACCGCGACGTGGGGCTCGCGCGCACCGGCGCGGGGTACGGCGGATCGTGCTAGCACCGAATCCACCCCGGCGCAAGAGTTCTCAGTGGCCACAAGGGGACACCTTCCACCCCCGGCCACTGGTCCACCCCGCCAGCTCGGAAAATCCGCTCCGCCCCCTCCGAAGTGCCCGCGGACCTCCCCGCCCCGCCCCCGACAGGGGCAGAAAGTCCCGCCCGGGGCGTTGACGCGTCCCGGAATTATTAGTTAAGTTTCCTAAAAATTTATCCCCCCACGTCACAGGCTCGGGCCCGTCCAACGGCCCCCAACAGGCCCTCGGGAACCCGCGGCCTCTCCGTCCGATCGCAGCCCCTCCCACCGCACACGGCACCACGGTCGACACATCCCCCCGCCCCCGCTCACGCACCAGGAGATGCCCCGACGTGAGAGCACGACGTCTCAGTACCCGCCTCGCGGCCCTCGCGGCCAGCGTGCTGCTCGCACCGCTGGCGCTGATCGCACCCCCGGCCGCCGCCGAGGCCGCGCCGCCCTCCGGGCTCACGGCCACCTACGCGGAGACGGCCCGGTGGCCCACCGGCTACAGCGGGAAGATCACCGTCCACAACGCCTCGGACACCCCCGTCAGCGACTGGACCCTCACCTTCGCCCTGCCCGACGGCAGCCGCATCCACCACCTGTGGAACGCCACGCTCGCGGGCACCCCCGACGGCTACACGATCACCCCGCCGCACTGGGGCGCCGGCGTCCCGGCGGGCGGGAGCTACTCCTTCGGCTTCAACGGCGTGCACTCGGGGGGCGGCACCGCCCCGCTGGGCTGTCTCGTCAACGGCTCCGCCTGCGAGCGCGGAGAGGGCCCCTCCCACGACAGCCTCAGCGTCGCCTACTACACCCAGTGGAGCGCCAGGGAGCGCGACTACCACGTGCGCGACCTGGTCGCCAGCGGCAGCGCCGAGCGGCTCACGCACATCCAGTACGCCTTCGGCAACGTCAGCGCCGACGGCGAGTGCTTCATGACCGACGAACCCGGCGAGGGCGACGCCCTGGCCGACTACGGCCGCGTCGTCCCGGCCGCCGAGAGCGTCGACGGCGTGGCCGACGACCCCGACCAGGCGCTGCGCGGCAACTTCAACCAGCTCCGCGAGCTCAAGGCGCGCTACCCCCACCTCGTGGTCAGCGTCTCCCTGGGCGGCTGGAACTGGTCGCGGCACCTCTCCGACGCCGCCCTGACCCCCGAGTCCCGCGAACGGCTCGTCGCCTCCTGCGTCGACCTGTACCTGCGCGGCGACCTGCCCGAGATCGGCGGCGCGGGCGGCGAGGGCAGCGCCTACGGGGTCTTCGACGGCATCGACCTGGACTGGGAGTGGCCCGGCTCCGGCGGCAACCCGCACAACACGGTCCGGCCCGAGGACCGGGAGAACTACACCGCGCTGGTCACCGAGTTCCGCGAGCAGATGGACGAGCTCGGCGAGGAGACCGGCCGCCACTACGAGCTGACCGCCTTCATGCCCGCCGGGGGCTGGCGCCTGGACGCCGGGTACGAGCTGGACGATCTCATGCCGAACTTCGACTTCGTCACGGTGCAGGGCTACGACTACCACGGCACCTGGGAGAGCGTGACCAACCACCAGTCCAACCTGGTCGTGGACGCCCGCGACCCGGAGCCGGTGATCTCCGCCGAGACCGTCCTGCGTGCCTACCTCGACCGCGGGGTGGACCCCGCCAAGATCGTCCTGGGCGTCCCCTTCTACGGCCAGGGGTGGACCGGTGTGGAGCCCGGCCCCGACGGCGACGGCCTCTTCCAGTCCGCCTCCGGCCCCGCCCGGGGGACGTACGCGGCGGGCACCGAGGACTGGCGGATCCTCGCCGAGAAGGTCGGCTCCGGGGAGTTCGAGGTCTTCCGCAACGACGAGGCCGGTACCGCCTGGATCTACGACGGTTCGACCCTGTGGACCTACGACGACCCGGCCGCCATGACCCTCAAGACCGACTGGGCCCAGGAACAGGGTCTGGGCGGCGTCATGGTCTGGTCCATCGACGGCGACGACGCCCGGGGCAGCCTCATGGCCGCCATCGACGCCGCGCTGAACGACTGAGGCGACCGGACCGCGACGGGACCCCTCCCGTCCCCCGACTCCCGGCCCGGTGACCCCGGACCGGGCCCCGGCGGCGTCGGTGCTCTGATCCGGGGAGCACCGCCGCCACGGCTGGCGCGGAGCGATGTGCGACGCCCCGCGCCAGCCACCCCCTCCCCGACGGAGGGTCCGAGCCCCGTCCCGCCCCGACGCGCGGTACGGGCGATCCCCCCTCACGCACCAGGAGACCCAGTGAGAACACGACTTCGACACCGGCTCGCGGCACTGGCAGCCGCCGCGATCGCCCTGCCCCTGGCCCTGTCCCCCCTCCCCGCCGCCGCCGAGTCCACCGGCGTCACCGTCACCTACGTGGAGACCAGCCGCTGGGAGACCGGCTACGGCGGTCAGCTCACCATCGACAACGACTCGGGCGCCCCGCTCGCGGACTGGACCATCGGCCTGCGGCTGCCCTCGGGCACCGCGATCACCAGCCTGTGGAACGCCACCCTCAGCCGGTCCGGCGACGCCTACACCGTCACCCCGCCCTCGTGGGGCGCGACCGTCCCCGCGGGCGGCAGCTACTCCATCGGGTTCAACGGCACCCACGGCGGCGGCGACACCGTGCCCGTGGACTGCACGGTCAACGGGTCCCCCTGCTCGGGCGAGCCGGGCGAGGAGGACACCGAACCGCCCACCGCGCCCACCGGCGTGACCGTCACCGGCACCACCGCCACCACCGTGGCCCTGAGCTGGACGGCCGCGGCCGACAACGCCGGGGTGGCCGGCTACGAGGTCCTCTCCGGCGGCGAGGTGGTCCGCGCCGTCAGCGGCACCACCGCCACGGTGACCGGGCTGGCCCCGGAGACCGCGTACGCGTTCACGGTGCGCGCCTACGACACCTCCAACAACCGCGGCCCCGAGAGCGCCCCGGTGAGCGCCACCACCGGCGCGGACGACGGCGGACCCACCGACCCGCCCGGGGACCGCCGGGTCGCCTACTTCACCCAGTGGGGCATCTACGACCGCGGCTACCTGGTGCGCGACCTGGAGACCTCCGGCACCGCCGAGAAGCTCACCCACGTCAACTACGCCTTCGGCAACATCAACGCCAACGGCGAGTGCTTCATGGCCAACCAGCTCGGCCAGGGCGACGCCTGGGCCGACTACGGCCGCTCCTTCCGCGCCGACGAGAGCGTGGACGGGGTCGCCGACACCTGGAACCAGGACCTGCGCGGCAACTTCAACCAGCTGCTCAAGCTCAAGGAGATGCACCCCGGCCTGAAGGTCAACATCTCCCTCGGCGGCTGGACCTGGTCCGAGCACTTCTCCGACGCCGCCCTGACCGCGGAGTCCCGCGAGCGCATGGTCTCCTCCTGCATCGACCAGTTCCTGCGCGGCAACCTGCCGCTGTTCGACGGCGCGGGAGGCCCCGGCTCCGCCTACGGCGTCTTCGACGGCATCGACCTGGACTGGGAGTGGCCCGGCTCGGCGGGGCACGAGCACAACACCGTGCGCCCGGAGGACCGGGAGAACTTCACCGCCCTGGTCGACGAGTTCCGCCAGCAGCTGGACGCCCTGGAGGACGAGACCGGCCGCCAGTTCGAGCTGACCGCCTTCCTGCCCGCGGACCCGGAGAAGATCGAGCTCGGCTTCGAGATGGAGCCGCTCATGGGCGACTTCGACTTCATCACCGTGCAGGGTTACGACTACCACGGCGGCTGGGAGAACACCGCCAACCACCAGTCCAACCTGGTCGAGCACCCCGCCGACCCCGGCCCGGACGTCTACTCCACCCAGACCACCGTCCAGGCCTACCTGGACCACGGCGTCGACCCCGCCGACATGGTCCTGGGCGTGCCCTTCTACGGGCGCGGCTGGACCGGGGTGGCCCCCGGTCCCGACGGTGACGGCCTCTTCCAGGCCGCCTCCGGCCCCGCGCCCGGCAGCTACGAGGACGGCATCGAGGACTGGAAGGTGCTGAAGGACCTCCCCGGCTACGAGCTGTACCGCGACGACGAACTGGGCACCGCCTGGCTGTACGACGGGTCGACCTTCTGGACCTACGACGACGAGGTCTCCATGGCCCAGAAGACCGACTGGGCCCAGGAGAACGGCCTGGGCGGCGTCATGGTCTGGTCCGTCGACGGCGACGACGCCCGGGGCAGCCTCATGGCCGCCATCGACGCGGCCCTGAACGACTGACGGATCCCTTCCGGCGGGGGCGGTGAGTCCGCGCCCCCGCCGGAGTCTGTTCCTGTGCGACCCGACGCGAAGGAGCGGACATGACCGACACCCACACCCTGAGGACCGCCGACGGAACCCTGTACTACGAGGTCCGCGGTGAGGGGCCCGTCCTCGTCCTCACCGGAGCGCCCATGGGCGCCGAGGAGTTCACCCCGCTGGCGGATCTGCTCGCGCGGGACCGCACGGTCCTCACGCACGACCCGCGCGGCATCTCGCGCAGCCCCCTCGACGACCCGGAAAGCGACTCCACCCCCGAACTGCGCGCGGACGACCTCGTCGCCCTCCTGGACGCGGTGGGCGCGGACCGGGCCGACGTGCTCGGCTCCAGCGGCGGAGCCGTGACCTCGCTGGCGCTGGCCGAGCGCCACCCCGGCCGGGTGCGGACCGTCGTCGCGCACGAGCCCCCGCTCCTGTCGCTGCTCCCCGACGCCGCCGAGCAGCACGCCGTGACCGAGGAGATCATCGAGACCTACCGGCGGGAGGGCGTGTTCGCCGCGTGGGCCAGGTTCATGGCCAACGCCGGGTTCCCGGTGGAGGAGGCGGGGGACCACGCGCCCTCCGAGGAGCCCGGCGAGCAGATGCTCGCCGACAGCCGCCGGTTCTACCTGCACGAGATCCGCGCCACCACCCGCCACGTGCCCGGCACCGACGCCCTCAGGGCCGGGCCCGCGCGGGTCGTGGTGGGCGCGGGCGCCGCCTCGGGCCCCCTGCTCACCCACCGCACGTCCCTGGCGCTGGCCGAGCGGCTCGGCACCGAGCCGGTCACCTTCCCCGGGGGCCACGGCGGGTTCGCCGAGGACCCCGAGGGGTTCGCCGCCGTCCTGCGGCGGGTCCTCGGCGGGGACTAGCGCAGGTCGGCGCCCAGCTCCTTGGCCAGTACCTCCGCCGCTGAGTAGGGGTCCCGGACGCCCTCGGCCACCTCGCGGGCGAGGGCGTCCAACCCGGCTTCGTCGCCGATCCGGCCCATCCGCGAGCGCAACAGCTCCAGCACGATCGCCTGCACCTCGTCGCGGGCCCGGGTGCGGCGGCGCGCGGTGAGCTCGCCGCTGGCCTCCAGGTGGGCGAAGTGCTGCTCCATCCGCTCCCACAGCTCGTCCACGCCCTCGTCCCGGGAGGCCACGGTCATCACGATCGGGGGCTTCCACTCCTCGTCGGCGCGGTCCTTCATGGCCACCATCTGGCGCAGTTCGCGCAGGGTCGCCCGGGCCCCGTCGCGGTCGGCCTTGTTGACCGCGAACACGTCGGCCACCTCCAGCACGCCCGCCTTGGCGGCCTGCACCGAGTCGCCCATGCCCGGGGCGCACAGCACGACGGTGGTGTCGGCCTGACCGGCGATCTCCACCTCCGCCTGGCCCACGCCCACGGTCTCCACCAGGATGAGGTCGAACCCGGCGGCGTCGAGCACCCGAAGCGCGTGCGGCGTCGCCCAGGACAGCCCGCCCAGGTGCCCGCGGTTGGCCATGGAGCGGATGAACACGCCCGGGTCGGTGGCGTGCTCCTGCATCCGCACGCGGTCACCCAGCAGGGCACCGCCCGTGAAGGGCGAGGAGGGGTCCACGGCCAGCACCGCGACGGTGAGCCCCCGGGCCCGGGCGGCGCGCACGACGGCGTTGGTGGTGGTGGACTTGCCCACCCCGGGCGAGCCGGTGAACCCGACCACGCGGGCGCGGCCGGTGTGCGGGGCCAGGCCCGCCATGATCTCGCGCAGCTCCTCGGACCCGTTCTCGACCAGGGTGATCGCGCGGGCCAGCGCCCGGCGGTCACCCCCCCGGACCCGCTCGACCAGCTGGGGGGTGTGCATAGGACTCCTCGGTTTCAACGGAGCAGTGCGGGGCGAGGGCTCGTGGCCCCCGCCCCGCGGCTGTCAGGTGCGTCGTGCTTGCCGGGGCTGTCCCGGGTTACACAGTGTCTTCGTGTCGGATGGTCTTCGCGGCCCCGGCACGCGGGCGTTCGGGGATCTCCCGCTGCCCGCGGCCGGGCCCGTGGAGGGCGCCCGGTTAGGGGGCGGGAACCGTGAACAGCAGGGCGTCGCCCTGGCCTCCGCCGCCGCACAGGCCGGCGGCACCGAACCCGCCGCCGCGGCGGCGCAGCTCGTGGACCAGGTGCAGGGCGATCCGGGCCCCGGAGGCGCCGATCGGGTGGCCGATCGCGATGGCGCCGCCGTTGACGTTGACGATGTCCTCCGAGACGCCCAGGTCGCGGGTGGACTGGATGCCCACCGAGGCGAAGGCCTCGTTGATCTCGACCAGGTCCAGGTCCTCCACCGAACGCCCGGCCTTGGCCAGCGCGTGCTTGATGGCGTTGGAGGGCTGGGAGTGCAGCGAGTTGTCGGGGCCGGCGACGTTGCCGTGCGCGCCGATCTCTGCCAGGACCGGAGCGCCCAGCTCCTCGGCCTTGGCCCGGCTCATCACGACGACGGCGGCGGCGCCGTCGGAGATCTGCGAGGAGGAGCCCGCGGTGATGGTGCCCTCGCTGTCGAAGGCGGGGCGGAGCCTGGCCAGGCTCTCCACGGTGGTGTCGGGGCGCACGCCCTCGTCGGCGGCGAAGACCACCGGGTCGCCCTTGCGCTGGGGGATCTCGACGGGGACGATCTCGGCGTCGAAGTACCCGGCGGAGGCGGCAGCGGCCGCGCGCTGGTGGGAACGGGCCGCGAAGGCGTCCTGCTCCTCGCGCCCCAGGCCGAGCTTGGCGTTGTGCCGCTCGGTGGAGGCGCCCATGGAGTCGCCCTCGAAGGCGTCGGTCAGGCCGTCGTGCGCGGTGGCGTCCAGGACCTCCACGGACCCGTACTTGTAGCCCTTGCGCGACTTGGGCAGCAGGTGCGGCGCGTTGGTCATGGACTCCATGCCGCCCGCGACCACCACGTCGAACTCGCCCGCGGTGATGAGCTGGTCGGCCAGGGCGATGGCGTCCAGGCCCGAGAGGCAGACCTTGTTGATGGTGACCGAGGGCACGCTCATGGGGATACCCGCCTTGACGGCGGCCTGGCGGGAGGGGATCTGGCCGGCGCCGGCCTGGAGCACCTGGCCCATGACCACGTAGCCGACCTGGTCTCCGCGAACACCGGCGCGCTCCAGCGCGGCCCTGATCGCGAAGCCCCCGAGATCGGCGGCGGAGAACCCGGCGAGGGAGCCGAGAAGTCGGCCGATGGGGGTGCGAGCCCCACCGGCGATGACGGAACCGGGCATCGTAACTGGCCTCCAAGTGAGAAATGACGCACCTGGTCTGCAACGATACCCACACGGTAGCCAGCGACCCCCGGGAGGTTCATCCCATGAGTGACGCACCGCACTCGGCCAGCGAGTTCATCACCCCGCCCTCCTCGTCCACACCGTCATCGCCCTCCGTCCCGTCCGCACCGTTCTCCGGGATCACCCGGCTCGATCACGTGGGGATCGCCTGCCGCGACCTCGACGCCTCGATCGCCTTCTACCGGTCCACGTACGGGTTCGAGGTGGCGCACGAGGAGGTGAACGAGGAGCAGGGCGTGCGCGAGGCCATGCTCCGGACCAACGGCACCGACGACGGAGGGGCCACGTACCTGCAGCTGCTGGAGCCCACCCGCGAGGACTCCCCCGTCGCGAAGTTCCTGGAGCGCCACGGCGAGGGGGTGCACCACATCGCCTTCGGGACCGCCGACGTGGCCGCCACCGCCGCGGGGGTCGGTGAGCGCGGCGTGCGCGTGCTGGACGCCGAGCCGCGCGCGGGGACCGCGGGTTCGCGGATCGTCTTCCTGCACCCCAAGGACTGCGGAGGGGTCCTCACCGAACTGGTGCAGAGCGCGCACTGAGCCGCCGGCGGCACACGGCATAGCTCCCCAAACCGCCGAAACAACGTCACGGGGGCGTTCCGGACACATCACAGGTTGAGTGTCACAGCCCCGTGAGGGCACAGAGGTCACCGGAAGTTACCCGAAACCCTCTTCCCAGGGGTTCCGCGCTTGATAAAGTCGGCTAGCTGCCGGATTCGCTGTTCCGGCGTTGGTCCACATCTCGCAGTCCGGTAGTCGAGCCGGGTCGACCGTGCCGCCGTGTCGGGTGACGCGGCGCACGCGGACGACAGCGGACGCGGTCAGGGGCCTTGTCGGCCCGCCGCACCCCGCCCGGTTCTCCGCTTCCGGACCCGCCCGTCCCCGGGGGACGACGCAGCCGCCCTCCTTGCGTCCCCGGCCCTTCGCAAGTAGCCGTCTCGCACCCGTTCAGGAATTCCGCCACATGCCGTCAAACAACATTGACACCCAGCTCAACAACATCTTCGACGAAGACAACACCCCGCAAGAATTCGACGTGGTGCTGCGTGGCTATGACCGCACCCAGGTGGACGACTACACGGCCAGCCTGCGCAACGAGGTCAAGCAGTACACCAAGAAGGTCGAGAAGCTCAGCAGCGAGCTGAACGCCAAGAACCGCCAGCTCCAGGAGCGCGAGCGCCCCTCCTACGCCGGTCTGGGCTCGCGGATCGAGGAGCTCCTGCGCCTGGCCGAGGAGCAGGCCAACGAGCTGGTCCAGAGCGCGCAGATCGACGCCAACGACATCCGCTCGGCGGCCAAGGTGGAGGCCGCCGAGATGCGCGCCGCCGCCGAGTCCGAGGCCACCGAGGTGCGCACCCTCGCCCAGCGCGAGGCCGACGAGATGCGCCAGACCGCCGAGGCCGAGGCCGAGGAGATCACCACCACGGCCCGTCGCGAGGCCGACGAGCTGACCTCGGTCACCGAGCGCGAGGTGCAGAAGAAGCGTTCCGCGGTCGACCACGAGATCGCCGAGAAGCGCGCCACCTTCGAGGGCGAGATCGCCAAGCTGCGCACGACCACCGAGCGCGAGTGCGCCCAGGCCCGTGCCGCCGCCAAGCGCGAGCGCGACGAGACCATCCAGGCCGCCAAGAGCCAGGCCGAGGAGCTGCGCAAGAACGCCGAGCGCGCCTACGCCGAGTCCGAGGCCCGCCGCACCGAGGCCGAGGACCAGTTCGAGCTGCAGCTGGCCGACCGCCGCGCCGAGGCCGAGCGCCAGGACGCCGAGCGCCTGGCCGCCGCCCAGGCCGCCACGCAGAAGATGGTCAACGAGGCCGAGGAGCGGGCCGCCAGCGCCGAGCAGCGCGCCACCAAGGCCAGCCAGCAGGCCGAGCAGACCCGTCGCGACGCCGAGAACCACGCCAAGCAGCTGGTCAGCAACGCCAAGAAGAACGCCGCGCAGATCGAGGGCGAGGCCAAGTCCAAGGCCGAGCACCAGCTCAGCGACGCCAAGTCCGAGGCCAACCGGATCATGACGGCCGCCAAGAAGGAGGTCGAGGAGCTCAACCGCCAGCGGGACAGCATCCAGTCGCACCTGCAGCAGCTGCGCCAGCTGCTCGGTGGCGGCGGCCCCGCCCCGGCCGCTCCGGCCGCTCCCCCGGCCCCGGCTCCGGCCGCCCTCCCGCAGGAGTCCGCTCCGGCCGCGGAGGAGACCCGTCAGCCCGCGCACTCCGGCAAGGGCGCCGACGACGAGGACTGGTGGCAGGAGTAACAGTCCCCCTCGGAGACTGGGCAGGACGTGAGAAGGGGGCCTCCCCTCCCGGAACTCCGGGAGGGGAGGCCCCCTCTCGTCGGCCTACCGGAGGGTCTGCGTGTCCTTCTCGTAGGGGCCGTCCCACTCCACCGGCAGCGGGTGGGCCTCGGGGTTGACCCGCTTGACGACCTCGTCCAGCACCCGGCGCACGTACGGCTCGCCCACCCACAGGTGCTTGGCGCCCTCCACCCCGATCACCTCGCACTGGGTGAGCGGCCGGAACCTCTCCCTGGCCTCCGCGGGACGCAGGTAGTCGTCGTGCTCGGGCACCAGGGCGACCACCGGCTTGCCCGACGCGGCCCAGGCCGCCATGTCGGACTCGTCGGCGCGGTGCAGCGGGGGCGACAGCAGGATGGCCCCCCTCACCTGGGGGTCGGCCCCCCACTTGAGGGCGAGTTCGGTACCGAAGGACCAGCCCAGCAGCCAGGGCTCGGGCAGCCCCTCGAACTCGGTGAACTCGATGGCGGCGAGTACGTCGTGCTTCTCGGCCTCGCCCTCGCCGAAGGTCCCCTGGCTGGTGCCGTGCCGCGAGGTGGTGCCGCGCGTGTTGAAACGCAGCACGGCGACGTCGGCCAGGGCCGGCAGCCGGAAGGAGGCCTTGCGCAGGACGTGGCTGTCCATCATGCCCTCGGCGGTGGGCAGCGGGTGCAGGCACACCAGCGTGGCCCTGGGCTCGCGGCCCTCGGGCAGGGCGAGTTCCCCGACCAGCTCCAGGCCGTCGGCGGTGTGCAGGGTGATGGGGCGTCGCACGGCGGGCAGCACCGTGGTGGCTCGGATCTCCATGGCTCCTCGGGGATGTCGGTGGCGGGGCTCAGCGGCGGGGGGCTCGGGGCGCGCGGTGGGAGCGACGGTCCCAGCAGGAGGAGTGCCAGTGGCGCCGGTCGCCGCCGTCGCCGTAGGGACGCCAGGCCACGACGTGGGCCATGCCCACGGGGATCTCCTGGGCGCAGCCGGGGCAGCGGTAGACCTTGGTGGCCGCGGCCCCGGGGATGCGGCGCGTCACCCACTCCCCGTCCGGCCCGGTCTCGCGGCGCTGCCCCCCGGTGACGCGCAGCATGAGGGCGTCCTCGTCGTCGGGGGCGGCACCGGGTGCCCTGCGGCCCCGGGAGGACGTGCGTCGGGAGGAGTTACGGCGCGGGCTCACCCGTCCAGGGTAGACAAACGGCGGCTGTGGCCGTCGCCACACACGTGGCGACGGCCTCAGGGGAAACCCCTCCCGGTGCGGTGCCCGAAGCGGTCAGGCCGTCAGGCCTGGCAGGCGCAGCCGCCGCCGTGGCCCTCCTCCACGTCCGGCAGCTGGTCCATCAACAGCGGGGCGGGCACCGCGACGTGGGTCAGGCCGTACTCGTGCATGGCGACCAGGGTGGTGACCACGGACTCGGCGCCGCGCTCCTCCAGGAGTTCGGTCGGGCCCTTGGGGTAGCCGCAGCCGAACCGCATGGCGGTGTCCACGTCCCGGGCGGAGGCGTAGCCGTCGCCGATCATGCGCATGGCGTCGTCGATCTGGGGGGCGATGAGCACCTCGCCCAGGTCGAGGGTCTCCTCCTCGCGGAGCATCTCGGCGTAGCGGCCCGTGGGGCGGGGCTCGGGGGCCTCGTCGGTCCCCGCGTAGAAGCCCAGGCCCGCCTTGCGGCCCAGGCGCCCGGCGGCGACCATGCGGCGCAGCAGCGGCGAGGCGGCGTAGCGCTGGTCGCGGAACTCCTCCCACAGCACGTCCATCACGGCCAGGCAGACGTCCAGTCCGACCAGGTCGGCCAGGGCCAGCGGACCCATCGGCAGGTCGGCGGCCTTCTGCGCCGCGGCGTCGATCTCCTCGCGGGTGGCGACCCCGCGCTCGTAGAGGCGGATCGCGTCGTTGACGTAGGGCACCAGCAGGGCGTTGGCCACGAACCCGGCGCGGTCGCCGACCGCGACGGGCGTCTTGCCGATGCGCTTGGCGACCTCGGAGACCACGTCGACGGTCTCGGGAGCGGTGGAGACCGTGGTGACGACCTCGACCAGCTTCATGACCGGGGCCGGGTTGAAGAAGTGCAGGCCCACGACCTTGTCCGGTCGGCCGGTGAGCGCGGCGATCTCGGTGACCGACAGCGACGACGTGTTGGTGGCCAGGATCGTGCCGGGCGGGCAGATCCGGTCCAGGTCGCCGAAGACGTCCTTCTTGATGTCCATCCGCTCGGGAACGGCCTCGACGACGAAGTCGGCGTCGGCGAGGTCCTCCCGTGAGGTGGTGAAGGTCAGCCGGGAGTCGATCCCGGCGCGTTCCTCCTCGGTGAGTTTGCCCTTGCTGACAGCTCGCGAAAGGGACTTGTCCACGTGGGCCCGGCCGCGGTCGACGGCGGCCTGGTCGATCTCGACCCCGGTGACGTTGAACCCCGCACGGGCGAACACCTCAGCGATGCCCGCACCCATCGTGCCGAGTCCGACGACACCGACCTTGTCAAATTCCTGCACCATACGCCCAGACTACGGGGCCGCTTCCTCCGCACGCGTCACGGGATGCCCGTGCCAGGCACTCGGTGCCATGCGGCCGCCGCGCCGGGAGCGGCGCGGCGGCCGTGGTCTCCCCTCCCGGTCAGCAGTCCACGAGTTCGGGCGACTGGTTGAGCAGCTGCGCCCGCGCGGAGGTGAACTCGGCGCGAGCGGCCTCGGCCCCGGGGGCGAACAGCGCCACCCGGTGGCAGTTCTGGAAGGCCAGGCGCAGGCCGAAGTGCCGCTCCACGGCGCCGCGCATGGCGTCGCTGGCGAGCAGGCGCAGCAGCTGGCCCCGCTCCTCCTCCCCGGGCGGGGGCACCTCGTTGGCCTCGAAACCGGACTCCGAGGTCCGCGCGCCCTCGGCCAGCCCGCTGACCACCTCCCAGGCGTAGGGGAGGGAGCTCCTGATGCAGGCGATGAAGTCGGCGTCCTCGACCGGACCGCTCCGCGCCTTCTCCAGCAGGTCGGGGGAGACCGTCAGCGACATGGATGTCCCTTCGTCGGGTGTACTACGGATCGTCCTGATCCCTCTGGAGACGTTAGAGGTCCGCCGACGCCCCGTCATGGCGCATGGGGGACACACCTGCCTTCCCCTCCGGGCACACGGATGTGGAGACGGTTGTCATTGCCATGCGTGCCGGGGTCGGTTAGCCGGAGCCGCTCCACGCGGTGCGCCGAGGCGGTAACGTGACCTCTCGTGCGCCTCGTCATCGCCCGGTGCAGCGTCGACTACGTCGGCCGGCTCACCGCACACCTGCCCATGGCTCCCCGCCTGATCCTCATCAAGGCCGACGGGAGTGTGTCCATCCATGCCGACGACCGCGCGTTCAAGCCGTTGAACTGGATGAACCCGCCCTGCAAACTGCGCGAGGAGACCGTCGAGGACGGCCCGGACGTGTGGACGGTCACGCACGGCAAGTCCGGTGAGAAGCTGGTGCTCACCGTCGAGGAGGTCATGCACGACTCCTCGCACGAGCTGGGCCGCGACCCCGGCCTGCAGAAGGACGGCGTCGAAGCCCACCTGCAGGAGCTGCTGGCCGAGCACATCACCACCCTGGGCGAGGGCTACACGCTCATCCGCCGCGAGTACCCGACGGCCATCGGACCGGTCGACATCCTGTGCCGGGACGGGGACAACGCCACCGTGGCCGTGGAGCTCAAGCGGCGCGGGGACATCGACGGCGTCGAACAGCTCACCCGCTACCTCGAACTACTCAACCGCGACCCGCAGCTGGCGCCGGTGCGCGGCGTCTTCGCCGCCCAGGAGATCCGGCCGCAGGCGCGCGTCCTGGCCGAGGACCGCGGTATCACCTGCGTGGTGCTGGACTACGACGAGCTGCGCGGCATCGAGCCGGACGTGCTGCGCCTCTTCTGATCCGGGTCGGGCCGGGGTCGGCTCAGGGTCGGGCCCGGATGCGGCGGGAGCGCCGTCCCGGAAGAATCGGCATATGGTGGAACCGATGAGCGAAGTCACTCCCCCCGAGCACGGCCGGATACGCGCCTCCGACGCCGACCGTGACTCCGTCGCGCACCGGCTGCGCGAGGCCCTCGCCGAAGGGCGCCTGGACCCGGACGAGCACAGCGAACGGCTGGACGCCGTCTACCGGGCCAAGACCCTCGGCGAGCTCGCCCCCCTCACCGAGGACCTCCCCGCGCCCAGCGACTCCTCCCCGGCGCCCACCGACTTCCGCTCCCCCCGGCCCGTCTACGGGGGCGGCCGGGTGGTGAACCAGCAGCCCACCAGCCAGGCCGCGATCGCCCTGCTGGGCGGCGCCGACCGCTCCGGCAGCTGGGTGGTGCCGGGCACCTTCACCGCCGTCGCGGTGATGGGCGGGATCAACCTGGACCTGCGCGAGGCCCGGTTCACCCGGCGTGAGACCACCATCTGGACCTACTGCCTCATGGGCGGAGTGGCCGTGGTCGTCCCCGACGACGTCCAGGTGCGGGTGCACGGGGTCCCGCTGATGGGCGGCTTCGGGATCTCCGGCGACTCCCCCAGCGTGGTGGACCCGGACACCCCCGTCGTGCACATCCGCGGCATCGCGGTCATGGGCGGGGTCGGCGTCGAGTACCGGCCGCGCAGGCACCAGGACGAGATCGAGGATTAGCGGACCCCCGGGCGAGACGTTCTGTCCGCTTCCAGCCGTCCATCGAACCACAATGCCACCCAGTGCGTAAGGTCTGTGGCTGATTGTGGCAATTGTGACGGTAGGTCCTTGCCGCAGGAAGCCGGGTGATGTCAGGCTGCAGCGACACTTCGCCTACCCCAGGTGTCCATCCCCCCACACCATGGAGCGATGGAGCCCGTCACCACGGAGGAAGATCGTTGCACCGCACACACACAGGGGCCCGGCGCCGAGCCGCCGCGGCCGCGGCCTCGGCCGTCCTGATGGCCGTCGGGGCCCTGGCCGCCTCTCCCGCACACGCAGAGGCCGGTCCGCCGGACCACTCCCGAGCTCCCGAGCACGCCGGAAAGCCGGGCAAGCCCGGCAAACCCGGGAAGCCGGGCAAGCCCGGTGACGACCTGCCGCTGTCGGAGCGGGTGACGGCCGAGGCCATCCGGGCGCACATGGAGAACCTCGACACCATCGCCGAGTACAACGGCGGCAACCGGGCCACGGGCACGCCGGGCTACGACGTGGCCGCCCTGTACGTCGAGGACCAGCTCAAGCGCGCCGGGTACGAGCCCTATCGGCACGAGTACGAGTACGAGCTGTGGCGCGAGCAGTCCCCGTCGGTGCTGGCCCAGACCGCCCCGGAGGAGGTGGTCTACGAGTCCGGCAGCGACTACGTGACCATGAGCTACTCCGGCGCCGGGGACGTCACCGCGCCCGCGGTGGCCGTCAACACCGACAGCCCCGAGAGCGGCTGCTCCCCCGACGACTTCGCGGGCTTCCCCGAGGGCGCGATCGCGATCACCCTGCGCGGCACCTGCCCGTTCGCGCAGAAGACGCAGAACGCCGCGGACGCGGGCGCCTCGGCCGCCCTGGTGGTCAACAACGCCCCCGAGGCCTTCCAGGGCACCGTGAGCGAGCTCTCCGACATCCCCGCCGTGGGCGTGTCCGGTGCGGCGGGCACCGACATGCTGGCCACCGAGGGCCTGGAACTGCGGGTCCGGGTGGACGCCGAGGTCAACGTCGACAGCTCCTTCAGCATCCTGGCCGAGACCCCCGGCGGCCGGGACGACAACGTGGTCATGGTGGGCGGCCACCTCGACAGCGTCGAGGAGGGCCCCGGCATCAACGACAACGGCAGCGGTTCGGCCTTCGTGCTGGAGACCGCCATCCAGCTGGCCAAGCAGGAGGACCCGAACAACAAGGTCCGCTTCGCCTTCTGGGGCACCGAGGAGGAGGGCCTGGTCGGCTCCACCCGCTACGTGGAGGACCTGAGCGACGACCAGGTCGACGACATCGCCCTGTACCTGAACTTCGACATGATCGGCTCGCACAACTACGCCCGGTTCGTCCTGGACGGCCGGATGGAGCTGCCCGGCTCCGGCGGCGCGCCCTCCGGCTCCGGGGCGATCGCGAAGGTCTTCGAGGACTACTTCGCCGCCCAGGACCAGGTGAGCGAGCCCGGCGTGCTGAGCGGGCGCAGCGACTACCAGCCCTTCATGGCGGCGGGCATTCCGGCGGGCGGCCTCTTCAGCGGCGCCGACGGCGTCAAGACCGAGGAGCAGGTCGAGTGGTACGGCGGCACCGCGGGTGAGCAGTTCGACCCGTACTACCACACCGCCGAGGACACCCTGGAGTACATCAACTGGGACTCGGTCGCCGAGCTCTCGGCCGCCGGTGCGCACGGCGTGGAGTTCTTCTCCCGGAACACCCTGCCGGTGAACGGCGTGCTGCGCGCGGTCGACACCGGGTTCCCCCGGGTGGGCGACGACTGGCGTATGTAGTCCGGCCCGGGCCGCGTCCGGGCGCCGTCGGGCGTGCGCGCGGCCCGGACGCGGGGCGGGCGGCGTGAACCCCCCGGTTCCACGCCGCCCGCCCCTCACGGTGTCTCCCCCTCCGCGCACACCCGGGTGGCCCCCTCTGCCCACCCGGAGCAGCGCTCCTGGACACCGCCGGAAACTACGCTGAGTAGCTCCGTGAATCCTTAATGTATCAGTGAGCTGAGTCACCTTCACCCGCTGATGCGGAACAGTTATCCTCCGTCACCCCGCTTCCTCCGCACGCACCCGCCCCGGACCTCCGCCGTCCCCGGAGGCGTCCTCGCGCAGACGGGTGTTCTCGTCCTCCAGCGCGAGGATGCGGCCGATCCCGGCGAGGTTGACCCCCTGGGCGGTCAGCTCGGCCACCCTGCGCAGGCGGGCGATGTCGTCGTCGCTGTACAGCCGCGTGCCGCCGTCCGTGCGGACCGGGGCGACCAGCCCCCGCTCCTCGTAGGAGCGCAGGCTCTGCGGGGCTATGCCCGCCAGCTCCGCGGCCACGGAGATCGTGTAGAGACCCCGGGAGGAACCCGGCCGGGGTTGTGTCATGAGCGGTGTCCTTCCCTGGCGCCCCGCTCCCCCGCACGGCGCGCCCGCGTCGTCGACCCAACCAGATCTTTATCGAACACTGTTGTTTATCTCCTCCAGTATGAGGTATAAAACCTGCGTCAGCTCGCATCAGGTTTTATGGTCCAGCTGAAGGAGGTTTCCATGATGCTGATGCGTACCGACCCCTTCCGCGACTTCGACCGGCTCACGCAGCGGCTCCTGGGAGAGGCCTCCCGGCCGGCCGCGATGCCGATGGACGCCTACCGCGACGGCGACGTCTTCGTTGCCTGCTTCGACCTTCCCGGAGTCAGCGCGGACTCCATCGACCTGGAGGTCGAGCGCAACGTGCTGACCGTGACCGCGGAGCGTCCGGACACCATGCGCGACCGCGACTCGGTGGTGGCCTCCGAGCGGCCCGCCGGCGCCTTCTCCCGGCAGCTGTTCCTCGGCGAGACCCTGCAGACCGACGCCATCGAGGCCGACTACACCGACGGCGTCCTGACCCTGCGCATCCCGGTCGCCGAGCAGGCCAAGCCGCGCAAGATCACCGTCAGCCAGGGCAACGGCCAGCCCCGCAGCATCAGTGCGTGAGCACCCGCGCCCGGCCCGGGGCCGGGCCGGGCCGCGGCCCCTCGCAGACAGCGTTCCCGTCTCCCCATCGATCAGGAGCAGTGATTCGATGCCCTCCCTCCTGCGCAGGACCAGCGCGGTAGCAGAGCACATCCAGCGCCAGAGCGACCAGGAGTCCACGCACCTGGCGTGCGTCCGTTTCTTCCACGCCCTCCGGGCCTACGAGAGGGCCTGGGAGAGCACCCCCGACGAGCTCAGCCGCGCGCTGGACGGGCTCAGACGGGCCACCACCGACCTCACCGGTGACCCCGACTCCTTCCGCAGGGCCTGCCGGGACCCCCGGCACAGAGGCGTGCCGCAGAGCCTGGACGAACCGCTCGCCGACGAGCTGCGCTCCCTCCTCGCCATGGCCGTCTGAGGCCCCGTGCCGACCGCCCGGCACGGAGGCCGTGTGGAAGGCGGGTGGCCTAGGGTGGCGGCATGACCAAACGGGACACCGACAAGCCGGTCGTGCTGTCGAAGATCTACACGCGCACCGGCGACGCCGGAACGACGGCGCTCGGCGATATGAGCCGGACCAGCAAGAACGACACCCGCCTGGTCGGGTACGCCGACACCGAGGAGGCCAACGCCGCCATCGGCACCGCCATCGCGCTGGGCGAGCTGCCCGACGACGTGCGCGCCCTGCTCGGCCGGGTCCAGAACGAACTGTTCGACCTGGGCGCCGACCTGTCCACGCCGATCGTGCCCGAGCCGGAGTACCCGCCGCTGCGCGTGCTGCCCGAGTACGTCACCCGGCTGGAGGAGGCCTGCGACGCCTACAACGCCGACCTGCCCACCCTGCGCAGCTTCGTCCTGCCCGGGGGGTCCCCCACGCTGGCGCTCATGCACACGGCGCGGATCGTGGTGCGGCGGGCGGAGCGCAGCGTCTGGGCGGCGATCGAGGAGCACGGTGAGACGGTCAACCCGCTCACCGCGCAGTACCTCAACCGGCTCTCCGACCTGCTCTTCATTCTCGGCCGCTACGTCGCCGGGGAGGGGGACGAGGTGCTCTGGAAACCCGGCGGCGAACGGTAGTTTCCGTATTCAGAAAAAGGGGTCTCGTTCTACGGAACGAGGCCCCTTTTCTTCACCCACCGCCCTCCCGAGCCCCGGCGCCGCCGCCGGAGCGCCCGCGGGAGGCGCGCAACGGCCCCTTCTGCACGCCCGCCACCTGGGAGGCCTCAGAAAACCCAGGGAATCATGTGTTCTTCGCAATGAAAAGGTTATGGGTTCTTTATATGGATCTACGTCTGAGGAAGGAACCCGCATGACTGCCAGAGCCCGGCCCACCACCGTCACGGCGGTTCTCGTCCTGCTGATCCTGATCGCGATCTACCAGCTCCTGGGCAGCCTGGCGGCCTTCACCGGAGCCGCCGCCATGGAGACCGTCGACGCCGTCGCCGCGAACGCCTCGGTGCCCACCTGGGCCGTACTGACCGCCGCGGCGATCGGCCTCGTCTACGGAACGGCGGCGATCGTCGCGGCCGTCATGCTCTACCGCGACCGCCCCGGCGCCCGCCGGACGGTGACCTGGGTCAACGGCGTCTACGCCGTCGTCATCGCGGCCCTGCTGTCCACCCCGGTCAGCGGCGTCCCCGAGATCATCGCGGCCGCCGTCGCCCTGACCGTGATCGGACTGGCCAACTCCGAGAGCGCCCGGGGGTACTTCTCCGGCGCGCTCCGCTCCGGGCACGCCCGCGCGCAGGCGGGCTGAGCCCTCCCGGACCGCGCCCGGCCCGTCAACCCCTCCCACGGGCCGGGCGCGCCGTCGTGACCGCCCTCAGCACTCGGGCGGGAACTCCTCCACCGGAACGTACTCGCCCTCCCGGGAGCCCTCGGCGCGGGAGTAGACGCCCTCGTCGGTGGCCAGCGCCCCCGTGGTGAACACGACCGTGCCCAGGTCGTGCTCGGTGTCCCGCCCCGGATCGGCCGCCCGGGAGCCGACCCCCACGAGGTACTCCTCCTCCGCCGACTCCGGACCCAGGCGGAAGACCTGGCGACCCTCGTCGTCGGTTATCCGCCAGTCCTCCCCCGGGGCGGACAGGTCCACCTCCAGCCGGTGGCCGTCGAACGCGCGGGTGGCGACCAGGTGCCGGTCGGCCGCCCCGCCGATCAGGTCGATCTGCTGGGGCCCGGCGTCACCGCACCAGGACAGGATCAGGACGGGGAGCTTGTGCTGGGCGCTGAAGTGACCCGTGGCCACGGCGCCGACCACCCCGCCCGCGGGCTGGCAGGAGACGAGCAGGGGCGCGGCCAACGCGAGGGCCAGGAGGCCGGGAAGTCGGGAAGCGAGCATGGAACCGCATACTGCCCTGTGGGCGCCCCGGGCGGAAGGGGAGGGCGGGCCCGCGTGCCTAGAGGTTGCCGAGTTCGCGTTCGACGGACTCGACCTTGCCGTGCAGGCCGTCGGTGACCCCCTCGCGGATATCGGCCTTGAGGGTGAGGGTGACCCGGGAGGCGCCCTCCCCCGCGGCGGACACGGCGCGCTTGACCACGTCCATGACCTCGTCCCACTCACCCTCGACGGTGGTGAACATGGCGGAGGTCTCGTTGGGCAGACCGCTCTCGCGGACCACCTTGACGGCGCGTGCGACGGCGGGGGTGACGGACTCACCGGAACCGAGAGGGGCTACGGAGAAGGCGACGATCGTGCTCATGCCGCCATGCTAGGCACACGGACCCGGCGCGGGAAACCACCGACGCGCCCTGGCGCAGGGGGATCGCGGGGCCTCAGGCCTCCCAGCGCGTCCCCGGGGGCATCGACTCCAGCCATGACAGGAAACCGGTCAGGGTGCCCTCGTTCATGGCGATCTCGTAGGCCGCCTCGGCGGGGTCACCGCCGTCCGGTCCCAGCCAGCCGACCCCGACCACCGTGAGGTCGACGGGCAGGTCCTCGCCCTCCTCGGGGGCGCGGCGCCCCGCGACGACGAGACCGCGGCGCGACAGCGTGGCTGTCGGCCGCGGCCTGAGCGAGAAGATGGGGAACCAGTCCAGGTGCTCCGTGCCGTACCGGCAGAAGCCGATCCGCCAGGAGCCCCGTCGGCCCCGCGCGCCCACGGCGCGCAGGTAGCACTCCACCGCGCCGCCGCGCCGTACGAGGGTCCAGCGGCGCACGGCGCCGATCAGGACCAGCACCAGGAGGACGGCGAGCAGGGCAGCGAACACCCACACCGCGGTCCCCGACCACGATGACAGCAGACGTTCCGTTCCCACGCGCTTCGCCGCCCCCCGCTAGGCGACTTCCTCGCCCGCGGCGCGCAGACGGCTGCTAGCGCGACCCAGGGCGTCGGTGTCGCCGGCCTCGGACGCCCTCTTCAGCGCGGCGCGCGCGCGTTCCACATCGATGTCCTCGGCCAGTTCGGCGGTCTCGGCCAGGATGGAGACGCGTCCCTCACCCGACACCGAGACGAAGCCGCCGTGCGCGGCGGCCCGGACCTCGCCGGTCTCCCGCGCGCCCAGCACGCGGACGACCGCGCCGCTGGCCAGCAGCGACAGCACCGGGACGTGCCCGGGCTGGACGCCGATCTCGCCCTCGACGGTCTTCGCGATGACCATGTCGCCCTCGCCCGCCCAAACCTCACGTTCGGGGGAGACGATCTCGACGAAAAGCTTCTTCGACACTGCCACAAACTCCTCGGCTAGCGGGTGGGTCCGGCCGGGCCGGCCCCCACGTGTTGTCGGGAACCGGCCCGGCCTGAAGAACCTTTAGCCCTGCAGCTTCTTGGCCTTCTCGACGGCCATGTCGATGTTGCCGACGTCGAGGAACGCCTGCTCGGGCAGGTGGTCGTACTCACCGTCGCACAGACCCTTGAAGGAGGCGATGGTCTCCTCCAGGGGCACGAACACGCCCGGGGTGCCGGTGAACTTCTCGGCCACGAACATGTTCTGCGACAGGAAGCGCTCGATCCGGCGGGCCCGGTTGACGATGATCTTGTCCTCCTCGGACAGCTCGTCCATACCGAGGATCGCGATCTGGTCCTGCAGGTCGTTGTTGCGCTGCAGGATCTCCTTGACGCGCTGGGCCACCTGGTAGTGCTCCTCGCCCACGTACTGCGGGTCGAGGATGCGGGAGGTGGAGGCCAGCGGGTCGACCGCCGGGTAGATGCCCTTCTGCGAGATCGGGCGGGAGAGCTCGGTCGTCGCGTCCAGGTGGGCGAAGGTGGTCGCCGGAGCCGGGTCGGTGTAGTCGTCCGCGGGCACGTAGATCGCCTGCATCGAGGTGATCGAGTGGCCGCGGGTCGAGGTGATCCGCTCCTGCAGCTGGCCCATCTCGTCCGCCAGGTTGGGCTGGTAGCCCACGGCCGAGGGCATACGGCCCAGCAGCGTGGAGACCTCCGAACCCGCCTGGGTGAAACGGAAGATGTTGTCGATGAACAGCAGCACGTCCTGCTTCTGGACGTCGCGGAAGTACTCCGCCATCGTCAGGGCGGACAGGGCCACCCGCAGACGGGTGCCCGGGGGCTCGTCCATCTGGCCGAAGACGAGAGCGGTGTCCTGGAGGACGCCCATCTCGTCCATCTCCAGGAAGAGGTCCGTACCCTCACGGGTGCGCTCGCCGACACCGGCGAACACGGACACACCACCGAAGTTGCGGGCGATACGGGTGATCATCTCCTGGATGAGCACGGTCTTGCCCACACCCGCGCCGCCGAACAGGCCGATCTTGCCACCGCGCACGTACGGGGTGAGCAGGTCGATGACCTTGATGCCCGTGACCATCATCTCGGTCTTGGACTCGAGCTGGTCGAAGGCCGGGGCCTTGCGGTGGATCGGCCAGCGCTCGGTGACGTTCAGCTCCGAGGTCGGCACGTCCAGGGACTCGCCCAGCGTGTTGAACACGTGGCCCTTGACGACGTCGCCGACGGGCACGCTGATCGGCTCGCCGGTGTCACGGACCTCGGCGCCGCGGACGAGGCCGTCCTGCGGGGCCAGGGAGACCGAGCGCACCAGGTTGTCACCCAGGTGCTGGGCGACCTCCAGGGTGATGGTCTTGTCCTTGCCACCGACGGTGACGGTGGTCTGGAGCGCGTTGTAGATGGCAGGGAGGGAGCCGACGGGGAACTCCACGTCGACGACCGGGCCGGTGACCCGGGAGATCCGGCCGGTGGCGGTGCCGGCCCCGGCCGTCCCTTCAACAGTCGCAGTCACTTTTGTTACTCACTTCCCGCGCTGGCAGCAGCGAGCGCGTCGGCACCGCCGACAATCTCACTGAGCTCATTGGTGATCTCAGCCTGACGCGCCTGGTTGGCCAGGCGGGTCAGGTTCTTGGCGAGTTCCTCGGCGTTGTCGGTGGCGGCCTTCATGGCGGCACGACGGGACGCCTGCTGGGAGGCGGCCGACTCCAGGAGCGCGAAGTAGATGCGGTTGGTCACGTACTGCGGGAGCAGCCGGTCCAACGCCTCCTCCGCGGAGGGCTCGAACTCGTACAGAGGCAGCGGAGCACCCTGTGCGGCCTCCAGCTCGCTCGCCTCGACCTCCTCGACCTCCAGAGGAAGCGCCCGGACGGTCGAGGCCCGCTGGGTCAGCATCGAGACGAACTCCGTGGAGATCACGTGGATCTCGTCCACGCCGCCCTCCGCTGTGTCCAGGGCGAACTTCTCCATGAGGGCGGAGCCGATCTCCTGGGCGTGCGCGTAGGTCGGGCGCTCGGTGAAGCCCTCCCACTGCGCCTCGAGCGGACGGCCGCGGAACTTGTAGAAGCCCACGCCCTTGCGGCCCACCATGTAGGTGAGGACCTCCTTGCCCTGCTCCCGGAGGAGCTGGGACAGGGAGTCCGCCTCCTTGAGCACGTTGGACGAGAAGGCGCCCGCCAGGCCCTTGTCGCTGGTGATCACCAGGACGGCCGCGCGGGTGGGGTTCTCGGCCTCGCGCAGCAGCGGGTGGTCGGACACCCGGCTGGCGAGGGCCGAGACGGCCCGGGTGATCTCCCGCGCGTAGGGCCCAGCAGCCTCCGCCGCACGCTGCGCCTTGGTGATGCGCGTCGTGGCGATGAGCTCCATCGCACGGGTGATCTTCGCCATCGACTTCGTCGAGCGGATCCTCCGGCGATAGACGCGAAGCTGTGCACCCATGGGTTACTTCCCGCCCTTGGCGACCTTGATGGTCTCCTGGCCGACCTTCTCCTCGTCGAGCGCCTCGGCGTCGGCCTCGGTGCCCAGGAGGGTACCGGCGGAGGTCTGGAAGCCCTGCTTGAACTTCTCCAGGGCGGCGTCGAGGGCCTTCTCGGTCTCGTCCTCGAACTTGCCGCTCTCGCGGATGTTGTCGAGGATGCCCGCGTCCTCACGGGAGAGGTAGTCCAGGAAGTCCTCCTCGAAGCGGCGCACGTCCTCGACCGGGACGTCGTCGACGCGGCCGGTGGTACCGGCCCAGATCGACACGACCTGCTTCTCCATGGAGAACGGCGAGTACTGGCCCTGCTTGAGGAGCTCCATCAGGCGGGCACCGCGCTCCAGCTGCTGCTTGGAGACGGCGTCCAGGTCCGAACCGAAGGCGGAGAACGCCTCCAGCTCGCGGTACTGGGCCAGGCCCAGCCGCAGGGTGCCGGAGACCTTCTTCATGGCCTTGGTCTGCGCGGCGCCACCGACACGGGAGACCGACACACCGACGTTGATCGCCGGGCGCTGGCCCTGGTTGAACAGGTCCGCCTCCAGGAAGACCTGGCCGTCGGTGATGGAGATGACGTTGGTGGGGATGTACGCCGAGACGTCGCCCGCCTTGGTCTCGATGATCGGCAGCGCGGTCATCGAGCCCTTGCCCATCTCGTCGGAGAGCTTGGCGCAGCGCTCCAGCAGACGGGAGTGGAGGTAGAAGACGTCACCGGGGTAGGCCTCACGGCCCGGCGGGCGGCGCAGCAGCAGCGACACCGCGCGGTAGGCCTCGGCCTGCTTGGTGAGGTCGTCGAAGACGATGAGGACGTGCTTGCCCTCGTACATCCAGTGCTGGCCCAGGGCCGAGCCGGTGTAGGGGGCCAGGTACTTGAAGCCCGCCGCGTCCGACGCGGGGGCGGCGACGATGGTGGTGTACTCCATCGCCCCGGCCTCCTCCAGGGCGCCGCGCACACCGGCGATGGTCGAGCCCTTCTGGCCGATGGCGACGTAGATGCAGCGCACCTGCTTGTCGGGGTCGCCCGACTCCCAGTTCGCCTTCTGGTTGATGATCGCGTCGATGCAGACCGCGGTCTTGCCGGTCTGCCGGTCGCCGATGACCAGCTGGCGCTGGCCGCGGCCGATCGGGGTCATCGAGTCGATGGCCTTGATGCCGGTCTGCAGCGGCTCGTGGACGGGCTTGCGCTCCATCACACTCGCGGCCTGCAGCTCCAGCTCGCGGCGCTCGGTCGTCTCGATCTCGCCCTTGCCGTCGATGGGGGCACCGAGGGGGTCCACCACGCGGCCGAGGAAGTTGTCACCCACCGGCACCGAGAGGAGCTGGCCGGTGCGGCGCACCTTCTGGCCCTCCTCGATGCTGGTGAAGTCGCCCAGCACGACCGCACCGATCTCCCCGATCTCGAGGTTCTGGGCCAGGCCCAGGGTGCCGTCCTCGAACTGGAGCAGCTCGTTCGCCATCGCCGAGGGAAGGCCACCGACGCGGGCGATGCCGTCACCGGAGTAGGTGACGGTACCGACCTCTTCCGCGCGGGTGGCTTCAGGCTCGTACGACTGGACGAAGCGCTGCAGCGCGTCCCGGATCTCGTCCGGCCGGATCGTCAGCTCCGCCATCTCTACGTTGTCCTTGCTCTCAAATGGCGCCGGGCTGGCGCCGTGCGTGCTTGCCTTGCGTTCTGTCAGCCGGCCAGGCGGCGCTGGGCCTCGGCGATACGCCCGGCGATGGTCCCGTCGATGACCTCGTCACCCACCTGGATGGACAGGCCACCCACGATCTCGGGGGCGACCTCGATGTTCAGGTGGATGTCGCGGCCGTAGGCGCGCGAGAGCGCGGCTCCGAGCCGGGACTGCTGGTTCTCGCTCAGGGCGACGGCGCTGCGGACCACGGCGACGTAGCGCTTGGCGCGCTCGGCGACGATGTGCCCGTAGTTGTCCAGCGCCTGTTCCAGGGTACGGCCCCTGGGACGGGTGACCGCTTCGCCGATCAGGCTCAGCGTCGCGGGGTTCACCTTGCCCGAGAGCAGGCTCTCCACGAGGGAGAGGCGCTGCTCCACGGACACCCCGTCACGGGTGAGGGCGTCGCGCAGGTCGGGACGGGAGGCGACGATCCGCTGGAAGCGGAACAGCTCGTCCTCCAACTCGCCCAGGGCCGAGGCGCTGTGGAGCGGGGCGACGGTCACGTAGACCGCCATCCGCTCCATCGCGTCGACGAGGTCACGGGCCTTGGACCAACGGGCCGAGACCACGTCGCCGGCCACCAGGACGGCCGCCGGGGACACCTTGGTCTCCAGCAGCTGCCCGAGGAGGCTGGACTTGGCCTCGGCCGGGTTCGCCTGGTCGGCCAGCCAGCGGCGCAGCGAGTGCTCGTTGCCGAGGAGGGCGACGACCTCGAACAGCTCGCTGCCCAGTGAGACGCCGTTGTCCGCGGTGCCCGCCGACGCCAGGACGTTCTCGTCCAGGCGCCGGGTCACCTCGGTCAGCGACGTGCGGCTGATACCACGCATCAACGCACCTCGGCTTGCTGCGTGCTCTCGCTCTGCTCCAGCTCCTCCAGGAACCGGTCGATGACGCGGTTCTGGGCGGCGCTGTCGCTGAGGACCTCACCGACGATGCGGCTCGCCAGCTCGGTGGAGAGCGCACCGATCTCGTGGCGCAGCTGCGCCACGGCCTGCTGGCGGTCGGCCTCGATCTGGGCGTGCGCCGCGTCGACGATGCGACGGGCCTCGACCTGGGCCTCCTCGCGCGCCTCGGCGATGATGGCCGCCCTCTGCTCCTTGGCCTTCTCCAACTCCTGCGCGTACTCGCGGTGGGCTTCCTCGAGCTTCTCGCGGTACTGCTGGCGGATCTCCTCCGCCTCGGCCTCGGCCTTCTGAGCGCGAGCGATGCCACCCTCGATCTGGTCGGCACGCTCGTCCAGCGCCTTCGTCAACCTCGGCCACATCTTGTAGACGACGGCGAGGATGATGAGGAAGGCGATGAGACCGAAGGTGAACTCGTCCCAGTGAATTCGCAGGACGTTTTCTTGCTCGGCTGCCAAATACACGGCTGGCATCCCCTTCGCGTTCTGTGGACCGATAGTGGGCTAGCGCGCGAAGGCGAGAACGAAGCCGAGAATGGCCAGGGCCTCGATAACGGCGAAACCGAAGATCATCTGGCCCTGGAGGATGCCGCGGGCCTCGGGCTGGCGGGCGATGGCCTGCACGCCGAGACCGAAGACGAGGCCGACGCCGATGCCGGGGCCGATGGCGGCGAGACCGTAACCGATGGTGTTCAGGCTACCGGTGATGTCCATGCTGATTTTCCCTTTACTACACGCCGGCGATGATGGTTGGCGCCGGGCTGACTGACGGATCGGACGGGTCGTGGATTCGCGTGGGGAGGGGGCCGAGGGCCTTCTCCCTAGTGCGCGCCCTCCATGGCCTCACCGAGGTAGATGGAGGACAGGAGAACGAAGACGTAGGCCTGGACCGCCATGATGAACAGCTCGAAGGCCGTGAAGACCAGGAAGCCGACCAGGGCGATGGCGGAGTAACCCACCGAGAGGGCACCAAACCCGGCACCCATCGGGGACAGGGGGTTGAACATGTAGAAACCGGCGGCCGCGAACAGTGCGAGCAGCAGGTGCCCGGCGAACATGGTCGCGAACAGACGGATCATGTGCGTGGCGGGGCGGATGACGAAGTTCGACAGCGCCTCGATGGGGACGACCACCGGCAGGATCCACCCGGGGACGCCGCCCGGCACCAGACGCGCCTTGAAGTGCGCGCCCACACCGTGGCGGCGGATGCCGACCACGTTCCACAGCACGAAGATGAAGAGGGCCAGGACCGCGGGGAAGGCCAGGTTGGAGGTCACCGGCAGCTGGAGGCCGGGGATGAGACCCATGATGTTCATGCAGAAGATGAACAGGAACAGGGTCACCATCAGCGGAAGGAACTTGTCCCCCTCCTTGCCCATGGTGGTCCGGGTCACCTGGTCGCGCAGGAAGCCCACCAGCATCTCGGCCATGCTCTGCCCGCGGCCGGGGACGACCTTGGACCTGCGCGTGGTGAAGTACCAGAAGGCGGCGGCGATGATCAGTGCGACCACCGCGACCAGGTAGTACTTGTTCAGCCCCGAGGTACCCGGAAGGCCGAAGTCGAGCCACGGCGTCGGAAAGAAGAGACTCACCGTCGGAGCCTCGAAACCGCAGCCGAAGTCGTTGAAGATGTGGCAGCCTGGCTCGGACGCCGCGACGACGCTCACGTCAGCACCCACGGCGATCCCTTTCGTCGTGACGCAACATAATCCTTGGTGTTGTGGTCGGTACGGCCCCGCCCTCAGTGCGGGAGGACGCATCCGGGTGTTCGGTCAGGACCGGACGTGCTGGGTGTAGATGAGGTAGATCGAAGCGACCAGGCCCAAGCCGAGCCCGATGGGCAGGAAGAGGCCCGAGAAGCCCAGTGCCCAGTCCGCGACCCAGCCGACGCCGCCCCAGAAGGCGAGTCCTCCCAGCAGATACGAGATGAGTGTGGTCGCGTTGGCGTTCGTCGACTCCTGGGAGTCGCGCTTCGCACGTGACTGACCGTTCATCTCGCTCCGGAAGATAGCAGTAGGTGATCAGGCTCCGCACACCGCCCCGCGCCAGCGGGCTCACCGGTGTGCCTCACTGCCCTCGGCACTGTTCTCGTCGTGTTCGTCGGCGGGGACGATGGTCGGCTGCTTGCTCCTCTTCACGGCCACGGCCTGGGCGGCCAGCCAGACGAGCACACAGGCGAGCGCCGTCCACCCGAAGACGTCCTTGTCCAGGACGGTCGTGTCCCGGAAGAGCACCAGGACGACCGCGAGGATCCCGAACTTGGTCGTGTAGACGAGGAAGGCCACGGGAAGGAGGAGTTCGGGACGCCGGCCGCCGGTCCAGGAGATGACGAAGGCCGAAACGGCGAAGGCGCCGATGACCAGAAGCACGCCGAAAAACGCGCCGTAGAGTCCCTGGGTACCGGAGATGGCGAAGCCGGCGATCAACGCGACCACGCCGACGACGGCCGTCGGAAGCGCGGCGCCGCGGAGAGTCCGGGCGTCGTGTTCCTGCATCAACGAAGCTCCGTGGGGTTCAGTGGTTGCCTGCTCGTGAAAGCTATCACAAGGTTTTCGGTGCCGGATCCGGGGGTTCCTTAACGCGACCTTAACGGGTCGCGAAGTGCCCGTTCCAGGCGCTTTCCGGCCCCGATGTCAGCTTCGCCACACCTGTCCCCACACCGTATCCGCAGGTCAGAGCGGACGCTCTCCGAGCCCCGCGCATCACCGCGGACCGGCCTCTCAACCATCAGTTGGCGAATCGTGATCTGCGGGCGTCTTGACGCTCTCTTTGCGCCGGCGGACCAGCAGCCCGCGCCTGCGCAGCCGGGGCAGGGCGATGAGGCCGACCGCGCACGTGGCCACCAGCGCGGTCACCGTCAGCACGATCGCCGGGGAGTCGAACACCGACAGCGCCACCGCGGCGAAGGACAGGATCCCCGCCCACAGGTACATCAGCAGGACCGCGCGCACGTGGCTGTGCCCCATGTCCAGCAGGCGGTGGTGCAGGTGGCCGCGGTCCGGCGCGAAGGGGGACTTGCCCGCGAGCGTGCGGCGCAGCACCGCCAGCACCAGGTCGGCCAGGGGCAGGGCGATCACCAGCAGCGGCAGCGCGATGGGCAGGAACACCACCACCCCCGAGTTGAACCCCTCCCGCGCGGTGTTGGCGTCGAACTGACCGGTCACCGTGATGGTGATCGAGGTGAGCAGCAGCCCCAGCAGCATCGCCCCGGTGTCGCCCATGAACACCTTGGCGGGGTGGAAGTTGTGGAAGAGGAACCCCACACAGGTGCCCGCCAGGATGATCGCGATCATCGCCGGGTAGGACTGGCGCACGAAGCCCTGCTCCACCGCGACGACGTAGTAGTAGAGGAAGAAGGCGAAGGCGGAGATGCCGACGATGCCGGCGGCCAGCCCGTCGAGGCCGTCGGCGAAGTTGACCGCGTTGATGGTCACCACGATGAGCAGGATGGAGATCATCGTGCCCAGCCAGGGGCCGAGCGAGAGCTGGGTGCCGGGCAGCGGCAGCCACAGCAGCTGCACGCCCTGCCAGACCAGGATGCCCGCGGCGGCGGTCTGCCCGGCGAGCTTGCTCAGCGCGTCCATCCCCCAGCGGTCGTCGACCACCCCGATGAGCGTGATGAGGCCGCCCGCCAGCAGCAGGCCCCTCCAGGTGTCGGCGACGAACACGTTCTGCAGGTGCGGCAGCTGGGCGGAGATGAGCAGGGCCGCGGCGAACCCGCCGTAGATGGCCAGCCCGCCCAGGCGCGGGATCGGCTCGGTGTGCACGTCGCGGTCGCGCACCGGCGGGGTGGCGCCGAAGGCGATCGCGAACCTGCGCACGATCGGGACGAGCAGGTAGGTCACCGCCACGGCGATGACGAAGGTGAGCGCGTACTCACGCACGTGGGAGCCCCTCTAGTTCTTGTCGCCGTCGAGGGCGGTCTGCTCGGGGCCCTCGCCCTCCCGGGCCGGGGCCCCGGGGGCGGCGTCCTGGCCGTCCCCCGTGTCCTGCGCGCTCTCCTCGCTCCGCTCCCCGGCCCCGGCCCGGTCCTCCGGCTCGGCCTTGGTGCGGCCCTTGCGCAGCTCGCCGATGACGGTGCCGCACACCGCGCGCAGCTGCTCGATGGAGATCGCCCCCGCGCGCAGTACGCGCGGGACCGCGTAGGTGAGGTCGACGATGGTGGAGGACGCGCGCGCCTCGGTCTCACCGCCGTCCAGGTAGACGGCGATGTCCTCCTCGCCCAGCTGCTCCAGGGCCTCCTCCACGCGGGTGGCGGAGGGCTGGCCGGACTTGTTGGCGCTGCTCACCGCCATCGGGCCGACCTCCTTGAGCAGGTCCAGGGCGACCGGGTCCATCGGCATGCGCACGCCCACGGTGCCCTTGGTGTCGCCCAGGTCCCAGGACAGGCTGGGGGTGGCGGTGCACACCAGGGTGAGCGGGCCGGGCCAGAACTCCTCCATCAGGTCGCGGCCGTGGTTGCCCAGGTCGTCGATGAGCGCGGTGGCGGCGCGCATGGAGCCGACCAGGACCGGCGGGGGCGTCTCCCGCCCGCGGCCCTTGGTGGCCAGCAGCCGGGCCACGGCGGTCGGGCTGAAGGCGTCGGTGCCGATGCCGTACACGGTGTCCGTCGGCAGCACCACAAGGTCGCCTCGGCGTACCGCCGACGCGGCGTCGGCGATGCCGTCCTTGCGGGCGGTCTCGTCCGCGCAGTCGTAGATGCGGCTCACCTGCGTTCACCTCACTCTGGGACGGGGCCGACCGCCGGCGCGGTCGCCCGGGGATACGGGGGGTGGAGCGCTCACGGCGGCGGCGCCCCCGGCGTGGGCGCGGCGCGTGGAGGGCCCGGGAGCATGGTCAGCCGTCCTCGTCGGCGCGGCGCATGACCACGAAGCGGTCGCGCCGGGCCATGTCCTTGCGGTTGAGGACGTCGCGCCAGCCCCTGTCCTCGGGAAAGAGCCAGGGGATGTCGATGCCCTGGCCGTCGTGGTGCTCGACCGCCATCGCACCGCCCGGGCGCAGCAGCCTGCGGCCGACCGCCTCCAGGGAGCGGATCATGTCCAGGCCGTCCTCGCCCGACCACAGCGCGGGGGCGGGGTCGTAGTCGCGCACCTCGGGCGGGATGACCGCGGCCTCGCGGGTGGGCACGTAGGGCGGGTTGCTGATGAGCAGGTCGACCCGGCCGTTGAGCTCGGGCAGGGCCGAGCGCATGTCGGCGTGGTGGGCGGTGACCCGGTCGCCGTGTCCGCTGCCCTCGATGTTGCGGCGGGCCCACTCCAGGGCGACGGGGTCGATCTCCACCGTGTGCACCCGCGAGCGCGGCACCTCCTGGGCGATGGAGATGGCGATGGCGCCCGACCCGGTACCGAGGTCGACCACCAGGGGGTCGGCCACGTCCATGGCGCGCAGGGTCTCGATCGCCCAGTCGACCATGATCTCGGTCTCCGGCCGGGGGACGAAGACCCCGGGGCCGACCTGGAGTTCGAGGTAGCGGAAGTAGGCTCGGCCGGTGATGTGCTGGAGGGGTTCGCGGGCCTCGCGGCGGGACACGCACTCCCAGTACCGGGCGTCGAAGTCGGCGTCGGCGACCGTGTGCAGCTCCCCTCGACGGACACCGTGCACGAACGCCGCGAGTTCCTCGGCGTCGGTACGGGGTGAGGCCACACCCGCCTCCGCGAGCCTCAGCGTCGCGCGGGCGACCTCGTCGAGCAGGAGGTTCATGACGACTGCGCCGCTTCGAGCCTTTCCTTGGTGTCCGCGTCCACCAGGGCCTTGACCACCCCGTCCAGCTCCCCGTCGAGGACCTGGTCGAGGTTGTAGGCCTTGTATCCGACCCGGTGGTCGGAGATGCGGTTCTCGGGGAAGTTGTAGGTGCGGATCCGTTCGGAGCGGTCCACGGTGCGTACCTGGCTCTTGCGCTCCGCGGCGGCCTCGGCGTCCGCGCTGGCCTGGGCCTCGGCGTAGATGCGGGCGCGCAGGATGCGCATGGCCTGCTCCTTGTTCTGGAGCTGGCTCTTCTCGTTCTGGCAGGAGGCGACGATGCCGGTCGGCAGGTGGGTGATGCGCACCGCCGAGTCGGTGGTGTTGACGCTCTGGCCGCCGGGCCCGGAGGAGCGGTACACGTCCACGCGCAGGTCCTTCTCGTGGATCTCGACCTCGATCTCCTCGGCCTCGGGTACGACCAGCACTCCGGCGGCGGAAGTGTGGATGCGCCCCTGGGACTCGGTGACCGGAACCCGCTGGACCCGGTGGACTCCGCCCTCGAACTTGAGCATGGGCCACACGCCCGAGCCGGGCTCGGGGGTGCCCTTGTTCTTGAAGGCGATGGTGACGTCCTTGTACCCGCCCAGGTCGGAGTGGGTGGCGTCGATGATCTCGGTCTTCCAGCCCTGGCGCTCGGCGTAGCGCAGGTACATGCGGACCAGGTCGCCGGCGAACAGGGCGGACTCCTCACCGCCCTCGCCCGCCTTGACCTCCATGATGAGGTTCTTGTCGTCGGCGGGGTCGCGCGGGACGAGCAGGAAGCGCAGGCGCTCGGTGAGGGCCTCGGCCTCCGCGGTCAGGCGCTCGGCCTCCTCGGCGAAGGAGGAGTCCTCGGCGGCGAGCTCGCGCGCGGCGTCGATGTCGTTCTCGACCTCCCTGAGCGCGCGGTAGGTCTCGATGATGGGGGTGAGCTGCGCGTAGCGCTTGCCCAGCGTGCGCGCCCTGGCCTGGTCGGCGTGCACCTCGGGGTCGGCGAGCTGCTGTTCCAGCTCGTAGTACTCCCCCAGAAGGTCGTCCAGCTTCACGTGTCGCCCGTCCCCGTCCTGTCCGTCGTGCCTCGCCCCTGCGTTGTGGCCCCGTGGAGGGCCGGCCTGGTCCCGCGGCACCGGGCGAGCCGGTGCCGCGGGGCGGCGGGCGGCGCTACTTGCGCTTGCCGAAGCGCTTCTCGAAGCGGGCGACCCGGCCACCGGTGTCGAGGATCTTCTGCTTGCCGGTGTAGAACGGGTGGCACTCGGAGCACACCTCGGCGCGGATCTTGCCCTCGGGAACCGTGCTGCGCGTGACGAAGTGGGCACCGCAGGTGCAGGTCACCTCGGTCGCGACGTACTCCGGGTGGATGTCGGCCTTCATGTGTGTCTCCTCATCAGGGGCGCGACCGCCGGACGCATGACAAGCCGCACCACCCGGGGGTGGGGCGGTCGTCGTGGGTCATGCGCGAACCGGTGCCGCGGCGATCCAGGTAACGGGGCGGCGGGCCCGGCACAGCCGGGGCGGACCACTCCCGATACCAGTTTGCCAGACCCACAACGATGCCGGGACCAGTGTCTATTCCGCCCCCTCCCCCGGGCGTCCCGCGGGGCCCCGCCGCCTCCGCGGCACCGCCTCCTCCTGGGCGGTCGGACCCCGGAGCCGGTCGCGGACGGCGGCCCCGCTCGGAGCGGGGAGCAGGAACGGCACACGCAGCGGCCGGAGCCGCCGCCTACCAGCGCGCGCCGTCCTGGCCGCCTCCTGCGGCCGTGCCCCCGCGTTGGTGTGTTCGGCACGCCCGTAGCGAGAAGCAGGCAGGCGTGCGGCGGAAACCGGTGACCTCCCCCGACCGCCGGCCCCGACGGCCTCCCCGCCACCGGGCAGCGCCCTTGTGGGGGGCGGCGCCACGGTGTTCCCTCATGTGCGCTGGTGCGGGTGTGGGGGCCCGCCGCGTCGACAGCGGACAACCCCTCGGTGATCCGCGACACACTGGTGATCTTTCTCGTCTCACAGCCAAGACATCCCGGATTCCGAAACGGGGGTCGAAGAACGTGCGCTTCCCGCGCTTCCCGCGCACGGTGCGGCCCCCCTCCCGGCTTCGGGAGGGGGGCCGCGCGGCGGATCCGGGCGCTCTACCGCTCGGGGCCCACCGTCGTCTTCTGGATCTGGAGCAGGAACTCGGCGTTGCTCTTGGACTCCTTCATCTTGTCCAGGAGCAGCTCGATGGCCTGCTGGGTGTCGAGCGCGTGCAGCACCCGGCGCAGCTTCCAGACCACGTTGAGCTCCTCGGAGGACATGAGGATCTCCTCCTTGCGGGTGCTGGAGGCGTCCACGTCCACCGCCGGGAAGATCCGCTTGTCCGCCAGGCCGCGGCTGAGCTTGAGCTCCATGTTGCCGGTGCCCTTGAACTCCTCGAAGATCACCTCGTCGGCGCGCGAGCCGGTCTCCACCAGCGCGGTCGCCAGGATGGTCAGCGAGCCGCCGCCCTCGATGTTGCGGGCCGCGCCGAAGAAGCGCTTGGGCGGGTACAGGGCGGTGGAGTCCACACCACCGGACATGATGCGCCCGCTGGCCGGGGCGGCCAGGTTGTAGGCGCGGCCCAGACGGGTGATGGAGTCCAGCAGCACGACCACGTCCATGCCCATCTCCACGAGCCGCTTGGCCCGCTCGATGGCCAGGTCCGCGACGACCGTGTGGTCCTCGGCGGGCCGGTCGAAGGTCGAGTGGATGACCTCGCCCTTGACCGTGCGCTGCATGTCGGTGACTTCCTCGGGCCGCTCGTCGACCAGGATCACCATCAGGTAGCACTCGGGGTTGTTCTCGGTGATGGCGTTGGCGATCGCCTGCATCACCATCGTCTTGCCCGCCTTGGGCGGGGAGACGATGAGCCCGCGCTGACCCTTGCCGATCGGGGCGACCAGGTCGATGATGCGCGTGGTGAGCACGCCCGGCTCGGTCTCCAGCCGCAGGCGCTCCTGCGGGTAGAGCGGGACGAGCTTGGAGAACTCCTGGCGGTGCTTGGCCTGGTCCGGCGACATCCCGTTCACCGAGTCCAGCCGCACCAGGGCGTTGAACTTCTCGCGTCGCTCCCCGTCCCGGGGCTGGCGGACCGCGCCGATGATGTGGTCGCCCTTGCGCAGGCCGTGCTTGCGGACCTGGGCCAGGGAGACGTAGACGTCGCTCTGCCCGGGCAGGTAGCCGGTGGTGCGCACGAAGGCGTAGTTGTCGAGGATGTCGAGGATGCCCGCGACCGGCAGCAGGACGTCGTCCTCGCCGATCACCGGTTCGGGCTCCTGGCCCTGGCCCCGTCCGCGGCGGTCGCGGCGGTCGCGGCGGCGGCCGCGGCGGCGCCCGCCGCCGAACTCGTCGTCGTCGCCTCCGGCGCCCCGGCCCTGGCTCTGGCCACCGCCCTGCTGGGCGTTGCCGCCGGTGTTCTGGTCGTCGCCGCCCCGGTTGCGGTTGCGGCGGTTGCGCTGGCGCTCGCGACCCTGCCCGGACCTGTTGTCCCGGTCCTCGGCGGAGTCGGGGCCGTTCTTCTGGGGGGTGCTGGATGTCTTGGTCACGCTGCTCGCGGAGGTAGAGGAGTCGGCGCCGTCCACCGATCGGGTCTGGTCGCCGGTCTCGTCACCGCGCCTGCGGGACGAGCGGCGGCCACGGGAGGGCTTGTCGCCCCGGCCACCCTGGGAGTCGGTCACGGCCTGGTCCGACGGACGCTCGGCCACGCGCGTGCGCGAAGCCTCGTCCGTACCCGACGAATCGGGGGCCTGGGCCTCGGTCTGGCCGTCGGTTGCCTCGACCCTACCGGCCTCGGGCGCCGTCTCGGCGTTCTTTGTGGATTTGGGCTTCGTCGGGCCGCCCACGGGACCGCCCTGCTTGGCCTCGATGGCGGCGATGACGTCGCTCTTGCGCATACGCCCCGTACCGGTGATGCCCAGGCTGGAGGCGAGCTTCTGGAGCTCGGGGAGCTTCAGAGCCGCCAGCCCGGTACCGCGCGACGCCGCGCGGGACCGCGACGACGCACCTGTCGGCGCGGCGTCGCCAGCCTCCGTTCCGGAGGCGCCGGTGGTGTTTTGGCTGTCGACCGCCGCATCCGTTCGGAGTTCGGTGGTGTCGCTCACTAAGGGTCCTTCCCAAGGAGCGGGCTTCGGCCGTCAGCGGGTGCTGGAGCGGCCGGCCCGGTGGTGCGAACCGGCAGGGCCGGGTAGGGCGTGCCCCACGTGGATGTCGGAAACCGGTCGAAAAGCGGTCCCCTACCCAATCGCGGCGGGCTCTGGGTACAGCCAGACGTCGGGGCAAATGGCTCGGTGGTGTCGCCCGTCGATCGGAAAGACACGCTCATCAGAGGAAGAGCGGGCTGCGATGACGTTGGCACAGTCGCGGGAGAACCGCTGACTCGACACGTTGGCCGCCGCTTCCGAGTGGTCGTGGGACCGGACCACCGGAGTATGGGATGCGAAGGCCGCTGTGGCGGATGAGCACTCGCCCCGCAACGGGGCATCTGGTGCTTCACCTAGCCTAACATCACCAGAGGCCACGGCTATTCCTCGACACAGGTGCTACGGATGGGGAGATGGGGACCGCACCCCGGTCGGTTCGACGAGCAGGGGGCGTACGTCCCATTCCTTACCCGCCCTTTGCCGGATCGAATCAACCTGGCGGTTGATTTCCGGCGAATCCGCACCCGCCCGTGACCAGCACAGGACCAGCACCGTCGGCCCGGCCCCGGAGACCACGGCGGGCAGCCCCGCGCCCTCGCGCAGGTCGCGCACGAGTTCCAGGGTGGCCGGCATGGCGGGCTCGCGGTAGGACTCGTGTAGCCGATCCTCGGTGGCCGCGTACAGGGCCTCGGGTTGGCCACAAACGGCCGCGGTCAGCAGCGCGGCGCGCCCCGCGTTGAACGCGGCGTCGGCGTGTGGTACCGACTCCGGCAGCAGGCCGCGGGCCCGCTCGGTGGACAGGCGCCAGGAGGGGACGCACACCACGGGCACGATCCCCGGGTCGGGGGCCAGGGACACCGCCCCCCAGCGGTCGCCGTCGCGGTAGGCGACCGTGTACCCGCCGTAGACGCACGGGGCCACGTTGTCGGGGTGGCCCTCGATGTCGGCGGCGACCTGGTAGACGAAGTCGCGGTCCGGCCCGCCGTCGGGGCCGGTCCTGCCCAGCAGGGCGCTCGCCGCGGCCACACCGCCCACGATCGCCGAGGAGGAGGACCCCAGGCCGCGGGCGTGCGGGACGTTGTTGACGCAGGCCAGGTCGAGGCCGGGCAGCTTCTCCCCCGCCCGCTCGAAGGCCTCGCGCATGGCGCGCACGACGAGGTGGCGCCCGTCGAGCGGCACCTCGTCGGCGCCCCGGCCCTCCACCCGGACCCGGAGCTCGCCGTCGTCGCGCAGGCTGACCTCGAACTCGTTGTCCAGCCGCAGGGCCAGACCGAGGGCGTCGAAGCCCGGGCCGAGGTTGGCGCTGGTGGCGGGGGCGAGGACGGACGCCCGGGCGGGGCGTGGTGGTGTCACGGTGCGCTCTTTCCCGCGGGGGTCCGCGCGGACCCCCGCGCGCTACTGGTCACGGACGGGACGTGGCCGGGGCGGTGGTGGGACGGGGGGACCGCGCCTCAGGCGAGGTCGAGGGCCTTGGCGGCGGCCGCGGCGTCGACCGGCACGGTGGTGGCGGAGGAGGCTCCGGCCAGCGCCCAGTCGGGATCCTTGAGGCCGTTGCCGGTGACCGTGCACACCACGCGGCTGCCGCGCTCGACCCGGCCGTCGGCCGCGGCGGCCAGCAGGCCGGCCACGCTGGCCGCGGAGGCCAGTTCCACGAACACGCCCTCCTCGGCGGCGAGGAGCTTGTAGGCGGCCATGATCTGGCGGTCGGTGACCTTGTCGATGAGCCCTCCGGACTCGTCGCGCGCCTGCTCGGCGAGCTTCCAGGAGGCGGGGTTGCCGATCCGGATCGCGGTGGCGATGGTGCTCGGGCTGGTGACGGGCGCACCGTCCACGATCGGCGCCGCGCCGCTGGCCTGGAAGCCGAGCATGCGCGGGTTGCGCGTGGAGACGCCGTCCCGGGAGTACTCGGTGTAGCCCATCCAGTAGGCGGTGATGTTGCCCGCGTTGCCCACGGGGATGCAGTGGACGTCGGGTGCGTCGCCGAGCGCGTCGACGATCTCGAACGCGGCGGTCTTCTGCCCCTGGAGGCGGTAGGGGTTGACCGAGTTCACCAGGGCGACCGGGTAGTCGACGCTGAGCTTGCGGGCCAGTTCGAGGCAGTCGTCGAAGTTGCCGTCGACCTGCAGCAGGCGGGCGCCGTGCACGAGGGCCTGGGCGAGCTTGCCCATGGCGATCTTGCCCTGCGGGACCAGCACGGCGCAGGTCATGCCCGCGCGGATGGCGTAGGCGGCGGCGCTGGCGCTGGTGTTGCCGGTGGAGGCGCAGATGACCGCCTTGGCGCCGTCCTCGGCGGCCTTGGTGATGGCCATGGTCATCCCGCGGTCCTTGAACGAACCGGTGGGGTTGAGCCCCTCAACCTTCAGGAAGACCTCGCAGCCCGTGAGCTCGGACACGCGCGTGGCGGGCAGCAGGGGCGTGCCGCCCTCCTGGAGGGTGACAACGGGGGTGTTCTCGTTGACGGGGAGGCGGTCGCGGTACTCCTCGACGATGCCTCGCCACGCCCGTGCCATGCTCACGACTGTGTCCCTTTCGGGTGGATGCGGCTTCGCTTGACGCGCGGTGGAATCGGTGGGCGGCGCCGGGGCGCGTGCTGTCCCCACCAGTGACGAGTCTAGGACCCCGCCGGGGGTGTCCCGAATCGCGGTCCCGCGTCTCAGCATGCGGAACACCAGGCGGGCGGCCCCGGCCGTGCGCGCGGCCGGGGCGGGCCCCTCAGTCGGCGAAGTTCTCCACGCGCATCACACTGGCCACCTCGCGCACCATCTCGTGGGTGCGCAGCACCTCGACCGTGGCGCTGAGCGCGGCGTCGGGGGCCGGGTGGCTGACCAGGACCAGCTGGGCGTCGTCGCCGCTGCCCTCCTGGCGCACGTTGCGGATGGAGACCCCGTGGTCGGCGAAGACCTCCGCCACCTTGGACAGCACGCCGGGACGGTCGGCCACGTCCAGTGCCACATGGTAGCTGGTGACGGTGTGGCCCATGTCGTGCACGGGAAGCCCGGTGTCGTGCTCGCCCTCGGCCACCGAGGTGTGGGCGAGGCGGTTGCGCGCCACCGCCACCAGGTCGCCCAGGACCGCGCTGGCCGTGGGGGTGCCCCCGGCGCCCGCGCCGTAGAACATCAGGCGCCCGGCGGACTCGGCCTCCACGAACACCGCGTTGTAGGCCTCCTTGACGCTGGCCAGCGGGTGCTCCACGGGCAGCATCACGGGGTGGACGCGCACGCCCACCGAGGCGCCGTCGTACGAGCGCTGGCAGATGGCCAGGAGTTTGACCACGCAGCCCATCGCGCGCGCGCTGGCGATGTCGCCCGCGGACACACCGGTGATGCCCTCGCGGTGAACGTCGGCGGCGGTCACCCGCTGGGTGTGGAAGGCCAGCCGGGCCAGGATGGCGGCCTTGGCCGCGGCGTCGAAGCCCTCCACGTCCGCGGTGGGGTCGGCCTCGGCGTACCCGAGGGCCTGGGCCTCCTCCAACGACTCGGTGAACCCGGAGCCCAGGGAGTCCATGCGGTCGAGGATGTAGTTGGTGGTGCCGTTGACGATGCCCAGGACCCGGTTGACCCGGTCGCCCGCCAGGGAGTCGCGCAGGGGGCGCAGCAGCGGGATCGCGCCCGCGACCGAGGCCTCGTAGTACAGGTCCACCCCGGCGTCGCGGGCGGCGGCGTGCAGGGTCTGGCCGTCCTCGGCGAGCAGCGCCTTGTTGGCCGTGACCACGGACTTGCCCGCCTTGATCGCGGCGAGGATCAGCGAGCGGGCCGGTTCGATGCCGCCGATGACCTCCACGACCACGTCGATGTCGGGACGCGTGGCCAGGGCCGTGGCGTCGGTGGTCAGCAGCGCGGGGTCCACTCCGCGGTCGCGGTCGATGCGGCGCACCGCGATGCCGCCGATCTCGACCGGCGTTCCCACCCGCGCGGCCAGCTCCTCGGACTGTTCGTTGACCAGGCGGACGACTTCCGTACCCACCACGCCGCATCCGAGCAGCGCCACCTTCATCGCCATTTGGGCGTGACTCCCACTTCTCTCGTGTCCTGACTTCGGGCGGCGGCGCCGCCGTGGAGGACTGTTCAGCCGACGTCGAGGCGGAGCAGGTCCTCCTCGCTCTCCCTGCGCACGATGACCCGGGCGCTCCCGTCGCGGACGGCGACCATGGCCGGACGGGGCAGGTGGTTGTAGTTGCTGGCCATGGAGTAGCAGTAGGCCCCGGTGGCGGCGACCGCCACCAGGTCGCCGGGCCGCAGGTCCGCGGGCAGGTAGAGGTCGTGCACGATGATGTCGCCGCTCTCGCAGTGCTTGCCGACCAGCCGGGAGAGCATCGGCTCGGCGTCGCTCTCGCGCGAGACCAGCTGGCTGGTGTACTCCGAGCCGTACAGGGCGGTGCGGATGTTGTCGCTCATGCCGCCGTCGACGCTGACGTAGGTGCGGATGCCCTCGACGTCCTTGACGGTGCCGACCTCGTACAGGGTGATCCCCGCCGGACCGGCGATGGCCCGCCCCGGCTCCACGGCCAGGCGCGGCACGGGCAGCCCGGCCTCCAGGCACTCGCGGCGCACGATGGCGGTGAGGCTCTCCGCGATGGTCTTGGGGTCGAGCGGGTCGTCGCCGGAGGTGTAGGCGATGCCCAGGCCGCCGCCGAGGTCGAGTTCGGCCAGGGTCACGCCGAGGTCCTGGTGGATCCCGGTCAGGAACCGGGTGACGCGGCGGGCGGCGACCTCGAAGCCGGAGGTGTCGAAGATCTGCGAGCCGATGTGCGAGTGCAGGCCGACCAGCTCCAGGTGCGGGGCGTCCAGCACCCGGCGGACCGCCTCGGCGGCGGCGCCGGTGCTCAGCGCGAAGCCGAACTTCTGGTCGTCGTGGGCGGTGGCGACGAACTCGTGGGTGTGCGCCTCCACGCCGGTGGTGACCCGGATGAGCACCTTGGGCCGGGCGCCGGCCTCGGCGGCGACGGCCGCCAGGCGCTCGATCTCGTCGAAGGAGTCGAGGATGATCCGGCCCACGCCGACCTCGACCGCGCGGCGCAGCTCGGCGGCGGACTTGTTGTTGCCGTGCATGCCCACGCGCCCGGGGGACACCCCGGCGGCCAGGGCCACGGCGAGCTCGCCGCCCGAGCACACGTCCAGCTTGAGGCCCTCCTCCGCGACCCAGCGGGCCACGGCCTTGGTCAGCAGGGCCTTGCCCGCGTAGTAGACGTCGGCGTCGGCGAAGGCGGTGCGGTAGTCGCGGGCGCGGCCCCGGAAGTCCTCCTCGTCCATGACGAAGAGGGGGGTGCCGTACTCGGCGGCGAGGTCGCTCACGCCGACGCCGCCCACGGTGAGCTCGCCGTCCGCGCGGCGCGCGGTGGCGGGCCACACCCGGGGGTCGAGTCCGTTGAGGTCCTCGGGCGGCAGCGGCGGGTTGTCCTCCGGCAGGATCTCCGCGTGGCGGGAACCGGCGGGGTGGGCGTAGCGGCTCATGATGGGCTTTCGGCTGGAACTGTGGGTCTGTGCGGAGTACGGGGGCGCCCCCATTGTCCACCGTCCCGGTCGGGAAGGGGACGGGCGGGGGCGCACCGGAGGTCTACAGCCTTGTGGGCGCTGACACTCCGAGCAGGAAGAGCCCGGTTCTGAGGACTCCGGCGACGGCGGCCGGCAGGGCCGCGGAGGTCGCGGACGCCGCGGCGGAGCACGTCCGCCATTCGGCGCACGTCCGCCACTCATCGTAGGCACTGGCCAGCGCCTCCAGGTATCTGACCAGGATATGGGGTTCCTCTCGCCGGGCCGCCGTGTCCAGGGCGCTGGGTCCGTCGAAGAGGAGGCCGAGCGCCGGAGCGGTGTGCGCGGGGCAGGCCGCGTGCGGGAACGCCCCCTCCTCGGCCCAGCGGAGCACGCTGACCGCGTGCGCGTGGACGTAGCGCATGTGGAAGGCGGGGTTGGCCTCGGTCAGGCGGGCCCAGGCCCCGGGGTTCTCGGCGGAGGGCAGCACCGGCAGGCCCCGGCCGGTGGTCTCGCTGTCGCGGGGGTGTTCGGGCGCCGAGCGGCAGAAGGCTACGCGGGCGCTGTCCTCCCCGACCGCGCCCAGGGCGCGGGCGGCGGGGGTCAGGAGTTCGGGGCGCTCGCCGTCCCGGTAGGGGTCGCGCCAGAAGGACTCCCCCTCCGGGCCGGGCGGCGGTGCCTTCGCGCCCAGGGCCAGGGCGATGCGGGCGCGGGCGTCGGCACGGGCGTACCTGCGGGCCTGGGCCACCGGTCCGGCCTCGTGCAGGGCCGTGAGGGGCCACTCCCCCTCGCCGCCCCAGGCGCGGCCGGTGAGGTGGCGGGGTCCGTCCGCGGCCTCCTCCAGGAGGGCCTCGCGCTGCTGGTCGGTGAAGGTGAGGTTGAGGAAGCCTCGGCCGTCGGCGCGCACCCGGGCGAAGTCCACCCGTCCCTCGTCGCGCATGTCCGACAGCTGCCGGGCGAGCCGGGCGGCGACCTCCCCCCGGTGGCCGCCGCGAGGCGGGGGGAGCCGATCGGCCACAGCGGCCACGAGCCGGGGCGGCAGGGCCGTGGCCGCGTCGGCGCCCCCGTCCGCGTGGTCGTTGCGCGGCCACACGAACGGGACGGCGTCCGCGGGCAGGCCGAAGGCCCGCACGGCGGCCTCGCGCACGGCCGCCTCCATGCGTCTGGGTGTCATTCCCCGCCCCTGTCGAGCAGGCCGCGGATGACGTCGACGAGCACGTCGGGGTCGAAGGGCTTGGTGAGGTAGGCGTCGACGCCGATGCGCTCGCCGCGCCGCTGGTCCTCCTCCTGGGTCCGCGCGGTGACCAGGATGATGGGCCGGTCGCGGGTGCGGGCGTCGGCGCGCAGGCGCTCGGCCGCCGTCCACCCGTCCATGCGGGGCATCATGACGTCCATGGTGACCACGTGGGGGTCGATGTGCGCGACGCGGTCGAGGCAGTCCTGTCCGTCCACGGCGGTGAACACCTCGAACCCCTCGAGTTCGAGGTTCAGGCGGATGAGTTCCCGGATCACATCGTCGTCCTCGACGACGAGAACCCGTGCGGGTAGGGCGTTCACGGGCGCGACACTACCCCCGGGCACGGACACCACACCACCGGATTGCGCCCATCGGCGGGCGCCGCCGGGCTCGCCCGCAACAAGTGGACGAAGGGCCCGACGCCCCTGCTACAGTTGTTCACGCAAGCCAGCCCCCTTAGCTCAGGGGATAGAGCAACGGCCTCCGGAGCCGTGTGCGCAGGTTCGAATCCTGCAGGGGGCACCCAGAGCCGAACAGCGGGAACACCCCGCTGAACAGCCGGAACGACGCCGACCGCCACGGTCGGCGTTTTTCGTTTCCCGGCACCCGGTACCGCTTCCCGGACACAGGGCGTACGGCGCGGGGCGGGGCCGGGTGCTCCCGGCCCCGCCCCGCGCGCCCCGTTCGCCTGTGACATGGGTCACCGACGTTTGCTCGTCCGATCGCCGGTACCGCCGGGCCGGGCCCGGCGGCTCAGGCGACCGGGTCGGTTCGACCCCGTTCCCCCGTCCCGCTCGGGTCCGGGGTCCGCTCGGCGGAGGTGTGGGCGGTGGAGCGTACCCGGCGCAGCACCGCGGCGGCCAGCACGGCGGAGGCCGCGAGCAGCACGGCGCCGCTCAGGGAGGCGGCCCGCATGCCGTGCGTGAACGCCTCCTGGGCCGTCTCCAGCACCACCGCCGCCTCCGGGCCGGTGAGGCGCTCGGCGACCGCCACGGCGCCGCCGATGCTGCCGCCCGCCGATTCGGCCTCCTCCGGGGCCAGGCCAGGGGGCAGCGCGCCCTCGGTCCGGGCGCGGTAGACCGCGGCGCCGATACTGCCCAGGACGGCGATGCCCAGCGCCCCGCCCAGTTCGTTGCCGGTCTCGGAGACCGCGGAGGCGGCTCCCGCCCGCTCCGGCGGGGCGGCGCCGACGACGATGTCTGTGCCCAGCGCGCTCACCGGGGCCAGACCCGCGGCGAAGACGGCCGACCCGGCCACCACCGCGGTCAGCCCGGCGGCCCCGTCGGCCTGGGCCACGACGGTGAACCCGACGGCGGCCAGGGCCAGGCCGGCGCCCATCACGTAGGCGGGCCGCACGTGCCGGGCGACCGCCGTGGCCAGGACGGTCCCGGCCAGCATCGCGCCCACCATGGGCAGGGTCCACAACCCGGCACGCAGCGGGGACATGCCGAGCACCATCTGCAGGTACTGGGCGATGAACAGGTTGATGCCCATCATCAGCGCGGCGCCCACCGTCATCACGCCGATCGAGGTGGAGAAGGAGCGGTTGGCGAACAGCCGCAGGTCCACCATGGGGTGCTCCAGCACGCGCTGGCGGTGCACGAACACGGCGCCGAGCGCCGCCCCGGCGGCGACGGCGCCCGCCGCGCCCCAGCCGATCCCGTGCGCCGCCGCCTCCTTGACGCCGTAGACGGCGGCGAGCACGGCGGCCAACGACAGCAGCGCGCTGAGGGGGTCGGCCGGTCCCGGGCGTGCGGTGCGGTACTCGGGCAGCAGGAGGGGGCCGAGCACGAGCAGCAGTCCCATGACGGGCAGGGCCAGCAGGAAGACCGACCCCCACCAGAAGTTCTCCAAAAGGGCGCCTCCGGCCAGCGGGCCGATCGCGCCGCCGACCATGAAGCTGGCCATCCAGGCGCCGATGGCGGCCGAGCGCTGCGCGGGGTCGTGGAACATGGTGCGGATCAGCGCCAGCGTGGACGGCATGAGGGTGGCGCCCGCGACGCCCATCAGGGCGCGCGCGGCGATGAGTGTCCCGGCCGTGGGCGCGTAGGCGGCCAGCACCGAGGCGGCGGCGAACACCGCGGCTCCGGCCAGCAGCAGCCGGCGGCGGCCGACGCGGTCGCCGAGCGAGCCCATGGGGATGAGGAAGCCGGCGATGAGGAAGCCGTAGACGTCGGTGATCCACAGCAGTTGCGTGGCGCTGGGGGCCAGGTCGGCGCTGAGGTGGGGGACGGCCAGGTGCAGGACCGTCAGGTCCATGGTCAGGAGCATGGTGGGAAGCGAGAGGACGGCCATGCCGGTCCACTCCCGCGCCCCCGCTCGAAGCGGTGCGGAGGAGCTGTCTCCGGTGCGGTCCCCGCCGTGCTGGGGGTGGGACATGGGGATGTTCCCTCCGTGACATCGGGTGCGACGTGAGAAGGATCTAACCTCCACTTAAGTTGAGGTCAATCGGATGTGGCCCGGATCTCCACGCGGCCGGGGTTCCGTGACCCGTCGGCGGCAGGCGCCGGAACGGTTCCATGGGCGAACGACAGGATCCCGTGCCGGGCGCCGCGGGGTCGACCGGCCGACGGGTGGCGGAGAGGCCGTCCGCCGGAGGCGTGTCCACAGGAGCTGGCGTCCCCTGGTGCGGTGGTCGGGGGTGCCCTAGGTTCGGGATATGAAGTTCCTGGTACGCGAACGCGTTTTCGACATCGGCGACGACTACTGGGTGACCGACGAGGAGGGCCGCAAGGTCTTCCTCGTGGACGGCAAGGCCCTGCGGGTGCGCACGACCTTCGAGCTCAAGGACACCGAGGGCAACGTCCTGGCCCTCATCCGCAAGAAGCTGTTCAAGGTGCGCGACCAGATGCGCGTGGAGCGCGAGGGCGGCCCCTCGGCCACGGTGCGCAAGCGTCTGTTCAACCCGGTGCGCGACAGGCTTCTGGTGGAGGTGGAGGGCGCCCCGGACTGGGAGGTGACCGGGGACTTCCTCGGCAAGGAGTACGTGGTCAGCGACGAGCACGGCACGGTCGCGCACGTCTCCCGCAAGTGGTTCCGGGTCCGCGACACCTACGCGGTGGACGTCAACACCCACCGCCGGGACGTCGGCGGCGACCCCGCGCTGGTGATCGGCGTGGCGGTGGCGGTGGACACCCTCACCCGCGACGGAGACGACGGGGACTGACCCCCGGCCGGGGCCCCGCGGCGCTCCGCCGGGCGGAGGGCCCGTCCGCCTCCGCGCGGGAGGTCCGTCAGTGCCCGGTGGCGCCGTCGATGCGTTCGCGCAGCAGGTCGGCGTGGCCGTTGTGGCGGGCGTACTCCGCGATCAGCTTGACCAGCACGACCCGCAGCTGGATGGGGGCGCCGGTGCGCGCCTCGGTACCGGTGGCCTCCGGGGCGGAGGAGGCGGTGGTCTCCCGGGCGCGGGCGACCTCCGCGCGCCAGACCGCGAAGTCCTCGTCCGGGTCGCCCGGTCCGTCGAAGTCCTGGTCGGGGTCCTCGTCGGAGTAGTACAGGAGCGGCAGGTCCTCGCCCGCGAACTGGATGCGCAGCCACCACCGCTCCACCCCGGCCAGGTGGCGGACCAGCCCGTGCGGGCTCATCCGGGAGGGCGGGACCGATCTCGTGGACAGCTGCGCGGGGGTGAGCCCCGCGCACTTGGCCGCGAAGGTGGCCCGGTGCCAGTCGAGGTGGGCGGAGAGGACCTCGTGCTCCCCTCCGCACGTGGGCAGCGGGGGACGCTCGGCGCCGTCCCAGTCGGGTGCGCGGTGGGCGGGCGGTCTCTGGTGCACGCCCCCAGTCTGCGCGGCCGCTCGGACGTTCCGGCGCGGTGAGGACTCCTCCTCCAGGAGGGTGGCTGGCTGTAGTGCCGGGCGCTCCCAGCCGGTCCAGACTGTCGGTTGTCGAGGACGGACGCGCTGAAGGGACGAGGGGACATGAGGAGTGTGTGGGAGCGGGGGCTGCGGTCCAGCGCCTACCTGTTGTTGGCGTTGGCATCGGGCATGGTCACACTGGTGGCCCTGCCCATGACCCTGGTGGTGGTGCTGACCGTCTCCATCGGTGGGCTGGGGTTCGTGCTGCTGCCGCGCTGGATGGGGCTCATGGGCCGGTGGGCCGCCTGGCACCGGGCCGGGGCCGCCCGGCTGGTCGGCCTGCCCGTCCCGCGGGTGCCCGAACCGGAGGCGCCCGACTTCCGCTCGCTGTGGCGGCGGCCCTCCACCCGCAGAGTCCTGCTGTGGATGCCGCTGTCCGCGCTGGCCGGCATCGTCCTGGGGCTGCTGGGATTCCTGGGGGTCGGCCTGGTGCTGTCCGCGCCGCAGTTCCTGTTCTGGTGGGCCTACCCCGAGGGTGACCTGCAGCTGCTGTGGCTGCCGATGGAGGACTGGGGCACGGCACTGACCGGTTTCGCCACGTACCTGGGTGCGGGGACGGCACTGTTCCTGTGGGGGGCACCCCCGGCGGCCAGGGCGTACGCCCGGATGAACCTGCTGCTGCTGGCGCCCACCGAGGCCGAACTGCTCGCGGAGCGGGTTGACGAGTTGAAGCGGACCCGCGCCGAGGTGGTGGACGCGCACGGCGCGGAGCTGCGCCGGATCGAACGCGACCTGCACGACGGCACCCAGGCGCGGCTGGTGGCGATCGCGATGCGGCTGGGCGTGGCCCGGGAGGCCGTGGACGCGGATCCGGCCGTCGCCGCCCTGCTCCGGGACGCCCATGAGGGAACCGAGGAGGCGATGGCCGAGCTGCGCGAGGTGATCCGCGGCATCTATCCGCCGATCCTGGCCGACCGGGGCCTGGCGGGCGCGCTGGCCGCGCTGACCGCCCGCACCACCCCGCCCACCCGGTTGGACGTGGGCGAGCTGGGCGCGCTGCCGGTGGCGGTGGAGACGGCGGCCTACTTCGTGGTCGCCGAGTCGGTCACCAACGCGGCCCGGCACAGCGGCGCGGAGCGGATCGGGGTCCTGCTGGAGCGGGTGGGTGACGTGCTGCGGGTGCGGGTGGAGGACGACGGTTCCGGCGGGGTGGACGAGGAGCGGGGCAGCGGGGTGCGGGGACTGCGCCGCCGGGTCGCCGCCCTGGACGGTACGGTACGCGTGGACAGCCCGGCGGGCGGGCCGACCGTGATCCTCGTGGAGCTGCCGTGCGCGTCGTGATCGCCGAGGACAACGTGCTCCTGTCGGCGGGGCTGGAGCTGCTGCTGACCACCAAGGGCTTCGAGGTGGCCGCGATCGCCGGGGACGCTCCTTCGTTCGCCGAGGCGGTGGACCTGCACGCGCCGGACCTGGCCATCGTGGACGTGCGGTTGCCGCCCGGCTTCCGGGACGAGGGCATCCACGCCGCGATCGAGGCACGGCGCGTGCATGAGGCGCTACCGGTCCTGGTGCTGTCGCAGTACGTGGAGCGCGACTACGCCGGTGAGCTGCTGGCCGACGGCCGGGGCGGGGTGGGCTACCTGCTCAAGGACCGGGTCGGGCGGGTGAGCGAGTTCGTGGACGCGCTGCGGAGGGTGGCCTCCGGCGGAACCGTCATGGACCCGGAGGTGGTGCGCCAGCTGCTGGTCCGCCGCGGACGCGACCCCCTGGAGTCGCTCACGCCGCGCGAGAACGAGGTCCTGGCGCTGATGGCGGAGGGGCTGGGCAACGGGGAGATCGCCGGACGGCTGGTGGTCACCGACAACGCGGTGCACAAACACGTCGGCAACATCTTCGCGAAGCTGGGGTTGTCGCCCTCCGACAGCGGTCACCGCCGGGTCCGCGCGGTGCTGGCCTACCTCGACGGCGGTTGAGCCGCCTCAGGCGGCGGGCCAGGAACTCCCGGTGAGGTCGTAGGCCAGGTGGAACCACACCTTGCGGATGCTGGGGTGCCCGTTGTCGCCCCAGGCGGTGGCGAAGCTGTCGACCAGGGCCAGGCCCCGGCCGTTCTCGGCGGTGAGCCGGTCCCCCTCCAGGGGCCCGGCGCTGAGCGGCCCGTCCCCGCCCGCGTCCGCGCGGGTGCGCCTGCCGTTGTCGCGGCACACCAGCGTGAGCCCGTTGGGGGTCCGGGTCACCCGTAGGACGAAGGTCTGGCCCTCCTCGCCGGAGCGGCTGTGCCGGATGGCGTTGGTGGCCAGCTCGGTGCCGAGCAGGGAGAAGACGTAGCGGTAGTCGGTGTCCCGGCTGGCCGCGCAGGTGTCCAGGAAGGCGCGGGCCAGCGGCACGCTCGCGGGCTCGCCGGGGAACTCCCAGTGGCGTTTGGTGAAGGGAACCGGCGGGCGTCCGCTGAAGTAGTGCCGGTACTCGTCCGGTACCCCCGCCAGGACGGTGTCCTCGGCCTTGGCCAGAGCGGGCACGGAAACGAGCGTGGGCATGGGGAACTCCTTCGGCGGGGCGGCTCGGACGGGCAGGCGAACCGCAGGAGGGGTGGCTGCGGGAGCGTTCGGCGGCCGCTTTCGGGGGAGGGGCGGCGGGGAACGGCTACGACCTTACGCGATCAGATCCCTGTGGGACAGGGGAAGCGGGTGTGGCGCTCCGCGCGAATCCTCTTTTCTTCCCGCGGCGGAGTCCCCCGTCCTCAGCCCGTGGTCTCCAGTGCCCGTCTCGCGGCCGCCTCGGCCGCGGCCCGCTCGGCGGGGACCAGGCCCAGGCGCGTACGCCGGTCCAACAGGTCGCCGGTGTCCATGGCCCCCTCGTGGCGCGCCCCGAACCGGAGCTCGGCCTCGGTGACCCCGCGGACGAGGGGTATGAGCAGCGCCGGATCCCCGGCCGCCTCGGCCAGGACGTCGGGGGCCTCGGTGCCGTAGCGGGACACCAGGCGGCGCGGGGCCGCCAGGGCGTCGAGTTCCTCGTGCGGGGCCGCGCCGACCAGGGGCAGCGAGCGGGTCCGGCAGGGCCCGGCCGTCAGGCGCCCCACGCGCACGGCGGTGTCCACGGCCTGCTCGGCCATCGCCCGGTAGGTGGTGAGCTTGCCGCCGACCACGGTGACCGTGCCGTTCGGTGCGACGGTGACGGAGTGCTCGCGCGGGAGGTCGGCGCTGTCTCCGGCGCCGCGCACCAGCGGGCGCAGCCCGGCGAAGGCGCCGAGCACGTCGGCGCGGACCAGCCGGGTCTCCAGCGCCCGGTTGAACCGGTCGAGGAGGAGGCCGACGTCGCCCTCGGGTGCCTCGGGCACGCGCGGAACGGGCCCGGACACGGGTGTGTCGGTGAGCCCGATCAGGGCCCGGCCGTCCTCCTGGGGCAGCGCGAACACGAACCGGCCGCGGCCCGCGGGGAGGGTGAGCGCGGCCCGGGGGCGGCCGAGGGCGGCGGCGTCGAGGACGAGGTGGGTGCCCCGGCTGGGGCTCAGGCGTACGTGTGGGTCGAGCTGGTCGGCGTGGACGCCGGTGGCGTTGACGATCACGCGCGGCCGCACGGTCAGGGTCCGCCCGGTGGCCTCGTCGCGCAGTTCGACGCCGTCGGCGCGCACACGGCGGGCCGAGCAGCGGGTGAGGATCCGGGCGCCCTCGCGGGCAGCCGTGCGGGCCAGCCCCACGACGAGGCGTGCGTCGTCCACGAGCTGTCCGTCGAAGGTGGCGATGCCGCCGAGCAGGCCCGCGCGGGTCACCCCGGGGAGCAGGCGCAGGGTCTGGCGGGCGCTGAGCACGCGGGGCGGGGGCAGGACGCCGCGGGGCGTCCCGGCCAGAACGCGCAGTAGGTCGCCCGCCCCGGCGCCCGCGCGCACGAGCAGGGCGTCGGCCAGCCGGGTGCCGCGGTGGACGGGGACGACCATGGGCAGGGGCCGCACGAGGTGGGGCGCGGTCACCCGCATGAGGAGGTCGCGTTCGCGGGCGCTCTCGTAGGCGATGCCGACCCGTCCCCGGGCCAGGTAGCGCAGCCCTCCGTGGACGAGCTTGGAGCTCCAGCGGCTGGTGCCGAAGGCGAGGTCGTCGCGTTCGACCAGGACGGTGGACAGGCCGCGTGCGGCGGCGTCGAGGGCGGTCCCGGTTCCGGTCACTCCCCCGCCCACGACCAGGAGGTCCATCCGGGCGCCGTGCTCCAGAGCGGCGAGGTCGGCGGCGCGCCGCGCGGCGTTGAGTGAGGGGGAACGGGGTGGTGCGGGTTCCATGGGCACTCCGGAGGTCGGGCGGGCGTGGGCCCTACGGGGCGAGGTAGCCGTCCAGCAGGGTGGAGAGTTCGTCGACGAGTCCGGTCTCGTCGAGCACGTCGGCGAACAGGCGGCGGGAGGTGACGGTGCCCTGCACGGTGACCAGCACGAGGCGGGCGAGCACCGCGGGGTCGCCCGGGCGGACCGAGCCGTCGAGCTGGCCCTCGGCGACCACGGGTTCCACCAGTTCCAGGGCCGCGCGGTGGCTGGCGCCCAGCCGGTGGAAGGTGTAGGTGGCCAGGAGTTCGGGCTCGGTGTCCACGATCCGGGTGAACAGCGGGTGGGCGAGCAGGGCGCGGGCGACCCCGGCCGCCTGCCGGACCAGTCGGGCGCGAACGCTCTCGCCGTCGGTTCCAGCGCCGGCCCCCTGCTCCAGCAGGACGCCCCGCAGCTCCCGGGTGAGCAGGTCCGCCACGAGCGCCGTCGCGTCGGGCCAGCGCCGGTACACGGTGGGCCTGCTGACCCCTGCGCGGCGGGCCACGTCGGTCAGCGTGGTGCGGCGCACCCCGAAGGCCTCGACGCAGGCGCGTGCCGCGTCGAGGATCCGGTCTTCAACATTACGCTTTGACGCCATATGTAAAACTGTAGAGCATGACTGACGACACGTCTCCCCCCGGCGGCCCCGCACCAGACATGAGCTGGTACGGCTGGGGCGACCCGGCCAGGACGGCCCCCCTGGACCCCGGGTTGCGCGACCTGGTCTCCCAGGTGCTGCGCGCGCCGCTGGCGGAGTCCCCGCCCGTGGCCGAGGAACGGGTGGAACTCGCCCCCTCACGTCTGGGGCCCGGGGTGGGCGCGGCCCTGGCCGAGGCCGTCGGCGCCGACCACGTGCGCCGCGACGACGCCGTCCGGCTGCGCCACAGCGGCGGCAAGAGCACCCCGGACCTGCTGCTGCGCCGCGCGGGCCGGGCCGACCCCGCCCCGGACGCGGTCGTCTACCCCGCCGACCACGACGAGGTGCTGCGAGTGCTGCGGGTGTGCTCGGAGGCGCGCGTGGCCGTGGTCCCCTTCGGCGGCGGCACCAGCGTGGTGGGCGGGGTCACCCCGCTGGACGGGGGCCTGCGCGCCGTGGTCTGCCTGGACCTGCGCCGCCTGGACCGGCTGGTGTCGGTGGACCCCGCCTCGATGACCGCCGTCCTGGGCGCGGGTACGCGCACCCCGCGCGCCGAGGCGCTGCTCGCCGAGCACGGGTGCACGCTCGGGCACCTGCCGCAGAGCTACGAGTACGCGAGCCTCGGCGGGTACGCCGCCACCCGCTCCAGCGGCCAGGCCTCGGCCGGGTACGGCCGCTTCGAGGACATGGTGGTCTCCCTCCGCGTGGCCACCCCGCGCGGAACCCTGGAGACCGGCGGCCCTCCGGCCTCGGCCGCCGGACCGGACCTGGGCCGCCTGCTGCTCGGCTCGGAGGGGACGCTGGGCGTCATCACCGAGGTGGGCCTGCGGGTGCGCCGCCGTCCGGAACGGGTGCTGGACGAGGCGTGGTCCTTCCCCGACTTCCCGACCGGGGTGGAGGCGCTGCGCGTCCTGGCCCAGTCCGACGCGCGGACGACCATGGCGCGGGTACTGGACGAGTCCGAGACCTTCGTGGGCGCGGCCGTGGCGGGCCGCCCGGCCGCGCCCGGCTGCCAGGCGGTCCTGGCCTTCGAGGGGGCCCCGGCCGAGGTCGGGGCGCGCGCGGGCGCGGCCCGGGGCCTGCTGTCCGCGGCGGGCGGCACCCCGCTGGGCCCAGAAGCGGCGGAGCGCTGGCGGCGCGACCGCTTCGCCGCGCCCTACCTGCGCGACTCCCTGCTCTCCGCGGGCGTGCTCACCGAGACCCTGGAGACCGCCGCGCCCTGGGGCGCCCTGCTGCCCCTGTACGCGGCCGTGTCGGGGGCGCTCACCGGGGCGCTGGAGGACGGGGAGGGCGGCGCGGTCGTCATGTGCCACGTCTCGCACACCTATCCCACCGGCGCCTCGCTGTACTTCACGGTGGTGACGGCGGCCGGCGCCGCACCGCTGGAGCGGTGGGGCCGGGCCAAGCGGGCGGCCTCGGAGGCGATCGTCGCGCACGGGGGGACGATCACCCACCACCACGCGGTGGGCACCGACCACCGGCCGTGGATGGCGGCGGAGATCGGCCCCCTGGGCGGGGAGGTGCTGCGAGCGGTCAAGGCGGCGCTGGACCCGGAGGGGGTGCTCAACCCGAGCAAGCTCATCCCCGACCCGTGATCCGGCCCGCCCGTCGCGCCCCTGCGCGCAGCTGGTCGGAAGCGGTGCCGCCGTGGCGCGGGAGCCCGTCTCCCGGTGCGCACCGGTCCACCGTTGCGGCGGTGGCCGCCGCGGCCTCCGGGCACCCCGACAATGGAACCCGTGGCACGAGGAAAACTCCGTATCTACCTGGGTTCGGCCCCCGGCGTCGGTACCACGCACAACGCCCTGACCGAGGCGCGCCGTCGGGCCGAGCACGGCACCGACGTGGTGGTCGCCGCGGTCGACACCCACCACCGCGAGCGCACCTCCGCCCTCCTGGAGGGCCTGGAGGCGGTGCCGCCGCACCCCTCCGGCTCCGTGGACACCGCCGCCGTGATCGCGCGCGCCCCGGGCACGGCCGTGGTCGACGACCTGGCCCGGCCCAACCCGCCCGGCGCGCCCAACGCCACCCGCTGGCAGGACGTCGACGAACTCCTGGAGGCGGGTGTGGACGTGCTGTCCACGGTGGGCATCCACCACCTGGAGTCCCTCAACGACGTGGTACACCAGATCACCGGCGTGCGCCCGCGGCAGACCGTCCCCGACCACGTGGTGCGCCGCGCGGCCGAGGTCGAACTCGTGGACGTCACCCCGCAGGAGCTGCGCCGCAGGATGGCGCACGGCGACATCCACCCGGCCGAGCGCGTGGACGCCGCCCTGGCCGACTACTACCGGGAGGGCAACCTGGCGGCGCTGCGCGAGCTGGCGCTGCTGTGGACCGCCGACCGGGTGGAGGAGAGCCTGGCCCGCTACCGGGGCGAGCACGAGATCCGCCGGACCTGGGAGTCGCGCGAGCGGGTCGTGGTGGCGCTCACCGGCGGGCCCGAGGGCGAGACCCTGATCCGCCGGGCCGCCCGGGTGGCCGCCCGCTCCCGGGGCGGCCACCCCCAGCCCAGCCACCTGCTGGCGGTGCACGTGGTGCCGCCGAACGGGATGGCCCAGGCTCCCACCGACGACCTGCTGCGCCAGCGCAGGCTGCTGGCGGAGCTGGGCGGCACCTACCACCAGGTGATCGGCAACGACGTGCCGACCGGGCTGCTCGACTTCGCCCGGGGCGTGCACGCCACCCAGATCGTGCTGGGCTCCTCGCGCCGCCGGACCTGGCAGTACGTGTTCGGCCCCGGTGTGGGCGCGATCGTGGCGCGCGACTCCGGTGACATCGACGTGCACATCGTCACCCACGAGCGGGTCGGCAGCGGCCGGTGGCCGCTGCCGCCGCCGGGCCGCGGGCTGGGCGAGCACCGCCGGGTCGCCGGGTGGTCGCTGGCGCTGCTGGCGCCCACCCTGCTGTCGCTGGTGATGGCGCTGCCCCTGTTCGAGGACGTGGGCGCCGCCTCGGACGCCATGCTGCTGTTGCTGGCGACCGTGGCCACCGCGGCGGTGGGCGGCCTGCGCCCGGCGCTGGTCTCGGCGCTGTGGAGCGCGGCCCTGCTCACCGTGCTGCTGTCCCCGCTGCACGGCAGGCCGCCGGTGTCCCTGGACAACGGGCTGGCGCTGTCCGCCTTCGCCCTGGTCGGAGCCCTGGTGGCGATCGTGGTGGAGACCGCAGCCCGGCGGTCGGCCCAGGCGGCGCGCGCCCGGGCCGAGGCCGACGCGGTGACGCTGCTGGCGAGCAGCGTCCTGGCGGGCAAGGAGCCCCTCCAGGCGTTGCTGCGCAGGATCAAGGAGACCTTCGGGCAGCGGTCGGCGACCCTGCTGGAGCGGCGCGACGACGGCCGGTGGCGGGCCGCGCACAGCGTGGGCGCCCCGGCGTGCGACTCCCCCGACGAGTCGGACGTCCTGGTGTCGATCTCCGACAACCTCGCGCTGGCGCTGCGCGGGCGGATGCTGCCCGCGGCCGACCGCGGCGTGCTGCGGGCCTTCGCCGCGCACATCGGCATCGCCCTGGAGCACCAGCGCCTGGAGTGGGACGCCGCCGAGGCGCGCAGCCAGGTGGCGGGCAACCGCATCCGCACGGCCCTGCTCGCGGCGGTCTCGCACGACCTGCGCACCCCGCTCACCTCGATCAAGGCCAGCCTGTCGAGCCTGCGCGCCACCGACATCATGCTCAGCGACGAGGACCGCGAGGACCTGCTGGAGACGGTCGAGGAGTCCACCGACCGTCTCAACCGGCTGATCGACAACCTGTTGGACATGAGCCGGGTGCACACCGACAACGTGCGCCCCAAGCTGCGGGCGGTGGGCCTGGAGGAGGTGGTTCCCGCCGCCCTGCTGGGCCTGGTGAACGAGGCGGTCACGGTGGACGTCCCCGACCACCTGCCCCGGGTGCTGGCCGACGCGGGGCTGCTGGAGCGCTCGGTGGCCAACGTGATCTCCAACGCGGTGCGCTACAACCCCGACCCGCGCGTGCCGGTGCTCGTCGCGGCCAGCGCGCACGGCGACAGCGTGCAGCTGCGCGTGGTCGACCGCGGGCCGGGGGTCTCCGACGAGGGCAAGCAGCGCATGTTCGAGGCCTTCCAGCGGCTGGGCGACGCACCCCAGGGCACGGGGGTGGGTCTCGGGCTGGCGGTCGCACGTGGTTTCGTTGAGGCGATGCACGGCAGCCTGGACCCCGAGGACACTCCCGGGGGCGGGCTGACCATGGTGTTCACCCTCCGGGCCGTGGACGGCGGCGAGACGGACAGCGGGGACGAGAGGCGGGTCAATGCGGGTTCTGGTCGTTGACGACGACATGCAGATCATCCGGGCGATGCGGATCAACCTGCGGGCGCGCGGACACGACGTGGACACGGCGGCCGACGGCGCCGCGGCGCTGCGCCTGGCGGCCGAGAACCACCCGGACGTGGTCCTGCTCGACCTGGGTCTGCCCGACATGGAGGGCATGGAGGTCATCCAGCGGCTGCGCGGATGGTCGCAGGTGCCGATCATCGTGCTCTCGGCCCGGCACTCGGCCGGGGAGAAGGTGCGCTGCCTGGACTCTGGCGCCGACGACTACGTCACCAAGCCGTTCGGCATGGACGAGCTGCTGGCCCGGATGCGGGCCGCGGAGCGGCGCTCGGTGCGCGCCGAGGAGGCCCCGGTGGTGCGCACGCCGTGCTTCACCGTGGACCTGGGCGCCAAGCGGGTGCTGCGGGAGGACGAGGAGGTGCGGCTGACCCCCACGGAGTGGCACATCCTGGAGATCCTGGCCCGGCACGCGGGTCAGCTGGTCAGCCAGCGCCAGCTGCTGCACGACGTGTGGGGGCCGGCCTACCAGAGCGAGACCAACTACCTGCGGGTGTACATGGCGCAGCTGCGCCGCAAGCTGGAACCCGATCCCGCGCGTCCCCGGTACCTGATCACCGAGGCGGGTCGCGGGTACCGCTTCGAGCGGGCCGCCGCCCAGCCCGAGATCTGACGTGCACGGGGGTTGTCGCGGCGGCGCGTCTGCCGCCGCGGGCGCCTCCGCACCGCCCCGGCTCCGGGAGCGGCCCGGGTCAGGTCGCGAAGGCCAGGCCCTCGGACAGCTCCATGAGCATGTCGAACTCGTCGGTGCCCACGTGGCCCCGGTTGGCCTTGGCCACCGCCAGGCAGGGCGCGAAGGCGCGCACCCAGGCCATCAACCGGTCGCCGTCCACCCCCAGGCACTGGGAGAGGGCGTCCACCCGGTGGACCACCTCGGTCAGGCTGGTGGACTTCCACAGGGCCCAGTCCACCGCGTCGACCGCGCCGTCGCCCAGGCAGGCCCGCGGGTCGACGGCGACCAGGCCGCGCTCCCCGCCGTCGATCACGTTGCCCGGGTGCAGGTCGCCGTGCACGGGTACGACGTCGACGGTCCCGTTGGCCAGGTCGCGGGCCCGGCAGAACCCCTGGTGCATGGCGGAGGCGGGGACCACGTCGGCGGCCGGGCCCTCGGCGCGCTCGCGGTTCCACAGGTCGAAGATGAACTGTACCCGTGAGGTCAGGGGGCGCAGTTCGAGCAGTTCCTGACGGGGCACCTCGACGGAGTGGAGCTGGTCGATGAGCTCGCCGACGGTCTCCATCGGCGGAACCACCCCCGTGGAGACGACGGTCGGGCCCCCGACCCACTCCATGAGGATGGCTCCCCGCCGGCCGTCCACCTCCCACACCCGGGGCACCCGGCCCGAGGCCTCCCACATCCGCAGCAGCCGGGCCTCGGACACGGCCAGGCCGCTGTCCGGGGAGAGCTTGAGCACGCCGCGGGTGCCGTCGGGGCGCAGGACGCAGATGACGACGGAGGTCCGGCCGTGCGGCGCCGGTCCCTCGACGGTGAGCTCCCACTCCGAGGCGAGTTTCTCAACGATTCCCGGCAGTTCGGTCAGCCAGTCACCGACGTGGCTGCCGAAGCGCCGTTCCAGACGCCGACGCTGCCGATCATCGACGAACTGCGCTGTGACGTCTTTCATACATCCACCTTAGGTCGCTCACGTCGATGCCCGAAGCCCCTCCGCGGGTCGACGGACCAGGTGGTCCGCGCTGCGCGAGCGCTGCTGTGGCCCGGACGGTCGCGGGGAGGCCTCCGCGCCGACGTGGGGAGTGTGAGAGCCGACGGAGGGGTCGCGCCCGGACCGCTCCGCGCCGCTCGGACCGCGGCGCGGGACGGGTACCGCGTGTGTGGGTGCGGGGAGTTCCCGCCCCTGGAGCCCATACCCATCCTCGCGCTCGCGGTAACGGGAAGCGGCTGCCCAGCGGCCCCTCCCTCACCCGTGGACACGATAGTGTCACTCCCGGTGCTCACCTGTCGAGCCCCCGGCCTCAGGCCAGCCGCCCCTTGACGGCCCGGTGCTGGGCGAGGAGCGTGTCCACGACCAGGTCCGAGGGCCACAGGGGCGCGGTGATGGCGGTGACGTCCAGCCCGCGCAGCAGCTCGAAGTCAGGGCCGTCGACGAGCCGCCAGGCGGCGACGGCGACCTTGTCGTGGCCGTGGCGTCGCAGCCGGTCGACGGCGTCGAACACCGACGGGGCCCAGGTACGCAGGTAGCCGACCTGGACCGGAGAGCCGAGTCGGCGGCTGAGCATCCGCGCCACGTCCGTGACGGCCTGGCGCTCACCGGTGGCGGTGGTGCCGTCGGCGGCCAGGACGACGCCGTCGGAGGGCTTCCAGCCCGCGTCGGTGAGCCGGGTGGCGAGGTCGGCGACGATCGACGGGACCGCGCCCAGGGGCTCGGTGTGGCAGGAGTTCTCCAGGTCGCCGAGGCCGATCCTGGAGAGCAGTTGGGCGCTGGCGACGTCGCCGCCCGCGACGAAGGCGGGGACGACCACCTTGGGACCGCCGACCGAGCGGATCGCGGCGGTGACGTCCGCGGGGCTGCCGAAGGCCGGGGCCACCGGCACCTCTCCCCTGCTGGCCACCGCCTCGGCCAGGCCGCACAGGGCCTCCCTCCGCTGGGCGTCACGCGAGTCGTCGGCCACAAGGACCATCGTGGGGACCATGCACGGCTCCTTCGTACTTCGCTTGCGAGAACTGCCGTTGCCCGCAGAGCGTAAAGGGGGACAGTTTCACGGGGGTGCTGTCGTGTTACATGGAGGAAAACAGCGGACAATGGCTGTGGTGGTTATCACCACCGGAAGGTCCGGTGAATCATAACGATCGCCGAAAAACTCCGGCGTGTCCACTTCTCCAGAGGGTGTCCTGCGCCTCAGGGCGAGGGCTATTCTTGGCCTGGAAGAGGCGGGATCGCTTCCACCTGCCCCGACGTCACGCCCCCTTCCCCACTCCGCCCATACTCGCCCCCGCGGCATGGCGGACGCCACATCCGGGATTGCCATACGGACAAATCGACGGTTTCGCCCGCGCTCCCTCTCTAGACAAATACCCAACAAAAGTTTTCCCATGCATTTGCCCGAGGCGGATGCACGTGCGCGCGAATGTGCGGCGGGAGTCCTGCCAGATACGACACGGATTTCCCGCTCCGCCCCGGCGATCCGTTTCCCCGCCTTCGCGGCCCCGCCGGACCGGAGCCCCTCCCACACACGCTGGACTCCTGTCAAGGGCGTGCGCCCCCCTTTCGCCTCATAGCCGCACACCACCGGTCGCGGGGAGACAGGATGAGAGTCCGGTGCGATCACTTGCCATGGCACACCAGTCCACCCACACTGGGTACTGATGAGCACGTCATCGCAGGCCCCGGAGCCGCGGGCGCGCTCGGGCGGCCCGGCACGGGCCACGCCCCACGATCAGCACCGGACCATCCAGACTGGAGTGAGCATGGCCGTCCACCCTCGGGTGCAGACGCTGGCGCAGACCTTTCTCGCGCACGCGGACGAGGAGGCGCCCGGACTGGTCGAGGGCCTCTATCTGACCGGTTCGGTCGCCCTCGGCGACTTCCGCCCCCACACGAGCGACGTCGACTTCGTCATCGTGACCGGCCGCAGACCCGGGCCGGGCGAACTGGAGCCCCTGCGCCGCGCGCACGCGCGCACCCGCGCCGACGTCCCCCGCCCCCAGTTCAACGGCATCCACGTGACCTGGGACGATCTCACCCGCGACCCGGCCGCCTGCGGATCCGTGGCCTCGGTCACCAGCGGACGGTTCCGCAACCGCGCCAGCGCCGACGTCAACCCGGCCACCTGGCACATCCTCGCCGAGCACGGCGTCGCCGTGCGCGGCCCGCACCCGCTCGAACTCGACGTGTGGGACGAGCCCGAGAGCCTGCGCGCCTGGTCCCTGGGCTCCCTGGACGAGCAGTGGCGGCGCTGGCGCGAGAAGGCCGGCCGCCTGGTCACCCCGCGCGGTCTGGCCGTACTGGGCTCCCTGGCCCCCTCCTGGAGTGTCCTGAGCGTGAGCCGGCTGCACTTCACCCTGCGGACGGGGGAGATCACGTCCAAGTCCGGCGCGGGCGCCTACGCCCTGCACGCCTTCCCCGCGCGCTGGCAGCGCATCGTCAACGAGTGCCTGCGCGTGCGCCGCAGCGCCGACGCGCCCTCCCTGTACGAGAGCGCCCTGGCCCGGCGGCGGGCGGCCCTGGACTACATCGAGATGGTGCTGGACGAGTCCCTGCGCCCCGGCCTGGCGGCCTGCTGACCCTGCGTCCCGGCCCGGCGGCGGGCGGCCCTGGACTACATCGAGATGGTGCTGGACGAGTCCCTGCGCCCCGGCCTGGCGGCCTGCTGACCCTGCGTCCCGGCCCGGCGGCCCGCTGACCCGGCGCCGCGGATAACCTGGAACGCATGACCATGCGCCCTATCGTCCGTTTCGGCGCCCCCGTCCTCGCCGCGCCGACCACCCCCGTCACCAAGTTCGACCAGCACACCGAGGCACTGGTCCGGGACCTTCTGGAGACGGTCGACGCCCCCGGGCGGGCCGGACTGGCCGCCAACCAGATCGGGGTCGGCCTGCGCGTGTTCAGCTACAACGTCGAGGGCCGGATCGGCTACGTCATCAACCCCGAGATCGCCGAACTCTCGGAGCGGACGCAGGAGGGCGACGAGGGCTGCCTGTCGGTGCCCGGGCTGTGGTACCCCACCACCCGCGCCGAGCACGCCGTGGTCACCGGGGTCGACCTGCGCAACGAACCGGTCACCCTGGAGGGGAGCGGCCTCATGGCGCGCTGCCTGCAGCACGAGACCGACCACCTGGACGGCGTCGTCTACGTCGACCGTCTGGAGCCCGAGACCCGCAAGCGGGCCCTGCGCGACATCCGCCGCTCGGACTGGTTCATGCCCGCCGAGGCACCGGCGCCCGTCGGCCCCCGACTGCCCAGCGCCTTCGGCGGCACGGGCTGAGACCGGGTCCGTCCGGTCGTCTGCTCCGGGTATCTTCGGACACATCCCCGCGCACTCTCCCAAGTAACGCACTAGGCATGTAACGCCAAGATCTCGTATGGTCTGCTGAGTACCTCCCTCCGCTGTGGCACCCCCCGCCCCACGGCCAACCGGATGGGCTTCGGACCGTCCTCGGAGAAGACATGACATCCACTCCTCCCTCCCTCATGCGCGGCAGGCGCGCCGCTCTGTCCCTGTCGGCCCTGGCCACGGCCTTCCTGGTCGCGCTCCCCGGGGCGGCACGCGCCGAACCGGGCGACGACGAGGTGGACATCGACGAACTCACCCAGCGCGCGGAGGAGCTGGAGGAGGCCTATGACGGCGAGCTCCTCCAGTTCACCGAGATCAAGGAGCGCGTGGAGAAGGCCGAGCGGGACCTGGAGGAGGTGGAGGAGCGCCTGGACGCCTCCCGCGACGGGGTCTCCACCATCGCCGCCACCCAGTACAAGAGCGGCGGGGCCCTCGACCCCGCCTTCGAGGTGATCTTCTCCTCCCACCCGGAGGACATGTTCACCGACGCCGCGGTCCTGAGCTACCTGGGGCAGAGCCAGTCCGAGCAGATCGCCGAGCTCGTCGACACCCGCGACGAGGCCGCCGAGATCGCCGAGGAGCTCCAGGCCGAGATGCAGGAGGCCGAGGAGCTCATCGAGGAGCTGGAGGACGAGCGCGAGAGCGTCGAGGAGAAGATCAGGGAGTACGAGGAGCAGCAGGTCCCCGACCCCCCGGCCGGGGCCGGCACCGGCGGCGGCTCGGGCAACGGCACCATCCCCGCCAGTGCCCGGGGCTGGGGCTGGGACGGGGCCAGCCCGCGCATGGCCGCCATCCGCGACGAGATCGTGATGAACTTCGGCGCCCCCTACCCGGTGGGCTGCCTGCGCAACAGCGCCGACGACCACGGCTCGGGCAACGCCTGCGACTTCATGATGAGCTCCGGCGGCGCCCTGCCCTCGTCGCAGAACCGGGCCCTGGGCACGCAGATCGCCCAGTACGGGATCAACAACGCCGACCGCCTGGGCATCAAGTACATCATCTGGGAACAGCAGATATGGCACTCCGCCAACCGTCAGTGGAAGTGGATGGAGGACCGGGGCGACAACACCCAGAACCACTACGACCACGTGCACATCTCGTCGTACTGAGCCGTGTCCCCGGGGCCCGCGCCGCGGCCCGGCGCGGGCCCGTCGCTACCGGCGGGTGCGCGCCAGCGGCAGGGCGCCCAGCAGGGCCGCGGCCGTCAGGGCGAAGGCCGGACCGTAGCCGAGCAGCTGGATCAGCGAGCCCAGCGCCACCGCCCCGGCGCCCGCGCCGCCGTCGTAGCCGATGTTCCACACCGCGCTGGCCCGCCCGTACCCGGACGGACCGGCGCGGTTGAGCATGAGGGTGACGGTCTCGTTCTGGACCGCGCCGAACCCGAGGCCGAACAGGGCCGCGCCGAGCAGGACCAGCGGCGCCACCGCCCACAGCCCGGCGGTCACCAGGGCCATGCCCAGGGCCGCGACGGCCATGCCCGGTACCAGGAGCAGGGTGCGCCGGTGCCGGTCGTGCAGCACCCCCGCACTCCAGCGGCCCGCCACGACCGCCAGCGCGTAGGCGGCCAGCGTGCCGCCCACCAGCCACGGCGTCCCCTCCAGGGGGATGGCCACGAAGGTGATGACCGCGCTGGCCGAGGCGGCGGTCACCAGCATGAGCACCAGCGGTGCCGTCAGCGAGCCCGCGGACGCTCCCGACGCGGACGCCCGGCCCCCGCCCCGCAGCGCGGCGCGGTTGCGGCCGCCGTCGGCGAACCAGATGCCTCCGGCCAGCACGGCGCCCAGCACCGAGCACAGTCCGGTGATCCAGAACGCGGTCGGGAAGCCGACGCTGAGCGCCAGCGCCACCCCGCCCGGCAGGATCAGCACCTGGGGCAGGCCGACGGCCAGGCCGTAGTAGCCCGTGGCCCGGCCGACCTGGTGGCGCGGCACCAGCCGTGCGGCGAGCACGGTTCCGGCGACGCTGACCATGCCGAAGCCGACGCCGCGCACCGCCGAGACCGCCACGAGCGGCCCCAGCTCGGCGGTGAGGGCGAACAGCGGTGTGGGCAGCCCCATGACGAGCGAGCCGACCGGGAAGGCCCACCGGTAGCCGCCCCGCTCCAGGAGCCAGGGCATGGCCAACTGGGTCAGCACGGTGGTGAGCATGAACACCGCGGTGGTGCTCCCGGCGCCGAACTCGCCCGCTCCGCCCCGGGTGGCCCACAGCGGCACGAGGGGGAGGACTGCGGCGAAGCCGCACAGGCCGATCGCCGTGGCCGCGATGAGCAGGGCGAAGCCCGTACCGCGCAACCCAGGAAGAGGTGGGGTCATCCTTCCTTTCTAACGGACGTGGCGAGCCAGTCCCGGATGCGGGCGGCCAGTTCCGGGGTGACCGCGCGCTCGGCGTGCCCCATTCCGGGAATGATCCACAGTTCGCGGGGCTCGCGGGCGGCGTCGTGGATCGCCGTGGCGTGGGAGACCGGGAAGTAGGCGTCGGCGTCCCCGTGCACGACCAGCAGGGGTGCCGGGGAGATCTCCCCGGCCACCTCGCGGGGCTCCGCCGGCCTGGGGTCCCACCTCCGGTCGGTGACCCGCACCCCGCGGAACCTGCGCAGGAAGAAGCGGCCCGCGCTGCCCTCGACCCCCAGGTGAAGGAGGCGCATACGGCGCGTGCCCCGGTAGTACCAGCGGCTGGGCCCGCTGACGGAGACCACCGCGTCCACGCCGCCGTAGATGGCGGCGTGCCGGATCGCGACGGCGGCGCCCATGGAGAAGCCGACGACGGAGACGGAGTCGTACCCCAGCTCCCGAAGCCGGGCCACGACCGCCTCCAGGTCGTGGATCTCCGCGTTCCCGACGGTGCTGAGCCCGCCGGAACCGTGGTGGCCGCGGAAGTCGAAGGTCATCACGTCGCCGACCGAGGACAGGACCTCGGCGACGGCCCGGGTGTTCGGGTTGCGGTAGGTACCGGTGAACCCGTTGGCCAGGACCACGGCCGTGGTGCGCGGCCGGGGGCCGCGCAGGAGCACGGCGTCGATATCGACCCCGTCGGCGGTGGTCAGCCAGTGGCGGTTCTGTTGGGGCAGCGGGTGGTCAATGGCGTCGGACACCCAACCATCGTGCCCGATCAGCGCCAGGCGTCCGGTCCCGGGGGGTCGTACCGGGGCGGCATGGCGCGGGGGTCGTAGGCGGGGGGAGCGGTATGGGAGCCGTGCGCGGTAGGCGGCGCGTAGCCGCCGGGGGGTGTCGCGTACCCGTCCCGCGCGGGAGGCTCCTCGTACGCGTCCTCCGCGGGGGCCTCCGGGGACTCGTCGTCGTAGTCGTCGTCGTAGTCGTCGTCGTACCAGGCCTCGCGGACGGACCGGGGCGGGAAGACCAGCGAGCGCAGGTTGAGCGCCACGTGGACCAGGACCGGCACCCAGACACTCCCGGTGCCCAGATAGAGGACGGTGAACAGGGTGCCCGAGGCGCCGGCGCTGACCAGCCCCCACCACCCCTGGTACAGGTGCGCGACGGAGAACAGCACCACCGACAGCACCGCGGCGACCCACAGCGGGACGCCCATGCTCGCGACCAGGACGATGAACAGCCCCCGGTAGAGCAGCTCGCCGAACACGCCCCCGGTGACGGCCGCCCCCGCGGCGAACGCCCGCTCGGCAGTGCCGTAGGGCACGAGCAGTCCGCGCTGGCGCTCGGGTTCGGGCAGGGTGAGCGGCGCGGGCGCGGGGCGCCGTCCGCGCCTGCCGCGACCGCCCCGCGGCAGTCCGTTGACCAGGACCCACAGCACCCCCAGGGCCAGCAGGCCGCCGACGGCCCCGGCCGCGATCGGGCCCCACGCGTGCGGCGGGCGCAGCCCGAGGTCGCCTGCGGACAGCCCCGGCGACAGCAGGAGGACGCCGACCACCGCCAGGCCCCACAGGGCGTGGATACCGATGGTGACGGTGTGCACGCGCGTGAGGGCGCGGGGATCGTCGTCACGTCTGCGGGAGAGCCACCGAAACGCCCTCCTGCCGAGGAGGGGCTCACCGACCGCCGCGAAGACGAGCAGCAGGACCGTCAGAACGGTTCCGGCGAGGCTGAACTGAGGGAGGGAATCCGACCATGGCACGGGGCAATAGTAGAGGTCCAAAAAGAGTCATAGTGCACATGCCAGATTTCGGTTCAGCTCTTGCCGTGCGGGCCGCCGCGGGCGACGGTAGAAGTGACACAGATCACAACCACGGGGGGTGGGCAGCAATGGCAGACGTACCCAGGGCCGACAGGCCCCAGAACATCCGCAACATCGCCCTGGTCGGTCCGTCCGGATCCGGCAAGACCAGCCTGGTCGAGGCCCTCCTCCACGCCGCCGGGGAGATCAGCCGCCCCGGCAGCGTGGAGGAGGGCACCACCGTCAGCGACCACGACGAGGTGGAGATCCGCCAGAAGCGCTCGGTCCACCTGTCCGTCAACCCCGTCATGGTCGGCGACGTGAAGGTCAACCTGCTCGACACCCCGGGGTACGCCGACTTCATCGGGGCCATGCGCGCCGGACTGCGCGGCGCCGACGCCGCCCTGTTCGTCATCTCCGCCCTGGACGGCGTGGACGGGCGCACCCGCGTCCTGTGGGAGGAGTGCGCCGCCGTGGGGATGCCCCGCGCGGTGGCGATCACCAAGATCGACCATCCGCGCGCCGACTACGACGAGGTGGTCGCCCAGTGCCAGGAGGCCTTCGGCGGCGGCGTGCACCCCGCCTACGTCCCCGCCGTGGAGGGGACGGGGGACGACCGCCGCGTGGTGGGCGTGTGGGGCCTGGTCTCCGAGCGCTACTACGGCGAGCCCGCCGAGCCGCCCGACCGGCTGCGCGCGGCCGCCGGACCGCTCCGGGAGACCCTCGTCGAGGAGGTGATCACCGAGAGCGAGGACGAGGCCCTCATGGAGCGGTACATGGAGGGCGGGAAACTCGACCCGGACCTGCTCATCGCCGACCTGCAGAAGGCCGTGGCCGCGGGCGGCTTCCACCCGGTCCTGGCGATCAGCGCCACCCGCGACGTGGGCGTGCGGCAGCTGCTCCGCGAGCTTCCGCTGTCGTGCCCGGACCCCACGCGGCGCCCCTTCCCCCCGGTGGAGACCCCCGGGGGCGAGCCCGTCCGGGGACTGTCGTGCGACCCCGACGGGCCCCTCGCGGCGGAGGTGCTGAGCACCACCGTCGACCCCTACGTGGGCCGGGTGAGCCTGGTGCGCGTCTTCTCCGGGACCCTGCGGCCCGACACCCAGGTCCACCTGCACGGGCACGGTGTGCCGTGCGGCCTGACCGGCTCCGACGACCTGGACCGCACCGGCAACGACGAGCGCGCGGGCGCGCTGTCCGTGCCGCTGGGCCGCCAGAGCCGCCCGGTGGGCCAGATCGTGGCTGGTGACCTGTGCCTGGTGGCGAAGGTGCCCGACGCCCGGACCGGGGACACCCTCTCCGCACCGGACCGCCCCCTGCGCGTGGCCCCCTGGCGCTTCCCGCAGCCGCTGCTCCCGGTCTCCCTGACCGCCGTGTCGTCGGGGGACGAGGACCGGCTCTCCCAGGCGGTGGCCCGCCTGGTGGCCGAGGACCCGTCCCTGCGGGTGGAGGTGAACCCGGAGACCCACCAGATGGTCCTGTGGAGCCTGGGCGAGGCGCACCTGGACGCCGCCCTGGACCGGTTGGAGCACCGCCACGGGGTGCGGGTGCGCACCGGCCGGGTGCGGGTGCCGCTGCGGGAGACCTTCGCCGTCCCGGCCCAGGGCATGGGGCGCAACGTCAAGCAGAGCGGCGGACACGGCGAGTTCGGCGTCTGCCGGATCCGGGTTGAGCCGCTGGAGTCGGGCTCGGGCCTGGAGTTCGTCGACGAGATCGTCGGCGGGGTGGTGCCGCGCCAGTTCGTCCCGTCCGTGGAGAAGGGCGTGCGCGCCCAGATGGCGGACGGCGTGGACTCGGGCCACCCGCTGGTGGACATCCGGGTGACGCTGTACGACGGCAAGGCCCACTCGGTGGACTCCTCGGACATGGCCTTCCAGAAGGCGGGCCGCCTGGCCCTGAAGGACGCGGCGGCCTCCGCGAGGCTGTCGACGCTGGAACCGGTGGACGAGGTGACCGTGGAGGTGGACGACGCCTACCTGGGAGCGGTGCTGAGCGACCTGTCCGCCCGGCGCGGCCGGGTGGTGGGCACCGAGACCGCCAACGGCGGCCGCGCGGTGGTCCGCGCCGAGGTGCCCGAGCTGGAGATCACCCGGTACGCCGTGGAACTGCGCTCGACCTCCCACGGCACGGGGGTGTTCACCCGCTCCTACCTGCGCCACGAGCCCCTGCCTCCCCAGGTGGCCGCGCGGCTGCCCGACCGCCAGCCCGAGGAGGTCTGAGGCCGGGGAGGTCCGGGCGGGACCCGGGGTCCGGGCCCGGACGCGTCCCCTGCTACAGGACGCGTCCGGGCCTGGTGCGGTCGGCGAGCGCGGCGAACCGGAACGTGTTCACCGGGTGGCTGGAGAGCAGGTTGACCAGTAGCACGAAGAAACCCGTGTCGGTCCGGGCCCGCGCTGCGATGTCGTGGAAGTCCACGGACCTGTACAGGTACTTGCCCGCCGCGAGCACCCGCAGTCCCTGGACGCCCTCCGGGCAGAACTTGTAGGCGTGGTTGTCGGCCGTGTACTCCTGCGCGCGCCCCAGCGTGGAGCCCACTCCGGGGATCACGTTGGCCACCGAGACGCCGAACTGCCGCCAGAACGACGTGTGCCCGGCGGCGATGTGGCCGACCTCGTGGCCGATGACGAACCGCAGGGCGTCCGGGTCGGCCAGCCGCCCGCCCACCTCGAACAGGTCGCTGTTGACGGCCACGTAGCGGCGGAACCCGTGCCCCGAGGCGAACGCGTTGAGCACGCCGTTGCCCAGCACGACGTAGGCCTCGGGCACGTGCCGCATGTTGAAGGCCTGGGCGGCCTCCACCACCATCCGGTGCGCCTCGGGGAACTGCGCCGGGGTGATGCGCACGCCGTTGACGCGCTGGCGGGCGTACAGCTGCCCGCGCACGAAGTACACGAGCGCGGGGATGCTCAGCAGCAGCAGCGGTTCGTTGGGGTCACCGGCGTAGGCGCGGCTGACCGCACCCGCCACGGTGAACAGCGTCACCCCCACACACGCGACCAGCAGGGGGATCTCCCGGGGATGGCGCAGCGTCCTGCGCAGGAGCCGGTCGCCCCACCGCCAGGGGAGGACCCCCATCCGCGGTCAGAGACGGTAGTCGGAGTCGGGCCGCTCGTCGTCGGCCCCGGGCGGCGGCGCGTCGTGGGCGCTGCCCTGGGGCGGCGGACCTCCGTAGGCCGGACCCGAGGGCGGTCCCTGCGGCGGGCCCGACGGGCCCTGCGGGAAGTCGTTCTCCTCCAGCAGCGCGGCCATGTCCGCCGACAGGGTGGACTCCTCCGCCTTCTCGCCGCGCCGCTCCCCGTCCTGGGACTCCATCACCGCGTCCATGTCGGCCTCCTGGGTGGTGCTGGACCGGTCCTCGTCGGGCGCGGACCATGAGGAGGCGAGGTAGGCGCTGTCATAGGCGTCGTTGGCCTCGGAACGGTGCTCGCGGCGCTCGGGGCCCCCGGAGGAGGCGCCCGGGAAGTCCGGGGAGCCGGACACCGGTGCACCGCTCGGCGGCGGGCCGAGGGGGTCCGCGGGCGAACCGGCCTGGGGTCCGGCGTGCGCGTCGGACGGCGGGGAGGCCGGGCGGTCCCCCGGCGCCGGTCCCTGGAAGTCCGGTCCGGGCAGGTCCGTGTGCGGGAGGTCGGGAACCGGGACGTCCGAGCGCGGGAAGTCGGGTCCGGAGGGGTCGGCCCCCGGCGCACCGGCCCCGGAGGCGTCCGTCGCCGGAGCACCCGGACCGGACTGGTACGCGCCGCCGGCGGGCGCGCCCGTCCGCTGGTTGTCGCTGCCCAGGTAGGACAGCGCGGCCACGGTGATCGCGGCCAGCCCGGCCCGCAGGGTGGGCTCGCGCGCGGGGGAGAAGAACGGCGAGTGGTTGCTGGGCACGTTGCCCATCTTCTCGTAGGGGGTGTCGCCCGGCGCGGCCTCCCAGACGTCGTGCGGGGTGGCTCCGACGAACCAGAACACGTACGGGATCGGCTGCGGGTCGCCGGGCAGCCCGAAGTAGCTGAAGTCCTCGGTCGCCGGAGAGGGGTCGGGCAGGTGGATGACGTAGTCGTCACCGAAGTAGGCGTGGTGCGCGGCGGCGACGTCGGCGGTGCTCTGCGGGTCGTTGAAGGTGACCCCCGCGTCCTGGAAGCGCTCGATCTCGGGTTCGCGGGTGGCTCCCGAGGCCGCGGCCTCGGCGCGCACGATCCGCTCGATGGCCGCCTCCAGCTGGGCGGAGACGTTGGTGTTCAGGGCCCGGGTGTTGATCTCCAGGTAGGCCTCGTCGGGGATGATGTTGGCCTTGGTACCCGCCTGGATCCGGCCGACGGTGAGCACCGCCATCTCACTCGGGCTGACCTCCCGGGAGACCACGCTCTGCAGGCGGGTGACGATGTTCGCGGCGATGACCACCGGGTCCACGGTCGTGTTCGGCTGGGAGGCGTGGCCCCCCTCGCCGTGGACGCGCACGCGGTAGGAGCTGGAGGCGCCGAGGATGACCCCCGCCCGGTGGGAGATGAGCCCGGCGGGCTGGGGGCCCAGGTGCTGGCCCAGGATGACGTCGGGGCGGCCGAACCGGTCGAAGAGCCCGTCCGCCAGCATGGCCTGCGCGCCGTCGAGGCTCTCCTCGCCCGGCTGCGCGACGACCATGACCGTCCCGGCCCACTCCTCGCGGCTCTCCGAGAGCAGGTCGGCTGCTCCCACCAGGCAGGCGGTGTGGGCGTCGTGCCCGCACGCGTGCATGACGGGGACCTCGGTGCCGTCGGCGTCGACGGCGCGGGCGGTGCTGGCGTAGGGCAGCCCGGTCTTCTCCTCCAGCGGGAGCGCGTCCATGTCGGCGCGCAGCATCACCGTGGGGCCGGGCCCGTTGCGCAGGATGCCGACGACCCCGGTGCCGCCCACGCCCTTGTGGACCTCGTAACCGGTCCGGGTGAGCCATTCGGCCACTCCGCTGGCGGTGCGGTGCTCGGCGTGGGAGAGCTCGGGGTTCTTGTGCAGGTCGACGTAGAACCCCTCCACGAGGGGGAAGATCTCGTCAAGGAGTCGCATGACCGCGTTCCCGTGCTGGGCGGCACGGTTGGGGTCCACCGCGTGCGGCACGGCTTCCACCGCCTTCATTCCGTATCTCGACTGGGTCGGGGCTGCCCAGCGGGCACCTGTCTGACGGCACAGCCTATCGGCGCGCCCGTCACGCGCTCACACCGGCGGGTTCGCCCACAGTGCGCCACAGCGTGTCATATGGGTTATGGTCTGCACACGGAACGCCACCCACTCCGGGTCCCCGCGTCGGGTGCCCCGGATCCCCTCCCGTGTTCCGGACCCGTTTCCCACCCTCGGGGGTCCACTCCGAAACTCCGCGGGGAGCACGGGGACGCACGGCCCGGAACCGCCGCCGAACCGCGCCGGGGGCCTCCCCGCCGTGTCGGCCACGGCTTTCGGGGCCGGGCCGAACAGGCAGGGTTCCCGGCGCTTCTCCGCCCCGAGTGGGGAGAACTACTGGCATCCCTTGCTACATCACAGTAAGGTAACGCCGCACATGTTCACTCGTCCGTCACCACACGGTGCCCCCTCGCGCGCCACGCGGCACCGTCTTCCCGCGCCTGTCCCGGCCCCGCACACCCGGCCGGAAGCCGGCAAGCACACGTACACAGCAGTCGAAGCGATCTCGGAGTCCACCCGTGGCCTCATCCATGACCAGTCCGGCAGCACACGGTCCGGGACCGGGGCAAGGCGCGACCGCCCCGGCCGCGGACGCGACGCAGGCGGCCCCGGCCCCCGGCCGCGACGCCCGCCTGGACAACGCCAAGTTCATCCTGATCGCACTGGTCGTCATCGGCCACGCGATCGGCCCGCTGGGTGACTACGGGCCCGCCAGCGCCCTGTACTACTGGATCTACTTCTTCCACATGCCCGCGTTCATCCTGATCAGCGGCTACCTCTCGCGCTCCTTCGACGGCTCGTCCAAACGCGTGGAGAAGCTCGTCCTGACGCTCGCGGTGCCCTACCTGATCTTCTGGACGATCCACCAGGCCATCCACACCGTCGCGGACGGCAGCCTGCCCGAGTCCCCGTCACTGCTCCGGCCGACCTACGCCCTGTGGTTCCTGGTCGCCCTCTTCCTGTGGCGCCTGAGCGTGCCGGTCTGGAAGCGGCTGCGCTGGCCCGTCCTCGTCGCGGTGGTGATCTCGATGTTCGCCGCCACCGCGGACCTGGGCGGGACGCTCTCCATCGGACGCGTCGTCAGCTTCCTGCCGTTCTTCGTCCTGGGTCTGAGCCTGCGGCGCGAGCACTTCGCGTACCTGGACAGGCTGTGGGTGCGGGTCGCCTCCACGGCGGTCCTCGCGGTGACGGCGGTGCTCGCCGTGCCCATCTCCGACCGCCTGAGCAAGGACTGGCTCTTCTGGACGAGCAGCCTCACCGACCGGGACATCGACCCGCTGCTGCCCAGCCTGGGCCTTCGCCTGGCCTTCCTGGGCCTGGCGCTGGCGATGAGCGTCGCCGTGCTCGCGCTCGTCCCGAAGAGGCGGACGTGGTTCACCGACCTGGGCGCCTACAGCCTGTACGTGTACCTGGGCCACTCGGTGGTCATCATCGTCCTGCAGTCCTCGCCCTGGTACGGCTTCGTGTCGGGACCGCTCGGGCTGGCCGGGATGGTCGCCTTCGGGACGGGCCTGACTCTGCTCCTGTGCACCCCCTGGGCGCGCGGGGCCCTGCGCTGGGCCGTGGAACCGCGGCTCACCTGGTTCCTGCGCGAGGACTCCGAGCCGCGTCAGGAGGGGCGCGCGCCGGGGGACGCCCGGGCCACGGGCACCGGCGTCGGCGGATCCGCCGTTCCGGGCGGCACCGGGCGCGGGTCGGGGGCCTGACCTGCCCGGTCCCCCTGTCAGGAGCGCGGAAGACGCGGGGGGGGGGGGGGGGGGGGGGGGGGCCCCCCCCCCCCCCCCCCCCCTCGCGTCCGTGTTCGCGGCTCAGCTTCCGCCGCCGGCTCCGGCTGCCGCGTCGGCGGCCGACACGCCGGCGACGGCGGTGACCGCCCCGGACTTCAGCGGGCCGCGACGGCGCGCCTCGAACCTGCGGGTGTCCTTCCACAGGCGCAGCACCAGGACGCACTCGAAGAAGGCCAGCGCCAGGACGGAGAACACCGCGACGGGGATGATCAGACTGTCCAGCGGCGTGACGAGGGCGACCAACGCGGTCGCCGGGGCGACCACGCACAGGAACATCTCGAACTCGATGCCGCTGAACAGGTGCGGCCGCACCCGGTGGCGCAGCAGTGCGTCGCGCACGCGCGGGTAGAAGCCCTTCGGCGCCGCGGCGGCCGCCCGGTCGGCACCACTGGCGGCGGGGGCGGCGGCGTCCGCCATCTCGTCGTCCTCGGGATCGGCGTCACCCGGGCCGACGGCGCTCAGGGACTCGGGCTCCCCGGCCAGATCGGCGAGGGTGCGCCTCATGGACCTGCGGGTCTTGGCCACCTGGGAGCCGTTGAGGTAGCGCAGCAGGTCGAAGAAGACCACGACCGGCGCCACGAGCAGGTACGCGACGCTGCCGGTCACCAGCCACTGGCCCACCAGCAGGGCCGTCACGCAGCCGAAGAAGCGGATCCGGTCGAAGACGAAGTCGACCCAGCTGCCGAAGACCGAGCCGGTGCCCTTGAGCCGGGCGATCTTGCCGTCCATGCAGTCCAGCACGAAGCTGAGGTGGAAGAGCAGGGCCCCCGCCAGCAGCCAGGGCCAGCCCTGGCCCGAGACGACCGCGGGCGCGGCGAAGCACAGCGCGGAGAGCAGGCCGAGGACCCCCGCGCCCAGCGTCAGCTGGTTGGGGGTGACACTCGTGCGGTTCGCGGTCCAGACGACCAGGCGTCCGGCCAGCGGGTCCACCAGGAAGACCGTCCACCAGGCGTCCTTGGCCTTGTAGGTCTCTTCCTTGACTTGCGCGAACGTGAAACGCGACATGCGGGTTCTCCAGGAGTGCCCGCTCCCCCACAAGGGGCCCCGGCGCTCGACGAGGCGCTGACAGGGGCAGGGAGAGGGCTGTGTCGGCGAAGGTCGAGTCATCATGCCAGATCGGCGGGCGTCCGACCTAATCGTTGACGGCATACTTGAGTAGTAAGAGGGGGATCAACAGGCGGCCGCGTGCGTGAGCAGCGGATGGTCCACCCCCTTCGGTCTCGACCGAGGTATGAGGCAGTGCGCTTTCTGAACGACCAGGCCCCCCAGCAGGACCTGACCTACAGCGACGTGTTCATGGTGCCGGGCCGCAGCGCGGTGGGCTCCCGGCTGAGCGTGGACCTCTCGTCGCCGGACGGCACCGGCACCACCATCCCGCTGGTGGTGGCGAACATGACGGCGGTCGCCGGGCGCAGGATGGCCGAGACCATCGCCCGGCGCGGCGGCATCGCGGTCATCCCGCAGGACATCCCCATCGACGTGGTCGCCGACGTGGTCGCCTGGACCAAGCGGCGCCATCTGGTGCACGACACCGCCATCACGCTCAACCCGGGCAGCACCGTCGGCGAGGCGCTCAACCTGCTGCCCAAGCGGGCGCACAACGCCGTGATCGTGGTCGACGGGGACCGCCGACCGGTCGGTGTGGTCACCGAGGCCGACTGCGCGGGCGTGGACCGCTTCGCGCAGCTGCACGACGTGATGTCCACCGAGCTGCTGACCATTCCGGCGGACACCGAGCCGCGCGAGGCGTTCGGGATGCTGCACGACTTCCGGCACCGGCTGGCCCCGGTCGTGGACGGCGAGGGCGCCCTGGTGGGCGTGCTCACCCGCACGGGCGCGCTGCGCTCCACCCTGTACACGCCCGCCGTGGACGCGGAGGGCCGCCTGCGCGTGGCCGCCGCCGTCGGGATCAACGGCGACGTGGCGGGCAAGGCCGCCGAGCTGCTGGCCGCCGGTGTGGACACGCTCGTGATCGACACCGCGCACGGCCACCAGGAGAAGATGCTCACCGCCATCTCCAAGGTGCGCTCGCTGTCCCCGGAGGTTCCGGTCGTGGCGGGCAACGTGGTCACGGCCCAGGGCACCCGGGACCTGATCGAGGCGGGAGCCGACATCGTCAAGGTCGGGGTGGGCCCGGGCGCGATGTGCACCACCCGCATGATGACCGCCGTGGGCCGCCCCCAGTTCTCCGCGGTCCTGGAGTGCGCGGAGGCCGCGCGCGACCTGGGCGGGCACGTGTGGGCCGACGGCGGTGTGCGCCACCCGCGCGACGTGGCCCTGGCCCTGGCGGCCGGCGCGTCCAACGTGATGGTGGGCTCCTGGTTCGCCGGGACCTACGAGTCACCCGGGGACGTGCTGCGCGACGCCGAGGGCAGGCAGTACAAGGAGAGCTTCGGCATGGCCTCGGCCCGCGCGGTCCGGCTGCGCACCGCCGAGGACTCGCCTTTCGACCGCGCCCGCAAGGCCCTGTTCGAGGAGGGCATCTCCACCGGCCGCATGTACCTGGACCCTGAGCGGCCCGGGGTGGAGGACCTGATCGACCAGATCGTCGCCGGTGTGCGCAGCTCGATGACCTACGCGGGCGCGACCTCGCTGGCGGAGTTCCACGAGCGCGCCGTGGTGGGCGTGCAGAGCGCCGCCGGGTACAACGAGGGACGCCCGGTCCACACCAGCTGGTAGGACCCCGGGCCGCCTCCGACGGGGGCGGCCCGGTGCTCCGGCACGTCCCGGAAACCTCAGGACACGGGCTCCGCGCCGCCGCCCTCCGGGGCCCGCTTCCGGGCGAGTACCGCCTTGCGGTGCTCACCGCACAGCCGATCCGCGTGCCGGACCGGCTCGGGGACCCGGTACCTGGGCGACATCCGCAGCACCAGCTCGGCGGCGCCCTCCAGGTCCACCCGGTGGCCGACGGACACGTAGACCGGCTTGACGCCCGCGCGGGTGCGCAGCACGCGTCCGATCACCTCGGCCCCCGACTCCGCGAGCGCGAAGGAGTCGGGCACCACCTCCGAACGCCCGGCGACCATCGGCGTCCAGGACCCCCGCTCGTTCCCCGGCACGCTGTGCCTGCCGTAGAGCACCGACTTGGCCGAGCCCACCACCGGCAGGTCCAGGAGCACGCCCAGGTGGGAGGCCACGCCAAACCGCCGGGGGTGCGCCAGCCCGAAGCCGTCGCACAGGTACACGTCGGGGGTCACCTTCAGCCGCCCCAGGGCCTCCAGCACCGGCGGGGCCTCGCGGAACCCGAAGAGCCCCGAGATGTAGGGGAAGGACGGCTCGGAGGAGATGGCCGCGGTCTCCACCACCTCCAGGGTCCGCACGTCCATGACCACGGCCGCCGCGGAGAGCGCCGTGTTGTCCGTGGCGTAGCTGACGTCCAGCCCGGCCACCAGCCGCACCGCGTCCGGGTCAAGCGGCTCCTGGCGCACCCGGTCGGCCAGGCGCCGCTGGAGCGCGACGGCTTCCCTGGGGTCGTCCGGCCAGTTGTCGGGGTCGTCCAGAACCCGTGCGACCCGTTCAGAGATCTCCGACACCCTGATCCTCCCGTTCGTCCGACGCGCCGGATGCCCATCCAACCGCATCCGGCCCCTCCCCTACCCCGGTCGGCCCGTCCCCCCTCCCGGCTCCGGCCACCGCGCGCTGTGCGGCACCCCACAGCCCCCGGCGCCCGGACCCGGCGGACCGGCGGAGTACGGTGGGAGCACACTTTTGCACTGACCAGTCAGTTCAAAAATGGAGGGGAACGGGAATGCTACGGGCCGCAGGAGCCCGTGTCCGCGCCGAGGGCGTCGAGCTCACCACGCGCGAGGGCCCCGTGTACACGGGGGTCGGTTTCACCGCCCGCGCGGGCACGCTCACCGTCTTCCAGGCCGACTCCGGGGCGGGCGCAGCGCCCTGCTGCTGACCCTGACCGGCCGGATGCGCCCCTCCGGCGGAACCCTGCACGTGGACGGCCACGCGCTGCCCCGGTACTCCCGGCGGGTCCGCCGGATCAGCGCGCTCGGGCTGATGGACGGGGTCAACCCGCTGGACGAGAGGCTCCGGGTGCGCGAACACCTCTCCGAGGGCCTGCTGCTGCGGATGCGCCCCGCCGCGCGGAGCCTGGCCGACGAGGCCCTGGCCGCCGCCGGGCTCGACGGCCTCGACCGCACAGCCCCGGTCCGGAAGCTGTCCATGCTCGAACGCCGCCGACTGGTCGTGGCCCTGGCGCCGCTGGCCGAACCCCGCCTCCTGGCCGTGGACGACGTGGACGGCGGCCTGTCCCCCGAGCACCAGACCGAGCTGTGGCGCACCCTCAAACGGCTGGCGCGAACGACGGTATGACCGTGATCGCCACCTGCGCCGACGCCGGCGCCCTGGGCGGGTGCGCCGACCACGACACCCAGGGTCCGCTCCCCCTGCGCCAGGAACCGTCCGGCCGCGCCTCCGGGGCCGGTCCGCGCACCCTCCGAGACGGGGAGGAGGGCGGCCGTGGCCCGGCGTAGACGCGTCCGCCGCCCCCTCGCCGTCCCGCGGCTGGGCCTGTTGACGGCGCGCTCCTTCCTCCGCTCACCGCTGCCCGCCGCCGCGCTGCTCGCGTCCTGCTCATCCCCCTGCTGTACTCGGGCATGTACCTGTGGTCGTTCTGGGACCCGTTCGGCGGACTGGAGCGGCTGCCCGTCGCCCTGGTCAACGAGGACCGGCCGGTCACGGTCGAGGACCGTGAGGTCAACGCCGGGGCGGAGCTGACCGACACGCCCCTGGAGCGCGGCGGCCTCGACTGGCACCCGGTCAGCGCGGAGGAGGCGGCGCGCGGGGTCCGCGACGGCACCTACTACGTCTCGCTGACCATCCCCGCCGACTTCAGCGCCGACCTGGCCTCGCCCGCCCGCGACCACGAGTCCCCGGCACCGGCGACCCTGCGGGCGCGCTACGACGGCTCCAACGGCTTCGTCGTCCGCCAGCTGGCCGGAAGCGCGTTCCGCGTGGTCCGCGACGCCGCGGCGGCCTCCGCGCTCGATGACTACCTGGACCGGATCTTCCTCGGGTTCAACGAGATCCACGGACGGAGGAGGCCGCCGAGGGGGCCGGCGACCTGGACACCGGACTGGGAGAGCTCAGCGGAGGCGCCGGGGAGCTGCACTCGGGCTGGGGGAGCTGTCCTCGGGCTCCGACGAGCTGGCCCGGGGCCTGGACGAGGGGGCGAACGAGATCCCCACCTACTCGGACCGCGGCCGCGGGAACGCCTCGGAGACGATGAGCCGACCCGTCCGGCTGGACGGCGCGGTCGCCAACGAGGCGCCCGACTACGGAACCGGTTTCGCCCCCTTCTTCGTCCCCCTGTCCCTGTGGGTGGGCGCGATGGTGGTGTTCATGGTGCTGCCCGCTCTGTCCGCGCGCGCCCTGGTCTCCTCCGTCCCCTCGTGGCGGGTGGCGCTGGCCGGCCGGGTGGTGCCGCTGACGTCGGCGGGCGGCACCTACCCGGTCGAGACCAGCCCGGCCTTCTTCCAGGCCGTCGGCCCGTTCCTACCGCTGAGCTGGGCCGTGACCGCGCCGCGCCACCTGATCAGCGGCGGCGACACGGCCCCGGTGTGGTCGGCGTTCGGAGTGACGTCCCTGTGGCTGGTGGTCCCGCTGCTGCTGACCTGATGGACGGTGGAGCGCAGGCGCACGCGGACGATGTCCGCCCTGCACCCCGCGCTGAAGCTGTGAGCGGCCGAACCGGTCCCCGGAGTGGTCCCGGGAGGGGGCCGCGGGGACCGGACATGGCGTGTCCACCGTGAACACGGGCACAATGGACGGGATGAGTACGCGCACCCCTGGCCGGCCGGTGAGCGGCCGCCGGGCCACGACCCGGCGCCGCCTGTTCGAGGCGGCGGTCACGCTGATCTCCGAACAGGGGTACGGCGCCACGACCGTCGACGAGATCGCCGAGCGCGCGGGGGTGGCCAAGGGCACCGTCTACTACAACTTCGGCGGCAAGGACGAGCTGTACGCCGCGCTGATGGAGTGGGGCGTGAGCCGGTTGGCCGACACCCTCAAGGAGGCGGTGCCCGCGCCCGGGGCCGGGGTCCCGCCGCGTGCGGCGCTCGCCGCCGTGCTCCGCGCCGGGGTGGTGTTCATCGGCGAGCACGAGGCGCTGGCGCGGCTGCTCATGGCGGAGGCCTGGCGCACCAACCGGGCCTGGTACGCCACCGTCCTGCAGATCCGCACCGAGGCCATCGGGGTGATCAGCGGGCTGCTGGAGGAGCTCGCCCGCGAGGGGCGGCTGCGGACGGGCCTGGACACCGGCCTCGCCGGTTCCGCGCTGTTCGGCATGGTGGTGACGGTGGCCCTGGACTGGCGCACGCTCCAGCCCGAACGCCCGGTCGAGGAGGTCCACGCCGCCCTGACCCGTATGGCCGACGGCCTGGTCCTCGCCCCGGAGCCCCCACCGTGACGTCCGCCCCGCCCCGGGGCGGGCCCCCTGCCGCGAACTCCTGAGAGGACGCTCTCGATGGTCAACCTCTATCCCCTGCTCCCCCTGCTGGCCGGAGCGGCCATGCTGTGGGTGGTGGCCCGCGACACGCGTCTGGACCTGCGGCTGGCCCGCCGGGGGACGCGCGCCAAGGCCCGGGTCATCGGCTACCACGAGACCTCCACGGCCTCGCGCATGATCGTGCAGTTCCGCACCGAGGACGGCCAGGAGGTGCACGCCGAGCACGAGAACACGGGGTGGACCGCCTCCCGCGCCGGGGAGATCGTCACCGTGGCCTACGACCCCGACCGGCCCGCGCTGGCCCGGATCGTGTCCGCGCCGTGGCTGTCGCACTGGGTGCGGGGGCTGTTCGGCACGCTGGGCGCGATCCTGGTGTTCACGGGCCTGTTCCTGGGCTACCTGGAGTGGCGCTAGCGGCCACGGCCTCCCCGCGCGGCGCGGAGTAGCGGACCAGGCGCGAGGGCAGTCCCGTCCAGGGTGGACCGAGTGCTCACGCGCACGCCGCAGACCAGGTCGGCCAGGCCCGCGCGGTCGGCGCGGACCAGCGCGGTGCCGGCGTGCGCCGCGGCCACGGCGAGCGCGAGCCAGGGCCGCCCCGAGGCGACGAGGAGGCCCACCGGCGCCTGGAGCAGCGCGGTGCGCGCCAGCACCCGCCAGCGGGCCGCGGGGGCCGGATACCCGGTCGCGACCAGTGCCAGGCGTACCGAGGCCGCGCCCGGGGCGAGGCGGTCACGGCGCAGCCGCGGCAGGACGACGGCAAGGACCAGGGCCAGGGACAGCAGGACGGCGGTCCGGCCCCCGCCGCCGGGGATCCCATCCGCTCCCGGGAGGGCGGCCGCGCCGAACCACCACAGGCCGAGGTCGAGCAGCCCTCCGGTCAGCCGCCGCCCCAGGCCGGGCACCGCGCGGTCGGGGACGGCAGAGGGTCAGCCGCGGGCCCCGCCGGGCGGCGGTGGCACCCAGCGGGCGGTCAGCCAGCCCAGGAGGGACGAGGGGCGCGGCCGCCCACCGAACGTCCCACGCGGCGGGGACCGGGGCGTGCGCGCACAGGCCGTCCGCGGACGCGGGCAGCGGCCGGACCGCGTAGGCGGCCAGTCCCATCCCCGTGCCCAGCGCCGCCGCGGTGAGCAGACCGGGCCAGCCGTGCGGGCGCCCGTAGCGACGGTACTGCCCGCACAGGTAGAGCGCGGCTCCGGTGAGCACCAGCAGCGGAACGGCGGCCACCGCCGCCTCCTGTCCCCCGCCGAACAGCCGGCCCATGTCGCGCCCCCGTACCGCGGCGGTGCCGCACCCGCCCATGGGCGCGCTTCGCCCGCCGTGGGCAACGCTAGTACGCTCCACGCGGAGGCAAGGGCCGAACGCGGATATCCGTTCCCGTACGCCCGGGCATCGCCCCGGGGCCGTTCCGGTCCCGCCACGGCCGCGTCCCGGCCGGTTCCCCGCCCGGCTCACCCCGGAGAGCACCCGGGGCCGGTGAACACCCGGAGCAGGGGTTGCGTACACTCTTCGCTCTATGTGACGTTGGCCCTATTGTCACAATAGTTAACGGAGAGAACAGACCCACCATCGCGTCCGAGAAGTGAACATTCTCGCCTTTCGTGGCAGACTGCCTTCACCACCCGGATATTTCAGCGTTTCACCGGCGAGATACGATCCCCACGCCGAAATGCCGTGTTTGTGGTTACCCTGCGGTACGCCCCGCGTCGAGAACCCCCGACGGACGCCGCCCGCGGGGCAGGAGGCCGCGCGCAGGCGGACCGAGAAACGCCGGGCCACGGGCACCCGGTGACCGCGGCCCGCCCCGCACCGCCCCCGACAAGACTCCGGACGCGGATCGACAGGAGAACCGTGCAGTCAGTACCCCAGCGACGCGGGCGAAGCATCACCGCCCGCATCCGCGCAATGGTCATGATTCCCACCACCGCGTTGGTGGTGCTCTGGTTGGTCCTCACCTTCGTCCTCACCGGTGACGCGGTCATGAAGCTCCTCCGCGCCCAGGCCACCGAGGACCTGGTCACGCCCGCGGCCGTCGGCCTCGTGGACGTGATGCAGGAGCGGTCGGTCACGGTCGCCTACCTCGAGCACCCCGAGGACCATGAACTGCAGCACCGGCTGGAGGATGTGCGCGAGAGCACGGACGGCTCCCTGGGCGTAGTGGTCGGCGAGCTGATCGGCTTCGCCGACCTGGCCCCCGGCGAGGGCGGCCACCACATCGAGATGCTGCACGCCCAGTACGGCCAGATCGACGCGCTGCGCGCGTCGGTCGACTCCGGCGAGGCCACCCGCGACGAGGTCCTCGACTACTACAACGAGCTGATCCTGCACGGCGCCGACAGTTTCGACAGCCAGGCCCGCCAGGGCAACAGCGGGGAGGCGATCAGCCCCGGCTTCACCGCGACCTACATGTTCCGCACCGTGGACCAGTTCGCGCAGACCGACACCCAGATCGCGCGCGCCTTCGCCAACGACGAGCTCACCGTGGAGGACCAGCGCCGGTTCACCGAGCTGGTCGGGTCCTACGAGAGCCTGCTCGCGGCCAACGGCCACTACCTGGCGGGCGAGGGCCACGAGGAGCGTCTGGAGGCGGTCCTGGCGAGCCAGGAGTACGCCGACCTGACCCGGATGCAGGAAACGATCATGGACCGCCAGGTCACCACCGAGACGGTCACCGACCCGGTCACCCTGGTGCCCAGCGAGGTCGAGGACCTGTCCATGCCGGTGGACGAGGCCGAGTGGTCGGAGGCCTACGACCGCGTGCTCGACGAGTTCACCGACATCGGCGCCGACGAGGCCGTCTACGCCGCCAGCGTGACCCGCTCCCAGGCCAACCAAGCCGTGCTCGTCGCCGCCGCAGGAAGCATCAGTGTCGCGGTCGTCATCCTCGCCGCCTTCCTGCTGGCCCGCCGATCCTCGCAGCGGCTCACCGAGCGCCTGCTGCGCCTGCGCGACGACTCCAACGACCTGGCCGAGCAGCGCCTGCCCGTCCTGATGCGCCGCCTCCACGAGGGCGAGCGCGTGGACATCGGGACCGCCCTGCCCTCCCTCACGGAGGAGGACGACGAGATCGGCGACGTCGCCAGGGCGTTCAACACCGCCCAGCGCGCGGCCGTCGACGAGGCCGTACAGCAGGCCGAGCTGCGCCAGGGCGTCAACCGCGTCTTCCTCAACATCGCGCACCGCAGCCAGACCCTGGTCCACCGGCAGCTGCGCCTGCTGGACCAGATGGAGCGCGAGCAGGAGGACCCCGAGCAGCTGGCCCAGCTGTTCAAGCTCGACCACCTGGCCACCCGGTCCCGCCGCAACGCCGAGAACCTGCTGATCCTGGGGGGCGAGGCTCCGGGACGGACCTGGCACCGCCCGATGCCGCTGATCGACGTCCTGCGCGGGGCCATCTCCGAGTCCGGCGACTACACCCGCGTCAAGCGCGAGCGGATCGCCCGCGTGCACCTCAACGGCCCGGCCGTCGCCGACGTCATCCACCTGGTCGCCGAGCTGGTCGACAACGCCGCGATGTTCTCCCCGCCGCACACCCACGTGCGTCTGAGCAGTGAGGACGTGCCCAACGGCGTGACCATCGAGATCGAGGACCGGGGCCTCGGCATGACCGAGAGCGAGTTCGAGGCCGCGAACGCGCTGCTGGCCAGCCCGCCCAAGTTCGACGTGATGCGCCTCAACGAGAAGATGCGCCTCGGCCTGTTCGTGGTCTCGCACCTGGCGCACCGCCACGGCATCCGCGTGCACCTGCGCCCCTCCCCCTACGGCGGCGTGCAGGCGATCGTGCTGCTGCCGCACGAGCTGATCTCCGGTGACCGCGCCTCTCTGCCCGCGTCCGAGGACGGCGGCGAGGACGTCTGGGAGGTGCGCGAGATCCTCGACCGCTCGCCCGATCCGGTGGGCTCGGGCGCCGGCACCCGGCCCGTGCTGACCTCGGTGACCGCCGGGGACGCGCTGGGGGAGACCGGGGAACCCGCCCCGCGGACCGCCTCCCCCGAGGCTCCGCCCGTCCGCGAGGGCGCGCGGAGCGACGGGACCGGGGACGAGGGCCCGGCCCCCACCGAGGACGCCGAACGCCCCCCGCTGCCCACCCGGACCCCGACCATCAGCGCGGTCCCCTCCGCCGACACCGCGGCCGGGGACGGCGCACCGTCCCCCGTGGTCGAGGCCGGGGACGGACGTCCCCCGCTGCCCAAGCGGCGTCCCCAGGAGAACCTGGCACCGCAGCTGGCGACCGACTCCACGTCCGACCTCCTGGGCGGCCCCGCGACGGACGGGGCCTCCGCCCAGGGCGGCGCGGAGCGGCTGGCTCGCCTGCGCCGGAACATGTCCGCGTTCCAGCAGGGGACTGACCGCGGACGGCGCGAAGGCAAGCAGCAGACCAACGACACCGACAAGGACGCGTAACCGTGACGAGTACTCCCGAAAGCGCCCAGCGTGACAGTGGAAGCGGCGCGGGCAAGAAGGACATCGACTGGCTGCTGGACGAGCTGCTCGACCGGGCGGTGGGTTCCCGGCACGCCATCGTGCTGTCCGCCGACGGCCTGTTGATCGGGCGCTCCCGCGACCTGGGCAAGGAGGACGCCGAGCACCTGTCCGCGGTGGCGTCCGCCTTCCAGAGCCTGGCCCGGGGCACGGGGCGCCACTTCGGCGGCGGCGAGGTCCTGCAGACCGTGGTGGAGATGGAGAACGCCTACCTGTTCGTCACCGGGGCCGGACGCGGCGCGTGCCTGGCGGTGCTGGCCGAGGAGAGCGCCGACGTCGGCCTCATCGCCTACGAGATGAACGTCCTGGTCGAACAGGTGGGTCGCTATCTGGACGCGGCGCCCAGGCACGAGGACTCCTCCGGGGAAGCCGCACGTTAGGGGACGGTATGCAAGCGCACAACGAGTTGCCACCGGACGAGGCACCGCACGGCCTGCCGCAACGCGACGCGGTCGGCGGATACGACGACGCGGCCCGCGACGACGCCGGGCCGCTCGTCCGCCCGTACGTGATCGCGCAGGGCCGCGACCACGCGGACACCGTCCAGCTGGACATGATCAGCGTGGTGATCGCGGCCAAGCGCGCCGAGGTCGACGAGATGGCGCTGGAGCCGGAACAGGTCCGCATCCTGGAACTGTGCCGCCGTCCCCAGTCGGTCGCCGAGGTGTCCGCCCACCTGGACATCCCGGTGGCCGTGGTCAAGGTCCTGCTGAGCGACCTCCTCAACCGCGGCCTCGCGTTGGCCCGCGCCCCCTACACAGCGAAGAGCCCGGTGAGCCGGGACGTACTCCAGGCGGTTCTCGATGGCATCCAACGACTCTGACGACACGCAGGCACCCGTCCCGGCGGCGCTGAAGATCCTGGTGGCCGGGGGCTTCGGGGCCGGTAAGACCACGCTGGTCGGATCGGTCAGCGAGATCACCCCCCTGAGCACCGAGGAGGTGATGACCGAGGCCAGCTACGGCATCGACGACCTGTCGGGGGTGGAGTCCAAGACCACCACCACCGTGGCACTGGACTTCGGCCGCATCACCATCAACTCCGGGCTGGTGCTGTACCTGTTCGGCACGCCCGGCCAGGAGCGGTTCTGGTTCATGTGGGAGGAGCTGTCCGAGGGCGCGCTGGGCGCGGTGGTCATCGCCGACACGCGTCGCCTGGAGACCTGCTTCGCCTCGGTGGACTTCTTCGAGCGGCGCGGTGTGCCGTTCGTGGTGGCGGTGAACTGCTTCGAGGGCGCCCACACCTACTCGCCCGAGGAGGTGCGCGAGGCGCTGAGCCTGAACCCGGCGGTCCCGGTCGTGCTGTGCGACGCGCGCGAACGCGCCTCCGCCAAGAACGTGCTGGTAACACTGGTCAACCGGCTGGTCGAGCAGACGGCGGCCTGAGCACGGGCACGGCGAAGGGGGTCGGAGGCACTGCCTCCGGCCCCTTCGCCGTGCGGGCACCGCGTCTCCCGCCGCGGAGGGCGTGACGCGCGCATTACGGACACACATCCGGATTCCGGACAGGATCGGACGCCAAGAAAAGCTGTACACAAGGAGCTTCCGGGTAAAGTGCGCCCCGTGGAGCGCCGCCAGGCGCACCCCCGCAGACCGTGGACCCGTCCGGGCGGGCCCACAGAGGTGACTGGAGTTCCCCATGAAGCGGTTCGAGTGGCGCGACCGGATCCACACCCTGGACGCCGAGGCCGACTGCGAGCGGATCACGCGGATCCTCGCCACCCACGAGTTCCCCTGGGACATGGAGCAAGCCCTGGGCCTGGCCCTGTACCGGACCTACGCCGTGCCCAGCATCGGCGAACTGCTGGCGCACACGCGTGAGTTCACCGAGCGCACGCAGCACCGCTACGACGACACCACGCTGATCCTCAACGACATCATGGAGCACGGCTTCGAGCCCGGCCGCGGCCGCGACGCCCTGCGCCGGATGAACCAGATGCACCGCTCCTACGACATCAGCAACGACGACTACCGGTACGTGCTCAGCACCTTCGTGGTCATGCCCGTGCGCTGGCTCAACGACTACGGCTACGGCTGGCGCAGGCTGAGCGACCACGAGACCGCCGCGATCACCCACTACTACCGCAAACTCGGAAAGTACATGGGGATCAAGGACATCCCCGGGACCTACGAGGAGTTCCGCGACCTCCTCGACTCCTACGAAAAGGAGCACTTCGCCTACACCGAGGGCGGCCGGGCGGTCTCCGACGCCACCCTGGAGCTGATGGCGGACTTCTACCCCGCCTGGCAGCGGCCGCTGGTGCGCCCCTTCACCAGGGCGCTGCTGGACGACCGGCTCATCCGCGCCTTCGACTATCCCGAGCCCTCGGCCGCCTGGCGCCGGCTCAGCCACGCCGCGCTGAGGCTGCGGGCGCGGGTGGTGCGGCTGATGCCGCCGCGCACCGAGCCGCGCCTGGCCCGGCAGAGCCCCAACATCCGCAGCTACCCCGGCGGCTACGACCCGTCCCGGATCGGCACCTTCCCCCAGGGGTGCCCGGTCCCGCACGACATGGTCACCCGCGAGGTCCCCGCCACCGGCGCCCGCGTGCCCGCCGAGGGCCAGGCCGTCGGTTCCCCGACGGCCCCCGAGGCCACGGAGAGGTAGCGGAGCACGGAGAAGCTCCCCCGCCACTCCCCGACTTCCCCACCAGGACACCCCCACCCCCGTACTCCCCGTAAGGAAGAGTCGAATGAAGCGTTTCGATCTCCGGGACGAGATCCACCGCCTGGACGCCGAGGCCGACTGCGTGCGGATCATGCAGATCCTCAACGCCCACGAGTTCCCCTGGGACATGGGTCGGGCGCTGGGCATCGCCCTGTACCGGACCTACGCCGTGCCCAGCATCGGCGAACTGCTCGGCAGGACCAACGAGTTCACCGGCAGCACGCAGAAGCGCTACGACGACACCGCGCTGATCCTCAACAACATGATGCGGTACGGGTTCGAACCGGGTAAGGGGCGCGACTCGCTGCGCCGGATGAACCAGATGCACCGCTCCTACGACATCAGCAACGACGACTACCGGTACGTGCTCAGCACCTTCGTGGTCATGCCCGTGCGCTGGCTCAACGACTACGGCTACGGCTGGCGCAGGCTGAGCGACCACGAGACCGCCGCGATCACCCACTACTACCGCAAACTCGGAAAGTACATGGGGATCAAGGACATCCCCGGGACCTACGAGGAGTTCCGCGACCTCCTCGACTCCTACGAAAAGGAGCACTTCGCCTACACCGAGGGCGGCCGGAGGGTCTCCGACGCCACCCTGGACCTCATGGTGACCTTCTACCCCAAGCGCGTGGCGGGGCTGGCCCGGAAGTTCTCCATGGCGATCCTGGACGAGTCGCTCATCGAGGCCTTCCGCTACGAACCGCCCAGCCGGGCCTGGCGCCGCTCGGCCGACCTCGCCCTGAAGCTGCGCGCCAGCGTGGTACGGCGGATGAGGCCGCGCGAGGAGCCGCTGTGGGCGGACGGCAACCCGAACATCCGCAGCTACCCCCAGGGCTACGACGTCAACCGGATCGGCACGTTCCCGGCCACCTGCCCGGTGGCGCACGACGTGGACCCGGTCGGCCACGAGGAGCTGTACGGAGCGGAGGGCGGCACGGACACCGCCGCCGCTCCGGAAGGGCGCGCGTGAGCACCACCCTTCCCCCCGCCACGGGTACGGCGCCGCTGCCCCGCTCCGTACACGCCTGGTACGGCAGCGGGGCGGTGGCCACGAGCGTCGTCAACACGGTTCCGGGACTGCTGCTCCTGATCTACCTGACCGACACCCTGGCGGTGAGCCCCGCGCTGGCCGGGGCGGTGGTGTTCCTCCCCAAGGTGATCGACCTTGCGGTCAGTCCGTATATCGGCGTCTGGTCCGACAGGACCCGCTCGTCGTGGGGTCCGCGACGGCCGTGGATGCTGGCGGGCGCGCTGACCCTCCCGCTGTTCTTCGCCGCGATGTTCGCCGGGCCGCCGCTGGAGGGCGGCACCGCCGCGGCCTACGTGGCGGTGGTGTTCGTGGCCGCCGCGCTGGCCTCCTCCGTGTTCCAGGTGCCGCACACCGCGATGCCCGGGGAGATCACCGCCGACTACCACGAGCGGTCCACGTTCAACACCTGGCGCACGGCCTTCGTCGGACTCGCGCTGATGCTGGGCGGCGCCCTGGCCCCGGTCATCCAGTCCTCCGCCGGGGACGACGTGATCGGGTACCGGACGATGGGCCTGGTCATGGGCGGCGTGGTGCTGGTGTCGATGCTGGGCGCGGTGGCCGGGACGCGCCGGGCGCCGCGTCCGGCGCACCCGCACCGCTCCGAGGGCCTTCCGGCCCAGCTCCGGGCGGCCTTCGCCCACCGGCACTTCCGGGTGCTGTTCCCCGCCAACCTGCTGATGGCGGTGGCCCAGGGCACCATGGTGACCGGTGTGCCGTACGTGACCTCCAACGTCATGGGCGAACCGCGGTACACGAGCATTCTCATGGTCTGCGTGCTGGTGCCGCTGATCGCGTCGGCGCCGCTGTGGAAGCGCCTGTCGGTGCGGGTGGACAAGCGCAGGGCCGCCGGATACTCGGCCGTGGTGTTCGCCCTGGGCGGCCTGGGACTGCTGATGATCCCTGCGTGGGGCGTGCCCGGCGCGGTGGTCTCGTCCGTACTCGTGGGGGTGGGCCTGTCCGGGGCGACGCTGCTGCCGTGGTCGATGCTGGCGGACTGCCTGGCCGCAGGCGACGCGTCGGGCCGCCGCCAGGGCGGCGTGCTGTCGGGCCTGTGGACCTCGGGCGAGGCGATGGCCCAGGCGGTGGGCACCGGCCTGCTGTCCCTGGCGCTGGCGGTGAGCGGATACGTGGAGTCGGGGGCCGGGGAGGCGGTCCGGCAGAGCGACGAGGCCCTGCGCGGCATGCTCGTGGGCAGCACGCTGGTGCCCGCCGCGGTGATGCTGTGCTGCCTGGTCCCGCTGTCCTCCTACCGTCTTTCCGCCGCCGACCCGGAACGCGGCTGACCGCGGTGCCTCCACGGTCCCCGCCTCCGGAAGGGCGCGGGCGTTCACGACCGCTGACGCGGGGAGCCCGGCCGGACGCCTCAGCGGCCGAGACGGCGCCACAGGGAGCGCGGCACCAGCCGCATCCCGGTGAAGAGCGGCTGGAGCACCCGCGGCGCCCACACGGTGGTGGCCCGGGAGCGCAGCCCCGCCGAGACCGCCTCCGCGACCTGGCCAGGGGTGGCCGGGAACGGGGCGGGGGCCACGTGCGCGGACATCCGCGTGGGCACGTAGCCCGGCCGCACCACCAGCACCCGCGCCCCGGAGCCGTGCAGGGAGTCGGCGAGCCCCTGCGCGAAGCCGTCCAGGCCCGCCTTGGCCGACCCGTACACGTAGTTGAACCTGCGGACCCGCACGCCCGCGACGGAGGAGAGCACCACCAGGGCCCCGTGCCCCTGCTCGCGCAGGCGGGCGGCCACGGCCAGGCCGGCGGACACGTGCCCGCCGTAGTTGACGGCGGCCGCGCGCGCCGCGGCGGCCGGATCGGCCTCGTACGCGGACTGCTCTCCCAGCACCCCGAACGCGTCCACCACAACGTCCAGGTCACCCACGAGCGCCACCGCCTCCGCGACGGTGCCGGTGTGGGTCTCGGGCAGGCTGGCGTCGAAGTCCACCGAGTACACGTCGGCGCCCAGCGCGGTGAGCGCCCCCGGCACGGGGTCCACCCCGCCCCGGGCGGCCAGCACCACCTCGCGGGCCCCCTCGCGGACCAGCCGTTCGACGATGGCCAGGCCGATCTCACTGCGGCCGCCGAGCAGCAGCACGCTGCGCACCGATCCCACCGAGTCACGCACGGTCGCGTCCCCTTCCCGAAGTCCTCTGGAACGTCCTGGCGTCACAGCAGCCGCAGGCGCCGGGCCAGGTCGGAGACCATCACCCCGCCCGGGTCGGCGCGCTCGCGCGTCCGCCGCCACGCGGGAAGCCCGGGGTACATGGCGTGCACGGTCTCGGCCCGGGCCCGGCTGTCCTTGGCCAGGTACAGGCGTCCCCCCGAGTCGAGCACCCGCTCGTCGAAGCCGTGCAGCACCGCGCCGAGGCCGGGCAGGCCGGCGGGCAGGTCCACGGCCAGCGACCAGCCCGGCCGGGGAAAGGACAGCGGCGCCGGGGTCGGCGCGCCCATCCTCTTCAGCACCGCCAGGAACGAGGGGACCCGGGCACGGGACAGCCGCTCGGCCACGTGCGCCAGCGTCCCCTCGGCCCCGAAGGGCACCACGAACTGGTACTGCACCGCACCAGGGCGCCCGTACATCCGGTTCCAGTCCCGTAGGGCGTCCAGGGGGTGGAAGTAGTCGCCCACCGGCTGGACCTGCCCGCGCCGCCGCAGCGGCGCGCGGGCGTGGCGCAGCGCGTTGAAGGCGCCCACGCTCCACCGGTTGAGGGCTCCCGCAGGCGGGGTCAGGGGCGGCACGGGCAGGCTCGTGCTCCGGTACCGCAGCGGGTCGCGGCGCGTCCGGGGAGGCAGGTCGCGGGGAAGCGCGTGCCGGGCCCGGGTGACCACCCCCCGTCCCAGGGCACCGCCCCGGGCGAACAGGTCCAGCCAGGCCACCGAGTAGCGGTGGCCGGTGTCCGCCATCAGCTCCAGGGTGGCCTCCAGGTCCGCGGTCCGGTCGGTGTCCACCGCCATGTACGCGGTCTCCACCGGCTGGACGGCCACGGTGACCTCCGTGACCACGCCGGTCAGGCCCATGCCCCCCACGGTCGCCCAGAACAGGTCGGGGTCCTCTCCCCCGGGCCCCAGGCGGCGCGTGCGCCCGTCCGGGGTGACCAGGGTGAGGGCGCGCACGTGTGCGCCGAGGGAGGAGTCGGCCGGGTGGTTCTTGCCGTGGACGTCGGCGGCGACGGCCCCGCCCAGGGTGACGTGGCGGGTCCCGGGGGTGACGGGGACGAAGTACCCCCGGCGCAGCAGGTGGGTGAGGAGGCGGTCCATGCTGGTGCCCGCCGGGGCGGTCACCTCGGCTCGGGCGGCGTCCAGGCGCACGGGGCCGGTGAGCCCGGTGCAGTCCAGGACCAGGCCCCCGGCGTCCTGGGCGGCGTCGCCGTAGGAGCGGCCGAGTCCGCGCGGCAGCGCCCCGCGCTCCCCGGCCCGGGACAGCGCCTCGGCTACCTGCTCGGCCGTGCGCGGGCGCACGACGCGGGCGGCCGTGGGCGCGGTGCGCCCCCACCCGTGCAGCAGGGTCCGCCGGCCGCTCGCCGGCTCGTCGTTCACAGGTAGATCCCCAGGGCCACCAGCGCCGCGAGGGAGCCGAGGGCCAGTTGCAGGGGGCGGTCGCGCAGGGCGATCTCCTCGGGCTCCTCGCCCACCCCCCGCTCCACGAGCAGGTTGTAGCGCAGGACGAACATGATGAAGGGAACGATACTCACCGCGTGGAAGAGGGCCCGCGCCCCCTCCGCCTGGTCCAGCGCCCACAGGCAGTAGGTGACGATCATGGCGCCCGAGGCCATGGTCCGGGTCTGGGTCAGGTAGGAGGTGGTGTAGCCGCGCAGGGCCGGGCGGACCGCGCCGGCGGCCTCCTCCCGGTCGGCGCGCAGTTCCGCCTCGCGCTTGCCGACCACCACCAGGAGCGCGGCCAGCGACACCACGATGACGAACCACGAGGTCAGCGGCACGCCGACGGCGACTCCGCCCGCGACGGCGCGCAGCACGTGGCAGGCTGCGACCGTCACCAGGTCGCACACCACCACGTCCTTGAGGCGCCGGGTGTAGGCCTGCGTGAGCAGGACGTACCCGGTGAGCAGCGCGGTCAGCGGGAGGTTGCCCAGGGCCAGGGAGGCCAGCGGCGCCGCGACGCTCAGCAGCGCTCCCGCCGCGACGGCCGCCGGGACCGGGAGCGCCCCGGAGGCGACGGGCCGGTGGCGCTTGCGCGGGTGCGCGCGGTCGCGGTGCGCGTCGTGGACGTCGTTGAGCAGGTAGGTGCCGCTGGCCGCCGCGCAGAACAGGGCGAACACCGCAGCGCAGGCCGCCAGGGCCTCGGGACTGGAGAGCACCCCGGCGGTCGCGGGGGCGGCCAGGACGAGGAGGTTCTTGAGCCACTGCCGGGGGCGGCACGCGGCGACCAGCGCGGCGACCGCCCCCCGGCCGCCGCGCGGTACCTCGCCCGCCGGCGCCGACGCGGCCCGCACCCGCTCCGTCACCGCGCCCCGGGGACGCGGACGGCGGCGGGACGCGGACCGGGGGCGCTCGCGGGTGCCGGGCGGGCGCACCGGCTAGTTGTAGTGGTCACGGCGGCGTCCGGTGAGGAGCAGCACGACCGCGACGCCGAGGAAGCCGACGCCGACGGCGAGGAAGACGACGGGCAGGGTGGTGTGCAGCAGGGGGAGCACGGCGCGGCCCTGTTCGGAGTTCTCCACGGCGTTGCGGACCGACTGGTCGTTGGAGACGAGTTCGGCGTCGAGCAGCGTCAGGACCTCCTCGCCGTCCACCACGACGACCCGGTTCTGGTCCTCGCTGATCTTGAGGGGGGATCCGGTGACGGGTTCGATCCAGTAGGTGCGGGTGATGGAGAAGACCTCGTCGCCGGTGACGTCGCCCTCGCCCTCTAGGCCGGCCACCGAGCGCGGCAGGGTGCGTTCCCCGATGACCTCGCCGTCGACCTCCTGGACGAACTTGTAGGCCTCCACGCCCTCGACCGCCTCGGTCCCCCGGTACTCCATGGGGACGACCTCCCGGACGGTGGTCTCGAAGAAGTCGTAGTCGCGCTGCTCGGTGAAGAAGGGGAACTTCCAGGCCTGTCCGGTCTGCGCGACGGAGTCGTCGTTGACCATGGCGTCGCAGCAGTCGACGGCCTGGCCGGTGACGCGGTCGTGTCCGGCCCGGCGGCTGGTGGAGGTGATGCCGAAGTCGGTGTCGGCGTCCCGGAGCCAGGTGAACTGGTCCCACACGACCGTCTCGTCGGTGCTGGAGGCCACGTCGGCCCGGATGGTCGAGTTGGCCTCCAGGGTGGCGTTCTCGACGAGTTCCACGTCCTCGATGTTGAAGTAGGTGGCCCCTTCGGCGACGAGGACCGTCTCGCTGTAGTAGTCCAGGGGGGTCTTCATCAGCGAGCTCGACAGCCACGTGCGCGTCATGGGTGCAAGGGCGAGGAAGAAGACCCCAAACGCGATGAGAACGACCGCGACGGTACGGCGCATGTGCCCTCCTGGGCGGATGAGAGTCCAGATCTGGAACTGGGTCCAGTGGAACTAGGTCCAGTTCCGGGTAGAGTACTGCCCAGTAGCTAACGACGTCATCAGGGCGTGTCGAAATTTTTATAACACGTTCTAGTGAAACGCGTTCTGTCTTCTCCCCGCACCTGGAAGGCCCATGGCGCCCACTCCCACCGCGCCGGAGGACCCCACGGACGGCACCTCCGGCGCACGCTCCCCCCGGCCCGACCCCGCCCTGGTGCTCCCCCAGGTCGACGGCCGCCACGAGGCCCTCGACGGCGTCCGGGCCGTGGCCGCCCTGATGGTCCTGGTCTTCCACGTGGCCACCGAGACCGGCGACGCCTTGGCCCCCGGGGTCCTCGGCGGGCTGCTGGCCGCCTTCGACCTCGCCGTCCCCCTGTTCTTCGCCCTGTCCGGCGTGCTGCTGTACCGACCCTGGGCGCGTGCCGCGCTGGACGGCGTGCGTGGGCCGCGCGCCCGCCCCTACCTGTGGCGCCGCGCCGTGCGCGTGCTCCCCGCCTACTGGGTGGTGGCCGTGACGGCGCTGCTGCTCTACTCCCGGGAGGAGCTGGGCTCGCTCCGGTACTGGGCCGAGGTACTGACGCTGACCTTCCCCTTCAACACCGACCCCCCGTGGGTGGGCACCGGCCCCTACGGCCTGGGCCAGATGTGGAGCCTGTCGGTCGAGGTCAGCTTCTACCTCCTGCTGCCGCTGCTCGGACTGCTCCTGGCACTGTGGGCGCGCCGGGGCGCCGACGCGGCCGCCCGGGGCCGGCGCCTGCTCACCGGCCTGGCCGTCCTGGCGCTCCTGGGCCTGGCCGCGCTGGTCCCGCAGTTCCATCCCGAGCCGCGCGAGTACATGCACGCCTGGCTGCCCCGGGCCACGGGCCTGTTCGCGGCGGGGATGGCGCTGGCCGTGATCTCGGAGTGGGCCTGGCGCGAACCCGGCGCGGACGGCCCGGTGCGCCGCTTCTGCCGGACCGTCGCCGCCTCGCCCGGCGTGTGCTGGCTGGTGGCGGGCGGGTTCTTCGCGCTCAACGCCACCGACGCCACGGGCGGGCGGTTCATCGGTTCCGGCGACATCTGGACCTCGGCGGTGGAGTCCCTGACCGGGACCGGGTTCGCGTTCTTCCTCATCGCCCCGGTCGCGCTGGCCCCGCGCCCGTTCCGGCCGCCGGAGCCGCTCCGGCTGGGCACCGCCTGGCGGGAGGGCCGGTGGCCGGACTCCCTGCTGCGGCACCGGGTGTGCCAGTTCCTGGCCCGGATCTCCTACGGGGTGTTCCTGTGGCAGTTCGTCGTGCTATACCTGTGGCGCGACTTCACCGGGCAGGAGATCTTCACCGGCTCCTTCTGGCTGGACGTCATCCCGGTGACCGCCGGAACCGTGCTGCTGGCCGCGGCCACCCACCGCTGGGTGGAGGAGCCCAGCCGCCGGTGGGCGCGCACGCTCCTCCGGTCGCGGGAGCGGCGCGGGCCGGAGCCGCGCCGCGCGCCGTCGGTGTGACGGGCGGGCCCTACTCCCCGGCGGCGCGGTCGCCCTCCCGCGGGTCCCACGGGTTGCCCTCCACGGTCGGCGCCATCACGCCCAACGACACCCAGGTCAGACACAGGCCGCCCCGGTCCTCCGGCTCCTCGGGCACGAACACCGACAGCCGCTGCCCCGGGGCGCCCGCCGGCACGTACCAGGTGGCGCCCTCCGGCGCGGCGGGCAGCTCCGCCTCGATCCAGTCGTCGCCCACCGCCACGACCACCCCGACCGCCTCCTCCGACGCGTAGCCCAGGGTGACGACCTGGGCGTCGCCGCCGTGCGCCCGCACCGGCCAGGACACGAGCCCCTCCCAGGGCTCCAGGCAGTCGTCGGCCGGACCGGGGGCGAACATGAAGCTGTTGTCGGCGGGCCGGGCCGGAACCAGGTAGCCCGCGTCGTTGAGCACGTAGGCGGTACCGGACTGCTCCGGTTCGGCCATGCGCCGGGCCACCTCCGGGGAGGCCAGCGGCGGCAGCACCCACGAGCTCAGGCGGCGCTGGCCGTTCCAGTCCAGCACCACGTCCTCCGGGACCGGGCGCGCGTACAGCCCGCCCTCCTCCGGCACGTCGGCGAGCGAGGCCCGCACGGTGTCCAGGTACCACTGGAGCCGGTCCCCGCTCAGCGTCTGCGCGTAGGCGTGCGTGGAGTAGCCCGCGGCCGCCGCGTACACCGCCGTGGCCAGCACCGCGGCCGTCCTGGCGGCGCCCGCGGGGCGGACGCGGTAGGGCTCGACGGCCGCGGGCGCGCCGGGCCCGGCTCCCCCGGCCAGGGCGCGCGCCCGCTCCTCCCGGGTGGGAAGGTAGGCCAGGGCCAGGCACAGCGCGAACACCAGCGCCGCGTCCGCCACGTACCGGGGGTCGGCGGCGGCCACCTCCTGGAACCTGCCGCGCGCGATGACGGCCGGGACGATGTCCACGACCACCACGTAGCCCAGCAGCAGCGTCCACGCCCGCCAGGAACCGCGCCGCGCCCGCAGGCTGACCAGGACGATTCCCGCGAACACCGCCCAGGAGCCCAGCACCACCGGCCCGGGCGCGTCGACGAGGCCGCCGGTCGGCGTGACCGGGCCCCACTCCAGCGGGCCGCCCAGCGCGCCGACCGGGAACACCTCGGTGAGCAGGCCGCGCAGCATGGCCAGCGCGGGCTCGCTCTGGGGCACGCCCGCGCCCTCCCCGCCCTCGCCCGCGCGCATCCGCACCAGGTAGAACACCACGTAGGCGGCCAGGAGGGCGCCCATCGCCGCCCATAAGGGCCGGTGCAGCGCCCAGGCCCGGCGGGCCCCGGCGACCGGGCCGCCCGGGTAGAGGTGGGCGGCGGCCACCGCGAACAGCACCAGCGGCAGGAACATCGCCTTGACCGTGAACAGCATCCCGAACACCACGGCACCGCCCGCCCACCAGGCGGCGCGCGGGTCCCCGGTGCGCAGGTGGCGCACGGTCCACAGCAGCGCCAGCACCATGGCGAGCTGGAGGGGCACCGCGTTGAGCGCCGCCGACCACCAGCCCAGGACCGGGACGGTCAACGGGGCGAGCGCGTAGGCGGTCAACGGGACCAGCAGGGCCCAGCGGCGGCCGAACAGCTCCCACAGCAGCCGCAGGAGGCCCAGCATCGCGGCGGCCTGGAGGGCGAGCATGCTGCCCGCGCTCACCCACCACTCGTAGGGCCACAGCGCGGTCTGGAGGTAGACCAGGAACAGGGCGCCCGGCATCAGGTGGCCCTTGTGCAGGGTGAACAGGTACTCCGGGCCCAGGTCGCTGGCGTGGGCGGAGGCGAAGAAGAGGTAGTCGTCCTCCACGAAGGAAGACTCGCTCAACACGTACGCCCGCAGTCCCAGAGCTCCCGCGATCACCAGAAGGCCCACCAGCATCAGGGGGTCGCGTGCCGGTCGGCGGGCGGCCGCGAGCACCGCGCGAAGGCGTTCGCCGGGGTCCGGCCCCCGCTCTCCGGCACCGTCCGGCGGGCGGCGTACCCTGGGTGCCCCGTCCGACCCCGCGGCCGGGGATCCGGTGTCCGGGTTCTCGTGCCCACTGGCCGTGGGGGGAGCAGGCGGCATCGATTCCCTCCCGCCGCAGGTTGGCCGATCCGCGCGATGGGTGTCAGAATACAACACGTTCCACTTTCTTTCCTGACCCTTGTCGCAGGCCCTTTGGGGCGGTGAGCCCAGAACAGGAACACGATTCACCTCGTGTCCCGTCGGGGTCGTGAGCACCGTGGAGGTGATGCCGGTGGGACTCGAACAGGTCCGCCGCGACTGGACGCGGCTGGGGTCGGCCGAACCCCTGTGGGCGGTGTGCGTGGACCCCGCCAAGCGGCACGGCGGCTGGGACGACGACGAGTTCCTCGCCTCGGGTCGGGCCGACGTCGACCCGACCGTGGCCCGCCTGGCGGAGCTGGGCCTCCGGGGCGTCCGCCGGGTGCTGGACTTCGGCTGCGGCGCGGGGCGGCTGTCCAACGCGCTGGCCGCGCACTTCGACGAGGTCGTGGGCGTGGACATCTCCGCGCCGATGCTGGCCGAGGCCCGGCGCCTGGACCGTTCGGGCGGCCGGATCAGCTTCGTGCTGAACGAGCGCCCGGACCTGTCACTGTTCGGGGACGACTCCTTCGACCTCGTCTACACCGACCTGGTCCTGCAGCACCTGCCGCCCGACCTGGCCGAGGGCTACGTGCGCGAGTTCGCCCGGGTGGTGCGCCCCGGCGGCGCGATGGTCCTGGGCGTGCCCGAGTCCGAGCGGCGCACCTTCAAGGGGATGGTGTTCCGGTACGCGCCGTGGCCCCTGGTCGCCCTGGCCCAACGGGTGCTGCTGCGCTACCCGGCGCCGATGCGGATGCACACGCTGCCCGCCGAGCGGATCACCGAACTCGTTCCGCACGGCCGGATCGCCGCCTCCGACGAGTACTGGGGCGGCGACCACTGGCGCCACCTGCGCCACTACGTCGTACTGGGGGACCCCCGGTGACCTCCGCCGACGTCCGCCCCGACGGCACCGTGCCCTTCCGCGCCACGCTGGGGCGCTCGGCGGGGCTGTTCGCCGCCTTCCGCGCCGAGCAGAGCGACCCCGCCCGCTTCTACGGCACCCTGGCCCGGGACACCGTCGCCCAGCTGCGCTCCTACACCCCCCTGGACGGGCGCCTGGTGGTGGACGTGGGCGGCGGCCCGGGCTACTTCGCCGACGAACTGCGCGCCGCCGGGGCGCGCTGCCTGTGCGTGGACTCCGACGCCCACGAGATGCGTCTGCACGGCCGCGAGGCCGACACCCACGGGATCCAGGGCAGCGCCCTGGAGCTGCCGCTGCGCAGCGGCGCGGTGGACGTGTGCTTCTCCTCCAACGTGCTGGAGCACGTGCCGGACCGCGCGCGGATGGCCGACGAGATGGTGCGCGTGACCCGCCCCGGCGGGCTGGTGTACCTGTCGTACACGCTGTGGCTGTCCCCGTGGGGCGGCCACGAGACCTCGCCCTGGCACTACCTGGGCGGCTCCTACGCCGCGGAGCGGTTCGCCCGGCGGCACGGGCGGCGGCCCAAGAACGACTTCGGCCGCACCATGTACGCCGCTCACGCCGGGGAGACGTTGCGCTGGGTCCGCGGACGCACCGACGTGGAGCCCGTGGACATCCGGCCCCGCTACCTGCCCGGGTGGGCCAAACCGGTGGTGCGCGTGCCCGTCCTGCGCGAGTTCGTCACCTGGAACCTGCTGCTGGTGCTGCGCCGGCTGGGCTGAGCGCTCACCCCAGCCCGAAGGGCAGGCGGCGGCGCGTGTGCTGGACGCTCACCCAGTGGTCGGTGGTGAACTCGTGGATCGCCCACTCCCCGCCGAACCGGCCGAGTCCGGAGTACTTCTCGCCGCCGAACGCGGTGTTGGCCTCGTCGTTGAGCGTGGAGTCGTTGACGTGCGTCATCCCCGCCCGCAGGCGCCGGGCGAAGCGCACCCCCCGCTCGGCGTCACTCGTGTGCACCGCGCTGGAGAGGCCGTACTCGGTGTCGTTGGCGATGCGCAGCGCGTCCTCCTCCCCCCGGGCGCGCACGACCGTGGCCACCGGGCCGAAGACCTCCTCGACCGCGCACGGCGCGTCGTTGGTGGCCAGCAGCAGGTGGGGCGGCAGGACCCGGCCCGCCGGGCCGGAGGGGTCCCCCGACAGCAGCAGCCGGGCGCCCTGCTCCGCGGACCGGGCCACCAGGTCCCGGATGCCGTCGCGCTGCTCGTCGTCGATGACCGGACCGATCTGGGTATTCGCGTCGCGGGGGTCGCCCACGCGCAGTTCCCGGGCGCGCGCGAGCATGCGCTCGACCAGCTGGTCGTGGACGGCCGCCGTGGCCACCACCCGGTTCGTGGCCATGCAGATCTGCCCCTGGTGGTAGTAGGAGCCGAAGACCGCGGCGTCCGCGGCCAGGTCCAGGTCGGCGTCCTCCAGCACGACCATGGGCCCGTTGCCGCCGAGTTCGAGCGCGCGCCGCTTGAGCGGGGCCTGCCGGGCGATGTGGCGGCCCACCTCGGTGGAGCCGGTGAAGGAGATCATCCGGGACGCCTCGTGGGTGGCGAGCGCGTCGCCGATCTCCCCGCCCTTGCCGATGACCACGTTGAGCACGCCGGGGGGCAACCCGGCCTCCTCGTAGATCCGGGCGAGCAGGAGCCCGCCCGTCACGGGGGTGTTCTCGGCGGGCTTGAGCACGACGGTGTTGCCCAGGGCGATGGCGGGCGCGACCGAGCGGTGGGAGAGCTGGAGCGGGAAGTTCCACGGGCTGATCACCGTGACGACGCCGAGCGGTTCACGGTAGACGCGGTTCTCCTTGCCCGGGGTGAGGCCGGGCAGGATGCGGCCGGTGGCACGGGTGGGGTAGGAGGCGGCCTCGGCCATGCCGCTGCGCACCAGATGCCACTCGAATTCGGCGCGCTCGCGCACGGCTCCGGCCTCCCGGACGAGCCAGTCCACGATCTCGGGGCGGCGCGCGTCCAGGATCGCGATGGCCCGCAGGAACAGTTCGGCGCGCTCCGGGGCGGGCGTGGCGGCCCATTCCGGCCAGGCCGCCTCGGCCGCCCGGTAGGCCAGGTCCACGTCGCGCTCGTCCGCCAGGCGGATCTCGGTCAGGACCGTGTCGTCGTAGGGGTCGACGTCCGGGAGGACGGTGCCGGACGATCCGTCGCGCCACCGGCCCCCGATGGGCATCCGGTCCAGTCCCGTGTAGGCGCTCGGCCGCTGGTCGGCGTACATCCGCCCTCCCTCGTTCAGACGTCGCTACCCACCCACAGTCGTCCCCCGGCGGGCGCCGGGGCAACGGGACGTGCCGCACTTGGCCAAGTGTTCAGCGGCCGCTGGCAATACCGCGCCGGGGCGGGCCCCGGTCCCAGGCGCCCGGCGCCGCGCGCGTCCGGTCCTCAGCCCAGCCGCTCCAGCGCCCGGCGCGGGGACCGGGCGTGCCGTCCCATCCCCGCGAACGGGCACTCCTCGCGCTCCAGGCCGATCGTGAACGCCCGGGCCGACTCCAGGCCCTCCAGCTCCTCCCAGGCGAGCGGCGCCGCCACCGGAGCGCCCGGCCGCGCCCGCACCGCGTAGGGGGCCACCGCGAGCTGCTCGCGGCCGTTGCGCAGGAAGTCCACGAACAGGCGGCCGCCGCGCGCGGCCTTGCGCACCTCGGTGGTCCGCTCGTCCGGCCGCAGCGCCGCCACCCGCCCGGCGACCGCCTCGGCCAGGCGGCGGACCCCCTGGTCGTCCAGCTCCGGGCGCAGCGGAGAGCGCACGTGCAGTCCCTTGGAGCCGGTGGTCATCACGTACGCGGCCAGGCCCAGGTCGTCGAGCACCTCGCGCACGTCGCGGGCGGCGTCCCTGCACCCGGCGAAGGACTCCGGCCCGTCCCCCGCCGGGTCCAGGTCGATCACCATCCGGTCGGGGCGGCCCAGGTTCGGCTCCCGGGACTGCCAGGCGTGCACGGTGACCGCCGCCTGGTCGGCGCACCACACCAGGGCCGCCGCGTCCTGGCAGAGCATCATCCGACCGCCGCTGGTGTCCACGGTCCGCACCCAGTCCGGGACCGGGGGGTGCTTGACGAAGAAGCCCTGCGCGCCGATCCCGTCGGGGAAGCGCTCCAGGGCCACCGGCCGGTCGCGCAGGTGCGGGAGCATCAGCGGGGCGATCCTGGCGTGGTAGCGGGCCAGGTCCTCCTTGGTCGCGCCGCCCTCGCCGAACAGCGGCTTGCCCGGCCTGCGCACCGCGACCACGCGCCGCCCCGCGCGCACCCCGGCCGTCTCCGCAGCCATGTCCCCTCCCCCGCTCGGCGCCGTGCGGCCCGACTACCCGGTCCGCGGACGGCGGAAACGGGCCCCGACGGCGCGAACGCCCGGCCGGAGGGGCCCGGCCGGGCGTTCGGGGTCGTGCGCGCGGTGCTACTTGCGCTTCTTGATCTCCTCGGTGAGCTGGGGCGCGACCGTGTGCAGGTCGCCCACCACGCCGTAGTCGGCGAGCTCGAAGATCGGGGCCTCGGGGTCCTTGTTGACCGCGACGATGTTCTTCGCGGTCTGCATGCCCGCCCGGTGCTGGATCGCGCCGGAGATGCCCAGGGCCACGTACAGGTTCGGGCTGACCGTCTTACCGGTCTGGCCGACCTGGAACTGGTTCGGGTACCAGCCGGAGTCGACGGCGGCGCGGGATGCGCCCACGGCCGCACCCAGGGAGTCGGCCAGGTTCTCGACGACGGAGAAGTCGTCGGAGCCCACGCCGCGTCCACCGGAGACCACGATCGCGGCCTCGGTGAGCTCGGGGCGCTCGCCCTGCTCCTCGTGGACGCGGTCCACGACCTTGGCCGTCCTGGCGGCGTCGGAGACCTCCACCGACACGGCCTCCTCGACCGCGGCGCCGGAGGCGGCCTCGGCCGGGACGGAGTTGGGGCGCACGGCCACGACCGGCACGCCGGTGCGCACGCGGGCGTGGGTGACGGTGGCGCCGCCGAAGATGCTGTGCTCGGCGACGATGTCGGCGTTGACGTCGACGACGTCGGTGAGCACACCCGAGCCCAGCTTGACGGCGGTGCGTCCGGCGATCTCCTTGTTCTCGGCGGTGGCCGAGACGAGGATGGCGGCGGCGCCCTTGTCCTGGGCGAGTTTGGCGAGCAGCTCGGCCTTGGGGGCGACGACGTGGTCGCCCAGCTCGGCCGGGGCCACGTAGACCTTCTCGGCGCCGTACTCGGCCAGGGCGCCCTTGCCGGACTCCGCGCCGTCGCCGACCCACACGGCCGCGGGCTCGCCGATGCGGCGGGCCGCGGTGAGCAGCTCGGTGGTGACCTTCTTGACCTGTCCGTCGACGTGGTCGACGAGGACGAGGACCTCAGCCATAATCCTTGAACCTTCCTGAGTCTCTCGCCTGGCCTACACGAACTTCTTCTCGGCGAGGAAGTCGGCGATCTTGGCGCCGCCGTCCCCCTCGTCCTTGACGATCGTGCCCGCGGCGCGCGGCGGCGCGGCGGCGAAGTCGACGGTCTCGGTGGTGGCGTTGGCCAGACCCACCTTGGCCGTGTCGATGCCCACGTCGGCGGCGGACTTCTTGTCGACCGGCTTCTTCTTCGCCTGCATGATGAGCTTGAAGGACGGGTAGCGGGGCTCGTTGATCTTCTCGACCACGGAGACGACCGCGGGCAGCTGCGCCTCGACCAGGTCGTAGCCGTAGTCGGTCTGGCGCTGGATGCGGATGGTGCTGCCGTCGACGTCGACCTTGCGCGCGAAGGTGAGCTGCGGCAGGCCGAGGTACTCGGCGAGCGCGGCGCCCACGACGCCGGTGCGGGCGTCGGTGGACTCCGAGCCCAGCACGACCAGGTCGTACTCCATGGTGCCCAGGACCTGCGCGAGGGCGTAGGCGGTCTGGAGCGAGTCCGAGCCGTGGAGCGCGTCGTCGTTGAGGAAGACGGCCTTGTCCGCGCCCATGGACAGGGCCTTGCGGATGGAGTCGGTGGCCTGGTCGGGTCCCATCGTCAGGACGGTGACCTCGCCGCCGTGCTTCTCCTTGAGCTGGAGGGCCTCTTCGATCGCGTACTCGTCGAGCTCGTTGATGACGCCGTCCGACGCTGCGCGGTCGAGCGTCCTGTCATCGGGGTTGAGCTTCCGTTCGGTCGCCGTGTCCGGGACCTGCTTGACCAAAACGACAATATTCATGGCCGGTGGCCGACCTCCCTGCACTCCATGATCCGCCGTGCGGCGGCCGGACGCTGGCGCGCCCCGTTCTGCCCAACAATGCCGAATGCCGTTCGGTCATCCGACGGCGGGTCCGCCTTGTGACCGATCCCGCGATGTGCTCTCAGTCCAGATGTTACTGGCTAGTAGCTTGGGGGCCAAGCCGCGGGCCCCGGTGTGACTGAGGCAACCCTAACCACCCCCGCGCGCAGGTCCGCCGCCGCCCCACTCCCGGGCGGCCACCAGCCCCGACGCCGGGCACGCGCGACTCCGGTGCCCGTTTCCACCCTAGTCGCCGCGCGCGCCGGAGGAACCGGTCACACCACCGGTATCGACCCGAAAAGCGACAGCGCCCTCCCTCCCGCGACGGGAGGGAGGGCGCCGGGGCACCGCCGGTCAGCCGGAGGAGGCGGAGTTGAACCAGTCCGAGGGGCCGCCGAAGGGGTCCCAGGACGGGGCGGCGCTCAGCCCGATGGACAGGATGAGCATGGTGAGCAGGAGGATGCCGATGACCACGCCGATGTACAGGTACAGGTTGTGGAAGCGCACCCGCTCCACCAGCCACACCGCCTGGTGCCGCGCCTCGCGTCCGCTCGGCATGATGTAGCTGAGCAGGATCATCACGAAGATGGCGAACGCGCCGGTGTAGTTGGCGCCCTCGCTCCCCACCTCCACGAACTGCGCGTAGACCATGCCGACCAGGATTCCGGCCACCAGGTAGACGAGCCCGAAACCGACCGTGCGCAGCACCATGCGCCCGAAGGCCCACGGGAAGCTCAGCGCCACCACCATGGTGTCGGAGCTGCGCGGCCCGCGTGTCTGCAGGCGGCGGGCGTGCTCGGCCTTGACCACGTCCAGGGCGCTCAGCCCGGCGATGATCACCACGCCGAGCAGGGTGCCGAACCAGGGGAACCACAGGGCCACCCCCGCCAGCAGGACCATGACGGGGATGAGTACCAGCGGGTGCATCCGCCAGGTCTCGTCCTCGTAGTACTCCTCGTCCTCGTCGTACCCGTCCTGCTCACCGGTGTCGCCGCGGAAGTAGTCGCCCATCCGGTCGTTACTGCCGCGCCGGAACCGGTTCAGCCAGCCGCCCCGGCCGCCGTACCCCTCCTCGTCGAACTCCTGGGTGCGGCCGCTGTGGCGGCCGTCGTCCACCGGGGTGAGGATGTCGCCGAAGTCGCCCTTGTGCAGCGGGGTGTTGAAGAACTGCGTCTGCGGCGCCTGCTGGTCGACCGGCTCCTCCGGCTCCGCGTAGGGTCGCCGCCCGGAGCCGGCGTCGTCCACGGGGCTCATCATCATGGTGCCCTGCGGGTCCTCAGCGGCCAACTCGTGCGGCTGGAAGCGCCGGGTGCCCAGTGCGTCGTCCCGGTCGTCCCGGAGCGCGACGGGGTCCATCCGCATCGTGCCCTGCGGGTCGTGCGGGTCGTCGGCGCCGTTCGGGGTGATCCGCTCGGTTCCGGCGCCCAGGTCGTCGGTGGCCTCCGGGTCGCTGTCCCAGGAGCGCCGGGCGTTGGCGGCCCCGGACAGGTCGTCCGTCGCCTCGGGATCGCTGTCCCAGCCCCGCTGCCGGGCGGCGCCGGACAGGTCGTCGGTGGCCTCCGGGTCGCTGGCCCAGCCGCCCGAGGAGGCCGCGGAGGTCGGGCGCGGGGGGTCCTTGGGCAGGGACCAGGCGCTGGCGGCCGGGTTGGCCCCGCTGCTGGTGTGCGGCGGGCCCCACTCCTCGTTCCCGCGGAACGCGCGTCCGGCCAGGTAGCCCCCGGCTGCGCCGACCGCCCCGGCCGCGGCCGCGCCGCCCAGGCCGCCGCCCGAGGGCGAGCCACCCACGGCGGGGTTGTAGACGGTGTGGCTGCCGGTCAGCCCGCTGGAGCGGTTGCCCGTGTCCTCGGTCCAGGGCAGGTCGAGGTTGAGGCGGCCGGTCTCCTCCACCAGTTGCGCGGCCGTCGGGCGCCGGGACATGTCCCGGGAGACCGCCCGGGTGACGAGGGGCCGCAGCGCCTCGTGCATCCCGTCCATGTCGATCTCGCCGTTGAGGATGCGGTAGAAGATGACCTCGAAGGTGCCCGCGCCGTAGGGCGGGCGCCCGGTGGAGGCGAAGGCGACGGTGCCGCCCCAGGCGTGGATATCGGTGGCCGGACCCAGGTCCGTGCCCTCGATGACCTCGGGCGACAGGTAGCTGGGCGTGCCGACGAACGTGCCGGTCTGGGTCAGCTTGGCGCCGTCCACCGCGTGCGCGATGCCGAAGTCGATGACGATCGGCTCGCCGTTGGAGATGATCACGTTGCCGGGCTTGAGGTCGCGGTGGATCACGTCCACCGCGTGGATGTCCTTGATCGCCCGGGCCAGGCCGGTGACGAACCGCGTGAGCGCGCGGCCCCGGAGCGGGCCGTGGTCGGTGACGGTGGCGTCCAGGGTCGGTCCGGGGATGTACTCGGTGACCACCCACGGCAGCTCGGCCTGGGTGTCCGCGTCGATGACCTCGGCCACGTTGGGACTCTGCACCCGGCGCATGGTCTCGACCTCGCGGGCGAGGCGGGCCCGGGCGATGTGGTCGCCGGCGACCTCCGGTTTGAGGACCTTCACCGCGACGAACTGCTCGGTCCGGGGATCCTCGGCCTGGTACACCACGCCCATGCCGCCCTGTCCGATACGGCGGCGGATGACGTAGTGGCCGATGCGCTCCGGCAGCTCCTCACCCGTGGGGAAACCTGCCGACATTGCCATCGAGAACTCATCCCCTCAAAAGACCGCATACCGCCCCGTCCAGCTTATCGGCCGGGGGATGGGTCACCATTGGCTTGTGTGGCCCCCGCGGGGCCCGTGCGGTCGCTTCCGCCCCGTCGGGTGTGGGGCGCCGACGAACACGTCCGTCCTCGGACGACCACCACGAGTATGACGGAAAACTCGCGTGCGCGGTTCCCTCCTCCGCCCCGGGACTGGCCGGATGCGGACGTCGGGAGAATCCATCGCAAAGCTACTCAAACCAGCCGGGAGGCGAAACCCTTCCCGCCCCGCACCCGCGGCCGGGGCGCCCTCCCCCGGCGGAGGGCGGAGGGACGGCCGGCGCGCCGCCCCTCCCCCGCCCGGCTCAGCGCCCGCTGAAGCTGGCCTTGCCGGGGCCCTGCTCGACGAAGCTGCGCATCCCGGTCCTCTGGTCCTCGGTGGCGAAGAGCCCGGAGAAGTGCAGCCGCTCGATCTCCAGCCCGGTGTCCAGGTCGGTCTCCAGCCCCCGGTCCACGGCCTCCTTCGCGGCGGCCAGCGCCACCGCCGGACCGTCGGCGTACCGGGCCACCAGCTCCACGGCGGCCGCGTAGACCTCCTCGTCCGGGACCACCCGGTCCACCAGGCCGATCTCCAGGGCCTCCTCCGCCTTCACGTGACGGCCGCTGAAGATCATCTCCTTGGCCCGGGCCGGGCCGACGAGGCGGGGCAGGCGCTGCGTACCGCCCGCGCCGGGGATGACGCCCAGCTGGATCTCGGGCACGCCCAGGCGCGCCCCCGCGCCCGCGACCCGGAAGTCCGCGGCCAGGGCCAGCTCCAGGCCGCCGCCCAGGGCGTACCCGGTGACGGCCGCCACGACCGGTTTGGGGATGCGCGCCACCAGGCTCAGCGCGTTCTGCAGGTCGCGAGCGTACTCACGCATCTGGGCGGCCGTGCGGTCCGCCATCTCCTTGATGTCGGCGCCCGCGACGAACACCCGCTCCCCGCCGTAGACGACCACGGCGCGCACCGCCTCGTCGGCGGACACCCGTCCGGCGGCCTCCGCGATCTCCGCCGTCACCGCCGCGTTGAGCGCGTTGACCTTCGGCCGGTCGAGCCGGAGCACGGCCACCGTCGGGTGGTCCGGGTCGCTCTCCACGCGAACGAACTCGCCCACGATCTCCACCTCTGTTCTCCTCGACGTCACTGTCCGGAACTACCTATCACCCGGTTCAGGAGAAGAGCAGCACCAGGGTGCCGAGCCGGGAGGACAGGGCGTAGGCCGCCACCAGCAGCAGGGCGGCGCCCGCGAGCAGCAGGGTGTCCGCGCCCCGCCAGCGGCTCCGACGGGCCCGCGTGCGCGGACCGGTCCCGAACGCGCGGGCGTCCATCGCCGTGGCCAGCAGGGTTCCGGTCCGGATGGACCGCACCAGCAGGGCGAACAGGCGCCCGGAGAACAGCGTGACCACCCGCGCGGGGTTGCTCCCGGCCTCCAGCCCGCGCGCCCGGCGCGCCAGCGTGATGGTGCGCCACTGGTCGGCGAGCAGCGGGATGAGCCGCAGCGCCGCCAGCACGCCCATGGCGGGCCGCTCGGGTACCCGCAGCCGCTGCACCAGGGCGTCGGACATCTCCGTGGGGTCACTGCTCACGGCGGCGAGCAGGCCGGGCAGGGCGATGGCCAGCAGGCGCACCGCGGCACCCAGGGCCCCCTCCGCGCCGTGCTCGCCGTACAGGTAGTTCACCAGCCCGCTGGACAGTCCCATGAGGAGGAAGGGCCCGCCCAGGACGAACAGGGTCCGCCGGTCGATGCCGCTGAACGGCAGGAGGACCAGGGCCCCCGCCAGCACCACTCCCCCGGTCACCGCGTCCACCGCCGGGACCAGTCCCAGGCCCAGCAGCAGGGCGGCCAGCAGCTTGGCCGCGGGGTTGAGCCCGACGAGCCAGTAGCGTGCCCCGCCCCGCCCGGGCACGTCCAGGGTCAGCGCGTCAGTGGTCCGCCACTCACTCACGGCCCCCTCCTTCCTCCCCGGTGCGGGCGGGCGCCGTCCGCTCCGCGGGCTCGTACACGGCTCGGCCTTCGGCCACGCGGAGCCGCGCGTCCGCCAGGTGGCGCAGCAGCAGGCCGTCGTGGGTGGCCATGACCAGGGCCCGCCCCTCGGCGCGCAGGGCGCCCAGCAGCTCCACCAGCTCGGTCCAGGTGCGGGTGTCCTGGCCGAAGGTCGGCTCGTCCAGGACGAGGACGTCGGGTGCGTGCGCGGGACCGGAACTGAGCGCCGTGGCGACCGAAAGCCGGCGCTTCTCCCCTCCCGAGAGGGTGTAGGGGTGCACGTCGGCGAGCCGGGTCAGGCGCAGCCGTTCCATCAGCTCGTCCACCCAGGCGTCGGCCTCGGCCCGGCCCATCCCAGCGCGCAGCGGCGCGAACCGCAACTCGTCGCGGACGGTGGCGGTGACGAACTGGTCCTCAGCGTGCTGGAACACGGTGCCCACGTGCCCGGCCAGCCGCCGGGCGGGCCATCGCGCCAGCGGCCGCCGGTCGACCCCGGCCAGCGGCCCCCGCGGCAGCACCTGCCCCCGATGGGGCCGGGACAGCCCCGCCAGCAGGGTGAGCAGGGTGGACTTGCCCGCGCCGTTGGGACCGGTCAGGGCGGTCGCGGTCCCGGCGTTCACGGTGGCGTCCACGCCCTCGACCACGACGCGTCGGGGCGCGGAGCGCACTCCCAGCTGGAAGGGCGTGCGGGCGGCCACGCCCTCGGCCTCCAGCAGCGCTCCCCCGCCGGGCGCCGGGGGAAGCTCCGGTTCGGGTTCCCGTCCGGGCACCCACACCCCCTGCTCGGCCAGCGCACGGCCGTACCCGGCGAACACGGTGGCCGGGTCCCCGTCGGCGATCACGCCGCCGCCGGGTTCCACGACCACGACCCGGTCCACCAGGTCGACCACGTCGGCCACGCGGTGCTCGACCAGCACCAGGGTCGCCTCCGTCTCGGCGAGCAGGCGCGCGAGCACGCCGCGCACCAGCTCGGCCCCGGCCGGGTCGAGGTTGGCGGTGGGCTCGTCCAGCAGCAGCAGGCGCGGGCGCATGGCCAGCGCCCCGGCGATCACCAGGCGCTGCTTCTCCCCGCCCGAGAGCGCGCCGGTGGAGTGGCGCGGCCCGTAGGGGAAGCCCACGGCCGCCAGCGCCCCGTGCACCCGCGGCCAGATGAGGTCGGGGTCCACGCCCAGGTTCTCCGGGCCGAAGGCCACGTCGTCGCCCGCGCGCGCCATGACCAGCTGGGTCTCGGGATCCTGGCTGACCAGGCCGACCGCGCCCCGGCCGCGGTCGGCCGGTCGGCCGTCCACGAGAAGGGTGCCCTCCTGGTCGCCGCTGATGGCGGCGTCCTGGCCGGTCAGCCCGGCCAGGGAGTGGAGAAGGGTGGACTTGCCCGCGCCGGAGGCACCGAGCAGGAGCACGCGCTCACCGGGCTCGATGGCCAGGTCCACGCCGCGCAGCGCGTACTCCTCGCGTCCGGAGTGGCGCCAGCCCCAGCCGGAGAGTTCCACGCGGGCTCCGGGGCGGGGGGCCGGTGCGCCCCCCGTGGCGTCGGACACCGCTCAGCCCTTCGCGGACGGGAAGGGGGCCAGCGCGCCGGAGCGGGCCAGGGCGGTGGTGAGCAGCCGGGCGCCCACGCCCGCGATCAGCACGGCACTGAGGATCACGATGACGCCGTAGGTGACCTGGTAGTGCAGCGGCCAGGTCACGTTGTAGGCGATGTTGTCGCGGATGGCGGGGGAGATGCCGGCCACCGCCGCGGCGAGCACGGCGGCGCCCATGCCCCAGCGCCGGTAGCCCAGGGCGAGGAAGACCAGCTCGGGCAGGATGCCCTGGAGGGTGCCGTCGAGGACGACCATGATCCCCCACTGGGTGCCCAGGACCGCCGACACCGAGGCGGCCGCGACCGAGGTGAGCACGGCGGCGCCGGGCTTGCGGATGACCAGGCCGCCGAGGACACCGGAGATCAGCCACATGCCGTAGATCACGGCCTGCGCGGGCGGGAACCCCACGAACAGCGGGGTCGTGGCCGTCCACACGATGTTCCACAGCCAGAAGACGACGCCGATCGCGACGCCGATGACGGCGGCGACGACGATGTCGACGGTGCGCCAGCTCCGCAGCTGGTTGAGGACGTCCCGCCAGAAGCCGGTCCGGTCGGTACTGCTGTCCATGTCTGCTGTCCCTTCGTCGGGGGGCGACGAGGGGCCATGCGGCCAAGAGCGACACGGTGGGGTGCGCCGAGCGCGGCCGGAATGTGCCGGGCGCGCGGGAGCACGCCACGGTGGCGGGTTCCTACGACTTCCTTCGCTGGCATGACCCAGATCAGGTGTGTAAGGGTCTGCGGCTCGGTGCCGCACTCTCAGCGCTCACGCGCTCCCCTGTCGGTTTCCTTCCATTATGGGGCACGAGGGAGTGCCGTGGTGTGTTCGCCCCCACGACATTCCCCCGAGTCCCCGGTTCCGCGGCCTTCCCGGACCGCTCGGCCCCGTCAGGCCTCAGGTCGCTCCGTCACTCGGCGGGGTGCGCCTCGGGGGGCTTTCGCCGGCACCACCGTTGCCGCCGGTACCGCCGCCGGTACCACCGCCTCCACCGGTATCTCCGCCTCCGCCGTCGGTGCCTCCGCCACCGCCACCGGTATCTCCGCCTCCGCCGCCGGTACCACCGCCACCGCCACCGGTATCTCCGCCTCCGCCGCCGGTACCACCGCCACCGCCACCGGTATCTCCGCCTCCGCCGCCGGTACCACCGCCTCCACCGGTTCCTCCGGTACCGCCACCGCCTCCGCCGGTACCGCCGGCGGCATCCCCCGCATCGCCTCCGGTACCGCCACCGCCTCCGCCGGTACCGCCGCCACCGCCACCGGTGCCTCCGCCGGTACCACCGCCGCCGGACGGCTTGGGCGAGGTGCCGCCGAAGGCCTTGGGCGAGGGCGCGAACTTCTCCGCCGGGAGTTCCGCGGTGGCCTCGGCCATGGTGTCCTTCCAGATCGGGCCGGGCAGGGTGCCCCCGTAGACGATGCCGTAGTAGCGGCCCCCGATGGTCACGCCCTGCAGCGGGTTCTGCTCCCCGCCGCGGATGTCGCCGACCACCACGGTCGAGACGAGGTTCGGGGTGTACCCGGCGAACCAGGCGTAGGCCGCGCTGTCGGTGGTGCCGGTCTTGCCCGCCGCCGGGCGCCCGATGTCCAGTCCGTTGGCGGTACCGCCCTTGAAGGTCTGCTGGAGCAGGTGGTTGACGCCGTCGGCGACCTCCTCCTCGATCACGCCCTCCTCGCAGTCGGTGCCGACCTCGACCTCCTCGGCGGTCTCGTCGTCCGCGTCGCCGAATCGGATGGAAGTCACCGGAACCGGCTCGCACAGGGTGCCTCGGGAGGCGAAGACGGCGTAGGCACTGGCCAGGGTCAGCGGGGAGACCTCCTGGTCACCCAGGGTGAAGGAGCTCCACACCCCCAGCTCCCCGCCGTCGGCGCGGTGGATACCGAGCTTCTCGGCCATCTCCGCGGTCTCGCACAGGCCGACGCGCTTCTGGAGCTGGGCGAAGTAGGTGTTCACCGACCCCTTGGTCGCGCTGACCATGTCGTGCCTGCCGCCTCCGCTCTCCCCGGCGTTGCGCACGTCCCACGGGGACATCTTGCCGCCCTCGCAGTTCTTCAGCCCGCTCACCGTGGTCGTCTTGGGCGAGGGGAAGCTAGTGCTGTACTTGAGCCCCTGGTCGAGGGCGGCGGCCAGTGTGAACGGCTTGAAGGTGGACCCCGCCTGGTATCCGGAGCCGCCGCCGTCGGCGCTGTCCACGGCCAGGTTGATCGAGGTGGTGCCCGTCTTCTCCTCGTCGAAGCCGTAGGGCGTGTTCTGGGCCATCGCCCGCACCCGTCCCGTGCCCGGCTCCACGAGCACCTGGGCGGCGAACTTGGTGGACTCCTCCGCGGGGACGTACCGGCCGATCGCCTCCTCGGCGGCGGCCTGCATGTCGCCGTCGAGCGTGGTGCGCACGGTGATCCCGCCCTGTTCGAGGATCCGGTCCCGCTCGGCCTGGGTGTCGGCCAGGGCGTCGGAGCCGCGCAGCCAGCGCATGACGTAGTCGCAGAAGAACGGCTGGTCGCCGTGGTAGCAGCTGCCCCCGCGCGGGGACGGGTCCACGTCCAGGTCCCGGGCCTTGTACTCCTCGGCCTCGGCCTCCGACAGGTGCCCGGTGGCGGCCATCCGGTCCAGCACCAGGTCGCGCCGCTCCCGGGCGTTCTCGGGGTTGGTGAGCGGGTCGTAGTGGGAGGGTGCCCGCACCAGGCCCACGATCATGGCCGCCTGCGCCGGGTCCAGCTCGGCGGCCGGGATGGAGTAGTAGCGCCGCGCCGCGATCTCGACGCCGTACGCGCCCGACCCGAAGTAGGCGAGGTTGAGGTAGCCCTCCATGATCTCGTCCTTGGTGAGCCGGTCCTCGACCTCGATGGCGTAGCGCAGCTCCTGGACCTTGCGCATGAGGGTCTGCGCGCTCGCCTCCTCGACGTCCTCCTCGTCCTCGGCCTGTTCGATGAGCATGTTCTTCACGTACTGCTGGGTGATGGTGGAGCCGCCCTGGGTGTCACCGAGGGCGGTGCGGATCGCGGCGCGCGTCAGGCCGCGCAGGTCCAGTCCGGCGTGCTCGTAGAAGCGGTCGTCCTCGATCGCCATGAGCGCGGCCGTGACCCAGGGGCTGATCTCGTCCAGGGAGACCACCTCGCGTTCGCGCTCGGCCACCTCGGCGATCGGATCGCCGTCCGCGTCGGTGAGCAGGACCCTCTCCGACAGCGGCCGGATCTCCAGGTCGCTGGGCAGGGCCATGAAGGCCGCCGCCGAGTCCCGGGCCACCAGCCCGGCGGCCCCCGCCCACGGCAGCACCAGCGCCGCCACCAGCAGCCCCGCGACCGCGCTCGTACCGGCCAGCCGCCGGACCTTGTCCCGCTGGGTGCCGTCGGGCACCGGTCGGGAGATCCGCTCCCTCAGGGTCGCGGGCCACCCGCCCGGGACCGTGTTCCACAGTCGCCCACGCCAGGAGGCGGTGTGCCGCCCTTCCCGGCGCGGGGCCTCGTGCCGCCGCCCGCGCGGCGGACGCTGGTTCGGCTCCGTCACGTCGCCCCCCTACGGCCGTTGCCCGGCCCGGCCCGCGGGTCGCGCGGGCAGGACTGTCCACGGACCACGCTCGCAGGCCGCTCGCAAAGAGCGGACCGACAAACCGGGCGTGTCATCGAAAAGCTTCCCCAACCATGAGCAAAGCACCACAGACTGAACATATTTCTTCAATCACCACGAAACAGGCACGATACAAGCTTGACATCGAGAGATTCGGGGGGATCTGGACGCCCTCGCCGTGACCCAGCGTCCGAATCCGGGACAAAGGCTTCTTCAGAGAAGATTCGGCCACACAGGGAGGTCCGGAATACGGTCATGCAGTCCACGGGTTCATTCGGTCATCCCTACCCACCGTGCCGCACGGCTCAACATGACGGAGCAGTTTTTCGACATTTGATCAGAATCCACCGTAAAACAACCACAGAGACACCTGGATCTACCGTGGCCTTATGCCCGCTTTGAGACGGTTCGCCCGGGTGAAACCCCGCAAATACCAGGCACAACACCCAACAGCTAGTGTGATGAGGATCACATTAATTATTCGGCCCGGCCACTCCGCCAAACCCCGCAAGAGGGCAGACGATAGACAGCGGAGTGCACCGAAGCCGCAATCCGGACAGTTTCTGTTCCGGACACTTCGTTAACTCCGTCTTGCCTTCGATTAACTTCCGGTTATTTCCGCCTGCCGAAAACTCGAACGCTTCCACAACGCCCGAACCACGACAATTACGGTGTAGCCAGTGATCGGACGCCTTCCCATCCTCGACATCTCTCCCGACAACGACCTCGGTCCGGTGAAAGCCGTTCCCGGAGAACGCTTCACCGTGGGCGCGACGGTGATCCGCGAGGGCCACGACTCGCTCGCCGCCGGCGTCGTGGTCTACTCGCCCCGGGGCCGCCGCGAGCGCCTCGTACCCATGCGCGAGCACGCACCCGGAACCGACCGCTACGAGGCGGAGATCAGCCTTCCCGCCGAGGGAAAGTGGTCGTTCGCGATCGAGTCGTGGACCGATCCCTTCGCCACCTGGCGGCACACCGCCCGGATCAAGGTCCCCCTGGGCCAGGACACCGGCCTCGTCCTGGAGGAGGGGGCCCGGCTGCTCGCCCGCGCCGGGCGCCGCGTGCCCCGCAGGCCCGTGCTGGCCCGGGCCGCCGCGACCTTGCGCGACGGCTCCCTGAGCCCCGACGAGCGCCTGGCCGCCGCGCTCACCCCCGAGGTCCTGGCCGAGATGGAGCGCTCCCCCATCCGCGAGCTGGTCACCAGGTCCCGGCGCACCAGCGTGGTCGTGCACCGCGAGCGGGCCCTGTTCGGCTCCTGGTACGAGTTCTTTCCGCGTTCGGAGGGCGCCCAGGTCGACACCGTTCCCGGCCAGGAGCGCTCGGGCACCTTCGCCACCGCGGCCAAGCGCCTGCCCGCCATCGCCGACATGGGCTTCGACGTGGTCTACCTGCCGCCCGTCCACCCGGTCGGCACTACCCACCGCAAGGGCGCCAACAACGCCCTGACCGTCGGCCCCGGCGAACCCGGATCGGTGTGGGCGATCGGCTCGGCCGACGGCGGACACGACGCCGTCCACCCCGATCTGGGCACCCTCGCCGACTTCGACGCCTTCGTGGCCGAGGCGCACGAGCACGGCCTGGAGATCGCCCTGGACCTGGCCCTGCAGTGCTCACCCGACCACCCCTGGGTCACCGAGCACCCCGAGTGGTTCACCACCCGGGCCGACGGCTCCATCGCCTACGCCGAGAACCCGCCCAAGAAGTACCAGGACATCTACCCGCTCAACTTCGACCGCGACTTCACGGGCCTGTACGCGGAGATCCTGCGCGTGGTCGAGCACTGGATCGGCCACGGCGTGCGGATCTTCCGCGTCGACAACCCGCACACCAAGCCGGTCGCGTTCTGGGAGAAGCTGCTCGCCGACGTGGCGCGCAGGCACCCGGACGTGCTGTTCCTGGCCGAGGCCTTCACCCGACCCGCCATGATGCGCACCCTGGCCAAGGTCGGCTTCCACCAGTCCTACACCTACTTCACCTGGCGCAACGGCAAGGACGAACTGACCGACTACCTCACCGAGCTGAGCCGGGAGACCGCCCACTACCTGCGCCCCAACCTCTTCGCCAACACCCCGGACATCCTGCACGCCTACCTCCAACACGGCGGGCGCCCCGCCTTCGAGGCGCGCGCGGTGCTGGCGGCGCTGCTGTCGCCGACCTGGGGCATCTACTCCGGTTTCGAGTTGTGCGAGAACACCCCGGCCGCGCCGGGCAGCGAGGAGTACCTGAACTCGGAGAAGTACCAGTACCGGCCGCGCGACTGGGCCGCGGCCGAGTCCTCCGGACAGACCATCACCGGCCTGATCACGCTGCTCAACCGGCTGCGCCGCGAGCACCCCGCCCTGCGGGAGCTGCGCAACCTGCGCTTCCACCACGTGGACCGGCCCGAACTCGTCTGCTTCTCCAAGCACCGGCCCGGCGCCGGGCCGAACGACCCCGACGACGCCGTGATCGCCGTCGTCAACCTCGACCCGCACCACGCCCGCGAGGCGACGGTGCACCTGGATCTGCCGTCCCTCGGCCGCACACGGGAGGAGGAACTCAGGGTGACCGACGAGCTGACCGGCCGTTCCTACACCTGGGGCGCGGACAACTACGTCCGGCTCGACCCCGCGACCGGTCCCGCGCACGTGTTCACCGTCAGCGGCAGATAGCGGCCCCGGACCAGGGAGCGGGGCCCGGCGGAACACCCCGCCGGGGCCCCACCCGTGTCCGGAACGCCCGTTGATCCGACGTCGAACATTTTGGTGGGGAGCAGTAGATGAGCAATGACGAGCCCGGCCCCGGCGGACGCGGTCACGCCGAACACGGTCCGCTCGCCCCAGCCACCGGGGCCGCCACCGGCCCGCTCATGTCCTCCGGTGGTACCAGTGATCCCCACTGGTACAAGCACGCCGTCTTCTACGAGGTACTCGCCCGGGGTTTCTACGACTCCAACGGCGACGGCACCGGCGACCTCGCGGGCCTGGTGCAGAAACTGGACTACCTCCAGTGGCTCGGGATCGACTGCATCTGGCTGCTGCCGATGTACGAGTCCCCCCTCCGCGACGGCGGATACGACATCTCGGACTACTTCAAGATCCTCCCCGAGTTCGGCTGTACCGCCGACTTCGTGGAGCTCCTGGACGAGGCCCACCGGCGCGGCATCCGCGTCATCACCGACCTGGTCATGAACCACACCAGCGACCAGCACCCGTGGTTCAAGGCCTCGCGGGAGGACCCGGACGGGCCCTACGGCGACTTCTACGTGTGGTCGGACACCGACGAGCTCTACGACGAGGCGCGCATCATCTTCGTCGACACCGAGACGTCGAACTGGACCTACGACGAGGTGCGCGGCCAGTACTACTGGCACCGGTTCTTCTCCCACCAGCCCGACCTCAACTTCGAGAACCCCGCGGTCCAGGAGGCGATCCTGGAGGTCCTGCGCTACTGGCTGGACCTGGGCATCGACGGTTTCCGCCTGGACGCGGTGCCCTACCTGTACGAGCGCGAGGGCACCAACTGCGAGAACCTCAAGGAGACGCACGAGTTCCTCAAGCGCGTGCGCGCCGAGGTGGACCGGCTCTACCCCGACCGCGTGCTGCTGAGCGAGGCCAACCAGTGGCCGTCCGACGTCGTCGACTACTTCGGCGACTTCGAGTCCGGCGGCGACGAGTGCCACATGAACTTCCACTTCCCGCTGATGCCGCGCATGTTCATGGCGGTCCGGCAGGAGCAGCGCTTCCCGATCTCGGAGATCCTCGCCCAGACACCGCCGATCCCGCGCAACTGCCAGTGGGCCATCTTCCTGCGCAACCACGACGAGCTGACCCTGGAAATGGTCACCGACGAGGAACGCGACTACATGTACGCCGAGTACGCCAAGGAACCCCGCATGCGCGCCAACGTGGGGATCCGGCGAAGGCTCGCACCCCTGCTGGACAACGACCGCAACCAGATCGAACTGTTCACCGCCCTGCTGCTCTCCCTGCCCGGCTCTCCCGTCCTGTACTACGGCGACGAGATCGGCATGGGCGACAACATCTGGCTGGGCGACCGCGACGCCGTGCGCACGCCCATGCAGTGGAGCTCAGACCGCAACGCCGGGTTCTCCAAGGGCGACCCCGCCCGCCTGTACCTACCGCTCATCATGGACCCGGTCTACGGCTACCAGGCGCTCAACGTCGAGTCCCAGCGCGACAACCCCGGCTCCCTGCTCCACTGGACGCGCCGCATGATCCAGATCCGCAAACGCCACCCGGTGTTCGGCACCGGGGCGTTCACCGAACTCAACGCCTCCAACCCGAGCGTGCTCGCCTTCATCCGCGAACACGGCGACGACCGCATGCTGTGCGTCAACAACCTGTCGCGCTACCCGCAGCCCGTGGAGCTGGACCTGTCCCGGTACTCCGGGGTCAGCCCGGTCGAGTGCGTGGGGGGTGTGCGCTTCCCCGAGATCGGTGAGCTGCCCTACCTGCTCACCCTGCCCGGGCACGGCTTCTACTGGTTCCAGCTGCCCGCGGCGCCCGAGACGGGCCGTGAGCGGACCAGCCGCGAGGCCACCCCGTCCTACGGGCTGCCCGCGGCCGGGTTCCGTGTCCACGCCGCGAAGGGGAACGGGGCGCTCTGACATGTCCCAACTCGAGGAACTCCTCGCCGTCTGGCTCCCGAGGCAGCGCTGGTTCTCCGGCAAGGGCATCCCCATCCGGCAGATCCGGGTCGAGAGCAGGTACACGCTCGTCTCGGCCGGTCCGGAGGGACCGGACCTGAACGTCCTCGTCGTGCAGGCCGGGCAGCGGGGCCGCAGCTCCCGTTACCAGGTGCTGCTGGGCTCGCGTCCGCCGCGGTCGCTGCCGCCCGACCTGGCCCGCGTGGCCATCGGCGTGTGCCAGGTCTCGGGCGGCAGACCCAGAGTGGTCTACGACGCGGCCCACGACGCCGAGCTGACCGGGCTGCTCCTGGAGAGGTTCGCCGCCCCCACCGGGGCCGAACCCTCCGGACGGGTGCGCTTCCGGACCCTGCCCGGCGGGCGGGTCCGCACCGGCACCACCGGGAGGATGCTCACCGGTGAGCAGTCCAACACCTCGCTCGTCTTCGGCGAGGACTACGTACTCAAGACCTTCCGCAGGCTCTGGCCCGGCACCAATCCGGACCTGGAGCTGAACATGGCGCTGTCCGGGTCGCCGTACGTGGCCCGGCCCTGCGGGTGGATCGAGGCCGACCTGGCCGGGCACTCCACCCCGACCACCCTGGCCATGCTCCAGACCTACATCCCGCAGGCCACGGACGGGTGGGTGCTGGCCACCGCCAACGTGCGCGCCCTGCTGGAGGGAAGGGGCGGCGAGCAGGAGTCGGCGTTCACCGGGGAGGCCGAACGGCTCGGCCGCACCACGGCCGAGGTGCATCGGACCCTGGCGCGGACGCTGCCCACGGACGTGCTCACGCCCGCCGGGGCGGCCGAGATGGCCGACGCCATGGTCGAACGCCTGGCGATGGCCAGCGCCGAGGTTCCCGAACTCGCCGAGCAGGCGCCCCGGGTGATGGAGGCCTACGCCGACTTCTCCGAGGTGGACGAACCGCTGCCGATCCAGCGCATCCACGGCGACTACCACCTGGGCCAGGTGATCCGCACCGGGCCCGGGTGGGTGGTGCTGGACTTCGAGGGCGAGCCCACCGTTCCGGTCCGGGACCGCCAGCGCCTGTCCAGCCCGCTGCGGGACGTGGCCGGAATGCTGCGCTCCTTCGACTACGCGGCCGGGTACCTGCTGGTCGGGCACCCGGGAGACACCGGTCTGGAGTGGTCGGCACGGGCCTGGGCCCGACACAACCGGGAGGCCTTCTGCCGGGGCTACGCCGACGGGGGCGGGGCCGACCCGGAGAAGCACCTGGTGGTGCTGCGCGCCTTCGAGTTCGACAAGGCCGTCTACGAGGTGCTGTACGAGGCCAGGAACCGGCCCAACTGGCTGCGCGTCCCGCTGGAGTCCATCGCCACCGCGGCCGCCGCGCCGCCCGTCCCCGGATGACCCACCGGCGGCCGCCTCCCCGGGGGCGGCGGCCGCCCCACCATGCACCCCCCGGTCCGACCGCACGACTACCACGGAGTCCGTATTGACCTCGCCGCGCAGCGAAGAGCGTCCGCGTGCCAGTGCCGCCAAGGCCGCGAAGACCACGAAGAAAACGACCGGTGCCAAGACCGATCCCGAGACGGACGGCGGTGTGCCCGTCCTGGAGGAGTTCCCGGTGGCGGAGGCGGGTGGGGCCGCCGCGGCCGCACGGACCGCCTCCGGGGGGAAGGCGAAGGCCTCCAAGGGGAAGTCCTCCAAGGGGAAGGCGTCGGGCGGCGGGGCCGCCGCCAGGACGGCCACCCGGGCCAAGGCCGGTCCCGACCCCGCCCTGCTCTCCGAACTGGACCGCCTGGTGGACGGCCACCACCATGACCCCCACTCCCTGCTGGGCGTGCACACCCAGGGCCGGGGGACCGTGCTGCGGACCCTGCGGCCGGGCGCCCTGGAGGTGGACGCGGTCCTGGCCGACGGGTCCCGTCTGCGCCTGGAGCACCTGCACCGGGGGGTCTTCGCCGCCAAGGTGGCCAAGAGCAGGCTGGGATCCGCGCCCGACTACCGGATCGCGTCGCGCTACGAGGCCGACGGGCCCGAGCACGTGACCGCCGACCCCTACCGCTTCGCGCCCACCCTGGGCGACCTGGACCTGCACCTGATCGGTGAGGGCCGCCACGAGGAGTTGTGGAACGCCCTCGGCGCGCACGTGCGGGTCGAGGACACCCCGATGGGCGAGGTGACCGGAACCGGGTTCTCCGTGTGGGCCCCGGACGCGCGCGGGGTCCGGCTGATCGGCGACTTCAACTACTGGAACGGCGTCGGGCACCCGATGCGCAGCCTCGGCGCCACGGGCGTGTGGGAGCTGTTCCTGCCCGGCGTGGGCGAGGGCGACCTGTACAAGTTCCAGGTCCTGGGCGCCGACGGGCACTGGCGGGACAAGGCCGACCCGATGGCGCGGCGCACGCAGATGCCGCCCGAGACCGCCTCGGTGGTCACCGTCTCCACGCACACCTGGGGCGACCAGGAGTGGATGGCCGAGCGCAAGGGCGTGGAGCAGCACAAGGCGCCGATGAGCGTGTACGAGGTGCACCTGGGCTCCTGGCGGCCCGGGCTGGGCTACGCCGAGCTGGCCGACCAGCTGGTCGCGTACGTGACCGACATGGGGTTCACGCACGTGGAGTTCCTGCCCGTGGCGGGGCACCCCTACGACGGTTCCTGGGGCTACCAGGTGACGTCGTACTACGCTCCCACGCCCCGGTTCGGCTCGCCGGACGAGTTCCGCCACCTGGTGGACTCCCTGCACCAGGCCGGGATCGGCGTGTTCCTGGACTGGGTGCCCGCGCACTTCCCCCGGGACGACTGGGCGCTGGCCCGCTTCGACGGCACCGCGCTGTACGAGCACCCCGACCCGCGCCGGGGCGAGCACCCGGACTGGGGGACGCTCATCTTCAACTACGGGCGGACCGAGGTGCGCAACTTCCTCATCGCCAACGCGCTGTACTGGCTGGAGGAGTTCCACATCGACGGCCTGCGGGTGGACGCGGTGGCCTCGATGATCTACCTCGACTACTCGCGCGACTCCGGGGGCTGGGAACCCAACGCCTTCGGCGGCCGGGAGAACCTGGAGGCGATCGACTTCCTCAAGGAACTCAACACCACCGTCTACCGGCGCAACCCGCACGTGGCGATGATCGCCGAGGAGTCCACGGCGTACACGGGGGTGACCACCCCGGTCGACCACGGCGGGCTCGGCTTCGGCTTCAAGTGGAACATGGGGTGGATGCACGACACCCTGGAGTACGTCAAGAAGGAGCCGATCCACCGGCAGTACCACCACAACGACGTCACCTTCTCCATGGTGTACGCCTACAGCGAGAACTACGTGCTGCCGCTGTCGCACGACGAGGTGGTGCACGGCAAGCAGTCGCTGTTCAACAAGCCCCCGGGCGACGAGTGGCAGCGCTCGGCCACCCTGCGCGCGCTGCTGGCCTTCATGTGGTCGCACCCGGGCAAGCAGCTGCTGTTCATGGGCGGGGAGATCGCCCAGGGGGACGAGTGGTCGCACCGCGAGGGCGTGCCGTGGTGGCTGCTGCAGTTCGACCACCACGCGGGCGTGCAGCGCCTGGTGCGCGAACTCAACGAGGCCTACCGGCCGCGGCCCGCCCTGTGGTCTCTGGACACCGACCCCGCGGGATTCCGCTGGCTGGACGGTAACGACCACCAGGGCAACACGCTGTCCTACCTGCGCCACGGCGACGACGGCTCGGTGCTGGCCTGCGCGGTGAACTTCTCTCCGGTGCCGCGCACGGAGTGGCGGATGGGCCTGCCGGGGAAGGGCCGCTGGAAGGCGCTGCTCAACACCGACGAGGAGCGCTTCGGCGGCTCGGGCCACCCGGCTCCCGCGTACGTGGACGCCGAGGAGGTCCCGTGGCACGGCCAGCCCCTCTCGGCCGAGGTGACCCTGCCGCCGCTGGGCGCGGTCTGGTTCGAGCCCGAACGCTAGGGTGACCGGCGCCGGAGGACCCCGCGCCCTCCGGCGCCCCGCCGAACACCGGACCTCCCACCACCGGCCTCGTCCCGCGGTGGCGTGGAAACCGCCGGAACATCACCGCGACGCCCCCCTTCCCCGACCCGACGTGCGCGTGCTTGTGTGTGGCCAGCCGAGAACGTTGGGGGCCCCATGACCGATGACAGGCAGAGTCTCGTCCGGGTGCTGGGGCGGGGGGACGTCCTCGCCCTCGGCTTCGGCGCGATGATCGGCTTCGGCTGGATCGTCCTGACCGGCGACTTCGTCGACGCGGCGGGCAGCGGCGGCGCCGCCCTGGCCTTCGTCGTCGGCGGTGTGGTCATGGCCTTCGTCGGCTTGGCCTACGCCGAACTCGTCGCCGCGATGCCGCACGCGGGCGGCGAGCACCACTACGCCATGCGCGCCATCGGGCCCAAGGGGGCCCTCGTCGCCTCCTGGGCGATGGTGCTCGGGTACGTGTCCGTCGTCGCCTTCGAGGCGGTGGCCGTTCCCCAAACCCTCGTCTACCTGCTCCCCGGCATGGAGGCCGGTCGCCTGTGGACGGTCGCCGGGGCCGAGGTGCACGCCAGCCTCGCCGCGGTCGGCGTGGCCACCGCGATCCTGATGACGGCCGTCAACTACGTCGGTATCCGGCCCGCCAGCGTCCTGCAGACCGTGGCGGTGCTGTTCCTGCTGGCCGCAGGGGCGGTCATGGTCACCGGGGCGTTCGTCGGCGGCTCCGCCGCGAACATGGAGCCCCTGTTCACCGGGGGCGTCCCGGGCATGGCCGTGGTGCTGGTCGCGGTCCCCTTCCTCTTCGTCGGCTTCGACGTCATCCCGCAGTCAGCCTCCGAGATCCGGCTCCCCCACCGCATGATCGGCGCCCTGCTGGTGCTCTCGGTGTTCTGCGCGACCGCCTGGTACGTGATGGTGGTGCTCACCGCGGGCTCGGGGCTGTCGGCAGCCGAACTCCTGGACTCCGAGCTGGCCTCCGCCGACGCCGTCTCCGCCATGTGGAACAGCCCCCTCATGGGCAACCTGCTCGTGCTGGGCGGTGTCGCGGGCCTGCTCACCAGCTGGAACGCCTTCCTCATCGGCGGCAGCCGCCTGGTCTACGCCATGGCCCGCTCCCGGATGCTCCCCGACTGGCTGGGCCGCCTGCACCCGCGCTTCCACACCCCGTCCAACGCCCTGCTGTGCATCGGCGCCCTCTCGCTCGCCGCGCCCTTCTTCGGCCGCCCGATGCTCGTGTGGCTGGTCGACGCGGGCGGCCTCAACATCGTGGTCGCCTTCGTCACGGTGGTGGTCAGCTTCCTGGTGCTGCGCCGCCGCGAACCCGGTATGGAACGCCCCTTCACCGTCCCGGCGGGCGTTCCCGTCGGGGTGGTGGCCCTCGTGCTGTCCCTGGGGCTGCTCCTGCTGTACCTGCCGGGGATGCCCGCGGCCCTGGGGTGGCACGAGTGGACCATGGTGGGCGTGTGGTGGGCGGTCGGCGCCGTCCTCCTCTGGCGCCTGCCCCGGGTCCCCGCGGGTCCCGACGCCGAGCGGCGCCTGGTCGGGCTCATGGACGGCGGGGCCCGGGGCTGAGCCCGCGGCCGCCGGAAGCGGGGCGCGACCGGCCCTACGCCTTGCGCCCGTGCCACCGGACGAGGCGGGAGACGGCCTCGTCCAGCACCTCGTCCCGCTTGCAGAAGGCGAACCTGAGCAGGTGCGCCCCCTCCCGCTGGTGGTCGTAGAACACCTGGGCGGGCACCGCGGCCACCCCCGCCTCCCAGGGCAGGGCCCGGGCCACCTCCACCCCGTCCGCGTAGCCGAGCGACCGGATGTCGGCCATGAGGAAGTAGGTCCCCTCGCACACGTTCACGTCGAACCCGGCACCGGTCAGTCCCTCCGCCAGGCGGTCGCGCTTGTCCTGGAGCGCGGCGCGCTGGGCGGCCACCCAGTCCTCCTGGTGGTCGATCGCCTCGGCCGTGGCCAGCTGCAGCGCGCCGTTGGCGGAGAAGGTCAGGAACTGGTTCACCGTGCGCACCGCGCCGACCAGGGGCGCGGGGCCCATCACCCAGCCGGTCTTCCAGCCGGTCACGGCGAACATCTTGCCCACCGAGGAGACCGACAGCGTGCGCTCGCGCATACCGGGCAGGGTGGCCAGGGGGACGTGCGGCCTGCCGTCGAAGGCGAGGAACTCGTAGACCTCGTCGGTGAACGCGATGAGGTCGTGCTCGCGGCAGACCGAGGCGATCTCCTCCAGCTCCCCGGCGGTGAACACCGTGCCCGTGGGGTTGTGCGGGCTGTTCACCAGGATCATCCGGGTACGCGGCCCCACGGCCGCGCGCAGCTCCCCGGAGTCGAAGGAGAAGCGTCCGGTGGCGGGGTCGGGGCGCAGCGTCACGGACCTGCGCACCCCGCCCGCCAGGGTGATCATCGCGGCGTAGGAGTCGTACATCGGCTCGAAGACGATGACCTCGTCCCCGCGCTCGACCAGGGCCAGCAGGGAGGCCGCGATCCCGGCGGTGGCGCCGACGGTGACGTAGACCTCGGTCTCCGGGTCCAGTTCGATGCCGTAGTGGCGGGCCCGGTACCGGCTCACCGCCTCGCGCAGCTCCGCCCTTCCGGGCCCCGGCGGGTACTGGTTCACCCCCGCCAGGATGTGCCCGGAGGCCGCCTCCAGCAGGGAGCGGGGACCGTCGGTGTCGGGGAAGCCCTGCCCCAGGTTGACCGACCCGGTCTCCACGGCCAGCCGCGTCATCTCGGCGAAGACCGTCTCGCCGTACACGCGCATTCGTTCGATCAGCGGTTCTTCCACCCGACGAGCGTATCCACCCGCCCACCGCCCGGACCATCCCCGCCCCGCCGCGGGGCGGGACGGACCGGGGGTCCGCCCCGCCGCGCTACAGCAGGAGGCTGAGCACCATCCACACCACGGGACCGGCGATCAGCAGCGAGTCCAGGCGGTCCATGAGGCCGCCGTGTCCCGGCATGAACCGGCCCATGTCCTTGACGCCGAGGTCGCGCTTGAACAGCGACTCGATGAGGTCCCCCACGGTGGCGGCGAGCACGACCGCCAGGCCCAGGACCACGCCGACCCACCAGGGGCCGTCCAGCATCAGCACCACGCACAGCGCCCCGGCCACGGCGCAGCCGACCACGGAGCCGCCGAAGCCCTCCCAGGTCTTGTTGGGGCTGATCACCGGGGCCATCTTGTGCCGTCCCAGCAGGATCCCGGCGAAGTAGCCGCCGATGTCGCTGGAGATCGTCACCACGATGAACGTGACCAGGCGGTACTGCCCGTCCTCGGGGTGCGAGACGAGCAGCAGCCACGTCCCCAGCAGGAACGGCAGGTACACCAGGGTGAACAGGTTCGCCGCCGCGTCGGCCACGAACCCCTCCGTACCGCCGCGCAGCCGCCACACCAGCGTCAGGATCGCGGTCAGCGCGGTGGCCCCCACCAACCAGTCGGTCCCGCCGAAGTAGGCGGCGACCTGCATGCCCACCCCGCCCGCCGCCAGCGGCGCCAGGGCCAGGCCCATGCCCTTTCCGGCGAAGGCCCGATTGACCTCCCGAAGCCCGATCAGCACCGCCAGGGAGGTGATGACCGTGAACAGCTGGGGCCAGGGGAAGATCGAGAAGAACACGAGTGCGCCCAGGGCGCACCCGCTGGCGATGGCCACCGGGAGGTTGCGGCCGGTGCGCACCGGCTCACCCCCCGGTTTGTGCAGCACGAAGCGCTGACCGGCCGTGTCGGAACCGTCGCGCGGCCCCTCGTCAGGTCTGTGCTCGGGCGAGCGGTCATCGCCTCCGGAGCCGCTGGCGGAAGGAAGGGTCACCGACTAAACCTCGAGCAGTTCCGATTCCTTGTGCTTCAGCAGCTCGTCGACGGACGCGACGTACTTCGAAGACAGCTCGTCCAGCTCCGCCTGGGCGCGGTGCGCCTCGTCCTCGCCGACCTCCCCGGCCTTGACGGCCTTCTCGAAGGTGTCCTTGGCACGGCGGCGGATGTTGCGGATCGAGACCTTGCTGTCCTCGGCCTTGGTGCGCGCGACCTTGACGTACTCCTTGCGGCGCTCCTCGGACAGCTCGGGGAACACCACGCGGATGACCTGGCCGTCGTCGGACGGGTTCACGCCGAGGTCGCTGTTGCGGATGGCGTTGATGATCTGCGTACGGGAGTTGACGTCGAACGGCGAGATGACCACCATGCGCGGTTCGGGAACCGAGAAGGAGGCCAGCTGGTTGATCGGCGTCGGCGCACCGTAGTAGTCGACGGTGACCCTGTTGAAGGTCGCCGGGGTGGGGCGGCCGGTGCGGATCGTGGCGAAGTCCTCCTTCGCGACGACCACGGCCTTCTCCATCTTCTCCTCGGCCTCGAGGAGGGTCTCTTCGATCATGTGGGCGCTCCCGGTTCGGACTGTGGTGTTCTTGCTTCGCGGGGGTCGACTCAGGCGGGGGTCGGCCCGACGATGGTGCCGATCTTCTCACCGCGCACCGCGCGCAGGATGTTGCCCTGGCTCATCAGGTCGAACACGACGATGGGCAGCCCGTTGTCCATGCACAGGCTGACCGCGGTGGCGTCCATGACCTTGAGTCCGCGGGTGAGGACCTCGTTGTAGTTGAGCTTGTCGAACTTGACCGCGTCGGGGTTGCGCTGGGGGTCGGAGTCGTAGACACCGTCCACCTGGGTGCCCTTGAGGACCGCCTGCGCGCCGATCTCCAGCGCGCGCTGGGCGGCCGTGGTGTCGGTGGAGAAGAACGGGGCGCCCAGACCGGCGCCGAAGATGACCACGCGGCCCTTCTCCAGGTGGCGGACGGCGCGGCGCGGGATGTAGGCCTCGGCGACCTGGCTCATGTGGATGGCGGTCTGCACCCGGGTGTCCACGCCGAGCCGCTCCAGGAAGTCCTGCAGGGCCAAGCAGTTGATGACGGTGCCGAGCATCCCCATGTAGTCGGCGCGGCCGCGCTCGATGCCGCCCTCGGTGAGCTGGGCGCCGCGGAACATGTTGCCGCCGCCGACGACCACGGCGACCTGGATGCCCTCGGAGACCGCCTCCGCGATGGACTCGGCCACGTACTGGACGACCTCGGGGTCGATACCCAGCCCTCCCCCGCCGGCGAACGCCTCACCGGAGAGTTTGAGCATGACGCGCTTCCACCCGGTGTCGTGCATGGCGGTTTCGGTGCTCATCGCTTCGTTCACGGCCTGTAGCCTCCCTTGTCGTCCCCGAGCGGCACAGGGTCCCCCGAGTGCTCCTGCCGCGGGCCGGGCCGTCGTACGCCCGAACCCGCCCCATATCCACCGAAGGTGCCGGGGAGCAGTCTCCCCGGCACCTCCATCATCTCAAAGCTCTCAGGCCTGGCCGACCTTGAAGCGAACGAAGCGCTTGACGGTCACGCCCGCCTCGTCGACGACCTTCTGGACCGTCTTCTTGTTGTCCTTGACGAACGGCTGGCCGAGCAGCGTCACGTCCTTGAAGAAGCCGTTGAGGCGGCCCTCCACGATCTTGGGGATCGCCTGCTCGGGCTTGCCCTCCTCGCGGGTGGTCTGCTCGGCGATGCGGCGCTCGTTCTCCACGACCTCGGCCGGAACCTCGTCCCGGTCGATGTACTGCGGGGCCAGCGCGGCGATCTGCTGGGCGAGGTCGCGGCCGACCTCCTCGTCCGCCTTGTCCAGCTCGACCAGGACGCCCATGGTGGGGGGCAGGTCCGGGTCGGACTTGTGGAGGTAGCTGGCGACGTGGGCGCCCTCGAACTTGGCGAAGCGGCGGAACTCCAGCTTCTCACCGATGATCGCGCTCTTGCCCTCGATGAAGGCCTGCAGGCTCTTGCCCGGCTCGATCTCGGCGGCGGCGACCGTGGCGAGGTCGTCGCTGTCCTGGGCGGCGACGAAGTCGGCGACCTGGTTGGCCAGCGCGATGAACTGGTCGTTCTTGGCGACGAAGTCGGTCTCGCAGTTGAGCTCGACCAGCGTGGCCTTGCCCTCGGACTCCTGCTTGAGGACGACCATGCCCTGGGCGGCGGTGCGCTCGGCGCGCTTGCCGACGTCCTTGGCACCCTTGACGCGCAGGGCCTCGACGGCCTTGTCGAAGTCACCCTCGGCCTCGGTCAGGGCCTTCTTGCAGGCCATCATGCCCGCGCCGGTCATGTCGCGCAGCTTCTTGACGTCCGCGGCGGTGAAGTTCGCCATTCTCGGATTCCCTTGTGGAGAGTCTGTACGGAAAGTGGAGCGGTTCCGGCGGCGCACCGTCGCCGCCCCTCCGTAGTCGGCGGGGCGGCGACGGTGCTGTGACGCACGGGCTTTACTCGGCCTCGGGAGCCTGCGCGGGCGCGTCGGCCGGGGAGTCGGCGGGGGCGGCCTCGGCCGGGGCCTCGGCGGCGACCTCGTCGGCCGGAGCGACCTCGCGGGTCTGCTCGGGGGCCTGCTCGGCGGCGGCCTCGGCGGACCCGGCCGTGGTCTCGGCGGCGGCCTCGCCCTTGCCCTCCAGCAGCTCGCGCTCCCACTCGGCCAGCGGCTCCTCGGCGGCGGCCTTCTGCTCGCCGGTGCCCTCGGCGGCGCCGGAGCGGGCCATCAGGCCGTCGGCGACGGCGTCGGCGACCACGCGGGTGAGCAGGCTGACGCTGCGGATGGCGTCGTCGTTGCCCGGGATCGGGTAGTCGACCTCGTCCGGGTCGCAGTTGGTGTCCAGGATGGCCACCACCGGGATGTTCAGCTTGCGGGCCTCGCTGATCGCGATGTGCTCCTTCTTGGTGTCCACGATCCACACCGCGCTGGGCACGCGGGACATGTCGCGGATACCGCCGAGGGTGCGCTCCAGCTTCTCCTTCTCACGGCGGAGGTTGAGCAGCTCCTTCTTGGTGAGCGAGGAGCCGGCGACGTCGTCGAAGTCGATCTCCTCCAGCTCCTTGAGGCGCTGCAGCCGCTTGTGGACGGTGGAGAAGTTGGTGAGCATGCCGCCCAGCCAGCGCTGGTTGACGTAGGGCATGCCGACGCGGCGGGCCTGCTCGTCGATGGCCTCCTGCGCCTGCTTCTTGGTGCCGACGAACAGGACGGTGCCGCCGTGGGCGACCGTCTGCTTGACGAACTCGTAGGCGCGGTCGATGTGCGCCAGCGACTTCTGGAGGTCGATGATGTAGATGCCGTTGCGCTCCGTCAGGATGAAGCGCTTCATCTTCGGGTTCCAGCGACGGGTCTGGTGCCCGAAGTGGACGCCGCTCTCCAGGAGCTGGCGGGTTGTCACGACTGTGGCCATGACCGGTCCTCCTTGCGGTGGCGGAGAGGGACTCTCCGCCTTCGGTTGTTCCTGACGCCCCGGCCGTACCGCCGCACCGGAAGGGGTGCGGACCGAGGGCACGGCCCCTCACGGAGGAGGCTCGTGGACGTGCGTATTGTGATCGGCCCGACGGGCCACAGATGATTCTATCCTCAGTCGGGAATACCCAGGACGTGCGGCGGTTGTCCCCAGGCTCCGGTTCCCCCTGGTGGACCCGCCGCACCCCGCGCCACCCTGGGAAACATGCCCCTCCTCGTCCTCCTCCTGGCCCTCGCCCTCCCGCACCCCGCGCCCGCCGACTGGCGCTGGCCGGTGGAGCCCGCCCAGGTCCTGCGCCCCTTCGACCCGCCCGAACACCCCTGGCTGCCCGGCCACCGCGGGGTGGACATGGCCGCCGAGCCCGGCCAGGAGGTGTACGCCGCCGGTCCCGGCCGGGTGCTCTTCGCGGGCGCCGTGGCCGGAACGCCCGTGGTGAGCGTGAGCCACGGCACGCTGCGCACCACCTACCTGCCGGTGGAGTCCGCCCTCGCCCGGGGCGACCCGGTCGCCGCCGGGGAACCCCTGGGCACCCTCGCCGCCGACCCCCTCCACTGCCGCGGCCGCCCCTGCCTGCACTGGGGTCTGCTCCGCGGCACGGAGTACCTGGACCCCCTCGCCCTCCTCGGCCGGGGCCGGGTGCGCCTACTGCCCCTGGGGCCGGCCGCCCACCCTCCCCCGCCGTCCCCGACGCCCGGGGCAGACGGTGTACCGCCTCCGGCCGAGCCGCTCCCGACGGCGGCGGCCGGGCCGGTGGGTGCGGCGGCACCGTCCTCCGGCGGCACCCGGTCCGGCCGGGCGTGTGCGTGCGTCAGGCGCGGGGGTGGGCCCGGCGGTAGGTGTCGCGCAGGCGCTCCACCGACACGTGCGTGTAGACCTGCGTGCTGCGCGGGCTGGCGTGGCCCAGGAACTCCTGCACGCTGCGCAGGTCGGCGCCCCCGTTGAGCAGGTGGGTGGCCGCGCTGTGCCGCAGGTCGTGCGGGGCGGCGTCCGCGCCCGCGGCGCGCAGGTGGGCGTGCACGTCCTCACGGGCCTGGCGGACCCCCAGGCGTCCGCCCCGGACACCGAGGAACAGCGCGGTCCCGCTGGCCGGGCCCGCCATCTCCGGACGGCCGCCGGACAGCCAGGCGTCCAGGGCCGCCAGTGCCGGGTCGCCCACGGGAACCGTGCGCTCCTTGGAACCCTTGCCCAGGACCCGCACGGTGGCGCGCTCGCGGTCCACGTCGGCCAGGTCCAGGGAGCACAGCTCGGCCACCCGCACGCCGGTGGCGTAGAGCACCTCCACCACCGCGCGGCGGCGCAGGTCGGTGGGGGTCTCGGCGGGGGCCCGCGACAGCGCGTCGGCGGCCTGCCGTTCGTCGAGCACCGTGGGCAGGGACCGCTGTTGGGCGGGGCTGGCCAGGCGGGGGCCGGGGTCGGCGGCCAACACCCCCTCGCGGTGCAGGAACCGGGTGAGGGCGCGCACGGAGGCCACCCTCCGGGCCACCGTGGCCCGACTCGCGCCCCGGTCGCGGGCCCGGGACAGCCAGGCGCGGACCAGGGGCACGTCGAGGTCCTCCGGTGACCTGCCCCGTGACTCCAGATAGGCCAGGAGCGAGCGGACGTCGGCGAGGTAGCCGCGCACGGTGTGCGGTGAGCGGCCCAGCTCCCCCGACAGGTGGGCGGCGAAGCGGTCCAGCACGGCTACTCCCGCGGCGGCAGGCAGGCGATTCCGTCGACCTCCACGAGGAAGGTGGGGTCGACCAGGCCGCTCACCTCGACCAGGGAGGCGGTCGGGCGCGTCCCCTCGGGCAGACAGGCGACCAGGGCGTCGCGGAACTCGTCGAGGTCGGAGACGTGCCGCAGGTAGTAGGTGAGCTTGACCAGGTGCCGCAGGCCCGCGCCGTGACGGGCCAGCACCTCCTCCAGGTTGCGGAAGACCTGGCGGGTCTGCCCCGCGACGTCTCCGGCGATCTCCCCGTCGGGCCCCTCGGGGGTCTGTCCGGAGACGAACAGGAGCGGTCCGTCCGCCACCAGGGCGTCGCTGTAGGGTTTGGCCATGGCGACACCGTACCCACAAGGGCGGTGGCCCTATCAGCGCGGCAACCTCCATCCCGACGCGCAGCGCTCCACCATCCCCGCGGCGGCCAGCAGGCCCAGGGAGCGCATGGCGACCTCCAGGGACACACCGCTGGCCACGGCGATGACGGCCGGGCCCGCCCCGGTCCGGGGCACCGCGTCCAGCACCCGGGCGCTGTCGGGGTCGAGGTCGGCGCGCACCCGCAGCGGGCCCGGACCGGGCGGAACGGCGTCCAGCGGTCCCACCTGGGCGACCACGTCCTCCGCACAGGTGACGCAGCCCGCCTGCCACTCCCGCAGGAGCAGGTGGCAGCCCGCCGACAACGCGGAGGTGACCGGGCCGGGGACCGCCATGAGCACCCGGTTGAGCTCGGCCGCGTGCGAGGCGGTGTTGAGCGCCCCGCTGCGCAGTGCCGCCTCCACGACCACGGTGCCCGGGGTGAGCGCCGCGATCAGCCGGTTGCGGACCAGGAAGTCCGGAGCGCGGGGGGCGGTGCCCACCGGGCGCTCGCTCACCAGCACGCCGGTGCGGGCCACCTCGGCGAACAGGCCCGCGTGTCCGCGCGGGTAGTCCACGTCCAGCCCGCAGGCCAGCACCACGACCGTGCTGCCCGCCGCCGCGGCGGCCCGATGCGCGGCCCCGTCGATGCCGTAGGCGCCTCCGGAGACCACCACCACGGCGCTCTCCGCGAGGTCGTAGGCCATGGTCGATGCCACGTGTGTGCCGTAGGACGTGGCCGCACGCGCGCCCACCACGGCCACCGAGCGCAGGCACAGGTTGCGCAGGTCCCCCCGGCCGCGGACCCACAATCCGTGCGAGCGGCGTCCGCCGGGCAGGTCCAGCTGGTCGAGCCGCCCCGGCCACTCGGGGTCCTCCGGGGCCACGAACCGGATCCCGGCCGCCGCCGAGTCGGCGAGGAGCCCGTCGGGGTCCACCCGCCCGGCGGCCGTGCTCCAGGTGCGCCAGCGGCGGCGCAGCATGTCCGCCACCTCCGGCGGGGGTTCCTGGTCCTCCCCGGCGGGCACCGGCGGCGGGGGCGCTCCCGCCGCCAGCTCCGCCCACACCCGGGCGGCCCCGTGCTCGGCGAGCATCGCCCCCAGCCACGGGTCCCCCGGCGGTGCCACCGCGGTCAGGCAGGCCCGCGCCCGGGCGTCGGCCTCCCCCTCGCTGTCGCGCCTGCCCATGCCGCCCCTCCCGTCTCCCGCTCCCGCCCCGGTCACCAGGCACGCCCCGACCACAGGGCGAAGGCGTAGGCCACGTCCTCCTCGCCGGGCCGCTCACGACCGGCCAGGTCGGCGAGCGTCCAGGCCACCCGCAGGGCGCGGTCCACCCCCCGGGCGCTGATCTGCCCGAGGTCCATGGCACGGCCGAGCACGCGCAGCGCGGCGGGCTCCACCGGGAACTCTCGGCGCAGCCGCGCTCCGGGTACGGCCGCGTTGGTGGTCCACGGGGTGTGCGCGAGCCGCTCGGCGGCGCGGGCCCGGGCCTTGCCCACCCGGGCCGCGACCACCTCGGAGGACTCGGCGAAGGCGCGGTCGGCGAGGAGTTCGGCCCGGGACACCGGCTGCAGCTCGACCTTGAGGTCGATCCGGTCCAGCAGCGGACCGGAGAGCCGGGACAGGTAGCGGCGCCGCTCCCCCGACGGGCAGGTGCACAGGGTGCCGGGTTTGGCGCAGGGGCAGGGGTTGGCCGCCATGACCAGCTGGAAGCGGGCCGGGAAGGTGACCGTGGAGGAGGCCCGGGCCAGGACGACCTCGCCGCGTTCCAGGGGTTCGCGCAGGGAGTCGAGCACTCCGCGGCCGAACTGGGGCGCTTCGTCGACGAAGAGGACGCCGCGGTGGGCCTTGGACACCCAGCCGGGGGCGGGGCAGCCGCTGCCGCCGCCGATGATCGAGGCCCGGCTGGAGGTGTGGTGCGGTGCGGCGAAGGGCGGAACGGTGACCAGGGGCGACCCGGGCGGCAGGATGCCCGCCACCGAGTGGATGGCGGTGGCCTCCAGCGCCTCGGCGGGGCTGAGCGGCGGCAGGACCGTGGGCAGCCTCTCGGCGAGCAGGCTCTTGCCGGTGCCCGGCGGCCCCAGCATCATGAGGTTGTGGCCTCCGGCGGCGGCGATCTCCACCGCGCGGCGCGCCACCGGCTGGCCGAGCACGTCAGCCAGGTCGGGCCCCTGGTCGCGGGGCTCGCGCGGCCGGGGCGCGTACTCCTGGGGCTCCTCCGGCAGGAGTTCCCCGCGCAGCCAGGCGCACAGGTCGGTGAGGCTGTCCACCGCGGTGACCTCGACGTCGGGTACGAGCCGGGCCTCGGCGGCGTTGCCCCGCGCGACCACGAACCTGCGGTAGCCCTGCTCGGCCGCCGACACCACGGCGGGGAGGACCCCGAGCACGGGCCGGGCACGTCCGTCCAGCCCGAGCTCGGCGATGAGGACGGTGCCCTCCAGCCGGTCCGCCGGGACCCCGCCCGAGGCGGACAGGACCGCGCCGGCGATGGCCAGGTCGAACAGGCTGCCCGCTTTGGGCAGGCTGGCCGGGGACAGGCTGATGACGATCTGGCCGCTGGGCCACTCCTCACCGCTGTTGGCCACGGCGGCGCGGATCCGGTCCCGGGCCTCGCGCAGCGCGGCGTCGGGCAGCCCCACCAGGGTCACCCCGAAGTCGCCGCCGCCCAGGTGCACCTCCACCTCGACGATGTGCCCCTGGACCCCGAGCAGGGTGATGCAGTGGGTGCGGGCGAGGGTCATCACGTGAGCCCCCGCTCGTGGGAGACGAACACTCGCCCGCCGCGGAGCAGGACGCAGACCCCGTCCACCCGCAGGGGGCGGGCCCGGACCCGGTGCCGCTCGGCCCAGTCGCGGCCCAGGCGGCGCAGGCGGCGCCGTTTGGCCGGGGTGATGGCCTCCCCGGGGTGCCCGTGCCTCAGGGAGGTGCGGGTCTTGACCTCCGCCACGACCAGTACGGGGCCGTCCCTGGCCACGATGTCGATCTCCCCCGCGGGGGTGCGCCAGTTGCGGGCGAGCACCCGCATTCCGGCGCGCCGGAGGAAGGCCACGGCGAGCTCCTCGCCACGGCCGCCCAGTGTCCGTCGGTACTCGGCCCAGCGGTCCAAGGTCGACCACCTCCCGATACCACGGTCGGTGATCGCACCCCGCCGCACCAGGGCCGGTCGCGGCCTGTGGACAACCGGGCCGGGGTCAGCCCGGGTCGCCGCCCCCGGCGGGGGTCAGCTCCGGTCACCGCCCTCGGCGGGGGGCATCTCCAGGTCGGCCTTGGTGATCTCCTCGACGTTGACGTCCTTGAACGTCACCACGCGGACGTTACGGACGAACCGGGCCGGACGGTACATGTCCCAGACCCAGGCGTCCTCCATCACGACCTCGAAGTACATCTCCCCGTTCTCGGTCGAACGCGGCTGGAGGTCGACGTGGTTGGTGAGGTAGAAACGCCGCTCGGTCTCCACCACGTAGCTGAACAGACCGACGACGTCCCGGTACTCGCGATAGAGCTGGAGCTCCATCTCGGCCTCGTACTTCTCCAGGTCCTCAGAACTCATCCACGTGCTCGCTTTCGTCGCACTCTCCGGTCGTGTGAGCCGGTCCCCTCTTCCTGGACACCGCTGCCGCGGGGGTCGCTCCCGGGTCGGCGGCGGTCCCGCGCGTCGGGGTACGCCACCACGCTCCAGACCCATCATGCGTCACGGGAGGGACCTGTGTACTCCACCGGGCGGATTTCCTTCGGTGAATCGGTCACCGTGACGGCCCGTCCGCGCACGGCCGCTCACCCGTCGGCGGCGTTGAGTTCGTCGAAGGCCTCCGGGACGCTGAGCGGTCCGGCCTGGCTGAAGGGCCAGATCACCACGAAGGCGCGGCCCACCACGTGGTCGATGGGCACCGCGCCGCCGCCGGGGTTGTTCTGGTTCAGCCGCGAGTCGGAGGAGATCGCCCGGTGGTCCCCCATCAGCCACAGGTGCCCCTCGGGCACCTCGATCGGCCCGAACTCGGTGTGGCTGGCCACGCTGCCCGGGTAGAGGTAGGCCTCCTCCTCCAGGGGGACGCCGTTGACCAGGACGCGGTTCTGCTCGTCACAGCACTCGACGGTGTCGCCGGGCAGGCCGATGACCCGCTTGATGTACTCCTTGCCGGTGGGAGCCGCCCCGAGCTGCTGCTGCACCCAGGTGAACCCCCGCGCGACCGGGTTGGTGGGCTCGGGGACCACCACGGTGTTGGGGTCGTCCCAGGAGCCGTCGCCGTCGAAGACCACGACCTCGCCGCGCTCGATGTCGCGGATCTGGTAGACGACCTTGTTGACGAGCACGCGGTCGCCGACCAGCAGCGTGTTCTCCATGGACGTGGAGGGGATGTAGAAGGCCTGCACCAACCAGGTCCTGATCACGAACGCCAACACCAGGGCGATCACGATCAGGATGGGCAGCTCCTTCCAGAACGACCCCTGCTTCTCGCTGCTCTGGGACTTGCTCATCTGGGCGTCCGCCTTCTCCTCCGGCTCCGGGACACCGGCTTCGGAGACACCACTGGCTCCCGTGGGCTCATGCCCACGGGAGCCAGTGGCGGAGCTGTGCTCCTCCGGGCCGGGCCGGGCGGAATCCTCGTCTTGGGACCCGTCCGCGGCGAGGTCCCTGTCGTCTTTGCTCATCGTGCCGAAGCCTATCCTGACTGTCCCTGGGGAGCGCAGGGTTTCGGCCCGTGGAAGACGGGTGGAACGGTCCCGACTACTTGGCGACGGGCTCGCGGCGCTCGCGGATGCGGGCGGCCTTCCCGCGCAGGTCGCGCAGGTAGTACAGCTTGGCGCGACGCACACGGCCGCGGGCGGCGACCTCGTACTTCTCGATGGCCGGGGTGTGGATCGGGAAGGTGCGCTCCACGCCCACGCCGTAGCTCACCTTGCGGATGGTGAAGGTCTCGCGGTTGCCCGAACCCTGGCGGCGGATGACCACGCCCTTGAAGACCTGGACACGGGTACGGTTGCCCTCGGTCACGCGCACGTGCACGTTGAGGGTGTCACCCGGACGGAACTCCGGGACGTCGGAACGCAGCTGGGCCTTCTCCAGCTCCTGAATGGCGGTGTGCATCTCGCGAATCCTCATCGATAGCGCTCCGCGCCCCGTCCCCGGGGGGAGGGGTGCGCGGGCGAGGGACCTACACGGGTCTGAACTGTCGAACCGCCCGGATGACCGTCACAGAGGCCGACGTCGTACCGCCGGCATGCGGATGCCGCCGGTCATCAAGGGGAACCCACCCAGTTTGCCACATCTCAGGTGGCGTCTCGAACGGCCTCCTCGGCCAGGACCTCCCGGTCACGCCGGTCCAGGGCTCCTTCGGGCAGGGCGCCGAGCAGGTCGGGGCGGTTGCGCGCGGTCTTGCGCAGCGCCTGGTCGCGGCGCCAGCGGTCCACGGCCCCGTGGTTGCCCGACAGCAGCACCGGCGGGACCTCCCGGCCGCGCCAGGATGCGGGCTTGGTGTAGACCTCGCCCTCCACCAGGTTCTCCATGCCGCCGGAGGCGAAGGAGTCCTGCACGGCGGACTCGGTGTTGCCCAGTACGCCCGGGAGCAGGCGGGTGATCGCCTCGACCATGACCAGCGTGGCGGACTCGCCGCCGTTGAGCACGTAGTCGCCGATGCTGACCTCCTCGACCGGCATCCGCAGCGCGGCGTCCGCCGCGACCCGCGAGTCGATGCCCTCGTAGCGGCCGCAGCCGAAGACCAGCCGCTCCTCCTTGGCCAGGCGCTCGGCGTCGGCCTGGCGGAACGGGCGGCCACTGGGCGTGGGCAGGATGAGCCGGGCGGGCCCCTCCCCCACCACCTCGTCGAGGGCCTCACCCCACGGCTCGGGCTTCATGACCATGCCGGGGCCGCCGCCGTAGGGGGTGTCGTCCACGGTGTTGTGCCGGTCGTGCGTCCAGGCGCGCAGGTCGTGCACGCGCACGTCGAGCAGGCCGGACGCGCGGGCCCTGCCGATGAGGGACAGGTCCAGGGGGCCGAAGTAGTCAGGGAAGATGCTGATGATGTCGATGCGCACGGGGCGCCCCTTCAGTCGGCGAGGTCGAGCAGGCCGGGCGGGGGGTCCAGCACGATCCGGCCGCCCGCCACGTCGACCTCGGGGACCAGCGCGGCCACGAAGGGCACGAGCACCTCACCGCCCCCGGGCGTGGTGAGGACCAGCAGGTCCTGCGCGTGGTGGAGGACGTCCTCCACGGTACCGACCGGCTCACCCCCGGTGGTGACGGCGGCCAGGCCGATGAGTTCATGGTCGTGGAACTCGTCCGGGTCGTCCAGGGGCGCGATGTCCGCGGAGTCCACGTACAGGGTGGTGCCGCGCAGGGCCTCGGCCGCGTCGCGGCCGGTCACGCCCTCGAAGCGGACCAGCAGGCGGCCGCTGTGGCGGCGGGTCGAGGCGACCGTCAGCGGGCCGGTCTCGGCCGGGTCGGTCTCCAGCACGGCGCCGTCGGCGAACCGCGCGGCGGGGTCGTCCGTGCGCACGTCGACGGCGACGTCGCCGCGGACGCCGTGTGCGCGGCCGATCCGGCCGACAACGAGTCGCATGGGAACTCCCGGTTCTTGTGCCCGTCCCCGACGGGACGGATGAAGAGAACAGTGCCCGGGACGGAGGTCCCGGGCACGGCTACGGGGCGCCGACCGCGAACGGTCGGCGCCCCCAGAGGCGCGTCAGCGCACTTCGTGTAGGTCCAGCAGGTCCACGCGGACGTAGCGGCCCCCGGCCAGGGAGCCGATGACGGTCCGCAGCGCCTTGGCGGTGCGGCCGTTGCGGCCGATCACCTTGCCCAGGTCGTCGGGGTGGACCCGGACCTCCAGGACTTTGCCCTTGCGGAGCCTCTTGGCTCTGACCTGGACATCGTCGGAGTTCGCAACGATCCCCTTCACGAGGTGCTCAAGCGCCTCTTCAAGCACGTCAGGCCTCGCCCTCGGACTTCTCAGTCTCGGCGGTCTCGGCGGGCTTGTCCGCCTTGTCCGCCTTCTTCTCGGACTTCTTGGCGGTCTTCTTGCCCTCGGACCCGGGGAGCACGAGCTCCTTCAGAGCGGCCTGGAAGGCGGCTTCCTTGGCCTCGGGGTCCTTGGCCTCGGCGACCTGGAGCGGAGCCGGGGCGGGCAGGCCCTTGAACTTCTGCCAGTCACCGGTCTTGCGCAGGAGGACCTTGACCGCGTCGGAGGGCTGGGCGCCCACGGACAGCCAGTACTGGGCCCGCTCGGAGTCGACCTCGATGAGGCTCGGGTGCTCCTTGGGGTGGTACTTGCCGATCTCCTCGATCGCCTTGCCGTCACGCTTGGTGCGGGCGTCGGCGACGATGATGCGGTACTGGGGCGTACGGATCTTGCCCATACGCTTGAGCTTCAGTTTGACAGCCACTGGAGTGGTCTTCTCCCGATTAACGGTGTGGTGCGCCCTTCGGTGAGACCGCGTGGGGTTGCGGCCCCCGGCGGGACGAGACGTGGGTGGCGGGCTAGTTAGAGGGCCGGCCCGTCACCGTTAGTCGACTACTCATTGTGCCAGACGCGGACGGGTTCCCTGGACACGACACCGGCGGGTTCCGGGGGCGGCCCGTCCCCGGAACGTGGACGGGCCGCCCGGCCCGGTCTCCCGGGTCGGCCAGCGGCTCACCGGCGAGGGCGAACCTGGCGGGCCCGAGGGCCCGCCCGCGTCGGGGACGCGGGCGTCTGGCGGCGCCACAGGCATGATAGCGCCGCACCCGGAACCCGGCCGCTCTCGTCCGCCCCGGGGCTACTTGTCCTTGGGAAGCCTGAAGTTCGACAGGTCGGGCATCTTGGGGCCGCCGAACCCGGGCGGGAGCGTCGGCTGGCCGCCGCCGCCCAGGCCCGGAGGCAGCTGCGGCATCTGCTGCTGGCCGCCCTCCTCCTGACGGCGCTGGCGCTCGGCGGCGCGTTCGGCCTCCTGCTGGCGGGCCTTCATCGGGTTGCCGCTGCGCTGCTTGCCCTTCCTGGCCTTCTTGGTCTGGGCCTTGGCCTTCTTGCGGTTGGCGCCGCCGCCCATGCCCGGCATCCCCGGCATCCCGGGCATGCCGCCGTTCTTCATCTTGCGCATCATCTTCTGCGCCTCGAAGAAGCGGGTGACCAGGCCGTTGACGTCGCTGACCTGCGTACCCGAGCCGTTGGCGATGCGCAGGCGGCGCGAGCCGTTGATCATCTTGGGGTTGGCGCGCTCGGCCGGGGTCATCGACTGGATGATCGCCTGGATGCGGTCCAGGTCCTTGTCGTCGATGTTGTCGATCTGCTCCCGCATCTGCCCCATACCGGGCATCATGCCGAGGAGGTTGCCGATCGGGCCGAGCTTGCGGACCATCGACATCTGCTGGAGGAAGTCGTCCAGCGTGAAGTCCTCGTCCGAGGCCATGGTCGAGGCCATCTTCTCGACCTCGGCCTCGTCGAACGTGCGCTGCGCCTGTTCGATGAGCGTGAGCACGTCACCCATGTCCAGGATGCGCGAGGCCATCCGGTCGGGGTGGAAGAGGTCGAAGTCCTCCAGCTTCTCGCCGGTGGACGCGAACATGATGGGGCGGCCGGTGATGTGCCGGATGGACAGGGCCGCGCCGCCGCGGGCGTCGCCGTCGAGCTTGGTGAGCGCGACCGCGTCGTAGCCCACGCCGTCGAGGAAGGCCTGGGCGGTGTTGACCGCGTCCTGGCCGATCATCGCGTCGACGACGAAGAGGATCTCGTCGGGCTGGACCGCGTCGCGGATGTCCGCGGCCTGCCGCATCATCTCGCTGTCCACGCCGAGACGGCCGGCGGTGTCGATGATGACCACGTTGTGGTTGTTGCGGCGGGCGTGCTCGACGGACGCGCGGGCCACCTCGACCGGGTCGCCGACGCCGTTGCCGGGCTCGGGCGCGAACACGGGGGTCCCGGCGCGCTCACCGACCACCTGCAGCTGCGTGACCGCGTTGGGGCGCTGCAGGTCGGCGGCGACCAGCAGGGGGGTGTTGCGGTCGGCGGCCAGCCACCGGGCGAGCTTGCCCGCCAGCGTGGTCTTACCGGCGCCCTGCAGACCCGCGAGCATGATCACGGTCGGCGGGGTCTTGGCGAAGCGGATCTGCCGGGTCTCGCCGCCGAGGACCTCGACCAGTTCCTCGTTGACGATCCTGATGACCTGCTGTGCCGGGTTGAGGGCCTTGGAGACCTCCTCGCCCCGCGCGCGCTCCTTGATCCTGGAGATGAACTCCCGGACCACCGGCAGCGCGACGTCTGCCTCCAGCAGCGCGAGACGGATCTCCCGCGCGGTCGCGTTGATGTCCTCCTCGGACAGGCGCCCCTTGCCGCGCAGCGAGGAGAAGACCGATGTCAGCCGGTCGGAAAGCGTCTCGAACACGAGTGTGGCCAGTCCTTCGTCTCGGAATTGGTCTCCCAGCCTACCCGCCCAGTATCACCCGGGAGTATCGCGAGGCGACCGGGCCCCGGGCGCGCGGGCGTCCCCGGCGCGGGAGGGCGGGCGCCGGGGCCGGCGCACGGGAGGGGCGGGGACGCGCCTCCCCGCCCCTCCCGCCGCGGCGGTCAGTTGCCGCCGTCCTCGCCCTCCTCCTCGGCGGAGGGCGAGCCGCCGCCCGACAGGGTGGCCTCGCGCTGCTCGTCCAGGGTGGTCAGCATCTTCTCCTGCTGGGCGTCGGTCAGCCCGATCGTGGAGAGCTTGGCCTCGGCCCCGACCTGGTAGGACTTCGGGTCGGCGCTGGTGATGTCGTAGTTGGCGCTGCACGACAGGTCCAGGCTGCCGCCCGCCTCCAGGTCGCCGGTGTCGCTGCAGGTCTGCTCGCCGATGTCCTCGTTGCTGAAGGTCACGTCCATGCGCACGGTGACCGTGCCGGTGCCGTTGCCGCTCGCATCGTGCACGGTGCCCGACCAGGTGCAGTCGGGACCGTCCTCGCAGGACATGTCGGGGCTTCCGTCCCAACCCACCTCGATGCGGGCGTCCCGGGCGCCGCCGAGGTCGCCCTCGGCTGCGGCGGTGACCCCGTCGTAGAGCTCCTCGATCGCGGCGGTGCCGGCCTCGGCCAGGTCCAGGCGGACCTGCGGGCCGCTCTCGGCGCCCTCGGGCACGAGCTCCTCGATGGCGATGCGCTGGATCTGCCCGGTCTCGGCGTTGATCCACACCTGGTTGCGCTCACCCGCCAGGTCGATCCGGTGGGTGAGGGTGCCGTCCAGGTTCTCCTCGGCGGCCTCGTCCGACTCCAGCTCGATGCCCTCCAGGATGGCGGACAGCTCGGCCGGGACCAGGGTGGCGCTGGGGTCGAACCCCGCCTGGGCGGCGGAGGCGCGCACCCAGTTGCCGTCGTAGTCGTCGAAGTCGGGACCGAAGACGCCCTGGTCGAGCCAGAAGTCCTCGGGGGCGCGCAGGAACAGCAGGCCGTCCGCGCTGATCAGCTCGGCCTCGACGCCGTTGGCGCGGATCGTGCCGCTGGCCGTGCCGGAGTCGGCCACGGTCAGCGAGGCGTCGCGCACGTCGGCGGAGCCGACGCTCTCGGCGACCTGGCCGGTGGCGGTGAGCGCCGGGTAGGCGGCCAGGTCGGCCAGGGCCTCCTCCATGAGCGGGGCCGCGGGGACCGTCTCGGCGGGCTCGGTGGTGGGCTCCTCCTCGGCCTCGCCCCCCGGACGCAGGCTGCTGAGGTCGATGGAGCATCCGGCCAGTCCGAGCGCGAGGACCGCGCCCGCGGCGGCGAGCGCTCTGCGCCCGCGCCTGCGACCCCTGATCTGATTAACCGGCGCCATCTTGCCTCCTGACCCCGACCTGCGGGGCACTGTACGAATCAGCGTGGTTTCCGGGTGGGCGGCGGAAGGAAGAGTCCGGGCTCCGACCCGTTCGTGGCGTGGGATGCGGGTGCGCGACTCCCGGTTGCGTGCCGTGTCCCTGCGGGGAGGGAGCCGGGACGGTTCCGGGTCGGAATCCGTCCCCCGGCGGGGCGCCTCCGCGCCCGCGCTCTGTCGCCGCACCGCCCAGAAAGGGTATCGAACCGACGCACAGGTCATGGCCAATACGGGGCCATAAATGACCACATATGGAACGAAAGGTTCCCGAACACAAGAACGGGGCTGACGGGATCACTCCCGTCAGCCCCTGGAACACCTCACCGCGTCAACGGCGCAAGGCCCGCGGCCTCGACGCTGAGGCCTAGGCCTTGGCCTGCGGCGAGGCCGTCTCCCCGCCCGGAGGCGTCGGCGAGGAGACCGCTTCTGCTTCCGCCTCCAGCTCGTCCAGCTCGTCGAAGGCGTAGGCGGACTCGGCGTGCAGCTCGTGGTCGAGCCCGTTGGTCTCGACCTCCTCCGGGATACGGAAGCCCACGGCCAGGTCGATGACCTTGGCGATGACCCACGTCACGATGAAGGAGTAGGCCATGACGCCGACGACCGCGATGGCCTGGACGGCCAGGAGGCCGAAGCCGCCGCCGTAGAGCAGGCCGTCGGCGCCGCCCGCCACCTCGGCGGCCACCAGGCCCAGGACGAGGGAGCCGAGGATGCCGCCCACCATGTGGATGCCCACGACGTCGAGGGCGTCGTCGTACTTGAACTTGAACTTCCAGCTGATGGCGTAGGCGCAGACGGCACCGGAGAGGACGCCGACGGCGATCGCGCCCATCGGGGTGACGTTCGCGGCGGCCGGGGTGATGGCGACCAGGCCCGCGATGGCGCCTGAGGCGAAGCCGAGGGCGCTGACCTTGCCGTAGCGGAAGCGCTCGACGAGCATCCAGGAGGCCGTGGCGGCGGCGGTGGCGACCTGGGTGTTGACCAGGGCCAGTGCGGCGGTGCCGTCGGCGGCGTAGGCGGAGCCGGCGTTGAAGCCGAACCAGCCGAACCACAGCAGTGCGGCGCCCAGCAGGACGAACGGGAGGTTGTGCGGGCGCATCGACTCCGAGCCGAAGCCCTTGCGGCGGCCCAGGACGAAGGTCAGGGCCAGTGCGGCGGCACCAGCGTTGATGTGGACCGCGGTACCGCCGGCGAAGTCGATGACCTCGTAGCCGCCGATCGACAGGCCGCCGATCCAGCCGCTGCCCCAGACCCAGTGGGCGACGGGGAAGTAGACCAGGAGCGCCCAGACCGGGGCGAAGAACAGCCACGCGCCGAACTTGGCGCGGTCGGCGATGGCGCCGCTGATCAGGGCCACGGTGATGACCGCGAACATCATCTGGAACCCGGCGTCGACCAGGAGCGGGTAGCCTCCGCCGCCCTCGCCGTCCATGGGCTCGATCTCACCGATGAGGCTGGACAGGCCCAGGTACTCGAAACCGCCGACGAAGGGGTCGAGCGGACCGCCGTCGGAGTAGGTGAGCGAGTGGCCCACCAGGACCCAGAGCACGCTCACGACCGCGATGCTCGCGAAGCTCATCAGCATCATGTTCAGCACGCTCTTGGCCCGCGACATGCCTCCGTAGAAGAAGGCCAGGCCCGGGGTCATGAGCATCACGAGAGCGGCGCTGATCAGCAGCCACGTCGTGTTGCCGGAGTCAATCATTACGTCGCCTCCATAGGACGGACGGGGGATTGTCTGTGAGGGCGGCGGTCAGCGAGCGCATCATCGGGCCCGATGCAGAACACCACGCAGGACACTGTCTGGCGGGGGTGTTTCTCTTCTGGGCCCGACATGTTGCGCGGGCGTAAAAGGACAGACAGCAGTGTTAAGGAGGGATGAACCGAAGCCCCAGGGCTCGCGAACGCACGTGCACCGGCACAGAGCGACCCCCGTCACATGAACGGAAGGGGCCACCGTGAACACGGAGCGTGACATCTCACGGCCGCCGCGGGGGCTCGGTCAGGTGTGCGCCCCGGGTGTTGCGCCGGAGTTTCGGGAACGTGTCGGGCGTCACCCCCGTCGCGACCTCCGTGTACACCCCCGTCACAGACGGGGGGACGCACGAACGCGGCCGGGCACCCGTGGGGGTGCCCGGCCGCGCCGTCGGGGTCCGCGCTCAGTCCTGGGACAGGATCGCGTCCACGAAGACCTCGGGGTCGAAGGGCGCCAGGTCGTCGGGGCCCTCGCCCAGTCCGACCAGCTTGACGGGCACGCCCAGCTCCCGCTGGACCTGCACGATGATCCCGCCCTTGGCGGTGCCGTCCAGCTTGGTCAGCGCGATACCGGTCACGTTCACGACCTCGCCGAACACCCGCGCCTGGCGCAGGCCGTTCTGCCCGGTGGTCGCGTCCAGGACCAGCAGGACCTCGTCGACCTGGGCCCGCTTCTCCACGACCCGCTTGACCTTGCCCAGCTCGTCCATCAGGCCGGTCTTGGTGTGCAGGCGCCCCGCGGTGTCGATGATGACGGTGTCGGCGCCGTCCTCGACGCCCCGGGAGACGGCGTCGAAGGCCACGCTGGCCGGGTCGGCGCCCTCCTCCCTGCGCACGACCGGGGCGCCCACGCGGCTCCCCCAGGTCTGGAGCTGCTCGCTGGCCGCCGCGCGGAAGGTGTCGGCCGCGCCGAGCACCACGCTGCGGCCGTCGCCGACCAGGACGCGGGCCAGCTTGCCGGTGGTGGTGGTCTTGCCGGTGCCGTTGACCCCCACGACCATGATCACGGCCGGGCGGTCGCCGTGCGGCTCGGTGCGCACGGTGCGGTCGGTGTCGGTGGTGATCTGCGCGAGGAGCTCCTCGCGCAGCAGGGCGCGCACCTCGTCGGGGCCGCGGGTACCGAGCACCTTGACCCGTGTGCGCAGGCGCTCCACGATCTGCGCGGCGGAGGTCACGCCGATGTCGGCGGTGATGAGGGTGTCCTCGATCTCCTCCCAGGCGTCCTCGTCCAGGGAGTCGGAGGAGAGCAGGTTGAGCAGGCCCTGGCCGAAGGAGCTCTGCGAGCGGGCCAGCCGCGCGCGCAGGCGGACCATCCGACCGGCGGAGGGGGGCGGGGTCTCCAGCTCCGGCTCGGCGGGCCGGACGGCCTCCTCCACCGGCGGCGGCGCCTGGGCGGGAGGCCCGGTCACGGTTCCCGGATCCCGTTCCCGGTCCTGGACGGCGGTCGCCCCCGCGGACCCCCCGGGGGTCTCGGGCCGTTCCTCGTCCTTGCCCGGTTTGACCGAGCTCTGGGTCCTGACCAGGAAGAATCCGCCGGCGGCCAGCAGCACGACGGCGATGATGATGGCAACGAGCAAGGTGATGTCCATAGCGCCACCCAGTCTCGCAGAGTGCGCGACGCGTTCGCGTCACGGGCCGGGGGCGCGCCGGGAACGGCCGGTGGAACAGCGCTGACGGGGCAGGGGGCTCAGGTGCCGCGGTGGCGGGTGGTGCGCAGGATGAGCACGAAGAAGGGCGCGCCGAGGAAGGCGGTGACCACGCCGATGGGGAGTTCGGCGGGGGCGACCAGGGTGCGGGCGACGATGTCCACCAGGACCATGAAGGCGCCGCCGAGGAGCACGGTGACGGGCAGGATCGCCCGGTAGTTGGAGCCCACCAGGCGGCGCACGACGTGCGGGACGACGATCCCGACGAAGCCGATCAGGCCGCTGACCGAGACGGCGGCGGCCGTGGCGAGGGAGGCGGCGCCGATCACGACCAGGCGCACGGCGGCCGGGTTCAGGCCGAGGCTGACCGCCTTGTCGTCGCCCAGGGCGAGCATGTCCAGTAGGTAGCCGCAGGCCAGCAGCACGAGCAGTGCGACCGCCGCGTAGGGCCAGACCAGGCGCACGTCGTCCCATCCGCCGCCGCCGATCCCGCCGAGGAGCCAGGAGAAGATGCGCTGGAGCTGGTCCACGCCCATCTGCTGCACGAGGGTCTGGGCGGCGGAGAGGAAGGAGGAGACGGCCACGCCCGCCAGGACCAGCGAGGCCGTGCCGCCTCCTCCCGCGGTGGCGCCGAGCAGGTAGGCGGCGGCCACCCCGAACAGGGCGCCCAGGAAGGCGGCCACTGGGACCAGGGCGCGAGGGGAGTCGCTGAACTGCGCGCCGAAGACGATGACCAGGGTCGCGCCGAGCCCGGCCCCGGCGGCGGCGCCGAGCAGGAAGGGGTCGGCCAGGGGGTTGCGGAACACCCCCTGGTAGGCGCCGCCGGCGGTGGCCAGGAGGGCGCCCACGAGCACGCCCATGACCACGCGGGGCAGGCGCAGCTGCACGAGCAGGGCCTCCTGCCGCTCGGTCAGCGGTGACTCGACGCCGAGCGGCAGGAGGCTGAGCAGGTGGCGGGCGATGTCGGCCGCGGACAGGGAGGCCGCGCCCGCGGAGACGCCCAGGAGGACGGCCGCGGACAGCGTGACCAGCCCCGCCGCGAACCATCCGGCCGACGGGCCGGCACCGCCGCGCACGCTACTCGCCCGCGTTCTCGACGACGGCCTGGCCCACGAGCTCGGCGAACTCGACCACGCGCGGTCCCCAGCGGGAGGCGATGTCGGCGTCGAGGAGGTAGACGGCGTCGTTCCTCACCGCGGTGACGGTGTCGAAGGCCGGACGTGCGGCCACGTCGGCGACCGCGGACTCGTCGCCGTAGGACAGGAAGATCAGGTCCGGATCCTCCTCGACGATGTACTCCCGGGACAGCTGCGGGTAGCCGCTCCCGTCCTCGTCGGCGGCGTCGGCGATGTTCTCCAGTCCGAATGCGGCGTAGACCTGGCCCACGAAGGTGGCCGAGGTCGCGGAGTAGGAGGTGTCGTCGAGCTCCTGGTAGAAGGTCAGATCGACCTCGCCGACCTGTTCGCGCACGTCCTCGACGACCGCGTCGAAGTCGCTCTCCACCCGCTCGGCCTCGGCGTCGGCCTCCTCGGCGTGGCCGGTGGCCTCGCCGAGCAGGCGGATCTGCGCGTAGGTGTCCTCCAGGTCCGCGGCGGCGTCCAGGACCAGGGCGGGGATGCCCAGGGACTCCAGCTGGTCGGCGGTCTCCTCGGCGCTGCGGGCGAGCAGGACGAGGTCGGGGTCGTACTCGCTGATCGCCTCCACGTTGGGCTCGAAGCCGCTCAGCTCGGTGGTCGGGGCCTCCTCCGGGTAGGTGGAGTACTCGTCGACCGCCTCGACCTGGTCTCCGGCGCCGATGGCGAAGAGCATCTCGGTGTGGCTGGCCGACAGCGAGACGATCCGCTCGGGGGCCTGCTCGATGGTCACCTCGCCGGTGGCGTCGGTGACGGTCACGGGGAAGGCGCCCTCACCGGCGGCGGGCTCGTCGGTGTCGGGGGAACCGCTGTCCGGAGCGCCGCAGGCGGTCAGGGCGAGCGCGGCTCCGAGGAGTGCGAGGGGAATGCGGCGTGCGGTGCGCACGGTGCTCCTTCGTGGCGGGGGAAGGAGCACGGGTCCGGGCGGGGACGGCCTGTCCTTCCCACGAGGACGGGGACGTCGGTGTCGGGCAGGCGACCTGGCTCGTCCCCGGGCGGGGCTCCACAGTTGCGGGACAGCGCCGGGTTCGGCGGCCAGCGGCCGCGGTACCGGACTTCGCTCCCTCGACACCGGACGGGCCGCCCGCGGGCGGTCCGTCCCGTCCAGCGTACTCGGCCCGTCGCGGGCTGCCCGGGTACCCCCGGGGCTACGCTGGCCTGCGGATTCGTCGGAGTGTCAGCCTCGGTACAGCTCAGCTTTCCCTCACCTTTTTGCGTGGTTAATGACGAAAAAAGAAGATTGCCCGTTTCGTGGAAATATGACAATGGGCAGAGTCAATGTCCCGCTATGTGGCCGGATTGAGTCTTGGTGAACATTGACACGTTCATGGCGCAGCGCAATGATCTCGTTGCTATGCGCGCCGACTAACCGAGTACGGACATGAAGCGGCGTATCCCCCCGAACGCCACAGTCGTACCCGGTGGAATACCCCCGCTCCCCCGATGTCCCGCGGCGCGCACCGAGAAGGGATGTGTTGACAAGGTGGCACCCCACCGAACGCGCCTGGCCCCCCTCGCCGGGTTGACACTCATGGCGGGCCTGGTCGCGGCCACACCGGCAAGCGCCGACGAGTCCTCCGAACTCGCCCCCCTGTACCCCGCCCCCTCCGCCGAGAACGGCGAACTGACCCACCAGGCCGCCGGCCTGTGGTTCATCGAACTGGAGAGTCCTCCCACCACCGACGGCTCCTCCGAGACCGCGGTGGCCGAGGAACAGGAGGAGTTCCGGGCCGAGGCCGAGGAGTACGGCCTGGAGTACACCGAACGGCACGCCTTCCGCGACCTGTGGAACGGCCTTTCCGTGGAGATGGACGACGCCCAGGTCGGCACGGCGCGGGAGATCCCCGGCGTCAAGGCCCTGCACCCGGTCGTCTCCTTCCGGATCCCCGAGACCGAGGACAGCGCGCCCGACCTGGACACCGCGCTGCCCATGACCGGTTCCGACATCGCGCAGAACGAGCTGGGCCTGACCGGCGAGGGACTGCGGGTGGCCATCATGGACACCGGCGTGGACTACACCCACCCCGACCTGGGCGGCGGGTCCTTCCCCAACGACCGCGTGGTCACCGGGCACGACTTCGTCGGCGACGACTTCAACGCGGGCGTCCCGGGCTCGGAGCCCGTCCCCGACGACGACCCCCAGGACTGCAACGGACACGGCACGCACGTGGCCGGGATCGTGGGCGCCGAGGGCGAGGTCACCGGCGTGGCCCCCGGCGTGGAGTTCGGCGCCTACAAGGTGTTCGGATGCACCGGCTCCACGACCTCCGACATCATGATCGCCGCCATGGAGCGGGCCCTGGACGACGGCATGGACGTGCTCAACATGAGCATCGGCTCCGCCCACTCCTGGCCGCAGTACCCCACCGCGGTCGCCTCCGACAACCTCGTCGACGAGGGCATGGTCGTGGTCGCCTCCATCGGCAACTCGGGTGACACCGGCCTGTACTCCGCGGGCGCGCCCGGCCTGGGCGAGGACGTCATCGGCGTGGCCTCCTTCGACAACACCCACATCCAGGCCGCCTCCGTGAGCGCCAACCCCAGCGGCGAGACCCTGGCCTACATGGAGATGGGCGGGGCCGCCGAGCCGCCCACCTCCGGTGAGACCGACGAACTCGTCTACATCGGGCGGGGCTGCACCTCCCTGGGCGACACCCTGGAGGGCGACCCCGAGGGCAGGACCGCGCTGATCGTGCGCGGCGCCTGCACCTTCGCCGAGAAGTACGAGACGGCCCTGGCCGCGGGCGCCACCGGCGTGGTCGTGTACAACAACGTCGCGGGCATGTTCGCGGGCGGCGGCATCGTCGACCAGGGCGCGTTCGCCATCGGGATCTCCGACACCTCCGGGGCCCACCTGCGCGAGCTGCTGGAGGGCGACGAGCCCGTCACCCTGACCTGGACCGGCGAGAACACCACCGTTCCGAACCCCACCGGCGGCCTGATCAGCTCCTTCAGCTCCTTCGGGCTGTCCCCGGACCTGAGCCTGAAGCCGGACATCGGCGCCCCGGGCGGTCTGATCAACTCCACCTACCCCATGGCCAAGGGCGGCTACGCCACCATCAGCGGCACCTCGATGTCCTCCCCGCACGTGGCGGGCGGTGTCGCGCTGCTGCTCCAGGCCCGTCCCGACCTGGACGCGCACGAGGTCCGCGACGTCCTGCAGAACAGCGCCGACCCCAAGGCCTGGTGGGGCAACCCCGACCTGGGCTTCCCGGACAACGTGCACCGTCAGGGCGCGGGCATGCTCGACGTGCCCGGCGCGGTGCTCGCCACCACGAGCGTGACCCCCGGCAAGCTGTCCCTGGGCGCCACCGAGGGCCCCGTGACCGAGACCCTCACCGTCACCAACACCGGTGACGAGGAGACCGTCTACGAGCTGGGCCACGAGGCCGCCCTGGGCACCCACGGCAGCACCTACACCCCCGGCTACAACAGCTCCTTCGCCGAGGTGTCCTTCAGCACCGACAAGGTGACCCTCGCCCCCGGCGCGTCGGCCGAGGTCACGGTCACCGTCACCCCGCCCGCCCGGGACTTCACCCAGATGATCTACGGCGGGTACGTCACCGTGGGCGAGGCGGACGGCCCCGCCTACCGGGTCCCCTACGCCGCCTACAACGGTGACTACCAGGAGATCGAGGCGATGACCCCGATCACCGACGGCTCCGGCGAGACCCACGACCTGCCGTGGCTGACCAGGATCACCGACTGCGGCGCCTTCTCCGGCCTGGAGTGCGCCAGCTCCGACGGCGGCACCTTCGAGAACCAGCCCGAGGGCGCCACCTACACCATGGAGTGGGTCGACGGCCTGCCGGACGTGCCCTACGTCATCGCCCACTTCGACCACCACGTCACCAAGCTGGAGATGGTCGTCGTCGACGAGCGCACCGGACGCCCGGTGCACCCGCACCGCAACATCGGCGTGTCGGTGGACCACGTGCACCGCAGCGCCACCGGGACCTCGTTCTTCAGCTACCCCTGGGACGGCACGGTCGTGGACCGCCACGACAAGATCAAGCCGGTCAAGGACGGCCGGTACCGCCTGGAGGTCCGCGCGCTGAAGGCGCTCGGCGACCCGGACAACCCCGAGCACTGGGAGACCTGGACCTCTCCGGTGATCACCATCGCGCGCGGCTGACCCCGCGCCCGTACCGGGGCCGTCCCCGCGGGGCGGCCCCGGCCGCGTGCCAGGCTCCCGGCCTCCCGGGGGTCATGCGGGGCGTTCGAGCTTCTGGCTGATCACCTGGGAGATCCCGTCGCCCTGCATCGTGACGCCGTAGAGGGCGTCGGCCGCCTCCATCGTTCGCTTCTGGTGGGTGATGACGATCAGCTGCGAGGAGGCCCGCAGCTCCTCGAAGATCACCAGGAGCCGCTGCAGGTTGGTGTCGTCCAGCGCCGCCTCGACCTCGTCCATCACGTAGAACGGCGAGGGCCGGGCCTTGAAGATCGCGGCGAGGAAGGCCACGGCGGTCAGGGACCGCTCGCCGCCGGAGAGCAGGGACAGCCGCTTGACCTTCTTGCCGGGCGGGCGCGCCTCCACCTCGATGCCGGTGGTGAGCATGTCGTCGGGCGCGGTGAGCAGCAGCCGCCCCTCACCTCCGGGGAAGAGCCGCCCGAAGATCGCCGCGAACTCGCGCTCCACGTCCAGGTAGGCGGCGGAGAAGACCTCCTGCACCCGGGCGTCGACCTCCTGGACGATGTCCATCAGGTCCCGGCGGGTCTTCTTCAGGTCCTCCAGCTGCGCGTTGAGGAACGCGTGCCGCTCCTCCAGCGCAGCGAACTCCTCCAGCGCCAGCGGGTTGATCTTGCCCAGCTGATTGAGCTGGCGCTCGGCTGCCTTGGCCCGCTTGGCCTGCACCTCGCGCACGTACGGCAGCGGAACCGCGTCCTCCCCGGCGTCGGCGGGCGGGGGCACCGGGACGCGGGGGCCGTACTCGGCGACCAGGGTGGGCACGTCCACGCCCATCTCCTCCATCGCCTTGGTCTCCAGCTGCTCCAGGCGCATGCGCCGCTCGGCGCGGGCCACCTCGCCGCTGTGCGCGGAGCTGGTGAGCTTCTCCAGCTGCACGGACAGCTCGCGCACCCGGGAACGCACCGCCCGGAGTTCGGCGTCGCGCTCCTCCTTGGCGGCCTCGGCGGCGGCGCGCTCGGCCTCCGCGGCGGCCAGGGAGACCCCGATGCGCTCCAGGGCCAGCCGGGCGCTCTCGGCGACGGCCTCGGCGATGGTGGCCTGCGCGGCGCGGGTGCGGCGGCGTTCGGCGGCGCGCTCCATGGCTCGGCGCTCCTCGAAGGCCTGGGCCCGCAGCTGCTCGGCGCGGCCGGCGATCGAGCGGGCGCGCTCCTCGGCGGTGCGCACGGCCAGGCGGCGCTCCATCTCGGTGGCGCGGGCTCGCGAGGCCTGGGCGGCCAGTTCGTCGCGGGTCTCGGCGTCGGGGGCCTCCTCCTCGATGGAGGCGGCCACCTCCTCGGCCTCGGCCAACTCCTCCTCCAGGCGGGCCAGCCTCTGGGCCTCCTCCTCGCGTGCGGAGGCGGCCTTGGCGGCGGCCGCGGCGTAGCGCTCGGACTCGGCCTCGGCGGAGCGGGCCTGGCCGCCGAGCTTGCCCAGGCGCTGGGCGGACTCGTTGCGCTTGCGTTCGCCCTGGCGGCGGCGCGCGGCGATCTGTTCGACCTCGGCGGCCAGGGCGGCGCGCTCACCGCGGCGCTCCTGGAGTTCGTCCGCGATCCGCCCCGCGGTCTCGGTGGCCGCCTCCAGCCTCTCGGCCGCCTCGTCCACCGCCGCCTGCACCTCCAGCAGGCTGGGTGCGGCGGCGGAGCCGCCGTGCACCAGCGCGGCGGAGAAGACGTCGCCCTCAGGGGTGACGGCGCGCACGCCCGGCACCTTGTCCACCAGGTCCCGGGCGGCCCCCGTGTCGGTGACCAGGGCGGTGCGGTCCAGCAGGGCGGTCACCGCCCCCGCCAGGTGCTCGGGGGCCACCACGGCGTCGACCGCGTAGCGGGCCCCCTCGGGCAGAGCGGGCCAGTCGGGCCGGGGCACCGAGGCGGCGGCCCGGGCGATGACGACTCCGGCGCGGCCCGCGTCCTCGGACCGCAGCAGGTCCAGCGCGGCCACAGCGGTGTCGGGGTCGCGGACGGCGACCGCGCCCGCGGCGGTGCCGAGGGCGGCGGCCACCGCGGTCTCCTGGCCGGACTCGACCTGGACCAGGGCGGCGAGGCTGCCGAGCAGGCCGGGCAGGTCGGCGCCCAGCAGGGTACCCGCGCCGTCCTTGTGCGCCAGGCCCATTTCGAGGGCCTCCTTGCGGGCGGCCAGCGCGGCGCGCTCGCCCTCGGCGGTGCGCTCGGCGGCGCGCAGGCGTTCGAGCTCGGCGTCGGCCTCCGCGAGCAGCCGGGCGGCCCGCTCCTGGGCGGAGTCGAGTTCGGCGTCGCCCTCGTCGAGTCCGGCGGACTCCTCGGCGGCCATCTCGTACTCGGCCTGGGCTTGCTCGGCGCGCTCGGCGGCCTGGCGGGCAGCCTCCTCCAGGCGGGTGATCTCGGCCTCGCTGGAGGCCAGGCGCCCCCGCAGGCTCTCCACCCGGGCGGACAGCCGCACCAGACCCTCGCGGCGTTCGGCGGAGGCGCGGGCTGCTGCCTCCAGCCGCCGCTCCTCGCGGTGCAGGGCGTCCTCGGCGGCGGCGCGCTCGGTGACGGCGGTCTCCAGGACCTCCCGGGCCTCCTCCAACCGGGTGAGGAGCTCCTCCTCCTGGGCGGCGGCCTCCTCGGCCTCCATCTCCAGTTCCTCGGGGTCACGACGGTGCGCGGGCTCGTCGTCCGCGGCGGCGAGGTTACGGTGCCGCTCGGCGGCCAGGCCGCGCACGGCGTCCAGGCGCTCGGTGAGGCGGGACAGGGAGTGGTAGGCCTCCAGCGCCCGGGCCAGGACGGGGGCGGCGGCGGACGCCTGTTCCTCCAGTTCGGCCTCGCGCTCCTGGGTCTGGGTGAGGGCGGCCTCGGCGGCGGCGCGGCGGGCCAGGACGTCCTTCTCGTCCGCCTCCTCCTTGGCCAGCTGCTCGGTGAGGGTGGCGATGTCGTCGGCGAGCAGGCGCAGCCGCGCGTCGCGCAGGTCGGCCTGGATGACCGCGGCCCGGCGGGCCAGCTCGGCCTGGCGGCCCAGCGGCTTGAGCTGGCGGCGCAGCTCGGCGGTGAGGTCGGTGACCCGGTCCAGGTTCGCCTGCATCGCGTTGAGCTTGCGGATCGCCTTCTCTTTGCGCTTGCGGTGCTTGAGGATGCCCGCGGCCTCCTCGATGAGGGCGCGGCGCTCCTCGGGACCGGCGTGCAGGACCGTGTCGAGCTGGCCCTGGCCGACGATGACGTGCATCTCACGGCCGATGCCGGAGTCGCTGAGCAGGTCCTGGATGTCGAGCAGGCGGCAGGTGTCGCCGTTGATGGCGTACTCCGAGCCGCCGTTGCGGAACATGGTCCGCCGGATGGTGACCTCGGTGTAGTCGATGGGCAGCGCACCGTCGGTGTTGTCGATGGTGAGGCTGACCTCGGCGCGGCCCAGCGCCTGGCGGGTGGAGGTGCCCGCGAAGATGACGTCCTCCATCTTGCCCCCGCGCAGGGACTTGGCCCCCTGCTCCCCCATCACCCAGGACAGGGCGTCCACGACGTTGGACTTGCCCGAGCCGTTGGGGCCCACCACACAGGTGATACCCGGCTCGAAACGCAGGGTGGTGGCCGACGCGAACGACTTGAAGCCGCGCAGCGTCAGGTTCTTGAGATACACCCACACCTCCCACGACGGTCACCGCTGATACACACCGCGATCACCCAAGGGTGCCACGAAGCGGGTGACCAAGGGACGGGGTTCGGGCCGGTGTGCCGAACGGGTCGGCGGTCAGGGACCGCCACGCCCGGGTGGGGGGAGGGGGATGTCCGGCGGACACGGAGGGTTGTGACGGGGTCCGCCGGGTACAACGGTGGTAAAAGAGGCCGCAAAGGAAAGGAAAGAACACGGCCCGCTGGACTGAAGAGTCGTTTCCCGGTCCGTCGACGGTTCCGGCCAGGGACGCCTGGATCGTGCTCTCGGCGTCCCCTTCGATGGATCGTTCATGCCGGAAGGCCAGCCTGGCTGGGAGCCGAAACGTCGACGGTGTGCAGGTCAGGCGAGCGCGGGCTCGCGGTCGGCCGCACTGGAGGCGGCATCGGTGACAGCCATGGTGAGCTGGTCGTTCCTTGCCTGAAGACGGCTGATCTCGTCCTCAAGGTCGCGTACCCGCTTCTGAAGCCGACGCACCTCCGAGACCATCCTCGGGTCGGAGCCGCCGACGTGGCCAAACAGAGCCTTCGCCATGATGTGGGTCCTCCACACTGAGTGACCGGTGATGATCCGCGCGCGTGATGTCCCGCGGCCACGCCGTCCGGCGCCGCTCCACGGGGGCGGAATTGTTTGCGCGATGTGTCTTCCAGAGTCTCACTGCGCGCGCCACTGGTCAAGATTGGATTACAACAGTCCGTAACGGCCACAACCCGAACAGGCATGTGTCGGGCAGGTGGCAGCGCACGATTCGAGCACATCCACCCCGTGCTGCACCGGCGTGTGCGGGCGACGCGAAGACCGCATCGCGCGAGTTCTCACTCCGCGAGACCCCCGCACGAACCCTCCCGGCCGCCGTGGTCACGCGATGTGCTCGAATCGCGTTACCCCACCAGCATACTCACCGCTCGACGAATCCGCTGAACGCGCCCCCAGCAGAGGACCAACGTTCGACCACGGAGTCCACACGACCAGGTGTTCCGCCGCCCCTGAGTTGGCCAAGGAGCCCCTCGCACGCGCTCCTGGGCCCCTCGGCGACCACCTCGACCCGGCCGTCGGCGAGGTTGGTCGCGGCGCCGGCCAGGCCGAGTTCCAGGGCCTTGGACCGCGTCCACCAGCGGAAACCCACTCCCTGGACGTGGCCGCGCACCCACGCGGTCAGCCGGACGGTCTCGACGTCGTCCCCCACGACCCGACTCCTTACTTACCTGGCAGACATACTTTGCTCACCACAGGTGTACGAACGCCCTCAGACGCGTGCCCGGGGCGCCCTCTGGCAGCTCGGACAGCTGAAGGAGGACCGGTTCATGAACGCCTCGCGCACGATCAGCGCACCGCACCGGCCGCACGGGCGGTCCCGGCGCCCGTAGGCGTTGAGCCCGCGCTCGAAGTACCCGCTCTGGCCGTTGACGTTGACGTAGAGGCCGTCGAAGGTGGTGCCGCCCACCTCCAGCGCCTCGGTCATCACCTCGCGCACGTGCCTCAGCAGCTCGGCGGCCTGCTCGTCGGACAGCTCCCGCGTGGAGTGCGCCCAGTGCAGCCGCGAGCGCCACAGCGCCTCGTCCGCGTAGATGTTGCCGACCCCGCTGATCAGCGACTGGTCGAGCAGCGCGCGCTTGACCTCGGTCCGCCTGGCCCGCAGCGCCCGCACGAAGACCTCGGGCACGAAGCCGGGGTCCAGCGGGTCCAGGGCGATGTGGTCCACCGAGGCGGGCACGTCCTCGCGCGTCCCCGGCCCGTCCACCAGCAGGTGGCCGAAGGTGCGCTGGTCGACGAAGCGCAGCTCGGTGCCGTCCGACAGCGGCAGGCGCACCCGCAGGTGCCTCTCGTCGGGCTTGCCGACGGGCTGGACCAGCATCTGCCCGCTCATGCCCAGGTGGGTGAGGAGCATCTCGCCGCTGTCCAGGGTGAGCCACAGGTACTTGCCGCGCCGGTGGGCCGCGGTGGGCACCCGGCCGGACAGGCGCGCGGCGAAGTCGGCGGCGCCGGGCAGGTGCCGCCGCACCGACCTGGGGTGCAGCACCTCGACCGCGCCGACGGTGCGGCCCAGGGCGTGTTCGGCCAGGCCGCGGCGGACCACCTCCACCTCGGGGAGCTCGGGCACGTCCGCCTACCCCCGCCCCTTGCCGGAGACACTGCCCCCGGCGGCCTCGGCCGCGGTCCCGGCCGCCTCGGAGCGGGCCTTGATCGCCTTCCACGCCGACTCCGCGGCCTGCTGCTCGGCCTCCTTCTTGCTGCGCCCCTCGCCCAGGCCGTAGCTCTCCCCCGCCACGCGCACCGTGGCGCGGAAGGTCTTCTGGTGGTCGGGGCCGCTCTCGTCCACGTGGTACTCGGGGACACCCAGCATCTGGGCGGCGGTCAGCTCCTGCAGGGAGGTCTTCCAGTCCAGCCCCGCGCCCAGCCCGGAGGCGGTGGCGATCAGCGGGTCGAAGAGCCGGTGCACGAGCTCCGAGGCCACGTCCAGGCCGCGGTCCAGGTAGACGGCGCCGATGACCGCCTCCAGGGTGTCGGCCAGGATCGAGGACTTGTCGCGCCCGCCGGTGCCCTCCTCGCCGCGGCCGAGCCGGATGTAGGCGCCCACGCCCAGGCTCCGGGCGACGTCGGCCAGGGCGCGCATGTTGACCACGGCGGCGCGCAGCTTGGCGAGCTGCCCCTCGGGCAGGTCGGGGTGCTTGCGGAAGAGGGTGTCGGTGACCACCAGGCCGAGCACGGAGTCCCCGAGGAACTCCAGGCGCTCGTTGGTGGGCAGACCGCCCTTCTCGTAGGCGTAGGAGCGGTGCGTCAGGGCGCGGAGCAGGATCTTGGGGTCGACCTCGACCCCGATGGCCTGGTGGAAGGCCCTGGCCTCGGAGGCGGAGAGTTGGCTGGCCACTGGTTCACTTCCCGGTTCGGGCGCGCCGCTGCGGGCGCGCGGGCGGATCGGAGGGACGCCGCGGCCCGGCCGGATGCTCGAAAACGAGGTGACCGTCGCGGGAGACGCGCTCCCCCGGCAGCCACCACGAACTCGGGAACCCGGTGCCCGGCGCGGTGCCTGGTGCCACTGGTGCTCGTACGAGCCGTGTGCTGTTCCTCAGGTCACTCTACAAAGCCCGGCACGTCGGCGCTCGGGGAGTACGGAGACCAGGGCGCGGACAGCACTTCGGGGCGGACCCGTGGACGGATCCGCCCCGAGGCGGTTCGGGATTCGGGCGCGAGGTCCCGAGACCCAGCACGCGTTACGCCGGGTTGGTGACCTGGCGGTTGTTGTAGGTGCCGCAGGTCGGGCACGCGATGTGGGGCTGCTTGGGGTCGCGGCAACGCGGGCAGTTGACCAGCACCGGGCGCGACGCCTTCCACTGGGAACGGCGGGTCCGGGTGTTGCTCCGCGACATCTTCCGCTTCGGGACGGCCACTTCAATCCTCCTGGGTCACCCCCGCGGTCGCGGGAGGTCGCTTATCTGGTCACCCCGCGCGCTGTGGCGGGGAGGGTGTGCTCCGGTCGGGGGCCGCACGGGCGGCCTCCGTGACCGGTTCACGGACTCACCGTTCGCCGGGGTCCTCCGCGATTGCGCGGAGCGCCTCCCAGCGCGGGTCGACGTTGTCGCCGTGGCCGTGGTCGGGACCGGCCTCGGCGAGCTTGGCACCGCACTCGGAGCACAGGCCGGGGCAGTCGGGGCCGCACAACGGCGTGAGCGGGATCGCGAGCACGATGGCGTCTCGGACCACGGGCGTGAGGTCGAGCAGCTCGCCCTCTAGATAGTAGTCCTCATCCTCGTCCTCCGCGTCCTCGCCCGCTCCGGCGGCCCCGTCCTCGTCGGAGGGGTACCGGTACAGCTCCTGGAAGGAGGCCTCGATCTCGTCCGAGAGCGGGTCCAGGCAGCGCGAGCACTCGGCGCTGAGCTGGCCGCTGACGGTGCCGGTGACGAGGACGCCCTCCATCACCGCCTCCAGCCGCAGGTCGAGCTCGACCTCGCTGCCCTCGGGCACGGCCGCCATCGCCACGGAGAACCCCTCGGGAAGGGTCACGATGCGGTTGACCGTACGCATCGACCCCGGCTGGCGGCCCAGCTGGCGGGTGTCGACCACGAACGGGTCACGGGGATCTAGGCGAGACAGGGTCATCGGGCTTTCACGAGGAGTTGGTGCCGGGTGCGCGGCGAAGACCGCGCCACCGGCGTGAGCGCGCGCCGAGCACCGGCGACACCCATGGTCAAACCAAGATTGTACCTATCATGCGCGCGACCACCCAAATCAGCCGGACGCGGCACCGGTCAGCGGCCCCCGGCGGCGCGCTCGGCGTACTTCTCCCGCAGGCGCTCCTGCACGTAGGGCGTGACCAGGCTGGAGACGTCGCCCCGGTGCTGGGCGATCTCCCGGACCAGGCTGGAGGACAGGAAGGAGTACTGCGGGTTGGCCGTCATGAAGACCGTCTCCACCCCGGAGAGCTGGTAGTTCATCTGCGCGATCTGGAGTTCGTAGTCGAAGTCGCTGACCGAGCGCAGGCTGCGGACGATGGTCTCGATGCCGTTTTCCCGGCAGAAGTCGACGAGGAGCCCGTCGAACTCGCTGACCCGCACGTTGTCGAACTCGGCGGTGCCCTCCCGGAGCATGTCCAGCTTCTCGGGGACGGTGAACAGGCCGCGTTTGTTGACGTTGTTGAGCACGGCGGCGACGACCTCGTCATACTGCTTGGCGGCCCGGCCGATGATGTCGATATGGCCGTGGGTCACCGGGTCGAAGGAGCCCGGACAGACGACTCGGCGCACGGTGGATCGCCCCTTTCGGAAGCTACGTTCGGGTACCGCGATCGTAGGGGTTGACCGCCCCGCCGATACCGGCACCACCCGCTTAGGGCGTTTCCACCTGTGCGCCGGCGGGAGTGGGGCGGGCGTACCAGAGGACCGCCTCCCCGTAGCCCCGGCTGCGGTCGCGCTCCAGCCCCTCGGGCCAGGCGGGCTCGGCGCCGCGCTTGGAGCGCTCGACGACGACCACGGCGTCCTCGGCCAGCCAGCCTCGGTCGACCAGGGCACCCAGCACGCCGGCGACCTCGGCGTCGGAGACGGCGTAGGGCGGATCGGCGACCACGAGGTCGTAGGGGGCGCCGGGGTTGTCCTGGCCGACCACCCGCTCCACCCGGTCGGCCACCAGGCGGGCGCCCGGCAGGCGCAGCGCGGCGATGTTGTCCCGGACCACCTGGGCCGCCCTGCGGTCGGACTCCACCAGCAGCGCGTGCGCGGCGCCCCGGGACAGGGCCTCCAGGCCGATCGCCCCCGAGCCCGCGTACAGGTCCATCACCCGGATCCCGCCGAGGGAGCCGAGGTCGGACAGGGCGGAGGAGAACAGCCCCTCGCGGGCGCGGTCGCTGGTGGGCCGGGTGGTGCGGCCGTCGGGGGCGGAGATGCGCCTCCCCTTGGCCGTACCGGCGATGATGCGGGTCATGGCCCCACCGTAGCCAAGGACGCGGCGCCGGCGATCAGGCCTTGTCCAGGTACTCGGCGCGCTCCTCTGGCAGAAGCGTGCGCAGCGCCTCGGCCAGCGGCGGGTACCCCGTCAGCTCCGGGTCCGCCGCCGCGTAGACCGTGGCCTCCTCGCGGGCCTCGCCGATGAGCTCCTCGTCCTTGAGCAGGGTGAGCATCCGCAGACTGGAACGGGCGCCCGACTGGGCGTCGCCGAGCACGTCGCCCTCGCGGCGCATCTCCAGGTCCACCCGCGAGAGCTCGAACCCGTCGGTGGTCGCCGCCACGGCGGCCAGCCGCTCGCGGGCCGGAGAGCCCTCCTCGGCGTCGGTGACCAGCAGGCACAGACCGGGCAGCTGGCCGCGGCCCACACGGCCGCGCAGCTGGTGCAGCTGGGAGACGCCGAAGCGGTCGGCGTCCATGATGACCATCACCGTGGCGTTGGGCACGTCCACGCCCACCTCGATGACGGTGGTGGAGACCACGGCGTCGGTCTCCCCGGACGAGAATCGGCGCATCACCGCGTCCTTGTCGTCGGGGGCCATCCGGCCGTGCAGCACCTCCACCCGCAGGTCGCGCAGCGGCCCCTCCGACAGCTTCGCGGCCACCTCCAGCACCGCCAGCGGCGGGCGGGCCCCCTCCTGCTCCCCGGGGGGCGCGTCGACCTCCTCCTCGGCCCCGCCCCTGGCGTCGTCACCGATCCGCGGGCAGACCACGAATGCCTGGTGCCCCGCCCCGGCCTCCTCCCGGATGCGCTCCCAGGCGCGGGCCAGGAAGTGCGGTTTCTCCGCCGCGGGCACCACGTGCGTGGACACCGGGGCCCGGCCGGTGGGCAGCTGCGTGAGGGCGACCACGTCGAGGTCTCCGTAGACGGTCATCGCGACGGTGCGCGGGATGGGGGTGGCGGTCATCACCAGCACGTGCGGGCGCCCGTCCGCGGCCTTCTCGCGCAGGGCGTCGCGCTGCTCCACGCCGAAGCGGTGCTGTTCGTCGACCACCACCAGGCCCAGGTCGGCGAAGGTCACGTGCTCCTGGAGGAGGGCGTGGGTGCCCACCACGATGCCCGCCGCGCCGGAGGCCGCGTCCAGCAGGGCCTCCCGGCGCGCGGCGGTGTTCATGGAACCGGTGAGCAGCGCCACCCGGGTGGCGTGCTCGGCTCCGTCGATCTGTCCAGCGCGGCCCAGGGGGCCGAGCATGGCGCTGATGGAGCGGTGGTGCTGCTGGGCGAGCACCTCGGTGGGGGCGAGCAGGACGGCCTGGCCGCCGGAGTCGACCACCCGGAGCATCGCGCGCAGCGCCACCAGGGTCTTGCCCGCGCCGACGTCGCCCTGGAGCAGGCAGTGCATGGGGTGCGCGGCGTCGAGCCGTTCGGCGATGCGCTCGCCCACCTCGGTCTGGCCCTCGGTGAGGGTGAACGGCAGCCGGGCGTCGAAGGCGTCGAGGATCCCGCCCGCCGCCCCGGGGCGAGGCTTGGCGGGCAACTCCCCGGCCCGGTGCCGCCGCAGGGCGAGGGCGAGCTGCAGGACGAAGGCCTCGTCCCACTTCAGGCGCCTGCGGGCGGCGCCGACGTCGGACCACTCGGCGGGCCGGTGGATCCGGCGCAGGGCGTCGGCGATGTCCAGGAGCCCGTGGGCCTGCCGCAGGGCGGGCGGCAGCGGGTCGGGCAGGCTGTCGACGTCGGCCAGGACGATGTCCAGGGTGCGGGCGATGGTCGCGGAGTCCAGGCCCTTGACCGCGGGGTAGACGGGGATGAGCTCCTCGGCGTAGGCCCGGGCGCGCTCGCCCTCGCGGCCGTCCTCGTCGAGGAGTTCGTACTGGGGGTGGTCGAGCTGGCGGCGGCCCTTGAAGGTGGAGACGCGTCCGGAGAACATGGCCAGCCGCCCGGGGACGAGCGCGCCCTGGTGGTAGGAACCGCGGTTGAAGAAGGTCAGGTGCAGGCGGCCGGTGCCGTCGGTGACCGTGGCCTCCATCATGTCCATGCGGCGGCGGCCCTGGCGGGCGGGCACGGTGCGGCGCTTGGCGTCCAGGACGCGTGCCTGCACGGTGACCTCCTCGCCCTCGCGGAGTTCGGCGAGGTCGGTCAGGTCGCCGCGCCGGTCGTAGCGGCGCGGGTAGTAGCGCAGCAGGTCGCCGAGGGTGTGCAGGTCCAGCTTCTCGGCGAGGGCCTTCGCCGTCTTCCCCCGCAGCGGTCCCCTGCTCAGCGGTTCGTCCCAGGTACTCACGTGTGCTTCCCCGTCTCGGATCGCCGGTCACCGACACGGTAGTGCGCCGGTGCGACGCTCGCGCGCCTTCCCGGGGCCCGGTGCGCGCGGTCCGGGGCGGACCGGCGGCGGCCGCGGTCCGGGTCCCGTCGGCGGCCGCGGCGCCCGGCCCTCCCAACCGGGGTATACTCGGGGGAGTTCATCGCCTTTTCGCCATGCCCGCGTGGCGGATTCGATGCTCCGGTGGTCGGCGGCTGCGCGCCGCGGCCCGCCGTTGCGCGTACGGACACCGGTCGGCGGTCTGCATTGCCGCGTTCGTCCGTGTCCCTCGTGTACTCTTCCACGGTTGGCGTTCTCGCCAGCCAGTCCGCCCGACCTCTCCCGGTCGGATGAACCTTCGCGTGCGGCGACGTGCGCGATCCCGAGCGCTTGAATGGAGTTACCGTGGCTTCCGTCTGCGACGTCTGCGGCAAGGGACCAGGGTTCGGTAACAGTGTTTCCCACTCGCACCGTCGCACCCGCCGCCGCTGGAACCCCAACATCCAGACCGTCCGCACCCGCGTGGGCGGCACGCCCAAGCGCGTGAACGCCTGCACCTCGTGCATCAAGGCCGGCAAGGTGACCCGCTAGGGTTCCCGCTTTCCTGGATCTTCGTCGAAGGCCTCCGACCACCGCGGTCGGGGGTCTTCGCCGTGTCCGGGCGGCGGGGGCGGGAGGGGACGGCTCAGAGTTCGCAGACGTGGCCGTTGAGGGAGCAGCGGATCGGGCTCTGCGCGACGCCCTCGGCCTCGAAGGTGAGCGCCACCGACTCCCCGGGTTCCAGGCCGTCGCGCCCGTCGGGCTGGCGGGCCAGGATGCCGCCCCGGATCTCCTCCCAGTCGGCGCCGTTGACGCTCGTGACCTGTGCGGAGTCGAAGGCCAGGGCCAACTCCCAGGCGTCCAGCCGGGACCGGGAGGTGTTGGTGATGGTGACGTGGCCGGTGAACGCGGTCGGGGCGGACTCCAGGACCCGGTAGACGACCGTGGTGGGCTCCGAACCCGCCTGGGTCTGCGGTCCCTGCGTTCCGTCCCCTCCGGCGGCCGACTCGCTGCCCTCCGCTCCCGGGGAGGCGTCCTGTGTGGGCTCGGCGCCGTTCTGGGTGCCGGGGGTCTCGGTCGCACCCGGGGTGCCGCCGAACTGCAGGTAGATCTGCGTGGTGCTGTAGCCGAACAGCAGCAGGCCCAGGATGACGCCGGAGACGACGAGCACGTTGAGCAGGCGCGGTGGTTCGACGCGCTTGGGAACGGTGCTCTCGATGAAACCGCCGAGCCGCCGCAGCGCGCCCGCGTTCTCCGGCTCGCTGCGGTGCGCACCCCGGCGGGAGCCGTTCCGCCAGCCATGCCGCCCCATAAACCGCCCCTCGACGTTCCCTTCGCCCCGTCGGGCCCCGGACCGCTTCCTCCCCGCTACCGTCCTCCGTCGTGCCTCCCCGCCGCGTACGGAGGCCGGCCGCGGCGGACGGCCTGCTCCCGGCCTTTGAGGACCGGACGGTTCCACGAGGGTCCCGGAAACCGCCGCGACCTCCGGTCCGGACGTGCTGTCACCACCGTCCCCCGCGGAGGCGATGGGGGCACGTGCTGTCCGAATACGGCGTAGGTCACGTTCGCAAAGCCTAGCGCGAGAGCTAAACAGGACAAATCCAAGTCGGATCATCCCCGACGGAAATGGTCCCACCCCGTGTGGAGGGGCACTCTTCCGTCGACCGTGACCGAATTTTTGTTTTCTCCGTCGGTTTCTCCCGGTGCCGCGACCACGGTTCCCACACGGTGCCAGTGGTCGGGCAGGGAGGCGTCCGGCGGGAAGGCGGCGGCGAGCGCGTGGTCCTCCCCTCCCGAGACCATGAGGTCGCGTGCCGCGCGCTCGGCGTCCCCGGGCCCCGCGCCGAGGACGCGTACCGCCTCCAGGAGGGCGGGGTCGGGGCGCAGCGCCCGCGACTCCAGGTCGATCCGCACCCCGCTGGCCCGGCACACGTGGCCGAGGTCCTGGGCGAGTCCGTCGCTGACGTCGAGCATGGCGGTGGCCCCGAGTACCGCCGCCTCGGCTCCGCGCGCGTAGGGAGGGCTGGGCCTGCGGTGCTCTGACAGGCACGCGACCGGGCCGTCGATCCCCCGCTCCAGCAGGGCGAGCCCCGCGGCGGACAGGCCCAGGTGGCCGGTGTAGGCGACCACGTCCCCGGGCCGGGCGCCGTCGCGCCGCACGGGAGGGCGGCCCTGGAGGTCGCCGAGCGCGGTGACGGCGACGGTCAGGGTGTCGGAGCCGACCATGTCCCCGCCCACGACCGCGCCCCCGGCCAGGGCGCACTCGTCGCGCACCCCGGCGGTGAACTCCTCCGCCCAGGACAGCGGGAGGTCGGACGGCGCGGCGAAACCGATGAGCAGGGCGGTGGGCCGGGCGCCCATCGCCGCGACGTCGGCGAAGTTCTGCGCGACGGCGCGGTGTCCCACGTCACGGGCGGTGGACCACTCGCGGCGGAAGTGGCGCCCCTCGACCAGCAGGTCGGTGGTGGCCACCGTCCGTCCGTCGGGTGCGGCGACCACGGCCGCATCGTCCCCCGGCCCGAGGATTACGTCGTCCGTCATGGGGAATTGGCTCGTCACGCGTGCGATCAGAGCGAACTCGCCGAGCCCCCCAATGGTGTTGTGCACAGCCATCAGGGTACGTTGGCGGTCCGGTGGAATGGTCTAGACCCACGTTCGTCACGCGTTCGTCATCGGCCGCACCGTCGGCTCGGCCGGGAACCTCTCAGCGCCACACCCGGCGTACACGAAGGAGTACTTCATGGTGCAGGCATACATCCTGATCCAGACCGAGGTCGGGCAGGCCGCCGAGGTGGCCGGGCGGATCCGGGGCATCGAGGGGGTCGAGAAGGCCCACGACGTGACCGGCCCCTACGATGTCATCGTCCAGGCCAGCGCCGAGGACGTCGACGCCCTGGGCACCCTCGTGGTCGCCCGGATCCAGCGTCTGGACGGCATCGCCCGGACCCTCACCTGCCCTATCGTCAACATCTGACGCCCCAGTCCGAGAACGAGGTCCTCCGTTGCCCAGACTCCACGCGGTCGCGGCCCTGGCCCTCACCCTGGCCGTGACGGGATGCGGTACGCAGACCGTGCGGATCACCCCGCCCGAGGCGGACGCCGCCACCGGCGCGGTCTGCGCGGACCTGGTCGCCGACCTGCCCGACACCCTGCTGGAGGCCGAGCGGGCACGGGTGCGTCCCGACTCGGAGCTGACGGCGGCCTGGGGGGACCCGGCCATCGGACTGCGGTGCGGCGTGGAGCGGCCCGCGGGGCTGGCCCCGACCTCCTACCTGCAGGAGGTCAACGGCGTGGCGTGGCTGCCGCAGCCGGAGGACGCGCCCACCGTGTACACGGTGGTCGGCCGCGAGGCCTACGTGGAGCTGTCCGTCCCCCCCGCCCACGGCGCCCCCGCGGCGGCGTTGCGCCAGATCAGCGACCTGGTCTCCGAGCACGTGCCCCCGCTTCCCGACGGGGAGCTCTGACCGTCCCCTTCCCTCGGCCGGAACCGCCTCCGGGGCGTTCCCACGCGCACGGGGCCGCCGGCGTCGGCCGTCGGCCCCGTTTTCGTGTCCGCGGGAGGTCACGGCTCCCCGGCGCGGGGAACCGGCCCGTCACTCCTCGGCTTCGGCGGTCTCCTCGGGGGCCCCGGAAGCCTCGTCCTCGGTGGTGGCCTCGTCACCGGCCTCGCCCTCGGGGCCCTCCATGCCCTCGGTCTCCATGCCCCCGCCCTGCAGCATCGCGTCGACCTCGTCGGCGGTCTCCGAGATCTGGCCGGAGCAGGAGGCGCCCGGCTCGGGGACGTCCGTGCCGCGCTCGTAGAGGCGCACGAACCGCTGGAGGTTCTCGTCGTCGGCGGTCTCCGCGGAGATCTGGCGGCCCCAGCTGGAGGCGACGATCGGAGCGTCCATCTCGCCCTCGTAGGGGCTGATCACCAGGTAGTCGCCGGGGCTGTACATGTCGACCAGCGCCTCGACCTGGTCCTCGGCCAGGTCCGGCTGGTAGGTGATCCACACGGCCCCGTGCTCCAGGGAGTGCACCGCGAACTCGGGGGTCACCGCCTCGGGGTAGACCCCGCAGTTCTGCCAGGCGCTCCAGTGGTTGCCGCCCACGGGCGGGGTCTGCTCGTAGTCCACGCGCTCGCCGACGTCGACGTGGGAGTAGGAGCCGACCTCGTACTCCTCCACACCCTCGATGACGCGGCTGCGGAACTCCATGAAGACAAGCCACGCGAGTAGTCCCACCACCAGGACCACGGCGGCCGTGATACCGGTGATAGTAAGGATCCTGCGGCGTCTTTCCTCTTTGAGACGCTGCTCTTTCAGCTCGGCTGCTCGGCGGCGACGCTCCTCCGCCGTCTTCTTCTTGGCCACTGGGTCTCCTGGGTGGGTGGTGACAAAAGGGACTTACCTATCCTCTACTTTGGCACCAGACTCGTGCGATTTGACCAGGATGGTTCCTATGGAACAAAGAAACTCCCCCGTGCCCGGAGCCGTCCGCGAGGCCGGGGACCCGTACGCGGCGGCGGAGGACGGCGCGCCTCCGGAGGGGCCGGCGGCCCGGACCGGGTGGCGCTCCCTGCCGACCTGGACGGCTGTGATCCTGGTCGTACTGGCGCTGGGCGCCGGTTACCTGCTGGGACGCCCCTCCTACCCGCTGGACACCAGCGCCGACGCGGGGTTCCTGCGCGACATGAGCTCGCACCACGCCCAGGCCGTGGACATGTCGATGATCATCCTCGACAAGACCGAGGACCCCGAGCTGCACACGGTGGCCACCGACATCGCCCGGACCCAGCAGGCCCAGATCGGGATCATGCAGGGGTGGCTGACGGTGTGGGGCCTGAACTCGCGCGGCACGCGGCCTCCGATGGCCTGGATGGCGGGCCACGACCACGGCGGAGGCGACGGCGAGGTCCCCGAGACCATGCCGGGCCTGGCCTCCTCCGAGCAGATGGTGGAACTGGAGGAGAGCGAGGGCGTGGAGGCCGAGATCCTCTTCCTGGAGCTGATGATCGCCCACCACGAGGGCGGTATCGACATGGCCGAGGCCGAGCTGGAGCTGGGCCGGGAGGAGATGGTCGTGGACTTCGCGCAGGGGATAGTCGACGCCCAGCGGTCCGAGATCGAGCTGATGGAGAACCTCATCGCCAAGCGCGAGTAGGGCCGGACGGGCCGCCGTCCGGCACGGCCCTCCCCGCCGCCCCATGAGGAGAGGGGTGCGTTCCCGGCAACGCACCCCTCTCCTCATGGGGAGCCGCGCCCTCCGGGGCCTGTGTCCGGCCCCACAGACGTGCTTTCGGCGACCCGCCCCTCCACCGTTTTCCCAGGTGGCGAAGGCAGGGGTGGCGCGCACCCCTCCCGGGGGCACCGTCGCGGGGGGCCGTCCGGCCCCGGGGAGACGAAGGGAACACCGTTGTGACCGGCCCCCGGTGGATCTACGACAGGCTGTAGAACTACATTGTGTAGTACTACTGGCGGTCAGAACCTGAGAGGCGGGCATGGAAGCCCTTGAACTCGCGAGGTGGCAGTTCGGCGTCACCACGATCTACCACTTCCTGTTCGTACCCCTGACCATCGGGCTGTCCTTCATCGTGGCCGTGCTGCAGACCCTGTGGTACCGCACCGGCAGGCACGAGTACCTCCAGGCGACCCAGTTCCTCGGCAAGCTGTTCCTGATCAACTTCGCCATGGGCGTGGTCACCGGCATCGTGCAGGAGTTCCAGTTCGGCATGAACTGGAGCGAGTACTCCACCTTCGTCGGCGACGTGTTCGGCGCCCCCCTGGCGATGGAGGCCCTGCTCGCCTTCTTCCTGGAGTCCACCTTCATCGGCCTGTGGATCTTCGGCTGGCACCGGCTGCCCCGGGCGGCCCACCTGGCCTGCATCTGGCTGGTCGCCGTCGGCACCAACCTGTCGGCGTACTTCATCCTGGCCGCCAACGCCTGGATGCGGCACCCGGTCGGCTTCACCGTCGACGAGGAGACCGGCCGCGCCCAGCTCACCGACATCTGGGCCGTGCTCAGCAACGACCAGGCCTGGTCCACCTACCTGCACACCGTCTCGGCCGCCTTCGTCACCGCCGGGCTGTTCGTGGTCGCGGTCAGCGCCTACAAGCTCTGGCGCAACACCAGGTACAACGACACCGGCGTGCCCGGGGTGGTCCCGCCCCCGCGCGACCGCGCGCTCTTCCGAGGCACCCTCAAGGTCGGCCTGGTCTTCACCCTCGTCGCGGGCGCCCTGGTGGTCTTCTCCGGCGACCACCAGGCCAAGCTCGCCGCCCAGTACGAGCCGATGAAGCTGGCCGCGGCCGAGGCCCTGTGGGAGACCGAGGAGGGCGCCGCCTTCTCCGCACTGGCCGTCGGTGACACCGAGGAGCGCTACAACCCCATCGACATCACCATCCCCAACGTGCTCAGCTTCCTCGCCACCGGCGAGTTCGACGGCGAGGTGCACGGGATGAACAACCTGGAGGCGGCCTACGACGAGTACTACGGCCCCGGGGACTACACCCCCAACGTGTTCGTCGTGTACTGGTCCTTCCGCCTGATGATGGGCCTGGGAATGTTCGGGATCGCGGTCGCGGCCCTGGGCCTGTACCTCACCCGGGGCCGGGACCGCATGCCCACCGGCCCGTGGTTCTACCACGGGGCGATGCTCGCCCTGCCCGCGGCGCTGGCCGCCAACATCTTCGGCTGGGTGCTCACCGAGATGGGACGCCAGCCCTGGACCGTGCACGGGGAGCTGCTCACCGCGGCCAGCGTCTCCCCCGGCGTCAGCCTGGGGAGCGTGGCGGCGAGCCTGGCCGGGTTCACCGCCCTGTACGGGGTGCTGTTCGCCGTCGAGGTCGGCCTTCTGGTGAAGTACGTCAAGGCCGGGCCCTCCCATCTCGTCCCCGACCTGGAGGACGACGGGGACGAGGCCAAGATCCCGCACTTCAGCTACTAGGAGCCAAGGACCAATGGAACTGGCCGTCATCTGGTTCATCGCCATCGCGGTCCTGTGGACCGGGTACTTCGTCCTGGAGGGGTTCGACTTCGGGGTCGGCATGCTCATGCCGTTCGTGGGCAGGCGCGACTCCGTGGACCGCCGGGTCGCCATCAACGCCATCGGGCCGGTCTGGGACGCCAACGAGGTGTGGCTGATCACCGCGCTCGGCGCGACCTTCGCCGCCTTCCCCGCGTGGTACGCCTCACTGCTCAGCGGGTTCTACGCGCCCATGTTCCTCATCCTCGTCGCGCTCATCCTGCGCGGGGTGGCCTTCGAGTACCGGGGCAAGCGGGACGACTCCGGGTGGCGCCTGTGGTGGGACCGGGCGATCTTCGCCGGCAGCGCCCTGCCCGCCTTCCTGTGGGGGCTCGTCTTCGCCAACGTCCTGCGGGGCGTGGCCATGGACGCCGACCACGTCGTCACCGCCTCGCTCGCGGACCTGTTCAACCCCTACGCCCTGTTGGGCGGGCTGACCACGCTGTCCCTGTTCACGCTGCACGGGGCGATCTTCCTGACCCTCAAGACCGACGGGCCGGTCCGGGTCCGCGCGCGCCGGGCCGCCCTGTGGGCCGCCTGCGCCGCCGTTCCCTCCGCCGCGCTCTTCCTCGTGTGGACCCAGTACGCGCACGGAGGCGGAACGCGGACCCTGCCGCTCTTCGCCCTCGCCGCCGCGGCCCTGGCGGGCGGGGTAGCGGCGGCCTGGAAGCGCCGTGAGGGCTGGTCGTTCGCCGGCACGGCGGCGACCGTCCTGCTGCTGTTCGCCGCGCTGTTCGCCGCGCTGTTCCCGAACGTGCTGCCCTCGACCACCGATCCCGCGTTCGGGCTGACCGTGGCCAACGCCTCCTCGGCCGACTACACGCTCACCCTGATGACGTGGGTGGCCGTGGTGTTCCTGCCGCTGATCCTGCTCTACCAGGGGTGGAGCTACTGGGTGTTCCGCCGCCGGGTGACCGGCCAGACCGTGACGGGGGAGACCGTGACCGGCCAGACCGTGACCGGGCAGACCCTCACCCGCGAGGACGACGGGGGCAGGAGGCCCGAGCCCGCCGCGTGACCGCCTCCGTGCCGGGCGGCGCCCCCGCGTGGATACTGGGGGCGCCGCCCGGCGCGGCCGCGCCGGTCCACGACCCCGCCCGCCGGGTGCCGCCCACCCGGCCCGACCACACCCGTGAGGTCCCAGCGCCCATGAAACCCCTCGACCCGCGCCTGGTGCGCACCGCCGACGCGGTGCGCGTCCACCTGGCCGTCTCCGTGGCCAGCGGAGTGCTCATCACCGGCCTGGTCCTGGCGCAGGCCTGGCTGCTCGCCCGCGCGATCAGCGGGGCCTGGCGGGGCGAGGGCATGGACACCCTGGGCTGGGTGGTCGGCGCGGTCGCGGGCATCGCGGTGCTCCGGGCCCTGCTGTCCTACCTGGCCGAGACCTCCGCGCTGCACAGCGCGGCGCGCACCAAGTCGCAGCTGCGCCGCCGCCTGGTCGCCCACGTGACCGGGTCGGGTCGGGTGTGGACGGCCGAACCCGGCGACGGGGGCGAGCAGGGCCCGCCCCGGGCGGGCGAGCTGGTCACCCTGGCCACCCGCGGGCTGGACGCCCTCGACGACTACTTCGCCCGCTACCTGCCCCAGCTGGTCCTGGCCGCGATAGTGCCGGTCGCCGTGCTCACCGTGGTGTTCTGGGCGGACTGGATCTCGGGCGTGGTCATCCTGGTGACGGTGCCGCTGATCCCGGTCTTCATGGCCCTGATCGGTATGCACACCCAGCAGCGCACCGAACGCCAGTGGCGGCTGCTCAGCCGTCTGGGCGGGCACTTCCTGGACGTGGTCGAGGGGCTGCCCACCCTGGCCGTGTTCCGCCGGGCCAGGGCTCAGGCGGCCCTGCTGCGCACGGTGGGCGACGAGCACCGCCGGGCGACGATGGGCACGCTGCGGGTCGCGTTCCTGTCCGCGTTCGCCCTGGAACTGCTGTCCACCCTGGCCGTGGCGCTGGTCGCGGTCGAGGTGGGGCTGCGCCTGCTGGGCGGCCACATGGACTACCAGACCGCCCTGCTCGTGCTCATCCTCGCGCCGGAGGCCTACCTGCCCCTGCGCGAGGTGGGCGCCCGGTTCCACGCCAGTATGGAGGGCGTGGCCGCGGCCGACCAGGTGTTCGCCGAACTGGAGCGCGTACGCGCCGGCTCCCCCGGGGCGGCGCCCCCGGCGACCGGCCGACCCTCCCCCGCCGCGGGCGGCGACATCCGCTTCGAGGGCGTGGAGCTGCTCTACCCCGGCCGGGACGTGCCCGCCCTGTCCGGGGTGGACCTGAGCGTGGCCGCCGGTGAGCACCTGCTGCTCACCGGGCCCAGCGGAGCGGGCAAGTCCACCCTGCTGTCGCTGCTGCTGCGCCTGAACGAACCCACGCGCGGGCGGATCAGTGTGCGCGCCCCCGGCGGGGAGTGGGAGCCGCTGGAGGGGATCGCGGCCGAGGACTGGCGGCTCGGCGTCGCGTGGGTGCCGCAGAACCCCTACCTGTTCGACGTCTCCGTGGCCGACAACATCCGGCTGGGCGCGCCGGGGGCCTCCCTGGAGCGGGTACGCGAGGCGGCCCGCCTGGCCGAGGCCGACGCGTTCGTGTCCGCGCTCCCGGACGGGTACGGCACCCGGCTCGGGGAGCGCGGCGCCCGCCTGTCGGCCGGGCAGCGGCAGCGGATCGCGCTGGCGCGGGCGATGTGCCGGGACGCCCCGCTGGTGCTGCTGGACGAGCCCACCGCGCACCTGGACCCGGAGAACGCGGCGGCGGTGCGCACGGCCGTGGCCCGGCTCCTCCGGGGCCGGACCGCCGTCATCGTCGCCCACGACGCGGGCTGGGCCCGGAAGACCTTCGGAGCCGACCTGAGGACCGCCTCGCTCGCGCTGCCGACAGCTGAGGGGAGCCTGCCGCGATGAGCGAGCGGACCACCGTTCCCGCCGACGCCGGGCCCGTGCCCGAGCGCGAGCGGCGCCGCGACCCGCTGGTGCGGATGACGGCCCTGGCCCGGCCCCGGGTGGGCCGGTTCGCGCTGGGCGTGCTGCTGGGCTCGGTCGCGACCGGGTCGGGCCTGGCCCTGCTGGGCCTGGCCGCCTGGATGCTGGCCACCGCGGCCGACCACCCGCCGATCACCGCCCTGGGCGCGGCCGTGGTGGCCACCCGGGCCCTGGGGGTGGGCCGCGGGGTGAGCCGCTACCTGGAGCGGCTGGTCACCCACGACGCCGCGTTCCGCACGCTGGCCGAGGTCCGGGTGCGGGTCTACGAACGGCTCGCGGCCACCGAGCCCTTCGGCCGGTTCCGGTCCGGCGACCTGGTGTCCCGGCTGGTCAACGACACCGAGGCCACCCTGGACCTGCTGGTGCGCGGGCTGACGCCGCCGCTGGTCTCGGTGGTGACGGGCGGGACGGCGGTGCTGGTGCTGGCCGTGGTGTACCTGCCGGGCGGACTGCTGCTGGCGGGCGGGCTGCTGCTGGCCGGGCTCGCGGTGCCGCTGGCCGCCGCCGCGCTGGGCCGGGGGCCGGGCAGGCGCCAGGCCAGGGTGCGCGGGGAGCTGTCGACGGCCCTGGTGGACACCCTGCACGGCGCGCCGGACCTGGTGGCCTACGGCGCCATGGAGCGCCAGGTGGAGCGCGTGAACGCGGCCGACGCCGAGCTGACCCGGGTGGCCCGCGCGGACTCGGCCCTGCTGGGCCTGGGCGCGGGGGCCAGCGCTCTGGTCACCGGGCTGACGGTGTGGGGCGCCCTGTTCCTGGGCGTGGTCGCCGTGGCCGGGGGTTCCCTGGACGCCGTGTCGCTGGCGGTGGTGGTGCTGACCACGCTGGCGGCCTTCGAGATCGTGGCGCCGCTGCCCGCCGTGGCGGCGCGGCTGGGCGCGATCCGGGCCAGCGGGGCGCGGCTGTTCGGGGTGCTGGACACCCCGGCGGCGGTCGCGCCGCCGACCCGGACGGGCCTGGACGCCGGGGAGGACGCCACGGTCCGGATCCGCGGCCTGCGGGTGCGGTACGGGCCGGGGGAGCCGTGGGCGCTGGACGGGGTGGACCTGGAAATCCCCGCCGGGTGGACGGTGGCGGTGATCGGTCCCAGCGGTGCGGGCAAGAGCACGCTGGCCTCGGTGCTGCTGAGGTTCCGCGACCCGGACGGGGGCCGGGTGGAGGTCGGCGGGCGCGACGTCACGGAGTACCCGCCCGACGAGGTGCGCGCGGTGGTCTCCGGGGTGCCGCAGGACCCCCACGTGTTCGCGTCCACGCTGCGGGAGAACCTGCGGCTGGCCCGGCCCGGCGCGCGGGACGGGGAGCTGTGGGAGGCGCTGCGGCGCGCGCGGCTGGCCGACGATGTGGCGGCGATGCCCAGAGGGCTGGACACCCAGGTGGGCACGCACGGGCTGGGGCTGAGCGGGGGGATGGTGCAGCGGCTGGCGCTGGCCCGGGCCGTGCTGGCGGCGCCCCGTGTGCTGGTGCTGGACGAGCCGACCGCCCACCTGGACCCGGACACGCGGGACGCGGTGGTGGCGGACCTGCTGGCCGCCGCCGAGGGCTACTCCACGCTGCTGGTCACGCACGACCTGACCGGCCTGGACCGGGTGGACCGGATCTACGTGATGCGCGAGGGCCGGGTGTTGCAACAGGGAACGCACGAGGAGCTGTCCCGGCAGGAGGGGTGGTACCGCGACGTCACGCGGGCGTGACGCCGACGAGGGCCGGCAGCCGGACGGCACCGGTTCGGAGCCGGGGCGGGCCCCGGCCCGGACCTGGCACCGGGGCACGGGTTCCTCTAGGGTTCCCCCGTGGCCAATCCTGTTCGTGAGTTCCTCGGCGGCGTCGGCGTCCTGCTGCGCGGCTTCGCCCTGCTGATGCGCCGACCGCGCCTGTTCCTGCTCGGGGCCCTGCCCGCGCTCATCACGTCCCTGCTGTTCCTGGCGCTTTTCGTGCTGCTGGTGGTGAACCTGTCCGGTCTCGCCGAGTGGGCGACCCCCTTCGCCGACGACTGGGATCCGCTCTGGCAGGGGCTGGTGCGCGGCGGGCTGTCCCTGGCCGCTCTGGTCGGGGCGGTCCTGTTGATGGTGGTCACGTTCACCACGGTCACGCTGACCCTGGGCTCACCGATCTACGACAAGATCACAGAACTCGTGGAGCAGGAGCTGGGCAACGCCCCGGAGGGCCCCGAGGAGCCGCTGATGGCCTCGGTCTGGCGGGCGGTCCGCCAGTCGCTGGCGATCGTGGCGACCTCCCTGCTGGTGACGGTGAGCGTCTTCGTGGTCGGCTTCGTGCCGCTGGCCGGTCAGGTGGCCGGACCGGTGCTGGCGGCCGTGCTCGGCGGATGGCTGCTGGCCATCGAGCTGGTGGCGGGCGGCTTCGACCGCCGGGGGATGCTGACCATCCGCGAGCGGCGCCGCCACCTGGGCACCCGGAGGATGCGGGTGCTGGGCTTCGCGGTGCCGACGTACTTCCTGCTGGCCGTCCCGTTCGTGGCGATCGTGGTGTTCCCCGCCGCCACCGCGGGCGGCGCGATCCTCACCCGCGACCTGCTGCCCGGTGGACCGGGAGCTCCGAGGGGACCGGTCCCGGGCGGTCCGGCCTCCGGCGGGCCCTTCCCCGGTGGACCGGCCCCCCGGGACTGAACCCGCGGGTCCCCGCCCGGACGGCGCTCCGGCCGGGTCCGCTCTCCTCCGCGGAGGGGAGCGAGGGCTGGTGGTGAGGGTGCGGTGGGCACAGGGCCGCGGCGGGAGCACCGGGGGCTGTCATCCGGCTCCGGCCCCCGCATCAGGCGTCCCGAAGGACGCGGAGGGCGGGCGGCACCCGCTCGCCCGCCCGCGGCCGCTCCCTAGCGCAGGCCCGGGGACCGGCGCAGCGCGGTGGAGATCATCCGTTCCACCAGGGCCGCGTAGTCCAGCCCGGTGGCCGCCCACATCTGCGGGAAGGCCGAGGACGGGGTGAACCCGGGCATGGTGTTGAGCTCGTTGACGAGGATCTCACCGCTGTCGGTGTAGAAGAAGTCCACCCGGGCCAGGCCCTCGCAGCCCATCGCCTCGAACACCTCGGCGGCCATCGCGCGCAGCCGCGCGGTGGCCTCCTCCGGGATCCGGGCCGGAATGGTCAGGCTGCTGGTGGACAGGTACTTGGCCTCGAAGTCGTAGAAGTCGAAGCCGTCGGCTACGTGGATCTCGGCCGGGAGCGAGACGTCGGGCGTCCCGCCGTCCTCGGCCTCCAGCACGCCGCACTCGATCTCGCGGCCCACGACCTGGGCCTCCACCAGCACCTTGGGGTCGTGCTCGCGGGCGGCCTCCACCGCGGCGACCACCGCGTCGGCGTCGGAGGAGTCGGCCACCTTGCTGATCCCCACGCTGCTGCCGGCCCGGGCGGGCTTGACGAACACGGTGGAGCCCAGGGCCGCCACGTCGTCCAGGGCCTTCTTGCGCTCGTTGCGCCACTGGCGGTCGGTGACGGCCACGAAGTCGCTGGTGGGGACGGCGTTGCCGCGCAGCATGGCCTTCATGAAGACCTTGTCCATGGCGGCGGAGCTGGAGAAGACCCCCGCGCCCGCGTAGCGCACGCCCATCATCTCGAACAGGCCCTGGATGGTGCCGTCCTCGCCGAAGGGTCCGTGCAGCAGCGGCAGCACGACGTCCACCTCGGCCAGGCGCTCGGGGCCGCGCACCGGGTCGACCACCATGAGCTGGCCCGCCGCGTCGAAGGGCAGCGCCAGGTCGGCGCCGTCCTCGGAGACCGTGGGCAGCGCCTTGGTGTCCGCGTCGATGCGCAGGCTCTCGGGGTCGCCCGAGGTGAGCACCCAGTTGCCCGTGCGCGTGATACCGACCGGCACGACCTCGTAGCGGTCGCGGTCGATCACGGACAGCACGCTGCCCGCGGTGACGCAGGAGATCTCGTGTTCGGAACTACGTCCGCCGAAGACGACGGCGACCCGAATCTTTCGCTGCTCGGACGACATGCTGCCTGACCCTATCTGTGGATGGAACCGGAACGGGACGCGTCGCGCCGCGTGTCACCTTTCCCCGCCGAGGGCCGCCAGGGCGTCCTCGACGAGGTCACGGGGGTCCTCCAGGCCGATGGAGAAGCGCACCGCACCCGGTGAGATGCCCGCCGCAGCCAGTTCGTCCCCGCTCATGTTGCGGTGCGAGGTGGAGGCCACGTGCCCGGCCAGCGTGTGGGTGCCGCCCAGCGAGGCGGCGATGGTGGCCACCCGCAGCCGGTCGGCGAAGGCCATTCCGGCCTCCCGCCCGCCGCGCGGGTGCACGGTCACGACCGCACCGTAGCGGTCCCGGTCGAAGAGCTTGCCCGCCAGGTCCGCCTGCGGGTGCGAGGCCAGCGAGGGGTGGTCCACTCGCTCCACCAGGGGGTGTCCCTCCAGGGCGGCGGCGAAGGCCGCGGCGCTCTCGCACTGGCGCTGGACCCGCAGCGGCAGGGTCTCCAGCCCCCGGTGCAGCAGGTAGGCCTCGTCGGGAGCCAGGCACGTGCCCAGGTCCACGCGCGCGGAGCGGATGCGCTCGGTCAGCGCGGGCCCGGCCACGGCCACGCCGCCGGTGGTGTCGCTGTGGCCGCCGATGTACTTGGTGGCCGAGTGCACGACCACGTCGGCGCCGTGCTCCAGCGGACGGCACACGGCCGGGGAGGCGAAGGTGGAGTCCACGACCAGGGCGGCCCCGGCTTCACGGGCGATCTCCGCCAGTCCGGGCAGGTCGGACACGGTCATGGTGGGGTTGGAGAGCGTCTCGGTGAACACCACCCGGGTGTCGGGACCCACGACGGCGCGCACGGCGTCCAGGTCGGTGATGTCCACGAAGTCGGTGCGCACGCCGAACCGGCGCAGCAGGGTGCCCAGCAGCGAGTAGGTGTTGCCGTAGATGGAGCGCGAGGCCACCACGTGCGCGCCCGCCTCGGTGAGCGCCAGGAACACCGTGCTCAGCGCACCCATCCCGGAGGCGAAGGCCTGCCCGCGCACCGGCTCCGGCAGCCCGGCGCCCTCCAGGGCGGCCACCGCGTCGGCGAAGGCGTCCACGGTGGGGCTGTCGATGCGGGCGTAGGAGTAGCCCTCGCGGGTTCCGGCGAGGACGTCGGCGTAGTCCTGGGAGGTGTCGAACGCGTAGGTGGTGGCCCGGTGGACCGGCATCCGCATGGGGCGCTCGGCGGGAACCGGCGCGTGCGGGAGGGAGACCGCGCGGGTGAACTCGCCCCCGCCGCCTGGTGTGTGTGACATCGTGCTCGCTCTCAGACCCCGTAGCGCTCGGGCTTGGCGGTGCGCGCCATGAAGGCGGCCAGCGCCTCGGCCGGGCTCAGGTCGTGGTGCATCATCTTGACGACGGCCTCGGTGATCGGCAGGTCGACCCCGTGGGCCCATCCGAGTTCCAGGACGGACTCGGAGGACTTGACCCCCTCGGCCGTCTGCCTGGTCTCCGCGACGACCTGCTCGACGGTCTTGCCCGCGCCCAGTTTCTCACCGAAGGTCCGGTTCCGCGACAGGGGCGAAGAGCATGTCGCCACCAGGTCACCCATCCCGGCCAGACCGGACAGGGTGTGCTCGTCGGCGCCCAGGGCCACCGCCAGGCGCGTGGTCTCGGCCAGGCCGCGGGTGATCAGGGAGGCCTTGGTGTTGTCGCCGAAGCCCATGCCCTCGGCCACGCCCACGGCGAGCGCGATGACGTTCTTCATCGCGCCGCCGATCTCCACGCCCACCAGGTCGGTGCTGGTGTAGGGGCGGAAGTAGGGGGCCTTGAACAGCGCCTGGAGCCGTACGGCGGTCTTCTCGTGCGGGCAGGCGACCACGGCGGTGGCGGGCTGGCGCTCGGCGATCTCCCTGGCCAGGTTGGGTCCCGACACGACCGCGATGCGGTCCTCGGGGTACTCCAGCACCTCGGCGATGATCTGGGTGACCCGCATCCGGGTGCCCAGCTCCACGCCCTTCATCAGGCTCACGACCACCGCGTCCTCACGCAGGTGGGAGCGCCAGTCGGCGAGGTTGGCCCGCAGGGTCTGGGAGGGGACGGCCAGGACCACCACGTCGGCCCGCTCCAGGGCCTTGGCGACGTCGGTGGTGGCGCGCAGCCGGGGGTTGAGGTCGATTCCGGGGAAGTAGTCCGGGTTCTGGGAGGTCTCGTTGATCGCGTCGACCACCGAGGCCCGCCGTCCCCACAGGACCACCTCGGTGGCGGGGTCCTCCGGGTCGCGCTGCCTGGCCTGGTCGGACGCGTCCGCGACGATGTTCGCGAACACGGTCCCCCAGGACCCCGCGCCGAGCACGGCGATCCTCACGTTGTCGGTACCCATCGGCTGTGTCATGCCCCCGCGTCGCCTCGCCCGTCGCCATCGGCCTCGCCCTCGGCCCGCGCCCCCGCGGGCCCCTCCTCGACCGCTTGCCGGTCCTTGCGCGCGCCGCGCGGGTCGTAGGCGATCGCGGGCGGCTCCTCGCCGCGGATGTCGGCCTGCAGGGCAGTGATGTCGGCCATGATCGCCTCGGTGGCCTCCTTGAGGACCGTCCCGGTCAGCGGCTGGTCGCGGAAGCGGGACAGGTCCACCGGCGGACCGGCCAGGAACTGGATCCGCTTGCGGGGGAAGAGGCTGGGCTTCTTGGAGCCGTAGGGCAGGAGGCGGTGCTCGCCCCAGTGCGCCACCGGCACGACCGGCACGCCCGTGGTCAGCGCCAGGCGCGCCACACCGGTCTTGCCGGTCATCGGCCACAGGTTCGGGTCGCGGGTGCAGGTGCCCTCGGGGTAGAAGATCACCGATGCCCCGTCGCGGGTGAGCGCGAGCTCGGCCTCGCGCAGCGCCTTGACCGCGTCGGTGCTGCCGCGCTTGACGGGGATCTGGCCGGTGCTGCGGGCCACCGCGCTCACCACGGGGATGCGCATGACCGCGTCCTTCATGGTGAAGGTGGGCCAGCGCCGGGCACCGATGTAGAGGAAGTGGGCGACCGTCAGGGGGTCGGCCACGGAGAGGTGGTTGGCGGCGATGATCACCCCGCCCCGGGCCGGGACGTTCTCGGTTCCCCGCCACTCGGGTTTGGTGATGAGCCACAGGACGGCCCGGACGATCCGGGAGACGACCGCCTTCACCCACCGTGATTCTCGTTGCTTGGCCACGGAACTCCTCACTCCATCGCTCCGGGCCCGTCCGGACCGCGCAGCACAACCGGTTCAGTGTAGGACGCTTCGCGGGTGTTTGCCCTGCTGTGCGTCTTCTGTTCGGCACTTCCCACCAGGGGAGGGAGTAGCGCGCACCGCCGCGCCCGGGTGCCCGGGCCGCGCTCCTCCCCCACCGCCTACCCTCGTCACTGTCGTGGCCGCATCGATCCCGGGGGAACCGTGACCGGCATTGGAGAACGGGGCGGGGCACCGCGCCGCGGAACGCGCTGGTCCCTGATCATCCCAGTCAAGCAGCTCGACCGGGCCAAGACGCGACTGGCCCGGGCCGCGGGCCGCTGGCGCGAGGACCTGGCCCTGGCCATCGCCTGCGACACGGTCGCGGCCGCGCTGTCCTGTCCCGGGGCGGCGTCGGTGCTCGCGGTGACCAACGACGCGCGCGCGGGCGCCGCGCTGGCCCGGCTGGGCGCGGTGGTGGTCGGCGGCGAGCCCGGCACGGGGCTGAACCCGGCGCTGGAGCACGGGGCGGCGGTCGCGCGGCGGCGCCGCCCGGATCTGGGGGTGTGCGCGCTGTCGGCGGACCTGCCCGCGCTGCGCCCGGCGGAGCTGGGGCGGGTCCTGGCGGCGGCCGGGGGGTACGGCCGCGCCTTCCTGCCCGACGCGCCCGGGGTGGGCACGACGCTGCTCGCGGCGGCGCCGGGGCAGCCCTTCACCCCGGCCTTCGAGGGGGCCTCGCGCGCCCGCCACCTGGCCGCGGGTGTCCGGGAGCTGGTGCTCCCAGGCGTGGCCTCGGTGCGGCGGGACGTGGACACCCCCGAGGACCTGTGCGCCGCGGCGGAGCTGGGCGTGGGCCCGCGCACGCGCGCGCTGTGGGAGCTGGTGGGTGGGCGGGCGGGCGCGTCCGGCGCCTCCGCCGAGCGCGGCGCCCCCTGAGGGGCCCGAGAGCCCGGGGAGGCCCGGGAAACACGTTCCGCCCGGGTCCCCTGGGGGACCCGGGCGGACTCGGCCCGTCGCCGTGCGGCGGCGGACTACTTCTTGTCGCCGTTGACCAGAGCCTTGAAGTCAGCGCCAGCGCGGAACTTCGGGACGAAGCTCGCGGGGACGTTGATGGTGGCGCCGGTGGCGGGGTTGCGGGCCGTACGGGCCGCGCGCTCGGACTTCTCGAAAACGCCGAAGCCAGTGATGGCGACCTTGTCACCCGACGCCACGGTGGACTGGATGGTGTCAAGCACAGCGTTGACCGCTTCGGTCGCGGTCTTCTTGTCTCCGAGACGATCGGAGATCGCGTCGATCAGGTCACGCTTGTTCATAAGGTTCCTCCGGTTCCCCCTTGCTCGCACGAAATTAGGGGAAGCAGAGGCCCTTACACAAATACAAACGCCTACGGACAGGGCGTGTCGGGGTTGTCCCGACCTGCGCGGCAGCCTCGCGCGGGGTGTGGTCTGGACCGCACTCACCCCGCACGGAGGCCCCTTTTGCCCCCTTCCGCGAACCTCAAATGCCTACGTATAACCGGATTCCGGACGTTGGACACGCCGACCATAAGGGCCGATGGTCAGTAAGCGAACGCTCACACCAAGTGAAGGTAAAATATTTCTGGACCGGGGGTGCCCTGCGTCACACAGGGCGCGATCCCCGGCCCAGAAGCCGTTCCGCGAGCGCCGAGCGGGTCTAGAGGGTCACGGGCAGCCACGGCTTGCGGGCGGCCTCGAACTCCCCGATCGCGTCCGTGTGGCGCAGGGTCAGGGCGATGTCGTCCAGACCCTCCAGCAACCGCCAGCGGGTGTAGTCGTCCAGCTCGAACGGCTCCTGCACGCCCGCGCCCGGAGCGCGCACCTCGCGCTCGACCAGGTCCACGGTGACCTCGGTGGCGGGGTCGGCCTCGACGGCCGCCCAGATCCGGTCGATGACCGGCTGCGGCAGCAGGACCGTCAGCAGGCCGCCCTTGAGCGAGTTGCCGCGGAAGATGTCGGCGAAGCGGGAGGACAGCACGGCCTTGAAGCCGTAGTCCTGCAGGGCCCACACGGCGTGCTCGCGCGAGGAGCCCGTGCCGAAGTCCGGTCCGGCCACCAGCACGGACGCGCCCTGGTACTCGGGGCGGTTGAGCACGAAGTCCGGGTCGGACTGGCGCCACTCGGCGAACAGGCCGTCCTCGAAACCGGTCCGGCTGACCCGCTTGAGGTAGACGGCCGGGATGATCTGGTCGGTGTCGACGTTGCTGGCGCGCAGCGGCACGGCCCGACCGGTGTGGACGTCGAACTTCTCCATGGGAGGTCTCTCCTTACGTGGTCGGGACGCTACCGGGCGTCCAGGTCGGCGGGCGAGGACAGCGTGCCGCGCACCGCGGTGGCCGCGGCGACCTGCGGCGAGACGAGGTGGGTGCGCCCGCCCCGGCCCTGGCGGCCCTCGAAGTTGCGGTTGGAGGTGGAGGCGCTGCGCTCACCGGGCTTGAGCTGGTCGGGGTTCATGCCCAGGCACATCGAGCAGCCCGCCTCGCGCCACTCGGCACCGGCCTCCTCGAAGACCCTGCCCAGGCCCTCCGCGTTGGCCTGCTCCTTGACCCGCATGGAGCCGGGGACGACGAGCATCCGCACGCCCTCGGCCACCCTGCGCCCGCGGATGATCTCGGCGGCGGCGCGCAGGTCCTCGATGCGGCCGTTGGTGCACGAGCCGAGGAAGACGGTGTCCACCCGCACCTCGCGCATCGGCGTGCCGGGCTTCAGGTCCATGTAGGCCAGCGCCTTCTCGGCGGCGGCGCGGGCGGAGGGGTCCTCGAAGGAGGAGGGGTCGGGCACGGAGCCGTCCAGCGGCACGCCCTGGCCGGGGTTGGTGCCCCAGGTGACGAACGGGCTGAGCTCGTCGGCGTCCAGCACGACCTCGGCGTCGAAGACGGCGCCCTCGTCGGTGCGCAGGCTCTTCCAGTGCTCGACCGCGGCGTCGAAGTCGGCGCCCCGGGGGGCGTGCGGGCGGCCCTTGATGTAGTCGAACGTGGTCTGGTCCGGGGCGATCATGCCGGCCCGGGCGCCCGCCTCGATGGACATGTTGCACACGGTCATGCGGGCTTCCATCGACAGGGACTCGATGGCCTCGCCCCGGTACTCGAGAACGTAGCCCTGGCCGCCGCCGGTGCCGATCTTGGCGATGACCGCGAGGATGATGTCCTTGGCCGACACCCCGGGCCTGAGCGTGCCGTTGACGGTGACCGCCATGGTCTTGAACGGCGCCATCGGCAGGGTCTGGGTGGCCAGGACGTGCTCGACCTGGCTGGTGCCGATACCGAAGGCCAGGGCGCCGAAGGCCCCGTGCGTGCTGGTGTGGCTGTCACCGCAGACGATGGTCATGCCCGGCTGGGTCAGGCCGAGCTGGGGGCCGACCACGTGCACGACGCCCTGGTCGATGTCGCCCATCGGGTGCAGGCGCACGCCGAAGTCGGAGCAGTTCTTGCGCAGCGTCTCGACCTGCTTGCGGGAGACCGGGTCGGCGATGGGGGCGAGCAGGTTCTGGGTGGGGACGTTGTGGTCCTCGGTGGCGATGGTCAGGTCCGGGCGGCGCACCGACCGGCCCGCCAGCCGCAGTCCCTCGAAGGCCTGGGGACTGGTCACCTCGTGGACGAGGTGGAGATCGATGTAGAGCAGGTCCGGCTCGCCTTCGGCGCGCCGGACGACGTGCTCCTCCCAGACCTTCTCGGCCATCGTGCGTGCCATGGGCGGTCGCCTCTCTCGCTGTCGTTACGGGTGCGGGTTGCCCTGCGCGGACTGGCGGCTCGACTTGCATTCCATATTTCGAGACGGCAATATCAAGCCATGGACAACTCTAGCTCATCCAGCGGTGTCGGTGTCCTGGACAAGACCATGTCCGTCCTCGACGCCCTGGAGTCGGGACCGGCGTCCCTGGCCCAACTGGTCCAGATCACCGGCCTGGCCCGGCCGACGGCGCACCGCCTGGCCGTCGCCCTCGAACGGCACCGCATGGTCACCCGGGACAGCCAGGGGCGGTTCGTGCTCGGACCGCGCCTGGGCGAACTCTCCATCGCCACCGGCGAGGACCGGCTGCTCGCCGTGGCCGCCCCGGTTCTGGTGCAGCTGCGCGACCTGACCGGGGAGAGCGCCCAGCTCTACCGGCGCCAGGGGGACATGCGGGTGTGCGTGGCCGCCTCCGAGCGCAGCAGCGGTCTGCGCGACACGGTGCCGGTCGGCAGCGAGCTGCCCATGAACGCCGGCTCGGCCGCTCAGGTGCTGCTGGCCTGGGAGGACTCCGACCGGATCCGCCGTTCCCTGGTCGGGGCCCGCTTCACCGCGGCCAGCCTGGCCCAGGTGCGGCGCCGCCGGTGGGCCCAGAGCGTCGCCGAGCGCGAGCAGGGCGTGGCCTCGGTCTCGGCGCCGGTGTCCGGACCCGGCGGGCGCGTGATCGCCGCGGTGTCGGTCTCCGGCCCGATAGAGCGCCTGACCCGCTCCCCCGGGCGCATCCACTCGCAGGCGGTGCTCTCGGCCGCGGAGAAGATCAGCGAGTCCCTGCACACCTACGAGGGCGCCCGCTGAGGGACACCGTGGCGGGTGCCCGCCGGCCCGGATCCGCGCGGACCCCTGTCCGCCGGGTCCGGGCCGGGGAGTGAGCGGTGCGGAGGCGGCGCCCCGGCCCCGCCCGCCCGGTGGGCTACCTCCTCCAGTCCATGTTGACGACCGCGCTGATCGTGGCGTACCCCGCCCGCCGGAAGGCCCGCGCCATCGGCACGTTGCCCATGTCGGTGGCGGCGCGGACGCGTTCGACGCCCTCCTCGGCCAGGACACGGGTGCCCTCGGAGAGGATGTCGTCGATGTACCCGTTCCCGCGGTGCTCGGGCAGCACCGCGATGTAGCCGATCATCGCGTGGTAGTCGTTGCGTGCGGGCAGGACGAACCCGACCGGCTCACCGTCCGGCAGCGTCGCGACCCGCCACCACTCCCGGGGCGTCGTGTACCGCGCGAACTCGTCGGCGTAGTTCTCGGCGGCCACCTCGTCCGCCGCCCGGTGCGCGAGTTCGGCGCGGTCGTGGGCGTCCAGGGTCCCCCGCAGCGCCCGGGTCATCAGGCCGAGGATCTCCTCCTCGTCCCGGACCGGCCGGAACCGGAGGCGGTCGCCCGGCCGGGGAACCGCACCGCCGGGGGTCCACTCGAAGCGCAGGCGCTCCACGAGCAGTGACCCGCCGTTGCGCTCGACAGCGGCCATGCGATCCTCCACTGCGCGCCGCTCCCGGGGGTCCCGCCGCCAGTCGGCGGGGACGAAGCGCAGGTACTCGGGAGGGATCCCTCCCTCGGGGAGGGTCGCCGCCGATGCGGTACGCAGCAGGTGCTCGGCCACCTCCACGCGGTCGACGTCGTCGGCCGCGTCGTCCACGTCGAGGACGTCCAGCAGGAGGGGTGCGACGTCGCTGCCGCGGCACCACCAGGACAGGCGTGCCAGGAGGCGGTCGCCGTCCAGGACGACCCACATCCAGGAGGGACGGCGGCGGCCCTCGGCGAGGTCGTCGCCGATCTCGGAGTTCTGGACGTAGGGGAGCCGGTTGAACAGGCCCAGTTCCTCCGGGCCGGTGATCGGGCGGATGGTCAGGTCATACGTACTGACGGTCAAGGCGGCACCTTCGGTGTGTGCGCCCGCCCCGGGGTCAGTCGTCGGAAGTCCCCCGGGAGGACACGAGCGCGGTGGTTGCGGTGAACACGGCTCAGCCTCCTTTTCGTCGTCGCGGCCCCGGTCCCGCTGTGGTCGGGGCCATGCCAGTTGTAGCGGTGTTCGCACCGGCGGCACAAGCCCTTTTCCGCGGCCTCCCCGACGGCTGCCGGGTACGCGGGTGGCCGTACGGCCCGACCTGCGGGCCGGGGTCCGGAGAGCGCCGCGGCCACCGGCACCGGGCCGGGGCGTTCCGCTCCTCAGGCGACGGGGCCCGGCCCCCGCTCAGGCGCCGACCAGGTCCATGGGCGAGCGCGCCGCGATGGTCGCGGTCTTGGTGGCGGCGCCCTCCGGCCCGGCGACGGTGAACTCGCTCTCCGGGGACAGGGCGATCATCCCCAGCCAGTCGCGCACGGTCATCCCGGGCACCAGCTCGGTGGGGCTGCCCCCGCCCTGGCCGTCCACCATGATCAGGGCGTGGATGCGGTTGGTGACCGTGGCCAGCACCACCGGATGGTCGAAGGCCGCCAGCCGGCGGAAGACCTCGACCGCCTCGTTGCGGGGCGAGCAGACCAGCACGGTGTAGCGGCCGCGGGCGTCGCGCACCCGCGGGTTCTTGACCAGGTAGTGGATGAACTCGCGGGTGGTACGGGCGTGCGCGGCCAGCAGTCGGGCCACCCGGCGCACGTCGGAGCTGCCCGAGTGGCGGACCAGGGCCAGCTCCACCTTGCGCGAGGTCTGCAGCAGCCAGTCGATCTCGGTCATCTCGGCGCGGGTGGGCCGCAGCTCGCCGTCGTCGAGCCCGATCCCGCGCAGCCACGCGTTGACCTCCGACCACAGCCACACCTGGGAGCGGCCCACGGTCGCCTCGGGGGCGGGGAAGGGGACCCCGTCGCGCCGCTGCCCCCGGATCCACTGGGTGACGTTCTGCCTGGTGCGGCCGGTCCGCTCGGCGATGTCGGAGACCCCGACGAACTCGCGGTCCAGGCGTACGAGCCGCACCCCCGGCAGCGCGGCGTGGAGGCGCTCCAGCAGCGTTCTGGCCGCGCTCACGGCGTCCGGCCCGGGGGCCGCCACGGACACGCGCACGGTGCCGTTCCAGGAGGAGACGAGGGCGTCGAACCCGTCGCTGAGCACCCGGACTGCGTCGTGGTCGTCGAGGGAGATCCCGTCCGTGACGAAGACGAACTCGTACTCGGCCATCGGCCTCGCCTTCCTCCGGAGCGTCCTCCGGTGTGTGTCGGGGGTGGCGGCCGCGGTCAGCGCCCCGCGCGCCCGGCGCGGGGCCGGGCGAGGAGCGCGCGTTGACAAATGTCAACACAAGGATACCGGTCGCGGCCGAACCCGCCAGGGGGGCTCACGTCCCGGAGTTGGCCGCACCGCGCCGGGGGTCGTCCGGGGGCATCGGGCAGCGCCGCGCCTCCTGCCTGATCCGGCGGGCGGCCCGGCCGGAGTTGCGGGGTGTGCCGGGGACCTGGATGCGGGTGCAGCCGCAGTCGCAGTACAGGCGCCCCCAGTGCCCCTCCCGCCGGAGCACCCACCCCTGGTCGCAGAGCTCCTTGAGCACCTGGCGCACCTCCTTGTCCTGGTGGTCGCCGGGCCCGCGTTCACGGCCGGTCACGGCGCACCGGCCTCCCCGCCGGACTCGGGGGCGGGGGCGCGTGGCGGGGAGAGGGGTTCTTCATGCGCTCCGGGAGGGGGAGGAGGGGGTGCGGGGACGTGCCCGTCCCAGTATCCCAGGGCCCCGGCGGCGGCGTGCTCCGGACCGGGAGCGGCCCGTGCTCCGGGGAAAGACCCCGGAAAACGACAAAGGCCCCACCCTGACGGATGGAGCCTCGAAGTACCCCCGAGCGGATTCGAACCGCCGTTACCGCCTTGAGAGGGCGGCGTCCTAGGCCACTAGACGACGGGGGCCGGAATGGTGCGAACGGACTCTACGATACCCGCTCGAACCGGACACCGGTGGCGTGCACCGGCCAGAAAGAAGGCCCCCACGCGGGTGGGAGCCTCTCCCTGTGGTACCCCCGAGCGGATTCGAACCGCCGTTACCGCCTTGAGAGGGCGGCGTCCTAGGCCACTAGACGACGGGGGCGCGTTTCGGGCCGTTGGCCCGCGCTGCTCGCGGAGAACCGCGAACCTGCGCTGGGGTACCAGGACTCGAACCTAGACTAACTGAACCAGAATCAGTCGTGCTGCCGATTACACCATACCCCAGTGCTTTGGGAGGACCCGGTCGCTTTCGCTTCCCTGTCCCCCTCGGCGACGTGGATAACTCTAGCGGACATTCCGAGTGGTCGCGAACCGAATTCCGGGTGGCCGGTCTGTGGTCCCGGCCACCCCAGGGGTCCCGGAGCCGGTCAGGCCCCGGCGGCGTCCTCCTGCTCGCCCAGCCGCTCCAGGGCCGCCGCCAGACGGGCCTGGACCCGTTCGCGGCCCAGCAGCTCCAGCGACTCGAACAGCGGCAGGCCGACGGTGCGGCCGGTGACCGCCACGCGCACGGGGGCCTGCGCCTTGCCCAGCTTCAGGCCCAGGGACGCGCCGACCTCCTCGGTGGCGGTCTTGAGCGCCTCGGCGTTCCAAGGCAGCTCCGGGTCGGCGAAGCGGGTCAGCGCGGCCTGGAGCATCTCGCGGCCCACACCCGGCTTCATCGCCTTGGCCCAGCTCTTCTCGTCCTCCACGGGCCGCCTGAGGAAGAGGAAGTCCACGTTGGGCACGATCTCGCTGAGCACCGCCACCCGGCTCTGCGCGAGCGGGGCCACGGCGGCGAAGGCCCCGGGGTCGTAGTCGGCCGGGTCCCACGGGGCGGCCTCCCCGGTCAGCCAGGGCTGGCAGCGCTCGGTGAACTCCTCCACGGAGAGCGCGCGGATGTACTCGCCGTTGAAGGCGCGCAGCTTCTTCTCGTCGAAGAAGGCGCTGGAGCTGTTGACGTCCTCGACGCGGAACAGCGGCTGCATCTGCGACCAGGGCATGATCTCGCGGTCGTCACCCGGCGCCCAGCCCAGCAGCATGAGGTAGTTGACCATCGCCTCGGGGAGGTAGCCCTCCTCCTGGTAGGACTCCAGGGCGACCTTGTCCCGGCGCTTGGAGAGCTTCTTGCGCTGCTCGTTGACGATGACCGGCAGGTGCGCCCACACCGGCGGGGTCAGGCCCAGCGCCTCCCACAGCAGCTGCTGCTTGGGGGTGTTGGACAGGTGCTCCTCGCCTCGGATGACGTGGGTGATGCGCATCTCGACGTCGTCGACCACGTTGGCCAGCACGAACAGCGGCGAGCCGTCGGCGCGGGCGATGACGAAGTCCTCGATGGCCGAGTGCTCGAACTCCACCCGGCCGCGGATCCGGTCGTCCACGACCGTGGGGCCGCCCTCGGGCACGCGGAAGCGCAGCGCGCGTCCGGGGCCGGGGGCCAGGTTGCGGTCGCGGCAGAACCCGTCGTAGCCGAGGTTGGGGTTGTCGCGCCGCTCCTGCACCTGCTCGCGGGTGCAGTCGCAGTAGTAGGCGCGGCCGTCCTTGTACAGCTGCTGGGCGGTCTCGCGGTGCTTGTCGGCGTACTCGGACTGGAAGTAGGGGCCCTCGAAGTGCGGGTCCTGCTCGCCGATGCCGAGCCAGGCGAGCGCGCGGATGATGCCCTCGGTCCACTCGGGCCGGTTGCGGGCGGCGTCGGTGTCCTCGACGCGCAGCACCATGCGGCCCTCGGGCCGCTGCTGTGCCAGGGCCCAGTTGAACAGCGCGGAGCGCGCGCCACCGACGTGGAACATGCCCGTGGGGGACGGGGCGAAGCGGGTGCGGATGGAAGTGTCAGTCACGCGCCCAGGGTATCGGCGGCGGGCGGTGGCCCGGGGAAACCCGCTGGTCGCCGCCTCACCCCCCGACGGCCTCGGGGGGCGGGGGCAGGGGGCGCGGGTAGGGGGCTCCGAGCCCGTAGGCGTCGGCCAGGGCGTCGGCGAAGGCGGCGGCGATCTTGACCTCGCCGGAGGCGTTGGGGTGGGTGCCGTCGTAGGTGTCGGCGGACACGTCCCAGTCCACGGCCTCGGCGACGTTCACGCTGACCACCGGCGACTCCTCGGTGGACATGTCGGCGGCGACCTCGCGGACCAGGGTGTTGTAGACGTACAGGCGCAGCGCGAACCCCTCGTCGGCCTCGGCCAGGGCGATGGGCAGGGCCTCGGCCAGCACCACGCGCAGGTTCGGGTTGCCCTTGCGCGCCGCCTCCACGTAGCCGCGCAGCCGCTGCTCCATCTCCTGCTCGCTGACCGGCCAGAGCAGGTCGTTGACGCCGAGCATGACGCACAGCACGTCGGGCTCGTGCTCGCGCACCTCGCCCCGGATGGTGGCGGCGGCGTCGCGCAGGGTGCGCCCCCACAGGGCGTTGTGGCTCTGGTCGAAGTCGGGGTCGCGGTACTCCGGGGAGTCGGGGTCGCCGTCCAGGCCGGGCCAGCCCGCGCCCTCGACCGCCTCGGGGGAGGCGTCGGCGGGCGTCCCACCGGAGGCCCCGTCAGCGGAGGAGGCGGTGTCCTCGGCCGGGTCGCCGTCGGGAGAGGGCGGCGGCTCGTCCCCGGTGGTGGGGACCGGCAGGATCATGTCCCGGGTCGCGGGGTCGCTGTAGGGGCCGACGAAGTCCAGCCCCTCCACCCTCGGGTTGAGGTGGTTCCACAGGTGGTAGCGCCAGGTGCGGTCACCGTTGGCCCCCTGGGTCATCGAGTCGCCCGCCAGCATGAGACGGCGCGGTTCGCTCACCGGTCCCTCCGCTTCCGTGTCGGAGCCGCCGCCGTCGGAGCGCGCGGACGTCCGCAGGACGGCTCCCGCGGCCACGAGGACGAGGGCGAGCGCACCGGCGAGCAGGAGGAGGCCGGTGCGGCGTCGGTGGGGGATGCTCACGTACTGCCTTCCAGTCGTACGGGGCGGCGACGGGGCAGACGCCCCCGACGGGGCGTCTGCCGCGCGGGGCCGGTTCAGTCCCGGGAGACCACCCTGTTGCGGATGGTGCCCAGGCGCTCCACGGTCACCGCGACCTCCTGGCCGACCCGGACCGGGCCCACGCCCGCGGGTGTTCCGGTGAGCACCACGTCACCGGGGAGCAGGGTCATGAAGGAGGTGATGTGGGCGATGACGCCGGGGATGTCGTGGATGAACTGCGAGGTGCGGCCGTCCTGCCGCGTCTCGCCGTCCACGGTGGTGGTGAGGGCCAGGTCCTGGGCCTCCTCGATGCTCAGACCGGTGGTGATCCAGGGACCCATGGGGCAGAAGGAGTCGAAGCCCTTGGCCCGGGTCCACTGCTTGTCCCGCTTCTGCAGGTCGCGCGCGGTGACGTCGTTGGCCACGGTGTAGCCGAAGATGACGTCCTTGACGCGCTCGCGCGGCACCTCGCGGCAGGGACGCGCGATGACGATGGCCAGTTCGCCCTCGTAGTCGACCCGCTCGGAGGTCTCGGGGTGGAAGATCGGGTCGTGGGGACCGGTCACCGCGGTGGAGGGCTTGAGGAAGACCACGGGCTCCTCGGTGGACTCCCCCGTGATGTCCTTCATCTCGGCGACGTGGTCGGCGTAGTTCTTGCCGATGCAGACCACCTTGGTCGGTAGGACCGGGGACAGCAGGCGGACGTCCGAGAGCTTGGCCCGCTCACCGGTCAGCTTGATGTCGCCGAGGAGGGGGTGGCCGCTCAGCCGGGCGACGAACTCCTCCCCGCTGTCGGAATCGGTCTCGACCAGGCCGAACCCGACCTCGTCACCGGACGCGAACCGCGCGATGCGCACTTGGTGCCTCCCAGCAGCCCCTGTTGTCTCGCTTGCCGTTGAAGGGTATCCGTGCGGCGGGGAGCGCGGGGGCCGCGGGCGCGGGACGGCGCCCGGGGCGGTCCCCTCCCCCGGCCGGGGCGGGAGTTGCCAAGGCCACACGGAGGAGATCCGCTGGTCCGACCTCCGCGCGCGGGCTTCTGAGGTGGAACAAGGCTCCCCAGAGCCGGACGGATCTGGCCTTCCCGGACACTGCCTTGGCCTTTCCTTGAAACGAACTCTGGCATGCTGGGTCCGTCGTCCGCTGTCGAGAGGTGGATCCACCGTGCCCACGCCCGCTTCGCCCACGGGGCGGCCCCGTGCCCGGCACCGCCGCCGCAGCCGGTACCCGCTGGGACTGGCGCTGGGGCTGTGCCTGGTCTCCGGAACCTCCGCCGTGCTCATGGTCAGCGTTCCCGAGCCCGGGAGCGAAATCGGTCCTACCACCGAGACCTCCGCGTCCGGCCCCGTCGTCGACGGGGCCCCCGAGACGGGCGGGGAACGACCCGCGACCGCCGAGGACCAGGCCCGGGGCTCGGCCGACGGGCCCTCCGGCTCCCCCACGCGCGACCGGCAGTCCTCCCCGGAGGAGGCGGCCGAGGAGGAGGACCTCCCGGTGCTGCAGCGGTCCGTGGAGGAGGAGGTCGACAGCGCCGACGGCGAGCTCAGCGTCATGGAGGGCGAGGGCGAGGTCATGGGCGAGGGTCCCCTGACCACCTTCGCCGTCGAGGTGGAGGACGGGCTTCCCGGCGAGGCCGAGGACTTCGTGGACGCCGTGGAGCAGATCCTGGGAGACCCGCGCAGCTGGGGCAACGACGGCGAGCGCTCCCTGCAGCGGGTGGACGGCGACGACGCCGACATCCGCGTGCTGCTGGCCGCCCCCGACACCGTGGACCGCCTGTGCGCCCCGCTCAACACCGGCGGGTACGTCTCCTGTGCCAACGGCAACCGGGCGATCATCAACCAGAACCGCTGGGTGTCGGGCGTCCCGCACTTCGGGGACGACCTGGAGACCTACCGGATCTACCTGATCAACCACGAGGTCGGCCACACTCTGGGCCACGGCCACGTCAACTGCCCGGGCGAGGGCGAGCCCGCCCCGGTGATGCAGCAGCAGACCCTGGACCTCCAGGGCTGCGAGCCCAACGGGTGGGTCCACCCCGACAACGACCCCGCCGAGCCGCAGGAGCGCGGGGGGTCCGGGGACTGACCGTCCCCGCGGAACCGCGGGGACGGCGCCGGCGGGGGCCGGAGCGGTGGCCCGCCCCGGTCCCCGCGCGGCCCGTCGGCTACTCGCCGACCGAGTCGTTGTACTCCCGGATGGGCGTGCTCACGCGCCCGGCGGCCTCGGCCATCGCCTCCGCCGCGGGGGTGTCGCTGGTCAGGGCGGCTTCCCAACCCTCCTCAGCGGCCACACGGGCCTCGGACATCACACCCATCATGCAGCCCGCCGTGTTCTCGTTGATCTCGGAGTCCGCCAGCTGCGCGGCCGCCACGGAGAACTGCGGGAACTCCTCGGCGCGCTCGACCGCCTCGGGGAGGCCGTAGCCGTCGGTGTTGACCGACAGGTAGCCGGTGCCCGCGTGCCAGACCGACTGCGACTCGGGGGTCAGCAGGAACTGCACGAACTCCCAGGAGGCGCGGACCTCCTGCTCCGTGTGGCCCTCACCGTTGATCCACAGGGAGGCGCCGCCGATGATCGAGCCGCCCGGGTCGTCCGCGCTGATCAGCGGGAAGTACCCGGCGCCGACCTCGAAGTCGGCCTGCTCGATGAAGCCGCCCAGGGAGCCGGTGGACTCCAGGGTCATCGCGGCGCGGCCCGAGGTGAACGCGGCCTGGCCGTCGTCGGTGTTGCGGCCGATCTGGACGGCGAGCCCGTCGTCGATCATCCCCTCCCACCACTCGACCAGCTCCACGACCTTGGGGTCGTCGAAGAGCACCTCGGTGGCGCGCCCGGAGCGGCCGTTGGCGTTGTCGCAGTAGGGGACGCCCGCGCGGGCCATGAACTGCTCGACGAACCACCCGTAGACCGCGGCGCCGAAGCCGTACTGCACGACCGTGCCGTCGTCGTCGCGGACCGTCAGCCGCTCCGCGGCCTCGCGGATCTCGGCGAGGTCGGTGGGCGGGGAGTCCGGGTCCAGCCCGGCCTCCTCGAAGGCGTCCCGGTTGACGTACATCAGCGGGGTCGAGTTGTTGAACGGGAAGGACCGCAGGTCGCCGTCGACGGTGAAGTAGTTGAGCAGCGCGTCCTCGATGGGGCTGGTGTCGTAGCCGTCCGCGTCCACGAACGCCTGCGCGGGCACGGTCTGCCCGGAGTCGATCATGAACTGGGTGCCCAGGTCGTAGATCATGATGAGCTCGGCGGTCTCACCCTGCTGGATGGCCGCCCGGTGGCTGGCCAGGGCCTCGTCGTAGTTGCCCTGGAAGGAGCCGGTGACCTCGATCCGGCCCTCGTTCCGGGCGTTGAACTCCTCGATGAGGCCGTCCAGGACCTGTCCGTTGGTGGCGTCCATGCTGTGCCAGAACTCGACCTGGACCGCCTCGTCGAGGCCCTCCAGCACCTCCGGCCCGGGGGCGGTGAGCTCACTGGTTCCGCCCTCGGCCTCGCCGGAGCAGCCGCTCAGGACCAAGCCCAGGCTCACGAGCAGGGCGGCGGCACCGACGCCCCGCCTCTGGGGGGAGATTCTCATGTTCTTCGCTTCCTCTGGGTCGGACCGCCCCGCGCGTCGGGAGCGGTCGGGGTGGGGCCCTACCTGACCGCGCCCGCCGTGAGGCCGCGGACGATGAAGCGCTGTCCGAGGATCACGAGGGCGAGGGTGGGGAGGACGGAGAGCGCCGCGCCCGCCAACAGCAGGCCGGGGTTGGCCGCCTCTCCGGTCTTGAGGCTGTTCAGGCCGATCTGGAGGGTCTGCATCGAGGTGCTGCGCGTGATGATCAGCGGCCAGAAGTACATGTTCCAGCTGGTGATGAACACGTACACGCCGACCGCGGTGAGCGCGGGGCGGCTCAGAGGGACCAGGACCGTCCACAGGAACCGCAGGTGGCCCATGCCGTCCATGCGCGCCGCGTCGTACAGCTCCCGGGGGAACTGCCGGAAGCTCTGGCGCAGCAGGAACGTGCCGAACGCGTACGCCAGGAAGGGCAGCACCAGTCCGGCGTAGGTGTCGGCCAGCCCCCACCCGGACAGGGTGAGGTAGTTGGGGATGAAGGTGGCCTCGCCCGGGACCATCAGCGTGGACAGGAACAGCGCGAACACCACGGCGCTGCCCCGGAAGCGCAGGAACACGAACGCGTAGGCCGCCAGGGCGGAGGTGACCAGCTGCGAGACGGTGATGACCCCGGCCATCACCAGGGAGTTGCCGTACATGCGCAGCAGCGGGACGGCCTCCAGCGCGGCCAGGAGGTTGTCCGGGTGCAGGCCGTCGGGGACCAGCCTCGGCGGGAAGCTGGCCAGCTCGCGCGGTTCCATCAGGGCCCCGGCGAACACGTAGTAGACCGGGAAGAGCACGGGCACCAGGAGCACGGCCAGCGCCAGGTAGAGCGCGGCGCGGCCCAAGAGGCGTCCGGGCCCGTGCCGGTACCCGCGCCGGGGGGCGCCGCCGCGGGCCGGGGTGCGCGCGGCGGGGTCGGAGGTGGAGGGGGCGGCCGTCACGCGTAGTGCACCTTCCGTTCGAGAACGCCGAACTGGACCGCGGTGCACACCAGCACGACCAGTAGCAGGACCAGGGCCTGGGCGCTGGCCCGGCCGAAGTCGCTGGTGCCGTAGGCGAACGCGTACTGGTAGATGGAGTAGACCAGGGTGGTCGTGGAGCCGACCGGTCCGCCGTTGGTGAGGATGTGGATCTGCCCGAAGCTCTGCAGGGCGTTGATGGTGGAGATGACCACCAGGAAGAACAGCTGCGGGCCGAGCATGGGCACGGTGACGTCCCGGGCCAGGCGCGGGCCGGTTGCGCCGTCGATCCGGGCGGCCTCGTTGATCTCCTTGGGGATGGATCCGATCCCGGCGGCCAGGACGAGCACCCCGTAGCCCAGGTTCATCCAGACCGTGGTGACGCACACCGACCACAGGGCCATCTCCTGCGAGGTCAGCCAGGGGACCTGGTCGAGCCCGAGCTGGTACAGGATGCCGTTGAGCACGCTGTTGCCGGGACTGTAGAAGACCGAGAAGATCACCGAGGCGCTGGCCACGGAGAACGCGAACGGCAGCGCGAAGGCGCCGCGCAGGAGGCGCTGCCCGCGCACGACCCCCTCCAGGAGGAGCACGACCGCCAGCGCGCCGACCACGCCGGGGACCACGACGCCGAGGGTGAACAGCAGCGTGGTGAGCAGCACCCCGCCGAACTCGGGGGTGGCCATCTCGGCGAAGTGGCTGAGCCCCACGAAGCGGTCGGGGCGTCCGATGATGTCGTTGCCGTGCAGGGACAGGTAGAGGGTGCGGCCCAGGGGATAGAGGAGGAAGAGCGCGAAGACCGCCACCGACGGGGCCAGGAAGGCCCAGGCCAGGGCGGCCTCGCGACCGCGTTCGCGGCGGCGTCCGCGCGGCGCCGGGGTGCTCGCGGCGGGGGCCGGGGCGGCCGTGCCGGAGGGCACGCCGCTGCCCCCGCCGTGGAGGATGGTGGGTGAGGACACGCCCCGCAGTCTTCAGTGGGCAGTTGACCTGCGTTTCTCCCGGAGGAGAACAGCGTGACAACACCAGGGCGCGGGGCGGTGATGTGCGGCATGCGGCACCATGCGTCACTCAGCGGAATCCGTCTTTCGAAATCCGAGGTATCGAGTGGTGCGCGGGAAACGGGCCCTACCGAGGGGTCAGGCCTTTCCTACCCTCCGTACCGGGTGCGCGGGGCGGCGGCGCCTCCGCCCCGCGCCGGCGGTCTCAGTCCTGCGGGTAGCCCTGGCGGAGCAGGCCGTAGGCGACGGCCTGTTCGAGGGCCACCCACGAGGCGTCGATGACGTTGGGACCGACGCCGACCGTGGTCCACTCCCCCGACCCGTCGCTGAAGGTGATGAGGATGCGGGTGATGGCGTTGGTGCCCGAGGTGCCCTCCAGGATGCGGACCTTGTAGTCGGTCAGCTCCAGTCCGGCCAGCGCGCTGTACACGCCCTCCATGGAGGTGCGCAGCGCCCGGTCCAGGGCGTTGACCGGACCGTTGCCCTCGGCGGTGGCGATGATCCGCTCGCCCTTGACCCTGAGCTTGACGGTGGCCTCGGTCAGGCTCTCGTAGTCGGTGGTCAGCGGGCTGGCGCCGCCGCGCGGACGGCGCTCGGTGATGACCCTCCAGGACTCGGTGTCGAAGTAGCGGACCGGCTGGCCCAGCTCCTCGCGCAGCAGTAGCTCCAGGGAGGCGTCGGCGGCCTCGAAGCTGTAGCCGGACAGCTCCAGGCCCTTGACCCGCTCCACGACCCGGCCCGACAGGGCGCGGTCGCCGGACAGGTCCAGGCCCAGTTCCCGGGCCTTGAGCTCGATGGAGGCGCGCCCGGCCATGTCGGAGACGAGCATCCGCATGGTGTTGCCGACCAGCGCGGGGTCGGTGTGCTGGTACAGGTCCGGGTCGACCTTGATCGCCGAGGCGTGCAGACCGGCCTTGTGCGCGAAGGCGGACACCCCCACGTAGGGCTGGTGGGTGTCGGGGGCGAGGTTGACGATCTCGGCGATGGCGGTGGAGACCCGGGTCATCTCGGCCAGGCAGCCCTCGGGCAGGACCTCGCGGCCGTGCTTGAGGGTGAGCGCGCCGACCACCGAGAAGAGGTTGGCGTTGCCCACCCGCTCGCCGTAGCCGTTGGCGGTGCACTGCACGTGGGTGGCGCCCGCCTCGACCGCGGCGAGGGTGTTGGCGACGGCGCAGCCGGTGTCGTCCTGGGCGTGGATGCCCAGGCGCGCGCCGGTGGCCTCGCGGACCTCGGTGACCACGCGGGTGATGTCGGCGGGGAGCATGCCGCCGTTGGTGTCGCACAGGACGACGACGTCGGCCCCGGCCTCGGCGGCGGTGCGGACCACGTCGAGCGCGTGGTCGGGGTTGTGGTGGTAGCCGTCGAAGAAGTGCTCGCAGTCCACGAACACACGCTGACCGTGTTCGCGCAGGTGGGAGACGGTGTCGGCGATCATGGCGAGGTTCTCGTCGAGGGTCGTGCGCAGTGCGCGCTCGACGTGCCGGTCGTCACTCTTGGCGACAAGGGTGACGACCGGCGCGCCGCTGTCGCGCAGCGCGGCCACCTGCGGGTCGTCGGCGGCCCTCACACCGGCACGGCGGGTCGCGCCGAACGCGGTGAGTTGCGCGTGTTCCAGCCGGAGCTCTCGTGAAGCCCGCTGGAAGAACTCGGTGTCCTTGGGGTTGGCCCCCGGCCACCCTCCCTCGATGAAAGCCACCCCGAAGTCGTCGAGCAGCTTCGCGATGGCCAGCTTGTCGGAGACCCGGAGATTGATCCCCTCGCGCTGGGCCCCGTCGCGCAGCGTGGTGTCGAAGACGTGGAAACTGTCGTCCCTCATGGGTGGAACTCCCGAAGGTGGATGCTGTGGTGTGGCCGATCCGGCCCGCCAACAAAAAAGACCCCTCGTGGGTACGAGAGGTCAGCGCGCTGGCGGGATGCGGAAGTCAGCCAGCGCGCCTCACGATAATGAGCACCTGAGACGGCATGAGGTCAGTGTGCCACAAGGGCGCGGAGTTCCCGGTGCTCAACGGCGGATTGTCCCACCATCCGAGACGGGAATTCCTCACATCGGACACATCCCGCGCTTCGCACAGGCCCTGGCAGGCTCCCCGGCGGACCTGGCGCTGGCCGCGACCAGGGTTTCCGTGCACGGGCCGCCGAGGACAGCGGCCCCGGATCGAGCGGGCCGGCGGTGGCCGCCCGCGCGGGGCTACTCGGCCACCCGGGGCTCCACCTGGGCCTCGATGGCCTCGCGTTCGGCGTCGACCTCCTCCTGGCTCACCAGGGGCTCCAGCGGAGGACGCGGCTGGGGGCTGTTCAGCAGCTCGTGCAGGATCTCACCGCGCGGGTCCGCACCGTCCTCGGAGGACGCGCCACCGGACTGGCCGGAACCGCCGCCCGCGGCGGAGCCCGTGTCACCGGTCCCGGCCGCGCCACCGGAGGCATCGGCACCCTGCGCGGAACTCCCCCCGTCCTCGGCAGCGGAGACCGGCTCCTCCTCGGGCTCGGGGAGCAGCGAGACGGTCCGCCGTCCGGACCCGTCGGAGCCCCCGGCCGGGGTGTCGGCGCCTTCCGGGGAGGCGGCGGGCTCGGGGGGCGACAGGGCGGAGGCGACCTCCACGGCGCCGTAGGCGACACCTCCCACCACCAGTCCGGCGAAGGCCAGCAGGGCGCAGCGCGCGGGCCAGGGACTGGGCGCGCGGAGCGGTCGGCTCTCCTCGGCGCTGGCGCGGGACGGGGTCTCGGATTCGGACACGGGGCACTCCAGGAAACTCTTCGCGGAGACGAGAAAGCGGACGCGGACGCGGCGCGGGCCGTCCGGAGGGTGTCCGGACGGCCCGCGCGCCTCACCCTAGAAGCGGGTGATCCAGTCGTACTTGTCGGGGCGCAGACCCGTCTGCAGGCCCACCAGCTCCTCGCGCAGGCGCATCGTGACCGGGCCGGGGGTGCCGTCGCCGACGGTGAACTCGCCGTCCTCGCTCTTGACGTGGCCGACAGGCGTGATCACGGCCGCGGTGCCGCAGGCGAACACCTCGGTCAGCTCGCCGGACTCGGCCGCCGCGCGCCACTCGTCGGTGGAGATCGGCGCCTCCTCGGCCGGGATCCCGAGGTCGGGGGCCAGGGTGAGCAGCGACTCACGGGTGATGCCCGGCAGCAGGGTGCCGGTCAGCGGGGGTGTGCGCAGCCGCGCGTTCTCGCCCGAGCCGAACACGAACCACAGGTTCATGCCGCCCATCTCCTCGACCCAGCGGTGCTCGCGTGCGTCGAGCCACACGACCTGGTCGCAGCCCTTCTCCACGGCCTGGGCCTGGGCCAGGAAGCTGGCCGCGTAGTTGCCCGCGAACTTGGCCGCGCCGGTGCCGCCGGGGGCGGCGCGCGTGTAGTCCGTGGACAGCCACACCGTCACCGGCTTGATGCCGCCGGAGAAGTAGGAGCCGACCGGCGAGGCGATGAGCAGGTAGACGTAGGAGCGGGACGGGTGGTTGACCCCCAGGCCCACGTCCGTGGCGACCATGAACGGGCGCAGGTAGAGGCTGAAGCCCTCCCTGGTGGGCACCCAGTCGCCGTCGTGTTCCAGGAGGAGCCCGATGGAGCGGAGGAAGAGCTCCTCGGGAAGCTCGGGCATCGCCATGCGCGCCGCGCTGCGGTTGAAGCGGGCCGCGTTGGACTCCGGCCGGAACGAGGCGAGCGAGCCGTCCGGGTGGCGGTAGGCCTTGAGCCCCTCGAAGATCTCCTGGGCGTAGTGCAGGGCCGCGGTGGCGGGGTCCAGGCTCAGCGGGCCGTAGGGCTCCAGCTTCGCGTCGTGCCACCCCTTGCCCTCGGTGTAGCGGATGCTCACCATGTGGTCGGTGAACACCTGGCCGAACCCGGGATTCTCCAGCAGTGCCTCTCGCTCCGCCGGGGTCTTCCGGTGGTCGGAGAGCTGGATCTCGAACGCCAACCCGCTTGTGGTGGTGTCGTTGTTCATGGTGTCGGTGGTCCTCTCGGGTGCATCAGGCCGGCAGCGCCGCCGACCTGGGATCTAGTCTGTCGGAAGAGCGCACCCGGTGCCAGGGCGGGAGTGCCGCACGCGGAGGACGGCGACGGGCGCGCTGTGTTCTCGGCGCGCCCGTCGGGGTGTTGCGGGTCCGTCAGCCGCGCCGCGGGGAGAGGCAGGGCTGGCGGTGGATGTGTCAGCCCTGCTCGGCTACTCGCGCGGCGAGGTCGTCGCCGATCCGGGAGGTGGAGCGGGCCGCGCCGCTCTGGGCGCGGGTCTTCAGGTCCGCGGAGACCGCCTCCTCGATCCGCCGGGCCGCCTCGGGCACGCCGAGGTGGTCCAGCATGGTGGCGGCGGAGAGCACGGTGGCCGTGGGGTCGGCCTTGCCCTGGCCCGCGATGTCGGGGGCGGAGCCGTGCACGGGCTCGAACATGCTGGGGAAGGACCGGTCCGGGTTGATGTTGCCGCTGGCGGCCAGCCCGATGCCGCCGGTGATGGCGGCGCCGATGTCGGTGATGATGTCGCCGAACAGGTTGTCGGTGACCACCACGTCGAAGCGGGCGGGCTGGTTGACGAAGAACATCGCGGCGGCGTCGACGTGGCAGTAGTCCACCGAGACCTGCGGGTACTCGGCGCCGACCTCCCGGACCACGCGCTGCCACAGTTCACCGGCGTAGGTCAGGACGTTGTCCTTGTGCACCAGGGTGAGCTTGCGGCGCGGACGGGCGGCGGCCCGCTCGAAGGCGTAGCGCACGACGCGCTCGACCCCGAAGCGGGTGTTGACGCTGTCCTGGGTGGCGATCTCGTGCGGGGTGCCCTTGCGCAGCACGCCCCCGGCGCCCGCGTAGGGGCCCTCGGTGCCCTCCCGCACCACGAGCATGTCGATGTCCTCGGGGCCCACGCCCGCCAGCGGGCTGTCCACGCCGGGGTACAGGCGCACGGGCCGCAGGTTGACGTAGTGGTCGAAGTCGAAGCGCAGGCGCAGCAGCAGGCCGCGCTCCAGGACCCCGCTGGGCACCGAGGGGTCGCCGACCGCGCCCAGGTAGACGGCCTCGTGTCCGGCCAGCTCGGCCTGGACCGACTCGGGCAGGGTCTCACCGGTGCGGTGCCAGAGTGCGGCGCCGAGTTCGTACTCGGTGGTCTCGATGGCGAGGTCGTGCTGGGAGGCCGCGGCCTCCAGCACCTTGAGGCCCTCGGCGATGACCTCGGGGCCGATCCCGTCGCCGGGGATGACCGCCAGTTTCACGGTGCGCGATGCCATACGGACTGCCTCTGCTTCGGACACGGCCCCACCGGCTTCTTCTCAGATAGTGAGACCAAGACGAACACTGAATGAGACAACCCTACCGCCCCGGGACACCGCCGCGACCCCCGCGGCCGAACTTGTCGCTGGTCCCGCGGCGGGCGCGCACCCGTCGTACGCGCCCGGCGGTCCGCCGTCAGGAACGGCGGTTGAGCGCGTCCTGCAGGGCGCGGTTGATCTCGTCCTGGGAGTCGGGCGCGGACGGGTACTCGGTCATGTCGTACATGCGATCCTCCGGATGCGGTGCGTGACCGGACCTGGGAACGGTGCGGCCAGGGTGCTGGAAGGCTCTGCGCGGTGGGCTGCGCGGGTTTCGGGGCGGATCGCGCCGAAGCCGGTGCAGCGCCGGGGACGTGGGCGACGGTGTCCACGGAGGAGAGGAGTCCGACCCGGCGGGATCGGTCTGCCGGGGAACGCCTGCGCGAGCCCCGGTCGGGGCGGGCGCGGCACCTGACTCCTAGGACTTCAGAATATCGGAGGTCCAACTATATGACCAGGTTTTCTCACCATGTGAGACAACCGCGCGTTCGCCCTGGCCAGCGCCATGGAAGGCACGGGGGCCGCACCGCGCGGCGCGCGGTGCGGCCCCCGGCCGGGGAACCACCGGTCTGGGCCGGCGGGACCCCTAGTCCTCCAGGTCGATCTGGCGGGTGATGTCGGACTCGATCTCGGCCGCGATCGAGGTGAGGATCTCGTCGGGCACGGCGGAGTCCACCGTCAGGGCGATCAGCGCCTTGCCGCCCTCCTCGTCCCGGATGACCTGCATGCCCGCGATGTTGACGCCCGCGTCACCGAGCAGGGCGCCGACCTTGCCGACCACGCCGGGGCGGTCCTCGTAGGAGAGGAACACCATGTGCTCGGCCAGGCCGATCTCCATGGTGTAGTTGTTGATCTCCACGAGCTTCTCGACCTGGCGGGGACCGGTCAGGGTGCCCGAGACCGACACCCGGGCGCCGTCGGCGAGCAGTCCGCGCACGGTGATGAGGTTGCGCCAGTCGCTGCTGTCGTCGCTGGTGGTGAGGTTGACCTCGACACCCCGCTCCTTGGCCAGCAGGGGGGCGTTGACGAAGGTGACGGTGTCCTCCACCACGTCGGCGAAGACGCCCTTGAGCGCGGCCAGCTCCAGCACCTTGACGTCGTGGGCGGCGATCTCACCGCGCACCTCGACGTCGATGCGGCTGGGCAGCGCACCCGCCAGCGAGGTGAACACGCGGCCGAGCTTCTCGGTCAGCGGCAGCCCCGGCTTGATCTCCTCGGCCACGCCGGTGCCCTGGACGTTGACCGCGTCGGGGACGAACTCGCCCGACAGGGCCAGCTTGACCGAGCGGGCGACCTGGGTGCCCGCCTTCTCCTGGGCCTCCACGGTGCTCGCGCCCAGGTGCGGGGCGACCACGACGTTCTCGAACTCGAAGAGCGGGCTGTCCGTGCACGGCTCCTTGGCGAACACGTCGATGCCCGCGCCCGCGACGCGGCCGTCCTTCAGGGCCCGGTAGAGCGCCTCCTCGTCGAGGATGCCGCCGCGCGCGGCGTTGACGATCCGCACGCTGGGCTTGACCTTGTTCAGGGCCTCGTCACCGATCAGGCCCAGGGTGTCCTTGTTCTTGGGCAGGTGGATGGTGATGAAGTCCGAGCGCTCCAGCAGCTCGTCGAGCGTGGTCATCTCCACGCCGATCTGGGCCGCGCGGGCGGGCTGCACGAAGGGGTCGTAGGCGATCACCCTGGTGCCGAAGGCGGACAGGCGCTGCGCGACCAGGGCACCGATCCGGCCGAGGCCGACCACGCCCACGGTCTTCTCGTACAGCTCCACACCGGTGTACTTGGACCGCTTCCACTCGCCGTTGATCAGCGCGTTGTGCGCGGGAGCGGTGTTGCGGGCGCTGGCCAGCAGCAGGTTGATGGCCTGCTCGGCGGCGCTGATGATGTTGGAGGTCGGGGCGTTGACCACCAGCACACCGGCCTTGGTCGCGGCGTCCACGTCGACGTTGTCCAGACCGACACCTGCCCGGGCCACCACCTGCAGACGGGACGCGGCGGCCAGCGCCTCGGCGTCCACCTGCGTGGCGCTGCGCACGATCAGGGCGTCGACGTCCGCGAGGGCGGGGAGGAGCTGGGAGCGGTCGGCGCCGTCGACGCGGCGCACCTCGAAGTCCTCCTCCAGGAGCGCGATTCCGGCGGGCGAGAGTTCTTCCGCTACGAGTACGGCGGGTTTGGGCACAACGGTTCCTTTTCGGGTGGTGCGACCCGATCGCGCAGGTGATGGGCACTACCGGGATCGGGGGTGATGGCCGGTCTAAAGTCTACTGCCGAGGTAGGGAAGCCTGATGGGGACAGGTGGGCACACCCACCTGTCCCCATGGTGACTGGGGCCTCACCTAGCCCTTGAGCCAGCTCATCAGCGGGCGCAGCTCGGCGCCCACCTTCTCGATCTGCTCGTTCTGCTCGGCCTCGCGGCGCTTGGTGAAGGTCGGCTGGCCGGCGTCGAACTCGTCCATGAGCTCCTTGGCGTAGGAGCCGTCCTGGATCTCCCCGAGGATCTTGCGCATCTCCTGGCGGGTCTGCTCGGTGATCAGGCGCGGGCCGCGGGTGTAGCCGCCGTACTCGGCGTTGTCCGAGACCGACCAGTTCATCTTGGAGATGCCGCCCTCGTACATGAGGTCGACGATGAGCTTGAGCTCGTGCAGGCACTCGAAGTAGGCGACCTCGGGCTGGTAGCCCGCCTCGACCAGGGTGGCGAAGCCGGCCTTGACGAGCTCCTCGGTGCCGCCGCACAGCACGGCCTGCTCGCCGAACAGGTCGGTCTCGGTCTCCTCGGTGAACGTGGTCTTGATGACCCCGGCCTTGGTGCCGCCGATGCCCTTGGCCCAGGACAGCGCCAGGTCCCAGGCCTGCCCGCTGGCGTCCTTCTCGACCGCGACCAGGCAGGGCACGCCGCGCCCGGCCTCGAACTGGCGGCGGACCAGGTGGCCCGGGCCCTTGGGGGCGACCATGGCCACGTCCACGCCCTCGGGCGGGGTGATGAAGCCGTAGCGGATGCTGAAGCCGTGGCCGAAGAACAGGGCGTTGCCCGCCTCCAGGTTCGGCGCGATCTCCGCGGCGTACAGGTCCCGGTGGATGTGGTCGGGGACCAGGATCATGATGACGTCGGCCTCACGGGTGGCCTCGGCGGGGGTGAGGACGCGCAGCCCCTCCTCCTCGGCCTTGGCCCGGCTCTTCGAACCCTCGGCGAGGCCGATCCGCACGTCCACGCCCGAGTCGCGCAGGGACAGCGCGTGGGCGTGGCCCTGGCTGCCGTAGCCGATCACGGCGACCTTCTTGCTCTGGATGAGCGAGAGGTCCGCGGCGTCGTCGTAGTACATCTGTGCTGCCACTTGGGGTTACTCCTCGTTCTCAAACGTTGTGTGGGGACGCGGCGCGGGCCCGGCCGTGTCCGGGCCTCAGGCGCTACGGTCGACCGCGCGGAGGGAACGGTCGGTGATCGACCGGGGTCCGCGTCCCAGGGCGACCAGCCCTGATTTGACCAGTTCCCGGATGCCGAACGGCTCCAGGTTCCTGACCAGGGCATCGAGCTTCTCGGGGTCGCCGGTGGCCTCGATGACGACGACGTCCGGGCTGACGTCCACGACGTGGGCGCGGAAGAGCTCGGCCGTCTGCAGCACGTGGGTGCGGCTGGACGCGTCGGCCTTGACCTTGACGAGCAGGAGCTCGCGCCGGACCGACGCGGTGGTGTCCATCTCCACGATCTTGACGACGTTGACCAGCTTGTTGAGCTGTTTGGTCACCTGCTCCAAGGGGTGGAGGTCGCAGTTGACCACGATTGTCATCCGGGACAGTCCTGGGTACTCGGTGTTGCTGACACTGAGTGAGTCGATGTTGAAACCGCGGCGGGAGAAGAGGGAGGAGGCGCGGGCGAGGATACCCGGGGTGTCCTCCACCAGAACGGAAAGCGTGTGACTGCTCATGGTGGTCTCGCCTGCTCCTCTTAGTCCTCGTGTTCCCAGCTCGGCGCCATGTCGCGCGCGTACTGGATGTTGTCGTTGCTGACGCCGGGGCCGACCATCGGCCAGACCATGGCGTCGTGGTTGACCGTGAAGTCCACGACGACGGGGGCGTCGTCGACGGCCATGGCCTTCTCGATGGTGGCGTCGATGTCCTCGGCGCTCTCACAGCGCAGACCGACACAACCGTACGCCTCCGCGAGGCGGACGAAGTCGGGAATGCGCACCTTCTCGTCGCGCGGCGAGGTCTGCAGGTCGGTGTTGGAGTACCGGCCCTCGTAGAACAGGGTCTGCCACTGGCGGACCATGCCCAGGTTGCCGTTGTTGACCACGGCGACCTTGATCGGGATTCCCTCGATGGCGCAGGTGGCCAGTTCCTGGTTGGTCATCTGGAAGCAGCCGTCGCCGTCGACCGACCACACGGTGCGGTCGGGGTCGCCGACCTTGGCGCCGAGCGCGGCGGGGACGGAGAAGCCCATCGTGCCCAGGCCGCCGGAGTTGACGAAGGAGCCGGGGCGCTCGTAGTCGATGAACTGCGCCGCCCACATCTGGTGCTGGCCCACACCGGCGACGTAGGTGGCCTCGGGGCCGACGATCTGGCCGAGGCGCTGGATGACGGCCTGCGGGGACAGGCTGCCGTCGTCGGGGGCCTCGAAGCCCTTGGGGTAGGTGGTACGCAGCCGGTTGAGCTGCTGCCACCAGCCCTCGTAGTCGCCCTGGCGGCCCTTCTCCTGGTCGGCGCGCACGGCCACGACCAGGTCGGCCAGGACCTCGCGGCAGTCGCCGACGATGGGCACGTCCGCGTGGCGGTTCTTGGAGATCTCGGCGGGGTCGATGTCGGCGTGGACGACCTTGGCGTCGGGGGCGAAGCTGTCCAGGCGGCCGGTGACGCGGTCGTCGAAGCGGGCGCCCAGGGCGACGATGAGGTCGGCCTTCTGCAGGGCGCCGACCGCGGAGACGTCGCCGTGCATCCCCGGCATCCCCACGAACTGCGGGTGGCTGTCGGGGAAGACGCCGCGGGCCATGAGGGTGGTGACCACGGGGACGCCGGTGAGCTCGGCCAGGACGCGCAGCTCCGCGGCGGCCCCGGCGCGCAGGACGCCGCCGCCGACGTAGAGCACCGGGCGGCGGGCCTCGGCGATCAGCCGGGCGGCCTCGCGGACCTGCTTGCCGTGCGGTTTGGTGACCGGGCGGTAGCCGGGCAGGTCCAGGCGCTCGGGCCACACGTGCTCGGCGGAGGCCTGCAGGGCGTCCTTGGAGATGTCGACCAGGACGGGGCCGGGACGGCCGCTGGCGGCGATGTGGAAGGCCTCGGCGATGGTGCGCGGGATGTCGCGCACGTCCTTGACCAGGAAGTTGTGCTTGGTGATCGGCATGGTGATGCCGCAGATGTCGGCTTCCTGGAAGGCGTCGGTGCCGATCATCGGGGAGGCGACCTGGCCGGTGATGGCGACCATGGGCACCGAGTCCATGTGGGCGTCGGCGAGGGGGGTGACCAGGTTGGTGGCTCCGGGGCCGCTGGTGGCCATGCACACGCCGGGGCGTCCGGTGGCGTAGGCGTAGCCCTCGGCGGCGTGCCCCGCCCCCTGCTCGTGGCGCATGAGGATGTGGCGCACCTTGGCCGAGTCGTAGAGCGGGTCGTAGGCCGGGAGGATGGCGCCGCCGGGAATCCCGAAGACAGTGTCAACGCCGACCTGCTCCAGCGACCTGATCAGCGATTGGGCGCCGGTCATCTGCTCGGTCATCTCATGATCCTTCAGCGAGGGTCCAGAGCGGCACGGGGGCTCTGGCCTGGTGGGTCTGATTCCGGGTCTGGCAATAAAAAAACCCCCACCGCCCGGTGGCGGTTGAGGGGTGGCGCGCAGCAGAAGAAACTCAGCGGGCTGCGCGCCGACCAAGTACGAGAATCAGGGAGTTGCTCTGCACGCTCACAACATTGGCCGACGGAGAGGGTCCGCGTCAACAAGAACGACATAATGTCCCAGGATGTGAGACGCACGTGTCAGGATGCGGCCACATTCCCGAACCCGAACACCCGCCCTGAACTGGACAAACACCACGAAGGGCGCATACGCGTGTAGCGCACGACACAGAGCGGACACCGGGGCGTCCGCACCGTGGAACACGGGGGCACCCAGCGGACTCAGGCGGGGTCCCCCGGGCTTCCCGTGTCCGGTCAGAGGCTGGCCCCGGCCTCGCCGCCGACCAGGGACTCCACGCCGCCCGCGGCCATGGGGCGAGCCACCAGGAAGCCCTGGCCGTGGTCGCAGCCCATGGCGCGCAGCTGTTCCAGCTGCTCGGGGCGCTCGATGCCCTCGGCCACCACCTGCACGCCGAGGTCGCGGCCGAGCTGGATGATCGTGTGCGTGAGCAGGGTGACCGTGTCGTCGCGGCCCAGGTCCGCCACGAACGACGGGTCGATCTTGATCGCGTCCACGCTCAGCCTGCGCAGGTGGGCCAGGGAGGCGTAGCCCATCCCGTAGTCGTCGATGGCCAGGCGCACGCCCAGTTCGCGCAGCTCGCCCAGGCGCTGCACGGCCTCGCCGAGGTCGTCGAGCAGCACCTCCTCGTCCACCTCCAGGGTGAGCACCTCCGCCGGGAGCCCGGTCTCGACCAGGACGCCCGCCACCGTCTCCACGAAGCGCGGCGAGAGCACCTGCTTGACGGACAGGTTCACCGACAGCCCGATGTCCCAGTCCGAGAGCCGCCACACGGCGACCTTCTCGCAGGCCTCGCGCAGGATCAGCTCGCCCAGCGGCACGATCAGACCCGACTCCTCGGCGGCGCCGAGGAACTCCTCCGGGCCGACCGTCTCCCCGTCGCGGTTCCAGCGCACCAGCGCCTCGACCGAGGTCACCTGGGAGCTGCCCAGGTCCACGATCGGCTGGTACTCCAGGAAGAACTCGCCGTCGGCCATCGCCCGGCGCAGCCGGATCTGCAGCTCCAGACGGGAGACCACGGTGTCGTGCATGTGCGCGGCGTAGACCTCCACGTGGCCCGTGCCCCGCTCCTTGGCCCGGGTCATCGCCACGTCGGCGTTGCGCAGCAGCTCACCGCTGTCGGTGGCCGGTTCGGCGAAGGCCACGCCGATGCTGGCGGTCAGCAGGATGTCCCGGTCGGCCACCTGGAAGGGCTCGGAGGCGATCACCCGGCCCAGCCGCTCGGCCAGGTCCACCACGCGCTGGGCCCGGGGCACGTCCTCCACCAGGACGGCGAACTCGTCGCCGCCCCAGCGGGCCAGGGTCGCGTCGGAGTCCACCTCCCCGCGCAGCCTGCGGGCCGCCTGGCCGAGCAGGTGGTCGCCGCGCACGTGCCCGGCGGAGTCGTTGACGGCGGTGAACCCGTCCAGGTCCAGGAAGATCACCGCGACGTCGCCGGTGGGCTCCTCGCTCATGGCGCGGTGCGCCAGCACGTCGCTGGCCCGCTCCTCCAGGTAGGCGCGGTTGGGCAGGCCGGTCACGCCGTCGTGGAAGGTCAGGTGCTCGACCTCGTCCTGCAGCGCCACCTGCGCGCTGATGTCGCGGGTGGTCACCAGCAGGCGGTCGGGCTCGCCCGGCTGCTCGTACAGCGAGATCGTCGACTCGGTGTGCCGCCAGGTGCCGTCCGCCGCGCGCACCCGCAGCCGCAGGTGCACACCCTGGGAGCCGCGCTCGGTGAACAGGTCGGTGACCGCCTCGATCCGCGACAGGTCCTCGGGGTGGATGAGGGCGGTGACGGGCGCGGCGAGCACGTCGTCGAGCCGGTAGCCGAAGGCCTCGGCCGTGCCGGGGCTGACGTAGTTCACCCCGCCGTCCCGGTCCAGGATGAGGATGACGTCGCCGCTGTTGCGCGCCAACTCGTGGAAGTGCCCCTCGCGGTTGCGCACCATGCGGGACAGGGTGGCGTTCTCCTCCAGCATCCCCACCACGCGCACCAGCAGCACCACGACGGCGGTGCCCGCGGCCAGCGGCAGCACGGGGGCCACCCCCGGCAGGCCCAGCGCGGCCACGGTGAGCACGAGGGCGGCGACGAGCACCGCGGCGATCGCGGCGAGCTCCGGGGCGAAGCGGTACAGGCCCCGGCCGGTGATCCGCCGGGGGTCCGACCCCGGCCGGTGCCCGACCAGCCAGGGCAGGGCGCCCAGCAGGGCCAGGCCCAGGAACCGCACCGGGTGCTCGATCCCCCCGGCGACGGGCGGGCCGGTCAGCCGGGTGAGCGCGCCGAGAAGGTCCGAGCTCGCGATGACCACGAGCGCGCCGATCGCCAGCAGGACCGCGCGCCGCGTGCTGTGCGGCGACATGAAGACCAGCGGCACGAGCAGGCACAGCACGACGATGTCGGCCACCGGGTAGACCAGGGCGAAGCCGAGGAAGCCCGCCCCCTCCCCCAGCTCCTGGTAGAGCGGGGAGAACATCAGCAGCCAGACCACCGAGAAGACCGCGGCGGCGCACACGTAGCTGTCGGTGACGTGACGCACGGCGGTGCGCAGCCCGCCCGGCCAGGGGGCGAACTTGGTGAAGCCGACCACGAAGAGTGGCAGCGCCGCGAGGGCGAAGAGATCACCGAGGGTGAGGGACAGGGCCGACCCGGAACTGAGCAGACGGGTCAGTCCGTGTGTGACGCCGCCCGCGCACCAGGCCAGGGCGGCGAAGCCGAGGTGGCGCAGGGCCGCGGCCCCGTCCGCGCCGTCGGCGTGGGCGTCGCGGTCGGCCCCGGACTCCGCCCAGCGGCGCGAGGCGTAGAGCAGGGACAGGCCGGCGGCTCCGGCCGCCGCGGAGGTCGGCCACTCGCCGAGTGCGGCGGTCGCCGTGGTCTCTCCCAGGGGGATCACGGTCCCCCCGGCGTAGAGCAGGCACAGCGCGCCCAGGACGACGGTCCACACGCGGCGTGCCGTGGTCCCCATGAGCGATCTGTCAGTGGGCGCGCCGCGGTCGACCCGGCGTCCGGCCGCCGTCACGCTCTCTCCTCGGACATGGAGCACCCACCTCGCGTCGTTCGAGTCCGGGCGCGGCACGGCGCCCGGCACCGTGTCTGCCGCCCAGGATCTCGCGGGACTGGGACGGACTCGGTCGCGGGGGCGGCCCGAGGTACCGCGCACGCCCCCATGGGTCGCAACCCTACGCAACCAAGGTCACACAGCGATTGAGGACCGGCTGAGAGATGACGACGGAACCATCACCCAGGGTGATTACTCCACGTCGTCCCAGCCCCGCTCCCTCCCGGGGACGGCGCGCCCGCCCCGTGCGGGACGGTCCGTCCGCCCGGGAGTGCCTGACGGCCTCCCGGCCGCCCGCGGTCCATGCAGGCTGCCAGGAGGCACCGACAAAAGGGAGCGGAAAACGCGCCGCGGCGCCGGTTGTGAGCGGTCACACCCCGGTCGGTCAGCTCGCGCCGAGCCGCTCCAGGATCAGTTCGCGGGCGCGGCCCGCGTCGGCCTGGCCCCGGGTCGCCTTCATGACCGCGCCGACCAGGGCCCCGGCCGCGGCGACCTTGCCGCCGCGCACCTTGTCGGCGGCGTCGGGGTTGGCCGCGATGGCCTCGTCCACGGCGGCGCCGAGCGCGCCGTCGTCGCTGACCACCTTCAGACCGCGGGCCTCGACCACGGCGTCGGGCTCCCCCTCACCGGCGAGCACGCCCTCCACCACCTGGCGGGCGAGCTTGTTGGTGAGCGTGCCCTCGGCGACCAGGGCGATGATCCGCGCGACCTGGGCGGGGGTGATGGGCAGGTCACCCAGCTCCACCTCCTGCTCGGTGGCGCGGCGGGAGAGCTCGTTCAGCCACAGCTTGCGGGCCTCGGCGGACGGGGCGCCCGCGGCCACGGTCGCCTCCACCAGGCCGATGGCGTCGGCGTTGACCAGGTCGCGCAGCTCGGTGTCGGTGAGGTTCCACTCGGCGCGCACCCGGGCCCGCTGGGCGGCGGGCAGCTCGGGCAGCGTGGCCCGCAGCTCCTCGATCCACTCCTCGGAGGGCGCGACGGGGACCAGGTCGGGGTCGGGGAAGTACCGGTAGTCCTGCGCCTCCTCCTTGGAGCGGCCCGGGATGCTGCGGCCGGTGTCCTCCTGGAAGTGGCGGGTCTCCTGCACGACGCTCTGTCCGGCGTCGAGGACGCCGGCCTGGCGCTCGATCTCCGAGCGCACGGCCCGCTCGACCGAGCGCAGTGAGTTGACGTTCTTGGTCTCGCTGCGGGTGCCCCACTCGGAGGCGCCGCGCGGGTTGATCGAGACGTTGACGTCGCAGCGCATGGAGCCCTCCTCCATGCGCACGTCGGAGATGCCCAGGGACCGGACCAGGTCGCGCAGCTCGGTGGCGTAGGCGCGGGCGACCAGGGGCGCGAGCTCGCCGGTGCCGGTGATGGGCTTGGTGACGATCTCCAGCAGCGGGATGCCCGCGCGGTTGTAGTCGACGATGGAGTAGTCCGCGCCGTGGATGCGACCGGTGGCCCCGCCCAGGTGGGAGGTCTTGCCGGTGTCCTCCTCCATGTGGACGCGCTCGATCTCCACGCGGAACTCCCGCGGGCCGTCGGGGGTGTCCACCGTGACGTCGAGGTGGCCGTCGACGCAGATCGGCTCGTCGTACTGGGAGATCTGGTAGTTCTTCGGCATGTCCGGATAGAAGTAGTTCTTCCGGGCGAAGCGTCCCCAGGGTGCGATGGAGCAGTTCAGCGCCAGGCCCAGGCGGATGGCGCCCTCGACCGCCTTCTCGTTGACCACCGGCAGGGAGCCGGGCAGCGCCAGGCACACCGGGCACACCTGGGTGTTCGGCTCGGCGCCGAACGCGGTGGGGCAGGAGCAGAACATCTTGGAGGCGGTGCCCAGCTCGATGTGGGTCTCCAGGCCGAGCACGGGCTCGTATGTGGCCAGCGCCCGCTCGTAGGCCACCGGCGCAGGACCGTTGTTCGTGGCAGGGCTAGGAGTTACCGCGTGGGCCATCGCCGCAAACCCGTTTCCGTAGAGGACATACCTTCCAGCTCAGCCTACCGAGCGCGCGGGGGTGCGGTGCCACGCCCCGGAACACGGAAGGGTCACCGCACATCACGGCCAGTACACGATTGGGCCGCTGTCGGGGGAACACCCGGCCTCCCGGGGTGCCGGACCGTTAGTGTGGGAGGCCCAGCAAGACGTTTTTCGCCGGTTCGGCCACCACACCGACCGCCCTCGTACGGGAGCGCACAAGCATGTCCGGCATCCTGCGTCGGTGCGCCGCGCTGCTCTTCACCACCACGGTGGTCGGCACCCTGCTCGGCGCCCCCGCGTCCCACGCCGACGACTTCTCACGCGTGGACCGCGACCCCGTCCCGGGCGCGGTCCTCACCCTGGCCGACGGCCGGGAGGTCGACACGGCGCTGTTCAGCCTGCGCGTGACCGGGGAGGAGTCCGTACGGGCCTACGCCGCCGTCTCCGACGAGGAGGTGCGCCCGCGCGCCGCCTACGTGGAGTCAGCGTGGTCCGACACTCCGGAGTGGGCCGAAACCCCCCAGAAAACGGACCCCGCCGACCAGGCGAAGTGGATCGTCTCCCACTCCTACCCCGTGGTGGACCTTCCCGGGTTGGCCCGGGAGACCGGGCTGGCGGAGGTGACCGAGGGCCAGGCGATCGCGGGCACCCAGGCGGCCCTGTGGTACGTGCTGGACGGGGCGGAGCCGGACCGCGGCGCCAACGACCCCGTGGTGCTCGCGCTGTACGACCACCTGGTGCGGGGCAGCGCGGCGGCGGCCGACAACGCCGCCTCCCGGTCGCTGGAGGTCGTGCCCGCGCACGTGGAGGCGATCGCGCCCGAGGAACCGCTGGGCCCGCTGACCGTGCACAGCTCCGGTTCGGGGCCGCTGGGCGTGTCCGTACGCGGCGCTCCGGCCTCGTGGCTGGTCGACGCGGACGGCGGACCGGTGACACAGGTGCACGACGGCGAGCAGGTCTACCTGAGCGTGGACCCCTCGGTCCCGGCCGGGGTGGTGACCCTCCACGTGCGCGGCCAGGACGTGCCGCTGCCGGAGGGGCGCCTGTTCACCGGGAGGGGCGGCGTGCGCACCCGGCCGCTGGTGACGGCGGAGGCCGGCGCGGCGACCAGCTCCACCACCGCCACCTTCACCTGGCACCCGGAGCAGACCGCCGACCCGGGCACCGGTCAGACCCCGGAGTCCGCTCCGGAGGAGGTGTCCGGGGAGGCGGCGCCCTCCGCCGGAGAGGCCGCGCGGGAGGAGTCTGCTGAGGAGGAGGTATCCCCCGAAGCGGGTGACCGAATCCCGGAGGTCGATCTGCCCCGCACCGGCACCTGGCTGTCGGGACTCCTGGTCATTGCCGGGGCCCTGGTGGTATCTGGCCTGTTCATCCTGCTTTTGGGCCGCAAACGGCGCGGATGAGCGCACGACGGGGACGCGCTTCTCCGCTTTTGGTTGCATCCTTCTGGCCGGAATGCGGCCTTAGTCTTGCTCACATTTTTTCGTGCCCGTATCCGGCCATATTTTTCGCGAACCGGGTTGGAAGTACCCAAGGGGATCGCTAGTATCAGGCGGGCGTTGGCACCCCACGGCGAACGCCGCAGTTCCCACGTCCCAGCGATTCCACGCCGGGCGACCGCGCCGCGACCCCACAACGGCGCCGTACCCCCGAACCCGACGTGGTGACCCCCAGCACGGGTGAACTCAGCAGTCGGCAGGTTTTCCAGTAACCGCACTTCGCCGTGGCCACCGCACCCGCCCCTCGGCTCCTCGGCGCCCCGTGGGCGGATCCCTTTATCCGGTTACCCCTAGAACACACCGGGACACGATGTGAAGAACTCCTCCCTCGCCCGTTCCCTCGGGCGCACGGGCCTGGCGGCCACCGCCGCCGCGTTCCTGGCCTTCGGCCTGGCCGCCGCCCCCGCGGCCGCCGACGAGGTCGAGACCTACGAGGGCTCTGCCCGCGCCCAGTACATCGGCAACGCCCAGGACGGCACCAGCGTCAAGCTGGAGGGCGTCCAGGGCAAGGCCTCGACCAGCCTGTTCAACCTCAAGCTGGAGAGCGGCGACGTCCTCACGACGTACTGCATCGACTTCCGCACCAGCATCCGCAAGGACGCCTGGTACCGCGAGGACGACTGGGCCAACTACCCGGGCAAGGGCGACTTCGCCGAGCCCGCGAAGGTCCACTGGATCCTGCAGAACTCCTACCCGACCGTGAGCGTCGAGGCGCTGGGAGAGGCCGCCGGTGTCCAGGGGCTGAGCCAGGGGGACGCCCTGGGCGCCACCCAGGCCGCCATCTGGCACTACAGCAACGGCATGAAGCTCAAGCCGCAGGGCAACAGTCCCGCCGTCAAGGCCGTCTACGACTACCTGGTCGGGAACGCCCAGGACCTGGAGCAGACCGCCGAGCCCGACGCCGCCCTGAGCGTCACCCCGGGCGAGGCCTCCGGCCAGGCCGGTGAGACCGTCGGCGAGTTCCTCATCAAGACCAACGGCAGCGACATCCCCGTCGACCTGTCCGCCCCCGAGGGCGTCGAGCTGGTCGACCTGGAGACCGGCGAGCCCGTGGCCGCCGTGAACAACGGCGACACCGTCGGCTTCTCGGTCCCGGCCGACGCCGAGGCCGGCCAGGCCAGCTTCTCCCTGGAGACCAGCTCGTCCGTCGCGACCGGCCGCCTGTTCAAGGGCGAGAGCAAGCACAAGGAGACCCAGACGCTCATCACCGCCAAGGGCGGCAGCGTCACCGTCTCCGCGTCGGCCTCCGCCACCTGGACGGAGGGCACGGTCACCCCGCCGACCGACACTCCCAGCGACACCCCGAGCGACACGCCCTCCGACACCCCGAGCGACACCCCGAGCGACACCCCGAGCGACACGCCGAGCACCCCGGCGTCGCCGGAGCCGCCCGCCACGGACACCCCGAGCGACAAGCCCAGCACCCCCGCTGACGACCGGAACCAGCCGAGCCTGCCGGTGACCGGTGGCGCTCTGGCCGGTCTGGTGGCCGCCGGTGTGGCCGCCCTGGCCGCCGGTGGCGGCGCGATCTACCTGAGCCGCAAGCGCAAGGCCAACCAGTCCGACGACCTGGTCGGCTAGCACCCCGGCCGCACGCCCGAGGGCGTGGGCCGTCCGGGCCCGTTCCGTGGGAGACCACGGGACGGGCCCTTCTCGTTCGGATCCCGTACCTGGGCGAACACCCTGCGCAGTGAATCCGTCCCACCAGACGGACAACCGGACGCCGGAGTACCGCGTCTCCTCCTCGGACACCCCTGGCCCTCCGGGCCCGGCACGAGGGTTGTGCCGCGCCGGTTCACCGGGACAGGGTTGGCCCGGCTGCGGCCCGCGCTCACATCCGTGACCGGCCGCACCGGAACAGACGCACGCCCCACCGGAGGACCCGCCTTCCCCGCGGCTCCGCCGGTACGCATCGTTGTCCCCGGCCCCGCGAGTCGCCCCACCGGGTCGCGCCCCACGGCACCCGTCCCCCGGTGACCGGCCCGCCGGGCTCCTCCGGAACACTCCTAGGAATAGACGTGACCCACGTGCCTCTCCCCCTCCGTGCCGGACGCGCGACCCTCGCCGCCTCCGCCGCCGCACTCCTCGCCTTCGGGCTGGCCGCCGTCCCCGCGGCGGCCGACGAGGTCGAGACCTACGAGGGCTCCGTCCGCGCCCAGTACGTCGGTAACACCCAGGACGGTCACCGCGTGACCATGCAGGGCGCCGACACGACCACCGCCAGCACGTTCACACTGCGGTTGGAGGGCGGCGACGACCTCACGACCTATTGCATCGACTTCCGCACCCAGATCCAGGACGACGCCTGGTACCGCGAGGACGACTGGGCCAACTACCCGGGCAAGGGCGACTTCGCCCACCCGGGCAAGGTGCACTGGATCCTGCAAAACAGCTACCCCAGCGTGAGCGCTGCCGATCTGGCCACCGCCGCCCAGGTGAGGCAGCTGACCGAAGCCGAGGCGCTGACCGCCACCCAGGCCGCGATCTGGCACTTCAGCAACGGCCTGGAGCTGTCCCGCTTCTCCGCGAACCCGGAGGTCAGCCAGCGCATCGACGCCGGTGCCATGACCAAGGTCTACCGCTACCTCGTGGACACCGCGGTCGAACTGCCCCAGGAGCCGGGTCCCGCCCTGAGCATTACCCCGGGCCAGGCCTCCGGCCAGGCGGGTGGGGTGGTCGGCGAATTCCTCGTCGAGACCAGCGGCAGCGACATCCCCGTGGAGCTGGGTGACGTTCCCGAGGGTGTCGAGCTGGTCGACGTCGAGACCGGCCAGGAGGTCACCACGGTCGGCGACGGCGACACCGTCGGCTTCTCCGTCCCCGCCGACGCCGAGGCGGGCGAGGCCAGCTTCTCCCTGGCCACCGAGGCCGAGGTCCTGAGCGGGCGCCTGTTCCAGGGTGAGAGCGAGAAGGTGCCCACGCAGACCCTCATCACGGCCAAGGGCGAGAAGGTCAGCGTCTCCGCCTCCGCGTCCGCCACCTGGACCGCGCAACCGGGCCAGACCCCGCCCCCGACCGACGAGCCCAGCGAGACGCCGAGCACCCCGCCGAGCGACGGTCCCAGCGACACGCCCTCCGAGACGCCCAGCGCTCCGGCGTCGCCCTCCCCCACTCCCAGTGACAAGCCGAGCGGCCCGGCCGACGACAACCCGCGGCCCAGCCTTCCGGTGACCGGTGGCGCGCTCGCCGGCCTGGTGGCCGCCGGTCTGGCCGCCCTGGCCGCCGGTGGCGGCGCGATCTACCTGAGCCGCAGGCGCAGGACCGCGAACGGCCAGGACCTGGAGGGCTAGGCTCCTCCCCGGCCGGCCCGTCAGCCGGCGCCCTGAGGGCCCGTTCCGCGGTCGACCGCGGGACGGGCCCTCGTCGTGTCCGCGTACGGCGGCGCACGTCGGTTGGGGGACCCTTTCGGTTGTCACGGTGTCCGGTTCCGGCACGTGGCAGGTCAGTGCGTCGGACACCGTGCGGGGCGAGGCCGGCACCACCACGAGCACGTTCAACGTGGCCCTGGAGGGCGGCCAGCACCTGACCACCAGCTGCATCGACTTCAGCAACGGCCTGGACCTGGACAAGGTCACGCAGGGCCCGCGGGCGGAGCGGTGGGCGGGGTCACCGTGGAGACCAGCGCCCCGACCGTCCCGGTGGCCCTGGAGGCGCCCGAGGGCGTGGAGCTGGTGTACCTGGCGCGCAGGCGCCGTTCCGCCGCCCCCGAGTAGGGACGCGGGACACGCGGGTGCCCGCCATCCCTGGGGGCGGCGGGCACCCGGGTACCGCCGGGCGGTCGCCTAGGCGTTCACCGCGTAGGGGCTCCGGGCCAGCAGGTCCCCGTCGCGCTCGGACAGCGCGCGCTCGACCGCGGCGGCGACCCGGTAGGTGCGGTCGTCGGCCAGGGCCGGGGCCATGATCTGGAAGCCGACGGGCAGGCCGTCCTCCGGGGCCAGTCCGCACGGCACCGACAGCGAGGCGTTCCCGGCCAGGTTGGACGGGATCGTGCACAGGTCGGCCAGGTACATGGCCATCGGGTCCTCGGCCCGCTCGCCGATGGGGAAGGCCGTGGTCGGCGTGGTCGGCGAGACCAGCACGTCCACGCTCTCGAACGCGGCGTCGAAGTCGCGCTTGATCAGCGTGCGCACCTGCTGGGCGCTGCCGTAGTAGGCGTCGTAGTAGCCGCTGGAGAGGGCGTAGGTGCCCAGCATGATGCGGCGCTTGACCTCGGGGCCGAAGCCCTGGGCCCGGGTCAGCGACATGACCTCCTCGGCGCTGCGCGTGCCGTCGTCGCCCACCCGCAGGCCGTAGCGCATGGCGTCGAAGCGGGCGAGGTTGGAGGAGCACTCGCTGGGCGCGATGAGGTAGTACGCCGACAGGGCGGCGTCGAAGCTCGGGCAGGACAGCTCGACGATCTTGGCGCCGAGGGACTCCAGCAGCTCCAGGGTCTCGTGGAAGCGCTGGCGCACGCCCGCCTGGAAGCCGTCGCTGTCCAGCTCCCGGACCACGCCCACGCGCAGGCCGTCGATGTCGCCCAGGCGGGCGGCGTCCACGACCGGCGGGACCGGGGCGTCGATGGAGGTGGAGTCGCGCGGGTCGTGCCCGGAGAAGGCCTCGTGCAGCAGCGCGGCGTCGAGCACGTTGCGCGCGAAGGGGCCAGGAGTGTCCAGGGAGGAGGCGAAGGCGATTATCCCGTAGCGGGAGGAGCCGCCGTAGGTGGGCTTGGCCCCGACCAGGCCGCACACGGCGGCGGGCTGGCGGATGGAGCCGCCGGTGTCGGTGCCGGTGGCCAGGGGCGCCTCGAACGCGGCCACCGCCGCGGAGGAGCCGCCGGAGGAGCCGCCCGGGATGCGGTCGGTGTCCCACGGGTTGCGGGTGACCTGGTAGGCGGAGTTCTCCGTGGAGGAGCCCATGGCGAACTCGTCCATGTTGGTCTTGCCCAGGATGACCAGCCCGGCCTCGCGCAGGCGCGCGGTGACGGTGGCGTCGTAGGGCGGCTGCCAGCCCTCCAGGATCCTGGAGGCGGCGGTGGTGGGCATGTCCCTGGTGCTGAACACGTCCTTGTGGGCCACCGGCACACCGGCCAGCGGGCCCAGGGCCTCACCGGCGGCGCGGCGGGCGTCCACCGCGCGGGCCTGCTCCAGCGCGGTCTCGCGGCGCACGTGCAGGAACGCGTTGATCTCGCCGTCCACGGCCTCGATCCGGTCCAGGTAGGCGGTGGTCGCCTCCTCGGAGGAGACCTGTCCGTCCCGGATGGCCGCGCCGAGCTGGGCGGCGGTCAGGCTGATGACGTCGCTCACGGCTACTCGCCCTCCCCGAGGATCCGCGGAACCCGGAAGCGCTGCTCCTCCACCGCCGGGGCTCCGGCCAGGGCCTGGTCGGGTGTGAGGCCGGGCTTGACCTCGTCGGGGCGGTAGACGTTGGTCAGCGGCAGGGCGTGCGAGCTGGGCGGGATGTCGCCCTGGGCGACCTCCTGCACCTTGGCCACGGCGGTGAGGATGTCACCGAGCTGGGCGGCGAGCGTGTCGAGCTCGCTCTCGTCGAGCGCCAGCCGCGACAACCGGGCGAGGTGTGCGACCTCATCGCGGGTGATGGCGGTCATGGATGAGAACCGTTTCTTCGGCGGAAGGACTATCCCATTCATCCTAGGGCGCCCTCGCCGCTCCCGGTGCCGGTCCCTTCCGACTGTGGACACGGGCGGGGACGGAGGAGGGCCGGGGCGGGGCGGCGGGGTCAGACCCGGGTGCCCGCGGCCGTCCCGCCGTCGTGGGCGGCGAGCCACTCGGTGACCTCGTCGGCGCTCAGGGGCGGGGAGAAGTGGTGGCCCTGGGCGGCGTGGCAGCCGGTGTCGCGGGCGGCGCGGGCGAGTTCGGCGTTCTGGACACCCTCGGCGGTGGCGCGCATGCCCAGCGCCTTGACCAAGGCGATGGCGGCGCGGACGACGGTGTGGCCGCTGTCGGAGCGGTCGACCAGGCGCGCGGTGAAGGACTCGTGGATCTTGACCTCGTCCAGGGGCAGGCCGGCCAGCTGGGCGAGGGTGAAGTGGCCGGTGCCGAAGTCGTCCAGGGACAGGCCCACGCCCAGGCCGCGCAGCACCCGGACGGCCTCGGTGGCGGCGTGGGTGTCGGTGATCAGGGCGTGCTCGCCGACCTCCAGGACCAGCTGCCGGGACGGCAGGCCGTACTCGCGCAGGGCGGCGGCCACGGTCCCGGGCAGCTCGGGGTCGAGGAGTTCGCGCACGCTGAGGTTGACGGCCACGGGCAGGTCCTGGCCCTCCCGGTGCCAGCGGGCGGCGTGCGCGAGCGTGACGTCGAGCACCTGGGAGGTGAAGGCGCGCGAGAGGTTGGACTGCTCCACGACCGGCATGAACTCGTCGGGGGTGAGCAGCCCGCGGCTGGGGTGGCGCCAGCGGGCCAGGGCCTCCAGGCCGATGACGCGCTCGTCGGACAGACCGACCTTGGGCTGGTAGTGCATCTCCAGGGCGCCCTCGGACAGGCCGCGGCGCAGTTCGGAGTACAGGCTCAGCCGGGCGGTGGAGTTGCGGTCCTTGCCGGGATCGTAGGACTCCACGCCCGTGCGGTCGGCCTTGGCCACGTACATGGCCACGTCGGCGCGCTGCATGAGGAGCGCGAAGTCGGGGGCGTCCCCGGGATAGAGCGCGATGCCGATGCTGGCCTGCAGGTCGAAGTCCATACCGTCCAGGCGGACGGGTTCGGCGAGCGCGCCGCGCAGGCGCGAGGCCACCTCGCGGGCGGCGGAGGCGTCGCTGACCTGGGGCAGCAGGACGGCGAACTCGTCGCCGCCGAGCCGGGCGACCAGGTCGCCGGGGCGGACGCTGTGGGTGAGCCGGCGGGCGACGGTCTGCAGGAGGCGGTCGCCGGTGGGATGGCCCAGGGTGTCGTTGACCTCCTTGAACCGGTCCAGGTCGAGCAGAAGCAGGCCGACGCCGCCGCCCCGCTGCTGGGCGTGGGAGATCTCCTGGCGTGCGCGGAGGGTGAGGAGCTTGCGGTTGGCCAGCGCGGTGAGCTCGTCGTGGTTGGCCTGGTGGTCGCGCTTGACCGAGAGCAGCGCGCTCGTGTAGAGCGCCCACAGGGGCAGGGCGAACAGCGGGACGAACAGCACCGAGTGGTTGGCGGCCACGACCACGAGGGGGGCGAGGCTGAGCAGGACCGCGTTGACGTAGGCCTGCTGGCTCGCGCCCTTGAACATGACCTGTCTGAGCGGCACGCGTTCGTGCATGGCCACGGCGCTGGTGACCAGCACGCGGTTGGTGGCGAAGTAGGCGGCCGCGGCCAGGATGAGGGCGAGCAGTTCGCCCACGGAGGGGAACCACAGGTTCTGGACCAGGCCGGGCGCGGTCAGGCGCAGGACGGCGTCGGCGACCCCGAGGGCCAGGGTGTACTGGGCGGCGTTGAACGCGGTGCGGTGGGGGGCGTGGCCGCGGGCGAACCCGGCGACGACGGTGGCCGCGACCTGGAGGAGTGCGGCCACGGCGAGCCCGTGCAGGATGACGAGCGCGAAGGCGAAGGGCAGGGAGGTGGGCACCCCGTTGCCGGGGGGCTGTCCGGGGAGGGAGACGGGCCGCAGCTCGCCGAGGACCATCATGCACAGCAGGACCCAGGTGAGCGGTTCCAGGGACAGCGCGCGCACCTCGTCCACGGACAGCCCGAGGAGGGAGGCCGCGAGGACACCGGCGCCCGCGGCCGTGGCGCCGAGCATGTACAGCCACAGCGGTGTTCCCGCCCGGGGACCGATGTCCCGTGTGCTGATCGGATCCTTCATACGTGGTCCTCGTGAGGGGGCCGCGGACCGGGCGGCGCCTGCGGCACCGCCTGGTCCTGCTTGCTCGGAGTCTCCATAACCCGCCGTCTCCACAATCCGACCACCCCTCATGACCGAATCCTGGTTTTTAGGTGCGCCCACTATTTCGAAGCGTCTCTGTCCACCTTACGCGGTTTCGTTACCAACTGTCGCGTGTCAAGGACTATCAGTTAACCAAGGTGAGGGCCTCGCGAGAGGAGAGATCGCCAAAAAGGTACCCGGGCCCGACACGGCCACGGATCCGTGGCGGTGAGGGTACCGCGTTTCGGACGAGGGGTTTCGGCCCCGCCTGCACGGCGCAGCGGGGATAACTGCTGGTCAGTGCGGTGGACGGGGTGCGGATACGTGTGCGGTTCCCGCCCGGGGACGGCTCCGGGAAGGGGGGGCGGGATCCGGCGACCGGGAGGACGTCGGAATTCCCGGTGGTGAGGCGCGTACCGGGGTCGGATCAGGGGGCGGGATCGGGGGGCGGGGCGCGGACACGGGACCGGGGGACGCGGCGGGCGGGGGTCGGCCGCCGCGCCTCCCCGGCTCCCCTACTCCCCGTCGCCCGCTTCCTCGGCGGCCCCGGTGCCGGGCTCCTCGGGTTCGGGGTTGAGCCGCCTGCTGGCGGCCGCGTCCGGACCGGCCTCCAGCAGTACCCGGAAGCCCTCCTCGTCCAGGACCGGAACCCCCAGCTTGACCGCCTTGTCGTACTTGGAGCCGGGGCTGTCGCCCACCACCACGAACCCGGTCTTCCTGGACACCGAGGAGGTGGCCCGGCCGCCGCGCTCGGCGATCGCCTCCTTGGCCCCGTCGCGGGTGAACCCCTCCAGGGATCCGGTCACCACCACGGTGACCCCCTCCAGGTGGCGCGGACGGGAGCCGTCGTCCTCGTCCTCCATGCGCACCCCGGCCGCGGCCCACTTGCGCACGATCTCGTTGTGCCAGTCCACGGAGAACCACTCGCGGATGGAGGCGGCGATGGTGGGGCCGATGCCGTCGACGGCGGCCAGCTCCTCCTCACTGGCCGCGCGGATGGCGTCCATGGAGCGGAAGTGGCGGGCCAGGTCCTCGGCCGCGCGCGGGCCCACGTGGCGGATGGACAGCGCCACCAGCACCCGCCACAGCGGCTTGGACTTGGCCTCCTCCAGCTGCTCGAAGAGCTTCTCGACCGTCTTCTTGGGCTTGCCCTGCTTGTTGGCGAAGAAGGACACCACCTTGGGCTCGCCGGTCCTGGGATCGGTCTTGGGCTCACTGGTGTCGGGGTCGAGCACGTAGGTGCGGATGGGCAGCAGCTTGTCGACGGTCAGGTCGAACAGGTCGCCCTCGTCGCGCAGGGGCGGCTCGGCGGGCTCCAGAGGCTGGGTGAGGGCGGTGGCGGCGACGTAGCCCAGCGCCTCGATGTCCAGGGCCTTGCGGCTGGCCACGAAGAACAGGCGTTCGCGCAGCTGGCCGGGGCAGGAGCGGGCGTTGGGGCAGCGCAGGTCGACGTCGCCCTCCTTCTGCTGACCCAGGGGCGTGCCGCACTCGGGGCACGCCTCGGGCATGACGAAGGGGCGCTCGCTGCCGTCGCGGCGGTCGAGCACGGGGGCCACGATCTCGGGGATGACGTCGCCCGCCTTGCGCAGCACGACGGTGTCGCCGATGAGCACGCCCTTGCGCTCGACCTCGCGGGCGTTGTGCAGGGTGGCGAACTCGACCTCGGACCCGGCCACCACCACCGGCTCCATGACGCCGTAGGGCGTGACGCGGCCGGTGCGGCCCACACCCACCTTGATGTCGAGCAGGCGGGTGGTGACCTCCTCGGGCGGGTACTTGTAGGCGATCGCCCAGCGCGGGGCGCGGCTGGTGGAGCCCAGGCGGCGCTGGAGGGCGAAGTCGTCCACCTTGATGACGATGCCGTCGATCTCGTAGGCGGGCTCGTGGCGGTCGGCCGCGTAGTGGGCGACGTACTCGCGGACCTCGGCCATGGTCTCGACCACCCTGTAGCGGTCGCTGAGCGGCAGTCCCCACTCCCCGAGCAGGCGGTAGGCCTGCGACTGGCTGGTGAAGGCCACGTCCGGACCGCCGTCGTCGGCCGGGGTGTACGCGCCGACGCCGTGCACGATCATCGACAGCGGCCGGGTGGCGGTCACCCGCGGGTCCTTCTGGCGCAGCGACCCCGCGGCGGCGTTGCGCGGGTTGGCGAAGGGGGCGTGCCCGTCGGCGGTGATGCGCTCGTTGAGCTTCTCGAAGTCCTCCACCGGCAGGAAGACCTCGCCGCGCACCTCCAGCAGCTCGGGGGCGGGGCGCACGCTCTCGTCGAGCTGCTCGGGGACCACGGCGATGGTGCGGATGTTGAGGGTGATGTCCTCACCGACCCGGCCGTCGCCGCGGGTGGCGGCGCGCACGAGGCGGCCCCGCTCGTAGACCAGGTCCACGGCCAGGCCGTCGATCTTGAGCTCGCACAGGTAGCCGGTGACGGGCACCTCGGCGTTGGCGCGGTCGGCCCAGGCGTTGAGCTCGTCGATGTCGAAGGCGTTGCCCAGACTCTCCATGCGCACCAGGTGCTCGACCGCGGCGAAGTCCACGCTGATGGGCGCGCCGACCTTCTGGGTGGGCGAGTCCTGGGTGACCAGGGCGGGGTAGGACTCCTCGATGCCCCGCAGCTCGCCCATGAGGGCGTCGTACTCGGCGTCGGAGACGACGGGGGTGCCCAGGTAGTAGCGGTAGCTGTGGTCGTCCAGCTCCCGGCACAGCTCGGTGTGCCGGTCGCGTACCTCGTCGGGGATGTCGGTGGTGGTGTCGGGCGCGCTCACTGGTGCCTTTCTGCTCTCGTGCTCGCCTGCTGCGGTCGCGGACTCGGGACGCCTACCGGCGGGGCTCGTCCCGCAGCACCCGGGCACCGGCGCGGCAGGCGTCCAGGGCCGCGCGCGCGTGCCGGGGCGAGGCGCCCGCGAGCCCGCACGTGGGTGTGGTGACCACCGCGCGGGAGAGCAGGTCAGGGGAGAACCCCAGCCGGTTCCACAACTCGCGAACAGGATCGACGGTAGCCGCGGGGTCGGACATTCGGGCGTTCCGGGCGAAGGTGCCGTCGGTGGGGGGAACGACGCCGAGCAGGAGCCCCGCCCCCGCCTCCACGGCGGTGCCGACCGCCTCGTCGTGGGCGCGTTCCAGCAGCAGGGCGTTGAGGCTGAGCGCGCGGGCGCCACTGCGCCGCAGCAGGTCGATGGGCACGGAGGCGGCGCAGCAGTGCGCGGCCGGAACCGCTCCGGTGTCGGCGATCGCGGCGAACAGCACGCGCAGGGAGGCCTCGACGCGGACCCGGTCCACGGCGGGCAGACGGCCGTAGCCGCTGGCGGTGGGCAGGGAGCCGAGCAGCACCGCGGGCAGGGAGGGCTCGTCCACCTGGACCAGGAGCCGGGCCCCGGGCACGCGCCGGCGGACCTCGGACAGGTGGGCCAGGACGCCCTCGACGTGGGACTCGGCCAGGTCGCGGCAGGCGCCGGGGTCGGAGACCAGGCGCTGACCGTTGCGGAGCTCGATCGAGGCGGCCAGGGTCCAGGGCCCGGCGACCTGCACCTTGAGGGTGCCGGTGAAGGCGTGGGCGTGCTCGGTCAGGGCGTCCAGGTCGTAGGACATGAGGCTGGCCGCGCGGCCCAGGTCGCGGCCGGGGGTGTCGGCCACCCTCCACCCGCTGGGCTGGACCTCGATGGGGAACTCCACCAGGAGGCCGCCGGTGCGGCCGACCATGTCGGCGCCGACGCCGCGCGCGGGCAGTTCGGGCAGGTGCGGCAGGCCGGGGAGTTCGCCCAGGACCGTGCGCACGGCCTCGTCGGGGTCCTCGCCGGGCCAGGACCCGACCCCGGTGGCGGAGGCGTCGGGCCAGGGGTAGGAGTGCTGTTGGCTCACATCGCCCAAGGTTAGGGCAACGCGGCGGTGCCGGGCGCTACCGGCGGACCGCCCCGGCGCGGCCCCGGGGCGGGGGCGGCTTCCGGGGGAACGCGGACGGCGGGCGCGGGCGCTACTCCTGCGCGGCGCGGGCGGAGTGGGAACCGGGGGAGCCCTCCCCCTCGGCCGGGGCCGCCTCCCGGCCCGCGGCCCCGGCCCGGCGGGAGCGCAGCACCAGTACGGCCACGATCGCGGCGGCGAGCGCGCCCACGCCCAGCGCCGCCCACGGCGAGTCCAGGTACAGGGTCAGCCAGGTGCCCACCAGGCCGCCGATGACCACGCCCCACAGGCCCGCCCAGATCAGGCAGCCGACGAACATCGCGGCGAGGTAGACCGGGAAGCGCATCCGCATGGCGCCCGCGGCCAGGTTGACCGCGGTCTGTACGCCGACGGTGCAGAAGCTCAGGGTGACCACCGGGGCGCCGTAGCGGTCGATGCGCCGCCGGGCGGCGTCCAGGCGCGGACCGAGCCCGGCGCCCAGGCGGCTTCGGGTGACCCCGGCGCCCAGCCCGCGGCCGATCCAGTACGTGGCCTGGGCGCGGCACAGCACCACCCCGAGCAGGGTGAAGTAGACGATCCAGAACGGCTGGCCGTCGAGAAATCCGAACTCCGGCATGGGCAGGCTCCCTTACGACGTGGTGCGCGATTGAGGTTGGGGCGTGCTGGCCCAGCGAGTCGGCTGGTGGGTGATTACCGCATAGCTGTGCGGTCGGAGACCAGGCCGGCGATGGCCAGGTGGGTTTCGTCGTAGTACT
>NZ_ML776455.1:148407-313288 GCF_009830945.1 Nocardiopsis sp. FR4 | reverse complement strand
AAAAAAAGGGGGCCGCCCACAAAGGACGACCCCCCCACAACAAACCGTGGCAGCAACCTACTCTCCCACCCCACCACAGGGCAGTACCATCAGCGCAAAGAGACTTAACGACCGGGTTCGGAAAGAGACCGGGTGTGACCCTCCAGCAATAACCACCACGGAAACCAACACCCACAACCACCACCCCCCACACCAGGAACCACCCCCGGGGAGAACAGTAGCCACAGGCAAGCAACCATGTGAACACGTATGCGCGAGCACCCAATTATCTGCAGCGGACAAGCCCTCGGCCTATTAGTACCGGTCAGCTCCACCCCTCACAAGGCTTCCACACCCGGCCTATCAACCCCGTCGTCTACAGGGAGCCTTACCCTCTCACGGAGGCAGGAGACCTCATCTCAAAGCAAGCTTCCCGCTTAGATGCTTTCAGCGGTTATCCCTCCCGAACGTAGCCAACCAGCCATGCCCTTGGCAGAACAACTGGCACACCAGAGGTTCGTCCGTCCCGGTCCTCTCGTACTAGGGACAGCCCTTCTCAAGTCTCCAACGCGCACAGCGGATAGGGACCGAACTGTCTCACGACGTTCTAAACCCAGCTCGCGTGCCGCTTTAATGGGCGAACAGCCCAACCCTTGGGACCAACTCCAGCCCCAGGATGCGACGAGCCGACATCGAGGTGCCAAACCATCCCGTCGATATGGACTCTTGGGGAAGATCAGCCTGTTATCCCCGGGGTACCTTTTAGCCGTTGAGCGACACCGCTTCCACACGCCGGTGCCGGATCACTAGTCCCAGCTTTCGCTCCTGCTCGACACGTCCGTCTCACAGTCAAGCTCCCTTGTGCACTTACACTCAACACCTGATGACCAACCAGGCTGAGGGAACCTTTGGGCGCCTCCGTTACTCTTTGGGAGGCAACCGCCCCAGTTAAACTACCCACCAGACACTGTCCCCGAACCGGATCACGGTCCAAAGTTAGATGCCCGAAACAGTCAGAGTGGTATTTCACCAACGCCTCCATCACCACTAGCGTGGCAACTTCACCGGCTCCCACCTATCCTACACAAACCATCCCAAACACCAATGTCAAGCTATAGTGAAGGTCCCGGGGTCTTTCCGTCCTGCTGCGCGAAACGAGCATCTTTACTCGTAGTGCAATTTCACCGGGCCCATGGTTGAGACAGTGGGGAAGTCGTTACGCCATTCGTGCAGGTCGGAACTTACCCGACAAGGAATTTCGCTACCTTAGGATGGTTATAGTTACCACCGCCGTTTACTGGCGCTTAGATTCCCAGCTTCGCCAGACCGAAACCCGACTAACCAGTCCTCTTAACGTTCCAGCACCGGGCAGGCGTCAGTCCGTATACAGCGTCTTACGACTTCGCACGGACCTGTGTTTTTAATAAACAGTCGCTTCCCCCCGCTATCTGCGACCCCACCCAGCTCCAGCCGCAAAGACCTTCACCAGACAGGGCTCCCCTTCTCCCAAAGTTACGGGGACAATTTGCCGAGTTCCTTAACCATGGTTCACCCGAACGCCTCGGTATTCTCTACCTGACCACCTGCGTCGGTTTAGGGTACTGGCCACACACGAACTCGCTAGAGGCTTTTCTCGACAGCATGGGATCACTCACTTCACCAAAAACGGCTCGGCATCACGTCTCAGCCACACAGCATGCGGATTTACCAACACACCAGCCTACACGCTTACCCCCGGACAACCACCGCCGGGTAGAGCTACCCTCCTGCGTCACCCCATCACTTACCTACTACAAGCTCGGATCCCAGACCAGTAAGAAGCAGTCCCCCGAAGGGAACCACCACCACCAGCGTGGTTAGCATCACCTGATTCGATACTGGGCGCTCGTGCACGGGTACGGGAATATCAACCCGTTATCCATCGACTACGCCTGTCGGCCTCGCCTTAGGTCCAGACTCACCCTGGGCGGATTAACCTGCCCCAGGAACCCTTAGTCAATCGGCGGCAACGTTTCTCACGCTGCTCTCGCTACTCATGCCTGCATTCTCACTCGCACACCCTCCACCACACGATCACTCGGCAGCTTCACCGGATGCACGACGCTCCCCTACCAACCCAGGAAAAACCCGGGCTCCACAGCTTCGGCGGTGTGCTTAAGCCCCGCTACATTATCGGCGCAGAACCACTTGACCAGTGAGCTATTACGCACTCTTTAAAGGATGGCTGCTTCTAAGCCAACCTCCTGGTTGTCTCAGCAACTCCACAACCTTTCCCACTTAGCACACGCTTAGGGGCCTTAGCTGATGATCTGGGCTGTTTCCCTCTCGACTACGAAGCTTATCCCCCGCAGTCTCACTGCCACGCTTCACTTCACCGGCATTCGGAGTTTGTCTGACGTCAGTAACCTTGTCGGGCCCATCAGCCAAACAGTAGCTCTACCTCCAGCAAGAAACACGCGACGCTGCACCTAAATGCATTTCGGGGAGAACCAGCTATCACGGAGTTTGATTGGCCTTTCACCCCTACCCACACCTCATCCCCCAGGTTTTCAACCCTGGTGGGTTCGGGCCTCCACGAGGTCTTACCCCCGCTTCACCCTGGACATGGGTAGATCACTCCGCTTCGGGTCCACAGCATGCGACTCCAACGCCCTCTTCAGACTCGGTTTCCCTACGGCTACCCCACCCGGGTTAACCTCGCCACACACCACGACTCGCAGGCTCATTCTTCAAAAGGCACGCCATCACCAACCCCAAAAGGCCAGCTCTGACGGCTTGACAGCACACGGTTTCAGGTACTATTTCACGACCCCTCACCGGGGCACTTTTCACCTTTCCCTCACGGTACTAGTGCACTATCGGTCACCAGGACGTATTTTGGCTTAGCAGGTGGTCCTGCCAGATTCACACGGACTTTCACGGGCTCCGCGCTACTCGGGAACACACCCAACGCCTAGACCCTCGCTTCACCTACGGGACTCTCACCCACTCCGGTACCGCTTCCCAACGGATTCAGCTACGAGACCCCTCAACGCTCCGGGCCGGCAGACCCAGACAGACATGTCCCACAACCCCGCACACGCAACGACTGCCGTCTCTCACACGCCTGCGGTTTAGCCTCTTCCCCGTTCGCTCACCACTACTAGGGGAATCACTGTTGTTTACTCTTCCTACGGGTACTGAGATGTTTCACTTCCCCGCGTCACCACCAACTGCCCTATACATTCAGGCAGCGGCAACCCGACACAACTCGGGCTAGGTTTCCCCATTCGGACACCCACGGATCACAGCTCGGTTGACAGCTCCCCGTGGCCTATCGCGGCCTCCCACGTCCTTCATCGGCGCCTGGTGCCAAGGCATCCACCGTGTGCCACTATCACTTGGCCACTACAGATAACAAGATGCTCGCGCACACTATTCACAAGTCAAAACACCAACCGCAAACCCCGGTACCACATCCACAACCATGGAGAGTTCTTCAGGGGCGGCAGCGGGAAACAGCTCAACCCCGACCGTCACAGACAGCCCAGGCCGAGGTTGCTTCCTCAGACACCCAACAGCGCGCCCCCGGACGCTTCTAGCCGCCCGAGGCCAAGTCCGATTCTCTTCAAACCATCCCGGCCAGCACACCCTCCAACGAGGGCGGCCACCGGGTCCACTTTCGAGTCCGGCCAACACCTAGACAAAACCGTTGGCCTGAAAAAGACTCCTTAGAAAGGAGGTGATCCAGCCGCACCTTCCGGTACGGCTACCTTGTTACGACTTCGTCCCAATCGCCAGCCCCACCTTCACTCACTCCCTCCCCACAAGGGGGTTAGGCCGCAAGTTTCGGGTGTTGCCGACTTTCATGACGTGACGGGCGGTGTGTACAAGGCCCGGGAACGTATTCACCGCGGCGTTGCTGATCCGCGATTACTAGCGACTCCACCTTCATGGGGTCGAGTTGCAGACCCCAATCCGAACTGAGACCGGCTTTTAGGGATTCGCTCCACCTTACGGCATCGCACGCCCATTGTACCGGCCATTGTAGCATGTTTGCAGCCCAAGACATAAGGGGCATGATGACTTGACGTCATCCCCACCTTCCTCCGAGTTGACCCCGGCAGTCTCCCATGAGTCCCCACCACTACGTGCTGGCAACATGGAACAAGGGTTGCGCTCGTTGCGGGACTTAACCCAACATCTCACGACACGAGCTGACGACAGCCATGCACCACCTGTCACCCGCCAACTAAATGACCCCACATCTCTGCAGGTCCACGGGTGATGTCAAACCTTGGTAAGGTTCTTCGCGTTGCGTCGAATTAAGCAACATGCTCCGCCGCTTGTGCGGGCCCCCGTCAATTCCTTTGAGTTTTAGCCTTGCGGCCGTACTCCCCAGGCGGGGCGCTTAATGCGTTAGCTACGGCGCGGAAACCGTGGAAAGTCCCCACACCTAGCGCCCAACGTTTACGGCATGGACTACCAGGGTATCTAATCCTGTTCGCTCCCCATGCTTTCGCTCCTCAGCGTCAGGTAAGGCCCAGAGACCCGCCTTCGCCACCGGTGTTCCTCCTGATATCTGCGCATTTCACCGCTACACCAGGAATTCCAGTCTCCCCTACCTACCTCTAGCATGCCCGTATCCACTGCAGAACCGGAGTTAAGCCCCGGTCTTTCACAGCAGACGCGACACGCCGCCTACGAGCTCTTTACGCCCAATAATTCCGGACAACGCTCGGACCCTACGTATTACCGCGGCTGCTGGCACGTAGTTAGCCGGTCCTTATTCCCCACCTACCGTCAACCCGGAGAAAACCCCGAGCCTGCGTTGGTGGTAAAAGAGGTTTACAACCCGAAGGCCGTCATCCCCCACGCGGCGTCGCTGCGTCAGGCTTTCGCCCATTGCGCAATATTCCCCACTGCTGCCTCCCGCAGGAGTCTGGGCCGTGTCTCAGTCCCAGTGTGGCCGGTCGCCCTCTCAGGCCGGCTACCCGTAATCGCCTTGGTAGGCCGTTACCCCACCAACAAGCTGATAGGCCGCGAGCCCATCCCCGACCGAAAAACTTTCCACCCACCGCCATGAGGCGACAGGTCGTATCCGGTATTAGACGGCGTTTCCACCGCTTATCCCGGAGTCAGGGGCAGGTTGCTCACGTGTTACTCACCCGTTCGCCGCTCGTGTACCCCGAAGGGCCTTACCGCTCGACTTGCATGTGTTAAGCACGCCGCCAGCGTTCGTCCTGAGCCAGGATCAAACTCTCCATAAAGGTCACTCAACCCGGCCCGGCGGTCCGAGGACCGCCCTGGGCGGGTAAACCTAGAAGTAATCCTGACCAACCGGGTCTCCCCGGCTAATCAAAGGAACCTCGCACACTCCCCCCTGCGAAGGGGCTCGTGTGACGGGGCCAAAACAAACTTGGCTTAAAGAAAATCAAACACGCGCTGTTGAGTTCTCAAGAAACAACCGCTCTTCCCGTACAAGCCCGACCCGCCGAAACCGGTCTGTCGCTTTTCCGTGGAAGGCGCTGTGTGCGTTTCCGCTTTGTTGTGCCTTTACTTTATCAGGTGTTCCGTGCCCCGCCAAACCGGCGGTTTCGGTGTTCCTGGTCCGGGGTAAAGACCCGTTTTTCCTGCTGCGCTTCCGCGAGCGGCCCCGGAGGGGCTTTCCGTGGAAGTGCTCTCCGAGCCTACCCGGTTCGGAGCACTGCTCGAACCAGTCCGACGTGGAGAAGGGGTTGACCGGCCCGTCCGCGAGGAAATCGCGTCCGTCTCGCTCGGTCTTCCCCAAGACTACCCCCGTCGCCGAGTGCTTGGGACCTGTTTGCCGAACCTTGCCGGTGTCGTGTCTTACATGGCCTACCCCGAACGGGACGGACGACCACACGACCGGCAGCGGTTCCCGGGCACCCGGCTTGGGGAGAGAGTCAGAGCTTCTCGATCGGCGCGTACTTGACCAGGAAGTCCTTCTCCCCGATGTCCGCGCCGAAGTCGATGCGGGCCTTGGTCTTGTCGCCGGCGCCCTCCACCAGCTGCACGCGGCCCATGCCGAAGGAGTCGTGGTTGACCAGGTCCCCCACGCTCAGCGTCGGAGCCTCCTTGGCCGGCCTCGCCGCCCTGCCCGGGCCGCGGCCGGAGGAGCGCCCGCCGCCGAAGGTGCCGCCGAAACCGCCCGCTCCACGGCCGCCCCCGATGCTCCGGCTGGGCGGGGCGGCCAGGGTGGACTCGGCGCGCCGCCAGTCCACCAGGGAGGAGGGAATCTCGTCCAGGAAGCGGGAGGCCGGGTTGTAGGACGGCGTTCCCCAGGCGCTGCGCACCGCGGCGCGGCTGACGTAGAGCAGCCGCTGGGCCCGGGTCAGTCCCACGTAGGCCAGCCGGCGCTCCTCCTCCAGCTGGGCCTTGTCGCCGAGTGTGCGGGTGTGCGGGAAGACCCCGTCCTCCATACCGGTGAGGAAGACCGCAGGGAACTCCAGCCCCTTGGCCGAGTGCAGGGTCATCAGGGTGACCACCCCGCCCTCCTCGTCCTCGTCGGGGATCTGGTCGGTGTCGGCCACCAGGGAGATCCGCTCCAGGAAGTCCACCAGCGTGGGAGGCCCCGGATCGACCGCGCCCGCGGCGCCGTCCTCTCCGCCGCCCTCCTCGTCCGGGGGCTCCTCCTCCAGCAGCGCGGCGAAGGTGTGCTCGAACTCGCGGGCGACGTCGACGAACTCCTCCAGGTTCTCCACGCGGCTCTCGTCCTGGAGGTCCTTGGACTCGGCGAGTTCGGACAGGTACCCGGTCTTGCTCAGCACCGCCTCGACGATCTCGGCGGGCGTGCCCTCCGGCACCGTCTCCGCCAGTTCGTCCAGCAGGGCCGTGAAGTTGCGGACCGCTTTGACAGACCTGGCGGCCATACCCGGAACCTCGTCCACTCGGCGCAGGGCCTGGGCGAAGGAGACGCGCTCGCGGGCGGCGAACAGCTCGATCGACTCCTCGGCGCGCGCACCGATGCCCCGCTTAGGCACGTTGAGGATGCGGCGCAGGCTGACGGTGTCCTCGGGATTGGCCAGGACCCGCAGGTAGGCGAGGATGTCGCGGATCTCCTTGCGCTCGTAGAAGCGCACGCCGCCGACGATCTTGTACGGCAGCCCCGTCCGGATGAACACGTCCTCGAACACGCGGGACTGGGCGTTGGTCCGGTAGAACACCGCCACCTGGCCGGGGGTGAGCGTCCCGTCGTCGGTGAGCTTGTCGATCTCCCCCACCACGAAGGCGGCCTCGTCGTGCTCGTTGTCGGCGACGTAGCCGGTGATGGCCGGGCCCTCGCCCTGGTCGGACCACAGGTTCTTGGCCGGTCGGCCCTCGTTGCGGTCGATGACGGCGTTGGCCGCGGACAGGATCGTCTGCGTGGAGCGGTAGTTCTGCTCCAGCATGATCGTGCGCGCGTTGGGGAAGTCGCGCTCGAACTCCAGGATGTTGCGGATGGTGGCGCCGCGGAAGGCGTAGATGGACTGGTCGGCGTCGCCGACCACGCACAGCTCGGCGGGCGGCACCACGCTGGTGTCGGAGTCCTCGGCCGCGCCCACCAGCTCGCGGACGAACACGTACTGCGCGTGGTTGGTGTCCTGGTACTCGTCGACCATGACGTGCCGGAAGCGGCGCCGGTAGTGCTCGGCGACGTCCGGGAACATCTGGAGCAGGTTGACGGTGATCATGATGAGGTCGTCGAAGTCCATGGCGCCCGCCTCGTGCAGGCGGCGCTGGTAGAGCTGGTAGGCCTCGGCGAGCTTCTTCTCCTGCTCGTTCTGGGCCTGCCCGGCGAACGTGTCGTAGTCGACCAGCTCGTTCTTGAGGTTGGACACCTGGGCGGAGAACGCCTTGGGGGGGAACCGCTTGGGGTCCAGGTCCATCTCCTTGCACACCAGCTGCATCAGGCGCGCGGAGTCTGCGGAGTCGTAGATGGTGAAGCTGCTCGGATAGCCGAGCCGGGTGGCCTCCCGGCGCAGGATGCGCACGCACGCCGAGTGGAAGGTCATGGTCCACATGCTGTTGGCGGCGCGTACGCCCAGCAGCGCCTGGATGCGTTCGCGCATCTCGGCGGCGGCCTTGTTGGTGAAGGTGATGGCCAGGATCTCGCCGGGGCGCACCCCGCGCTCGGCCATGAGATAGGCGATGCGGTGGGTGAGGACCCGGGTCTTGCCCGACCCGGCGCCCGCCACGATCAGGAGCGGGGAGCCGCTGTGGGTGACGGCGTCGCGCTGGGGATCGTTCAGACCTTCGAGAAGCTGCTCTTGGGAGGACACGTCTCCCAGGTTACGACCGCCCGGTGACGTGCCGGTCCCCGTCCACGGGGCGGGCTCCGCCGTCCGGCGCGCTCGGGGAGGCCACCGGGCACGATGCGCGGAGAAACCGCCCTGATCGGCGGCTTAGTCTGTTTCGGTACGGGTTCCCGGAGGGGAACCGTCTCGTGTTTCGGGGGGAGTCTCCTTGACCATGCGTGTGTTCGTCGACTGCGACCCGGGGATCGACGACGCCGTCGCGCTCGCCTACCTGGCCGCACGGCCCGAGGTGGAGGTCGTCGGTGTCGGAGCGGTCTTCGGCAACAACAGCGTGGACGTGACGGCGGACAACGCGCTGCGTCTGCTGGAGCTGTACGGCCGTCCGGACGTACCGGTGGCGGTGGGCGCCGCGCGTCCCCTGGTGCAGCCCCCGCGCCTGGCGCCGCACGTGCACGGCGGCAACGGCCTGGGCGACGTGGAGCTGCCCGAACCCGCGGGCGAGCCGGTGGCGGAGAGCGCCGCCGAGCTGCTGGTCCGGCTGGTCCGGGAGAGCCCGGGGCGGATCGACGTGCTCGCGGTGGGCCCGCTGACGAACCTGGCGATCGCGCTGGGCCTGGAGCCGGAACTGCCGCGCCTGGTGCGGCGCCTGGTGGTCATGGGCGGCGCCGTGCGCGTGGCGGGCAACGTGTCCTCGCACGCCGAGGCCAACATCGCCAACGACCCCGAAGCTGCGGAGGCGGTGTTCGCGGCCGGGTTCGAGCTGGACCTGGTCGCGCTGGACATCACCATGAAGACGGTGGCCACGCCCGAGTGGCTGGCCGAGCTCAAGACTGTCCCCGGGGAGCGCGCCGAGCGCACCTCGGCGTTCCTGGACTACTACGCGGACTTCTACACGGGCGTCTTCGGTGTCCGCCAGTGCGCGATGCACGACCCGTTGGCGGCGGCGGTGCTGGTGGACCCGGACCTGGTGACGGAGGCCTTCGAGGCGCCGCTGCGGGTGGAGCTGCGCGGCTCGCTCACCCGCGGGATGACCGTGGCCGACCTGCGTCCGCGCCCCGCCGGGGACGACCGCCGTCCCGCGCGCGTGGTGACCGGGGTGTCGGAGGCCGACTTCCTGGGCCGGATGCTCGACGCCCTGCGCTGAGCGCACCCGGCGCGCGGGCCGGCTCGGGCCCGGTTCCGGCCCTGGGCCGGGCTGGAGCCGGGCGGGTCGGCTCCCGGCCCGCGCCGTTCCTCCCCGGCTCGGGGGTCAGACGAGTCTGCGCGCGGTGGCCCAGCGGCTCAGCTCGTGGCGGTTCGACAGCTGGAGCTTGCGCAGCACCGAGGACACGTGGGTCTCCACGGTCTTGACGGAGATGAACAGCTCCCTGGCGACCTCCTTGTACGCATAGCCCCGGGCGATGTAGCGCAGGACCTCGCGCTCGCGCTGGGTGAGCCGGTCGAGCTCGGGGTCTACGGGCGGCGCGTCGGTGGCGGAGAAGGCGTCCAGCACGAACCCGGCCAGGCGCGGGGAGAACACCGCGTCCCCGTCGGCCACCCGCACGATGGCGTCGGCCAGTTCCCGGCCGGAGATGGTCTTGGTGACGTAGCCGCGGGCGCCGCCGCGCACCACCCCGATGACGTCCTCGGCCGCGTCGGAGACCGAAAGGGCCAGGAAGCGGATCTGGGGGTGCTGGGCCAGGACTCGGCGCAGCACCTCCACGCCGCCGCCGCCGGGCAGGTGGACGTCCAGCAGGACGAGGTCGGGCTGCTGCTCCGCGATGACGTGGACGGCGCTGTCGACGTCCCCGGCCTCGCCGACGACGTTCACGGCGTCGCCCAGTTCGCCGCGCACACCGCTGCGGAACAGGCGGTGGTCGTCCACGATCACGACGCGGGGAACCGCGGTGCCGTCACTGGGGTGCGTGTTCTCGTCTGCCACACCGTGGACTCTACCCACGTCGGCGGAGCGGGGGGTAGCCGCGTGTCCTGCTGACCGCATCCGGCCGCCGTCCCGCCCGCGCGGGGGCCTCAGACCTCCGGGATGCGCGGCATGCACAGCTGCACCTCGGTTCCTTCGCCGGGGCTGGTGCGGATCCGGGCCGTGCCCCCGTGGCGTTCCATGCGGCCCAGGATGGAGCCGCGGACGCCCATGCGGTCCTCGGGGATGTCGTCCATGTCGAACCCGGCGCCCCGGTCGCGGACGAACACCAGTACCTCCTCCCGGTCGACCTCGCCGAACACGGAGACGGCGTCGGTGCCGGCGTACTTGGAGGCGTTGACCATGGCCTCCCGGGCGGCGCGCAGCATGGCCGCCAGCCCGTCGTCCATGGGGCAGTCGCCGACGCACACCACCTCGATCGGCACGCCGTGCTGCTCCTCCACCTCGGCGGCGACGCGTTCGAGGGCGGGAGAGACGGTGGTCTCGGCGTCGGCTGGCCGCTGGTAGAGCCAGCTGCGCAGGGCGCGTTCCTGGACGCGGGCCAGGCGCTGCACCTCGCGGGGGTCCTCGGCGCGGCGCTGGATGAGGGTGAGGGTGTGCAGGACGGAGTCATGGATGTGCGCGGCGAGTTCGGCGCGCTCGGCGTTGCGGATGCGCTCGCGCCGCTCCTGGTCGCGTTCGCGGACCAGGCCGATGATCCACGGCGCGGCGATGAGCGCGATGCCCGCGAGCACGGTGAAGGCGAAGGTGAGTCCGGCGCGGGCGTTCTGGAGCTGTTCCTGGAAGACGAGGAACCCGATGACGCCGACGACGACGAGCAGCACCCCGGCGCTCGCGCGCATGACCCCCTTGGCGCCCGCGCCGCCGACCGTGGAGGTCATCCACTCGTCGCGCTGGGAGGGGTTGGCCTGCTGCCAGAGGATGACGCCGCCCAGGGTGCCGAAGACCACGAACCACAGGAGCGGGTCGAAGACCCCTCCGAAGAGCAGGAACAGGAAGCCCAGCCCCGTGGCCAGGCCGACGTAGGCGATGATCTGGGAGATGTCGCGGCCCTTGCGGTCGCGGCTCGCGCTCTGGCCGTCCGGTCCGCCCGGTTCCTCCCGCCCCTCCCGTTCCACGGGGTCGGCGGGTACGAAGAAGTACAGGGCGAGGTAGAGGGCGAGTCCGATGCCGCCCACGGACAGGGCCATGAAGGCCAGGCGGACGACCACGGGGTCGAGGCCGAGGTGCCGGGCCAGTCCCGCGGCGACGCCGCCGAGGAGCCTTCCGTCCACCGCGCGGGTGAGCCGCGGGGCGTCCGAGGGCTTCACTGTCACCGACCGATCACCGCTTTCGTTCGTGCGGCGGGGAGGGGGTGTCGCGCGCCGCATGGGTCTCCTGGTCTCCAGGATGCCCCCACCGGGCGGGGGGCGGCATCGGGGGCGCGCCCCGGTCGTGGTCCGGTACCGGTCAGGGTGGGTTCAGGGTCGTCCCGGATGTGCTGGTGGGCGGTTCCGGGTGACCATGGGTGGGTGAGGAGAGCGCGGTGAGTGACGATGGCTGACGATCCGATGCCGGAGGGCCCCGGAGAAGGCGGTTCCGGGAGGCCCGGTGCCGGGAGCGCCGCTTCCGGGGGGACCGGTTCCGGTGGGGCCGCTCCCGGAGGCGGTGCCCCGGCGGGTCCGGCGCCCGGGGTCCCGGCGCACGGCGCCTCGGCGGCGGACGGTGTCCCGCCCGAGCGCGAGCTGCGCAAGGGCGACGACGAGAGCCGGGTGTTCGCCGGTGTGTGCGCGGGGCTGGGCCGGTACACGGGGACCGACCCGGTCGTGTGGCGGGCCGCCTTCGCGCTGACCGCGTTCGCCATGGCGACGGGCCTGCTGCTCTACATCGCGGCGTGGATGCTCATGCGCGACGCTCGGGGCGGTCCGGCGACCTTCGAGCAGATGCTCAACCGGAGCATTCCGCCGCGGACCGTCCCCAAGCTGCTCGCGGTCGGGTTGGGGTTCGCGACGGTGTGGAGTCTGGTCGGCGGACTGGGGTGGTCGACGCTGGTGCTGGCGGTGCCGCTGGTGCTGGGGCTGCTGGTCGCCCGGAACCGGGGTGTGGACCTGCGTGCGGCGTTCGTCCGGCTGCGCGAGGACCTGCGCTCCTCGGAGCCGCCGCCCATGACGCCGTCCCCCGAGCCGGCACCGGCCTACTACAACCCCGCCCAGCCGTGGGCGTCGGCGCCCAGGGGGCCGGTGGACCTGGCGGTGGTCTCCGAGCGCGCCGCCGGACGGGCCTCGAGGGCCGCGGGCCGGGACTGGAGCGACGAGGACGAGGAGGACGCAGGGAAGGGCCGCGGATCCGGACCGTGTGCGGGGCGGGGCTTGCCGCTGGCCTCGCTCGCCCTGTGGACGATCGTGGCGGGCGCCGTGGTGACCGCCCTGGGGGCCTACGGGTGGTCGTCCTCGCTGTGGAGCGCGCGGACCGCCTCACTGCTGTTCGGCCCGGAGACGGGGGTGCTGTTCCTCTCCGGGGCCCTGGCGGTGGTCGGCGTGTACGCGCTGGCCGGTACCCGGGTGGGCAACCCGCGCGGGCTGATGTTCCTGGGCCTGGTGACCGCGCTGGTGCTGACGCTGGCGTCGGTGACCGACCTGACCCGGGTGCGGGTCGGGGAGCAGACCTGGCGCCCGGCCACGGTGGCCGCGGCCGAGGCGAACGAGCACCGCCTGACGCTCGGTTCGGGGACCGTGGACCTGACCGGGCTGGAGGACCTGGTCTCGGGCGGGACCGTGGACGTGTCGGTGCGGGTGGCCGTGGGCCACACGCAGCTGCTGCTGCCCGAGGGCGCGCGCGTGGTGGTGGACTCCCGGGTCGGCCTGGGAGCGGTGGATCCCGGATCGGGGAGGGAGGACGCGGTCGGGTACTCCATGTCCCACGAGGAGGTCTACGAACCCGCCGGGGAGGACGCGGCGGATCCCCCGGTGATCAACGTGCGCACCGACGCGCTGTTCGGAATCGTGGAGGTACGGCATGGCGAGGCGTAGGGCTGACTGGGGTTCGCTGATCGCGGGACTGCTGTTCCTCGGACTGGCGGTCGCGTTCGTCGTGCGCGGCACGGGCGACTGGGAGTTCAACGTGCTGTGGGTGCTCCCGCTGCTGGCCGCGGGGCTGGGCACGGCGGGTGTGGCCCGCGCGCTCACCCGTTCCCGTCCGGAGCGGGTGCGGCCGGAACAGCCGGAGCAGGAGCCGGAACCGCGGTCGGGGCACCGGGCCGGGGAGTGAACGCGCGGCGGGCCCGCGCCCCGGTTCAGTCCCGGGGGCGGTGCTCGGCGATGGCGGCGAAGGCCGTCACGTCCAGCGACTCGCCGCGCGCCGTCGGGTCGACCCCGGCCGCCCGCAGGGCGGTCTCGGCGGCGGGGGCTGATCCGGCCCATCCGGCCAGGGCGGCGCGCAGGGTCTTGCGGCGCTGGGCGAAGGCGGCGTCGATCACCCGGAAGACGTCCGCCCGGTCGGCCGTGGTGGCGGGCTGCGGGCGGCGGATGAGCTCGACCAGGCCGGAGTCGACGTTGGGGGCGGGCCAGAACACGTTGCGCCCGACCGCGCCCGCGCGGCGCGCCTGGGCGTACCAGGCGATCTTGGCCGAGGGCACCCCGTAGATACGGCCGCCCGGCGGGGCGGTGATCCGGTCGGCCACCTCGGACTGCACCATGACCAGGACCCGCCGCAGGCTGGGCAGGAGCTCCAGCAGGTGCAGCAGCACGGGGACGGAGACGTTGTAGGGCAGGTTGGCCACGAGAGCCGTGGGCGCGGGCCCGGGCACCTCGGGGACGCGCATGGCGTCGCCGGGCACGACGGTGAGGCGGTCGGCGAGGTCGGGGGCGTGCTCGGCGACGGTGTCCGGAAGCGCGGCGGCCAGTGCCGGGTCGATCTCGATCGCGGTCACCCGGCGCACGTGCGGGAGCAGCGCCAGTGTGAGGGAGCCCAGGCCCGGGCCGACCTCGACCACGACGTCCTCGGCGGTGACCCCCGCGACCCGGACGATGCGGCGCACGGTGCCGTGGTCGATGACGAAGTTCTGGCCCAGCGTCTTGGTGGGCCGGATCCCGAACCGGTCGGCGAGGGCCCGCACGTCGGCGGGGGTGAGCAGGCGGGAGCGGTCATCGGGCGCGGGTGTCTGTGTCACCCCCACATCTTGCCAGCTCCCGCCCACTGACCCGGGTGCGGAGGATCCGGGCCGCTGCGGGGAGGGCCCCGGAGCCCCGGGGGCTCAGTCGAAGAGGTACCTGCCGCAGTGCGGCCACTGGCTCCGCCAGTCGCCGCCGACGCTGTCGTACGGCCGCTGGGCGCGCCGGGTCTGCTCGGCGGGCGTCGCATCGGAGGGCAGGCCGCTGCCGCCCATGGCCTGCCACGTGGTGGTGCTGAACTGGTGGAGGCCGTAGTAGCCCCCGTCGGAGTTGACCGCACCGGGGTCGCCGCCGGACTCACAGCGGGCGAGGGCTGCCCAGTTCAGGCCGGAGTCCGGCACCCCGCCGGTGTCCGCCCCGGCGGTCTCGGGCGCCTTGGTGCCGACCTCCACCAGGCCCTCGACCGGTGCGGTGACGACCTCGTCGCGGAGTTCGTGCTCCACCCGCTCGCCGTCGCGCAGAACCGTGGCGGTGGTGACCTCCCGCAGGCCGTCCTCGGGTTCGGTGACCACCTCGCGCTCGCCCTCGGGCAGGTCGGGGTTCTTCCGTTCCACGGTCGCGGCCTCGATGGCCACCTCCTCCGTGACGGGCTCGCTGAGCACGGGCAGGATCCGCACGACCATGTCGGGCTCGGCGGGCGCGTCGGGGCCGGGGGTGGCGACGTCGTGCTCTCCGGGCACTACCCCGGCGGAGTCGAGCACGTCTCCCACGGTGGAGCCGAAGGTGCGCACGGTCCGCTCGCGGCCGTCGGTGTCCAGGACCACCTCCTTGTCCGTGGCGAAGGCGGTGCCCCCGGCGGCGGCGAGGACTCCGGCCACGGCAGCGGCGGCGACCGGCAGGCGCAGGGGGAGGCGCGGAAGGCCGGACCGGGAGCGCCGTCGCCCCCGGGAGCGGCGCGGTCGTTTCTCGGAAACACGGGGCATGGCGAATTCGTCCTTTTTAGGAAAGCTCGTCGGGTTCCCCGCACTCCGCCCGGCGCAGGCGGTTCTTCGGGACCTCTCCCGCCGGTGGCGTCGGCACACGGCGGCTGCGTGGGGCGACATCGGCTCGCGCTTCTCTCCCAGCGGGCACCGACACATTAATACCCTTTATCGCTTCGGTTTTTTTCCTGACCGAAAAGGCGCCCGAAGTGCGGGCATTCGCACCTTCATTTCTTTTCCTCCGTTTCATGCCGCCCGTTCTCCGGCGAGGAGCCGCCCCGCCCCTCCCGTCGCGGACACGCCCCGGACTCCCCTGTGGCGCACGGGGGACCGAACCTGCACAATGAACCGAACGCCGTTCTGTTCTGTGGACCGCCGCCCGCGGGCCGCGACCGGCGCCGCGCAGACCGACCACGTCCCGTCTGGAGACCGTCCATGGGCCCCCTCAACGGAATCCGCGTCGTCGAGTTCACCGGGATCGGCCCGACGCCGATGGCCGGGATGCTCCTCGCCGACCTGGGTGCCAGCGTCATCCGCCTCGACCGCCCCGCCGCCGCGGACGCGATGAACGCCGGCGCCCCGGGCCCGCACCTGAGCGAGGGGCGCGTCGTCCTGCCCGCCGACCTGAAGTCGGAGGAGGGACGCTCCCTCGCCCGCGACCTCGTCGCCCGCGCCGACGTCCTGCTGGAGGGCTTCCGCCCGGGGGTCATGGAGCGCCTGGGCCTGGGCCCCGACACCTGCCGGGAGCTCAACCCCCGCCTGGTCTACGCCCGGATCACCGGCTGGGGGCAGGACGGTCCGCTGGCCCGCGCCGCCGGGCACGACATGAACTACATCTCCGTGAACGGCGTCCTGCACGCCATCGGCCGGGCGGACGGGCCGCCGGTCCCCCCGATCAACCTCCTCGGCGACTTCGCCGGGGGCACCATGTTCGCGGTGACCGGCGTCCTCAGCGCCCTGGTCGAACGCCAGACCTCGGGTCTGGGGCAGGTCGTGGACGCGGCGATGGTGGACGGCAGCGCGCTGCTGATGTCGATGGTGCACGAGGACCGCGCGCGCGGTTCCTGGCGCGACGAGCGCGGCACCAACTACCTGGACACCGGCGCCCCCTGGTACGACGTGTACGAGTGCGCGGACGGGCGCCACGTCTCGGTCGGCTGTATCGAGCCCCAGTTCTACGCCGCCTTCCTGGAGGGCACCGGCCTGGCCGGGGAGGACCTGCCCGACCAGTGGGACCGGTCGGGCTGGCCCCGCCTGCGCGCCCGCTTCGCCCAGGTCCTGCGCACCCGCACCCGCGACGAGTGGGGGGAGGTGTTCGGGTGCGTCGACGCCTGTGTGATGCCGGTGCTCTCCCCGGAGGAGGCCCCCGACCACCCGCACGTGCGGGCCCGCGGCTCGCTCATCCGGAACGGGAGGCGGGTGGTGCCCGGCCCGGCGCCCCGCTTCGACCGCACCCCGGGCGGGGTGACCCGGGGGCGCCCGCTGCCCGACACGGAGCGGACGCTGCGGGAGTGGGGCCTGGCCGGGGGCGCCTCCGGAGCCTGACGGGCCCCGCCAAGGAGCGCGCACCCGGGACCCGCACGGGTCCCGCGCACGTCCGAATCCCGTCCACACCCGGGTCCCGCACACGCCCGGACGCGCGAATCCCCCGGACCGGCACGGGAAGTGGCTAGGGTGAGCGACCAGTCCGGGTGAGCGCGCGACGGGGGGTCCGCCATGCCACGACGGCTCGTCACAGCGGGAAGGCGCTGGGGGGCGCGTCTGGGTGCGCTGCTGCTGTCCGCCGCGGTGCTGGGCGCCGCCCCACCCGCCGCGGCCGTCGTGAACACCCCGGGCACCGCGGTCGCCCGGGGCGGCGCCGGCTCCGAGATCCCGCACCCGGACCGGACCGGAGCGGAGAACGTCGACCGGAGTATCGGCCCCGTGGTGCTCGTGGGGGTTCCCGGCCTGCTGTGGGAGGACGTCACCCCGGAGAACACACCGACCCTGTGGGAGATCGCCGACAAGGGGTCCATCGGCAACGTGTCGATCCGCACCGCCACCTCGCGCACCTGTCCCACCGACGGGTGGCTGTCCGTGTCGGCCGGGCAGCGCGCCCTGTCCCTGCGGCACCGCTTCACCGTGTGCGAGGCGGCCCCGAAACCCGAACCCGACGGCTCGGGCGCGGTCATCCCCGAGTTCGACTCCTACGTCACCCAGAACGCCGGCTCCCCCTTCGGCGCGCCGGTGGGCCTGCTCGGGCAGACGGTGCGCGACGCGGGCGGCACCACCCTGGCCGTGGGGCACGGCGCGGCCCTGGGCGTGGCCGACACCTCCGGACGGGTGGACCACTACGTCGACGGGGTCCGTGCCCTGACCACCGAGCTCCTGGAGGGGGCCAGCCTGGTCGCGGTGGAGCTGCCGGAGCTGACCAGGCTCTACCCCGTCTACCCGGACTCGCCGACCGAGGAGGAGGGGAAGCCGGCCGCGGCGGACGGTCCCGGGGCGGCGGACGAGGAGCCGCCCGAGCCCGACCCCGACGACGTGCCTGAGTGGGAGCGGGACAAGGCGCTGGCCGCGCTGGACGAACGGCTGCGGCTCCTGGAGGGAGCGCTGCCGGTCGGCTCCTCCCTGATGGTGGTCGGCGTCTCCATGGACACCGGCCCCTCCCAGCTCACGGTGGCGATGTCCGGACACGTCGCCGAGAACGGCCTCATCGGGGCGGAGTCGTTCCTGGCCTCGGAGTCGACCCGCCGCGCCGGGCTGGTCGTACTCACCGACACCACGCCGACCCTGCTGACCGCGCTGGGGCTCCGGCCGACCCCGCCCACCGGCGGGCGCCCCTGGCACCTGACGGAGCGGCCCTCGGAGACGGAGGAGGCCGTGGGGCGGCTGGTGGAGTTCAACACCGCGGCGATCGTGGTGGGCGCGGCCATCCCGGGGTTCTTCAGCGGTCTGGTCGCCGTCCAGCTCCTCATCTACGCGGCGGCGGCCTTCGCGCTGCACCGCTACTCCCCCCGCCAGCGGGGCAAGCGGGCCCGCGTGCTGTCGGTGACCCGGATCGTGGCGCTGGCCGGGGCCGCCTTCCCGGTGGCCAGCTACCTGGCCAACCTCATCCCCTGGTGGGCCTCGCCCGTGCCGCCGCTGGCCCTGCTGGCGTGTGTGCTGGTCGCGGACGCCCTGGTGGTGTCACTGGCCATGGCGGGACCGTGGCGGGCCACCGTCCTGGGCCCGATGACGGTGGTGGCGGGCACGACCACCGCGGTGCTCTTCCTCGACCTGTGCTTCGGGGCGAACCTGCAGATGAACTCGCCCACGGGCTACTCACCGATCGTGGCGGGCCGGTTCTACGGGATCGGCAACATCGCCTTCGCGACGTTCGCCACCGGGATGCTCATGGCGGTGGCCGGGATCTCCCACGAGCTGATCTCGCGGGGCAGGCGCCGGGCCGCCGTCGCCACCACCCTGGTGATCGGGTCGGCGTCGGTGCTGATCGTGGGTTGGCCGGGGCTGGGCACCGACTTCGGCGGGGTGATCGCGCTGATCCCCGGTCTGGCGGTGACCACGATGATGATCGCCGGTATCCGCGTCACCCCGCCCCGCCTGCTCGCGGTGGGCGCGGCCTCGGTGGCGGCGATCTCGGTGATGGCGTGGCTGGACCACCTGCGGCCGCCGCAGGAGCGCAGCCATTTCGGGGCGTTCGCCGGTCAGGTGGCCAGCGGCGAGGCGGTGGCGGTGGTGACCCGCAAGCTCGGCGCCATGCTGGGGACGCTGGGCAACTGGCAGCTGACCCTGTTGGCGGCGTGCGCCCTGGTGTTCCTGTTCGTGGTGCTGCACCGGCCGATCCACTGGCGGATCGGCGCGCTGCAGGGGGCCTACGAGTACGCACCGACGCTGCGGGCCGGACTGACCGGTTCCCTGGTGACGGCGCTGGTGGGTTTCGCGGTCAACGACTCGGGGGTGGCGATCCCGGCCATCGCGCTGACGGTGGCGGTGCCGCTGACGCTGTCCGCGTGCGTGTGGGCCCTGCAGCGCCGGGACGGGGACCGGACACCCGGCGTCGAACACGCCGAGAACGCCCAGCGGACGTGATCCTCACCTCATCAAGCACAGGAAGAGCGAAACGCGCGAGCACGACCTTGCGTCGCTCAAGTCACGAATCGGCCACGGCGCTGTGGTAAAGTCCGTGGTCGGGCGGTCCTCGCGCTGAGCTCGCGCTGAGCACGCTGCGCCCCGGGCAGGACCGGGACGGCCGCCCGGGACGCGGGAGCGGCCCCGACACCACCGCTCCGGCCACCGTTCCGAAGCACGGATGGGGAATGCCCGCCCCCTCGGGTGGGTTTGCAGTGGCGGAGGGCCGGGAGTGGCCCGAGGCAGTACGCGTCCACCGACGCACCGCCCGTCCGCACCGTCATCCCGGCCGACACGGCGGGTCCAGGAACTCCGAACCAGGTCCGCACGTTCCCTGGACAGCCGTGCACTTGGCGAGGCTTGTCAGCAGATCCAGGCGAGAAGGGCGTTTCACCCCCGCTCCGGGGCACACAAAGGACATTGATGAACCATCAGCTTGGCCACCGCGGTAACGCGAAGAACGCACCGGTCGGCACGCGCTCGTGGAGCCGCGTTCGGCCCGCCGCGCCGACCCGTCGGGCACGTCCCGAACACGCCGGAGTCGCCATGCCCGACCTGACCATCTCCTCCACCCTGCACGAGGCCGGACGGGTTCTGGCGCTCGACGGTGAGATCGACATGGCCACCGAGGACCGCTTCCAGGAGGCGGTGACCGAGGCCATCACCACGCAGCCCCTCGGCCGTGTGGTCCTGGACTGCTCCGACCTGCGGTTCATCGACTCCAGCGGCCTGCGCGTCCTGATCCGCGCGCACAAGGCGGCCAAGGAGCAGCGGGCCCTCCTGGCCATCGCCTCGCCCATCCAGCGCGTGCTGCAGACCCTGCGGGTCACCTCGCTCGACACGCGCATCCCCGTCTTCGACACGGTCTCCGAGGCGCTCACCGCTCCGCACGCGGGCTGACCGCACCGCGCCGTGCCGCGGGACCCCCGGCGCGGCTCCCGCGGCACGGGTTCGGGACGGACACAGCACGGGGCGCGACCCGGAAGGCCGCGCCCCTTTCGTGTGTCCGGACCCCTCCGGGGCCGAGGTGCTCAGAACAGGAGCAGCCACACGCCCAGGGCGGTGACGGCGGTGTTCACCAGGAGGAAGACCCCGACCCACAGGGTGCCGGGCACCCCGGTGAGCCGTGCCAGCTGGTCGGCGTCGGAATGCGGCGAGGGGTTGCGCCTGCGCTGGGACTGAAGCTCCAGGACCGGCCGCACCCCCGCGAAGAGCAGGAACCAGATGAAGAGGTAGGCGAAGGCCGCCTGGACCTCCGGGGGGGTGAACCAGCTGACGCCGAACACCAGCGCACCGGTCACCACGACCGACACCGCGCCGTAGATGTTGCGGATCATGAGCAGCATGGCGGCGAGCACGACGATGCTCAGCCACAGCAGTGCCGTGATGCGGTCCGACATCAGCATGAGGATGCCGAGCAGGCCGATGAGCGACGGGGAGACGTAGCCCGCGAAGACGGTCAGGACCATGCCGACACCGGTGGGCCTGCCGCGTGAGACGGTCACCCCCGAGGTGTCGGAGTGCAGCCGGATACCGGTGAGCTGACGGCCGCTGAGCAGGGCCACCAGGGCGTGTCCGCCCTCGTGGGCGATGGTGACGACGTTGCGGGCGATCCGCCACGGCGGGGTGAGCAGCACGGACGCCAGGGCCAGGACCGCCGCTCCGATGACGATCCACCGCTCCGGCTCGGGCTGGACGGAGAGGACTTCACGCCAGACGTCACCCAAGGTTGTTCCCACCGCTGCTCCCGACTCCTGCTGGCTCGAACGGACCGTTTCCCACGGGCCCCGCCGGTCCGCGTCACGGTTGCCGGGAGACGCGCGGAACTGGGCCCTTGCCGAACTTTAGGGCATTTGGTGGAGTCACGCGCCTTTCCTGCGGAACCGGACCGCTCCGAAAACCAATCCTGCTTCTCGACACAGATGAACTGGCCAAAGAGGGATCGCCGACCTATCTTCATCACTGGCAGTTATGTTTTCGCTACCTAAAGCAAGGATTACCGTGAAACGTATCGCTGGACTCGCCCTCATGACCCTGGCCGCCGGTGCCGCCATCGGTTTCTCCTCGCCCGCCGCCGCGGACGAGGACAAGGGCTACGACGGCCACTGCCACGGCTGGAGCACGTCGCACGCGGACCACAAGAAGGACCACGGTCACGGCGACTGCGACGGCCACGGCAAGCACGACGGCAAGCACGACGGCAAGCGCGACGGCAAGCGCGACGGCAAGCACGACGGCAAGCGCGACGGCGGCCACGGCCACGGTGACTCGGACGGCAAGAAGGGCCACGACCACCGCGACGGCAAGCACGACGGCAAGCGCGACGGCGGCCACGGCCACGGTGACTCGGACGGCAAGAAGGGCCACGACCACCGCGACGGCAAGCACGACGGCAAGCGCGACGGCGGCCACGGCCACGGTGACTCGGACGGCAAGAAGGGCCACGACCACCGCGACGGCAAGCACGACGGCAAGAAGGGCCACAACGACTGGAACGGCTACGACGCGGAGGACGAGAAGGCGGAGAACGAGGACTGATCCTCACGTCCGGGTCCGCCTGTGCCGCTGACTAGCGGCTCCGACCATCCGGCGGCGCCGCCCGCGGCCTCGGCCGCGGGCGGCGCTCCGTGCCGGAGCCCGGTTCCGAGTGGGCGGGTCAGTCCCGGTACGACTCCGCGACGGCCTTGAGCCGCTCCAGGGTCCGCTCGATACCCCGCGCGTTCCGGGCGGGAATCCCCATCAGGACATAGAACGCCGTGTACCCCCGGGAGTAGTCGAAGGTCTCGGTGACCCGGGTGCCTCCCTCCGACAGTTCCTCCAGTTCGTACCGCCAGCGGTGCGGGCCGAAGTGCCGCCAGGCGATGAGGCGGTCCTCCTCGTACTCCACCACCCGGTTGGTCATCCGGTAGCCGACACCGAACATCTCCATGTCCATGCCGAACTCGCTCCCCCGCCGCAGACGCTCGGGTCCGAAGAGGTTGGCGAGCACGGTGCCCGACCCGTCGAACTCGGCGTGCCGCGCCGGTGACGCGATGATGTCGAAGATCCGCTTGGCGGGGGCGTCCACGACGACGCTGCGCGAAACCTTGTGTTTGGCCATGGCCACATCATGTCACCGGCCGCCGTGTCCCGACCGGGCGCCCCGAACCGGAACTCAGGCCCGCACGGCGTGCCGCTCCACCGACGCCAGTCCCCCGTCGGGGGCCGCCACGTGCACGACCCAGAAGGAGCCCTTGCGCAGGCTCAGCTGCTGGGTGAACGGGGCGCCGAGGCGGCTGAAGGCCTCGGTCATCAGGTGCGGTACGAGCTCGCCGTGCGTGCACACCACCGTGGGCAGCCCCTCGTCCAGGATCCGGGCGAACGCCTCCCGGGCCTCCTCGACACCGTGGGCCTCCGGGTCCGCGGCCTCGGCGTGGACCGTGAACGCGCGCTCGGTGCGCGCGGACACCTCGTACTCCACCGTGTACGGCAGCACCGACTCGGTGCAGCGCGCCGCGGCCGAGGTGACCACCCGGGGCCGCCCGTAGGCGGCGAGCACCCGGGGCAGCTCCAGCGCGTCGGCCCGTCCGGCCCTGTCCAGGGGGCGCAGGAGGTCGTCGTCCTCCCAGCCGCGCTTCTCCCGGGCTGACAGGTGCCGCAGCAGGATCACGGGGAAGGTGGTGGGGGCCCGGCCAGGAAGTCGTCCACCACGCTCACGTCGTGGTCGTAGGTGAGCCGTTCGCGGGCCTCCCGGGCGTCGACCCACTCTACGAGGTCGACCTCCTCGTTGGGCGGGTAGTCGATCTCGCCTCCGGGATCGGCGGGGGTGGCCGCCCACCACTCCACCTGCTTGGGCCAACCGTCCTTGAGGTAGCGCTGCGGGGGCAGCCTGCGCCCCAGCACGGGGGTCAGACCGGTCTCCTCCCGGACCTCGCGGACCGCTCCGGTCAGGGGGTGCTCGCCCTTCTTGAGCTTGCCCTTGGGCAGGCTCCAGTCGCCCCGCTCGGGTCTGCGGACGAGTACGACCTCGGGGCCGTGCGGACCCGGGCGCCACAGCAGCGCCCCCGCCGCCCGGATGGGCTCCAGGAAACCGCCGACCGCGGTGCGGCGCACGACGCCGTTCGCCCGCGTGCCGTCCACGGAGCCCTCGACGTCTCCCCCGGCGGTCCCGCCGTCGGCCCCGGTCCGTCCCACGCCCGCGCCCTCCACGTCACCGCTGTTCGCCACGCCACTGCCCACTGTGCCACCGTCCTCTTGCCGACCGACCGTCGCGCCGCTCAGACGCCCTCCACCACCCGCAGGTGGCGGTCACCGCGCAGGCTGTCCTGCAGGTCGGTGAGCGGGCGGCCGTCGGCGCCGCGGGTGACGCGGGTCCAGGTGCCCTCGGGCTCCAGCCGCCAGGAGGAGGTGGTGTCGGCCATCGCCAGGTCCATGAGGTGGACCAGGCGGCGGCACTGCTCCGGGTCGGCCACGCGGACCAGCGCCTCGACCCGCCGGTCCAGGTTACGGGGCATCAGGTCGGCGCTGCCGATCCACACCTGGGGCCGCCAGCCGTTGGCGAAGACGAAGATGCGGGAGTGCTCCAGGAAACGGCCCAGGATGCTGCGTACCCGGATGTTCTCGGAGAGTCCGGGCACCCCGGCGCGCAGCACGCAGCTGCCGCGCACCCACAGGTCCACATGGACCCCGGCCTGCGAGGCCCGGTAGAGGGCGTCGATGATCTCCTTGTCGACCAGCGAGTTGACCTTGATCCGGATGCGGGCGGGCTCGCCCTTGAGGCTGTTGTCGATCTCCACGGCGATCTGTTCGAGCAGTCCCTCACGCAGGGCGGCGGGCGCCACGAGCAGGCGGCGGTAGTGCTTCCTGCGCGAGAAGCCGGTGAGGCTGTTGAACAGTTCGCTGACGTCCTCGCCCACCTCGGGCGAGGCGCTGAACAGGCCGAGGTCCTCGTAGATACGGGCGGTGCTCGGGTTGTAGTTGCCGGTGCCCACGTGGCAGTAGCGGCGCAGCATGCCGTCGTCGTCGCGGCGGATGACCATGGACAGCTTGCAGTGGGTCTTGAGGCCGACCACCCCGTAGACGACGTGGCAGCCCGCCTGTTCGAGCTTGCGGGCCCACTGGATGTTGTTCTGCTCGTCGAAGCGGGCCTTGATCTCGACCAGGACCACGACCTCCTTGCCCGCGCGCGCCGCCTCGATGAGGGACTGCACGATGGGCGAGTCGCCGCTGGTGCGGTACAGGGTCTGCTTGATCGCCACGACCTCGGGGTCGGTGGCGGCCAGCGCCAGGAAGCGCTCGGTGGTGGCGGCGAAGGACTCGTAGGGGTGGTGGACGAGCACCTCGCGCTCGCGCACGGCGGCGAACAGGTCGCCGGAGGCCAGGGCCCGCGACTCGACGGGGACCATGGGCGGGAAGAGCAGTTCGGGCCGGTCGCTGTCGGCGATCTGGGACAGGCCCGCGAGGTTGAGCGGACCGGGGACCCGGTAGGTCTCTCCCTCCTCGGCGCCCAGCGCGCGGGTGAGGATGTCCAGGACGTCGTCGCTGATGTCCTGTTCGACCTCCAGGCGCACGAGCGGGCCGAAGCGGCGGCGCAGCAGCTCCTTCTCCAGGGAGGTGACGAGGTCGTCGGTCTCGTCCTCGTCGACCTCCAGGTCGGCGTTGCGCGTGACGCGGAAGGCGTGGTGCTCCAGGATCTCCATGCCCTCGAAGAGCTGGGGCAGGTGGGCTGCGACGATGTCCTCCACCGGGACGAAGCGGCCGCTGCCCGCGCCGCCGCACTCGATGAAGCGCGGCAGGGAGCTGGGGATCTTCACCCGGGCGAACATGTGCCGCCCGTCGAGGGGGTCGCGGACGGCGACCGCGAGGTTGAGTGAGCGGCCGGAGACGTAGGGGAAGGGGTGGGCGGAGTCGACCGCGAAGGGGGTCACCAGCGGGTAGACCGAGTGCAGGAAGTACCCGTGCAGGTCCTCGCGCTCGTCGGCCTCCAGCTCGGCCCAGCGCACGACGCGGATCCCGGCCTCGCGCAGCGCGGGCGCGACGCTGTCGTGGAAGCAGGTGGCCTGGCGGAGCATGAGCTCGTGGGTGAAGCGGGAGATGCCGTTCAGCAGCGCGCGGGGGTTGTGCCCGCTTGAGGACGACATGCCGGTGGCCAGGCGCCGCTTCAGTCCGGCGACGCGCACCATGAAGAACTCGTCCAGGTTGCTGGAGAAGATGGCCAGGAACCGCGCGCGCTCCAGCAGGGGGACGTCCTCGTCCTCGGCCAGTTCGAGGACCCGCTGGTTGAACCGGAGCCATCCCTCCTCGCGGTCCATGAACCTGTCGGGGGGCAGTTCGGGAGGTTCGGTGGAGGTATCCGCTGGTGTTGGCGCTGATTCCGTGCTCACAGTGGACAGAATCCCCCTTTCCCATGACCCTGCGGTGACAACCCAGTGAGGGGAAAGTGACCACAACAAGGCCGCTATGTACCTTCTTTACCTATATGCCCACTCACACCGGGCTTTTCCCCTTCCCACCAGGGCCGACTTGCCGCACCGCAACGTGTCACCCCGGCGCCGCCGTACGGTCACCCGACCCGCAGGTCCAGGTCGGGCGGCATGATCATCACGAACATGCCGATGCGCATCCCGACCTGGAGCCAGGTGTTGCGGAAGCACGCCCACAGGTAGCCGTAGAACAGGCTGGCCGCGGCGTAGGTCAGGACGGCCAGGCCGGTGTTGTACACCAGGCCCTCGCCCGGGAGCTGGGAGACCGCGTCATAGGGCTGGATGACCGCGTAGGTGACGGCGAAGACCACCGAGGTGGCCACGATGCCGCCCCAGCGGCCCATGAGGATCTCCAGGCGGGTCTGCATCATCCCCCGGAAGAAGATCTCCTCGCACACGGCGATGACGGCGAAGGCGAGCACGAAGCCGAACAGGGGGAAGGAGAGCGCGGGCACCCCGCCGTGCGGGATGATCAGGTAGCCGACCAGGCTCAGCGCGATCGCCACCGGGACCAGCCCGAGCCACCGCCACGCCTCGGCCACCTTCAGCGCGATCGCGGGCATGGCGGTGCCCTTGCCGTCCACGGTGATCCCCGAGCGGTCCATGACCAGCAGCGGCAGGGTGAACAGGAACAGCAGCCGGGAGACGAGGGAGGCGGACATGGCCAGGTCCGCGCCGATCTGCGCCCCGTAGACGCGGAAGAGTAACGACAGCAGGGCCATCGACAGCACGAAGCAGACCAGGAACAGCGCCAGCCAGACCAGTTCGCGGTTGATGGGGTGCCCGTCCATCGCCTGGCTCACGCGGCGGTCCAGCTGCTCGCGGGCGCCGAAGCCCCGGACCATGGCCCAGGCCATGACCACGCCGACCAGCATGGGCGACCAGGCGACCAGGAAGAGGACGATCGAGTCCCCCAGGACGTCGGCGCGCAGTGCGGGGTGCGTGAGCATCGGCACCACCAGGAGCACCACGGCGAGCAGAGCCCAGCCGGTGAGCCCCCATCTTCGCACGATCGTCACAAGAGTCCCCCCTGTCTCAGAAGACTCATTCTGCCCAAGGGGAAACTAATAGCGACTTAATGACTACGGTATGTCGTCAGTTGTCTTGCCACGGAGTACCCGGCGTCTCCTCCCGGAGGACGGTGCCGTGGCGGCGCGGGGCCGCTCCAGGAGGGTTCCGGGAGCGGCCCGCGCGGCACGGAGGGGGCGGCGGTCAGTGCCCGTTGTCCAGGACCGAGCTCAGGAAGGACTTGGTCCGCTCCTCCCTGGGATCGCCGAAGATCTGCTCCGGCGGCCCCTCCTCGGCGATCCGGCCCTGGTCGAACATGAGCACCCGGTGCGAGACGTCGCGCGCGAAGGTCATCTCGTGGGTCACGCACAGCATCGTGATGTCCGTGGTCTCGGCGATCTCGCGCAGCACGTCCAGCACGCCGGCCACCAGCTCGGGGTCCAGCGCCGAGGTGACCTCGTCCAGCAGCAGGATCTCCGGGCTCATGGCCAGCGCGCGGGCGATCGCCACCCGCTGCTGCTGCCCGCCCGAGAGCTGGGTGGGATGGGCGTCGATCTTGTCGCTGAGCCCCACCATCTCCAGCAGTTCGGCCGCCCGGGCGTTGGCCTCGTCCTTGGGCTTGCCCAGCACGTGCACGGGTGCCTCGATGATGTTCTGCCGAACGGTCATGTTCGGGAACAGGTTGAACTGCTGGAACACCATGCCCACGCGCTTGCGGCGCTGGCGCAGGTAGCCCTCGCTGGCCGGGGACAGGTGCGAGCCGCGGCGCATGTGGCTGTAGGGCTCGCCGTCCACCCAGATCACGCCCTCGGTGACCTTCTCCAGGGTCATCAGCAGGCGAAGGATGGTGGTCTTGCCCGAGCCGCTCGGGCCGATGAGGGTGACCCGCTCGCCGGGGGCGACGGAGAAGTCCAGGTGGTCGAGCACGGTGAGGTCGCCGAAGCGCTTCACCACCTGGTCGAACACGATCAGGGGTTGGTCCCCGGGCCCGCCCCCGACACCCTGGGGTTGCTCGTGCTTCGGGGTATCAGACGGCGGCATAGCGTCGCTCCAGTCGTCGGATGAGGATCGCGGAGGGCACACTCACGAGCAGGAACAGGAATCCCACCACGGTGTAGGCCTCCACGACGCGGAAACTGGCACTGCCGATCCGCTGGGCCTGGGTGAGCAGCTCGGCCACGCCGATCGCGATGAGCAGCGGTGTGTCCTTGAACATCGCGATGAGGTAGTTGCCCAGCGCGGGGATGACCTTGCGGATGGCCTGGGGCAGCACGATGGCGCCCCACGTGCGGTGGGACGGCAGGCTCAGCGCGCGGGCCGCCTCCCACTGCCCCTTGGCCACGCCCTCGATGCCCGAGCGGTACACCTCGGCGGTGTAGGCCGCGTAGTGCACGCCGATGACGATGATGCCCACGGTCATCCCGGAGACGGTGGAGGGCGCCAGGAGGAAGACGAACACCAGCTGGATCACCAGCGGGGTCGTCCGGATGAACTCCATGGCCGCGTGCAGGACCGCCCCGACCACCGGCGTGCGGCGCACGACGGCGATCAGCAGGCCCAGGGACAGCGCGATCAGGTAGCCGAAGACGGTGACCTGCACCGTCACCCCGAGCCCGCGCAGCAGGTCGGGCATGACCTGGAAGGTCCACTCGAAGTCCCAGTACATCACTTGCCCGCTCCCGTCCTGGTGTCGACCGCCGGGGGACGCAGAAGGGCCAGCGGGCCGGCGCCGCCGGGCGAGGTGCGGCCCAGCTTCCGGTTGGCGCGGCGTTCGAGCAGTCGCATGCCGAGGATGAGCACCTGCGCGATCAGGTAGTAGAGGACGAAGGCCCCGACGAAGGCGATCACCGTCTCACCCGTGGACTGGCGCATCTGCTGGGCGACGGCGGTCAGGTCGACCACACCGATGAGGAAGACCACCGCGGTGGCCTTCATCAGCTCGATGACGAGGTTGCCGAACGTGGGCAGCATCTGGGCCCACGCCTGGGGCAGCACGACCAGGCGCATGCGCTGGGACCACGAGAAGTTCAGCGCCACCGCGGCCTCGACCTGGGCCCGGGGCACGGCGTTGATGGACGAGCGCACGACCTCGGCGCCGTAGGCCCCCACGTTGAGGCCCAGGGCGAGGATCGCCGCGAAGCGGTCGTCCAGTTGGAAACCGCTCAGCTGGGGCAGGGCGAAGGCCATCCAGAACATCAGCACCAGGGCGGCGATGCCCCGGAACACCTCCACGTAGACCGTGGCGACGGCCCGGGGCAGCCAGTGCCGGATCGTCCCCATGGTCCCGAAGAACATGGCCAGGACGAAGGCGAGGGCGGAGCCGCCGAGGGTGAGCTGAACGGTGACCCACGCGCCGTCGAGGTAGAGCGGCAGTCGCTGGATCAGGAAGTCCACCGCGGGCTCATCCCTCGCAGAGTTCGGCGGTGGTGGTGTCGTCGGGGAGGTCGGCCTCGGTGAAGCCCCACTCCTCGCCCAGCTCCAGGAGGCGTCCGCTCTCCTTGAACTCGGCGATGACCCGGTTCATCTCCTCCAGCATCGCGCTGTCCTGCTGGCGTACGCACAGGCCGCCCCAGCCCTTCTCCTCCTTGCCGTCGATCTCGGGGAAGAAGGGCTCGGTGACCTCGAAGGGGCCGCCCCGGTCCTTCAGGAGGTACTCGTGGGACACGCTCAGCATGGAGACCGCGTCGACGCGCCCGGACTCCAGCATCTCGTAGCCGGCTGTCTGGTTGTCGATGAGCTGGATGTTCTGCGCCCCGAAGTGCTCGGCGTAGGTCTGCTCGACCGAGCCGTTGAGCACCGCGACCGTGATGTCGCCGTTGTCGGCGAAGTCGGTGAAGTGCTGGATGTTCTCCGGGTTGCCCTCCCTTACCAGGAAGGCCTCGGGCGAGGTGGCGGTCGGCTCGGTGAAGGCGACCTGCTCACAGCGCTCGGGGGTGATGAACATGCCGGCGGCGATGACGTCGAACCGGTTGGACTTCAGTCCCGGGATGAGCCCGTCCCAGTTCACCGGCGAGGCCTGGACCTCGGGCACGCCCAGCTCCTCGAAGACGGCCCGGGCCACGGCCGGGGACTGCCCGGCGGGCTCGCCGGACTCGTCGACGAAGCCGAAGGGGATCTCGTTGGCCAGGCCGATCGCGACGAAGCCCTGTTCGCGCAGACGTTCCAGGGTCGAGGCGCCCTCCTCGCCCTCGCCGCCGTCGACCCGGGTGCAGGCGGCGAGGCCGAGGGTGGCCAGGCCGATCCCTCCCAGTCGGAAGGCGTCCCGGCGGCCCCAGGTTCCTCGGCGTACGGCTGGTACCTGCTTCTTCACGACTGCTCCTCGAAGGACTCACGGGCGCGGCGCCGTGGCCCGGCGGGCGGGCCGCGCGTTCGGTTGGTGGGACGCCTGGTGTGGGCGGGCCGCGGTGCGGTGCCGCGGCGGCGACCACCGGGCGGGGCAGGGTCCGGCGGCCTGGTACGGGGTTCTCCCTCCCCGGACTCACCCGGCCGTAACGAGACCCGTTTGGTCCGTTATGCACTGGTTATGCATGTGCGGTCGGGGAGTGACCAGCGCCTTCGGGCAGCTCGGTGCGGGTCACCTGGCCTTCGTGACCCTGGGTTCCGACTCCCGTCACGCTGGGGTGGCCGGGGCCGGAGGGGGCCGGGAACCGCCGCGGGCGGGGCCCGAAGGACCCCGCCCGCGCGGTGTGTGGGTCGAAGCGACCGGATCAGGCCGGGGAGCCGGCCGTGTCGTCGTCCTCGACGATGAGCGGGTACACGCCGTTCTCGTCGTGCACCTCGCGCCCGGTGACCGGCGGGTTGAACACGCACAGCACGCGGAAGTCCGTCTTGGGGCGCACGGTGTGCCGCTCGTGGCCGTCAAGGAGGTAGAGGGTGCCCGGGGTGATGATGTGCTTCTCCCCCGTCTCCTCGTTGGTCAGCTCCGCCTCACCCTCGATGCAGTGCACGAGTTCAACGTGGTTGGCGTACCACATGGTGGTCTCCGTGCCCGCGTACAGGACGGTCTCGTGGAAGGAGAAACCCACCTTCTCCTTCGCGAGGATGACCCGGCGGCTGCGCCACGTCTCCGTCTTGATGTCGCGCTCGGTGTCGTTGACCTCGTCCAGGCTGCGAACGATCACTGGTCTCTCCTTACGCGCCCGGGGGCGCCTTTCGGTGGTGGTGCGACACGGCGCGGGGCCGGACGACGTCCTGAGGGTCGCCGCCCGGCCCCGTACCGTGTGAAGGGGATCCTCTGCCCGGGAATTCCCCGATCAGGCGGGCTGTGCCACCTTGACCGCGGCACGGGCCGCGTCAGCCATGATGTCAAGCCCGGCGGTCAGTTCCTCCTCGGTCGCGGTAAGAGGCGGCAGCAGTTTGGCCACCTCGTCCTCGGGACCGGAGGTCTCCAGGAGCAGGCCGCGGTCGAAGGACTCGGCCGCGACCTTCTTGGCGATGTCGGTCTGCTCGAAGGCCAGGCCGCGGGCCAGGCCGCGACCGCGCACGTGCGCGCCGAACTCGGCGTGCTCGGCGGCCATCTCGGCCAGGCGGGCGGCGACCATCTCGCCCTTGGCCTTGGTGGCCTGGGCGAACGAGGCGTCGGTCCAGTAGCGGCGCATGGCCTCGGCGCCGGTCACCATCGCCGGGTTGAACCCGCGGAAGGTGCCGTTGTGCTCGCCCGGCTCCCACACGTCCAGCTCGCGCTTGAACAGGGTCAGGGCCAGCGGCAGGCCGTAGCCGCTGATGGACTTGGACAGGGTGACGATGTCCGGGGTGATCCCGGCCTCCTCGAAGGAGAAGAAGTCACCGGTGCGGCCGCAGCCCATCTGGATGTCGTCGACGATCATCAGGATGTCGTACTCGCGGCACAGGTCCGAGAGCTCGCGCAGCCACTGGGCGCTGGCCGCGTTGATGCCGCCCTCGCCCTGGACCGTCTCGACGATCACGGCGGCGGGCTTGTCCAGGCCGCTGCCGCTGTCGTCCAGCAGGCTGCGCAGCCACAGGAAGTCCGGCGTCCTGCCGTCGAGGTAGTTGTCGAACGGCATCGTGGCCACGTGGCCCAGCGGCACGCCCGCGCCGCCGCGCTTCATGGAGTTGCCGGTGACGGCCAGGGCGCCCAGGGTCATGCCGTGGAAGCCGTTGGTGAAGTTGACGATGGTCTCGCGACCGGTGTACTTGCGGGCCAGCTTCAGCGCGGCCTCGACCGCGTTGTTGCCCGCGGGGCCGGGGAACTGGACCTTGTAGTCCAGGCCCCGGGGTTTGAGGATGACCTCCTCGAAGGTCTCCAGGAAGTCCCGTTTGGCGACGCTGTAGGCGTCGAGGCTGTGGACGATCCGGTCGTCGGTCAGGTACTCGATGAGCGAGGTCTTCAGCGCGGGGTTGTTGTGCCCGTAGTTGAGCGAACCCGCTCCCGCGAAGAAGTCCAGGTAGGGCTTGCCGGCCTCGTCGTAGACGTGGCTTCCGACCGCCCTGTCGAACACAACCGGCCAGTTCCGGCAGTATCCGCGGACTTCGGACTCCAGGCGCTGGAAGGTATCCATGGTGTGTTCCTTGGTTCCTTTCCCCAGGTTCGTGGGCTCATGGCTTGGACGATGGGGTGGGTGGATGGATCCGGTGCGGATGTCGGTCACGCTTGCGGTCCGGGGCCCAGGGGGCCGATGCGAACGAGGTCCTCGGGGTCGTGCGGGGTGTCTCCCTCGGGGAAGTGTTCTCCCCCGAAGAGCGGACTCCACACGGCTTCGGCCCCGCGGTCCCTGGCGAACGAGGCGAACAGGGCGCGGGAGGCGGTGTTGTCCGCGGTGACGGTCGCCTCCAGGTAGCGCAGGCCGCGCTCGACGATCCGGTCACCGATGAAGTCGAGCATCCGGCGGGCCAGCCGCTGTCCGCGGAACGCGGAGTCCACGGCGACCTGCCAGAGGAAGTACGTGTCAGGGCTGTCGGGCCGGACGTAGCCGGTGACGTAGGCCGCGACGCGGCCCTCGTCGTCACGGGCGACGACACTGGTCTCGGCGAAGTCCCGGCACCAGAGCGCGTAGGCGTAGGGCGAGTTGACGTCCATGCCGTTCCTCCCCGCCAGCCGCCACATGTGCGGCCCGTCCTCCAGGGACGGGTGCGACAGGTGCACGCCTCCACGGCTCGCGGCCCCTGGGTTCTCCGGGCCCGGGGCCCCGGCGTCAGTTCGGTCGCGTGCTTGGAGGTTGGTTCGTAGATGTGGCACGTCGATCGAACTTAGCGAACGAACGTCAATGAGGTTTCGGCGAGAACGCGCGCGAATGTTTGAGCAGACCCCGGTTGGGTATGGCCCGTTTATTTAGCAGCACCGCAAGGCTGTGACCAGGACGTTCACCGGCCGCGTGGAAGTGGTCCGACCACGGGCTGACCTCCCGTCTGTCAAGGGATTTCACGCCGCGGCGGCACGGGACCCGGAGGGGCCGGGAGCGCGGGGCACGGGCGGAGCGGCGCGGGGGCGCGCCGACAGTCACGGTCAAACATAGGGCCTGGACAAGCAATATTAAGCGTGTGTTAAGTCACATCAATTCGGTGGAAACCTCGAGACATAACACCATGGGGGTCCTCCGCCCGCGCCCCACCGTACGCCCGGAGGCCCGGGGCGACCCCGTGGGACACCGGTTCCGATGCGGTTTCCCCGCCCGCGGCCGCGCCCGACGCGCCGTGCGCCGAGGGGCTCCCGTGGTCCCGCTACCCGAAGCGTGCTTGAGAAATCACGGATTTTCCAGCAGACTGCGCGTAGTACTACACAAGGTCGTACTACACTAGGTCGCATCGCTGCACCGCGATTCCCGGGTGGACCACCCGTGTGCGGTGGGGCGACGGAGTTCCCGACCCCGCCGTGAGAGCACGGTGCGGGCCGCTGACCACGGATCACAGCCACGGATCGGAGGCGCCCGTGAACCGCCTGTACCACGAGAGCGAGGACTGGGTCCTCCAGGGCAACTGCCGTTCCTACGACCCGGAGATCTTCTTCCCGGTGAGCAGCACGGGGATCGGGCGCGCCGACACCGAGCAGGCCGTCGCCGTCTGCCGCAGCTGTACTGTTCGCCAAGAGTGCCTGCGGTGGGCCCTGCGGGCCGGGGAGGCCCACGGAGTCTGGGGTGGCACCACCCCGGAGGAGCGGCGCTACATGCGCCGCGAGCTGGTCCCGGCCGGTCGGAACTGAGCACGTCGCCCGGGGGCCACCGGCAGCGCGGGGGACCGCGTCCGGTGGCCCCGTTCCGTGTCCCGCCCCACTCCTTGCGGCACCGCGCGGAGCGGCCTTAGGTTCTCTTCTCGTGCGACCCGCTCACGGCACACTCCGCCTCACGCGCACGGCCCTGCTCGCCGCCGCGTGCACCGCCCTGGCCTGGGGCGGCCACAACCTGTGGGCCGCCTCCCCCGCCACGTCCGGCGGCTTCGCCGCGGCCACGGCCGTCCTGTTCCCCGTGCTGTGGCGCTTCACCCGCACGATGCGCGGCTTCGGCGACATCTTCGCCGTCATGGCCTGCGCGCAGGTGGTGCTGCACCTCGTGCTCCAGGGTTCGGCCGTCCCCGCCCTCCTCGTCCGGGACACCGGCCACACCGGCCACGGTCTGCTCGCGCACGTCCTGGGGCTGGCCCCGGGCATGCTGTTCGCCCACCTGTGGGCGGCGCTGCTGGCCTCCGCCCTCCTGGCCCACGGCGAGGCGGCGCTGTGGTTCCTGGCCGCCCTGCTGCTGCGCTCGCTGCCCTCGAGGCTCACCCCCTCCCTCGCGTTCCCCGCCTCCGCGCCGCCGACCGGACGCTCCACGCCTGCGGCGCCCCGCGCCGTCGCGCTCTCGGCGCACGGCCCCCGCGCTCCCCCCTCCCCCGGCCCCGGTCCGCATCCACCCCGGCCCCGGCCGCGCGGGACGACCGACCGCGCACGGGTCCGCACCGAACACTGAGGGAAGACATGAACACCACCCGCAACACCTCCCGGGCCTCCGGCCACGACGCCGCGGCCCGCCGCCGCGCGCTCCCGCGGCCCGCCGCCGCGCTCCTGGCCCCGCTGGCCGCCGCGGCGCTGGCACTGGCCCCCGTGCCCGCACTGGCGCACGACGTCCTGACCGACTCCAGCCCCGAGGACGGCCAGACCCTGGACACCGTTCCCGAGGAGGTCTCGCTGACCTTCAACAACCCCCCGATGGAGGGCGGCAGCGGCAGCGCCGTGGTCGTCACGGGCCCCGACGGGGAGACCACCTACGAGGAGGGCGCGCTCACCTTCGACGGCAACGACGTGTCCGTGGGACTGGCCGCCCTTGACCAGGCCGGGGAGTACACCATCGGGTACCGCGTGGTCTCCTCCGACGGCCACCCGATCCAGGGCAGCCTGGCCTTCTCGGTGACCGAGGAGGCCGTCGCCGCGGCCGCCCCCGAAGCCGAGCCGGGGGAGACGGCCGCCGAGGAGAACGCGGCCGAGGAGGAGACCGCCGCTGAGCCGACCGACGAGGCGACCGCCGCCGGGGAGTCCCAGGAGGGGTCCGGCGTGTCCTGGGCCGCGCTGGCCGTCGTGGGCGTCGTGGCCCTCGGCGGTATCGCCGCGGTCGTGCTCGTGGCGGCGCGGACGCGCAACCGTCCCGGCGGCGGCCAGGGCTAGGGCCCGGTTCCGGGGTACGTACAGGGGCCCCGTCCCGGCCCCCGGTCTCCGGGGAACCGGGGCGGGGCCCCTGTACGTGGTCGTGCGGCCGCGGCGGCCGCCAGGGGGCTGACGGCCCCGGGCGACGGGTCCTCAGACGCGGCGGGCCAGGAGGATGCTGATGTTGTCCTTGCCGCCCGCCTCCATGGCGGCCTGCCACAGGGCGTGCACGGCGGCCTCGTCGCTGCCCGCCTCGGCGATCATCCGCTCCATCTCCTCGGGCAGCACCAGGTCGGAGAGGCCGTCGCTGCACATGAGCCAGGCGCTGGGGTCGGCGGCGTCGTCCCGGCCCACGTGCGGGACCATGCTGCCCCCCGAACTGCCGCCCAGCGACTGGGTGATGAAGTTCGTGGTGACCGGGCGGCCGTCCTCGGACGGAGGCAGGGCCGGTGAGTCGTCCTCGGAGAGCTGGCGCAGGCGGCGCCCCTCCAGGCGGTAGGTCCGGGAGTCGCCGACGTTGAACCAGAAGTTGCCGTCGTTGTTGAGCAGCACGCCCGCCACCGTGGTCCCCATCCCGGAGAACTCGGTGTGCTGCGTGGCGTGGTCCTTGATCTCCTCGTCGATGTTGCTCAGCAGCTGGGCGATCTCCTCGGGACCGTCCAGGCGCGGCCCCATCTCGGCCATGCGGTGCACCGCGTGCTCGGAGGCTATCTCCCCGGCGGCCTGGCCGCCGATCCCGTCGGCGACCGCCAGGATGACGGGCTCGCTCACCGGGAGCACACAGCGCACAGGCGAGGTCATGTTCGCACTGGCGACGGTCAGGGCACCCATGACCACGGCGTCCTCGTTGGCGGGACGGATAGCGCCCCGGTGCGTGAGGGCCGTGACGATGACTTCCCCACCAGCGACACCCATACGCCCTTCCTCCCGTTTCGTCGGCCGTGGCCGGCGTCCGGCGACCCGCGCCGGACCTTGGTCGAGTCCCGTTCAACGTCTGGATTCTGTCACCGTACCGAGCCACCGCCGGACTGGGTCAAAATCCGCGTACATCATGGCGGAAAACACCCGGATACGCAGTTCCGACCGGGGTTCCCGCCGCCGAAAGCGCCGCGGCGGCCGGATGGTCGGCACGGGTCACGCCGTCCGGTGTTCCGCTCTGACAGTAGCGGCGGCGCCATCCACCCGACAGGGGCCGTGCACCTCTACCGAGAATTCGCAGTACAGAGAACGCGCCGCCGGGTTACGGCCAGACCCGAAACACCCTTCGGCCGTGGTGCGGGATCGGCCTCCCGTTGTCGGAACGGGAACCGTCTGGCAGAATGGTCCCCGTTGGGTGTCTAAGACGCAGACACACACGACCCGCCCCGTGCGCCCTTACCCGGTTACGCACGGTGGCACCGTCCTCCCGACCGGTCGTTTGGTGTGGTTCTCATGCGTCTGCCCTTCTTCTCCTTTTCCTTCCCGCCGTTCCGCCACAGCCGTACGCGCCCCGCGCCTACGGCTGTTCGTGTTGGCGGACGGCCTCCGCCCCGGGCACCCCGTGCCCGCACCCCCGCGCCTCCCCCCTCGCCGCTGTCGCGCACCCGCTCCACGGCCAGAGGCGCCCAGACCCAGTCCCCGCCCGGGAGGATTCCGATCCCCGCTCCGGAGTCGCTCCGGGCACACGACGGACACCAGACGAACCCGTGTCCAAGGAGTTCAGCCCAGTGAAGATCGCCATGGTCGCCGAACACGCCAACCCCCTCCCCGCCCACCGGGGAGAACCCGCCTGCCCCGCCAGCCTGCACGTGTGCGCGCTGTCCCGACAGCTCGCCAAGCGCGGGCACCGCGTGACGGTCTACGTCCGCCGCAGCGGTCCCGACCAGCCCGACGGCCGCACGCGCATGGCGCGCGGCGTCTCCGTCGCCTACCTGGACGCCGGTCCGGCCCGGCCGGTCCCCGCCGACCGGCAGGCCGAGCACACCGGTGCCTTCGGAACCGCCCTCGCCGCGGCCCTGGACGAAGACGCGCCCGACGTCCTGCACGCCATCGACTGGACCAGCGGTCTGGCCGCCCTGCACGCCCAGGCGCACAGCGAACGCGACCAGAGCGGCACGCCCATCGTCCAGACCTTCCACTCGCTCAACGCCAGCGAGCAGCGCTCCGGCCTCACCCACCGCCCCGAGCGCGCCCGCATGGAGACGATCCTGGCCTCCCGGGCCGACCACGTCCTGGTCAACTCCACCGACCAGCAGGGCGAGCTGGCCCGGCTGGGCGTGCCCCGCCACCACGTGAGCGTGGTGCCCTTCGGCGTGGACCCCGACCACTTCAGCGTGGAGGGCAGCGCCTCCGCCGAGCACTGGAACTCCCGCCGCGAGGAGCGCGCCCGCCTGGTGTCGGTCACCTCGTTCACCGAGGCGGGCGGCGCCGAGCGGCTCGTGGAGGCGATGGTCCGCCTGCCCGAGGCCGAGCTGCTGCTCGTCTCCACCGCCGAGGACGTCGAGGTGGCCCTGGACGAGAACGCCCGCCGCGTCGAGCTGCTGGCCAAGGAGGCCGGGGTGAACGACCGCGTCCACCTGACCGGGCCGGTCGAGCGCAAGGAGCTGCCCCGCCTGCTGCGGTCGGCGGACGTGTACGTCTCCGCCGCCTCCTACGACCCCTACGGCGGCGCCGTCCTGGAGGCCATGGCCTGCGGCCTGCCCGTGGTGGCCACCGCCACCGGCGCGACCCCCGGGGCGGTCCTGCACCGCACCAGCGGCGTGCTGATGCGCTTCGGCCGTCCCGACGAGGTGGCCCGCGCGGTGCGCGCGGTCCTCAACACGCCCACCATGAGCACCGCCTACGGCATCGCCGCGGTGGACCGCGCCCGTTCCCGGTTCACGTGGCAGCGGATCGCCGTGGAGACCGAGCTGGCCTACGAGCGGTCCCGGCCCCAGCAGGCCGAGGACGGCACGGCCGACGAGGACGAGACGGACGGCCTGCTGCTGTCCGGGCTCTCGAACTGAGCCGTGTCAGTGCCGCGCCGTTATCTCCGGCCCTTCGACCCCGTTGCGGAAGGGCCGAAAGGGGTACACAGACCGTGGCGCTCGGACGGCACCGGGCCGGATCCGAGCGCGGACACCACACACACATGACCTTCCAGCACCAGGGACTGCTCTTCGGCCGTGAGCGGCGGTTCCACGAGGTGGCCAGGCAGCGGTTGCGGTCCGCCGTACGCGAGAACGCCCACGCGGTGCTCGCGGTCAGGGCGGACCGCGCCGAGGCGCTCCTCGCGGGCCTGGCCCCGGCTGAGCGCGCGCACGTGCGCGTCGCGGACCGGGACTCGCTCTACGACGCGCCGGGGCGCGCCCTGGCGGCCCTGCACCGCCTGGCGCTCACCCACGCCCCCGGCCCGGTGGTCCTGGTGGCGGAGCCCCCGCTGCCCCTGTCCTCCGAGACGGAGCTGCGCGAGTGGCACCGCCTGGAATCGGTGCTGTGCACGGCCCTGGCCCCGCAGCGGCTGCGGCTGCTGTGCGCCCACGACGAGCGGGACCTGACCCCGCGCACGCGCTCCGCGGTGGTCGCCACCCACCCGGTGCTGCTGGGGCCCGCGGGGCCGCTCCCCAACCCCCGGTACCGGGGCACGGCGGCCTTCGGCGCCCGTCCGGTCGCGCCGGACCCGCTGCCGGTGGCCGGTGCCGTGCACCGGCTGGACATCGGGATGTCCCTGCCCCGGCTGCGGGGCGACCTGGCCGCGCTGGGCGAGGACGTGGGCTTCCCCCCGGAGCGGATCGACAGCCTGGTGGTGGCGGTCAACGAGCTGGCCGCCAACGTGCTGGAGCACGGCGCGGGCAAGGGCACCGTGCAGGTCTGGCGCGCCCCGGACCGGTGGGTGTGCGACGTCTTCGACGAACGCGGGGGCCTGCGCGACCCGCTGGCCGGGTACCGGCCTGCCGACAGCCTGCGCGCGCGGGGGTACGGGCTGTGGATCACCAGGCAGAGCTGCGACTTCCTGGAGATCAGCGGCAGCGGTGAGGGGTCGCTGGTGCGGCTGCACTTCGTGGACCGGATCGGCGCCCGCAGGGCCGCCGAGGAGGCCGGGAGGCCGGCGCCGCTCAGCCCCTGAGGGAGTCCACGGCGGCGTCGGTGCTCTCCATGATCGGGATGACCTGGTCGATCCCGGCGATCACGAAGAGGCGGTTGACCTGCTGCTGGGGCTCGGTGACCACCAGCCCCACCCCCAGGTCGCGGGCCTGCCGGTAGGCGGAGACGAGGACCCCGATGCACCGGGAGTCGCAGAAGCTGACCTTGGCCAGGTCGACCACCACCCCGCGGGGCGGCGCGGCGGCCAGGACGCCGTCCAGGACCGCGGCCAGTTCGGGAGAGGTCACCGCGTCCATGTCCCCCACGGGGGTGACGACGACGACGCCGTCCTCGCGCCGGGTCGGGATGTCTGACGTCACGGTCGCTTCTCCTTGTCGTTCCGGGGCGGCCCCGAGCCCTCATCATGGCGCGTTTCGATCACGCTGGGGACTCATCGCCCGGTGTTGCCCCGGTGTTCACTCTCGTGGCGCGCCGGTGCGACGCGGCCGCGGCTGCGGCCCGGTGTTCTCCTCCACGAGGTCGCGGGCCACCTCCACCACCCGTTTGCGGTTGCGCTGGGCGACCTCGCGCAGCGCGGTGAAGGCGGTGTCGGCGTCGCATCCCCGGGCGTGCATGATGATGCCCTTGGCCTGGTCGATCACCGTGCGCGCCGACATGGCCCGGCGCATGTGGGCGGTCTCGCGGGCCGCGTCGGCCTGGCGCCCGGCGCTGTAGAGCGACACGGCGGCGTGCTCGGCCAGCAGGGCGGTCAGCGGCGCCACCACGTCCTCGTCGAAGGCGTCCGCGCGGCCGGAGTGCACCCCGAAGGTGATCACCCGGTCGTCCCCCTCGCCGGGCATCGGGCTGGGCAGGGTGATGGAGGAGCGGTCGCCGCACTGGACCGCCATGCTGGTGTAGCGCGGCCACCGGTGGGGTTCGCGCAGGACGTCGCCCACCCGGACCTGGCGCATGTCGCGGACGGCCTCGACCGTGGGCCCCTGGTCGCTGGTGTACTGGTGCTCGAAGGCCGCCGACAGGTCGGCGTGGGAGGCCCCGTAGTCGGTGACGACGTGGCGGACGGAGCCGTCGGGGCCCCCGACCTCACGCCAGACCACCACCAGGGCGGCCGAGCAGCCGGGCACGCCCAGGGCCGCCGCCCTGCTCATCTGGTCCAGGGCGCGTTCCAGGGTGGTGCCGTCCTCCTGCCCCAGCGCGCCGATGTCACGGGCCAGGCGCTCGATCCACACGATCCGGCCTCCTTCGCGCGTCCGGGTCCCCCCTAACCGTAACCTTGGAGGACCGTGGGCGCGGACATCCGTTAGCTTCGGTGCAGACCCCATCCACGACGGGAGACCTGAGCGTGTCGGACAACCTCGCGGGGTTGCAGCGTGAGATCACCGCCCTGGGTGAACGCATCTCCGCTCTGCGCAACACGCACACCATGTATCCCGACGACGCCCGGAGCACGGCGGAGGCGGCCCTGGCCGAGCTGGAGTACGCCGAGCGCCTGCTGGGCGACGCCGGTTCGGAGCTGGCCAGCGCGCACGCCCACCCCGGCCCGCGGCGCCAGGGCGAGGACGGCGGCGACCGGGCCCTGCTGCGCGCGGTGTTCCAGGAGCTGAGCGTCCCCGTGGTGCTGCTGGACCACGAGGGCTACATCCGGCGCATCAACAACGCGGGCGCCGCCCGGCTGGGCAGCGCCCCGGGCTACCTCACCGGCAAGCCCTTCGCGCACTTCGTGGACCTGCGCAAGCGCGCGGCGATGCGGTCCTGGCTGGCGGCGGTGCTGCGCGGCGAGGGAAGCACCTCCCTGGAGTCGCGGCTGGCCCAGCGGGGCTGGGCCGAGGACGTGCACCTGACCCTGACCCGGCTGGAGCTGCCCACCGAGCCCCACCCCCTGGTCCTGGTGGCGATGTCGCCGCCGATGAACGGCGCCGAGGAGGAGGGCCCCGCCCCGCTGGAGCCGGAGGTGGAGGACCAGGTGGTGGTGCTGGCCGCGCGCAGGCTGGACGTGCTGACCCGGATGACCCGGCTGCTGCTGCGCTCGGCCGGTCCGGGCGGGGCCGGGAAGCCGCTCGCGCTGGCCGACGCCGCCGAGCTGCTGGCCGACTCCTACGCCGACTGGGTGGTCGTCGACGTGTGCGACCTGCCCACCGGCCCCGAGGCGGCCCGCCGCGCGGTGGTCGCCGGTCCGGTCGACGCGCCCGCGGAGCAGGAGGAGGCGGTGACCGAGGCCGCGCCCGGCGCCTCCGACATCCCCGGCGAGGTGCTGCGCCGGGGCCAGTCGCTGCTGTTCCCCCTGATCGAGGACGAGGGCGTGCTGGGCCACGCCGCGTCGGGCGCCCCGCTGCTGGCGATGCTGGGCGCGGGTTCGCTGCTGTCGGTGCCCCTGCGCGGCAGCCGGGGCGTACGGGGCGCGCTCACGCTGATCCGGCGCAGCAACCGGGGCAGCTTCCGCCTGGCCGACCTGGGCCTGATCGAGGAGATCGGCGAGCACATCGGCCTGGCGCTGCCGCCGCGCCCGTCCGGGTGAGACCGGGCGGCCGTTACTCGGGGCCGTGCAGGGTGTCCACCAGGGTGGACAGGCGCGAGACCGAGTCGTCCACCCGGCGCACGCCCTCCACCAGGGGCTGGTCCACGTCCTGGTACGTGTCCACGATGTGCTCACGCAGTTCGGCGAGGTCGGCCTGGACCTGCCGGGCGCGCTGCGCCAGCTGCTCGGCCAGGAGCCTTCCGGACTCACCGGTCTCCTGGCCCAGGTCCCGCTGCAGGGCGCGGGCCTGCTCGCGCATCTGCGCCTTGAGGTGGTGCAGCTCCACGAAGACCTCGACCTTGGAGCGCAGCACCCAGGGGTCGAAGGGCTTGAGGAGGAAGTCCACCGCGCGCGAGGCGTAGCCGCGGAAGACCTGGTGCCGGTCGAACTCCTGGGCGGTCAGGAAGATGATCGGCACGTCCTTGGTCTTCTCGCGCTGCTTGATGTGCGCGGCGGTCTCGAAGCCGTCCATACCCGGCATGACGACGTCGAGGAGGATGACCGCGAAGTCGGTGCCCAGAAGGTGCTTGAGTGCCTCCTCACCCGAGTTGGCCCGGATCAGGTTCTGGTCCAGGGAGGTGAGCGCGGCCTCCAGCGCGATCAGGTTCTCGTCTCGGTCGTCGACGAGAAGGATGTTGGCCTTCTGGGTCACTTCGGGTTACTCCACGTCCTCGTTCGGGGTGCTGCTGGTGTCGGTCTCCCCGCTCTGACCGCCGTCACTCGCCTCGTGGCCGGCGGTGAGCCACCGTCGCATGACGTCGAGCAGGTGGTCCAGGTCGACCGGCTTGGTCACGTAGTCGGTGGCCCCCGCCGCGAGGCTGCGCTCGCGGTCGCCCTGCATGGCCTTGGCGGTGAGCGAGATGATCGGCAGGTCGGCGAACTGCGGCATCTCCCGGATTCGCTGGGTGGTCTGGTTGCCGTCCAGCTCGGGCATCATCACGTCCATCAGGACGAGGGAGATGTCCTCGTTGGCCTCCAGTTTGGCGATTCCGGCGTGCCCGTTGTCAGCGTAGAGGACCTCCAGGCCCTGCGCCTCGAGCGCGCTGGTGAGCGCGAAGACGTTGCGCACGTCGTCGTCGACGATGAGCACGCGCTGTCCGCTCAGGACGGCCCGCCGCTCGGGGTCGGTGCGCGCCTCCGGCTCGGCCGCCTCCTCCGACTCCTCGGCCCCGCCCGGGGCGGGGTGCTCGGGGACCTTGAGCACCGGCACCGTGGGCAGCGGCTCCTCGGACAGGTCGGTGAGCGCCGCCACGGCGGCGTCGAAGTCCTCGTCCGGGATGGAGAACTCGTCGTCGAGCACGGAGGAGCCGAGGGTCTCGGCGTCCGTGCTCCGGCCGGAGCCCAGCGCGGGCAGCGAGTCCACGCCGCCCAGGGAGCCGGCGTCCTCGGCCCGCTCCCCGGCGTCCTCGGGCAGGCGCACGGGCAGCAGCAGGGTGAAGGTGGAGCCCTGGTTGGGCACGCTCTGCACCCGGATCTCCCCGCCGAGCAGGCGGGCGAAGTTGCGGCTGATGGACAGCCCCAGACCGGTGCCGCCGAAGCGCCGCGAGGTGCCCCCGTCGCCCTGGTGGAAGGCCTCGAAGATGACCTGGAGCTTGTCCTCGGCGATCCCGATGCCGGTGTCGGCGACGGTGAAGGCGATGACCTCCTCGTTCTCCACGAACATCTCCAGGTCGGTGTCCTCCAGCGCCCAGGCGGGCTCGATGATCAGCCGCACCTCGCCCTGCGGGGTGAACTTGACCGCGTTGGAGAGCAGGTTGCGCAGGATCTGCTGGAGGCGCTGCTCGTCGGTCCACAGGGTGCCCGGGATGTCCGGGGACACGTCGACCGTGAAGGCCAGCCCCTGGTCGCCGGTGACCGGGCGGAAGGTGGCCTCGACGTAGTCGACGAGCTGGGCGATGGAGACCTCGCTGGGCTGGACCTCGGCGCGTCCGGCCTCGACCTTGGACAGGTCGAGGATCTCGTCGATCAGCAGCAGCAGGTCGCTGCCCGCCTTGTGGATGGTCTGGGCGAACTCGACCTGCTTGGGGGTCAGGTTCTGCTCGGCGTTGTCGGCGAGCAGGCGGGCCAGGATCAGCAGGCTGTTCAGCGGCGTGCGCAGCTCGTGCGACATGTTCGCCAGGAACTCCGACTTGTACTTGGAGGAGACCTGGAGCTGGTGGGCGCGCTCCTCCAGGGCGTTCCTGGAGCGCTGGATCTGCTGGTTCTGGAGCTCGATGGCCCGGTTCTGGTTGGCCAGCTGGGTGGCCTTCTGGCGCAGCTCGGCGTTCTTGCCGCGCAGCTCCTCCTGCTGGCGCTGGAGCTCGTTGGAACGCTCCCTGAGCTGGCTGGTGAGCTGCTGGGACTGTTCGAGCAGGTCCTCGGTGCGGTTGTTGGCCAGGATCGTGTTGATCGTGGTGCCCAGCAGGGCGACGAGCTGGCGCAGGAAGTTCTTGTGGATCTCGCGGAAGTCGTCGTAGGAGGCGAACTCGATCGCGCCCAGGGGACGGCCCTCGGAGATGATCGGCAGGATGTAGAGGTTGCGCGGCGAGGCCTCGCCCAGGGCCGACTCGACCTTGACGTACCCCGGCGGGATGTTGCCGACCTGCTGCTCCACCTGCTGGGCCAGGGCCTCGCCGACCAGTCCGACGCCCTTGCGCACCCGGCGGCGGCTCTCGTCCGGCTCGAAGCCGAAGCCCGCGTAGAACAGGAAGTTCTCCTGGTCGTCCTGGTCCTCGGGCAGGTAGCAGGCGCCGTGCTGGGCACCGATGAGGGGCGTCACCTCGGTCATGATGAGGCGCGCCAGCTCCTTGAGGTCGCGGTGGCCCTGGATGTGCCCGGAGATGCGGGCCACGTTGGACTTGAGCCAGTCGGCGTCGCGCTGGGTGGCGGTGGTCTCGCGCAGGTTCGACACCATCAGGTTGATGTTGTGCTTGAGCTGCTCCATCTCACCGCGGGCGTCGACCTGGATGTTGCGGGTCAGGTCGCCCTTGGCGACGGCGTTGGCGACCTCGGCGATCGCCCGCACCTGGGTGGTGAGGTTGCCCGCCAGGCCGTTCACGCTGTCGGTGAGCTGCTTCCACGTTCCGGTGACGCCCTCGACCTTGGCCTGGCCGCCCAGCTGGCCCTGGCTGCCCACCTCGTGGGCCACGCGGGTGACCTCGGTGGCGAAGGCGGAGAGCTGGTCGACCATCGTGTTGACGGTGGTCTTGACCTCCAGGATCTCGCCCTGCGCGTTGACGTCGATCTTCTTGGTCAGGTCGCCCGCCGCGACGGCCGTCGTCACCTCGGAGATGTTGCGCACCTGCGTGGTGAGGTTGTGCGACATCGAGTTGACGTTCTCGGTGAGGTCCTTCCAGATGCCCGAGACGCCCTTGACGTCGGCGCGGCCGCCCAGCTTGCCCTCGGTGCCCACCTCGCGCGCCACGCGCGTGACCTCGTCGGCGAACGCGGACAGCTGGTCCACCATGACGTTGATGGTGTCCTTCAGCTCCAGGATCTCGCCCTTGGCGTTGACCGTGACCTTCTTGGTGAGGTCGCCCGCGGCCACCGCGCGCGTGACCATGGAGATCTGCCGCACCTGGTAGGTCAGGTTGTTGGCCATGGAGTTGACGTTGTCGGTCAGGTCCTTCCAGACCCCGGACACGTCGCGGACGTGGGCCTGTCCGGCCAGTTTGCCCTCGGTACCGACCTCGCGGGCCACCCTGGTCACCTCGCTGGCGAAGGAGTCCAGCTGGTCGACCATCTTGTTGATGGTGTCCTTGAGGTCGAGCATCTCACCCTGGGCGTCCACGGTGATCTTCTTGGTGAGGTCACCGGTGGCGACCGCCGTGGTCACCTGCGAGATGTTGCGGACCTGGTAGGTGAGGCTGTTGGCCATCGAGTTGACGTTGTCGGTCAGGTCCTTCCAGATGCCCGAGACGCCCTTGACGTTGGCCCGACCGCCCAGCTTGCCCTCCGTGCCGACCTCGCGCGCCACGCGCGTGACCTCGTCGGCGAAGGAGTCGAGCTGGTCGACCATGGTGTTCACGGTGTTCTTCAGGGCGAGCATCTCACCCTGGACGTCGACCTGGACCTTCTGGGTGAGGTCGCCCCGGGCCACGGCGGTGGTCACCTGCGAGATGTCGCGCACCTGGTTGGTGAGGTTGTCCGCCATGGAGTTGACGTTCTCGGTGAGGTCCTTCCAGATGCCCTGGACGCCGCGCACGTTGGCGCGCCCGCCGAGCTTGCCCTCGGTGCCCACCTCGCGGGCCACCCGGGTCACCTCGTCCGCGAAGGTGGACAGCTGGTCCACCATCGTGTTGACGGTGTCCTTGAGGTCGAGCATCTCGCCCTGCACGTCCACCGTGATCTTGCGGCTCAGGTCGCCGCGGGCCACGGCCGTGGTCACCTCGGAGATGTCGCGCATCTGGTCGGTGAGGCGGGAGGACATCTGGTTGACCGACTCGGTGACCTCGCGCCAGGCGCCGGAGACGCCCTCGACCTGGGCGGTGCCGCCGAGCTTGCCCTCGGTGCCCACCTCGCGGGCCACCCGGGTCACCTCGCCGGCGAAGCCGCTCATCTGGTCGGCCATGCGGTTGACGGTGGTGGCCAGGCGCAGCAGGTCGCCCTTGAGCTCGCCGCGCCGTCCGCTGGTGGAGGCGCGGCGGCTGAGCTGGCCCTCGGCCACCGAGTCCAGCACCCGGGCCACGTCGGTCACCGGTTCGGCGACCTCGTCGAGGAGGATGTTGAGGGCGTGGGCGCTCTCGCCCCAGGCCCCCCGGGAGGGGTTGACGGCCACCCTCTCGTTGAGTCTGCCCTCGTTGCGCACGACGTCGCCCACGCGTTGGAGCTCGTCACTGAGCTGCTCGCTGTGGTCGACCACCTCGTTGAAGACCGAGGCGATCTCGCGCATGACACCGCCGCCGCGCTTCCTCAGCCGTACGCTGAAGTCGCCGTCGCGCATGCGGTACAGGGCACGCAGAATCTCGTCGAGCTGGTCGTCGGCCACCAGTTCCTTGACCGCCTCGGGCATCGAACCCCCTTCTCAGCCTGCTCTGCCACCTCGGCTCCCTCGGTCCGGCCCCGTCGGCGGGCACGGAAACGGGGGTAGGCGGTCGTGACCGCGTACCCCTGGTGACACCCCGTCACGCTACCCGTGCGGGGAACCACCCGAAAGAAGCGGATGTGTCGGTGACTTACACTAACCGGCCAAGCCGACCTGCACAGGAGGGTTGGCGATGTTCCCCACGGTCGCACAGACGGTGGTCGCCCGGGTACGGCGCCCCCGCGGGTGCCGGGTGGCGCCGTGGTGCTCCCGGGGCCGCCGTGGACCGGTCGCGCGGCCGTCCGGCTCCCGGCCGCCCGAACGCCGCTTCGGGCGGCGCCGACCTCGACAGCACGCGTATCGTGGCACTGACCACCGCTTCCCGCGCACGCACCCAGTGACGAAGGACACCGACGGCTTGCCAGCACAAGACGCGTTGAAGGTCGCTCGACAAGAGTTCCCTCCCGCCCCGGAGACCGCGGCGGCGGCCCGCGAGTTCGTTCACGACACCCTTCTGTCGTGGGGTGTGTCCGCTCCCCTCGACGACGTGATCCTGCTGGTGAGCGAACTGGTGACCAACGCCGTCATCCACGCGAGGTCGGCCCTGGAGGTGGCCGTGCGCCGGGGCGAGGGGTCCACCGAGGTCATGGTGACCGACTCCGCGCCCGAGCGGGCGGTGCCGCAGGCCGGACCGCTGTCGGTGGAGGCCTCCGCGGCCCGGGAGAACGGGCGCGGCGGCGGCCTGGGCCTGGCCCTGGCGTCGGCGATCGCGTCGAGCTGGGGCGTCAGCTACGGGCGCGAGGACAAGGCCGTGTGGTTCCGGATCGAGGACGCCTCCGGGCAGCGGCCGTCGTTGGAGTCTCCCCCGGCCCGCAGGAACGCCTCGCGGTCCAGGCGCCCCGGCCGCCCCTCTCCGTGGGCGCCGCTGGACGCCGCGCTGAGCGCGCGCCTGCGGCTTCCGCAGCTGCTGGAGCGCACCGTGGAGTACGCCGCCACGGCGCTGGGCGGGGACGCCGCCTACATCACCCTGGCCACCCCCGACGAGACCATGTGGGAGGTGCGCGCCGCGGTCGGCCTGACCTCGGGCGGCGCGCAGTGGCGTTCCCTGCGGGTGCGCACCGAGGAGATCTTCCCCTCGGCGGCGCCGGAGCCGGGCGCGGTGATCAACGACGACCTGATGCTGGCCCGCACGGGCCGGGGCAGGCTCTCCCGCGCGGGGATGCGCTCGCTGGTGACGGCCCCGCTGATCGTGGACGGTCGGGTGACCGGCCTGCTGGGGGTGGCCTCCCGGCGGGCCCGGCACTTCGGCCCCTCGGCGGCCAAGCGGCTCCAGGAGGGCGCGGACCTGATCGCGCTGCCGGTGGAGCGCGCCCGCCTGGCGGAGGTGGAGCTGAGCAGGCGGGCCTCGCTGAGCTTCCTGGCGGAGGCGAGCGACCTGCTGGCGGGCACCCTGGACGAGCGGATGACGGGTGCGCTGGCCGCGCAGCTGATCACCTCCCGGCTGGGGCGCTGGTGCGCGGTCGAGACCGTCAACGAGATGGGCGCCTCCCAGCTGACGCACGTGGTGCACAGCGACGAGAACTACAACGACATCCTGCGGGCGCTGCTGACCGGCCTGCCGCCGCGCGAGCAGCGCCAGCCGCAGCCGCTGTGGTCCCCGGCCGAGCTGGCCAAGGAGGGGCTGGACGAGCAGCTGATCCGCGAGCTGGCGAGCGGCCCGGCGATCAGCATCCCCCTGGTGGCGCACGGGCGCGCGCTGGGGCGGATGACGATCGGCAAGAACGAGACGGACGACTTCACCCGCGAGGAGGTGGACGTCGCCGACGACCTCAGCCGCCGGGTGGCGTCGGCGATGGAGAACGCCCGGCTGCACGAGAAGCAGCTGGCGATGAGCGAGGCTCTGCAGCGCAGCCTCCTTCCCGCCAAGGAGAAGGAGCCGGTGATCCCACGGGTGGACCACGCGGTGTTCTACCGTCCGGCCGACGAGCGCAACGTGGTCGGCGGGGACTTCTACGACGTGTTCGCGGCGAGCGGGCGCTGGTGCTTCGCGATCGGGGACGTGTGCGGCACGGGCCCGGAGGCGGCGGCCGTGACCGGGCTGGCCCGGCACACGCTTCGGGCGCTGGCCAAGGAGGGCTTCACGCCCTCGCACATCATGCAGCGGCTGAACATGGCGATCCTGGACGAGAACACCTCGACCCGGTTCCTGACGATGCTGTACGGGGAGATGACCCCGGCCACCGACGGCGAGGGCGGGATGCGGCTGCGGATGGTCTCCGCCGGGCACCCGCTGCCGATGCGGCTCAACCAGAAGGGCGAGGTGACCTCGTTCGGCACCTCGCAGCCGCTGCTGGGCGCGTTCGAGGACGTGGGGTTCACGACCGAGAACGTGGACATCCGGCCGGGCGAGGTGGTCCTGGCGGTGACCGACGGCGTGACCGAGCGGCGCAACAACAGCGACATGCTCGGCGACGAGGGTCTGGAGCGGATCTTCTCCGGGTGCGCCGGACTGACCGCCCAGGCGGTGATCAGCCGGATCGACCGGGAGCTGGAGGAGTACGCCCCGGGCGGGCGCAGCGACGACACCGCGATGCTGGTGCTGCGCTTCCTCTGACCCGATGGTCCGGGCGGGGCGGCCGCCCGGGGAGGGCACGGTTCAGAGCCAGCCCATGTCCTGGGCGGTGCGGATGGCGGACATGCGGTTGTCGGCGCCGGTCTTGCTGATGGCGTTGGAGAGGTAGTTGCGCACGGTGCCCTGGGTCAGGTGGAGGGCCGCGGCGATGCGGGCGACGGTGGCGCCGTCGGAGGCGGCGCGCAGCACCTCGGTCTCCCGGTCGGTGAGCGGGCTCTCCCCGCCGGTCATGGCCGCGGCGGCCAGGTCGGTGTCGATGTAGCGCCCGCCCCGGTGGACGCGGCGGACGGCCCCGGCGAGCTGCTCGACCGGGGCGTCCTTGGCGAGGAAGCCGCGCGCGCCCGAGGCCAGCGCCCGGCGCAGGTAGCCGGGGCGGCCGAAGCTGGTGAGGATGAGGACACCGCAGTCGGGGGCGCTCTCGCGCAGCCGGGCCGCGACCTCCAGCCCGGTGCCGCCGGGCATCTCGATGTCCAGGACGGCGATGGCGGCGCCGTGCCGCAGGACCGCGTCGACCACCTCGTCCCCGCGGCCGACCTCGGCCACGACCTCCAGGTCCTCCTCCAGGCCGAGGAGGGCGGCGAGGGCCCCCCTGACGAGGTGTTCGTCGTCGGCCAGCACGATCTTGATCAAGGTCGGCTCTTCTCCAGTGTCTCGCTTTGGCGTCGACACGGTATCGTTTCCGGACATTGTGCCGTATAGCGCGCAGACGGCGGTTCGAGCCGGGAGGACGGGCCCAGGCTTCGCACGGGGGGTTCGGCCCCGGAGCCGGACGTCCCGGGGCCGAGGGGACTCGAAACCCTGGTATATCGGGCTCTCACCCTGTTCTAACCCATGCGGCGCATGATGGACCACGTCACTGAGAACATCGCCCCGTCAGCCGGAGGACGCGTTGAACGCCAACGAACCGAGTGCAGGTACCGAGCCCGGTACCGCGGCCGGGAACGGGTATCCCGGACACCGTCCCGCCGAGCCCGCCGACCGTTCGGCGGGCACGCCCAGCACCACCGGGGCGGACTCCTCCGCCGCCGAGGGGGCCGCGGACGGAGGCGGGGCCGCTTACGGCGACCATCCGGGCGGAGCGGCCGAGCCGGAGTCCGCGGGCACCGGCCCCGGCCCCGGCTTCGCGCCCGCGCAGAACCCGCCGCGCTGGGCCACCGGGCCCAACGACCCCGAGCGCGCCTCCTACACCTTCCCGCCGCCCGGGGCCGGTTACGGCGCCCCGGTCAGCGGTCAGCACGAGCAGTTCGCCGCCCACCAGGGCGGCCACGTCCCCCCGGGGCAGGGCGGTCCGCACGGGCCGGGCGCCCCGGGCGGTTCCGGTGGCGCCTACCCGGGCCAGCCGCACTACGGGGGCGGCGGGGCCTTCGGGGCGGGCGGATACGGCGGGCCCGGTGGTCCGGGAGGACCGGGGGACACGGGCGGCCAGCCCCCGTTCGGCGGTCATCCCTACGGAGGCCCGCCCCCCGCACGGGAGCGCGGGCGCGGCTCCGGCAAGGTCGTGACCCTGGCCGCGGTGACCGCCCTGATCACGAGCCTGATCGTGGGCCCGGCGACGGCCCTGGGCACCGCCTACCTGTTCCCCAACGGGCTGAGCGGGCCCATCAGCTCACTCGACGGGCAGACGGGCGGCACTGCCACCCAGGGCGCCGTCGGCGACGTCGCCGAGACGGTCCTGCCCAGCGTGGTGTCCATCGAGACCGGCAGCGGCAGCGGCAGCGGCGTCATCATCTCCTCCGACGGCCAGATCCTGACCAACGCCCACGTGGTGGGCGCGGCCCAGGGCGGCGCCCTGGAGGTGCTGTTCAACGACGGGACCTCCGCGCGCGCCGAGATCCTGGGCTCGGACCCGGTCTCCGACATCGCGGTGATCAAGGCCGAGGGGCGGGGCGACCTCGTCCCGGCCACGCTCGGCGACTCCGACCAGGTCGGCGTCGGCGCGAACGTGGTCGCGATCGGCTCCCCGCTGGGGCTGAGCGGCACGGTGACCACGGGCGTGGTCAGCGCGCTGAACCGGCCCGTGAACACGGGGGCGACCGAGAGCGGCAACGGGCAGACCTCCACGGTGATCAACGCGATCCAGACGGACGCGGCGATCAACCCGGGCAACTCGGGCGGTCCGCTGGTGAACATGAACGGCGAGGTGATCGGGATCAACACCGCGATCGCGAGCATCTCACAGGAGAGCGGTTCGGTGGGCCTGGGCTTCGCCATCCCGATCAACCAGGTGAGCCCGATCGCGGAGCAGCTGATCGAGGACGGCAGCGCGAGCTACCCGGCGATCGAGGCCACCATCACCAACTCGCGGGTGGGGGGCGCGGAGATCGTGGACGTGACCAGGGGCGGTGCGGCGGACGAGGCCGGGATCAGCCCCGGTGACGTGGTGGTGTCCGTGGACGGCGAGCAGGTCTCCACCCCGGACGAGCTGATCGCCCAGATCCGCGTCCGCCAGCCCGGCGAGGAGGTGGCCCTGGGGGTGCTGCCGGGCGGCAGCGGCTCCCCCGAGGAGGTGACGGTGACCCTCGGCGAGCAGAGCGCCACCTCGGCCCAGAACGAGGACGGGGGCGACTGAGCCCGCCTCGTCGGCGGGTCCGGCCGCGACGGCGGCTCCGGGGGCGGTCCCGGGCTTCGGCCCGGGGCCGCCCCCTCGCCGCGCGGGAGCCCGGGGCCGGAGCGGGCCGCGCCCCGGTCCGGGTGAACACCGGCACCCGGGGTGAACGCCGGGTGACACCGCCCGCCTCCCCCCGTCCCCGGTGCTACCTCAGCGGTCGCCCGGCGGTCACCGCAAGGTCGGCGGCGGTCAACGCGGGCAGTCCACACTCGGGCGTACGCGGCGCCCCGACAGCCCAGGAGAACCCGTCCATGTCCACCTCCTTCGCTCCCCCCTCCCCCGCACTGGCTCCCCCTCCCGAGCCGGTCCCCGGTGCCCGGCCCCGCACACGGGTGCTGATCGGCACCGACACCTACCCGCCCGACGTGAACGGAGCCGCCTACTTCACCGCGCGCCTGGCCCGCGGGCTGGCCGAGCGCGGCGCGCGCGTGCACGTGGTGTGCCCCTCCCCCACGGGCGGGCCGTACACGGCGGAGCGGGACGGCGTGGTCGAGCACCGGCTCCGCTCGGTGTCCTCGCTGGTCCACGACAGCGTGCGGCTCGCGCTCCCGCTGGGCGTGCGCGGCCACCTGGACCGGCTCCTGGAGCGCCTGCGACCGGACGCCGTGCACATCCAGAACCACTTCCTGGTCGGGCGCATGCTGGCCTCGGCCGCACGCGCCCGCGGCGTCCCGGTGATCGCCACCAACCACTTCATGCCGGAGAACCTGTTCGACTACGTGCACGTGCCCGGGCCGCTGCGCCCACACGCGGCCCGGCTGGCCTGGTGGGACCTGGGCGCGGTGCTGTCCCGGACCGAGCACGTGACCACGCCGACCCCGGCCGCGGCACGCCTGCTGCGCGAGCAGGGCTTCGCCCGCCCGGTCGAACCGGTCTCGTGCGGGATCGACCTGGCCCGGTTCAGTCCGCTGGAGGCGGCGGCGGGCCGGGCGCGGCTGCGTGCCCGGCTGGGCGTTCCGGACCGGCCGACGGTGCTGTTCGTGGGCCGGTTGGACGAGGAGAAGCGCGTGGACGAGATCGTGCGCGCGCTGGCCCGGACGGACGGGGCGCAGCTGGTGCTGGTGGGGCGGGGCTCGCACCGCGCGCGCCTGGAGGAGCTGGCCCGGGCCGAGGGCGTGGCCGACCGAGTGGTGTTCCTGGGCTTCGTCGCCCACGCCGACCTGCCGGACGTGTACCGGTGCGCGGACGTGTGGGCCATCGCCGGTACCGCCGAGCTCCAGAGCATCGCGACCCTGGAGGCGATGGCGAGCGGCCTGCCGGTGGTGGCGGCGAACGCGATGGCGCTGCCGCACCTGGTGGAGGAGGGGCGCAACGGGTACCTGTACACGCCCGGGCGCCCGGAGGAGCTGGCCGCGCGCCTGGACTCGGTGCTCGCCGACGAGGACCTGCGGCTGCGGATGGGCGTGTACAGCCGGGGTATGGCCTCCCGGCACCGGTTGCAGGACTCCCTGGAGCGGTTCGAGCGGATCTACCGGGAGGTGTCCGGCGTGCGCGCGGGCGCCGTCCCGTCCGGGCCGTTCGGGGCGGCCGGGGGCCTGATGGGCGCCTCCGCCCGGGTGTGAGGCCCCCTTCCCGGATGCGGCGACCGCCCCGGCGGGGACCGTTCCCGGAGCGGGCGCCCGGCCGGCCCCGGGGGTTCAACCCGTTCCGGGGACCCCGCCTCCGGACTCGTCGTCCGCGGTCCCGGACTCCCCGGCCGGCGGGGTGAACACGGGCAGGCGGAACCCGATGGCGGCGCCGCCGCCCTCCCGGTTTCGGGCGAAGACGTCGCCGCCGTGGGCGTGCGCGATGTCCCTGACCATGGACAACCCGAGGCCGGAGCCGGGCAGTCCGCGGGCGGAGGCGGACCGGTAGAAGCGCTCGAAGACGTGGTCGAGCTCGGCCGGGTCGATCCCGGGCCCCCGGTCCAGGACCTCCACGGTCCCCCGGCGCACCCGGATCTCGATCGGCGCGGTGCCCTCGGGGTCGAACTTGGCCGAGTTCTCAACGGGGTTGGCGATCGCGCGTTCCAGGGAGCCGGGGCGGCCCCAGACCACGCTGTCGTCGGCGTCCACGACGATGTCGCGGCCGGTGCGGCGGCGGGTGCGCCGGGCCACCCTCTCGGCGACCTCGGCGAGGGAGACGGCGCCGCTCGGCTCGTCCTCGTGGTCTCCGGTGGCCAGGCCGACCAGTTCGTTGACGAGTGCGGTGAGCTCGCGGGTCTCCCCGCGCAGGTCCTCGATGAGGCTCTCGCGGGCCCGCGGGCTGAGCCGGTCCGCCTGGCCGAGCACCTGGACGTTGGTGTACAGGCTCGTCAGCGGCGTGCGCAGCTCGTGCGCGGCGTCCTGGACGAGGCGGCGCTGTTCGTCCTGGGAGCGGGCCAGGCGGGCGAGCATGGCGTTGAAGGCGCTGCTCAGGCGGCCCACCTCGTCGTTTCCGGGGTCCTCCTCCCGGTCCCCGCCGCCGCGTCCGGCGTCGACCGGGTCGAGTCGGCCGGTGGAGCTGACGTACTCCGCGGCGTCGGTGAGGCGCACCAGGCGGCCGGTGGTCCGGTGGCCCAGCAGCCAGCCCGCGGCGGCCGCGCACAGGGCGATGAACAGGCCCGCCCACAGGATCTGGGTGGCGAGCCGGTCGAGCATCAGCTCGGTGGGGGACAGCCCCTGGATGAGCTGGAGGGCTCCTCCGCCGCCGCCGACGGAGACCGTGGCCACCCGGTACCCCTGGCCCTCGATGGTCTGCTCGCGTGTGTCGACGACCCCGGGCTCCGCCTTCGCCGCGATCTCCAGGTCGGTGTCCGAGGGGCCGAAGAAGACGACCTCGGAGGGGTCGGTCACGGTGACCGTCCTGCTGCCGTCGGGGCCGAGGAACTGCAGCTGGAGGTTGGGGCCGGACAGGAACGGGCCCTGTCTGTGGAAGGCGGTGCCGTCCCGCTCGTGGAGGCTGACGAGTTCGTCGGACAGCTCGCGGACGGTCTTGTCGAACTCGCTCTCGGCGTCGGCCCGGATGAGCGCGGCGGCGGTGCTGTAGGCCAGAGTGCCGACCAGGGCGATGACCAGGGCGGCGACCAGGGCGAAGATCACCGCGAAGCGGGTGCCCAGCCGCCAGCCGCCCGGGCGCAGCAGCACGCCCGGCCGCCAGTCGCTCGGGGGCGGCACGCGCCGCCACCAGGGGGCGGTGGGGTGCGCGTGGACGGTGGCGCGGTCGCCGCCGGTGGCGGGGTGGTGGTCGGGGCGCACGGGCTCAGTCCTGGGGCCGCAGGGTGTAGCCGACTCCGCGCACGGTCTGGATGAGCGGCGCTCCGCCGCCCCGCTCCAGCTTGCGGCGCAGGTAGCTGATGTAGACGGCGAGGTTCTTGGACTCGGGGCCGAAGTCGTAGCCCCAGATGCGGTCGTAGATGGTGGAGTGGTCCAGGACGATCCCGGCGTTGCGGACCAGGAGTTCGAGGAGGTCGAACTCCGTCTTGGACAGCTCGACCTCGTGTTCGCCGCGCCAGACCCGGCGGGCGCGCGGGTCCAGCCGCAGTTCGCCGACCCGCAGCGGACCCTCCTCCGCGGCCTCGCCGTCGGCGGGCGCGGCGCGGCGCAGCAGGGCGCGCAGCCGGGCCAGGAGCTCCTCCAGCTCGAAGGGCTTGGCGAGGTAGTCGTCGGCTCCGGCGTCGAGCCCCGCCACCCGGTCCGGGGTCTCCACGCGCGCGGTGAGCATGAGGATGGGCGTGCGGTCCTTCTCGGCCCGCAGGACCCGGGCCACGCCGAGCCCGTCCACACCCGGCATCATCACGTCGAGGATGAGCAGGTCGACGGGCTGGGCGTGCACGGCGGCCAGGGCCTGGACCCCGTCCGGTACCGTCCGCACCTCGTAGCCCTCCAGCTGGAGTGCGCGTTCCAGTGAGTCCCTGATCGCTCGGTCGTCGTCGGCGACCAGAACCGTGGCGGTGGCTTCCATGGCGCTTATGGTGGCGCATCAGGGTGAGAGCGCGGTAAGAGACGGGTGGGGCGCGTGTCAGATCCGGGCCGGTCAGCGGCGGGTCAGGCCCCGGAGTCGAGGAAGCGGGTCCTGCGGAGTCCGGCGGCGCGGCCCTTGCCCGCGACCACGAGCGCCATCTTGCGGGAGGCCTCGTCGAGCATCTCGTCGCCGAGCATGACGGCGCCCCGGCGGTCGACGGTGGTGGCGCGCTCGTAGGCGTCCAGGATGAGCTCGGCGTGGTCGTAGTCCTCCTGGGTGGGCGCGTAGACCTCGTTGGCCGCCTCCACCTGGAGCGGGTGCAGGACCCACTTGCCGTCGAAGCCGAGGGCGGCAGTGCGGGCGGCGGAGCGGCGGAAGGCGTCCACGTCTCGGATCTGCAGGTGGGGGCCGTCGATGGCCTGGAGGCCGTTGGCGCGCGCGGCGGTGAGGATGCGCATGAGCACGTAGTGGTAGGCGTCTCCGGTGTCGTAGCCGGGCGGCTGCTCCCCGACGACCAGGCTTTTCATGTTGAGGGAGGCCATGAAGTCGGCGGGGCCGTAGACCAGGGACTCCAGGCGGGGCGAGGCGCCGGCGATCGCGTCGACGGCGACCAGGCCGCGGGCGTCCTCGATCTGGGCCTCGATGCCGATCCGGCCGACCTCCAGCCCGACGGCGCGCTCGATCTGGGTCAGCAGGGTGTCCAGCCACTGGACGTCGCGGGCGCCGGTGACCTTGGGCAGCACCAGCGCGTCGAGTTCGGCTCCGGCCCCCTCGACCACCGTGATGACGTCGCGGTAGGCCCACGCGGTGGTGACGTCGTTCACCCGCACGCTGCGGACCCTGCCGCCCCAGCCGCCGTCGTTGAGGGCGCGCACCACGGTGTCGCGGGCGGCCTCCTTCTCCAGGGGCGCGACCGCGTCCTCCAGGTCGAGGAAGAAGGCGTCCACGTCCAGCCCCCGTGCCTTGTCGACGAACCGGGGGTTGGACCCCGGGACCGCGAGTACCGACCGACGCGACCTGAGTTCGCCCGTCACCGCTGTCTCCTCCTCCGTTCGGCCACCTGGGCGGTGCGGGGACGGCCGGGATCACCCGGCTCCGCTCCCGCGCCGCGCGGCCCATCATCGCACCCGGCGGTGCGTAGAGTGAGGTCCGACCCCAAAAGGGACGAAGGACCACGGAGGGAACCAGCATGCCCGCGACGTCGTCGTACCCGACCAGCGCCCACTGGGGCAGCTACGAGGTGCTCGTCGAAGACGGCCGCGTGGTCGGGACCCGCCCGGACGCCGACGACCCGGCGCCCTCCCCGGTGATCGCCAACACCCCGGCCGCCCAGCACCACGCCTCGCGCGTGGCGCGCCCGGCGGTGCGGCGCCGGTGGCTGGACCGCGGCCCGGGCCCTGACCCGCTCCGGGGCCATCCGGACGACGAGTACGTCGAGGTCGAGTGGTCCACCGCGCTGGACCTGCTCGCCGGGGAGCTGGACCGGGTGCGCCGAACGCACGGGAACGCGGCGATCTACGGCGGCTCCTACGGGTGGGGCAGCGCGGGCCGGATCCACCACGCGCAGAGCCAGCTGCACCGGTTCCTCAACACGATCGGCGGGTACACGAGCTCGCGCACCACCTACAGCCACGGCGCGGTGGAGGTGCTGTTCCCCCGGATCCTGGGCACCCCGGCGGCGAACCGCCTGCTGCACCGGGCCCCGGCGTGGACCCGGATCCGCGAGCACACCGAGCTCCTGGTCTCCTTCGGCGGGCTGCGCGTGTCCAACACGTGGACCTCCTCGGGCGGCCGGGCCGCGCAGACCGCGGGCCCGGCGATGCGCGGGGCCGCCGACGCCGGGGTGGAGTTCGTGTCGGTGTCGCCGCTGGCGGACGACGCCTCCGAGGACGTGAAGGCCGAGTGGGTCTCCCTCGCCCCGGGGACCGACACCGCCGTGCTGCTGGCGCTGATGCACGTGCTGTTCACCGAGGGCCTGGCCGACACCGACTTCCTGGACCGGTACACGGTGGGCGCGGACGCGCTGCGCGCGTACGTGCTGGGCGAGCGCGACGAGCGGGGCCGCCCGGGCGGTACGGAGCGCTCCCCGGAGTGGGCCGAGCGGATCAGCGGGGTGGCCGCCGACCGGCTGCGGTCGCTGGCCCGGCGGATGGCCGGACGGCGCACCCTGGTCAACGTGGGGTGGTCGGTGCAGCGGGCGCGCTACGGCGAGCAGCCGCTGTGGGCGGGCCTGGCCCTGGCGTGCTGTCTGGGACAGGTGGGGCTGCCGGGCGGGGGCTTCGCCTCCGGCTACGGGTCGATGGGCAACTACGGCGGCGGTGCGACCCCGCTGGGCCTGCCGAGGATGCCGCAGGGCGGCAACCCGGTGGACTCGTTCATCCCGGTGGCGCGGGTGGCCGACATGCTGCTGGACCCGGGCGGGCGCTACGACTACGACGGCGAGGAGCGCCGCTACCCGGACGTGCGGCTGGTCTACTGGGCGGGCGGCAACCCCTTCCACCACCACCAGGACCTGGCCCGGCTGACCCGGGCCTTCGGGCGCCCGGAGACGGTGGTGGTGCACGAGACGCACTGGACCGCGACCGCGCGCCACGCCGACATCGTCATCCCGGCCACGACGGTGCTGGAGCGCGAGGACGTCGCCGCGAGCCAGGGCGACCTGAGCGTGCGGGCGATGCGGCGCGCGGTGCCCCCGCACGGGCAGGCCCGCGACGAGTACGACACCTACGCCGACCTGGCCGAACGCCTGGGAGTGCGCGAGGAGTTCACCGAGGGCCGGACCAGCCGGGACTGGATGCGGGTGTCCTACGAGCGGTGGCGGTCGCTGGTGGCGCGGCGGGGCCTGGAGGTGCCCGGGTTCGAGGAGTTCTGGGAGCGGGGCCGGGCGGAGATGCCCGGCCGGGTGGAGGACGCGGCGCTGCTGTCCGAGTTCCGCGCCGACCCGGCGGCCAACGCGCTGCGCACCCCCAGCGGGCGGATCGAGCTGTTCTCGGAGACGATCGCCTCCTTCGGATACGAGGACTGCCCCGGGCACCCGGTGTGGCTGCCCGGTCCGGCGGTGGCCGGCGCCGGGTCGGAGGACTTCCCCCTGGTGCTGCTCGCCAACCAGCCGAGCGGGCGGCTGCACAGCCAGCAGGACATGGGCGCGCACAGCATGGCGCAGAAGGTCGCCGGGCGCGCGCCGGTGCGGATGCACCCGGACGACGCGCGGGCGTGCGGCGCGGCCGACGGGGACGTGGTCCGGGTGGTGAGCGCCCGGGGCTCGTGCCTGGCCGGTGTGGTGGTGAGCGAGGCGCTCCGGCCGGGCGTGGTGCAGCTGTCGACGGGGGCCTGGTACGACCCCTCCGCCGACGGGGTGGGATGCGCTCACGGCAACCCGAACGCGCTCACGGAGGACGTGGGCACGTCCGCGTTGAGCCAGGGTTGCACCGGCCAGCTGACGCGGGTGCGGGTGGAGCGGTTCACCGGCGAGGTGCCGCCGGTGCGCGCCTTCGAGCCGCCCAGGGGCGTCACCCCTGTACAGGACACCGACGGAAGCCGGGCTGGTCTCCACCGTGGTCAGGCCGGATCGTCCGCAAGGTCCGTCCGGACGAGGAGGTGATCGGGATCCACTCGATTCGTCACCGCAGGGACGCCTACGGGTTCTGAGCGGATCAGCGGACCAGGAGCCGGTCCACGCGCCGGGGCAGGGCCAGCCCCGCCAGGCCCAGGACGGCGTACCCCACCTGGCCGGGGGCGAGCATGCCCAGGATCGCGCCGGTGTTGGCGGTGGGCTCGCGCAGGAACTCGCGCATCCGCGGGTGGGCGTGCGGCACGCCGTTGCCCGCCGTCAGCAGTGTGAGCACCGCGGTCGTGACCACGGCGGCCCAGACCGTGTCCCCCGGGGAGAGCCCGGCCAGCCAGCCCTGGATCCGGTCCAGCGCCAGGTAGGCGTAGGCGGGGGTCCCGTCCGCGGCCGGTGCGCCGAGGACGGCGTACGCGGTGGCGCAGGCCAGCAGGCCCACCGCCGCGGTGACCCCGCCGGTGGCCGCCAGTCCCAGGCGCCGGGCCAGTTCGCGCGCCTGCCCGGACAGTTCCACCTGCGAGGGGTGGTGGCGCCAGGGCCGTCCGGCGGAGCGGGCCTCGCCCATCGCGTTGGCGCGGCGCCAGCGCAGGAACCGCCAGGTGTCGCAGAGCACCCCTGGGCCGCGCCGCGCGGCGATGGTGGCGGCGGCCAGTTCGTGCGCGACCGTGGACAGGGCGGTGGCCAGGATGACCGGCAGTTCCGCCCAGGACAGCGCCGTGCGGCGGAACATCGGCGCGATGTCGGCGGGCACGCGGACGCGCGTGGCCACGGAACGGCCCCGGGCCCGGCGGCGCAGGCCCGCCAGCGGCGGCTGACCGGGCAGCGGGGGCGTGGACTCGGCGGCGGTCGCGATCAGCCGGTAGTCCAGGGCGACCGCGCACACCAGGAGCAGCACCAGCAGCCAGGGGGTGAGCGCCCCGCCGCCGAGGAGGCCGTGCACGAACTCCGACGCGGGGTGGAGCGCGGCGTTGGCCAGCCGCGCGTTGAGGTTGAGGTGGTCCAGCACCGCCAGGGTCAGCGCGACGGGGGGCAGCAGCCACAGCCAGGCCCCGTGGCGGCGGCCCACGACGGCCAGTCCGAGGGCGGCGCCGACCAGGCCGGTGGTGACGGCGTGCCCGGAGAAGACCGCCAGCACCTCGCCCGCCGGGTCGGTCACGGTGCTGCCGCCGGGCAGGAACAGCCCCCCGTCGGCGGAGAGGTCGGGGGCGCCCAGGGCCACCTGGGTGAACAGGCGCTCCGCCAGTTGGAACCCGGCTCCGGAGGCGGCGGCCAGCAGCAGGAAGTCGACCGCGGCCAGGCGGCGCAGCCGCCTGCGCGCCGCCAGGGGCAGGAGCAGCAGCGGGAGCAGCTTGCCCAGCTCCTCCAGGGGCACGGCGACGTAGGTGTAGGCGAGCACGCCGTAGGGGTCGGCGCCGAGCAGCCGGGCCACGGCGGCCTCGGCCAGGGCCAGGGGCCACAGCAGCAGCGCCCCGAACGCGGCCACCCGGAGCAGGGCGGCGAAGGAGACGGTGCGCGAGCGCGCCAGCAGACCGAGCTGCAGCAGCAGCGCGAACGCGGCGGCCAGCGCGGGGAGGGCGGCGCCCAGTTCGGGTGCGGCCAGGGGCGCGAGGAGCAGGGCCACCACCATGAGCCACCCCCAGGCGCCGCGCAGGGCGCGCAGGGAGCGGACGGCGCGCGGCGAGTTCCGCCGGGCGCGGTCGACGCTCCGGACCAGGCGTTCGGCCAGGTCGGGGCCGGGGCCGCGGGAGCCCCGGGCGTGGCGGGCGCCGGTCTCGGCGCAGTGGTAGAGCTGGGCGGCGCGGGTGAGGACGGGGCCGCCCTCGGCGCGGGCGCGCGCGCCGAAGTGCGCCCGGGCCTGGGGGATGTCGGCTCCGACGAGTTCGCGGACGAAGTCGGCGGGTCCGGCGGCGACGGTGAGTTCGTCCGCGGTGACCAGTACCGCGGCGGAGAAGTCCTCGACACAGACGAGGAAGTCGGTGGGCGTGGGTCCCCAGCCGCGGATGAGGTCGATGAGGGTGTCGGTGTCGAGGGGGACCTCGGTGACGGGGTCGTAGGAGAACTCGGGCCGGGTCCGGCACACCAGGAGCCGGTCCACGCCCATGGCGCGGCCCGCGGCGACGATCGCGCGGATGAGGTTGCGGTCGCGCGGCACGAGGAAGGGGGTGGTGACCTTGCCGCCGCTCCGGATCCAGTGGGGGTCGAGCTCGGTCGCTCCGGCACAGACGCGCAGCACGAGGTCCCGCGCGAGCATGGCCTGTTCTTCCATCGGTTTCCTCGTGCCTGACGGGGGGCGAACACGTGGGGCCCCGCGCCGCCTCCGGCGCGGCCGGGCCCCGACCGAGCATAACGGTGGGCGGTCCGCGCCGAGGAGGGCGCGGTCCCGCGGCGGTCCGACCGCCGGGCAGGGCCGACCCGCGGGAACACGCGGTCCCGTCTCCGCCCCGACTGCCTGCCGGTCCACGGGGAACGCCGCCCCGGCGCGGGCGGACCGTGGGGTTCGGTCACCGTCCCACCTGCTCGGCACGGGGGCGGGCCGGCGTCGCGTCCTCCTGCCCCGTCCGGGAGGGGCGGGGACCGGCGCCGAAGGCGTCGGCGCACAGCTGGGCGAAGTGCCGTACCCCCGGCAGGTCGAGCGCCCAGCCGGTGAGCGCCCAGCCGAGGTGGAGGTGTTCGAGCGCGCGGGCCAAGGCGGACACCCCGCTCCAGCGCGGCCCGTCCGCCATCTGGTAGGTCAGGCGGTACAGCACCTCCGAGTGCTCGGCGGCGGGGCGCAGCTCCAGCGCCACCGGGGAGCGGGCGGCGAGCCACCCGCCCAGCCCCCGGCACATGGCGCAGTCGGCGGCCACGTACAGCCGGGCGCGCGGGCGGTCCGGCCAGGGCCGCCAGCGCGGCAGCCACGCGCGCACGCCCGAGCGGTAGTCCTCCCAGGCGGGGCCGAAGGCCCGGCGCAGCTGTCCGCCCTCGTGCCAGGCGGCGAACCCGGCGCCGTAGCCGAACGCGACCCCGGTTCCGGCGAGGAACCACGGGTTCCCCGTCGCCGGGGCCAGCACCAGGTAGAGCGCGACGATGGTGGTCTGCATCGGATTGCGCACATAGGCGTAGGGGCCGCTGGTCACCAGCGCGGAGGGCGGGTCGAAGGGCAGCGGGGTGCCGCCGCCCACCCGGGCGAACTCGCGGGCCGCCGCCAGGCCCGGCAGGCACACCAGGGCCAGGGCCTGGGCCGCGCCGAAGGCCGCCGCGTCGGAGAGGGGTCGGGCGCCGAGGACGACCACCGGCAGCACCGCCATGAGCACGAAGGCGAGCCCCGCCTGCGCCCACATCCGGGCGTGGACGAGCTGGCCGGTGCGCGTCCAGTAGGCCAGCATCAGCGCGGGGATCAGGCACAGCACCGAACCCGCGAACTCCCCCAGCAGCCACAGGGGTCCCAGCACCACGACGGGTTCGGCGAGCGGCATGGCGATGACGTCGATCCACACGAGCAGCCCGGTGAGCAGCGGGACGGGGAGCAGCCGCAGCAGCAGGGCGGGCAGGGAGCCCCACAGCAGCGCCCAGGCGAGCAGCAGGTCGACGGGGATGCCGAGCCACACGGCCCCCCGCGCGTGGAAGGACCACCAGCCCGCGTGCAGGGCGTACAGGTTGAGCGGGACGAGGGTGAGCAGGGCCCAGACCCCGGCCACGACCATCGCCGCGACCTCGCGCTGTCGGGGGGCGCGCCACAGGCACAGCACGGCCGTGAGCAGCAGGGGGAGGAACAGTCCGACGCCGCGGACCAGCGCGGCGGAGGGTTCCGGGTCCATCAGCTCCCCTCCCCCGACGCGGCGGCGGCGAAGGCCGCGCCGAGGTACCCGGCGGCCAGGTCCGTCGCGTAGGACTGGACCGGCCCGAAGTACCAGGACGGCTCGTAGGTGCGCTCGTAGTCGATGGTCCAGGTCAGCCGGGTGCCGCCGCCCTCTGCCCGCCACACCGCCTCGGCGCGGCGCATGTCCATCCAGTTGGCGAAGGCGGTGTCCTCGACCACGTCGAACACCACCCGGCCGCCGTCCGCGCCGACCCGGCTCTCCGCGACCCTCAGTTCCATGTGGCGCGGAGTGGGCTCGGCCCCGGGCCGCAGGACCCGGCGCGGGGTGAAGCGGACCGACCGGGTGTCGCCCGCCTCCAGGCCCTCCCCGGAGGCCTCGACCGGGCGTGGGAAGGGGACGGCGCGCAGGAAGAGCGCCTCGGGCTCGCCGTAGGCGGGCGGCGCGGCCAGGGCCGCGGCGACGCTCGCGGGGTCGGCGGCCACCAGGACCGATCCCTCCCCCCGGTCGGCCCGGGGCAGCAGCGAGACCCCGGCGACGCCCTCCAGGGCGAGCGCGAAGAGCAGCGGCACCGCGAACAGGGCGTGCTGGGAGCGTCCACCGCGCAGGATCAGCCCGGCGACCCAGCCGACCAGGGCGACGACCCCGTAGATGAGCGGCGCGGCGATGAGCAGGCAGACGAGTCCCTCGCCCAGCAGCGGTCCGGCCAGGGTGAGGCAGACGGTGGTGGCGGCCAGGGCGACGCCGACGACGGTCCGGGCCCGCACGGTGAGCACCACGAACAGCGCGATCGTCGCGGGGAGCCCGACGTAGAACAGGGCGGTCTGGTCCAACCGGCCCCAGTGCTGGACGCGCAGGGCCAGGAGGGCGACGAAGGCGGCCAGGACCACGCCGGCGAGCAGCCAGCGCTCCCGGGAGGGCCGCGGCGGCCCGTCCGGCTCGGAGGGCGGGGGTGGGGTCACGGGGGAGCTCCTTCGCCAGATGATTAAAGCAATCGGTTTAATCAAGTGATTAAACCGTATGCTGAACACCGTCCCGAGAGCAAGGAGGGCCGCGTGGCGAGGAACAGCGGAGGACGGCGCACGGGCGAGGAGACGAAGGAGCGGCTGCTGGCCGCCGCCAGCGAGGTCCTGCGCGAGGAGGGGTACGCCGGCGCCTCGGCACGGGCCATCGCCACGCGCGCGGAGGCCAACTCGGCGCTGGTCTTCTACCACTTCGGGGGTGTGGACCCACTGCTGCTCGCGGCGCTGGACCGCTCCAGCGCGGAGCGCATGGCCATGTACCAGGAGGTCGCCGCGCGGGCGGACACCCTGGAGGAGCTGGTGGAGGCGGCCGTGCGGATCTACCGCACCGACCTGGAGCGGGGCTACATCACCGAGTTCTCCGAGCTCGTGGCCGCGGCCGTCACCAAACCGGAGCTGCGCCGGGAGATCCGGGACCGCTCCGAGCCGTGGATCGCCTTCATCGAGCGGGAGTGGAACCGGGTGCTGGGCGGATCCGCCCTGGCCAGGCTGCTGCCCGCCCGCGAGGTGGCCTACGGGGCGATCACGTTCTACCTGGGCGTGAACCTGTTCTCGGTGCTGGACGAGGACCACTCGCGCACCGAGGCGGTCTTCGACCTGGCCGCCCGGCTGGCGCCCCGCGCCAGGCTGCTCACCCTGCGCCTCCCCCGCCGGGGCCGGGACGTAGGCTGGCCCCCGGACGAGGAGGAGGGCGCATGAGCGGCGGTATCACGGTGGCTCCGGGGATCGAGTTCCCGGACACCTCCGACGGGCGGACCCACGTGGCGGGCGCGGTCATCGCCGACGGCCGGGGCAGGGTCTTCGCGCAGCGCCGGTCGCCCACGCGCAGGGTCTTCCCGCACTGCTGGGACATCGTGGGCGGGCACGTCGAGCCGGGCGAGAGCATGCTCCAGGGCCTGGCGCGCGAGATCGAGGAGGAGACCGGCTGGCGGCTGACCGCCGTGCTGGCCGAGCTGTTCCGCCTGGACTGGGACCCCGGCGACGGCGTCACCCGGCACGAGGTGGACTACCTGGTCCGGGTCGAGGGCGACCTGGAGGCACCCCGCCTGGAACCGGACAAGCACACCGAGTTCCTGTGGGTGGACGACTCCCTGGTGCACCGGCTGCGCGACGAGCGCGACCCGGGGGACTACTTCATCACCGACATCGTGCAGCGCGGCATCGACGCGGCCCGCGCGGGCTGAGCCCCGTTCGGGCGATCGTCTGGAAGGCGGGGGCGAGCCACGGGGCGCCCCGGCGGCGCCTCAGCGGGCCCGGGAGACCTCCGCGACCGCACGCGGCAGCGCGTCCAACAGGTCGGACGCGCTGATCGGGGCGCCGTCACGGGCCAGTGAGGCGGCCCGCCCGTGGACGTAGGCGCCGCACATCGCGGCCTCCCCGGCGGGCAGTCCGGCCGCCAGGAGGGCGCCGATCGCACCGGAGAGCACGTCACCGGAACCGGCCGTGGCGAGCAGCGGCGTACCCGTCGGGTTGACGACCAGGGGCGCCCCGGGGTGCGCGATCAGCGTGGTCGACCCCTTGAGCAGGACCGTGCAGCCGAAGCGGTCGCGGGCGCGCAGGGCGTGCTCCCGGCGGCGCGCCTCGACCTCGCCCCGGTCGACCCCCAGCAGCCGGGCCATTTCGCCCGCGTGCGGGGTCAGCACCGTGTGCGCGGACCGGGTCCGCAGCAGCTCGACCAGCGGCCGGCCCCCCTCACCGGTGAGCAGGGTGAGCCCGTCGGCGTCGACGAGCACGGGAAGCTCGCTGTCCAGGACCGCGCGCAGCTCCTCCGTGTTGGCCGGGTGCGTACCGCGTCCCGAGCCGACGACCACGGCGGAGGCCCGGCCCGGTGCCAGGTCGGTGCTGTGCTGCGGTTCGAGGTGGCTGGCGACCACCTCCGGCCAGCGGGAGAGCACCTGGTCGACGACGGCCGGTCCGCCCCCGTAGCGGACCATCCCGACCCCGGTGCGCAGTGCTCCGCCCACGCACAGGACGGCGGCGCCGCGGTAGCGGTCCGAGCCCGCCCGGACCTCCAGCACGCCCCGCCGGTACTTGTCGGTCTCGGCTCCGGGGACCGGCAGGAGGGAGGCGATGTCCCCGGCTTCGGGGCGGACCAGGTCGGGCCCGGGCAGTTCCGGTCCCAGCCCGATGTCCACGACGCGGACCCGGCCCGCGCGTTCGGCGCCCGGGTCCACGAACAACCCCGGCTTGGGGGTGCCGAAGGTGACGGTGGCGTCGGCGCGGACCGCGTGCCCGCGGACCTCCCCGGTGTCGGCGTCCACGCCGCTGGGCAGGTCGACGGCGACCACGGGCGCCGGTGCGTTCACGGCGAGCAGCGCCAGTGCGGCGTGCGGTTCGCGCAGCCCTCCCCGGCCGCCGATGCCGAGGAGCCCGTCGACGATGAGGTCGGCCCCGAAGACGTCGGTCTCGTCCGCCCCGGTACCGCCGAACGGGCGGATCCGGCCGCCCGCGGCACGCAGGGCCTCGGCCCCGCCCTCGTGGGCGCCGCGTCCGGCGAGCAGCGCGAGCACGGCCGCACCCCGGGCCGCCAGGCCGGCGCCCGCGTACAGGGCGTCGCCGCCGTTGTCGCCGCCGCCGACCAGGAGGACGATCCGCGCGCCGTACACGCGCGGCAGCATCCGGGCGCACTCGGCGCCGAGCCCGGCGGCGGCCCGGCGCATGAGGGTTCCGTCGGGGAGCCGCGCCATGAGCGCGTGCTCGGCCTCGCGGACGACGCTGACGGTGTGTGCGGAGAGCACTGGACTACCTCCCGGGGGTGGGTCGGCCACCATGGTGCCCCAGTCCGGGCCGGACGGGGGGCCTGCGCCACACGGGGGCCCGGGACCAGAGAAATATCACCGGGAGCCATAACTCCACTACTCTTCGGAGTGTCCGCTTGACACAATGGTGATATGCCACGACCGAGCAAGTACGTGTCGCGGTCCGGGCTCGGGTGGGGGCCTCGCCCGCGGCCAGGGCCGCCCCCCGCTCGGGACTGGTCGTCCACTACGGCGGTTCCGACCAGGGCCTGGCGGCCAGGGACCACGCGGCCTGCCTCGCCTACTGGCGGCGCACCCGCGCGTTCCACACCGGCCCGGCCCGGGGCTGGGCCGACATCGGGTATTCCTTTATGGCCTGTCCGCATGGATACGTCATAGAAGGTCGGGGCTTGTACCGAGTACAGGCCGCGCAGCCCGGAGGCAACTCCTCCCACTACTCGGTCACTCTGGCCACCGGTCCCACCGACCCGGTCACCCCCGAGCAGGTCAACGCCGTCCGCGAACTCCGCCGCTGGCTGATGGAGCCGGGCACCTCGGTCGCCGGACGGGTGCTCGGGCACCGCGACTTCGTCTCCACCTCGTGCCCCGGCGACCGGGCCTACGCCCTCGTCAGATCCGGCGCGTTCGAACAGCCACCCGGCCCCGGCCAGAACACGGAGGTACCCGGCATGCTCGGGCTGCGCATCGGCAGCAGGGGGGCGGCGGTCAAGCTGCTCCAGCTCAGGATCACCGGGCGGGCTTCGGCGACGCCCTGGGCAGGGGCGGGATCGACTCCAGGTACGGACCGGCCACGGCCGAGGCCGTGCGGCTGTGCCGGGCCTACGTCGGCAGCCGGGCCCTGCCCGGGTACGGCGACGAGATGACCGCGCACGCGGTCGACCAGGTGGAGGCCGCCGTCACCAAGCGCATGCTGGAGTCGGCCCTGGCCTCGGGGGACGCGGAGGTCCTCACCGCCGTTGAGGACGTGGAGGAGGCGGATCCGGCGGCCACCTGAGGTACCGGCCCGGCGGGGCGTTGTCGGCTGCTCGCGTCCGACGCCGTCGCGGTCCGGGTGGGGCCCGTAGCCGGGTTCTCCCCGGCGCACGGGGGCGGCGGAGCGGGAGCCGCGAAGGACACCGCGTACTGAGCCGGGGGTACGCGCGCGAAGACCCTATCCAAGCGGACCGGAAAGATCTCCGTTCTGCCGTAGAAGGCGGAGCGTGCGCCGGGGGAAGTCCCGTGCGGACGGGAAACCCCGCCCGCGGACCGGCCGCGGGCGGGGTCGCGCGTGCGCGGACTACTGCACGGTCGTGGTGATCGGCTCCTCCATGCCGAAGGTCGGGTCGTACCGCACCTCGACGATGGTGACCTCCCCCTCGACGGCGATCTGTCCGGAGACGCTGGAGCCGGGCGGGAGGGTGCCGACCTCGAACGGCTCGATGTCGGCGAAGAGCGCCTCGGCCCAGTCGCTGCGCTCGGTGCCGTCGTCGAGCACCGTCGAGAAGTAGAGCGGGTTGATGTCGAGGTCCTGGTCGCCGTTGTTGACGATCTCCACGTCCAGGACCGTGTAGACGGTGTCGTCGATGACGTCACCCGCGGTCCCGGCGGGGGTCGCGGTGATGCTGACGCCCCGCCCGTCGGCGGCGGGCTCCTCCTCGGCGGGGGCGGTGTCCTCGGCGGGCTCCTCCTCCTGCGTGACGGAGGGGTTCGGGGCGGAGGACGGGGTGTCTTCGCCTCCGGAGGCGAAGATCGCGAACACGATGACGATGACCAGGATCACGATGATGCCGAGGCATCCGGCGCCGACCCCGATGCCGACCTTGGCCCCGGTGGACATGCCCTGCTTCGGCGGCTGGCCGCCGGGGGGCGGGCCGTAGGGGAACTCGCCTCCGGGCGGGCCGGGGGGCATGCCGTAGGGCGGCTGACCGCCGGGCGGGTTCCCGTAGGGGGGCTGACCGCCCGTCGGGTCGCCGTAGGGGGGCTGGCCGCCGGGGGGCGCGCCGTACGGGGACTGGCCTCCGGTCGGGTCGCCGTAGGAGGGCTGGCCGCCGGTGGGGTCGCCGTAGGGGGGCTGGCCGCCGTAGGGCGGTTGCTGGGGGCCGGAGGGGTACTGGGGGTTGGACACGCGTGTGCTCCGGTTCTCGTACACGATGGTTGTGGGACGCGCCGCGGGCCTTGGGGTGTGCACCGGCTGGAACACGCGCGGCTGCGAGGACCATATCCGACGTGGGCGGGTTCGCGTCGGGTGAGCCTCCGCTAAGGGGCGCCCGGAACCCTCTCCTCCCTGGTGGGCGCGGTCCCGGAACGGGGCCGGTGCCGTCCGGTGGCCCTAACGTACTACGCTGTGTCGTACACACCGCTGACATGGGCGGAGGGACGGTGCGCGGGGAGGCGGCGTGGTCGACTGGCTGACCATGACGATTCAGATGGTGTCGCTGGCGATGGCCGGGTGGTTCCTCGTCTCGACCCTGCGCGACCAGCCGATGGTGGTCCCCCACCTGGTCGGCATGGGCTTGCTGTGGCTCCTCGTCCTGGGGCAGGTGGGGGTCTCCGTCGCCGCCATGGTCGGCGGCGAGCGCCCCGCGGAGACGGCCATGTTCGTCTCCTACCTGGCCACCGTGGCCCTGCTGCCGCCCGCGTGCGCCGTGTGGGGCTTCATGGAGCGCAGCAGGTGGGGGCCGGCCGTGATCGCCTTCGCGTGCCTGATCCTGCCCGTCCTGCTCGTCCGGCTCGAACAGCTCTGGAACCCCGTTGTCTGAGACCTCCCCGCCCACCGCCAGGACCCTGCGGACCGGCCCCGGCCGGCTCCTGGTGGCCGTCTACGGGGTGTTCGCGCTCGCCGCCACCGCCCGGGGCGGCTACCAGCTGGCCACGAGGTTCGACGAGGCCCCGCTGGCGTACGCCCTGTCCCTGCTCGCCGGGGTGATCTACCTGGTGGCGGCGTTCGGCCTGGCGCGGGCCGGGCGCACCTCCCGCACGGTGGCCTTCGTGGCGTGCGGCATCGAGATGGCCGGGGTGCTGGCGGTCGGCACGACCAGCGTGTTCCTGCCGGAGGTCTTCCCCGACGACACGGTGTGGTCGAACTTCGGCAGCGGGTACCTCTTCATCCCGCTGGTGCTCCCGGCCCTGGGGCTGTGGTGGATCCGGCGCGTGCACCGCCTGGACCAGGCGGGAGAGGGCTGAGGCGTCACGGCGCGGACGGCGGCGCGGCGCTAGGCTGGCGCCCATGTCCGAACCCCTGACGCTTCCGGTGGCCGTCTCGGCCGACTGGCTCCGCGCGCACCGTGACCAGGTCGTCCTCGTCGACTCCCGGTGGTACCTCGACGGCCGCTCCGGCCGCGACGCCCACCGCTCCGGCCACCTTCCGGGCGCGGTCTTCACCGACCTGGACGCCGACCTCGCCGCGCCGGCCAGCCCCGAGGGCGGCCGCCACCCGCTCCCCGGCCCCGACGCGTTCGCCCGCACCCTGGGCCGTCTCGGCATCGGCGACGACTCCCGCGTAGTCGTCTACGACGACGCGGGCGGTTCTGTCGCCGCCCGCCTCGTGTGGATGCTGCGCGTCCTGGGCACCCCCGCGGCCTTCCTGGACGGCGGCCTCCGGGCGTGGGACGGACCGCTGGAGGAGGGCGAGGTCACCCCCGAGCCCGTCCACCGCACCCCGGTGCCCTGGCCCGGGGACCGGGTCGCGGACACCGAGCAGGTGCGGGCCCGCACGGGCGACCCGGCGCACCTGCTGCTGGACGCACGCGTCCACGGCCGCTACACCGGCGAGCAGCCCGCCCCCGCGGACGCCCGGCCCGGGCACATCCCCGGCGCGCGCGGCGCCGAGTGGGTTCGGAACCTGGACGGTGACGGTTTCCTGGCCAGTCCGGAAAACCTGCGGGAACGCTTCGCGGCACTGGGCGCCGACTCCGCCGCCACCGTCACCGCCTACTGCGGGTCCGGGGTCACCGCCTGCCACGACCTGCTCGCCCTGGAGCACGCGGGGTACCGCGGCGCCCGCCTGTACCCGGGCTCGTGGAGCCGGTGGGGCGGCGACGACACACTTCCCGTGGAGACCGGCGACCCCTGGGCCTGACCCGGGCCCGCCCGCCCCGGGCCGTCCGCGAAAGCTCCGGACCTCTCGGGTTTTTGCCCCTTATGTCCGGAACCTCGCATCTGTCGGCGGCGTCAAAGCCCCAGTAGGATGGCCCGGCCCGGGGAGGGGTCCCGAACAGGGGCCGCGCCGTCCGCCCCCACCCCCGTCGCGAAGCGAGGAACCCTGGCCATGGAAATCCTGCTGCTGCTCATCGTCGTCGCCGTCGCGGCCGTGATCGCCGCCGTGGTCTACGCGCGGCGCTCGCGCGGGCGGGACTCCGCTCCCCCGGCCCCGCTGCCCCCGCGGGACCCCTTCGCCGACAAGGACGACGGCACCGCGGGCGACCCCCTCGCGCTCAAGGCGGGCGACATGATCGACTGGGGCGTCGAGCGCACCTGGATCCGCGGCACCCTGCGCCTGTCCGAGGGCGGGTACACCTGGTCGGAGCACTTCCTGGAGGTCGAGGGAGGCAAGCGCTGGCTCTCGGTGGAGGCGGACCCCGACGTGGAGATCGCCCTGTGGACCGGCCGCCCCGACGTCGACATCATCCCCCAGGGCAGGTCCGTCGAACTGGAGGGCGTGGTCTACGAACTCCAGGAGAAGGGCAGCGGCTCCTACCGCTCCGAGGGCACCACCGGCCTCAGGGCCGAGGGCGGCATGGACTACGCCGACTACGAGTCCAGCGACGGCAGGCTGCTGTCCTTCGAGCGCTTCGACCACGGCCGCTGGGAGGCCAGCACCGGCACCAAGGTCGCGCCCGGCACCTTCACCATCTACCCGGGGAGCTGAGCGGAGCGTGCTCGCGAGCATCAGCACCCCCTTCGTCGACACCCGGGCCGACGACCTGGTCTGGACCCTGGGCCACCCGCTGGTGGAGGCCCTGGCCGCCCGCACCCTGCGGGTTCCCGGGGCCCGGGTCGAACTCCGCGTGCTCGGGGCCTCCCACCAGGTGGCCCTCACCCCCGAGGCGGCGGCACCGGCCGCGGACACGCCCCTGGTGGAGACCGTGGCCTGCCTCCCCGGACTCCCCGGCGGCCTGCCGGACCGGGCCGAGCGCTCCGGGCGCTACCGCTTCACCTCGCTCGTGGAGCGCCTGTCGCGCACCGCGCTGACCCGGCGGGTGGACCGGCTCCGCCGAGAGGTGGCCGACTCCCCCGACGGCCTGCTCGTCGCCTTCCCGGGAGACCCCCTCGCCGTCACGGCGCTGAGCCTGTCCCGCGACCGCGCGGGACGGACCCGCTGGCGCACCTGGCACGCCTACCCGCAGAGTGGCGAACTGGTGACGACCTCCTCGACAGTGACCACGCCCCCCACCCCTGAGAGAAGCGCCCCATGAAGGCATACGAGGAACCCCACGACGGCAGGAACACCGTGATCGCCGTCTTCGCCGTGATCGGCGGCATCCTCCTGATCCTGTTCCTGCTCAGCGCCTGCACCAGCGACAACAACCGCTACTGCCCGGACGACGACGTGGTCGCCGTCGAGGGCTACGACGACGATGACTGCGAGTCGTCCTCCTCCGGCTCCTCGGGCGGAGGGTTCTTCTTCTTCGGCGGAAGCAGCGGCAACAGCGGTAGCAGCTACAGCAGCAACCGGAACAACGACTACGGCGGCAGCAGCCAGAGCAACGGCAGCGGCAGCAACACCCGTGGCGGCGGCAGCGGTTTCGGCAAGTAGCGCCCCCTCACCTCCAGTACCTCCTCCCACACATCCCCTCACCAGCGGACAGGACCATGAACGAGATCCTCTTCAACTCCCTCGCTGCCCTCGCCTACGGCGGAGTGGGCATCGCCGTGCTCGTGGTGGGCTACCTGCTCACCGACCTGCTCACCCCCGGCAAGCTGCACCAGCTCATCTGGGAGGAGCGCAACCGCAACGCCGTGCTGCTCGTGTCCGCCAACACGCTGGGCTCCGCCGTCGTCGTCACCTCGGCGATCCTGTCCAGCGACTCCGAGATCGGACTGGGCGCCGGACTGCTCTCGACCGCCGTCTACGGCCTGATCGGACTGGCGGTCATGGCGCTGTCCTTCCTGCTGATCGACGCCATCACCCCGGCCAAGATCGCCCGCATGATCAGCGACAGCGAACCGCACCCGGCCACCTGGGTGAGCGCATCCGCGCACATCGCGATCGCCGTGGTCGTCGCCGCGGCCCTGACCTGACCCCGGCGGCGCCCCGGCGCCGCCCCCAGCAGCACCGAACGGCCGGGCTCCGGCCGCACGCACCACCGGACGAAGGCACCCGCGTTGACTGAGACCGCCGCACGCACACGACCCGGGCTCCCGGTACCGGCCCGGGCGGCCCGCTTCCTCGTGCTGCTGGCGGTGTTCGTCTGCGCCGCCTGCGGCCTGGTGTACGAGCTGGCGCTCGTGGCCATCGGCAGCTACCTGCTGGGCGACACCATCACCCAGGCCTCCGTGGTCCTGTCCGTGATGGTCTTCGCCATGGGGGTCGGCTCGCTGCTGTCCAAGCGCTTCCAGGCCCGCCCAGCCAGCTCCTTCGCGGTGATCGAGGGACTGCTCTCGCTGGTCGGCGGCCTGTCGGTGCTGTTGCTGTACGGGGCCTTCGCGTGGTTCTCCGCCTACCAGCCCGCCCTGGTGCTGCTGGCCTTCGTCATCGGCGCCCTCATCGGCATGGAGATCCCGCTGCTGATGACGCTGATCCAGCGCATCCGCCGGCAGGAGGCCTCCGAGGCGGTGGCCGACCTGTTCGCGGCCGACTACGTGGGCGGGCTGATCGGGGGCCTGGCCTTCCCCTTCCTGCTGCTGCCGCTGCTGGGGCTGCCCAAGGGGGCGCTGATGGTGGGCGCGCTCAACGCGGTGGTCGGCGTGGCGGTGGTGCTGTGGCTCTTCCGCGGCGAGCTGTCCCGGCGCGCCCGCGTCGGGCTGAGCCTGGGCCTGGCCCTCGTCCTCGCCGTGCTGGGCCTGGCCTACCTCTACGCCGACCGGTTCGAGGTGGACGCCCGCCAGGCCCTGTACCGCGACCCGATCGTGCACGCCGAGCGCTCGGAGTACCAGGAGATCGTGCTCACCCGTTCCCTGGACGGCCGGGACACCCGCATGTTCCTCAACGGGGACCTGCAGTTCTCCACCCTGGACGAGTACCGCTACCACGAGTCCCTGGTGCACCCGGCGATGGCGGGGCCGCACGAGGAGGTCCTGGTGCTGGGCGGCGGCGACGGGCTGGCCCTGCGCGAGATCCTCGCCTACGACGACGTCGCCTCGGTGACCCTGGTGGACCTGGACCCGGCCGTGATCGAGCTGGCCGCCACCAACCCGGTGATCCGCGACCTCAACGGGGACTCCTTCGGGGACCCGCGCCTGCGCGTGGTCAACGCCGACGCCTTCCAGTGGCTGCGCGACAACGGGGAGCGTTTCGACGTGGTCGTGGCCGACCTGCCGGACGGAACCGACGTGGGCACCGCCAAGCTCTACACCGTCGAGTTCTACGCGCTCCTGCGCCAAGCCCTGGACGAGGGGGGCCGGGTGGTGGTGCAGTCGGGTTCGCCCTTCTTCGCCCCGGACGCCTACTGGAGCGTGGGCCGTTCCTTGGAGGAGGCCGGGCTGGCCGCGACCCCCTACAACGTGGACGTGCCGACGTTCGGCAACTGGGGGTTCTACCTCGCCGCCGCCGACGGGCCGCCCGACCTGCGCGTTCCCGAGGACGCACCCGAACTGCGCTTCCTGGACGACTCGCTGCTGGCCGCGGCCCAGGTCTTCCCGAAGGACCGCCGCGGGGGAGAGGTCCGGGAGTCGACCCTCATGCACCCGCGGGTGATCGGCTACCACCAGGGCGCCTGGCGGGGCTACTGACGGCCCCCGACCCGGGTCCGGCCTCCGGGGGGAGCGCGGCCTCCGGAAGGAGGAGCCCGGGGTCCCCCGGGGAAGAGGCACCGCGCGGCCTGAGGACCCGGGTCGGTGGGCGGCCACGCGGTGTGCCTGGTGCGGGGTCGGGGTCGCGCGACGTGCGTACGCATTCGTCCCGTTTCCCCGTGACCTGGCCCATCTTGCCCCGGTAGGGGTGGCGCGCGAGCACGCCACGCCGTCCCCGGCACCGCCGCGGACAAGCCCTTACCCGGACTTGTGCCCGCCTTTCCACCCAGCTGGCCGGTCGGGGAGCCGGGCGGCCGGTGCGCTGGCGGCCCGGTTCCCCGACCGGCCCTCAGCTGTCGAAGCCGAGCCCCACCGCGTCCAGCGCGCGCAGCCACAGGTTGCGGCGTCCGCCGTTGCGGTCGGCGGCCGCGGTCGCGCGCAGGGTCAGCCCGATGCCCAGGGAGCGCACCGGCTCGGGCGGGAAGGGCAGCGGCTTCTCCCGGACCATCCGCAGCCGGGTCCGCTCGGTGTCCAGGCCGTCGAGGCGGTCCAGCATCACCTCTGCGCCGAAGCGGGTCGCGCCCACGCCCAGCCCCGTGTACCCGGCGGCGTAGGCCAGGCGGCCCCCGTACCCGGTGCCGAAGAAGGCGGAGAAGCGGCTGCACGTGTCGATGACCCCGCCCCAGCTGTGCGTGAACCGCACGTCCCCCAACTGGGGGAAGGTGGCGAAGAAGTGCTCCGCGAGGGTGCGGAAGGTCTCCGGGCGCTGGTCGTACTCGGGGCGCACCTTCCCGCCGTAGTGGTGGACGATGTCGTAGCCGCCCCACAGGATCCGGTTGTCCGCGGTGAGCCGGTAGTAGTGGAAGAAGTTGGCCGCGTCGGACAACCCCTGACGGCCCTTCCAGCCCAGCGACGCCATCTGCCCTTCGGAGAGCGGCTCTGTCATCAGCGCGTAGTCGTAGACCGGGGCCAGGTAGTGCCTGAGGCGGCGCAGCGGGCCGGGGAGGGCCCCGGTACCCCAGGCCACCCTGGGCGCGTGCACGGCGCCGCCGGAGGTCTCCAGGCGCAGGCCCGCGGGCACGGACCGGATCGCCCGCACCGGGGTGTTCTCGAAGATCCGCACCCCGAGCCGCAGGCAGGTCTCGCGCAGGCCCCAGGCGAGCTTGGCGGGGTGGACCATGGCCACGCCGTCGGGTTCGTACAGCGCCGCCACGTAGGTGGGCGAGTCGACCTCGCGGCGGATCCGCTCGGCGTCCCAGACCTGGGCGGCGTAGCCCAGGCCGTTCATCGTGGCGGCGGACTCGGCGAACCCCTCGGCCTGCCAGGGCTCGGTGGCGACGAGGATCTCCCCGGTGCGCTCGAACTCGCAGTCGATGCCGTACCGGGCCACCGCCTCCTCGATGGCGTCGAGGTTGGCGTGTCCCTGGCGTTCGAGCTCGGCGATCTCCTCGGGCCAGCGCTCGGCGCCGTTGTCGTAGCCGTGGGTGAGGCTGGCGGCGCAGAACCCGCCGTTGCGCCCGGAGGCCGCCCACCCGGCGGTGCGGGCCTCCACCAGCACCACGTCGCGGTCGGGGTCGCGCTCCTTGGCGATCAGCGCGGTCCACAGCCCGCTGAACCCGGCGCCGACCACCACCAGGTCGGCGAAGGCGTCGCCGACCAGGGCGGGCGCGGGCTCGGGGACGTCGTGCCCCGGAACGTCGGGGTCGAGCCAGAAGACCCGGGGGCGGGTGTCCGCCAGGGCCCTGACCACCCTCTCGCTCGTTCCGTCGGCCATGAGTATCACCTGATTTCTTGCGAGGAGACCCCGGCCTTCGGTCCGGGGAGGACTCAGACCCCTGCGGAGCGGGTCAGGGCGGAGCGGTCCGCCCCTCGGGCGGACCGCCGCCACCGGAATCACCGAACCCCCGTGTCCGCGCTGAGGCCGGTGCCCGCCTGACGTGCGCCGGCTCAGGCAGAAACCACGCCCGGGAGGGCCCACCGCCGGGCGTTATTCGGCCCTGCCTGGCTGGGGTGGACACACCGGCGCGCCCCGCGGGGGCCGCGCCGCGGCTCCGGGACCGGGCGGAAGAGCCAGAACCCGCCCGGCCCCCGGCGCCGGTACGCTCCGTCAGGCCGCGTTCCGGCGGCGGGCCGTGACGATGTTGATGACGGCCATGAGCAGGCCCACCGCGAACAGCAGGGTGCCCATCACGTTCACCTGGGGCGGGATGCCCACACGGGTGGCGCCCCAGATCCACAGCGGGAAGGTGGTGACGTCGCCGCTGACGAACGAGGTGATGATGTAGTCGTCGATGGACAGGGCGAAGGCCAGCAGCCCGCCCGCCATGATGGCGGGGGAGAGCATGGGCAGGGTCACCAGCCGGAACGTGTCCCACGGCCCGGCGCCCAGGTCGCGGGCGGCCTCCTCCAGGCGCGGGTCCAGGGTGATGACGCGGGCCCGCACGGTGATGGCGACGAAGGACACGCAGAACATCACGTGCGCGATCACGGTCGTCCAGTAGCCGGTGGTCACGTTCATCATGAGGAACGTGGACAGCAGCGCGGCGCCGAGCACCACCTCGGGGGCGCTGATGGCCGCGAACATCACCAGGTTGGTGAGCTGTTTGCCGCGGAAGCTGAACCTGCCCAGCGCCAGCCCCAGCAGGGTGCCCAGGCCGCCCGCGAGCACCATCGTCAGCAGGGCGATGCTGACCGAGTTGAACATCGCCTCGTTCAGCTCGGAGTGCGCGAAGGCGTTCTGGTACCACTTCAGCGTGAAGCCCTGCCACGTGATGTTGTGGCGGCCGGCCGGGTCGTTGAAGCTGAACGCGATCATGAACAGGATCGGGGCGAACAGCCAGGCCAGGACGGCCCAGGTGTGGTAGCGGCCCCAGTCCACGCGGACGCGGCGGCGCCGTCTCGGCGGCCGGTCCCCGGTCGGTGCGTCCGGCGGGGTCTGCGTCAGGGTGCTCACGCGTGCACCTCCATGACCTTCTCGGTGCCCAGGGCCCTGGCGTAGCTGAAGATCCCGACGAGCAGGAGGCCCATGAGGACGAAGGTGATCGATGCGGCGATCGGGTAGTTGTTGTTGACCAGGTACTGCGTCTGGATGACGTTGCCGATCATCGTGTTGTGCGTTCCGCCCAGGACCGAGGCGTTGACGTAGTCGGCGCTGGTGGGGATGAAGGTCATCAGCACGCCGGCGAACACCCCGGGCAGGGACACCGGCAGGATCACCCGCGCGAAGGCCTGGATCCGGTTGGAGTACAGGTCGTGCGCGGCCTCCACCAGGTGCGGGTCCATGCGCTCCAGGACCGCGTAGATCGGCAGGACCATGAAGGGCAGGAAGTTGTAGGCCAGGCCGAGGATGACCGCGGGCGCGGAGTTCAGCACCGCGAAGCCGTCCGGGAGCAGGCCGATGTTCTTGAGCGTGCCGAGCACCACGCCGTTGTCGGCGAGGAAGAAGCGCCAGGAGATGGTGCGCAGCACGAACGAGACGAAGAAGGGCAGCAGGACCAGCAGCAGGTAGGTGGACTTGTAGGCCCCGCCCCGGAAGGCGATCCAGTACGCCATGGGGTAGCCCAGGGCGATGCACACCAGGGTCGCGCAGGCCCCGTAGAACAGGGAGCGCAGGATCTGCTCCCAGTAGGTGCCGACGGCGGTGGCGTAGTTGCCCACCTCGAAGGTCTGCTGGAAGCCGGTGACCACGTTTCCGGTGGTCAGCGACAGGGACAGCATCCCGCCGATGGGCACCACGAAGAACAGTGCCAGCCAGGCCCACGCCGGCAGGACCAGCACGTAGGGCGTGATCTTACGGTTCATGTGCGGCTCAGCTCTGCGTGACTGCCTGGAAGAGGGAGGAGAACTCCCCCTGCTGGTCGGGCGGCAGGGCGACGTAGTTGTGGAGCTTCTGGTAGTCGCCCTCGTCGGGGAAGACCAGGCTGCTCTCGGACATCTCGCGCAGGGCCTCGGCGCGCTCCCCGTCGCTCTCGGCGTCGGCCCACTCGGCCATGACCTCCTGCGCGTGCGGGACCGGGGAGATGTAGCCGATGTACTCGGTCAGCCCGGTGGCGATCTCCGGCTCGTAGAGGAAGTTCATGAGCTCGATGGCGTCGACCGGGGCCTTGGAGGTGTACGGGATCATCAGGTTGTCGGTCCACAGCGTGGCACCCTCGTCGGGGATGACGAACTTCAGGTTCGTGCCCTCCTCGGCGTTCTGCTGGTAGATGTCGCCGGACCAGGCCATGGTCATCCACAGGTCGCCCGTGGTGAGCGGCTGGATGTAGTCCTGCTCGTAGTAGGAGCGCACCACGCCGGAGTCGCGCTGCTCGCGGAGCTTGTCGGCGGCGGCCTCCCAGTCCTCCGGGGTGGACTCCCCGGGGCGGACGCCGTTGGCGAGCAGGCCGAAGTTGGCGATCTCCTGCGGGTCGGCGAACATCCCGACCTTGCCCGCGAACTCGGGGTCCCACAGGTCCTTGAGGCTGGTGATCTCGCGGTCGACGTACTCGGGGTTGTAGGCGATGCCGGTGATGCCCGAGGCGTAGGGGACCGTGTACTTGTTGCCGGGGTCGAACGTGGAGTTCTGGTAGACCTCCCCGGCGTACTCGGCGAAGGCGGGGAGCCTGGTGTGGTCCAGCTGGACCAGGTAGCCGAGCTCGATGAGCTTGGCGAGCTCGAAGCCGTTGGTCAGGACCATGAGGTCGTAGCCGATGTCGTCGCCGTTGGCGAGCTTGGGCTGGATCTGCCCGAAGAACGACGGCGCCTCGTGCACGTCCTCCTTGTAGTCGACCCTGATCCCGGTGGCCTCGGTGAACTGCTGGATCTGGGTGCGCTCGGAGTCCATGTAGAGCGGCCAGTTGGCCCAGCGCAGGTTGCCCGTGCGCTCCTTGTCGGACCAGTAGTTCCCGTCCTCGGCCGGGTCGCGCTGTTGGCCGCCGACGCCGCAGGAGGCCAGGGCGAGCGCGGCGGCGGCCGCGCCGCCGGCCTGGAGGGTGTGGCGGCGGGTGAGGCGGGCGCGGGTCAGTCCGCGCAGGAGGGCGGGGTCGGAGCGTCGGTTCATGCGTCGTTACCTACTTCGGGGGTCTGGACGGTGGTCGGTCGGGCCGGTCAGGCGGGGAGGACGTAGGAGTGCTCCGGCGGCCAGGACAGCCACACCCGCTCGCCGCGCTCGGCGGCCAGGGCGGAGCTGGCGGAGTTCTGCTGGTAGACCGTGACCTCCTCTCCGTCACCGACGTCCACCTGGTAGTGGGTCGACGAACCCATGTAGACGGTCTCGGTGACCGTGCCGGGCAGGCGGCTGACCTCGCCCTCGGGCCGGGCCGCGGAGATGCGGACCTTCTCCGGGCGCACGGTCAGGTGCACGTGGGAGCCGGTGGAGACCTGGGCGGGAAGCTCGGCGGCCAGGGCGGTGGAGGCGCAGGCCACCTCCACCTTCCACAGGTCCCCGGACGCGGGGCCGACCACGCCGCGCAGGAGGTTGCTGGTACCGATGAAGTCGGCGACGAAGCGGGTGGCGGGCCGCTCGTAGATCTCGGTGGGCGCGCCGAGCTGTTCGACCACGCCGTGGTTCATCACGGCGATGCGGTCGGACATGGTCAGCGCCTCGCCCTGGTCGTGCGTGACGTAGACGAAGGTGATGCCGACCTCGCGCTGGATGCGCTTGAGCTCGACCTGCATGGACTGGCGGAGCTTGAGGTCCAGGGCTCCGAGCGGCTCGTCCAGGAGCAGGGCGGCGGGCTCGTTGACGAGGGCGCGGGCCAGGGCCACGCGCTGCTGCTGCCCGCCGGACAGCTGCGAGGGGCGGTGCTTGGCGCGGTGGCCGAGTTCGACCAGGTCGAGCATCCGGGCGACCCGGCGGGTGACCTCGGCCTTGGCCACCTTCTTGCGCCTGAGCCCGAAGGCGACGTTGTCGGCCACGCTCATGTGCGGGAAGAGCGCGTAGCTCTGGAAGACCATGTTGACGTCGCGGTGGTTGGCGGCCACACCGGTGACGTCGCGGCCGTCGAGGCACACGACGCCCTCGGTGGGGTCCTCGAACCCGGCGATCATGCGCATGGTGGTCGTCTTGCCGCAGCCGGACGGACCGAGAAGTGAGAAGAACTCCCCCCGTTCGATCTCCAGGTCGACGCCGTTGACCGCGCGCACCGTCTCGGAGCCGGACCGGAAGGACTTGACCACTCCGGTCAGGCTGATGGCGGGACCCGCCGCCGGGGCGGTGCCGGTGTCGGGGGCCTCGGGCTGGGTGGTGCTGGTGGGAGCCATGGCGGGGAGATTCCTATCACTCTCTCGTTCCTGGTGGGCCGGGTACCGGGCCGTGCGCCCGGCCGGGGTCAGTCGCCGATGTAGCTCATGACGTGCTTGACCCGGGTGTACTCGTCGAAGGAGTACATCGACAGGTCCTTGCCGTAGCCCGAGTGCTTGAAGCCGCCGTGCGGCATCTCCGCGGTGACCGGGATGTGGGTGTTGATCCACACGCAGCCGAAGTCCAGGCGGCGCGAGACCCGTAGCGCACGGGCGTGGTCGCGGGTCCACACGCTGGACGCCAGACCGTATTCTACGGAGTTTGCCCAGTTCACAGCGGTTTCCTCATCCGTGAAGCGCTGAACCGTGATGACCGGGCCGAAGATCTCGTCGGTGACCATCTCGTCGCCCTGGCGCAGTCCGGCCACCACGGTCGGGGCGTAGAAGTAGCCCTCGTCGCCGACCCGGGAACCGCCCGCGAGGATCTCGGCGTGGTCGGGGGTGCGCTCCAGGAAGCCGCTGACGCGGGCCAGTTGGCCCGCGTTGTTGACCGGGCCGTAGGCGGCGTCGGGGTTGCTCGGCGGGGCGGTGACGGTGTTGCGGGCCTGCTCGGCCAGGGCGGCGGCGAGGTCGTCGTGGATGCCGGGGGCGGCCAGCACGCGGGTGGCGGCGGTGCAGTCCTGCCCGGCGTTGAAGTACCCGGCCTCGGCGATCCCGGCGGCGGCGCGCTCGACGTCTGCGTCGTCGAAGACCAGCACGGGGGCCTTGCCGCCCAGCTCCAGGTGCAGGCGCTTGAGGTCGCGCGACCCGGCCTGGGCGACCTCGTACCCGGCTCGGGTGGAACCGGTGAGGGAGATCAGCCGGGGGGCGGGGTGGTCGACCAGGGCGCGGCCGGTGTCGCGGTCCCCGGCGACGACGTTGAACACGCCCGGCGGCAGGAACTCGGCGGCGATCTCGGCCAGCAGCAGCGTGGAGACCGGGGTGGTGTCGGAGGGCTTGAGGACGATGGTGTTGCCCGCGGCCAGGGCGGGACCGATCTTCCAGGCCGCCATGGCCATCGGGTAGTTCCAGGGGGTGATCTGGCCGACGGCGCCCAACGGCTCGCGGCGGATCCAGGAGGTGTGGTCGGCCATGTACTCGGCCGCGGCCCGGCCCTCCAGGTTGCGGGCGGCGCCCGCGAAGAAGCGCAGGGCGTCCAGGACCTGGGCGATCTCCTCGGAGCGGGTGAGGCCGACCGGCTTGCCGCAGTTGCGGACCTCGGCCTCGACCAGCTCGTCGGCGCGCTCCTCGACCCGGTCGGCGAACTTGTTGAGGGCGATCTGGCGCTGGGCGGGGGTCCAGTCGCGCCATTCGTCGTCGAAGGCGCGCTGGGCGACCTTGAAGGCGTGGTCGACGTCCTCGGCGGTGGACACCGGGGCGGTGGCGAAGACCTTGCCGGTGGCCGGGTCGACGAGGTCGCCGCGGATCCCGTCCGCGGTGTCGACGTACTCCCCGCCGACGAAGTTGCGGAGGTGGTCGAGTCCGGACTCCTGGGTCACTACGGCTCCCTGCTGGTCGGGTGCGCTGGGGCACACATGAGGCTGTGAACCGTCACACTGCCACCCATGACCAGCGAGATCAAGGGATTCCGTTGTAAAAATTCGATTTCACGACGGATACTTGACAGAACGGCCACAGATGCCACTATTTCTATTGAGCGGGTCCTAGTCCGATGACCCCCGGGTCGACCGCACGGTCCCCGCACCACCCAGCGATCTTGGAGCACCAAGTGGCAGCGCACCTGAGCCCGGAGCAACTCCAGCGGGCCGCCAAGGACCATCTGTGGATGCACTTCACGGAGATGGCCGTCTACGACGACGCCGACGTCCCCGTCATCACGCGGGGCGAGGGCGCCTACGTCTACGACACCGACGGGAAGCGGTACCTGGACGGCCTGGCCGGGCTGTTCGTCTCCCAGGTGGGCCACGGCAGGGCCGAGATCGCCGACGCCATCGCCGAGCAGGCACGCGAGCTGGCCTACTTCCCGATCTGGACCTACGCGCACCCCAAGGCGGCCGAACTGGCCGAGCGCCTCGCCGGCCTGGCGCCGGGCGACCTCAACCGGGTCTTCTTCACCACCAGCGGCTCGGAGGCCGTCGAGTCCGCCTGGAAGCTGGCCCGCCAGTACTTCAAGGCGATCGGCGAGCCCACCCGGCACAAGGTGATCAGCAGGCGGATCGCCTACCACGGCAGCAGCATGGGCGCACTGGCGATCACGGGCCTGCAGGCGATCAAGACCCCGTTCGAGCCGCTGGTTCCCAGCACCGTGCAGGTTCCGAACACGAACTTCTACCGCGCGCCCCAGCACGGGGACGACCTGGAGGCCTTCGGCCGCTGGGCGGCCGACCAGATCGAGGAGGCCATCGTCCAGAACGACCCCGCGACCGTGGCCGCGGTCTTCGTCGAGCCCGTGCAGAACTCCGGGGGCTGCTTCCCGCCGCCGCCCGGGTACCTGCAGCGGGTGCGCGAGATCTGCGACCGACACGGGGTCCTGATGGTCTCCGACGAGGTCATCTGCGCCTTCGGCCGCCTGGGAGAGTACTTCGGCGCCACCAAGTACGGGTACCTGCCCGACATCATCACCTTCGCCAAGGGCGCCACCAGCGGCTACGTGCCGCTGGGCGGGCTGATCGCCCGTGAGCGGCTCATGGAGCCCTTCAAGGAGGAGGGCGCGGCCTTCCTGCACGGTGTCACCTTCGCCGGGCACCCGGTGGCCGCCGCGGCCGCGCTGGCCAACCTCGACCTTTTCGAGAGGGAGGGCGTGCTGGAGAACGTGCGCGAGAACGCGCCCGTCTTCCGCGCCACCCTGGAGAGGCTGCTGGACCTGCCGATCGTCGGCGACGTGCGCGGCGACGGGTTCTTCTACGGGATCGAGCTGGTCAAGGACAAGGAGACCAAGGAGACCTTCACCGACGAGGAGGCGCAGCGGCTGCTCAAGGGCTTCCTGTCGGGGGCGCTCTTCGAGGCCGGGCTGGTCTGCCGCGCCGACGACCGGGGCGAGCCGGTCGTGCAGCTGTCCCCGCCGCTGACCTGCGGCCCGGAGCACTTCGACGAGATCGAGCGCATCCTGCGCAAGGTCCTCACCGAGGCCTGGGACCGCATCTAGGCCGCGCTGCTCCCGGGCCGCTCCGGCCCGGGTTCGGGCGCCCGAACGACCCCCTGGCACGGGTGGGCGCCCCCGCTCCTCTGAGCGGGGGCGCCGTCGCGCGTCCGGCTCCGGCGGCCCGCCAGGGGGGACCCCGGGGCCTCCCGTCAGACGTGCCGCGCGGCTTCGGGGAGGCCCTCGTACCTCAGCGTCACCCGGGGCCGACCCGACCTGACCGGGATCACACCTGGCCGAGCGCGGCCAGGGCGGATACGGCACCCAGTTCCCAGCAGGCCTCACGGGCCGCGGCGTCCGGGCGGCCGGTCACCGTGACCGGCGGCCGGCACCGCTCCCACCCGACGCCCTTGGCGATGGACTCCACCGCGCGGACCGCGCCGGAGGTGTCGTTGTCCCCGTGCACGTACAGGGCGTAGGGCAGCCCGGCGGTGGCCCCCTGCGCGGGGTAGAAGACCGTGTCGAAGAAGACCTTGAGGGCGCCGGACATGTAGCCGATGTTGGCGGGGGTGCCCAGGACCAGGGCGTCGGCGCCCAGCAGGTCACTGGCCGTGGCCGACAGCGCCGCCTCGGCTCGCACCTCCACCCCCTCGACCTCGTCGTTGCGGGCGCCGTCCAGGACCGCGCCCAGCAGCTCCTGGGTGGCGGGCGAGACCGTGTGGTGAACGATGAGCAGTCGTGCCATGCCCCCAGCCTAGGAGCCGGACCCCGGAAACCCCCTGTTCTTCGACGCTCCGTAGTACTACCCTCCGTAGTATTACAAGCCGTGGAGGTTGGGCATGCGCGTTCTCGTCGTGGGGGCCGGAATCGCCGGACTGGTGGCGGCCCGGGGACTGCTGGCCGCGGGACACGAGGTGACCGTCCTGGAACAGAGCCCCGAGCCGCGCGGCGGGGGCTGCGCCGTCCTGCTCTGGGCCAACGGCACGGCGGTCCCGGAGGACCTGGGGGTCAAGGACACCGGTCAGAGCGTCGACGCCGTCGAGGTGCGCAGCACCCGGGATCGACCGGTGATGTCGGTGGACACCCGGCGGTTGGAGGCCCGGCTCGGCTCCCCCACGGTGGTGGTCCCCCGCCGCGCGCTGCTCGCCCGGCTCGCCGAGGGTCTGCCGCCGGGAACCGTCCGCTTCGACGCGCGCCTGCGCGACCTGGGCGACGACGGCCGGTCGGTCCACGCGGAGACCGAGGAGGGCGAACGGTACTCGGGTGACCTGCTCGTCGGCGCCGACGGCATCGGATCCCGGGTGCGCACCGCGCTCTTCGGCCCCGGCACCCGGGCGCGGCCGACCGGGGCGGCCACCTGGCGGGGCCTCATCCCGGCGCCCTTCGACCCGGGCTCGAGCGCACTGCTGTTCCTGGGGCGCGAGGGAACCGTGGGACTCAACCCCGCGGGCGACGGCCAGTTGCAGTGGCTCATCGACCTGTCCTGGGCGCAGGGCACCGGACAGGCACTGGGGGACGTGTCGGCCCTGGTGCGCCGCCTCGCCCAGGCCCCGGATCTGTCCACGGCGCTGGCCGCCTACGAGCGGGCCCGCCGACCGCAGGCCCGCCTGGCCGCCACCGCGGCCGCCCGGGGCGTGGCCACCTCCGGGCCGCGCACCCTGTTCCAGGGCGAGGCCGCGCTGCGCGGAGCCGGGATCCTGCCCGCCGGTTTCGCGACCTGGTCGTTCGAGCGGCTTCTCCGCGGGATCAGTGACCGCCTCTGAGCCCGCCGGCCAACGGCGTACCGGTGCGGATCAGCACCGGTTCCGACCGCCGCTCGGGAGGCCCCGGCTCGGGGCCTCCCGCGTCGGGGCCGTGTGGTGAACAGTGTGCGGTGCGGCCCCGTCCGCCACACTGGAGGGAAGCGGCGCGCGACCGCCGCCTCCCGTACGGTGCCGCCGTCCGCAGCAGAAAGCCGGGACCGCCATGAGTCAGCCTCCGCCCCCGCACGGACCCCGCCACGGCGGTCCGCCGCCCATGCTCCCGCCGCCCGGCGGAATGCCGCCGGCCGGAGGGCAGCCGCCCATGGGGCCCCCTCCCCCTCCGTTCGGACCGCAGGGGCCCGGCTCCCCGCCGCCACAGCGGCCGGGCGGCGCCTCGCCCTGGCTGTGGGTCGGCCTGGGCTGCGGCACGCTGTTCGTCCTCGGCGTCGTCATGGTGGTGCTCATCGCCTTCGTCTTCAACGACCGGGGTGAGGGGAACGAGGACGGTGCCAGCGGCACGCCGACCGCCGCGGACACCCCGGGGCCGAACGAGTCCGTCGAACACGACGGCATGGTCTTCTCGGTCACCGGTACCGAGGTCACCGACGAGATCGGCGGCTACCGGCCCCTCGGTGAGTACCTCATCGTGCACATCGACGTGGCCGCGGCGGGATCGGACGAGTTCTGGCGCGATGAGCAGCACGTGTACACCGTCTCCGGCGAGCGGATAGAGGAGGACTACGGCGCCACCCTCGAACTCGGCACCCCCATGTGGCAGGACCTGCCCGCCGACGGCTCACCGGTGGGGGTCAGCATCGCCTTCGACGTCCCCTCGGCGGCCGAGATCTCCCACATCGGGCTGAGCTCGCGCTTCCGCGGCGGCAACGAGGTGGAGGTCGACCTGGGCATCTGACGGAGGGGCGACGCTCACCCGGCGCGCACGAGGACGGCGTCCCCGACCGACCGCTCGCCCCGGGCGGACACGCCGAGGAGTACGGGTTCGCCGTCCAGCACCATCGACACCGAACCCCCGCCGTCCAACGCCACCGCCTCCACCGCGCCCAGGTCCCGCATCAGCCCGGCCAGCGCCTCCAGACCGAACCCGTCGCTCTCCCCCGGCGCCCGACCCGAGGCACCCACCAACAACAAACGACCCGCGCCGTCCACCCCCATCGCCATCCGCGGATTGCCCCGCAACGCCCACGCGTACCCGAAACGGGGATCGTCGGGGTGGATCAGCCCGTTGACCTCCGCATCGATACCCACCAGGCCACCGCTCACCAACCGCGGACCCGCGTTGACCACGCTCGTGCCCTCGCCCAGGGCGAGCTCCCCGCCCCCGGAGTCCACCACCCGGGTGTCAACCCTCAGGCGCTCGCCGACCTCGGCGCTCTCCTCCAGCCACGCGGCCGCCCCTCCCACACCCTGCACGACGTGCCCCCCGGCCGGGACCTCGGCGCCCGGGGCCCCCACCGAGGTGATCACACCCGCCGCGTCCGCCACCGCCTCAACCCCACCGGTCTCGGGGGTGGAACCGCGGAAGGCGTCCGTGAACACCACCAGCTCCGAGTCCAGGCGGCAGGTCACGTCATGCAACGGGTACCGGGTCGGCCGCCGGGGGTCCACACAGTTGCGCCGCACCCCGGGCACCCGGTTGACCCCCTCCGCCTCACGCACCCGCCCGTCCACCGAGACGGTGACCTCGGTGGACAGCTCCACGAACGAGGGCGACAACCCGTCGCCCTCCAGGACCACCGCCGCCCGGCCCTCCACGGCCTCGCTCTCCAGCCGCCCGCCGTAGACACCGATCCCGGCCGGGGTCCCCGGCACGCCGTCGGCCTCCTCCATCACGAAGTAGCCCCCGTTCACCGCGAACAGGGCGCCCCCCTCACGAGCCATCTCCGCGACCGTGCTCGCAGCGTCGATCCGCTCCCCGAAGGTGGCCTCCACGCTTCCGCGAAACTCCGCCGGGTCCAGGACGGCCGCCACCACCCGGGTCCTGGAGTACCCGCCATAGGGCTCGGCGCCCGACCACTCCACCGACGCGCGCCAGCCCCCGTCGCCGAGCTCGGCGGCGCGCGCCTCGGCCCGGGCCCGGGTCGCATACCGCTCCCGCAACACCACCTTCCACCCCAGCGCCAGCCCCGCCTGGACGAAGGCCTCCGGCCAGGCGATCTCCACCACCTCCGCCGCCCACCCCAGACCAGCGAGCTTGGCAGTGACCTCCTCCGCCTCGGCTCGCGAGCCCAGCCAGTCCTGCCCCGCGGTCACCGACACCGACCAGGCGGGATCCTCTCCGCGAACGACCTCGCCCTCGTAGAGCAGGAAGCCCGGCTCGACCTCCCGCACCGACCAGTCCTCGGGGAGGGCGGAGACCTCCCGGGCCACGGCGGCGGAGGCCGGGAGAACCTCCGGCGCGGCCGGAGCCGTACAGGCGACGGCGGCGAGGGACAGCGCGAGCAGCCAGGCGGCGAGCCTTCCGTGTGAGCGGGGCACGGGACCTCCCTACGTGGACGGGCGGGTGGAGGGGGACGGGCCGCGGGAGCCCCGGGCCGAGGATCAGGGTCGCCCCCGGGCATGACGGGAGGGGGACGGCCAGGGTACGGGCGGCGAAACCCGGCGACAACCACGCGGAACCGCTTCGTCACGGAGGGAAGCCGACGGGGTCCGGGGGACGCGAGGTCCCTCGGTGGTGCCGGGTCACGTCCGAGTGTGACGTGCGAAGATATTCGGCGGACCGTGACAGAAAGGGATTTTTCCGCGCTTCTCTCCGGGTTCCACCGTCGGTGGGGCCCGCACCCCGCCCCTCCCTGACAGTTCCATCGAAACCAAGGTGCCCCGTGACCCACGCCCCGCCCTCCGCGGAACCCGACGCCCTCACCCACCCCGACGGGCGGGTCTCCCTGGCCGAGGACGCGGCCCTCCCCGACGGCCCCTTCGTCAACTCCGACCTGCAGCCGGTCCCGATGTCCCGGCGCACCTGGGGCACCGGCAGCTTCAGCGCCCTGTGGGTGAGCATGTCGGTCAGCATCCCGGCCTGGACCCTGGCCAGCGGGCTGATCGCGGCGGGACTGGACTGGCGCCAGGCCATGCTCGCCGTGGTGCTGGGCAACCTCGTCGTGCTGCTGCCGATGGTGCTGACCGGTCACGCGGGGGCCAGGTACGGCATCCCCTTCCCGGTGTTCGCGCGCGCCTCCTTCGGCCTGCGGGGCGCGAACCTGCCCGCGCTGCTGCGCGGGGCGGTCGCCTGCGGCTGGTACGGCATCCAGACCTGGGTGGGCGGCCAGGGCGTGTACGTCCTGGCCGGACGCCTGTTCGGGGACGGGTGGACCGGCGCGGCGGTGGTCGGCGGCAACCCGTGGACCCTGTGGCTGTCCTTCGGCCTGTTCTGGGCGGCCCAGCTGGGGATCATCCTGTGGGGCATGGAGGGCGTGCGCCGGGTCCAGGTGTGGGCCGCGCCCCTGATGGTCCTCGGCGGCGTCGCCCTGCTGGCCTGGATGGCCGTGGAGGCCGGGGGGCTGGGCGCGATGCTGTCCCTGGGCTCCGGCGAGCCGCTGGACTGGGGGCCGTCCTTCTGGGCGCTGTTCTTCCCCTCGCTCATGGGCGTGATCGGCTACTGGGCGACGCTGACCCTCAACATCAGCGACTTCACCCGCTTCGCCTCCTCCCAGCGCGCCCAGGTCCTGGGCCAGTCGCTGGGCCTGCCCACCACGATGACGCTGTTCTCCCTGCTGGCGGTCATGGTCACGGCGGGCACCGCCGCGGTCTACGGCGAACCCCTGTGGAACCCGATCGACGTGGTCGCGCGGATGGACAGCGGCATCGGCCTGTTGTTCGCGGTCTTCGTCGTGCTGCTGGCCACGGTCTCCACCAACATCGCGGCCAACCTGGTCGGCCCGGCCTACGACCTGGCCAACCTCAGACCGCGGCTGATCAGCTTCCGCACCGGGGCGATCGTCACCTGCCTGGTCAGCGTGCTGATCCTCCCGTGGAGGCTGCTGGAGAACGAGAGCGTCTACATCTTCACGTGGCTGGGCACGGTCGGCGGCGTGCTGGGCACCGTGGCGGGCATCCTGCTCGCCGACTACTGGCTGCTGCGCCGTACCCGGCTGAGCCTGCCCGCGCTGTACGAACGCGGCTCGGAGTACTGGTACACGCACGGGTGGAACTGGCGCGCCCTTGCGGCCTTCGGCGCGGGCGCGCTGCTGGCCGTGGGCGGTTCGCACTCCCCCGAGGGCTCGGGGCCCTTCCCGGCCGAGGGGCTGATCCCGTTCCTGGCCCCGCTGGCGGACTACGGCTGGGTCGTGGGGCTGTTCAGCGGGCTGCTGCTGCACTGGGGCCTGAGCGTGCTCTTCCCCGACCGGCGGGCCGCGGTCCGGGACTGACCGGGGCCGGGACAGGGGTGAGGGGCCCGCGCGCGTGCGCGGGCCCCTCACCCGTCGGTCACGGGTTCTCGCCGTGGTCCGGAGGGTCGGCTCCGGGCGGCAGCCCCACTCCGAAGGCGCCGTCGTCGTCGTAGAAGAACTCCTCCCCCTCCTCGTAGGGGGTGTCCCAGTCCAGATCCATGGTGCGTTTCGCTCCTTTTGTCGCCCATGGCAGGACGCCCGGGACAGGCGGGGCGTTGACCGGCGTACCGGCACCCGGTCAACGCCCCTCCGTGGTCAGCGGTAGCCGTCGGGGTTGGCCGACTGCCAGCGCCAGGCGTCGGCGCACGCCTCGGCGACCGTGTGCTCGGCGCGCCAGCCCAGTTCCCGGTTGGCCAGTTCCGGGTCGGCGAAACAGGTCGCGATGTCGCCGTCGCGGCGCGGCCCCACCCGGAAGGGGATCGGGCGGCCGCACGCCTCCTCGAAGGCGCGGATCGCCTCCAGGACGGAGGTCCCCCGGCCGGTGCCCAGGTTGAACGCCCGGAACCCCCGCTGGTCGGCCAGGTGGTCGAGCGCGGCGACGTGGCCCCTGGCCAGGTCCACCACGTGCAGGTAGTCCCGCACACCGGTCCCGTCCGGGGTGCCGTAGTCGTCCCCGAAGACCGTGAGCTCGGGCAGGCGGCCCGCCGCGACCTTGGAGATGTAGGGGAAGAGGTTGTTGGGGATGTCGTTGGGGTCCTCCCCGATCAGCCCGCTGGGGTGGGCTCCCACCGGGTTGAAGTACCGCAGCACGGTGATCCGCCAGTCGGACGAGGCGGCGGCCAGGTCCTCCAGGATCCGCTCGCCGAACAGCTTGGTCGCACCGTAGGGGTTGGTCACCCGCAGGGCGCTGCCCTCGGGGATCGGCACGTTCTCCGGGTCCCCGTAGACCGTGGCCGAGGAGCTGAACACCAGGTCGCGCACGCCCGCCCGGTCCATCGCCTCGGCCAGGGTGAGCAGGGCGTCCAGGTTGTTGCGGTAGTAGCGCAGCGGCTGGCTCACGGACTCGCCGACCGCCTTGAGCCCGGCGAAGTGCACGACGGCGTCGACGCCGTGCTCGGCGAGGACCCTCTCGACGACGTCGCTGTCGGTGCAGTCGCCGACGACGAACGGGATCTGGGTCCCCGTGATCTTCTCGACCCGGCGCACGGCCTCGGCGCTGCTGTTCACCAGGTTGTCGAGGACGACCACCTGATGGCCCCGTCCGGCCAACTCGACCGCGGTGTGGGAACCGATGTACCCGGCCCCTCCGGTCAGCAGGATCCGCACAGCCCTTGCCTCCTTACGTCTCGTGGGGCCGCCCCGCGCGGAGCGGCCCGTCCCACCGGACCCGTCCGGCTCAGAGGAGCTCGCCGAAGACCCTCTCGACGACCCGGGACGCGGCCTTGCCGTCGTCCAGGGGGCAGAACTGGTCCACGAACGCCCGGTAGCGCTCAGCGTACGACGCCCGGACCCCGTCGATCCCGCGGATGGACTCGATGGCCTCGTCCGATGTGCGCAGCAGCGGGCCGGGGGCCGTCTCCCCGGAGTCGGAGCAGAACCCGCGGAGGTTGTCCCGGTAGTCCTCGAGATCGTAGGTGAAGAACAGCATCGGACGGCCGGTGTTGGCGAAGTCGAACATCAGCGACGAGTGGTCCGTGACGAGGATGTCCGTCCCACCGCACGGGTCCCGTTCGGGGAGGACGTAGGGGTCCGGTGTCGGCGGCAGCCGCTCGCGGCCGGCTTCCCCGGCTGGGGAGTCACGCCGCCAGGTCGGACCGTTGTCCGAAGCGGTGTGCTCCCTCCCAGGAGGCGGCAAAGGGGAAGTAGCCCTCCAGGAACTCCCGCATTCTCCGCCTCTGTCGGTTGTCGGAGTCGACGTCGTTGACACAGAACAGGTCGTAGGACCTGTCGCGTTCCAGTTCGCGGAACTGCCCCTCCGCCTTCTCCCCCGCTATGTCGAGGTAGCGGTAACGGTACTTACCACTCACCCCCCGACCGGTGATCATGGCGTAGTGGTGGGCCATGGAGACGGGGGCGATGTCGCTGGCCGACCGGAAGCGGGAGCGCGTCGTACGGGCGAAGTCAGCGGAGAACTCCCGCTCGATCTCGCTGAGCACCGATTTCCGCTGCGGATGCGGAGTGTGAAGGAAGCGCTGAGTGACGAAGCTCCCCCGGCTCCTGTGGAGCAACGCGCGGACGTTGCCCCCCGCCGCGTTGGGAGCGGTGGCCCCAGGAGCACCTGAGCCCAGGGAGATCTTGAACGGTGAGACGGGGACCTTGATGATGCCGTTGCCGTGGAAGAAGTGCTGGGGGGTGACGGGGCGGCCGAAGAACACGTCGTCGTTGAGGTAGAGGTAGTGCTCGGACAGGCCCGGGATGTGGTGCAGGCGGGTCTCGATCGCGTGGGAGTTGAACACCGGCAGGGCGTCCTCGGGGAAGATCTCGCGGTGGTCCACCACACGTACGCGGTCCTGGGAGGTGTCCAGCCAGGACGGGGTCTGCCCGTCGGTGACGATGTAGACGTTGCGCACGAACGGCGCGTACATCTCCAGGGACCGCAACGAGTACTTCAACTCGTCATGACTCGTGTACCGGGACTCACCGAACTCCCACGGGGCGACGTCCCGTTTCTCCTCGGGCAGATAGCGGGCGCGCTTCTCCCGCAGAGCGGGTTCCTGGCCGTCCACCCAGGTGTAGACGACATCGATCGGGAAGGTGACGTCCTCGGGGGTGGTCGCGGTGAAGACCTCGAAGGTCGGGATCTGCCGTGCTCCGACCTCCGCCCACGCCGGTTTCCGCATGTCCTGGGGGAGCATGTCAGCGACGCGGTTGTGCCGGGGTGCCACCAGGGCCCCCCTCAGCACCTCTTCTCCGTCCTGAATCCGGAGCCGTTTCAGGAAGGAGTTCCCCCCCTCTCCCACCAGTTCCGAACCGTCGCGCCAGAACTCCACGTCGCAGCCGAGTTCGTAGCCCCCGAGTACCTGTCCCCGGGCGCCCAGCCGCAGCTCGCAGAAACGCAGAACGTCAGAGCGCGGAATCCGCCCCGAGGCGAAGGAGATCTGGGTCATCCTGCCGCCTCCCTTGGGCACACCCACCAGAAGGGGGCCGGAACCGTGACGCTCCGCGACCAGAGCGAGGAACCGATCGCGGTCGCCACGCGCCACACCGACGCAGTGGCCCGTCCTGTTCTTGCCCGGGACCAGGAAGTAGTCGATACCGCCTGCCTCCAGGACTCCGGTCACGAGGCGGAGGTTGGACTCCGCGGCGTCCTTGGCGGTGAAACCGTCCACGCGCCGCCCGCACAGCGACTCACCGCGCCAGGTGACGGGGGACACTCCGGGCGTCGATTCGGCGATGGAGGCGGCACACCTGGCATTGGCCCTCAACCGAAGGCGTTCTGCGAGTCTCCGCCTAATCCGTAGACGTGACACGAGCCTCCGCACATGGATCATCGCTGACTACCGTCCTCAGTCGCAAGAGGTGCCGCGGTCGACCTCTCCGGGGCATGGGCGTGGAGTGAATTCCCGGGATGCCGGGCGACCGGAGCTCACGACGCAGTCCCGTATACGCATTCGACCGCAAAGAGTCACAGTACTCGATGAAACAGACCAAGAGCACATGTGTGACAAGAACAATGATTCCATCTCATATCAGAAGAACAACGATATGGAATCCCGTGTAACCCTCGAAGCACCCCGGGCGTCCTCGGCTCTCGGCACCACCGCATCCACGGAACCCCGGCCGCTGAGAGGACGACCCTCGGGGCCGCTGCAGAGACAGCACCCGCCACACCGAACCGGGCCTGGCGGCGACCTTAATCACGCCCGAAGCGCAGGGGAATATGCAGTAAACTGCGCTTCGGACGTCCTACAGCCGACCTGTACCGGCATGCGGGACCGGAGTCTTTCCCGGGGACCTGAGCGACGTCAACCCTTCTCTCCGCATGGCTCGCGCACCCGTGTCTCGATCGGCCGGGTCACCGTCGTCCCCGAAGTACTTCCAGAGAGGTGCCCCAAGCATGAGTCTGCGATCCCGCGTGAACCGCTTCCGCTCCCAGACCCTTCAGGACAAGAAGCGACACGTCGCAGAACTCCTCTGGCGCCAGCGCTCGGCGGCGAACCGGCGAGCCCTCCTCAACTCGGACACCTCTCTGCGCATGGTGACCGTCGACGACCAGATCCTGCCCGGCAGGGTGGTGGACAACTTCACCGCCCAGGACGCGGCGGCAGACAATCTCGGCTATGTCACCGACGCCCTGGAGGCCGCCGGGATCTCCTACTTCCTCGTTCCCTCGCCGACCGCCTTCCGGCACACCGTCGGTGTCCACCAGAGTGAGCAGCGCGCCTTCCTGGACTCCCTGCTCAAACGGCAGGGCAGAAGCGCCGTGTACATCTCCCGCCCGCGCAACAGCACCAAGTTCATGCACACCATGGTCTGCGCGGACAACGGACTGAACCCGGTACTGGCCGAAGCCGAGGTACTGCGGATCGGTGAGATCCGGATCGGTGGCGAGGGACAACTCCTCGGCACCCCCGAACTCGGCTGCGACGTGGAGTTCTGGCGGGACGGCGCGAAGCTCCTCGACTCCCCCGCTGGCCAGGAGGCTCTCGCATGGGTTCAACCCCAGGCCTCCGAGGAGGTCTTCAGGGACTCACTGGTCGCTCCCAGACGCAACCTCGTCTCCGACGTTCTGCCCTCCAGCGAGCAGAAACCGGCTACCATCCAGGTCCGCGGCCGGGACTTCCCCACCTTCCAGGGCTTCACCGTCCCCACGACCCACGACGTCACCTTCCCGATCGATGTCGTCTACACCTGGGTGGACGGCGAGGAGCCCGCCCTCCGGGAGAAGCGCGCCCGCTACAAGGGCGAGGCCGCCCAGATCCTGGACAAGGAAACGAACTCCTCCCGGTACACGAGTCATGACGAGTTGAAGTACTCGTTGCGGTCCCTGGAGATGTACGCGCCGTTCGTGCGCAACGTCTACATCGTCACCGACGGGCAGACCCCGTCCTGGCTGGACACCTCCCAGGACCGCGTACGTGTGGTGGACCACCGCGAGATCTTCCCCGAGGACGCCCTGCCGGTGTTCAACTCCCACGCGATCGAGACCCGCCTGCACCACATCCCGGGCCTGTCCGAGCACTACCTCTACCTCAACGACGACGTGTTCTTCGGCCGCCCCGTCACCCCCCAGCACTTCTTCCACGGCAACGGCATCATCAAGGTCCCCGTCTCACCCCTGAAGATCGGGCTCGGTTCCCCCCGCGCGGACGAGACGGCCACCAACTCCGCGAGCAAGAACGTCCGCAAACTCCTGGAGGGGGTGCACGGCAAGTTCACGACGAACAACTTCCTGCACACACCGCTCCCCCAGCGCCGCTCGGTGCTCCTTGAACTGGAGGAGCTGTTCCCCGAGGAGTTCGCCCGCACCGCGCGCTCCCGCTTCCGGGCTCCCACCGACATCGCGGTGACCTCGCCGATGCACTACAACCACGCCCTCATGACGGGGCTCGGCATTCCGGGCAAGTACAGCTACCGCTACGTCAACGTCAGCCGCGAGGACGCGGACCGTCTGCTGGGGGACATCAGCCAGAGGCGCCACTACGCCTTCTTCTGCCTGAACGAAGTGGACGTCCCGGAGGAGAGCCGTGACGAGGTGCACCGTCGCATGAGCGACTTCCTCAACCACTACTTCCCCTTCCCCTCACCGGCGGAGAAGCCCTGAGTCAGTGGCGGCGTCCTCTGGGGGACGTCGCCACCTTCTCATTCAGCGGTCACCACGAGAACGTCTCCGACGGGTCTTTCCCCTCTCCTCGGAGACTCCGAGGAGTACGGGTTCGCCGTCCAGCACCATCGACACCGGGCCCCCGGCGTCCACCACCCGGGTGTCGGCTGTCAGGCGCTCGCCGGCCCCTCCAACCACAGAGCCACGCCGACCGACTCCCGTCAGGCAACAGCGCGACCACCCGCCGCCACCCCCAGCGTGATCCAGTGCACACATCTGCCCATGTCAGGGCACATATCCACACAGATTCCATCTCGGCTCGGCAACAGGCTCCGCACTCCTGACCAGGCACTCACCGGACACGCCGATACTGGACCGGCAGGGTCTTCCCGGGCGCCTTCCATCCCTTCGGGCCCCGACGAGTACGAGCCGTCACACCGGCTGCCCTGCCCTCCTCTCACCCCGAGCCCAAGGCTGATCTGTGTTCTCTTCCGCCCTCGGCCGCGCAACCGACGTGATCGACGTGAGTCCGCCCGTCCGTGGCCGCCGTCGCCCGGACATCGAGGGACTGCGCGCCGTCGCCGCCCTGCTGATCGCCGTGTACCACATCTGGTTCGGCACGGTCTCCGGCGGTGTGGACGTCTTCCTGCTGCTCACCGGCTTCCTCATCACCGGTTCCCTGGTCAGGGCGATGGAACGCGACGGGCGGATCGCCCTCGGCGCCTTCTGGAGCAAGCTCGTCAGACGGCTGTTCCCGGCGGGCGCGGTCGTGCTCGGCGCCGTGCTGGTCGGCGCCCACCTCCTCCTGCCCCGCTCCCGGTGGACCGACGTCATCGCCGAGGTGCGGGCGGCGGCGCTGTACCACCTCAACTGGCACCTGGCCGGCGACTCCGTGGACTACCTGGCGCAGAACAACGCCGCCAGCCCCGTCCAGCACTTCTGGTCCCTGGCCGTCCAGGGGCAGTTCTACCTGCTCTGGCCGCTCCTCGTCACGCTGGCCGGACTGGTCGCGGTTCGTCTGGGAGCCAGCGTCCGCCGCGCCGCCCTGGCCGCCGTGGCCGCGGTCCTCGCGGTGTCCTTCGGGTACTCGCTGTGGATCACCGCGCACGAGCCCGTGTGGGCCTACTTCGACGCCGGCGCGCGCCTGTGGGAGCTGGCCCTGGGCGGTGTCCTGGCACTGGTCATCCACCGCGTGCGACCGCCGCGTTGGCTGCGACTGGCAGCGGGGTGGCTCGGGCTCACCGCCCTGGTCGCCTGCGGCGTCGTCATCGGCGACGCGCTGCCCTACCCCGGCTACGCGTCCCTGTGGCCGACCCTGGCCGCCGCGCTGGTCATCGTCGGGGGCGCGAACGGAGCCGACGGATGGTCGGCGAACCGGCTGCTGGGCTGGCGCCCGCTCACCTGGCTGGGCGGTCACGCGTTCCCGCTCTTCCTGTGGCACTGGCCGGTGCTGGTCTTCCACCTGGAGGTCACCGACAGCGAGCGCCCGACGCTGGCCGGGGGCTTCCTGGTCCTGGGGGTCTCCTTCGCCGCGGCCCTGCTCACCAGCTGGATCATCGACGGCGGCCTCGCCCGGGCGACCACCCGTTTCAGCACCCCGATCTGGTCCCTGGCCGCAGGCGTGGTCTTCGTCGTCCCGGTACTCGTCGCCGCAGGTCTGTGGAGCGGCTCCATCGAACACGAGCGGCGGCTGCGCCTGGAGCTGAGCGCGAACCCGGCCGCCTACCCAGGCGCGGCCGTGCACCTGGACCCCGCCCTGGCGGACACCCTGCCGGTGCTGCCCGTCCACCCCGACACCAGCACCGTCATCCAGGACACCGTGGACCGGACCCGCGGCTGCATCGCGTCCTCCTCCAGCACCGAACTGGTGAGCTGCGAGTTCGGTGACACCGACTCCGACTACACGATCGCCATGGTCGGCAGTTCCCACGTGCGCCACTGGGTCCACGGCCTGCGCGCCCTGGCCGAACACCACGGCTGGCGCCTGGTGCTGATCACCAAGAACTCCTGCCAGTTCACCACGGAGACCCAGTACAGGCGTAACGGGGACGCGTTCCCCGAGTGCAACGACTGGAACGGACAGGTCATGGACGAACTCGCCGAGCTTCGGCCGGACGCGGTGTTCGGCCTGGCCACGCTCACGGCACGCGGCAAGGGTGAGGGCGAGGAGCACGTCCCCGACGGTTTCGTGGAGCGCTGGCGCCAGCTCGACGCGATGGGCATCGACGTGGTGGCCGTGCGCGACACTCCCCGCTTCCCGTTCCGGGTGCCTGAGTGCCTGGACCGCAACCACCGTGCGGACTGCGTGATGGACCAGTACACCTCCATGGCTGAGGTCGCGCCCTACGGGGGTCTCACGGGTGTACCGGGCAACACCCGCTTCGTGGACATGACCGACTACCTGTGCACCGAGGGCGTGTGCCCCGGGGTGATCGGCAACCACGTGGTGTACTACGACACCAACCACTTCTCCTACGCCTTCTCACAGTCCCTGGCCGTGGTCATGGAGCCCTCCCTGTTCCGGTCCCTCCCCCACGCGCCCGCCAGCCAGGACACCCTCGCCGAGTCGACCGGGAGCCTGCTGGCCGCGGAGTGAGCGGACACGACGACGGCGGCCGTCCCCGGGACGGCCGCCGTCGCTGTACCTGGCTACTCGCCCTTCCACACCGGCGGGCGCTTCTCGGCGAAGGCCGCCGCGCCCTCCATGGCGTCCTGGCTGACGAACACCGGTCCGGTCAGCTCGTTCTGCCGCTCCCACATCTCCCCGGTGGACCAGTCGTCCGAGGCGGTGATGACCTCCTTGGAGACCCGCACCGCCAGGGGGCCGTTGGCGGCGATCCGCGCGGCCAGCCCGCGGGCGCCCTCCAGCGCGCCGCCGCTCGGGGTGACGTGGTTGACCAGTCCCAGCTCCGCCAGGCGCCCGGCGCCGACGAAGTCGCCGGTGAGCGCGAGCTCCATGGCGATGTTGCGCGGAATCCGGTGGTGCAGGCGCAGCAGACCGCCAGCACCGGCGACCAGGCCGCGCTTGACCTCCGGGATGCCGAACTTGGCGTCCTCGGCGGCCACGACCAGGTCGCAGGCCAGCACGGCCTCGAACCCGCCCGCCAGGGCGTAGCCCTCCACCGCGGCGATCAGCGGCTTCCTCGGCCCGCGCTCGGCGAAGCCGCCGAACCCGCGCCCCTCCACCAGGGGGACCTCGCCCCGCATGAAGGCCTTGAGGTCCATCCCGGCGCAGAAGGTGCCGCCCGCCCCGGTGATGATGCCGACGGTCAGGTCCCTGCGCGCGTCCAGGTCGTCCAGCGCCTCGGCGACCTTGGCGGCGACCGCGGCGTTGACCGCGTTCTTGGCCTGGGGCCGGTTGATGGTGATGACGGCGACGCCGTCCTCGGCCGTGTAGAGAACCTCGTCAGACACGTTCTCCCCCTACTTCGGCGGCATGCGCAGCGCGCCGTCGATCCGCACGACCTCGCCGTTGACGTAGCTGATCTCCAGCAGCGCGCGGGCCAGCCTGCCGAACTCCTCGGCGGTGCCCAGGCGCTTGGGGAAGGGCACCGGGGCGGCCAGGCGCTTCTTGAACTCCTCGGCGGCCTCGCCCTGCCCGTAGATCGGGGTCTCCAGGATGCCGGGGGCGATGGTGTTGACCGTGATGCCGACGGCCGCCAGGTCGCGGGCGGCCGGGAGGGTCATACCGATGACGCCGCCCTTGGAGGAGGAGTAGGCGATCTGGCCGATCTGCCCCTCGATTCCGGCGAGGGAGGCGGTGTTGACGATCGAGCCGCGCTCGCCGTCCTCGTTGAGCGGTTCGGTCTTGGCGATCTCGGCCGCGGCCAGGCGCAGTACGTTGAAGGTGCCGATGAGGTTGACCTGGATGACCTTCTGGTAGCTGGCCAGGTCGTGGGGCTTGCCCTCGCGGTCCACGGTGCGGGTGGCCCAGCCGATCCCGGCGCAGGAGACCGCCACGCGGAAGGGCCTGCCGGTGTCGACGGCGGCCTGGACCGCGGCCTGGACCTGGTCCTCCTGTGAGACGTCGGTGCTGACGAAGACACCGCCGATCTCCTTGGCGACGGCCTCGCCGCGTTCGGCGTTGAGGTCGGCGATGACGACGGTCGCGCCCGCCGAGGCGAGCTCCCTGGCGGTGGCCTCGCCCAGGCCACTCGCGCCGCCCGAGACGAGGGCGGAGATTCCGTTGAGATCCATGGGCCGCACTCTACAGAGAATGCCGCCGCCACACTAGAACCGGGTTCGGTTAATTGCGGGCAGCACCCGGCCTCGGCACCCGCGCCCCGGCCGACGTGCGTTTTCGCCGAACGGCCCCACCGTGTCGTCACCCAGCGCCACCGTCCTGTCATGACCGCCGTCACCGGATTAGAGCGGGCTCAGGAAGCGACCCGGGGGATTCGATGACCGCCGAGCCGCTCCCCGACTGGTTCACGCCCCCGCCCGGCGGCTGGACCGCCGACGACATGGACGACCTTCCCCCGGGAGCTCCCCGGATGAGGTGCTGCTGGCGGTGGAGATCGCGTCCGAGGAGTCCGAGGAGCGGGATCGCTTGACGAAACCTGACAAGTACGCCATGGCGGGCATTCCACACTTCTGGCGCGTCGAGAGGGAGAAGGGCGAACCCGTCATCCACGTCTACGAGCTCGGCGGGACGAAGACCCCCCAGTACGTGCCCACCGCCATCGCCCGGAACCGCCTCAGGCTGGACGTGCCCCTCCCGGTCGACATCGACGTCAGGGCACTGGCCAGAGAGGGCGCCGGCCGCCCAGGCGCCCAGGGGGACCGGGAAACCCCTTCCCCGAAGTACCGCGCACCGCCGGGGGCGGCGGGGGCGGGACGGGGCACCCGGCACCGCGCGGGGCGGTCCGCTACCAGGGCCACCAGGGAAGGTCGGGGTCCTCACCGCCGCCGCTCCCGCCGTCGTCCTCCGGAGGCGGGGGAGGAGGCGGATCGTCAGCGGGCGGCGGCTGCGGGCCGCTCCCCGCCGGACGCGGTGCCTCGGGAGCCGGCGGCCTCTCCTCCTCCGCGTCCGCCCTCCCCTCCTCCGGCTCCTCCGACGGCGAGGGCTCCTCCTCCACCTCCCGGGCTCTGGCCTCCTCCGAGGCCGAGGCCGTGAGGACGGGTACGGGGCTCGGCGTCACGGGGTCCGGGGCGGTGGCCGCGGAGGTCGGGGACACGCGGGCCTCCTCCTGCCGTTCGGCCCTGTCTCCGGTCCGGTCCTGCCCCTGGGCGAGCAGGACGACGACGAGCACGCCCACCATGGTGAGGGCACCCGTTCCACAGGCCAGCGCCGCCATGAGCAGGCGCCGACGGCGCCGTTCCAGCCGACGCGCTTCGCTTCGCCGGAGTCGCGGCGGATGAGGGGTGCGGGTCATCGCGTTCGGCGGTTTCTCTGGAGGGAAGGTCGGACTCTGGGGGACGGAAAACGTCCGGCAGCCGGGCCACCTTACACAGAAGGTCCGTGACGTCGCACGTCAACGGGAAAAGGCGAGTCCGCATCCCCGGAACGACGAAGGGCACCGCGCCTAAGACGGCGGTTGGTGGTCCCGGAGAGCGGGGGCCGCGCGACACCAGTCGGGGGCCGCGCACCACTAGTTCCGGCCGAAGCGCCCCAGGCGGGGCTGGCGGCGGCGCTGGTACCACCGGGGCAGCGCCTCCCGGGCCAGGTCGGCGGCGCCGATCATCCCCGCCTCGTTGCCCAGGGCCGCGGCGGCCACCCGGGCCTCCGGACGGAAGCCCCGGCCGGTCAGACTGCGTTCGAAGGCCGTCCTGGCGGGGTCCAGCAACAGCCCGCCCGCCTCCGACACCCCGCCGCCCACCACGAACAGCTCCGGGTCGAACGCCGCGGCCAGGTTGGCCAGGCCCGCCCCCAGCCACTCCCCCGCGTCGCGCATCAACTCCACGCACGCCCGGTCGCCCTTGCGGGCCAGCTCGCTCACCAGCGGCCCGGTGATCTGGCCGACGTCACCGGCCACCGCCTGGTGCAGCGTTTCCGCCACCGGTGACCCCGAGACCACGAGCTCGCGGGCCTCCCGGGTCAGTGCGTTGCCGCTGGCGTACTGTTCCCAGCAGCCCCGGTTGCCGCACTCGCACCGGTGGCCGCCCGGCACCACCGTCATGTGCCCGAACTCCCCGGCCAGCCCGTACCGGCCCCGGCGCAGCCGCCCGTCCAGGACCACCGCGCCGCCGATACCGGTGCCCAGGTTGACCACCACGACGTTGTCCACGCCCCGGGCCGCTCCGGCGCGCACCTCCGCCCAGGCCGAGGCGTTGGCGTCGTTCTCCACCACCACCGGCAGCCCCAGCCGCAGCGACAGGGCGTCGCGTAGCGGTTCGCGCCGCCAGGACAGGTGCGGGGCGAACAGGACGTTCGCCCGGTGCTCGTCGACGAAACCCGCCGCGCCCACCCCCACGGCGCGCACCCGGAACTCCGTCCGCAGCTCCTCCACCACCGAGACGATGGTGTCCTCCACGACGGCCGGGCTCTTGCTGCGCTCGGGGGTCTCCGTGCGCAGCCGCGCCAGGACGCGGCCGCCGGGGCTCACCACCCCGGCGGCCACCTTCGTCCCGCCGATGTCCACCCCGATCGTCAGGGCGTGCCCGTACCGCGTGTTCGCCACCATGACCAACTCCACCGTCCCGGACCCGCCCCCGCGGGTCGTCGCACACAAGAACGCGCACCCGGCCACTCCCGTGCCCGAGTACGCGCACAGTCCCCGCCAGCCCCGGGAGACACCCAGGGCACACAGAGAACGAAGGTTCCCGCCCTGAAGGCGCCCGAACCCGCGCCGGGGAAACACAACCCCTATCCGAGCGCGGAGCGCACCACCCCGGCCAGGCGCTCGGCCACGGCCATGGCCTGGTTCTGCTCCGGCGCCTCGACCATGACCCGGACCTTGGGCTCGGTGCCGCTGGGCCGGATCAGCACCCGGCCGGTCTCGCCCAGCTCCGCCTCTGCCGCGCGCACGGCCGCGGCGAGCTCCTCGGAGTCCCCGGCCCGGGACTTGTCCACGTCCTTGACGTTGATGAGGACCTGCGGCAGGCGGGTCATCACCTTGGCCAGCTCGGCCAGACCCTGCTGGCGGTGGGCCATCGCGGCCAGCAGGTGCAGGCCGGTGAGGACGCCGTCGCCGGTGGTGGCGTGCTCCAGCAGGATGACGTGCCCGGACTGCTCACCGCCCAGACCGAAGCCGCCGCGCTTCATCTCCTCCAGCACGTACCGGTCGCCCACCGCGGTCTCGACCACGGTCACGCCCGCCCGCTCCATCGCCAGCTTGAGGCCCAGGTTGGACATGACCGTCACCACGAGGGTGTCCTCGGCCAGGGTCCCGGCCTCCTTGGCCTCGGTGGCCAGGATGGCCAGGATCTGGTCGCCGTCCACCACGCGGCCCTCGGCGTCCACGGCCAGGCAGCGGTCGGCGTCGCCGTCGTTGGCGATACCGGCGTCCGCGCCGTGCAGGCGCACCGCCTCCTGGAGAGCCTCCAGGTGCGTGGAGCCGCAGCCCTCGTTGATGTTGTGGCCGTCGGGCCGGTCACCGATCGCGACGACCTCCGCGCCCGCGCGGCGCAGCGCCTCGGGGGCCACCAGGGAGGAGGCGCCGTTGGCGCAGTCCACGACCACCTTGAGGCCCTTGAGGCTGTGCGGCACCGAGGCGACCACGTGCTCGACGTAGCGCTCGGCCCCGTCGTGGGCGTCGACGACCCGGCCGACCTCCGCGCCCACGGCGGGGGTGGAGGGCACGCCGAGCATGCCCTCGATCTCCTCCTCCAGGGCGTCCTCCAGCTTCTGGCCTCCGCGCGCGAAGAACTTGATGCCGTTGTCGGGCGCGGGGTTGTGGCTGGCGGAGAGCATGACGCCGAAGTCGGCCTCCAGCGCACCGGTGAGATAGGCCACGGCCGGGGTGGGCAGCACGCCCACGCGCACCACGTCCACGCCCGTGCTGGCCAGCCCGGCGACCACGGCGGCCTCCAGGAACTCACCGGAGGCGCGCGGGTCGCGGCCGACGACGGCCCGAGGCCGGGCACCGTCGCCGCCGCGGGTCAGGACGCGCGCCGCGGCGACGGACAGCTCAAGGGCGAGGGAGGCGGTCAGGTCGCGGCCGGCGAGACCGCGTACACCATCTGTTCCGAACAGCCGAGCCACAGGAGGACAGCCCCTTTCGAAGGCGGCGCCGCGTCGCGGCGCCGGTGAAGATCGAGGTGGCCGGAGGAGCCACCGGAAAAACGAAGGGCCCGTACGCCGTTCCCGGAGTGGGAACGGCGTACGGGCCGAAGCTCAGCCGAGCGGGTGCCGGCGCATGAGCACTAGCGCTTGGAGAACTGGGGAGCCTTGCGCGCCTTCTTCAGACCGGCCTTCTTCCGCTCCACCTCACGGGCGTCACGGGTGAGGAAGCCGGCCTTCTTCAGGGTCGGGCGGTTGTTCTCCGGGTCCAGGGTGGCCAGCGCGCGGGCGATGCCGTGGCGCAGGGCGCCGGCCTGGCCGCTGGTGCCGCCGCCGTTCAGGCGGGCGAAGACGTCGTAGGCGCCCTCGAAACCGAGGGAGACGAACGGCTCCTTGATGGTCTGCTGGTGGACCTTGTCCGGGAAGTAGACCTCAAGCGGCTTGCCGTTGACCTTCCACTCGCCCGATCCGGGGGCGATGCGGACGCGGGCGACGGCCTGCTTGCGGCGACCGGTGCCGGCGCTGGGGCCGGACGCGGTGGGGACGTAGGCGGCGACGGTCTCCTCGGACTCGCTCGTGTACTCGGAGGGGAACTCCTCCGGGTTCTCGGCGAACTCCTGCTCGACGTCTTCGATACCGGTGGGCTCGACCACGGTGCTCCTCGTGCTCTCTGTAAAGGTCTGCGAACGCCTAGGCGGGCTGCTCGATCTTGCTGATTTCGAACGGCACCGGCTGCTGGGCCTGGTGCGGGTGCTCCGGACCGGCGTACACCTTGAGCTTCTTGGCCATCTGGCGGCCGAGGGAGCCCTTGGGGAGCATGCCCTTGATGGCCTTCTCGATCGCCCGCTCGGGGTTCTTCTCCAGCAGGTCGGCGTAGGCGACGGAGCGCAGACCGCCCGGGTAGCCGGAGTGCCGGTAGGCGCGCTTCTGCTCCAGCTTCTTGCCGGTCAGGGCGACCTTGTCGGCGTTCACGACGATCACGAAGTCGCCGGTGTCGATGTGGGGCGCGTAGTACGGCTTGTGCTTGCCCCGAAGCAGCGTGGCAACCTGGCTCGCCATACGCCCGAGCACGAGATCGGTAGCGTCGACAACGTGCCACTGACGCTGGACATCGTTTGGTTTGGGGCTGTATGTGCGCACGATCGTTTGCCTTCGCTCTTCAGTCGGCTGCCCCATCCCGCTCACGGGGAAGGGGGACTCGTATACACACCCGCGGTTGCGGGGTGTCTGGCCGGATGTCCCGTGCACTGCCACAGGACTCTCCGAAAGGTGAGTGCGCAGACGATGGTGCGTGGATCGGCGCCCGAGTCCGGGGCCCACGGCAACTCAACGCACAACGACGGAATATCCTACCTGGCCACCACAGCGCAGGTCAAAGCCAGCGGCGGGGCGGACCGGCAGGACCGCGCTCGGCGGGTACAGCGCCAGCACGGGGTCACATCCGTGACCTCTCCGTCTTTTATTATGCCCGTTGCCGAGAGTGCTTCGTCCTTCCTCCGCCCCCGCGTTGGCTACGCTTGCACCGAAAGGCGGGTCTGTGCCCGTATCGACGGGCGCCGACACGAACCTTGGAGACGCCCGTCACGGTCGCCGGCACCCGGGAACCCAGAACGGACGCACAGCGCGGACCGCGGTCCAGTCCCACCCCCACAGCTTTCGGAGACTCCCATCAGTACCCATCCGAACCAGCCACAGTACGGCCCCGACGGGCGGCCCGTCGGGCCGGAGACCGGTGACGGGCAGGACCTGCTCGGACCAGCGCCCTCGCGGGGCCAGCATTCCACATCGGGACCACAGCAGTCACACGGCGCGCCCGTGTCCGGGCAGCCTCACCAGCCACCTCAGCACTACCCGCCCCAGGCCCCGGGGGCACCCGGCTTCCCCTCCGGCCCCCGGCCGGTCTTCCCGAGCGGGCCGCAGAACCCGCCGCACGCCCCGGGCCCCCAGCCGGGCTTCCCCGGCGGGCAGCAGCCGCTCCCGCCGGCGCCGAGCGGCCCCCAGGCGCCCCCCTACCCCCAGGGCGGGCAGCCGGGCCTCCACGGCGGCCCCGTCCCGACCGGCGGCCAGCCCTCGATGCGCCCGGGACCGCCGCCGCACGGCGCGCCCGGGCAGTTCGGCCCGCCCCAGCCGTCCGTCGGCGGCCAGCCGGGTACGCGGCCCCAACCCCCCGGCCACCAGGCCCCCGGACCGCCGCACGGCGCGCCCTCCGGACCGCCGCCGGGGTTCCCCCAGGGTCCGCCCCCGACCGCCCAGCAGGCCTACCAGCCACCGCCCCCGGCGCCCCCGGCGCCCGAGCCGGTCTTCCCCGCGGAGGCCGTGGGCGCCACGGAGTACATCAACGCCGTTCCGGCGGCGCCGCCCGCCCGCGGGAACGAGCGCCCCATGTTCCGGGACGAGGTCCCCGACGACGCCGGGGTCGACACCGCCCAGTTCGACGTCCAGGCGATGAACGACTACGAGGACTACGACTCCTACGACGACTACGGCGGCGGCTCCGCGGACACCGGAGCGCGCAACCGCCGGATCATGATGATCGCCGGCTTCGCCGCGCTCCTGGTCGTCGCGGGCGCCGGGGCCTTCTTCCTCGCCAGCAGCACGGGCGGCGGTGCCGAGGCCGCGACCGTGGCCGACGAGGCCGACGACCCCGACGCGCTCGACCCCGGGGCGCTCTTCCCCGAGACCCTGGACGTGGCCGACCAGGGCACGTTCACCCGGGTGGCCGTGGAGAGCACCGAGGACTGCGCCGCCGGGGCCCACGGCGACTACGGGCAGGTGCTCACCGACAACGAGTGCCGCCAGATGGTGCGCGCGTCCTACCTGAGCGAGGACGAGGGCCACGCGGTCACCGTCGGCGTCGCGGCCATGCCCACCGACGAGGAGGCCGCCGCCGCCCTGGACGCCCAGGACCTGGTGGCCGCGCAGTGGTTCGCCGGACTGCCCGGCGAGGAGGGCAGCCCGGCCGAGCGCCTCGGCCACTCGGGCGGCCACGGCAGCAGCGGCCAGTGGGGCCGCTACCTGCTCTTCTCCCTGGCCGCCAACAGCGACGGCACCGAGGACACCGAGGAGAGCGAGTCCGCCACCGAGCTGCGCGCCATCGGCGAGGGCTTCTTCGAGGAGGCCCACGCCGCGCTCGTCGAGGACCGCGGATGACCCCGGCCCCGAGCGCGCGAGGGGCGTCGCGGCCTCGGCCGGAACGCCCCTCGCGCCGTCCGGAAGGAGCGGGGCCGTGACCGCCGTCAGCGACCCCGCCCTGGTGCGGGGCCTCCAGGAGAGGGCCGCCCGGGCCATGCCCGCGGAGCGGGTCGAACCCGCCCGGGGCTGGTGGCTGCGCCACGCGCCCGACGGCGCCTGGTGGACCGGGACGGTCCTGCCGCACGCCGGAACGGACCCGGAGGACCTGGCGGAGCGGATCACCGGGGCCGAGCGCTTCCACACGGCCCGGGGCACGGTCGCCCGGTTCCAGATCACCCCCGGGGCCTGCCCCGGGGAACTCGACGCCGCCCTGGCCGGGCGCGGCTACCGCCGCCACGGCTCACTGGCGCTCATGGCGGCGCCCGCCGCGCGCGTCCGGTCCGGGGTCCCGGAGGGGGCACCGCGCGTCCTGGTGGAGGGGCGCCCCGCCCCCGCGTGGCTGCGGGTCCGGGGGGCGGCCCAGGGCCCGGGCGCCGACCTCCGCGCGGAGCGCGCCACCCTCGCCCGGGTCCGCGCCCCCTCCGCCTACGCCTGCGCGCTGGCCGGGGACGAGGTCGTCGCGGTGGGCCGCGCCGTGGCCGACACCGGCTGGGCGGGGGTGTTCGGCCTGGCCACGCTCCCCCGGGCCCGCGGCGGGGGCGCGGCCCGGGCCGTGCTCGCGGCGCTGGCCGCCTGGGCCGAGGAACAGGGGGCCGGACGGATGTACCTGCAGGTGGAGGAGGACAACACCCCGGCCGTGCGGCTGTACGGGCGGGCGGGCTTCGTCCGGGTGCGCGGCTACCACTACCGCTCCGCGCGATGAGGCCCCGGCGCTGCCGTGCCCCGCGGGGACGGCCGCGGCCTCACTCCGTGTGGCCCCGGCGGGACAGCTCCCGCACCCGGCGGGTGGCCGAGGCGCGCTCGGCCAGCTCCTCGTCGGGCGGGTAGCGCACCTCCTCCAGGCTCAGCCCCTGCGGTCCGACCACGTGCACCGACGAGTCCCTCGACGCGGCCCCCAGCACCCGGCCCGGCCAGTCCACCTCCCGGCGGCCGTCCCCGACCGCCAGCAGCGCTCCCACGAGCGCGCGGACCATGTTGTGGCAGAACGCGTCGGCCTGGATCGTGCCGTGCAGCAGGTGCTCGTCCACCCTGGTCCACTCCAGGCGCTGGAGCTCCCGGATGGTGGTCGCTCCCTCGCGCTTCCTGCAGAAGGACGCGAAGTCGTGCTCGCCGAGCAGGCGCCGGGCCGCCTCGTTCATCCGGTCGGCGTCCAGGGGACTGCGGTGCCACAGCACGTCGCGCCTCAGCAGCGGGTCCACCCCGTAGGGCGCGTCGCTGACCCGGTACAGGTAGCGGCGGAACAGCGGGGAGAAGCGGGCGTCGAAGCCCGGGGGCGCCAACCGGGCCGCGCGCACCCGCACGTCCCCGGGCAGCACCCCGGCCAGGCGGCGCAGCACCCGCCCGCCCTCGTTCTCCCACGTGTCGGCGGGAATGTCGGCCTGCACCACCTGGCCGCGGGCGTGCACACCGGCGTCCGTGCGGCCGGCGCAGGTCAACGACACCGAGGGCAGCCGCAGCACCCGGGCCAGCGCGGCCTCCAGCTCGCCCTGCACCGTGCGCCGGTTCGGCTGCGCCGCCCATCCGGAGAAGTCCGTGCCGTCGTAGGCCACGTCCAGCCGCACCCGGACCGTCGTCTCGTCCATGCCACCCCTCTTCGCGCAAAGAACGAGTGCCCGACCCCCCAGGGGATCGGGCACTCCGCCGGACGCGTACGCGCGGGCAGCCCGCACGTGTCGCGTCCTACTTGTCCTCGGACTTGTCGCCCTCGGCCTGGGCGGTCTCGTCGGCCTGGGCCGTCTGGTCGGAGGTGGTGTCCTCGGCCGGCTGGTCGCCCGCCTCGGCGGCCGGGGCCTCGGTCGTCTCCTCGGCCTTGGGCTCCTCCGCCTTGGCGGCGCCCTGGGCGGAGGCCGGAGCGGCGGGGGCGCTCAGCGCCTCGACCAGCTCGATGACCGCCATCGGCGCGTTGTCACCCTTGCGCGGACCGATCTTGGTGATCCGGGTGTAGCCGCCGGGGCGGTTCTCGTAGCGCGGGCCGATCTCGGTGAAGAGCTCGTGCACGACGGCCTTGTCCGTGATCTTGGTCAGGACCTGGCGGCGGGCGTGCAGGTCACCGCGCTTGCCGAGGGTGATCAGCTTCTCCGCGTACGGGCGCAGGCGCTTGGCCTTGGCCTCGGTGGTGCGGATGCGGCCGTGCTGGAACAGCGAGGTGGCCAGGTTCGCCAGGATGTGCCGCTCGTGAGCGGGCCCGGAACCCAGACGGGCGCCCTTGGTAGGCGTGGGCATGGTGTCGTTCTCCTAGTGATGCGGTCCACGGCCGCACTCGGCCGGGGACCATGTGGGCGACGAAGGTCGGTTAGTACTGCTCCGTCTCGACGAAGGACTCGCCCTCGTCGTCCTCGGAGCTGTAGGAGTCGGCCGCCGAGCTGGGGTCGAATCCGGGCGGGGAGTCCTTCAGCGACAGGCCCATGTCGACGAGCTTCTGCTTGACCTCGTCGATGGACTTGGCACCGAAGTTGCGGATGTCCAACAGGTCCTGCTCGGAGCGGGCAACCAGCTCTCCGACGCTGTGGATGCCCTCACGCTTGAGGCAGTTGTAGGACCGGACCGTGAGGTTGAGGTCCTCGATCGGCAGCGCCAGGTCGGCCGCCAGGGCGGCGTCCGTGGGCGAGGGGCCCATGTCGATGCCCTCGGCGTCGACGTTGAGCTCGCGCGCCAGACCGAACAGCTCGACCAGGGTCTTGCCCGCGCTGGCGACCGCGTCCCGGGGACGGATGGCCGGCTTGGTCTCGATGTCGACGATCAGGCGGTCGAAGTCGGTGCGCTGCTCGACGCGGGTGGCCTCGACCTTGTAGGTCACACGCAGGACCGGGGAGTAGATGGAGTCGATCGGGATCCGACCGATCTCCTGCCCGGCCTGCTTGTTCTGCGTCGCCGAGACGTAGCCGCGGCCGCGCTCGACCGTCAGCTCCATCTCCAGCTTGCCCTTGCCGTTGAGCGTGGCGATGTGCAGGTCGGGGTTGTGCACCTCGACACCGGCCGGAGGGGCGATGTCCGCAGCGGTCACCACACCGGGGCCCTGCTTGCGCAGGTACATCAGCACCGGCTCGTCGTGCTCGGAGCTGACGACCAGGCCCTTGAGGTTGAGGATCATCTCGGTGACGTCCTCCTTGACACCGGGCACGGTGGTGAACTCGTGCTCGACGCCCTCGATGCGGATGCTCGTGACAGCCGCGCCGGGGATGGAGGACAGCAGGGTACGCCGGAGCGAGTTACCGATGGTGTAGCCGAAACCCGGCTCCAGCGGCTCGATGACGAACTTCGAGCGCAGGTCCGAGACCGCTTCCTCGGTGAGCGTGGGACGCTGTGCGATCAACATGGTCCGTGTCTTCCCTTCCACATGGCCGCCCGCTATTTGACGGCCACCGGACGGACACCGCGGATGCGGTGCCCACTACTCGGATTCCTACCCCGCCCGCGCGGGCCCCAGCCGGGGACCGCGCGGGATCAGGCGCGGCGCGGCGCCCGCGCGGATAGGACCGCGGGCGCGCGCTGCCGGGATCAGACCCGGCGGCGCTTGGGCGGACGGCAGCCGTTGTGCGGAACCGGGGTGACGTCCTGGATGGAGCCGACCTCCAGGCCGGTCGCCTGCAGCGAGCGGATGGCGGTCTCCCGGCCCGAACCCGGGCCCTTCACGAAGACGTCCACCTTGCGGACGCCGTGCTCCTGGGCGCGGCGGGCAGCGGCCTCGGCGGCCATCTGCGCGGCGTAGGGGGTCGACTTACGCGAACCCTTGAAGCCCACCTGGCCGGAGCTGGCCCACGAGATCACGGCACCGGTCGGGTCGGTGATGCTCACGATCGTGTTGTTGAACGTGCTCTTGATGTGAGCGTGTCCGTGGACAATGTTCTTCTTTTCCTTGCGGCGCACCTTGCGCGCGGCACCCTGACGGCCCTTAGGCGGCATGAGCGTAACTCCCAGAGATCATCGGTCCGTTGTCGTCCGGACGCGGTTGACAGTCCAGTCCGAGCGGACTACTTCTTACCGGCCTTCTTCTTACCGGCCACGGTCTTCTTCTTGCCCTTGCGGGTGCGCGCGTTGGTCTGCGTGCGCTGACCGCGGACGGGGAGCCCACGGCGGTGGCGGATGCCCTGGTAGCTACCGATCTCCATCTTGCGACGGATGTCGCCCTGCACCTCGCGGCGCAGGTCGCCCTCGACCTGGTAGTTCGCGCCGATCCACTCGCGCAGCTTGACCAGGTCCTCCTCGGACAGCTGGTAGACGCGGGTGTTGCCGTCGACGCCGGTCTGCTTCAGGGTCTCCAGCGCACGGGTGCGCCCGATCCCGAAGATGTACGTGAGAGCGATCTCCACCCGCTTGTCGCGGGGAAGGTCGACGCCTTCGATACGTGCCATGTGGGCGAGACTCCTATTTGCCCTATGCGGAGGTCTTGCCCGTTCCACCCTCTCGTCGCCCAATCGACGAGGCCCCGGCCTCCGACCGGGGGTACCTCCCGCGCCGCGTCGGCGGCGGGAGTCGGAACAGGTTTGCGTTGTTTCGTGTGCCCGGGGGCTGCGCCGCCGGGCCGATCGCTGTGAAGCCGCGACCAGCGGACCGGGGGACTAGCCCTGGCGCTGCTTGTGGCGCGGGTCCGAGCAAATGACCATGATCCGGCGGTTACGGCGGATCACGCGGCACTTCGCGCAGATCTTCTTCACGCTCGGCTTGACCTTCATGGTGACTCCGAACTCATCCTGTACCGGGCCCGCGGGCCCGCCACGGGCTACTTGTAGCGGTAAACGATGCGCCCGCGCGTGAGGTCGTACGGGCTCAGCTCCACGACGACGCGGTCGTCGGGGAGAATACGGATGTAGTTCATCCGCATCTTGCCGCTGATGTGGGCAAGGACCTGGTGCCCGTTGTCGAGCTCTACCTTGAACATAGCGTTGGGTAGGGACTCGACAACGGAACCCTCGATCTCGATGGCGCCGTCTTTCTTGGCCATGTCCTCCACGCCTCGCTCATCGATTGGTTGATCAGGACAACCCGACGCGACCCCAGTGGCCCCACATGACGCGACGGCCCCGGCGACAGCGGTTCACACCGGCCGTCACCGACGCCTGGGCACACTGGAAGATCAGGTCAACTGCAAGAGCTTACGTCGATGAGAAGACGTGGCGCAAAGAAGGCAGACTGACCCAACAGCCCGCGTATGGGCAGTGACAGTCTATCCCCCCGCGGCAAGTGCTCCTGACCACCTCTCATGTGAGGGCGCCAGCGGGGTTCCGCAGGGGTCGGACGTCGCCGCCGGGCAGCACCGCGCCGTAGGCGTCGTTTGAGGGGGCGGCGGGCGACGGGCGGGCAGGAGCCGGGCACGGGAGACACCGGAGAACCGCGCTCTTCGGGCGCCCGAACCAGGCCGGAGCGAGGCGGAGGCCCGAAGGGGCGCAGTCTCATTCGCGGGAGTCGGGGTGGCCCCGCTGACCGGCCAGCACGCCGACGGTCACCACACCCATCACGATCCCCCAGGGACCCATCACCCACAGGAACCACGGGTAGTCGTAGTCGGTGGTGAGGAACAGGATCAGCCAGATGACGAAGCACAGGACGTTGACGCCGACGTAGAGCGCCCACGGCACCATCAGGGCCGGGTCGCGCATGCTGAGCGGGGGCGCCACCGCGAAGTCCTCCGGCCGGGCGCCGCGGAGGTCGGCGAGGTCGCGCTCGGGGAGGTCTCCGGTGACCAGGGCCAGCTCGTCCGCGGTGCGGGCCTTGTAGGTGCGGCTGAGGCGCTCGGTGAACTCCTCCTGGTCCAGCCGCCCCTGGGCGAAGTGCTCCTGGAGCAGCCGCGCGACGCGGTCGCGTTCCGCGTCGGACGTTCGTGTGGACGGCACCGGGTCGGACACTGCGCGCACCTCGCATCGGTGACCCGCGGTCCCGCGTCCCACGACCGGGACGCAGGCCCTACCAGGTCGGCTGGACGAACCCCATGTCGGCGATCTTAGCGCGGTTGGACTCGCGAGCGGTCAGCACGAGCGGACCGTCCGCGGTGATCGCGACCGTGTGCTCGAAGTGCGCCGCCCGACCGCCGTCCCGGGTCACCACGGTCCAGCCGTCGTCGAGCTGGACGACGTCGTGGCGGCCCAGGGTGGTCATCGGCTCGATGGCCAGGCACATGCCCTCGACCAGCTTCAGCCCCTTGCCGCGCTTGCCGTAGTTGAGCACGTGCGGCTCCATGTGCATCTCGGTGCCGATGCCGTGGCCACCGTACTCGCGGACGTTGCCGTAGCCGCCGTTGCGGGAGATGTGGTCGCCGATCGCGAAGCCGACGTCACCCAGGCGGCGGCCCGGGCGCAGCTCGTTGATCCCCCGCCACATGGACTCCTCGCAGACCTCCATCATGCGCAGGTCCTCGGGGCGGGCCTCGCCGACGGCGACCGTGATCGCCGAGTCGCCGTGCCAGCCCTCCAGGATGGCCCCGCAGTCGATGGAGATGATGTCGCCCTCGGCGAGCACCCGCTCGGCGCTGGGGATGCCGTGGACGACCTCCTCGTTCACCGACGCGCAGATGGACCCCGGGAAGCCGTGGTAGCCCTTGAAGGAGGGAACGGCTCCCGCGTCGCGGATCACCTTCTCCGCCACGGCGTCCAGCTCCAGGGTGGACACCCCGGGCCGCACGGCGGCCCGGAGGGTGTCCAGGGCGCGGGCCACGACCTGGCCCGCCGCCCGCATCCTGGCGATCTGGTCCGGGGTCTTGATCTGCACGGCCGGTTCGGACTTGCGACGCATCAGGAACCGGCTCCGGACCTGTCCTCGATGGCGGCCTTGGCGCGGGCCGTCACCTCCTCCACGGCACCCGTGGCGGCGATGGTGGCCAGCAGGCCCTGTGCCTCGTAGAACTCCACCAGCGGAGCGGTCTGCTCCCGGTAGACCTTGAGGCGGTGCCTGATGGTCTCCTCGCGGTCGTCCTCACGCTGGTACAGCTCGGCGCCCTCGTTGTCGCACCGGCCCGCCACCTTGGGCGGGTCGTACTCGACGTGGTACACCCGGCCGCACTCGGGGCACGAACGGCGTCCCGAGAGGCGCTTGACGACCTCTTCCTCGTCGACCCTCAGCTCCAGGACGACGTCCAGGCGCGTGTCGAGGTCGGCGAGCATCCCCTGGAGCGTCTCCGCCTGGGGGACGTTGCGCGGGAACCCGTCGAGTAGGAACCCCGACCCGGCGTCGTCCTGGGCCAGCCGGTCCCTGACCATGGCGTTGGTGACCTCGTCGGGGACGAGGTCACCGCGGTCCATGTACTCCTTGGCCCTCTTGCCCAGTTCGGTACCGCCGCTGACGTTGGCCCGGAAGATGTCACCGGTGGACACCTTCGGGATCGACAGTTCCTTCGCGAGGATCTGGGCCTGGGTGCCCTTGCCGGCCCCAGGCGGCCCCACCAATACTGCTCGCATTTATCGCAGAAAACCTTCGTAGTTCCTCTGCTGGAGGTGACTCTCGATCTGCTTCACCGTATCCAGCCCGACGCCGACCATGATGAGGATGCTCGTTCCGCCGAAGGGGAAGTTCGCGCTGGCGCCGGTGGCGCCGAGGGCGACCATCGGCAGCAGAGCGATCACACCCAGGTACAGAGAGCCTGGCGTCGTCAGCCTGGTCAGGACGTAGTCCAGGTACTCGGCGGTCGGACGCCCCGGTCGGATACCCGGGATGAACCCACCGTACTTCTTCATGTTGTCGGCCACTTCAGTGGGGTTGAAGGTAATCGCGACGTAGAAGAACGCGAAGCCGATGATCATCACGAAGAAGGTGGCCATGTACACGGGGTGTGTACCGGTGAGGAAGTAGTCCTGGATGAAGGTCACCACCGGGTTGGTGGACTCCTGGCCCATCAGGCCCACCAGCAGCTGGGGCAGGTACAGCAGCGAGGAGGCGAAGATCACCGGGATGATGCCCGCCTGGTTGACCTTCAGCGGGATGTAGGTGGAGCTGCCGCCGTACATGCGGCGCCCGACCATCCGCTTGGCGTACTGGACCGGGATGCGGCGCTGGGCCTGCTCCATGAAGACCACGGCGGTGATGAGCACCAGGCCCGCGATGCAGATGATGGAGAAGATCCAGACGGAGCGCTCCTGGTACAGCCCGGCGATCGCGGAGGGGAACATCGCGATGACCTGGGTGAAGATGAGCAGTGACATGCCGTTGCCGACGCCGCGCTCGGTGATGAGCTCGCCGAACCACATGATGATGGCCGTGCCGGCGGTCATCGTGAAGACGATGGTGACCAGGGTGAGGATGTCCTGGTTGGGCATGTAGGAGCTGACCGGGATGGCCCCCTGGAACAGGGCACCCGTCCTGGCCATGGCGACGATGCTGGTGGCCTGCAGGACCGCGAGCATCAGGGTGAGGTAGCGGGTGTACTGGGTGATCTTGCTCTGCCCGGACTGGCCCTCCTTCTTGAGGGCCTCCAGGCGGGGGATGACCACCGTCAGCAGGTTGATGATGATGCTCGCGGTGATGTACGGCATGACCCCGAGCGCGAACACCGCCAGTTGCAGCAGCGCACCGCCGCTGAACAGGTTGACAAGCGCGTACACACCGGAGGTGTCGGCGGCGGTGATCGCCTCCATCTGGTCCCGGATGGCCGCCGAGTTGATACCCGGCGCCGGGATCACCGATCCCAGACGGAAGATCGTCAGGATGAACAGTGTGAACAGCAGCTTGTTGCGCAGGTCGGGCGTGCGGAATGCACGAACGAACGCACCTAGCACGTCTCCTCCTGCGCGGCTTCGGCGGCGGAACGGGTTCCAGACATCGCGGCCGATCCTGAATCGTCGTAGAACGTCAGCTCCGGGCGGTCGCCCGTTGCTCGGAAGTATTCACATTACGTCAAGGCGTGAACTCAAACAGATGGCACTGTAACAGTGATCACGCGACAGTTGAGTTCGTGAGACATAACGATCACCGCTCACAACGCGCGCGGGGGCGTCCGCCAGCGGATCCCTCACGGACCCGCCCGGCGAACGCCCCCGGTCGCACATGGCGGAGAAGCCCTACAGCTCGGTGGCGGAGCCACCGGCCGCGGTGATCTTCTCCTTCGCCGATGCGGAGAACGCGTGCGCGCTCACCTGCACGGCGGCGGTGATCTCACCGGTGCCCAGGACCTTGACGAGCTGGTTCTTGCGAACCGCGCCCTTGGCGACCAGGCCCTCGACGGTGACCTCGCCGCCCTCGGGGTAGAGCTCGCTCAGCTTGTCCAGGTTGACGACCTGGTAGGTCGTCTTGAACCGGGCGTTGCTGAAGCCCTTGAGCTTGGGCACCCGGCGGATGAGCGGCATCTGGCCGCCCTCGAAGCCAGGACGGACGGTGTTACGAGCCTTGGTGCCCTTGGTGCCGCGACCGGCGGTCTTGCCCTTGGAGGCCTCGCCGCGACCCTTGCGGATCTTGGCCTTGTTCGAGCCCGGGGCGGGACGCAGGTGGTGCAGCTTGAGCAGCTCGTCGGGGTTGTAGTCGCTCATTCGGCAACCTCCTCGACAGAGACGAGGTGCGCGACGATCGTGATCTGCCCGCGAACCTCAGGGCGGTCCTCACGGACGGTGGACTTGCCGATCCGGCCCAGGCCCAGCGACTGCAGAGCAGCGTGCTGCTTCGCCTTGCCGCCGATCTTGGAACGGGTCTGCGTGATCTTGAGCTTGGCCATGGTCAGGCTCCTGCCTTCGCCTCAGCGCGAGCGCGCAGCATGGCGGCCGGGGCGACGTCCTCGATCGGCAGGCCACGGCGGGCGGCGATCTCCTCGGGCTGGTTGAGGCCCTTCAGAGCCGCCACGGTGGCGTGCACGATGTTCAGCGGGTTGGACGAGCCGAGCGACTTGCTCAGCACGTCGTGGATGCCGGCGCACTCCAGCACGGCGCGCACGGGACCGCCGGCGATGACACCGGTACCCGGGGCGGCCGGACGGAGCAGGACGACGCCCGCGGCGTCCTCGCCCTGGACCCGGTGCACGATCGTGCCCTGGATGCGGGGGACGCGGAAGAAGTTCTTCTTCGCCTCCTCGACACCCTTGGCGATCGCGGCCGGGACCTCCTTGGCCTTGCCGTAACCGACACCGACCATGCCGTTGCCGTCACCGACGACGACCAGGGCGGTGAAGGAGAAGCGACGGCCGCCCTTGACGACCTTCGCGACCCGGTTGATGGTCACGACCTTCTCGATGTAGGTAACACCCTTGTCTGCGGCGCCGCCGCGGCGATCGTCACGGCGATCACGCCGCTCGCCACCGGCGCCGCGCCGCGGTGCTGCAGCCATCAGTGGTTCCTCTTCTCGTGGTTGTTCTTGGCCGTTACAGAGGTCATCACTAGAACTCCAGCCCGCCCTCGCGCGCCGCCTCGGCGAGCTTGGCGATCCGACCGGCGTACTGGTTGCCGCCGCGGTCGAAGACGACGGCGCTGACCCCGGCGGCCCTGGCGCGCTCAGCGATGAGCTGGCCCACCCGGGCGGACTTGTCGGACTTGGTGCCCTCGGCGGAACGCAGGTCGGCCTCGACGGTGGAGGCCGCGGCCAGGGTGTGGCCCCGGGTGTCGTCGATGACCTGCGCGACGATGTGCTTCGAGGAGCGGAACACGGCCAGGCGCGGACGCTCGGCGGTGCCGACGACCTTCTTGCGGACGCGGAACTGGCGGCGCGCACGGGAGGTGGCCCGCTGGGAGGTCCGCTTGCGGCTCACGGTGATACCCATGCCTACTTACCAGCCTTTCCGGCCTTGCGGCGGATGTGCTCACCCTGGTACCGCACGCCCTTGGCCTTGTACGGGTCAGGCTTGCGCAGACTGCGGATGTTCGCGGCGACCTGCCCCACCAACTGCTTGTCGATGCCCTCGACGTGGAGGAGGGTGGGCTTCTCCACGCGGAAGGTGATGCCCTGCGGGGGCTCCATCACGACCGGGTGGCTGTAGCCCAGCGAGAACTCCAGGTTGGAGCCGCGGGCCTGGACGCGGTAACCCACACCGTGGATCTCCAGCGTCTTGGTGTAGCCCTTGGACACGCCCTCGACCAGGTTCGCGATCAGCGCACGGGTCAGGCCGTGCAGCGAGCGGTTCTCCGGCTTGTCGTCGGGACGCGCCACGGTGACCACGCCGTCCTCGACGGAGGCGGTGATCGGTTCCGTGATGGTGTGCTTCAGTTCGCCCTTCGGACCCTTGACAGTGACGTCTTGCCCGTTAATCGTGACTTCGACGCCCTTGGGGACCGAGAGCGGCAGTCGACCGATGCGCGACATGCTTCAATCTCTCCCTGTTACCAGACGTAGGCGAGGACTTCGCCGCCCACGCCACGCTTCTTGGCCTGCTTGTCCGTCATCAGGCCGCCGGACGTCGAAATGATCGCCACACCGAGGCCGCCCAGCACGCGGGGCAGGTTCTCCTTCTTGGCGTACACCCGCAGACCGGGCTTGGAGACCCGGCGGATGCCCGCGATCGAACGCTCCCGGGTGGGGCCGTACTTCAGGTCCAGGACGAGGTTCTGGCCCACGGGGGCCTCCTCGGTCCGCCAGCCCTGAATGAAGCCCTCCTGCTGGAGGATCTCGGCGATGTGCGCCTTGATCTTGGAATACGGCATCGCCACGGTGTCGTGGTAAGCCGAATTCGCGTTACGCAGACGCGTGAGCATGTCTGCGATCGGGTCGGTCATCGTCATGGCCGACTGGCCCTTCCTCACCGCGGTTTCCGAGTGCGGGCCTTCCCAGGGCCTGTCCTCGCGCGGGCGTACCCGCGAAGGTGCACAAACGGACCTACGGCGTGGTCGTGGGCACCGCGGTCCCCGGGGGGACTACCGTGCCCTGATGGTTGGATGTTGCCGGACCGTGTCCGCGTCGGGCGGTCACGGCCACAATGAGACACCGGTGCTTCGGGGGGCCGAACCGTCTCCTCCGGGGAGGAGCGCTCGGTCGGCCCCGCCGGAAACTACCAGCTCGACTTGGTGATACCGGGCAGCTCGCCCCGGTGGGCCATCTCGCGGAAGCAGATACGGCACAGGCCGAACTTCCGGAAGACGGCGCGCGGGCGGCCGCACCGCGAGCATCGAGTATACGCGCGAACGCCGAACTTCGGCTTCCGCTGCGACTTGGCGATCAGGGACTTCTTAGCCATGTGTGCTTACCCCTCAGGCTTCCTTGAACGGGAAACCGAGCCGCTTGAGCAGGCTGCGGCCCTGTTCGTCGGTCGTGGCCGTGGTGACAACCGTGATGTCCATCCCACGCTGCCGGTCGACCTTGTCCGGGTCCACCTCGTGGAACATGACCTGCTCGGTCAGACCGAAGGTGTAGTTGCCGTTGCCGTCGAACTGCTTCGGGGACAGGCCGCGGAAGTCCCGGATACGGGGCAGGGCGAGCGAGAGCAGCCGGTCGAGGAACTCCCACATCCGGTCGCCGCGCAGCGTGACGCTGACGCCGATCGGCTGGCCCTCGCGCAGCTTGAACTGCGCGATGGACTTCTTCGCCCGGTTGATCTTCGGCTTCTGGCCGGTGATCGCCGTGATGTCGGCGATCGCGCCCTGGATCAGCTTCGCGTCACGAGCCGCCTCGCCGACACCCATGTTGACCACGATCTTCGTCAGACCGGGGACCTGCATGATGTTGGCGATGCCGTGCTCCTCCTTGAGGGCGGGCACGATCTCGTTGCGGTACTTCTCCTTCAGCCGCGGCATCGGAGGCGCGGTGATGTCGTTGGTGACCGTCATCAGATGTCCTTACCGGTGCGGCGGGAGACCCGAACCTTGGTTCCGTCTTCCTCGAAGCGGTAGCCGACCCGGGTGGCCTTGCCGTCCTCCGCGAGCGCGACGTTGCTCACGTGGATCGGGGCCTCCTTGGTGACGACCTCGCCCTGCTGGCCGCCCGCGGGGTTGGCCTTCCTGTGCTTCTTGACCAGGTTGACGCCCTCGACGATGACACGGTCTTCCTTCGGCAGGGCCTTGACGACCTTGCCGGTGGCACCCTTGTCCTTGCCGGCGAGGACGATGACCTCGTCGCCAGATTTGATCTTCATCGCTCAGAGCACCTCCGGCGCCAGCGAAATGATGCGCATGTACTTCTTGTCACGCAGCTCACGGCCCACCGGGCCGAAGATGCGGGTGCCTCGCGGGTCCCCACCGTCCTTGATGAGCACGGCAGCGTTCTCATCGAAGCGGATGTAGGAGCCGTCGGGCCGGCGGCGCTCCTTGACGGTGCGCACGACAACGGCCTTGACGACGTCGCCCTTCTTGACTCCAGCGCCAGGCAGGGCGTCCTTCACCGTGGCGACGATGGTGTCGCCGATTCCGGCGTAGCGCCGACCCGAGCCACCGAGAACACGGATGGTGAGGATCTCCTTGGCACCCGTGTTGTCGGCGACCTTGAGTCGCGACTCCTGCTGAATCACGTCTGCTCCTGATGTGATGCGTGCGGTCCACTGCCGCACGGCTAGGTGGTCTCACCCCTCGCGCCGGCGGCCGACAACGGGTGTCGGCCGCCGACAGGCTGGGGTTACTTAGCCTTCTCCAGGATCTCCACGATGCGCCAGCGCTTGGTCGCGGAGAGGGGCCGGGTCTCCATCAGTCGGACCCGGTCCCCGACGCCACAGGAGTTCGTCTCGTCGTGCGCCTTGTACTTGGACGTGCGACGGATGACCTTGCCGTACCTGGCGTGCGTGATGCGGTCCTCGACCTCGACGACGACGGTCTTGTCCATCTTGTCGCTGACGACGTAACCCTCGCGCACCTTGCGGTAGTTGCGGGTCGCGGTCTGGTTCTCACTCATTCGGCTGCTTCCTTCGACTCCTGCGCCGACTCACCAGACAGCGGGGCGATGCCCAGCTCGTGCTCCCGCAGCACCGTGTAGATCCGCGCGATCTCACGCTTGACGGTACGCAGTCGGCTGTGGTTGTCGAGCTGGCCGGTGGCGGCCTGGAAGCGGAGGTTGAAGAGCTCTTCCTTGGCTTCCTTGAGCTTGGCGACCAGGTCCTCCACGGACTGGTCCCGGAGCTCATGGGCAGTCACGGACTTGGCCATCACTCCCCCTCCCGCTTAACGAACTTGCACTTCATCGGGAGCTTGTGCATCGCACGGCGCATGGCCTCCTTGGCCACGTCCTCGGGCACGCCCGACAGCTCGAACATCACGCGGCCGGGCTTGACCGGCGCGACCCACCACTCGGGCGAACCCTTACCGGAACCCATCCGGACCTCGGCGGGCTTCTTGGTCAGCGGGCGGTCCGGGAAGATGTTGATCCACACCTTGCCGCCACGCTTGATGTGACGCGTCATGGCGATACGAGCGGACTCGATCTGGCGGTTCGTCACGTAGGCCGACTCCAGGGCCTGGATGCCGTACTCGCCGAAGTTGACCGTCGTGCCGCCCTTGGCCTTGCCGCGCAGATCCGGGTGGTGCTGCTTGCGGTACTTGACCTTACGAGGAATAAGCACTGGTCAGCTCCCCTCGGTCTTCGCAGCCTCGGCCTTGGCCTCGCTGCCCTGCTGCTGGCCGCCGGCGCCCGCGGCACCGCCGCGGCGACGGCGCTGCGGACGCTCGCGGCGCTGGCCGCCGCCGCCACCGCCGCCGCCGGCGGAACGCTGGGCGGCCTGGGCCGCCTCGCGCTCGGCGCGGGTCGCGGGGGCGTCGCCCTTGTAGATCCACACCTTCACGCCGATGCGGCCGAACGTCGTACGGGCCTCGAAGAAGCCGTAGTCGATGTCGGCGCGCAGCGTGTGCAGCGGGACGCGTCCCTCACGGTAGAACTCCGAGCGGGACATCTCGGCCCCGCCCAGACGGCCACCGCACTGGATACGGATGCCCTTGGCACCGCTCTTCATCGCGCTCTGCATGGCCTTGCGCATCGCGCGGCGGAAGGCCACGCGGCTGCTCAGCTGCTCGGCGACGCCCTGGGCGACGAGCTGCGCGTCGATCTCCGGGTTCTTCACCTCGAAGACGTTCAGCTGCACCTGCTTGCCGGTGAGCTTCTCCAGGTCCGTGCGGATGCGGTCGGCCTCCACACCGCGGCGGCCGATGACGATGCCCGGCCGGGCGGTGTAGACGTCGACGCGGACACGGTCACGGGTGCGCTCGATCTCCACCTTGGAGATACCGGCGCGCTCCATGCCCCGGGTCAGCATCCGGCGGATGGCGACGTCTTCCTTGACGTAGTCCTTGTAGGACTTGTCGGCGTACCAGCGGCTCTTGAAGTCGGTGGTGACGCCGAGGCGGAACCCGTGCGGGTTTACCTTCTGCCCCACTATCGGGTCCTTTCCTTCGTCTTGGACGAGGCGCCCGAGCGCTCAGCGACGACCACGGTGATGTGGCTCGTACGCTTGGTCACCCGGAAAGCACGGCCGAAGCCTCGGGGGCGAATGCGCTTCAGGGTCGGACCCTCGTCCACCCACGCGCGCTCGACCACCAGCGTCTCGCGGTCCAGCTTGTCGTTGTGCTCGGCGTTGGCGATAGCACTGGCCAGTACCTTGCCAACGGGCTCGCTCGCCGACTGGGGCGCGAACCGGAGCACCGCCTGTGCCTCGTCAGCGGGCAACCCGCGAATAAGGTCCACCACCCGGCGGGCCTTCCGGGGCGTAACACGGACGAACCGTGCCTGTGCCCTCGTTCCCATCGCTTTTCCCTCGCTCACGGAAATTCATCTCCACTCACCGTGGAGAAATGGTTCTTGATTCCTGCTGCAACCGCTAACGGCGGCTACGGCGGTCTTCCTTGACGTGGCTACGGAAAGTACGCGTGGGAGCGAACTCACCGAGCTTGTGGCCGACCATCGACTCGGACACGAACACGGGGACGTGCTTGCGGCCGTCGTGGACGGCGATCGTGTGACCGATCATCTCCGGGACGATCATGGACCGCCGGGACCACGTCTTGATGACGTTCTTGGTCCCCTTCTCGTTCTGCGCTTCCACCTTCTTGATCAGGTGGTCGTCGACGAAGGGACCCTTCTTAAGGCTACGTGGCATCAGACGTGCTCCTTACCGCTTCTTCTTACCGCTACGCCGACGCCGCACGATCAGCTTGTCGCTGGCCTTGTTCTTGGCCCGGGTCCGGCCTTCCTTCTTGCCCCAGGGGCTGACCGGGTGACGGCCACCCGAGGTCTTGCCCTCACCACCACCGTGCGGGTGGTCGACCGGGTTCATCACGACACCGCGGACGGTCGGGCGCTTGCCCTTCCAACGGGAGCGGCCGGCCTTGCCCCAGTTGATGTTGGACTGCTCGGCGTTGCCGACCTGGCCGACGGTGGCGCGGCAGGTGATCTCCACCATGCGCATCTCACCGGAGGGCATACGCAGCGTGGCGTAGCGGCCCTCCTTGGCCAGGAGCTGGATCTGCGAACCGGCGGAGCGGCCCAGCTTGGCGCCGCCACCCGGCTTCAGCTCGACCGCGTGCACGAACGTACCCGTGGGGATGTTGCGCAGCGGGAGGCAGTTGCCGGGCTTGATGTCGGACTGCGGACCGTTCTCGACCCGGTCGCCCTGCTTGAGGCCGGCGGGCGCCAGGATGTAGCGCTTCTCGCCGTCCACGTAGTGGAGCAGGGCGATGCGGGCGGTGCGGTTGGGGTCGTACTCGATGTGAGCGACCTTGGCCGGCACGCCGTCCTTGTCGTGGCGACGGAAGTCGATCACGCGGTAGGCCCGCTTGTGACCGCCACCCTGGTGGCGGGCGGTGATCCGGCCGTGGCCGTTGCGCCCGCCCTTGGAGTGAAGCGGACGCACCAGGGACTTCTCCGGCTCCGAGCGCGTGATCTCGACGAAGTCGCTCACGCTGGAGCCGCGACGACCCGGCGTCGTCGGCTTGTACTTACGAATGCCCATCTTCTTCGCGCATTCCTTACGTGTTGCTTGGTGTGTAGCGGTCGGACCGGGAGGGGTCAGACACCGAAGATGTCGATCCGGTCGCCCTCGGCGACGCTGACGATCGCGCGCTTGGTGTCGGGACGCTTCCCGTAACCGAAGCGGGTGCGCTTGCGCTTGCCCTTGCGGTTGATCGTGTTCACGCTCGTGACCTTCACGTCGAAGATCTTCTCGATCGCGATCTTGATCTGGGTCTTGTTGGCGTCGGGCCGGACGATGAACGTGTACTTGTTCTGGTCCATGAGCCCGTAGCTCTTCTCGGAGATCACCGGCTCGACGATGATGTCCCGGTGGTCGGCGATCCTCACTGGTCGTCCTCCTCGGACTCAGCGGCCTTGGAGGCACCGGCCGCGTGGGCCAGGAACTCGGCGTAGCCCGCCTCGGTGAAGACCACGTCGTCCGAGTACAGGACGTCGTAGGTGTTCACCTGGTCCGCGTCGAGGATGTGCACCTCTTCGAGGTTGCGCAGGGCGCGCCGGTTGTGCTCGTCCTCGCGGGCCAGCACCACCAGGACCTTGTCGGACTCGGTGACCTGGCGCAGCGACTTCAGAGCGGTCTGCGTGAACTTGCTCTCCAGGTCCTCAGGCACGAAGTGGCTGATGACGTGGATGCGGCCGTGACGCGCCCGGTCGGAGAGGGCACCGCGCAGGGCGGCGGCCTTCATCTTCTTGGGCGTGCGCTGGCTGTAGTCGCGCGGCTGGGGTCCGTGGACCGTGCCACCGCCCGTGTACTGCGGGGCGCGGATCGAACCCTGGCGGGCCCGACCGGTGCCCTTCTGGCGGTAGGGCTTCTTGCCACCGCCGCGGACGTCGCCGCGGGTCTTGGTGGCGTGCGTGCCCTGGCGGCCGGCGGCCATCTGGGCGTTCACGACCTGGTGGATCAGCGGGATGCTGACCTGCTGGGCGAAGACGCTCTCCGGCAGCTCGACGCTGCCCTTGGCGCCGCCCTCGGGGTTCTTGACCTCGATCTCGGCCATGGCTTACTTGTCCCCCTTCACAGCGGTGCGGACGAGCACCAGACCGCCGTTGGGACCGGGGACGGCACCCTTGACCAGGATGAGCCCCTTCTCCGCGTCCACGGAGTGAACGGTCAGGTTCTGGACGGTCTTGCGCACGTTGCCCATGCGACCAGCCATCCGCATGCCCTTGAAAACGCGGCCGGGCGTGGCGCAGCCGCCGATGGAACCGGGAGAGCGGTGCTTGCGCTGCGTGCCGTGCGAGGCGGACAGACCACGGAAACCGTGGCGCTTCATCACACCGGCGAAGCCCTTGCCCTTGCTCTTACCCGTGACGTCGACCTTCTGGCCGGACTCGAAGGCGTCCGCGGTGACCTCCTGGCCGAGCGTGTACTCGGTGGCGTCGGTCGTGCGGACCTCGACGTAGTGCCGGCGCGGGGTCAGGTCGTGCTTGCGCAGGTAGTCGCCGAGCGGCTTGTTGACCTTGCGCGGGTTGATCTGCCCGTAGCCCAGCTGGACGGCCGAGTAGCCGTCGGTGTCCGGAGTCCGGATGCGGCTCACGACGCACGGACCGGCCTTCAGAACCGTCACGGGAACCATCTGGCCCGCGTCGTCGAAGACCTGGGTCATGCCGAGCTTTTCGCCCAGAACTCCCTTGATCTGCTTGGTGGCCATGTCTGTGCGTCCTTAAAGCTTGATCTCGATGTCAACGCCAGCCGGGAGGTCGAGTCGCATGAGCGAGTCCACCGTCTTCGGCGTGGGGTCGATGATGTCGATCAGCCGCTTGTGCGTGCGCATCTCGAAGTGCTCGCGCGAGTCCTTGTACTTGTGCGGCGATCGGATGACGCAGTAAACGTTCTTCTCCGTCGGCAGCGGCACCGGGCCCGCGACCTGTGCGCCAGTTCGCGTCACGGTCTCGACGATCTTCTTCGCCGAGCTGTCGATGACCTCGTGGTCATAGGCCTTTAGCCGAATGCGGATCTTCTGTCCCGCCATGTGGCCTGTTCGTCCTTCGCTTCAGTGTCCGTAACGGTGATCTGTCCCGGTCACAGACGCCCAGGCCCGGCGAGTCCGCCGTGTGGCCGTGAGCCCCTATTCCCTTGAGAAACCGCAACAGGGCTTGCCCCTGCGGTGCGTCACCGTCACAGAGCCCGATGACGTCTTGTGGTGTGGCGGGCGGGCCGCCGTGTGGGCGGCCCGCCCGCCACGCCGGACGGCGGCTCCCGGGGGAGCGGCCGTCCGGCGTGCGTACTACTTGAGGATCTTCGTGACGCGACCGGCGCCCACGGTCCGGCCACCCTCGCGGATGGCGAACTTCAGGCCCTCTTCCATCGCGACCGGCTGGATCAGGTTGACGGTCATCTCGGTGTTGTCACCGGGCATGACCATCTCCGTGCCCTCCGGCAGCGTCACGACGCCGGTGACGTCGGTGGTGCGGAAGTAGAACTGCGGGCGGTAGTTGTTGAAGAACGGCGTGTGGCGGCCACCCTCGTCCTTGGACAGGATGACGACCTGGGCCTCGAACTCGGTGTGCGGGGTGGTCGTACCGGGCTTGATGACGACCTGGCCGCGCTCGACGTCCTCGCGCTTGGTGCCGCGCAGGAGCAGACCGACGTTGTCGCCGGCCTGGCCCTGGTCGAGCAGCTTGCGGAACATCTCGACACCGGTGACCGTGGTGGTCTGCTTCTCTTCCTTGATGCCGACGATGTCAACGGTCTCGTTGACGTTGATGATGCCGCGCTCGATGCGGCCGGTGACGACGGTGCCGCGACCGGTGATCGAGAAGACGTCCTCGATCGGCATCAGGAAGGGCTTGTCGGTGTCACGCTCGGGCTCGGGGATGAACTGGTCCACGGTGCTCATGAGCTCCAGGACCGACTTGCCCCACTCCTCGTCGCCCTCCAGCGCCTTGAGCGCGGAGACCTTGGTGACGGGGACGTCGTCGCCGGGGAACTCGTACTCGCTCAGGAGCTCGCGGACCTCGAGCTCGACGAGCTCGAAGATCTCCTCGTCGTCCACCATGTCGGCCTTGTTCAGGGCCACCACGATGTAGGGCACGCCGACCTGGCGGGCCAGGAGCACGTGCTCCTTGGTCTGCGGCATCGGGCCGTCGGTGGCGGCCACGACCAGGATGGCGCCGTCCATCTGCGCCGCACCCGTGATCATGTTCTTCACGTAGTCGGCGTGACCGGGGCAGTCCACGTGAGCGTAGTGGCGCTGCTCGGTCTGGTACTCGACGTGGGCGACGGAGATGGTGATACCGCGCTCGCGCTCCTCGGGAGCGTTGTCGATGTCCTCGAACGGCGTGAACGGGTTCAGGTCCGGGTACGCGTCGTGCAGCACCTTGGTGATGGCGGCGGTCAGCGTGGTCTTGCCGTGGTCAATGTGACCGATGGTGCCGATGTTGACGTGCGGCTTAGTCCGCTCGAACTTTTCCTTCGCCACTGGATGTCTCCTAGACGTACAGAGCTATCTGGTCCGTCCCCGGCCCGGGGCCGGGGGATCGGATGGGTTACGCGTCCGCGACTACTCGCCGCGGACCTTCGCCACAATTTCTTGGGCGACAGCGGACGGAACCTCCGCGTAGGAGTCGAACACCATCGAGTAGTTGGCTCGACCCTGCGTACGGCTGCGCAGGTCACCCACGTAGCCGAACATTTCGGAGAGGGGCACCTGGGCCTTGACGACCCGGACGCCGGAACGCTCGTCCATGGACTGGATCTGTCCACGGCGGGAGTTCAGGTCGCCGATGACGTCGCCCATGTACTCCTCAGGGGTGGTGACCTCCACGGCCATGACCGGCTCAAGGAGAGTCGGCTTGGCCAGCTTGACGGCCTCCTTGAAGGCCATCGAACCGGCGGTCTTGAAGGCCATCTCGGAGGAGTCGACCTCGTGGTACTGGCCGTCCTGCAGCGTCACCTTGACGCCGACGAGCGGGTAGTGCGCGAGCACGCCCAGCTCGGCGGCCTCCTGGCAGCCCGCGTCCACCGAGGGGATGTACTCCCGCGGGATGCGGCCACCGGTGACGGCGTTGACGAACTCGTACCCCGTGGCGTCGCCGCTCTCGGTCTCCAGGGGCTCGAGGTCGATCTTGACCTTGGCGAACTGGCCCGACCCACCGGTCTGCTTCTTGTGGGTGTAGGTGTGCCCCTCGACCTTCTTGCGAATGGTCTCGCGGTAGGCCACCTGGGGCTTGCCGATGTTCGCCTCGACCTTGAACTCGTCGCGCATGCGGTTGACGAGGACCTCGAGGTGCAGCTCGCCCATGCCCGAGATCACGGTCTGGCCGGTCTGCTCGTCCGTGGCGACCTGGAACGAGGGGTCCTCGTCCGCCAGGCGCTGGATCGCGATGCCCAGCTTCTCCTGGTCGCTCTTGGTCTTGGGCTCGATGGCCACCTCGATGACCGGCGCCGGGAAGGTCATGGACTCCAGGACGATCGGGTTGCCCTGGTCGCACAGGGTCTCACCGGTCGTGGTGTCCTTGAGGCCCATGACGGCGACGATGTCACCGGCACCGACCTCGGCGATCTCCTCGCGCTTGTTGGAGTGCATGCGGTAGATCTTGCCGATGCGCTCCTTGCGGCCCTTGACGCTGTTGAGCACCTGGGTGCCGGCCTGCAGGACACCCGAGTAGACGCGCACGTAGGTCAGCTTGCCCAGGTGCGGGTCGCTCATGATCTTGAAGACCAGCGCCGAGAGGGGCTCGTCGTTGCTCGGCTTGCGGCTGAGCTTGGTCTCCTCGGACTCGTCCTTGGGGTCGTGGCCCTCGATGGCCTCGACGTCCAGGGGCGAGGGGAGGTAGGCGGTGACCGCGTCGAGCAGGGGCTGCACGCCCTTGTTCTTGAACGCGGTGCCGCACAGGACCGGAACGGCGGTGCCGGCGATGGTGGCGCGGCGGATCGCGGGGATGAGCTGCTCCACGGTGGGCTCCTGGCCCTCCAGGTACATCTCCATGATCTCGTCGTCGGCCTCGGCCAGCGTCTCGATGAACTGGTCGCGGGCCTCGCGGGCGGCGTCGGCGTGCGACTCGGGGATGTCGATGGTGTCGTACATCTCGCCGAGCGCGGCCTCGTCGTTCCAGACGTAGGCCTTCATCTTCACGAGGTCGATGACGCCCTTGAAGTCGCCCTCGGAGCCGATGTTGAGCTGGATCGGCATGGCGTTGGCGCCGAGGCGCTCACGGAACATGTCGACACAGCGCTGGAACTCGGCGCCGATCTTGTCCATCTTGTTGACGAAGCAGATCCGCGGAACGCCGTAGCGGTCAGCCTGACGCCAGACCTGCTCCGACTGGGGCTCCACGCCTTCCTTGGCGTCGAAGACCGCGACTGCACCGTCGAGGACACGCAGCGACCGCTCGACCTCGACCGTGAAGTCGACGTGGCCGGGCGTGTCGATGATGTTGATGGTGTGGTCGTCCCAGTGGGTGGTGGTAGCAGCCGAGGTAATGGTGATACCCCGCTCCTGCTCCTCCTTCATCCAGTCCATCGTGGCGGCGCCGTCGTGGACCTCACCCACCTTGTGGGTGACACCGGTGTAGTAGAGGATGCGCTCAGTCGTCGTGGTCTTACCCGCGTCGATGTGCGCCATGATCCCGATGTTGCGGACCTTGGCCAGGTCAAGAACAGTCTTAGCAGCCATGAGGCTCGTCGTCCCTCGGTCTGTTTCGGTCGCCGCTTTACCAGCGGTAGTGCGCGAAGGCCTTGTTCGACTCGGCCATCTTGTGCGTGTCCTCACGCTTCTTGACGGCCGCGCCGAGACCGTTGCTGGCGTCGACCAGCTCGTTCATCAGACGCTCGGTCATGGTCTTCTCGCGGCGCTGGCGCGCGTAGGAGACCAGCCAGCGCAGGGCCAGCGTGGTGGACCGGGAGGCGCGGACCTCGACCGGCACCTGGTAGGTCGCGCCACCGACACGGCGGCTGCGGACCTCAAGCGCGGGCTTGACGTTGTCCAGGGCCCGCTTGAGAACGACGAGCGGGTCCTGGCCGGTCTTCTCGCGGGCGCCCTCCAGGGCGTCGTAGACGACGCTCTGGGCGATGGAACGCTTGCCGTCGAGCAGCACCTTGTTGATCAGTGCCGTGACGAGCGGCGAGCCGTAGACCGGGTCGGTGATGAGCTGGCGCTTCGGCGCCGGGCCCTTGCGCGGCATGCTTACTTCTCCTTCTTGGCGCCGTAGCGGCTACGCGCCTGCTTGCGGTTGCGGACACCCTGGGTGTCGAGCGAGCCGCGGACGATTCGGTAGCGGACACCCGGCAGGTCCTTCACACGACCGCCGCGCACCAGCACGATGCTGTGCTCCTGGAGGTTGTGGCCGATGCCGGGGATGTAGGCCGTAACCTCGATGCCGCTGCTCAGCTTGACGCGAGCGACCTTACGCAGAGCGGAGTTCGGCTTCTTCGGCGTAGTGGTGTAGACACGCGTGCACACACCACGTCGCTGCGGACTCCCCTTCAGCGCCGGGGTCTTGTTCTTTGCGACCTTGTCCTGTCGGCCCTTGCGGACCAGCTGCTGGATGGTGGGCACCGCGTCTCCGTCTTCCTCGTGACCTACGCCGGTTCTCGTAGCCGATATCGCTATTGACCTGCTGAATTTCCCGGACCTCCCCCGACCCCCGATGTCGGGCGTGTCGCGCTGGTTCCCGAGCATGGGAAAAAGGCGCTCACGCACGTCCGGGCGACCGGTTATGGGAGGGGGTTCACATGCGCCGCGCGCCGCAGTCACCGTTGCCAGAACCGGGGCGCCGCACACACACGTGTGACCCGTCGACTCACGGGCACAATCACACAGGCTACCGCTTGCCAACAGGGTGGTCAAAACGGTGTGCGACGCGGCGAGAACCGTGGAACCGGTCCTCACATAGCCGTGGGTCACCACCAGTCTACGCGGTCCCGGAGTGCTTTCGCCCCCGGTTTACCCGGCGGCCGGCCGGATCCCGGCCGGCCGTCCCCCGCGACCATTGTCGCCGGGGGACGGCCGCGGGGCTACAGCACCAGCCAGAGGGCGACGGAGATCACCGTCACCAGGATGCCGAGGACGGCGAAGACCGTGCCGGCCGTGATGAACCCCAGCCCGTCGAGCTGTCCGCGGGAGTCGCGGATCGCCCGCTTGGCCCGGGGACCGGTGACCAGCAGGGCCACCAGCGCCGTGACCAGACCGACGCCCGGGATCAGCGAGGCCACACCCAGCCACAGGGTGACCATCGCCCCCCGCTCGGTGTCGGCCAGGAAGTCGATGCTGTCGTAGCCGGGGTAGGGGTCGCCGGGCTCCCCGCCCAGGGGGCGGTCGTCGAAGCCGGGGAAGTCGTCGGCGATGGGATCCCTGCGCCGCTTCCTCGCCGCGGGCTCGGGCATCCCGTAGTCCGCCGGGGTGAACCCGTCCTCGTACTCCCCGTCCCGGTCGGTCCCGGGCTCCTCGTCAGCGGGGTCGGGGCCGTATCCGCGGTCCCGCGGCTCCTCGTCCGCCCAGTCCCGGTCGTCGTCGGGGTCCCCGTCGTCCTCGTCCCCGAGCAGTTCCCTGGCGTCGAACATCTGGGTGGCGCCCCCGGACTCCTCGTCCCGGGAACGGGCACGGGTCTGCATGTCGGCGATCGCGCCCAGGGGGTCGTCCGAGTCGGGGACCGCCGCGGAGAGCTCACCGGTGTCGGGAGCGCCCCAGTCGACGACCTCGGGCCGCCCGGTGGCGGACTCCCTGCGCCGCTGCTCGGCCTCGCGGACCACGTCCGGCAGCCGGAGGTCGTTGCGGTCGAAGGCCCAGGTGTTCCCGCTCCCCCCGCCCTCGGTCCACGGCTCGTTGGTGCCCGATCCCGACCAGGATTCGTCCTCCTCCCGGGAGGGCGTCCACGAGTCCAGGCCCTCGGTGTCCCCCGCGGGCCTCTCGTCCCCCCAGGAGCCCGCGCCCAGCTCGTCCTCGTCCCAGGAGCGGCCACGCGCCGCCCCGTCCGCGAGCGGGTCGTCGGAGCCCCGGGCGGGCGCGTCCTCCGCGGGCCGTTCGGCGCTCCAGGAGTCCCCGCCCAGTTCGTCGCCGTCCCAGGCCCGGGAACGCGCGCCGTCGCCCGCGAGCGGATCGTCGTCCCACGGCTGGGCGGCCGGGGCCCGGCCGGAGCCGGTGTCCTCGGCGGCCCAGGGCTGACCGGAGCCGGCCGCCGGAGCGTCCCAGGAGGCGGGACCGAGCTCGTCGATCTCGGGGGCGGAACCGCCCCACGCCGCCCGACCGTGCTCGTCGGCACCGCCGGGGCCCTCGTGCCCGGCGGATCCGTACTCCGCACCGGAGACACCGCTGTCAGCGGAGCTCCAGGGCTGACCGGTGTCACCGCCGGCGGGCTCCCGGGAGGCGGGCGCGTCCGGAGCGCGGGTCTCCCACGGCTGGGCGTCGGCCGGGGCGGGCGAGCCCTCCCAGGAGGAACCGGACGCGTCGCCCGGCTCGTCGGCCCAGGGCCGGTCCGCGGGGGCGGAGGCGGCGCCGTCGTCCCACGGGGCCTCGCCGGGCTCGGGGACGTCGACCCGCCACCCGATGGAGGCTCCTTCTGCGGCCTGGTCCCCGGCGGCGCCGGAGTCCCGCTCCCCGTACCCGGCGGAGCCGTACTCCGCACCGGGAGCGCCGGGCTCCCAGGAACGGGCGTCGGCGGAGGCGCCGTCCCAGCCGGAGGAGGCGGAGGCACCGGTGTCGTCCCAGGCGGTGGCGGGGCTCCCGGTGTCCCAGGACGCACCACCGTCCACGGCTCCGCCCCGGCCCTCAGGAGCCCCGGGGGCGGAGCCGTACTCCGCGCCGGAAGCGCCGGGCTCCCAGGAACGGGCGTCGGCGGAGGCGCCGTCCCAGCCGGAGGAGGCGGGCGCGCCGCCCTGCTCGTCGGCCCAGGGCCGGTCCGCGGAGGGCGACCAGGCGCCGCCCTCGGGCACGGCCGGGGAGGCGGGGGCGTCGTCCCACCGCGTCTCGTCGGCGTCGGCGGTCCCGGATCGAGGGGCCGACGCGTCCCAGGGCCGCTGGTCGGCGGACTCCCGGCCGTCGGAACCCGTCCCCCAGGCGGTGTCGGAGTGCCCGCCGTCACCGGAAGCCCAGGGCTGGTCGGCGCCGGACCCCGACGCCTCCCAGGAGTCCCCGCCCAGCTCGTCGTCTCCCCGCTCGGCCGAACCGTACGCCGAGGGCCCCTCCCACGACGGGGAGCCGGAGGCACCGAAGCCCGGGCCCTGCTCCGCGTATCCGTATCCGGACCCGGCGGAACCGTGGTCCGCCCCCGGGGCGGGACGGGTGTCGTCCCATGAGGCCCTCCCGGACGCAGCGGTGCCAGAGGATCCGGCCCCCGGGACCGACGCGTCCCAGGGCTGACCGGCGTCGGACGCCGGCGCCTGCCAGGGCGCGCCGCTGTCCGCGGCGCCGCCGAGTCCCCCGGAGTCCCGTGCGGCCGAGCCGTACCCGCCACCCGGGGCGGCGGGCTCCCAGGGACGGGGCTCCGCGTCGGCGGACGGCCCCTCCCAGCCGGAGGAGGCGGGCGCGCCGCCCTGCTCGTCGGCCCCGGAACGCTCCGGAGAGGACGACCGGGCACCGCTCCCGGTGCCACCGCCGGACGCGGTCGCACCGGTGTCGCCCCAGGGCTGGCCGGAACCCGCGGTGTCGTGAAGCGGCTCGGCCTCCCACGGCGAGGGCTCTCGCTCGGGGGCGTCCCCGTCGCCCGGGACCGGGATCGGCTGGGTCCGCGGGCCCTCGGCGGACTGCTCCTCGGGCAGGGGCACCCGCGCGCTGGCGGCCACGCCCGGCAGCCCCGGATCCTCCCGCTCCCCCGGGATCCGGGTGAGGGGCTGGTAGGCCGAGGCCCCGGCCCCCGGGTAGGAGATGCCGGGGGCGGCGGGCGGCGGGCCGCCCAGCGCCTCCGGGTACGGCTCCACAAGCGCCGGGCGGGACGAACTCAGCCCGGTGTATCCTCCGCTGTCCGGGAAGACGGTCTCCCCGTCCTCCTCGCCCTCGAGCGGGTCCTGGTACTCCGACTGTGTGCGGTAGCGGTTCTCACTCGGCTTGAACCACGAGTCCCCCGCACCGGAGTCCCGCCGCTCTCCCCCGTTATCAGTCACCTGTGCCTCTCCCGCCAGCGCAGTAGCGCCGTCTCCCGTCCGCGTCAGCGGACCCTCTACGCGCAACGGCGGCGGCACCACCCCCCGCGCGGGAGGGTGGCAGACCGCCGCCGTCAGTACAGCAAACCGCTACCGGTTGTACGGCCCGAAGTCGTACTCCTCCAGCGGGACGGCCTCGCCCGACCCCTGACCGAAGGTGTACTCGCTCGGCTCCTCGTACCCGGAGACCGAGTACATCGAGGCCTTGGCCTCCTCGGTCGGCTCCACCCGGATGTTGCGGTACTGCGGAATACCGGTACCGGCCGGGATGAGCTTACCGATGATGACGTTCTCCTTGAGGCCGAGCAGCGGATCGCTCTTGCCGTGGATCGCGTTCTCGGTGAGCACCCGGGTGGTCTCCTGGAAGGAGGCCGCGGACAGCCAGGACTCCGTGGCCAGCGAGGCCTTGGTGATACCCAGCAGCACCGGGCGCCCGGCCGCGGGCTGGCCGCCCTCGGACACGACGCGGCGGTTGATCCGCTCGAACTTGGGCCGCTCGACCATCTCACCGGGCAGCAGCTCGGTGTCGCCCGACTCCAGGATGTTCACCCGCTTGAGCATCTGGCGGACGATGATCTCGATGTGCTTGTCGTGGATGGACACACCCTGCGACTTGTAGACCTCCTGGACCTCGGACACCAGGTGCTGCTGCACCGCGCGCGGACCCTGGATGCGCAGGACCTCGTGCGGGTTGATCGCACCCTGGATCAGCTGCTGGCCGACCTTGACGTGGTCGCCGTCGGACACCAGGAGCTGGGCGCGCATCGGGACCGGGTAGGCGATCTCGTCGGTGCCGTCGTCGGGGATGACGACGATCTTGCGGCTCTTCTCGGTGTCGTCGATCCGGATCCGGCCCTCCATCTCGGAGATCGGGGCCACACCCTTGGGGATGCGGGCCTCGAAGAGCTCCTGGACACGGGGCAGACCGTGGGTGATGTCCTGACCAGCCGAACCGCCCATGTGGAAGGTCCGCATGGTCAGCTGGGTACCGGGCTCACCGATGGACTGGGCCGCGATGATACCGATCGCCTCACCGACGTCCACCGGCTTGCCGGTCGCCATGGAGCGGCCGTAGCAGGTGCTGCACACGCCGATCTTGGCCTCGCAGGTCAGCGACGAGCGGATGCGGACGCGGGTGATCCCGGCCTCGATCAGCTTGTCGATGTTCTGCTCGGAGGTGTCGCTCAGCGCGGGCAGGACCACCTTGCCCTCGGCGTCCAGGACGTCCTCGGCGATGGTCCGGCCGAAACCGGTGTTCTCGACGTTGTGCTTGCGCACCACGACACCGGCGGCGTTCTTCTCGCCGATCTCGTGCCACAGCGACCGGTCGGTGCCGCAGTCGATCTCACGGACGATGACGTCCTGCGCCACGTCCACCAGACGACGGGTCAGGTAACCCGAGTCGGCGGTACGCAGGGCGGTGTCGGCCAGGCCCTTGCGCTGACCGTGCGTGGAGATGAAGTACTCCAGCACGGACAGGCCCTCACGGTAGGAGGACTTGATCGGACGCGGGATCGTCTCACCCTTGGTGTTGGAGACCAGGCCGCGGATACCGGCGATCTGGCGCACCTGCATCGGGTTGCCTCGGGCGCCGGACTGGACCATCATCCACACCGGGTTGTCGGCGGGGAAGTTCTCCTCCATGTTCTGCGCGACCTCGGTGGTGGCCTGGGTCCACACCTCGGTGAGCTCCTGACGGCGCTCGTCGTCGGTGATCAGACCCCGGTCGTACTCGCGCTGGATCTTGTCCGCCTTGCGCTCGTACCCCTCCAGGATCTCGGCCTTGCGCGGCGGCGCGACGACGTCCTCGATGCCGATGGTCAGGCCGGACCGGGTGGCCCAGTGGTAACCGGCGTCCTTGAGGGCGTCCAGCGTCGTGGCGACCTGCACCTTGGGGTAGTTCTCGGCCAGGTCGTTGACCAGGACCGAGACCTGCTTCTTGCCCACCTGGAAGTTGACGTACGGGTAGTCGACCGGGGTGGTCTCGTTGAAGAGGTACCGCCCCAGGGTGGTCTCCAGGGTGTAGGGCTCGCCCGGCTGCCAGCCCTCCGGCGGCGTCCAGTCCTTCGGGGCCGGGGCGCCGTCGGCGATGCGCAGCTTGATCCGGGCCTGCAGGTCCAGGTCGCCCAGGTCGTAGGCCATGATGGCCTCGGCCGGGGACAGGAACGAGCGGCCCTCGCCCTTGGCGTTCGCCTTCTCCGTCGTCAGGTAGTACAGGCCGATGATCATGTCCTGGGTGGGCATGGTCACGGGCTTGCCGTCGGACGGCTTGAGGATGTTGTTGGTGGCCAGCATCAGCAGCCGCGCCTCGGCCTGGGCCTCGGCGGACAGCGGCAGGTGCACGGCCATCTGGTCACCGTCGAAGTCGGCGTTGAACGCCGTGCACACGAGCGGGTGGATCTGGATGGCCTTGCCCTCGACCAGCTGCGGCTCGAAGGCCTGGATGCCCAGGCGGTGCAGGGTCGGGGCGCGGTTGAGCAGAACCGGGTGCTCGGTGATGACCTCTTCGAGGACGTCCCACACCACGGGGCGGGACCGCTCCACCATGCGCTTGGCGCTCTTGATGTTCTGCGCGTGGTTCAGGTCGACCAGGCGCTTCATCACGAACGGCTTGAACAGCTCCAGGGCCATCTGCTTGGGCAGACCGCACTGGTGCAGCTTCAGCTGCGGGCCGACGACGATGACCGAACGGCCGGAGTAGTCGACGCGCTTGCCCAGCAGGTTCTGGCGGAACCGGCCCTGCTTGCCCTTGAGCATGTCGGACAGCGACTTGAGCGGACGGTTGCCCGGTCCGGTGACCGGACGGCCGCGGCGGCCGTTGTCGAACAGCGCGTCGACGGCCTCCTGCAGCATCCGCTTCTCGTTGTTGACGATGATCTCGGGCGCGCCGAGGTCCAGCAGCCGCTTGAGGCGGTTGTTGCGGTTGATGACACGGCGGTACAGGTCGTTGAGGTCGGAGGTCGCGAAGCGGCCACCGTCCAGCTGCACCATCGGACGCAGGTCCGGCGGAATGACCGGGATGCAGTCCAGCACCATGCCCATGGGGCTGTTGGTGGTGTTGAGGAACGCCGAGACGACCTTGAGCCGCTTCAGGGCGCGGGCCTTCTTCTGGCCCTTGCCGGTGCGGATGGTCTCACGGAGCTTCTCGGCCTCCACGTCCAGCTCGAAGTTGGCGAGCCGGTCCTGGATGGCCTGGGCGCCCATACCGCCGCGGAAGTACTTGCCGAAGCGGTCCCGCATCTCGCGGTAGAGCATCTCGTCGCCCTCGAGGTCCTGGACCTTGAGGTTCTTGAACCGGTTCCAGACCTCGTCGAGGCGGTCGATCTCGCGCTGGGCGCGGTCGCGCAGCTGGCGCATCTCGCGCTCGGCGCCCTCGCGCACCTTGCGGCGGGCGTCGCCCTTGGCGCCCTGCTCCTCCAGCTCGGCGAGGTCGGCCTCCAGCTTGCGGTGGCGTTCCTCGACGGTGGAGTCGCGGCGCTGCTCCAGGTGCTGCTTCTCGACCGAGATCCGCGCCTCCAGGGACTGCAGGTCGCGCTCGCGGGCCTCGGTGTCCACCCACGTGACCATGTAGGCGGCGAAGTAGATGATCTTCTCGAGATCCTTCGGCGCCAGGTCGAGCAGGTAGCCCAGGCGGGAGGGCACGCCCTTGAAGTACCAGATGTGCGTCACGGGAGCGGCCAGCTCGATGTGGCCCATCCGCTCACGGCGCACCTTGGCGCGGGTCACCTCGACGCCGCAGCGCTCACAGATGATGCCCTTGAAGCGGACGCGCTTGTACTTGCCGCAGTAGCACTCCCAGTCCCGGGTCGGACCGAAGATCTTCTCGCAGAAGAGTCCGTCCTTCTCGGGCTTGAGGGTGCGGTAGTTGATGGTTTCGGGCTTCTTGACCTCGCCGTGCGACCACTGGCGGATGTCGTCGGCCGTGGCCAGGCCGATGCGCAGCTCGTCGAAGAAGTTGACGTCGAGCACTTAATTCGTCCCCTGCTCTCGAAGAATGCGGAAGTTAGACCTCTTCGACACTGCTCGGCTCGCGCCGACCCAGGTCGATTCCCAGTTCTTCCGCCGCGCGGAAGACGTCCTCGTCGCTGTCCCGCATCTCGATGGACATACCGTCACTGGACAGCACCTCCACGTTCAGACAGAGCGACTGCATCTCCTTGATGAGCACCTTGAAGGACTCAGGGATGCCCGGCTCGGGGATGTTCTCGCCCTTGACGATGGCCTCGTAGACCTTGACCCGGCCCACCACGTCGTCGGACTTGATGGTGAGCAGCTCCTGGAGGGCGTAGGCGGCGCCGTAGGCCTCCAGCGCCCACACCTCCATCTCACCGAAGCGCTGACCGCCGAACTGCGCCTTACCGCCCAGCGGCTGCTGGGTGATCATGGAGTAGGGGCCGGTGGAGCGCGCGTGGATCTTGTCGTCCACGAGGTGGTGGAGCTTCAGGATGTACTTGTAGCCGACGGAGATCGGCTCGGCGAAGGGCTCGCCGGTGCGGCCGTCGAACAGGCGCGCCTTGCCGTCGGCGTTGACCAGGCGGTTGCCGTCCGCGTTGGGGCGCACCGACTGGATCAGGCCGCTGAGCTCGTCGCCGCGCAGGCCGTCGAAGACCGGCGTGGCCACGCGCGAGTTCGGCGGGACGTCGTCGGCGCCGATGGCGTGCAGCGACTTCTGCCACCCCTCCTCGTCGCCCTCGACCGTCCAGCCGTTCTTGGCCAGCCAGCCCAGGTGGACCTCCAGTACCTGGCCGACGTTCATACGGCCCGGGACGCCCAGCGGGTTGAGGATGATGTCGACCGGCGTGCCGTCCTCCAGGAAGGGCATGTCCTCCTGGGGCAGGATCTTGGCGATGACACCCTTGTTGCCGTGGCGTCCGGCCAGCTTGTCGCCGTCGGTGATCTTGCGCTTCTGGGCCACGTAGACGCGGACCATCTCGTTGACGCCGGGGGCGAGCTCGTCGCCCTCCTCGCGGCTGAACACGCGCACACCGATGACCTTGCCGGTCTCGCCGTGCGGGACCTTGAGCGAGGTGTCGCGGACCTCACGCGCCTTCTCGCCGAAGATCGCGCGCAGCAGGCGCTCCTCGGGGGTCAGCTCGGTCTCGCCCTTGGGCGTGACCTTGCCGACGAGGATGTCGCCGTCGACGACCTCGGCGCCGATCCGGATGATGCCCCGGTCGTCCAGGTCGGCGAGGACCTCCTCGCTGACGTTGGGGATCTCGCGGGTGATCTCCTCCGGGCCCAGCTTGGTGTCGCGGGCGTCGACCTCGTGCTCCTCGATGTGGATCGAGGACAGGACGTCGTCCTGCACCAGGCGCTGGGAGAGGATGATCGCGTCCTCGTAGTTGTGGCCCTCCCAGGACATGTACGCCACGAGCAGGTTCTTGCCCAGCGACATCTCGCCCTGGTCGGTCGAGGGGCCGTCGGCCAGGACCTGGCCGGCCTCGACCCGCTGGCCCTCGGAGACGATGGGCCGCTGGTTGAAGCAGGTGCCCTGGTTGGAGCGCAGGAACTTGCCCATGCGGTACGTCTTGCGCGTGCCGTCGTCGGCCATGACCGTGACGTAGTCGGCGGTGACGTCCTCGACCACGCCGGCCTTCTCGGCGAGGACGACCTCACCGGCGTCGGTGGCGGCGCGGTACTCCATGCCGGTGCCGACGAAGGGGGCCTCGGCGCGCAGCAGCGGCACGGCCTGGCGCTGCATGTTGGAGCCCATGAGGGCGCGGTTGGCGTCGTCGTGCTCCAGGAACGGGATCATGGCGGTGGCGACCGACACCATCTGGCGCGGCGACACGTCCATGTAGTCGACCTCGTCCGCGGTGACCTGCTCGAACTCCCCGCCCTTGCGGCGCACGAGGACGCGCGTCTCGGCGAAGGTGGCGTCCGCGTTCATCGGCGTGTTGGCCTGGGCGATGACGTAGAGGTCCTCCTCGTCCGCGGTGAGGTAGTCGACCTGGTCGGTGATGCGACCGTCGACGACCTTGCGGTAGGGGGTCTCCACGAAACCGAAGGAGTTGACCCGGCCGTAGGCGGCCAGGGAGCCGATCAGACCGATGTTGGGACCCTCGGGGGTCTCGATCGGGCACATGCGGCCGTAGTGCGAGGGGTGCACGTCACGGACCTCGAAGCCCGCGCGCTCACGGGACAGACCGCCCGGGCCCAGCGCCGAGAGGCGGCGCTTGTGGGTCAGACCCGCGAGCGGGTTGGTCTGGTCCATGAACTGGGACAGCTGCGAGGTGCCGAAGAACTCCTTGATGGAGGCCACGACCGGGCGGATGTTGATCAGGGTCTGCGGCGTGATCGCCTCGACGTCCTGGGTGGTCATCCGCTCGCGGACCACGCGCTCCATGCGGGCCAGGCCCAGGCGGACCTGGTTCTGGATGAGCTCGCCGACGGTGCGCAGGCGGCGGTTGCCGAAGTGGTCGATGTCGTCGGTCTCGATCGGGCGGAGGCCGTTGACGGTCTCCTTCTCGACCTCGCCCGCGTGCAGGCGGACGAGGTAGTCGATCGTGGCGACGATGTCCTCTTCGGTCAGCGTGCCCTGCGTGTAGTCGGTGTCGAGACCGAGCTTCTTGTTGATCTTGTAGCGGCCGACCTTGGCCAGGTCGTAGCGCTTGGGGTTGAAGTACAGGTTCTCCAGCAGCGCCTGGGCCGACTCCTTCGTGGGCGGCTCGCCGGGGCGCAGCTTGCGGTAGATGTCCAGCAGCGCGTCGTCGGTGCCCGCCGTGGGGTCCTTCTCCAGCGTGTTGCGGATGGACTCGTACTGGCCGAAGCGCTCCAGGATCTGGTCGGTGGTCCAGCCCAGGGCCTTGAGCAGGACGGTGACGCCCTGCTTGCGCTTGCGGTCGATGCGGACGCCGACGAAGTCGCGCTTGTCGACCTCGAACTCCAGCCAGGCCCCGCGGGACGGGATGACCTTGCAGCCGAACAGGTCCTTGTCCGAGGTCTTGTCGACGGACTTGTCGAAGTACACGCCCGGCGAGCGAACCAGCTGGGACACGACGACGCGCTCGGTGCCGTTGATGATGAAGGTGCCCTTGGCGGTCATGAGCGGGAAGTCGCCCATGAACACCGTCTGGCTCTTGATCTCACCGGTGTCGTTGTTGATGAACTCCGCCGTGACGAACATCGGGGCGGAGAAGGTCATGTCCTTGTCCTTGCACTCATCCTCTGAGTACTTGGGCGGCTCGAACCGGTGGTCGCGGAACGACAGGGACATCGTGCCCGAGAAGTCCTCGATCGGGCTGATCTCCTCGAAGATCTCTTCGAGACCGGACTGCTCCGGAACGTCCTTGCGGCCAGCGTTTCGGGCCGTCTCAACCCGGGTCTTCCACTTCTCGTTGCCCAGCAGCCAGTCGAACGACTCGGTCTGCAGGGCCAGGAGGTTCGGAACCTCCAGTGGTTCCTGGATACGGGCGAAGGAAACGCGGTGCGGACCAAGGGCGTTAGCGGAGGCGTTGCGCGAGGCTGCCAACAGGGGTCCTTCCGAAGGCTTGTGGCGGTTGAAGCGCGCACGCCAGACGATCCGTCACGAGAGGGACCGCCGCAACACGGTTGAGACGGTCACATCGAGCGGGAGCGGGCCACCGTATGTCCGGAAATGGATCGGGCGGTAGCCGTTCACCGGCACAGGGATCACCAAAGGGCAGCGCAAAAGAGCAGTGTAGCCGAACACCACACCGCTGTCCACTCACGGTCCACAGCGCCACTCACGACACCGGCAGGATCGCCCGTGGAGGGCGATCCGTCAACCCCAACCAGGCAGTATTCCCCAAAACCTGACCTGCCGGGTGATGCCGGAACCGTTCTCGGTGGACTGGTGCGCCTGCCCTGGCCCGGGGGGTGGGAGCCAACGGACATCCGAAGGATTCCCCCGCCGTGGGCGGGTAAACACTTCCCCAGGGCCGCACCAGCTTTCCCGGCACGGGACATTATCGCGTCCGGAGGACACTTCGCACACGCCCCCCGGAGTCCGCCCAGCTTCGCACGCCCCGGGGGGCGCGCGGTGGTGGGCGGCGGGTACGGCGTGGCACGCGCGGTCCCGGCCCGGCGCGCGGGGGCGGCCGGACCGCGTTCCAGGGTAACGGAGCCCCTCCCTGCGCCGGGACCGTGGAACGCACGCGAACGGCCGCCCCTCCCGAGGGGAGGAGCGGCCGTGGGAGCAGACCAGCGGGCGCTGTGCGCCCGCGGAGGACTACTTGAGGGTGACGGTGGCGCCAGCGCCCTCGAGGGCGGCCTTGGCCTTCTCAGCCGTCTCCTTGTTCACGCCCTCCAGCAGCGGCTTGGGAGCGTTGTCGACCAGGTCCTTGGCCTCCTTGAGGCCCAGGCTCGTGAGGCCGCGGACCTCCTTGATGACCTGGATCTTCTTGTCGCCGGCGGCCTCGAGGACGACGTCGAACTCGTCCTTCTCCTCCTCGGCGGCGGCGTCGCCGCCACCCTGGCCGGGAGCGGCGACGGCCACGGCGGCCGGAGCGGCGGCGGTGACGTCGAACTTCTCCTCGAAGAGCTTCACGAACTCGGAGAGCTCGAGAAGGGTCATCTCCTCGAACGCGGCAAGCAGGTCGTCGTTGCTGAGCTTCGCCATGGTGCGATCTCTCTTTCTCTACGGACACGCGCGCCTGTCGGCTTCACGTGCGAGCCAGTGGCCGGGCACCGTCGGCGCCCGACGGGTTCGGGTTTTAGGCGGCTTCCTCGGAGCGCTTGTCCGCCAGGGCCTGCGCCAAGCGCACGGTCTTGGACGGCAGCGCCTGGAAGACGGCGGCGGCCTGGCCCTGCTTGGCCTTGAGCGCGCCAGCCAGCTTCGAGAGGAGAACCTCGCGGGACTCCAGGTCGGCCAGCTTGGTGACGTCCTCGGCGCTCATCGACTTGCCGTCGATGACGCCGCCCTTGATCACCAGGGGCGAGTTCGCCTTCGCGAAGTCACGCAGACCCTTGGCCGCCTCCACCACGTCGCCGCGGATGAAGGCGATCGCGGAGGGGCCCTCGAGCAGGTCCTTGACCTGCTCGTCGATCCCGGCCTCAGTGACCGCGATCTTGGTCAGCGTGTTCTTGACGATGCGAAAACGCGCGTTCTGACCGAGGCTGCGGCGCAGTTCGGTGATCTGCGCGACAGTGAGCCCCCGGTATTCGGTCAGCACGGCGCCGCTCGACTCGCGGAGCTCGTCCGCGATCTCGGCGACCGCGGCTGCCTTGTCCGGCCTCGCCATGGGACTCCTTCCAACATTGACTGTGTCCCCCGCCCGTGGGGCGGAGGGCCCCGGCCCCGGTGGGACACCGGAACCGGCCGGAGAATGCTGGCGGTCTCCAAGGACTTCCGCGATCGGCGTCAGCACGAGAGAAAGCCCCGAGTGCCAGGCGCACGGGGCATGACCGCGTTCTGCTGGGCACGCGGGGCGCGCCCGGAACGGGAAGCTTCTGTGACACCTGCGCGGGCGCCCATCTCGGATGGGTCCTTAGGCCGCCCCTACGGGCGGAGACCAGCGGTCTTCGGCAATACACCATCGTACTGCACGCCCCGGGCCGCTCGTCCACGCACGGACGCGGGGCCGGGTGACCGTGCTCACGGCCCGGGGCGCGTCCGCGGCGAAGGACACGGAACCGTACCGGAAAGCCGTACGGCGCCGTAACGACCGGCGTCTCCCCGCTCCGGAAGTCCGACCCCCATGGAATCATGACCCCTCCGGGCATCCCCGTTGAGAACGTGCCCGTCCCCCGATTCCAGAGAGCGAAGTTTTCGTGAAGACCCGCATGCCGGCGCTGTTCGCCGCCGGCGCCCTCGCCCTGTCCCTGGCCGCCTGCGGCAGCGAGGCCCCCGAGGAGGAGACCACCAACGAGGCCGCCGCGGAGGCGGAGGAGAACGGAGGCGGAGGCGTCCTCGACCTGATCTCCGGCCTCGGCGAGAAGACCCGGAGCGTCGACAACTACACGCTCGACATGTCCATGCACATGCCCGACCCGGACCTCGGCGACATCGACATGACCATGACCTTCGAGGTCATGGACGACCCGAGCGCCTCCAAGGTCACCATGGTCATGCCGTTCCTCGGCGAGTCCCTCCTGGAACTCGCCCAGCTGGGTGGCGCGAACCCCGACCTGACCGCCGAGGAACTGGGCACCGCCATCCTCATCGTGCCCGCCGAGGGCGAGGCCCTGGTGTCCAACCACAACGAGACCCACGGTGTGGACACCCCGTGGGCCCGCGGCGTGCAGGACACCGACATGTTCGCCCCGGAGGAGATGTTCGACATCGGCACGCTGTCGGACATCACGGGTGCCTTCGCCGGGATCGAGCAGATGGAAGAGGTGGGCTCCGAGGAGGTCAGCGGCGTCGCGACCACCCTCGTCGAGGGCACGATGACCAGCGAGGACATCGAGGCCCTGGAAGCGGAGCAGAAGCAGGCCGTCGAGGACCTCCTGGGCGGTGTCGAGGGAACCGTCGACGTCTCGCTCTGGATCGACGACAGCGGCTTCCCGATGCGCCTGGACTTCTCCGACGAGAAGGCCGACATCTCGATGGTCTTCTCCGAGCTGGGCGAGACGTCCTTCGAGATCCCCGGCGAGGACGAGATCACCGACCTGTAGGAGCCGCACGCCGAGCGGAACCGACCCGCACACGTGGAGCGGCCCCCGGCCGTCCTCTCCAGGACGGCCGGGGGCCGCTCTCGTCTACGGCGACGGGGCCGGGGTCAGACCTCGAGCGGAATGCTCGGGCCCATGGACGTGGTGACCACGGCCTTCTTGACGTAGCGGCCCTTGGCGGCGGACGGCTTGAGGCGGTTCACCTCGTCGATCGCGGCCTGGTAGTTCTCCAGGAGCTGCTGCTCGCCGAAGGAGGCCTTGCCGATGATGAAGTGCAGGTTCCCGTGGCGGTCCACGCGGAACTCGATCTTGCCGCCCTTGATGTCGGTGACGGCCTTGGCGACGTCGGGGGTGACGGTGCCGGTCTTCGGGTTCGGCATCAGGCCGCGCGGACCCAGGACGCGGCCGAGGCGGCCGACCTTGCCCATGAGGTCCGGTGTGGCGACCACGGCGTCGAAGTCCGTGAAGCCCTTGGCGACCTTCTCGATCATCTCGTCGTCGCCGATGATGTCGGCGCCAGCGGCGAGAGCCTGCTCGGCACGCTCACCGGTCGCGAAGACCAGGACCCGGGCGGTCTTACCGGTGCCGTGCGGCAGGTTCACGGTGCCGCGGACCATCTGGTCGGCCTTGCGCGGGTCGACGCCCAGGCGCAGGGCGACCTCGACGGTCGCGTCGAACTTGACGGTGGCGGTCTCCTTGGCGAGCTTCACGGCCTCGATGGGGCTGTAGAGCTTGTCGCGGTCCACCAGCTGGCTGGCTTTGCGGTGGTTCTTGCTGCGCTTCACGCTGTTCTCCTAGGGAACGTGTGGTCACGGGGCCAGCGCCTGGCCCTGCCACTGTGGTTCGTCGGGGTGGAGCACCCCTGGTCGCCCCGGCCGTGGTGCCGGTGCCACCGGGCGGGGCTACTTGACCTCGATGCCCATCGAGCGGGCGGTGCCGGCGACGATCTTGGCGGCGGCCTCGATGTCGTCGGTGTTGAGGTCGGGCAGCTTGGTCTGCGCGATCTCGCGGACCTGCTCGGCGGTGATGGAACCGGCGGTGTTGCGGCCCGGGTCCGTGGCGGCCTTGTCCAGGCCGGCGGCCTTCAGGATCAGCTTGGGCGCCGGAGGCGTCTTGGTGACGAAGCTGAAGGAACGGTCCTCGTAGATGGAGATCTCTACGGGGATGACGTTGCCGCGCTGGGACTCCGTGGCAGCGTTGTACTGCTTGCAGAAGTCCATGATGTTGACGCCGTGCGGACCGAGCGCGGTACCGACGGGCGGCGCCGGGGTGGCCTGACCGGCGGGGAGCTGCACCTTGACGAGTGCGGCCAGTTTCTTCTTCGGAGGCATATCGGGTCCTTCGCCTGATCTGCGATGTGTGTTGGCCCCTGGCCCCCTGACGGCGCCGGTCGGCCACGGGGGCCGGGACCTGCGCCGGGGAGGGCGCGAATCCGCGCCGCGGGCGCGGTACGGCGGCCCGCCGGGGCCGGGCGGGCCGGGTGCGGTCCGCCGGGGCGGGACACGCGAGTGGGTCCGCCACGGGGCGGACCCACCAAGTCTATGGTGCCCGGAGGGGTGCCTTCGCAGGTCCTCCGGGCGGCGCCGGTGAGGGCGCGAGCGCCCTAGATCTTGGCGACCTGGTTGAAGGAGAGCTCGACCGGGGTCTCGCGGCCGAAGATCGACACCAGCACCTTGAGCTTCTGGGTGTCGGGGTTGATCTCGCTGACCGTCGCGGGCAGGGTCGCGAAGGGGCCCTCCATGACCGTGACGGACTCGCCGACCTCGTAGGCCACGTCCATGCGGGCCTCTCCGACACCGCCGGTACGGGCCTGCTGCGCCTGCTCCGGCTCCTCCTCCGGCTCGGGCGCCAGGAGCTTGGCCACCTCGGTCAGGCTCAGCGGCGCGGGCTTGTTGGAGAGCCCGACGAAGCCGGTGACGCCCGGGGTGTTGCGGATGGCCGACCAGGACTCGTCGGTCAGGTCCATGCGGACGAGCACGTAGCCGGGCAGGACCTTCTCGGTGACCTGCTGGCGCTTGCCGCTCTTGACCTCGGTGACCTCGTGCTCGGGCACCTCGACCTGGAAGATGTACTCCTCCATGTTGAGGGACTGGGTGCGGCTCTCGACGTTGGCCTTGACCCGCTTCTCGTAACCCGCGTAGGTGTGCACGACGTACCAGTCGCCGGGCAGCAGGACGAGCTCGTTCTTGAACTCCTCGACGGGATCCAGGCGGGGGGCCTCCTCGGCCTCCTCCTCGGCGTCGGCCTCGTCAGCCGCGTCGGCGCCCTGGACCTGCTCGGCCTCGTCGGCGTCGCCGGTCAGCTCCGGGCTGTCGGCGTCGGCCGCTGCGGCCGCGTCCTCCGGCAGCTCGCCAGCCAGGCCGGCCTCTTCCGCCGACGCCTGATCCGGCTCCTCTTCGGGGAAGTCGTCAGAGGTCAGTGGGGACTCGGACACGGCTGCTCTTTCTCTCGTCGGAATCGCTCTAGGGGCGGACGCACGCGAGAAAGCGCCGTGCGTCGTACCCGGTCATGCCAGCTTACGGTCTCTCCGGGCGAACCGGGACCAACGCGCGGACGAGGAGGGCAGCGCCCCGGCTCGTGCGGGAGGCGCGGGTGAAGGGGGGCGTCAGACGCCCTGCGGCGTACCGAACGTGCCGTAGAGCCAGGTGACGGCCTCGCCGAAGCCCCAGTCCAGCAGGGAGACGTAGGCCAGGACGATCACCACGAAGACGAGGACCACGATCGTGTAGGTCACCAGCTCGCGGCGCGTGGGCCAGCGAACCTTGCGCAGCTCGCCGACGACCTGCTTGGTGAACGTCACCGGACCGGTACGACGCTTGGGCTCCTTGTCGGGCTTGGCGTCGGCGTCAGTCTGAGTCACCTGAGGGTCCTTAGGGTCGCGGGCTACTGGATGTCCCCGTAGTTCCGACGCTCGCGCGGCGCGCGCCCGAGGGGCCGCACCGCGCGAGCGTTCCTGCAGGGCAGGAGGGACTCGAACCCCCAACCGCCGGTTTTGGAGACCGGTGCTCTGCCAATTGAGCCACTGCCCTTAGCGGAAACTGCGCTCCCACCATAGCCGGTCCGGACGCGCTACGCACACCGTGTGTCGAACCGCATCCGACCGCGACCGGCCGACGCTCCGGATTGTAGGGGTTTCACCGGTCCCGGACCAAACCGTTTGTCCGGTTCGCCGGGGCACGGGCCCCTCCGCCCGGCAGGGGACCGCCCCGGCCGCGCCGGGGCCCGCCGTCCGGCCCACCGGGCCCGGGACGCACATGACAACATGGGAACCATGACTGACCGACCCCGTGTGTCTGCACGTATCAGCGCCATTTCCGAGTCCGCCACCCTCGCCGTGGACGCGAAGGCCAAGGCCATGAAGGCGGAGGGCCGCCCCGTCATCGGCTTCGGCGCGGGGGAGCCCGACTTCCCGACGCCCGACTACATCGTCGAGGCCGCCGTCGCGGCCGCCCGTGAGCCCCGGTTCCACCGCTACACCCCGGCGGGCGGCCTCCCCGAGCTCAAGAAGGCCATCGTCGAGAAGACCCGGCGCGACTCCGGCTACGAGGTGGAGCCGGCCCAGGTCCTGGTGACCAACGGCGGCAAGCAGGCCATCTACGAGGCCTTCGCGGCCATGCTGGACCCGGGCGACGAGGTCATCGTCATCGCGCCGTACTGGACCACCTACCCCGAGTCCATCAAGCTCGCGGGCGGCGTGCCGGTCTTCGTCGTCACCGACGAGAGCACCGGCTACCTGGCCAGCGTGGAGCAGCTGGAGGAGGTGCGCAGCGACCGCACCAAGGTCCTGGTGTTCGTCTCCCCGTCCAACCCGACCGGCGCCGTGTACCCGCGCGAGCAGGTCCGCGCCATCGGGCGGTGGGCCCACGAGCACGGCCTGTGGGTGATGACCGACGAGATCTACGAGCACCTGGTCTACGGGGACGCGGAGTTCTCCTCGCTGCCCGTGGAGGTGCCCGAGATCGCCGACCGCACCGTCGTCGTCAACGGCGTGGCCAAGACCTACGCCATGACCGGCTGGCGCGTCGGGTGGATCCTCGGCCCCAAGGACGTGGTCAAGGCGGCGAGCAACCTCCAGTCGCACGCCACCTCCAACGTCGCCAACGTCTCCCAGATGGCCGCCCTGGCCGCGCTCACCGGCGACCTGGAGGCCGTTGCCCGGATGCGCGAGGCCTTCGACCGCCGCCGGAAGACCATCGTGCGCATGCTCAACGAGATCGACGGCGTGGTCTGCCCCGAGCCGCAGGGCGCCTTCTACGCCTACCCCTCCGTCAAGGGCGTGCTCGGCAAGGAGATCCGCGGCCGGACGCCGCGGACCTCCACCGAGCTGGCCGAGCTGATCCTGGAGGAGTCCGAGGTCGCCGTGGTGCCCGGTGAGGCCTTCGGCACCCCCGGCTACCTGCGCCTGTCCTACGCGCTCAGCGACGAGGACCTCGTCGAGGGCGTGAGCCGCGTGCAGAAGCTCCTGGCCGAGGCCAGATAGTACCGCCGGCACCGCGCCGACGCGCCCCTCCGCCCCGGCTCGGCGGGGCGCGTCGGCGTTCACGGCCCCGGACCGGAACGAAGTCGGGTGTCCGGGCACCAGCGGTGCCCGCCATACGGCAGGCTTACGTCATGGAGACACCGACCAGCACCCGCCGGTTGGACCGGCTGCCCAAAGCCCATCTGCACCTGCACTTCACCGGTTCGATGCGCCACCCCACCCTCGTGGAACTGGCCCGCCAGAACGGGGTGCACCTCCCCCAGGCCCTGGTCGAGGAGTGGCCGCCGCGGCTGCGCGCCACCGACGAGCGCGGCTGGTTCCGCTTCCAGCGCCTGTACGACATCGCCCGGTCGGTGCTGAGCAGACCCGAGGACGTGTACCGGCTGCTGCGCGAGGCCGCCGAGGACGAGCGCGAGGCCGGGTCCGCCTGGCTGGAGATCCAGGTGGACCCGAGCGGCTACGCGTCGCGCTTCGACGGGCTCACCGCCGCCCTGGAGCTGTTCCTGGACGCGGCCGCGGCCGCCGAGCGGGCCACCGGGGTGGGCGTCGGCCTGATGGTGGCCGCCAACCGCACCAGGCACCCGCTGGACGCCAAGGTCCTGGCCCGGCTGGCCCGCCAGTACGCGGGCCGGGGCGTGGTCTCCTTCGGGCTCAACAACGACGAGCGCCGGGGGCGCGCGCTGGAGTTCGAGGGGGCGTTCCGGATCGCGCGGCGGGCGGGCCTGCTGTCCGCGCCGCACGGCGGCGAGCTCCAGGGGCCGCGGAGCGTGCGCGAGTGCCTGGACGAGCTGGGCGCGGACCGGGTGGGGCACGGCGTGCGCGCCGTGGAGGACCCCCACCTGGTGGAGCGGATCGCCACGCAGGGCGTGACGCTGGAGATCTGCCCGACCTCCAACGTGGGCCTGGGGGTGTACGACCGGGTGGAGCACCTGCCGCTGCGCAGGCTCTTCGACGCCGGGGTGCCCATCGCGCTGGGGACCGACGACCCGCTGCTGTTCGGCCCGCGCCTGGTGGAGCAGTACCGGATCGCCCGCGAGGTGTTCGGGTTCTCCGACGCCGAGCTGGCCGAGCTGGCGCGGATGTCGATCCGCGGCTCGGGCGCCCCGGAGTCGCTGCGCAAGGAGCTGCTCTCCGGGGTGGACGCCTGGCTGGCCGCCGACCCCGACTGAGGTCCCCGGCCGGGGCTCCCTCCGGGGCCGGAGCTCCCGGGGCGTCCGGAGGCCCGGGGAGCGGAACCGGCGGCCCCCGGCGCCGGACCTCCTCAGGCCAGGACCATCCACGCTCCCTGGACCAGCATGACCGCGCCCGCGACGAAGAACAGGACCGCGGCGCCGATCTGGATCGCCCGCTCGGGCAGCTTCTTGCCCAGGAGGGCGCCCAGGGCGATGGCGATGGCGTCGGCGGCGACCATGCCGACCGTGGAGCCGATCCAGACCGGCAGCCAGTGGTACTGGGTGCCGACGGTGATGGTGGCCAGCATCGTCTTGTCGCCCAGTTCGGCGACGAAGAAGACCACGCAGACCGTCATGAAGGCCGAGCGGATGCGCCGGGAGGCGGCCCGCTCCTCGTCCTTGTCGGTCATCTCGTCGCCGCGCAGGGTCCACAGCCCGAAGAACAGGAAGGCGCCGCCCGCGGCCAGCGTGAGCAGGTCGGTGGGCAGCGCGGCGCCCAGCACCTCGGCGGTCAGCACGCTCAGCGCGTGCACGACGGCGGTGGCCGCGGTGATGCCGAGGATGACCGTGAGGACGCGGTAGCGGGTGGCCAGGGACATCGCCACCAACTGGGTCTTGTCCCCCATTTCGGCGACGAAGATGGCGAAGGAGCTGAATACCAGCCCGGCGAGAAACGCGGTCATGTCCTGCCTTCGTGTCCGAGGTGCTGGGCAGAAGGAGGCGGCGGGGGCCACTCCAACCCGGTTTTCCGGGTCAAAGGTCTCGTCCGCCCCTGACAGGACACGCGGCCTGGCCGGGCTCGTGCGACCGGGCCGAACGGCCAGGATGTCGATCGCACGCATTGGGGACTACTCCCCTTCGACTCCTCCGAGTTTAGGGGGGAAAGGCGAAATGACGCAATTCATGGCATTGTCGAATTCGTTTATCAGTCAGCCCTGAGAAACAAGTTGGCCGCACCCAACTTTCGAATTGGGTGCGGCCTGCGTAGGGGCGCGGACACCGGCGGAAGCGCGTGCGGCCTCAGAGCGAGACGCCGACCATCACCGGTTCGTTGACCAGGCGGACACCGAAGGCCTCCTGGACCCCGGAGCGCACCTCGCGGGCCAGTTCCAGCAGGTCCTCGGTGGTGGCCCCGCCGGGGTTGGTCAGCGCCAGGGTGTGCTTGCCGGAGATCCGCGCGGGTCCGGAGCCGTAGCCCCTGGAGAACCCGGCGCGGTCGATCAGCCAGGCGGCGGAGAGCTTGATCCCGCCCCGGCCGTCGGGGTGGCCGGGCACCTCGACGTCGGTGCCCAGGCGCGCGGCGGCCCGCTCCCGGACCTCGGCGAACTCCTCGGCGGTGACCACCGGGTTGGTGAAGAACGACCCGGCGCTGCGGGTGTCGGGGTCCGCGGGGTCCAGGACCATGCCCTTGCCCCTGCGCAGTTCCAGCACGGTCTCCCTGGCCTGTTCCAGGGGCACGCGGGCGCCCGCGTCGGTGCCCAGGGTGCGGGCCACCTCGGCATAGGCGATCGGGCGGCTGAGCTTGGAGCGGCGCAGGGCGAAGACCACCTCGCACACGACGTGGCGGTCGTCGCCCTTGAAGACGCTGTCGCGGTAGGTGAAGCCGCACTCGGCGTTGGTCATCCGGCGCCGCTGACCGGTGCGCCGGTCGTGGACGAGCACCTCGCGGATGGTCTGGCTGACGTCCTGGCCGTAGGCGCCCACGTTCTGGATGGGGGTGGAGCCGACCCGCCCGGGGATGCCCGACAGGAACTCCACGCCGCTCAGGCCCTCGGCGACGGCGCGCTCGACCAGGGGGTCCCACTCCACGCCGGCGTCGGCGCGCAGCAGGACCACGGGCTCGCCGTCGTCGTCGGTGCCGGCCTCCTCGAAGGAGACCTCCCGGGAGTCCACCAGGACCACGGTGCCGGGGAAGCCCTCGTCGGAGACGACGAGGTTGCTGCCGCCGCCCAGGACCAGCACGGGCTCACCGGCGGCGTCGGCCTCGGCCACCGCCGCTACGAGCTCCTCGGTGGTGGCCGCCGCGCGGAAGGAGCGGGCCGGGCCGCCCAGGCCCAGGGTCGTGTACTCGGAGAGCGTGGTCACGGTCTACCTCGCCAGGCGTACGGTGGCCTTGGACTGCACCAGGACCTTGGCGCCGCCCGACCGGGCGGTGAGCAGGACGTCGACGGTGCCGTCGTCGTTCTTGGCCTTGACCCTGCCGCCGACGGTGATCTCGGCGCCCTCGTCGTCGGGGACCACCACGGGGGCGGAGAAGCGCACCGAGTAGTCGACGACGCAGCCGGGGTCGCCCGCCCAGTCGGTGAGCACCCGCGCGGCCTCGGCCATGGTGAACATACCGTGCGCGATGACGTCGGGCAGGCCCACGGACTTGGCGAAGCGCTCGTTCCAGTGGATCGGGTTGAAGTCGCCCGAGGCGCCCGCGTAGCGGACCAGGTCCAGGCGGCGGACCGGGAAGGTCCGCTCGGGCAGCTCGGCGCCGACCTCGACGTCGGCGTGGCGCAGCCTGTTCATTCGTCTCCTCCCCGCACGACGAGCATCATCGTGGCGGTCACCACGTGCTCGCCGCCGGCGTCGTGGGCCACCGTCTCCAGGGTGAGCAGCTCGTTGCCGCCCAGGGCGCGGATCCCCGTGATGCGGGTGACGCTGTCCAGCAGGTCGCCGGCGTGCGTCGGGCGGCTGTAGTGGAAGCTCTGGTCGCCGTGCACGACCCGGGAGAAGTCCACGCCCAGGTCGGGGTCGGCGATGGCCTGGGCCGAGCCCGCCATGCCCAGGATCACGGGGAAGGTGGGCGGGGCGACCACGTCGGGGTACCCGGCGGCCCTGGCCGCGGCCGGGTCGGTGTAGACCGGGTTGGGGTCGTTGACCGCCTCGGCGAACTCCCGGATCTTGCCCCGGGTCACCTCGTAGGGCTCCGGCGCGGGATACTCCCGGCCGAGGTAGTCAGGGTTGATCGCCACGCTCTGCTCTCTCCTGTCGTGAAGGGGCCCGGACACACGGACGGCCCGGTGAGCGGATCGCTCACCGGGCCGGAAGTCCGTGTGCCGTGGGTCCACGAGAGTGGCTTGGCGCCATCACGCTCGGAGACGATCGCACTCGAGGGCGCTCGTCAGGGACTAGCGGGTCTCGCGGTGCTCGTTGTGCTTGCGGCAGTTCGGGCAGAACTTCTTGATCGCGAGACGGTCGGGGGTGTTCCGACGGTTCTTGCGGGTGATGTAGTTACGGTGATTGCACTCCTGGCAGGCCAGGGTGATCTTCGGCCTCACGTCTGTGGCAGCCACTTCGGAGTGCCTTTCTCGCTGGTAAACAGTACTAAGCGCCCGCGACGACCCCTGAGCGGAGACTCAGGGGTCAGCGGGTTGGTAGCGGGGGCCGGACTTGAACCGACGACACAGCGATTATGAGCCGCTTGCTCTACCGACTGAGCTACCCCGCCCCGATCGAACGGGACCTGGTCCGAACGGACAGGTCCCGGTTCCGGCCGGTGGTCCTCACCGGCCACCCACCTGAGTGGACCGGACGTCGTCAAGTGGTGGAGCCCCTTTACGGAATCGAACCGTAGACCTTCTCCTTACCATGGAGACGCTCTGCCGACTGAGCTAAAGGGGCGCGCTGCTGGGGCTTCCTTGCCGTCCGCCCCGGGGGCGTTGCCCCCTTGCGCTGGTCATGACTATACAGGGATTCGGGGGTGCTCTGCCAAATCGAATGCGCCCCGGGCCCCGCCGGCCTCCAGAACCCCTGGTCACAGCGGCTTCCGGAAGTCGGATGTGACTCAGGCCGCCCCCTCGGAGACCCACACGTTGGACATGGCGTCGCGGTGGATCGTGCGGATGTCGGCGGGCAGGCCCAGCCGGAGCAGGGCGTCGGACAGGCGCGTGTCGTGCGTGAACACGATCAGCTGGCGGTGCCTGCCCACCTCCGCCAGGACCGTGGCCAGTCCCTCGACGGTCTCGGTGTCCATCGCCTGCACCGGGTCGTCCAGCACCAGGAAGCCGAAGGGGTTGCCCTCCACCAGGGTGCGCGGCAGGCAGACGGACAGCGCCAGCGCCTGGAACTCGCCCTGGCTCAGCAGGCCGGGCGCGCTGGTCTGGTCCTCGACGCCGTCCACGGCCACGTCCACCTCCACCCGGCGCCGGGCGCCCCGGCCGATGAGCCGCATGCCCTGGAGGTCGATGTGGCGCTCCTGGCGCAGCCGGTACCAGACCTGTTCGGCCTGCGCGGCGAGCGGGCCCAGCCGTTCGGAGCGCAGCGCCATGGCCTGCTCGGAGAGCCAGGTGAGCGCGGCCTCGGCCCCGGCCAGCGCCTCCCGCGCCGCGAGGGCGTCCTGGGCCTCGTCCAGCCACGCCGAGAGCTGGCCCGCCAGCTCCGCCCAGCCGCCGGTGGGGTCCTCCAGCCGTTCGCTGGCGTCGCGGCGGGCGCTCACCGCGGCGGCCCGCAGCTTGCGGCCGACCGTCTCGATGTGCTCGGCCAGCTCCCCGAGGTCGGAGATGTCCGCGCCGGACTCCCACAGCGCCCACACCTGGCCCAGCTCGCTCTCCGGCGGCAGCCAGCTCGGTGCCGGGGACATCAGGAAGCGGGCCTGGTCCCTGGCCGCCTCGGCGCGGTCGTAGGCGGCCGCGACGGCGGCCGCCTGCGGCCGGAGCGCCCGCAGCTGGGCCTTGGCCTGACGAGCCCAGTCCGCGCCCAGCGGCGCGGAACACGTGGGGCAGGTGGTGTCCGTGGGATGGCGCTGGTGGTGTTCGAGGGCCTGTTCCAGCAGCCGGACCACGCCGTGGGCGTGGTCGCCCTTGCTGCCCGCGGCCATGGCCAGCTCCATGGCGGCGCCCCGGAGCTCGTTGACGACGTCGGACATCAGCACGCGCTCGGGCACCGACAGCCGCCGCAGGCGGCGCAGGACCACGTGCTGCTCGGGGTCGCTGGGCCCGTCGTCGGCGGCGATCCTGCGCAGGGCGTCCATGTCGAAGTAGGAGGCCGTCAGGAGCTGGACGGCCTGGCGGGCGCGCGGGTCGTCGGAGGCGCGCAGGGCGTCGAGCAGGTAGCGCAGTTCCCGCGAGGGCCGGTCGCGGCGCCTGACGAGTCCGTCGCAGACCTTGGCCAGGCGGCGTTCGGCCTCGGCCAGGCCGCTGAGCCCCAGCAGGCCGGTCAGGGTGTCGTACAGCTCGGCGGAGCGCCCGGTCACCGTACGGCCGAGCTCGTCGTAGGACAGGAAGGGGCGGTACCGGACGAGGTTCTCGCCCCACTCCAGCGTGCGCAGCGGGGCGACCTCGCCGTTGGGGAGGACGACCTCGCCGCGCGCCGAGCGCACGCTGTCCCCCGTCCACCTGCGGGTGACGCGGGTGGAGCCCTCGTCCCCGGCGACGCGGATGTCCACGGACGCCTCGGTGCGCTCGTCGTAGTGCAGGTTGCGCCAGCCGTCGCGCCAGCCGGTGGGCATGGCGTCCCACCGGGGGTTGCGCCCGGTCAGGGCGGCCTCGGCGGCCTCGGCGAAGCTCGACTTGCCCGAGCCGTTGCGCCCGACGATCACCGTGAGCCCGGGTCCGGCGCCGAAGGTGAGTTCGGCCGGGCGGCCGATGCCGCGGAAGCCCTGGACCCGGATCCCGGTCAGGTAGGCGCGGCGCACGTGCGCCGCGGACCCGTGGCCGCCCTCCGCCCGGGGCTCCGGTTCCATGTCCGGGATCTGCTCGCCGTTGAGGCGGGCGGTGAGGGCGTCCTCCCCCCACAGGGCCGCGGTGACCCACGAGCGAACCTCGCGGGGCAGCCCCGAGCGCGCCAGAGCGTCCAGGAGTGCCGTCCCACCCTCGAACGTCTCGGGTCCCCGAGTCACTTCGTCACCCCGCTCCTGTGTCGTTCTTGCATCAGCAGACTAGGACAGGTGGGGAGGAAGCGCTCGCCGAACACCGTCCTCCGGGCGCCCCGGGCCGGGGGCCTACACGCCCACCAGACGCCTCCTGCTGCCGTCCCAGGTGAAGTGCAGGGTCGCGATCCCCGGCACGTTGGGGTCCCTGAGGCACTCGTAGATGTTCAGGCTGGGCACGCTGGCGAAGCAGCCCCACACCCGTTCGGAGGTCAGGACGAAGTCCAGGTCCAGCTCCACCAGCAGGCCGAGCAGGCGCCCGTGGGTGGGCTCGTCGACCTTCGCGAAGGCGTCGTCGAGCAGGATCAGCCTGGGCGCCCACGGGGCCCGGGCGGCCAGGGCGTCGAAGTGCGCGGCGGCGGCCGCGAACAGCACCAGGTAGGCCACCACCCGCTGCTCGCCCTGGCTGAGCGCCGTGCGGTGGCCCAGGCGGCGCTCGTTGCCCGTGGCGTCGGTGACGTACACGGAGAACGTGAACCAGGACCGGTAGTCGAGCGCGGCCCGCAGCTGCGCGCCGCCCGTGGCGGTGGGGTCCAGGCGGCGGATCGCCTCGATGCACCGGCGCAGCGCGTCCCGCAGGCGCGTGGTCTGCACGCGGGTGCGCTCCTCGGGCGGTGTGGCCAGGAGCGGTACGACCGCCTCCACGTCGGCCCCGGCGTCGGGCGCGAGCCGCCAGTCCAGGCGCACGCCGAGGCCGGCGGAGGTGGTGACGTCCTTGAGGACGTCGTTCATGGTCGCGATGAGCGCGCGGGCCTCGTCGATCTGGCGTGCCAGGTGGCTGGCCAGCTCGCCCAGCAGGTGCCGTTCGAAGGCCTCCTCCTCGGCGATCGCGACGGCCTCCTCGGCCCTGACGACCGCGGCGGCGACCCGTTCGGCGTAGGCGGTGACGTCGTGGGCGCCGTCCTCGTCGTGGACGGTGAGGCGCTTGACGCCCCGGGGCTCGCTCATCTCGGTGCGGATCTGGGCCCAGTCGGCGGAGGCGAGCACCCGGTTGAGGTCCTCGCGGCTGCTGAGGATGGCGCTGTCGTCGACCCCGGGGACGGACTCCTGTGCGGCCAGGCCCTCGGCCAGGCTCTCGACGAGGGCCTGGAGGGAGGCCAGGCGGGCGTCGGGGGCGGCGGCCTCCTCCCGCAGGGCGAGGTAGGCGGCGAGGGGGCCCTCGTCCCCGGCCCGGTCCTCCAGCCCGGCGGCGCGCAGCAGTACGGCGTCGGGGACCTCGGAGTCCCCGCCCTCGGTGGTGAGCGCGGAGACCAGGCCGTCCCCGGCGGCGAGCGCCCGGCGGACCTGCTCGGCGCGCTCCTGGGCGGCCACGACCAGGCGGGCCTCGGCGCTGACTCTCTCGTCGCGGGCCCGCTGGGCGCCGCGTTCGAGCTCGGGCAGGCGCTCGGCGGCCTCCTCCGCCCGGGCGCGGACCTGGTCGCGCGCGGCGTCGAGCTGTTCGGGGGCCACGCCGCGGGCGCGGTCGCCGAGTTCGATCTGGCGGCGGACGGTGATCATGTCGTCGATGGCCGCGGCGCGGGCGTCCTCGGCCAGGACCCGGTCCGCGCGCGCGGAGCGCCACGCGGCGAGGTGCCGTTCGTGGTCGGCGAGCTCCCAGGCCAGGACGTCCAGGTCGCGCAGGGCCGAGGCGATGAGCACCCGCAGGTGGTCCAGGGCGCGCAGGGCGCTGTCGAGTTCGGCCCGCGTGGTGGGCAGGTCCCGTTCCAGGGCGGGTCCCCCGTCCGCCGCCGCGGCCACCGCGGCGGAGTCGCGCAGCCTGCGCCGGACGCCGAGCAGTTCGTCCCGGCAGGCCTCGGCGGCCCGGCGCGCCACGTCGTGCGCGTTCCGGGCGGCGGCCAGGTCGGCGCGGGCGATGTCCAGCGCGGCCCAGGCGCGGATGAGCGGGGTCGGGTCGGGCAGTTCGCGGGAGATCTCCAGGAGCTCGGCGTAGGAGTGCTCGACCGCCCAGCGGCGCTCCCCGGCCTCGGCGAGCAGGGCCTCGGCGATGGCCATGCGGCGGTCGGTGTTGGCGGACGTGCGGTCGCGGGCCCGTTTGCGGGCGGCCTCGCCGATGTACTCGGGTTCGTCCTTGGTGTGGGATCCGGAGGCCACGCCCAGGCGCCAGCTCCCGGAGAGGGACATGGAGCTGGTCAGGGAGACGGTGCTCTGGCTGTCGCGGCGGTGGCGGGGCTCGGTCTCGGAGGGGGGGTTCCCCTCCTCGCCCTCGGCGTCGGTGTGCAGGGCGACGGAGGACAGCAGGGCGCGCAGGGCGTCCTGGCCCACGGGGGCGTCGGGGACCGGCACGAGGACGTCGAGCAGGGTGCGTTCGCGGACCGGCCGGGAGAGCAGGGGCACGGGCGCCGGGGACAGGATCACGTCGCGCGTCCCCGGCTCGTGCAGGGCGCCGTCGGCGCGCACCCATCCGGCCAGCAGCCCGCTGGCCTCCAGGGCGGCCTCCAGCCCGGCCTGTTCGCGGGTGCTGAGCCCCTCGGCGAAGTCGACCGCCAGGTAGAGCGGGACGCCCTTTCCGGCGTGCCTCGCGGAGGTGGCCCAGGCGGGGCGCTCGGGGGCGTGCTCGGCGTTCCTCGTCCTGCGCTCGGCGAGTTCGGCGAGTTCGTCGGAGAGCTGGCCCTCCTCGCCCACGGCCACGTCACGGCGGGCGCGCAGCTCCTCCAGGAGGGGGTCCACGGCCGTGTGCGCCAGGCGGGCGACCGTGGCGGGCACGTGCGGGTCCAGGACGCGCAGGGAGTCGTTGATGGGCAGTTCGACGCTGCCCTCCAGCTCGTGGATGGCCTCGCCCAGGGCGTGGGCGTGGCTGGAGTCGCGCAGGCGGGCGGCCCAGGTGCGGACGCCCTCGGCGTAGGCCGCGCTCTCGCGCCGCACGCCGTCGATGGCCTTCTGCTCGCGGGTGTGGGCCTGTTCCAGGACCGCGTCGGCACCCTCGGCCTCGCTCGTCAGGGCGACCAGGCGGCGGTCGGCGGCGGCCTCGGCGGCGGTGAGGCCGGTCAGGCGGGCGGCCAGGTCGGTGCGGTCGGTGGAGCGGGCGGCGGCGCTCGTGAGCCGGTCGTGGAGGCGTCCGAGGCGGTCGCGCAGGGCGTCCAGGTCGATGCCCTCGACTGGGGCGCGTTCGACGGCCTGCTCCAGCCCCTGCAGGTCCACGCGCGTGGCGCTCTCGCGGGGGGCGTGGACGGTGGGGACGGGGTCGGGGACGGTGCCGAGGACGGCGGGGTCGATGCCCGCGGCGGAGGCGGCGCGCGCGGCCTCGGAGTGGGTCTGGCGGAGCACCTCCAGGGCGCGCTCGATGGTGCCGGTGTCCTCGCCGAGCCGTTCGATGGCGTGCCGCTCCACCCGTTCGGCGTGTTCGGCGGCCACCCAGGCGGCCTCGGCTGCGCGGATGTAGGCGCCCACGGCGGCGTCGTAGGCGCGGCGCTCGTTGGAGGTGGCCGTGGCTGCGCCGTTCCGGGCGGAGGCGAGGGTGCCGTCGTCGGCGCGGGCGGTGTCGCGGGTGCGGCGGGCCTGGTCGCGCTCCTCGGAGATCTGGCTCTCGGCGGTGATGAGGCGGTCGAGTTCGGCGCGCAGGCGCTCGGTCTCGCCGGTGCGTGCGGCGGCGGCGTCGATCTGCTCGCCGACCTCGTCCAGGCGGGCGCGCAGGCAGTGCGCGAGGTAGCCCCGGTAGTCCTCCAGGAAGGCGGTGACGCCCGCCCGGGCCCCGGTGAGGGCCTCCTTGTCGGCGCGGGCCTGTTCCAGGTCGGCGATGTTGCGGGCGACCTCGTCCAGGACGGACTCGTCCATGGGCGGCAGCGCCTCGGACAGGACGCCGACCAGTTCACCGGCCTCCAGGCGGTCGCCGATGGTGGGGCGGCGCAGCCGGTAGAGCAGGTGGATGAGGTTGCGGTAGCGGACGGAGTCGTCGATGCCGAACAGGTCGCGCATGACCCGGGCGCGGTAGGCCACGGCGCTGGTGAAGCAGTTCTCGGCGCCGATCTCCGAGCGCAGGCGGTCGACGGGTTTGGGGCGGCCGTCGGTGACCAGCTCCAGGTCGTGGCCTACCCGGTGCTCGGTGACGAAGAACACGCACCGGGGGTCGGAGTCGCCCACGGCCAGGACGGCGGCGCCCAGGGTCAGGTGGCTGGGCGGGGTCTGGGGGTCTCGGGGCGGTTCCGGGGCGGTGGCGGCGAGCAGGGCCGAGGCGCTCTGGGGGCCCGTGCCGCTCCGGGCGGCGGCGTCGAGCCCGCGTTCGCCGCGTTCGGTGGTGAACTCCACCCACAGGTAGCCGAGCCGGGTGACGGGCCCGGTGGACTCCTGTTCCGGGCCCTCCTCCTCGGGTTCGGGTCCGCCGAGCAGGTCGGGGCCGGTCTCCTCGGCCTCGGGCAGGCGGCCCGCCCGGGGGTCCTCGGCCATGAGCCAGCGCAGGCTGGTGCGGTTGGTGCCGGTGGTGTCCAGGCGGCGCACGTCCCCGTCCAGCAGGAAGGGGAGCAGCATCTCCAGGGCCTTGGACTTGCCCGCTCCGTTGCGGCCGCGCAGCAGCAGCCGCCCCTCCGCGAAGTCCAGGACGTGGTCGTCGTACTGCCAGACGTTGCGGATGCCCGCGCGTTCGAGGCGGTAGCGGGGGACGTCTCGGGAGGGGGCCGCGGCGGGTTCAGCCGGAACCGTCGACATCTCCGCTCCCGGTGCCTGGCTGGTCTCCTGGGTCACCACTGGTCGCGCTCACCTTCTCGTTCGCCACCGCTCGCAGCACGGACGCCACCCGGCTCAGGTCGCCGTCGGGGTCGGCGGGAGCGTCGGGTTCGTGGTCGTCACCGGAGCCCCGTGTGGGGTCGGGGCGGGTCCGGCCGTGTTCGTCATTGTCCAGGATCAGGGGGACGCGCTCGTCCGTTTCGGCCCCGTACCGGGCCGCCGCCGCGGTGAGCCGCCACCGGCCCGGGCCGCCGGTCAGCAGCCCGAGGTCGGACAGAAGGCCCAGGACCCGGGCGCGGAGCCGCGCGGGGTCGGGGACCTCGGGCCCGGCGGTGCGGGCCCACTCGGCCCGGGCGGGGGCGTCCTCGCCGCACAGGGCCTCCAGCGCGGCGTCCAGCACCCGGTCCGGGACGGGGACCGAGGTGGCGGGCTGACCGGGGTGCAGGCGGCCGGAGAGGTGCCGGACCAGGGCCAGGGCCACCTGTCCGTCGGGGTCGTCGGAGGGGAAGCGGGGCCGGGCCCCGGCCTCGTCCGGCATCACCAGGGCCACGCCCTCGGCGCGGACCTCGGTGTCGCAGCCGAGGAGGTTGTTGAGCATGGCGGCGGCCCGCCACTGGTGGGCGGCGAGGCGGTCGCGCTGGCGGTGGGGCAGTTCCTCCCGGTAGACCACGGCGGTCTCGGCCAGGAGGCGGCGCAGGGCGGTCTCGCCCTGCTGGTCCCCGTCGGGGTCGGTCTCGTCGAAGGCGTGGAGGAAGGAGTCGGGGTCGTCGGCGGCGCGCGGCAGGTGGGCGGCCACGGAGCGGGCGACCTGCGTGTGCGTGAGCAGGCCCGGGTCGGCCGCGGGGTCGGCCTGGTGGTCCGCGACGGCGCCGGAGGTCTCGGTGAGCGCTCCGAGCGCGACCAGGCGGCGCAGGGCCGCGCAGAAGGCGCGGCGCTCGCCGAGGCCGCGGCCGGGGTCGGCGTCGATCCCGGCCTCGTAGGCGGCGGCGCGGACCTGTTCGGCCAGCCGCCGGACGGTGGTGGGGCCGTGCTCCTCGACCAGGACGGCCAGGGACAGGGCGAGGTAGGTGTGCGTGCGGGGGGTGAAGGGGGCGCCGGTGGTGCGCGTGAAGGCCCCGGCGGCCCGGACCGGGAGTCCGCGTTTGACCAGGCGCGCGTGGTCGTCGGCGACGGTCAGCCGGTAGCCGAGCACGCGCTGGAAGCGCTGGACGAGCCACTCCGCGTGGGAGCGCACGAGGGAGAACTCGGCGGGGTGGGTGCGCTCGGTGAGCAGGGGGCTGGCCAGGAGGGCGCGTGCCGCCGCCTGCCGTTCGCCGATGAGCGCGGCGTCCTCGCTGTAGATGTCCGTCTCCATCACCCCCACGATCGGGTCCAGGGCCGGTTCGGGGACAGCTCGATCGGACCCGTGGTCAGGGTGTCGGGGTCCGGTCCGGGGAGGTCGCCGGTGTCGGCGGGGGGTTCCTCGGGCGCGCCCCCGGGGTCGGTCCGGTGTTCGCCGGCTGTCCCGGGTTCGTCGGCCGTCCCGGGTTCGGGGGCGCTCTCCGCCGCGGGCGCGGCGGGTTCCGGGGCGGGTGCGTCGAGGACGTGCTGCTCGTAGGGGGTGACGCACAGGCGCACCCCCTCCAGGGTGAGCTCGCCGCCCTCGCCCCGGATGGTGACCTCGGCGCCCGGGGCGGAGACCACGTGCAGGCGCAGGGCGAACTCCAGGTCCCCGGCCGAGGTGGACCTGCGGCTGGCGTCGCCGGAGCCGAGCGCCGCGGTGAGGAGTTCCATGAGGACCTCCATCCCGGCGCCGGACAGGTCCAGGCGGGCGCTGTCCCCGGTGGGCTCGGTGAGCAGGGAGCGGACCTGGGCGGCGCCGGCGCGGCGCCAGTGCGCGGAGGACTCGGCCGCGTCGCGCAGGCGCGCCTGCTGGGCGCGGTGGTCGCGGACCGGTTCGGGGGGACGCGTGCCGGGGTGCTCGACGACGGTGCTGCGGTCGGGCTCGGCCTGCCACCAGCTGCTGGTCGCGGCGACGCCCTCGTCCACGCGGCCCTCCAGGTGGAGGGCGGGGTGGAGGGCGTAGGCGGCGTTGGCGAGGGCGTCGGCGCGTTCGGGGCCGGCCTCCTCGAACCAGGTGGCCAGGCGCAGCAGAGCGGCGCGGCCGTGCCTCGGCGCCGGTCGCCCTCCGGTGCCCTGTGCGTCGTCCGCGCGGTCGTCCGTCCGCTGGTTGAGTCCCACAACTCAGCAGACTAGAGACCTCCCGGGCGCGCCACGCCCGTTTCGGCACCTTCTGGTCCTGTCGAGGGGGTCGCATCACCCGTTCTGACCAGGAAGGACATTCTTTTCAGGAACTTTGCCCAGATTCTCCGCGGCCGTGGGAAAGCTCACTCCGCGCTCGGCAGCGCCAGGCGTCCGCCGTCGGCCTCCTCCATGGCCTGGAGCATCTCCTCGGGCATGTCGTGGTGCTCGGTCACGGTGTACGTGGAGAAGTACGTGGCTCCGTCGACCTCCACCGGGTCGCCCAGCTGCACCTCGACGTCGTAGGGGTCGTTCTGGCACCCCTGCTCCATGCACCAGGTGCCCGACAGCTCCCCCTCCCCATGGGCCATCTGGTCCGTCCACTCCTCCCACTCCATGTCGGAGAAGGTGGTGAACTCCGTGGCGACGTAGTCGGTGGGGCGCCGGTCCTTGAAGCCGTTCTCGTTGCCGTACCGGTTGAGGACGAGGGCGCCGCCGCCGTCCGCGCCCTCCTCGTCCGGTTCGGCCGTCTGTACGGGTTCCTCGTTGTAGGGGCCTCCCGTGGCCCCGGGGTCGATCGGAGTGGGCTCCTGCTCCCCCATCTCGCTCTCGGGCACGTCGGGCGTGGTCTCCTGCTGTCCGCAGGCTGTGACCGCCAGCAGCACCGCCGCTCCGGTCAGGATCATGTGCCTCATCCGGTCTTCCTCCTTCGTCGTGTGGCCCCGCCCCGCGGGACCTCCGGTCGGCGACGGCAAGGCCCCCCGGCGGGATGCCGGGGGGCCTCGACGAACCATCTGGTCCCTCACTGTCACCGCGGGGCCGGAAGGCCCGGCGCCCGCGGCCGATCAGTAACCGTGGCCGTTGTCGTCCTCGCCCTTGTGGTGGTCGTGGTTCACGTTGGTCCCCAAGGGCCCGTTGACGCAGTCGCCGGCGAACTGCGGAGACAGGATCGGGATGTTGACCGCGCCAACGCCCACAGCCAGGTCGACGTTGCAGAGCTGGATCGGCACCAGCTGCAGGTTCTGGTTGAACTGCTGGCCACCGCTGGCGGAGGCCGGCGAGGCAGCGAGCACCGCACCCAGGGCGACACCGGCGATCGCGGTGGCGGCCGTCAACTTGCGCAGCATGTCGAGAACCTCCTAGTCGATGTTGGTGCCAACGGGGCCGTTGATGCAGGCACCCGTCGTCTGCGGCGACGCGATCGGGACGTTGATCGCGACCAGGCCGGCCGCGGCCTGCACGTTGCAGAGCTGGATCGGCACCAGCTGCAGGTTCTGGTTGAACTGCTGGCCACCGCTGGCGGAGGCCGGCGAGGCAGCGAGCACCGCACCCAGGGCGACACCGGCGATCGCGGTGGCGGCCGTCA
>NZ_ML776455.1:0-148397 GCF_009830945.1 Nocardiopsis sp. FR4 | reverse complement strand
AGCCAGGTCGACGTTGCAGAGCTGGATCGGCACCAGCTGCAGGTTCTGGTTGAACTGCTGGCCACCGCTGGCGGAGGCCGGCGAGGCAGCGAGCACCGCACCCAGGGCGACACCGGCGATCGCGGTGGCGGCCGTCAACTTGCGCAGCATGTCGAGAACCTCCTAGTCGATGTTGGTGCCAACGGGGCCGTTGATGCAGGCACCCGTCGTCTGCGGCGACAAGATCGGGAGGTTGATCGCGACCAGGCCGGCCGCGGCCTGCACGTTGCAGAGCTGGATCGGCACCAGCTGCAGGTTCTGGTTGAACTGCTGGCCATCGCTGGCGGAGGCCGGCGAGGCGGAGAGGACGACACTGAAGGCGGCACCAGCGACAAGGCCAGCAACCCCGAGCTTACGCAGCATTGGAACTACCCTTCGGAAAAGTTTGAGATATTGTCTCGGTCGGACGTATTGCCGGAACTAGCTGATGTTGGTGCCGATAGGGCCGTTCACGCACTTACCCGCGGACTGCGGCGACAGGATCGGGATGTTGACCGAAACCACACCGACGCTGGCCTTCACGTTGCAGGCCTGGATCGGAACCAGCTGCAGGTTCTGGTTGAACTGCTGGTCACCACCGTGCGAACCGTGGGCGTGAACAGGAGCCCCCATGAGGAGCGCGCCCATCGCGGCACCGGCGACCAGGCCAGCAGCGGCCATCTTCTTGATCATGTTTCCCCCGAGTATCGGTTACGAGGTGTCGACAGAAAAAGACGCAGGCGCTTCTTGCACCTGTGTCGCGGTGGACTGGGACAATCATCAGCCGCCCCCTGGTTTTTGTCAACGCCGAAACTCGGAAATTATTTTGTCCGAATTGCCTCGATCATTCTTTTCGCGCGCACACGAACAGTTTCATTCAATGTCTTTTCGCGCGACCCTCGCAAAAAGCTGCCTCTCGCCCAAGACGGGGGCAGAACGACGAAGCGGACACACCATCCGCTATCCACGCACCCATCACGCACACCCGCCCCCGATCCGCCCGCGCGGGAAGGGAAGCCGCGGAACGAGGCCCCCGCGCCCCGAGCCCCGCACGCCGTCCCCACGCGACCGCGGCGCGAAACCTCCGTTGCACGCACGTGATCCACAAGAGATGGACATGAGATCATCCGAATTCCCGGGGTGTCGGCGCCGGGTCCTGGACGGGCCGCGCCCCCGCGGCCGACGGCAGGTGCGCCCTGCGCCTCCCCGCTCCCGGCGCATCCACCTTCACCCGCCTCAGAGCGTCCGCCGGTACCGCCCGGCCGCTGCCGCGAACACAAAGGGCCCCGGTGTCCAGCACTTCTGCTGGACACCGGGGCCCTCTCCCAGCGTGGCAGGTCAAGGATTCGAACCTTGGAAGGCAAAGCCGACGGATTTACAGTCCGCTCCCATTGGCCGCTCGGGCAACCTGCCTGGGCTGCGTCCGCTGTGTTCCTCGCGGCGCACCACCGAGAATAGCGGATGATCCGCCCGAACCTGAAATCGTTTGGGCGGGCGCGCCCCCGACCGGTCGTCCGGACACCCCGGGCGGGCCGCGGCTAAGCTCTGAAGTCCTGCCCGCACCGGGTTGCGGCGCGGGCCGACCAGTACCCACGCGGGCGTCCACGGGCGCCCGCGACCCATGAGAACCAGCGGGGTGTGAGCGAACGTGGCCGCCGAATCCAGTTTCGACGTCGTCTCCAAACTCGACCGTCAGGAGGTCGACAACGCCCTGAACCAGACCGCCAAGGAGCTTGCCCAGAGGTTCGACTTCAAGGGCACCGGGACCACCATCTCCTGGCAGGGCGACAGCGGGATCGAGATCAGGGGCAACTCCGAGGAGCGGGTCAACGCCGCCCTGGAGGTCTTCAAGGAGAAGCTCGTCAAGCGCAAGCTCTCCCTGAAGATCCTGGACCCGGGCGACGAGCCGAAGCCCTCCGGCAAGGAGTACCGCCTGCCCGTGGGCCTCAAGGAGGGCATCACCTCCGAGGACGCCAAGAAGATCTCCAAGCTGATCCGCGACGAGGGCCCCAAGGGCGTCAAGGCCCAGATCCAGGGGGAGGAGCTGCGGGTCAGCTCCAAGAAGAAGGACGACCTGCAGACCGTCCAGAACCTCATCAAGGAGAAGGACTTCGACCTGGCCCTGCAGTTCGTGAACTACCGGTAGCGTCCCCGACCGGCGTGCGCGCGGCCGTCCACCCCCGGTGGGCGGCCGTCACTGTCCGCCCAGGTCCCACTCGCGGCGCAGGAGCTTGAGGCGCCGCACGCGCTCGTCGGTCGGCGGGTGGGCGGCGAACAGGCGGCCCACCCCGCAGGGGAACGGGTTGGTGGTCATCAGGTGCGCCGAGGCCAGCAGGCCGCGCTCCCGCGGCAGCGGGTAGCGGCGGGCGCCCACGTCCAGTTTGCGCAGGGCGTGGGCCAGGGCGAGCGGGTCCCCGGTCAGCCGCGCCGCGCGCTCGTCGGCCCGGAACTCGCGCCGGCGTCCCACACCGAAGTAGACGACCAGCGCCGCGAGGGGCGCCAGCAGGGCCATCATCAGGCCGCCCAGCAGGTTGGGCATGTCGGTCTCCTCCGACTCCCCCAGCGGCAGCAGGAACGCCAGCGCGGACACGGCCGCGACCGTCCCGGTCAGGATGGTCGCCACCGAGCTGATCAGGGTGTCGTGGGAGCGGATGTGCGCCAGTTCGTGGGCGAGCACCCCGCGCAGCTCGCGTTCGTCGAGGGTGCGCAGCAGGCCCGTGGTGCAGCACACGGCGGCGCGGCGGGGACTCCTGCCGGTGGCGAAGGCGTTGGGTGAGCGCACCGGCGACAGGTACAGCCGGGGCATCGGCTGCCGGGCCGCGGTGGCGAGCTCGCGGACGAGGCGGTACAGCTCCGGCTGCTCGATCTCGCCCACCGGGCGGGCGCGCATGGCCCGCAGCGCCAGGGAGTCGCCGAAGAGGTAGACCAGCACCCCGGCGCACACCACGAGGGCCACGGAGTACTGGACGCCCTTCTCGGCACCGCACACCCAGCCGGCCGCGAGGACGAGTACCGCGACGCCGGCGAACAGACCGGCCGCCCGGGCCATGTTGACGTGCACGCCGCCACCTCCTCGTTCACGCCGACCTGGATGCGTACATGGTGACAAACGTGTGGGTCTGGGTCCCGCGTTCCCCGTGTGGCCGGCCGTCGGTCACACCGCCCCTCCCGGCGCCCCGTGACCGGCCCGGACCCCCGTGCGAGCCGACCGCGGCCCGACCGGGGTGTGACAATCGCCACCCGGGCGGCGCCCGGCCGCGCACGACGACCTATAGTGCGAACGTGGCCCTTATCACCGCGCGCACCAGGTCGTCGGGAGCCCTTCCCCTCGGTCCGGTGCGCGGGTGGCCGTGTCGTTGAAGGCTGGCCCCTTCACGACCCGGCCTTGACGTGCGAGACCGGGTTGGCGCATCCGGCGACCGCGAGGGCCGCACGCTGTCCCCACGTCCCCGAACCAGGCACCCGGCCCGCGATGGCGCGGTCCGGTCGGGGGCTGACACCCGAGCGCCGCCGCCCGTCACGACCGGCGGCTCACCAAGGAGGTCGTCGATCTCAGTGGCCAAACAGATCGAACAGCTCGACCGCGTCATCATCCGCTTCGCCGGGGACTCCGGCGACGGCATGCAGCTGACCGGTGACCGCTTCACCCAGGAGACGGCGTCGTTCGGCAACGACCTGTCCACCCTGCCGAACTTCCCCGCGGAGATCCGCGCCCCGGCGGGGACCCTGCCCGGGGTGTCCAGCTTCCAGCTGCACTTCGCCGACCACGACATCATGACCCCCGGTGACGCCCCCGACGTGCTGGTGGCCATGAACCCCGCGGCGCTCAAGGCCAACCTGGGCGACGTGCCCCGGGGCGCGACGGTGATCGTCAACACGGACGAGTTCACCAAGCGCAGTCTGGCGAAGGTGGGCTACACCGCCGACCCGCTCGCGGACGGGACGCTGGACGGCTACAAGGTGAGCGCGGTGCCGCTGACCTCCATGACGGTGGAGGCGCTGGCCGACTGCGACATCTCCAAGAAGGACGCGCAGCGGGCGAAGAACATGTTCGCCCTGGGCCTGCTGTCGTGGATGTACAACCGGCCGACGGAGGGGACGACCTCGTTCCTGAAGTCGAAGTTCGCCGCCAAGCCCGACATCCTCGCGGCCAACCTGACCGCCTTCCAGGCGGGGTGGAACTTCGGTGAGACCACCGAGGACTTCGCGGTCTCCTACGAGATCAAGCCCGCACGGCTCCCCTCGGGCACCTACCGCAACATCACCGGCAACCTGGCCACCGCCTACGGCCTGATCGCCGGGTCCAAGCGGTCGGGGCTGCCCCTGTTCCTGGGGTCGTACCCGATCACCCCGGCCTCGGACATCCTGCACGAGCTGTCCCGGCACAAGCGGTTCGGGGTGCGCACGTTCCAGGCCGAGGACGAGATCGCGGGCGTGGGCGCCGCCCTGGGCGCGTCCTTCGGCGGCTCCCTCGGGGTGACCACCACCTCCGGCCCGGGCATGGTGCTCAAGCAGGAGACGGTGGGCCTGGCGGTGATGACCGAGCTGCCGCTGGTGATCATCGACGTGCAGCGCGCCGGTCCCAGCACCGGCATGCCCACCAAGACCGAGCAGACCGATCTGCTCATGGCCCTGTACGGGCGCAACGGGGAGTCGCCGGTCCCGGTGGTGGCCCCGTCCTCGCCCGCGGACTGCTTCGACGCGGCCCTGGAGGCGGTGCGGATCGCGGTGCGTTACCGCACGCCGGTGATCGTGCTCTCGGACGGCTACCTGGCCAACGGGTCGGAGCCCTGGCGGCTGCCGTCGGTGTCGGAGCTGCCGGAGATCGACCCGGGCTTCGCGACCGAGCCGAACGGGCCCGGGGAGAGCTTCCTGCCCTACCTGCGCGACGAGGAGACCCTGGCCCGCCCCTGGGCGGTGCCGGGCACGGCCGGCCTGGAGCACCGGATCGGCGGGATCGAGAAGCACGCGCAGAGCGGTGACATCTCCTACACGCCCGCCAACCACGACCTGATGGTGCGCACCCGCCAGGCCAAGGTGGACGCGATCGCGCGGGACATTCCCGAACTGGAGGTGGACGACCCCGGCGGCGAGGCGCGCGTGCTGGTGCTGGGCTGGGGCGGCACGTACGGGTCGATCACCGCGGGCGTGCGCCGGGTGCGCCGCGCGGGCGGCCGGGTGGCGCAGGCGCACCTGCGGCACCTGAACCCGTTCCCGGCCAACCTCGGCGAGGTGCTGCACCGCTACGAGCGGGTGGTGGTCCCCGAGATCAACCTGGGCCAGCTGGCCCTGCTGCTGCGCGGCAGGTTCCTGGTCGACGTCATCGGCTACAACAAGGTCCGCGGCCTGCCGTTCAAGGCCGAGGAGCTCGCGGGCGTACTGCAGGAGGTCATCGACCGTGACTGAGAACGCGTCGGGGAACGGCGGGGGCGGCCTGGGCGGGCTCCGGCTGGTGCCCAGGAGCGAGACCGAGTACAGGATGAAGGACTTCAAGTCCGACCAGGAGGTGCGCTGGTGCCCCGGCTGCGGGGACTACGCGATCCTGGCCGCCTTCCAGTCCTTCCTGCCCGAGCTGGGCGTACCGCGCGAGAACATCGTGATGGTGTCGGGGATCGGCTGCTCGTCGCGCTTCCCCTACTACCTGAGCACCTACGGGGTGCACTCGATCCACGGGCGCGCACCGGCGATCGCGACGGGGCTGGCCACCAGCCGTCCGGACCTGTCGGTGTGGGTGGTGACCGGTGACGGCGACGGCCTGTCCATCGGCGGCAACCACCTGGTGCACGCACTGCGCCGCAACGTCAACATCAACATCCTGCTGTTCAACAACCGGATCTACGGGCTGACCAAGGGCCAGTACTCCCCCACCTCCGAACCGGGGAAGATCACCAAGTCCTCCCCGGTGGGCTCGCTGGACCAGCCGTTCAACCCGGTGTCGCTGGCGCTGGGCGCGGAGGCCACCTTCGTGGCGCGCACCGTGGACTCCGACCGCAAGCACCTGTCCTCGGTGCTGCGGGCCGCGGCCGACCACCCGGGCGCCTCGTTCGTGGAGATCTACCAGAACTGCCCGATCTTCAACGACGACGCGTTCGAGCCGCTGAAGGACCCGGCGGCGCGCGACACCCGCCTGCTGCGCCTGGAGCACGGCGAGCCGTTGCTCCTGGGCCCGGACCGGGGCGTGGTCGCCGGGGAGTTCGGTGGCCTGGAGGTCGCGGACGTGGCCGCGGTGGGCGAGGACAGGCTGATCCGGCACGACGCGCACCGGGAGGACCCTGGGTACGCCTTCGCGCTCTCACGGCTGGACCAGCCCGCCTTCGAGCACGTGCCGGTCGGTGTGTTCCGGGACGTGCGCCGTCCCACCTACGACGACCTGGTCAACGAGCAGGTCGCCGACGCCCGGGCCGAGCGCGGTGACGGTGAGTTGGCGGAGCTGCTGGCCAGCGGGGACACCTGGACGGTCGCGTAGCCGGTCCGCCGGGGCCCCGGACGGGCCCCCGGCGGCGGTCGGCGCGCGGAACATCCGCTCGGGGCGTCGGCCGCGTGTCCGGCCTCCCCGTCCGCGAGGGCATACGCTTCCTCCCATGCGTATCGTCATCGCCGGAGGACACGGGAAGATCGCACTGCGCCTGGCCAGACAGCTGGCCGACCGCGGGGACGAACCCGTCGCCCTCATCCGCAACCCCGACCACGCCACGGACGTGACCGAGGCCGGTGCCGAACCGGTCGTGATCGACCTGGAGAGCGCCACGGTCACCGAGCTGGCCGAGAAGATCATGAACGCCGACGCCGTCGTGTTCGCCGCGGGCGCGGGCCCGGGCAGCGGCCCGGCCCGCAAGGAGACCGTGGACCACAAGGCCGCGGTGCTGACCGCCGACGCCGCCTCCCTGGCGGGCGTGCGCCGCCTGGTGCAGGTCTCGGCCATCGGTGTGGACGAGCCCGTCCCCGAGGGCACCGACGAGGTCTGGGCCGCCTACGTGGAGGCCAAGCGCGCCGCCGACGCCGACCTGCGCGAGCGGGGGCTGGAGCTGGACTGGACGATCCTGCGCCCCGGTCGGCTGACCGACGCCCCGGGCACCGGCCGGGTGGCGCTGGGCGCGGAGGTGGAGCGCGACTCGGTGACCCGGGACGACGTGGCCTCGGTGATCGTCGCCCTCCTGGACGAACCGGGGACGGTCGGCGGGGTTCTCAACCTGGTGAACGGGGAGACGCCCGTGTTCGAGGCGGTGCGCGCGGCCGCCTCCTGACCGCGTCCGCCGGGCGTTCGTGCGGCTTTCTGTGGCCATACGTATCCGCAGGGGGCATCATGGTGGCGGAGCCCGGCGGAATCCCGCCACGGTGGACGCGGATGACCGGGTATCGCCCGACGGGTACGGCAAGCTCCGCGCAGAGCAGATGGGTACGGTTATTCATGAGCGTCACGCAGGTCGTGAGGGACAGCACTGTCGTCGAGCACGCCAAGGTCGCCGCGCAGCAGAAGCGCCGGATGTTCATCGTCCAGCTGGAGGTGAACGCCTACGACGAGCCCTCCAGCAAGCTGCGTCCCGGGCTGACCCGCATCCTGGAGGGGATCGAGGAGGCCGGTTGGCGGCTTGACCTGATCACTCCGGGGGATGAGATCGACAAGCCCGCCCGTCTGTTCGTCTTCCGGCCGGACCCGGACGCCGGGAAGGGCGGCGGGGCCGCGGAGCGGACCGAGGGCCACCGCCAGGAACCCGTCTCGGGGCAGCAGCAGCCGTACCAGCCCCCGGGCCAGCAGCAGGACCCCTACGCGGGGTACGGGCAGCAGCCGGGCTACGGACAGCAGCAGTACCCGGGCTACGGACAGCAGCAGTACCCGGGCTATGACCAGCAGCAGTACCCGGGGTACGGGCAGCAGCAGTACCCGGGGTACGGGCAGCAGCAGGGCTGGTAGCCGCGCTCCCGGGGCTCGCACGGTGACGTACCGTGCGGGCCCCTTCGTGTGCGGTCGATGGCGTACACACCACTTCCGACGCCTGTGTCAGATATGGCGGCACGCCGTTCCTTCGGTTCCACAACGCGAGGGCTTGCCGAAGCGGCACATGTCCGTCATGTCCCCCATGAAGTCGAAGAAAGTTGGAGGAAACTCTGGATTCTCTCCGAGAAGTACTCCGAACAGACCCCTGACTGCGCCAAGTCGGTTCCGGCGGCTAAAGCCCTCTCGTCGTGGGCTCCCCAAAGGTCATAAGGGTGTCGCGTATCGCCAAGGTCTCCGCTTTCGTCCTCGCCACCGATCTCGCCGTGGGCGCGGCAGGGCCGGCACCGCCTCCGCGGACAACAACGCCGAGATCCAGAACGTCACCGTGCCGATCCGCGTCGACGCCCTCTCTTTCTACGGCTTCTCCGCCGACGACTGCAACGTGGTGGCCAGCGACAACACGTCCGGCATCGTCGTCGTGGACCAGTCCCGTTCTCCGGGCACTCCTCTGGCGCGCGAACGTCGTGGGACGCGGGGCCCAGCATTGCGCGTCCTCCCGTGGTCCCCGGCCTCACGCGCCGGACGTGCCCAGGCCCCGTGTCCCGCTCCGGTGCCAGGAGGGAGCCGAGCCGCGCCGGTACCGGGTGCGGCGGCCGCGACCGCGCGGCGGCCCCGCTCGCGCCCGCGCCTCCCCGTGGTCAGGAGGCGCACGGCCGCGCGGCGACCCCCTCCACCGGATCGGTGGCCAGCCTGGCGTGCTCCCCCGTGTCGAAGCGCTCGTCGCCGTAGCGGAGCTTGGCGCGCTGGATCCCCTCGGGCCGGAACCCGGCCCGGCACGCCACCAGGCACGATCCGGGGTTGTTCAGGCGGTGGCCCAGCTCCAGCCGGAACAGCTCCACCTCGGCGAAGGCGTACTCGCTGACCAGCAGCGCCGCCGCCGTCGCCACCCCCCTGCCCCGGGCCTCGGCCAGGGTCCAGTACGAGACCCAGCCCGTGTCGAAGACCCTGCTGGTCACGTCCACCTGGACGTGGCCCAGGACCGGCCCGTCACCCGCCACGACCGCGAACCCGAAGGCCCGGCCCTGTTCGGCCAGCACCCGCGTCCGCACGATCCACTCGCGGGCCTGCTCCGGCGTGGTCGGCACCGACGGTGACTGCCAGGCCAGCTCCGGATCGGCGAAGGCCTCCAGCAGCCGGTCGGCGTCGCCCGGCTCCCACTTCCGCAGTCGGTACACCCCGCCCCCTCCTCGCGTTCCTTCCGACCGCGCCACGCTACTCCCCCGCCCCGCCCCGGCCCGACGCACCCGCTCCCCGCGTGGACGCGCCCCCGGGAGCGTGTCACGCCCGGACGGGGTGGTACGTCTTTCCTGTCATGACGACCGATGTCTTCGAAGGACACCGCCCCCTGCTGACCGGCGTCGCCTACCGCCTCCTGGGCACCTCCTCCGACGCGGAGGACGTCGTCCAGGAGGCCTGGCTGCGCTGGTCGGCCGCCGACCGGTCCCGCGTCGACGACCCGCGCGCCTACCTGGTCACCGTCACCTCCCGGCTGGCCGTCGACCGGCTGCGCAGCGCCCGCTCCCGGCGGGAGGCCTACGTCGGGGACTGGCTTCCCGAGCCGGTCAGCGACCTGCCCGGCGGAGCCGACCACGCCGAGTTGGCGGACTCGGTCGAGTTCGCGTTCATGGTGGTCCTGGAGACGCTCAGCCCGCTGGAGCGCGCGGTGTTCGTGCTGCGCGAGGCCTTCCAGATGCCCTATGCCGAGATCGGCGCGGTGATCGGCCGGGGGGAGGCCGCCACCCGGCAGCTGGCCAGGCGGGCCCGCGAGCACGTCCGCGACCGGCGCCCCCGGTACGAGTCCGACCGGTCCCGTCGGCGCCGGATCACCGAGCGCTTCCTCCGGGCCTGCCTGGAGGGCGACATGGAAGGGCTCACCGCGATGCTCGCCGAGGACGTCACCCTCGTCAGCGACAGCGGGGGCAGGGCCCGCGCGCCGCGGCGGGTCCTGGAGGGGACGGCCAAGGTCGGCCGGTTCCTGGCCTCGCTGGGGCAGTGGCGCAACACCGAGCGGTTCCTGCGGTCCGTGGGCCTGCCGGACCCGAGGCCGGAGCACCTCCGGGTCGACGTCACCGAGGTCAACGGCGGCCCGGCGGTACTCATCTCGGCCGACGGCCGGGCGGCGTCCCTGGTGGTCGTGGACGTGGCCGAGGACCGCGTCCGGCACGTGTACCTGGTGGCCAACCCCGACAAGATGTCACGTCTGCGGGTGCCCGGGCCGTCCTAGGGGCATGGACATCACCGTTGTGGGCGGCGGCCTCGCCGGACTGACCGCGGCCATCGCCAGCGCCGAGAGGGGCGCACGCGTCACCCTGTGGGAAGCCCACCGGACCCTGGGCGGGCGGGCCCGCTCCACCGCGCCGCCGTACGTGGCCGACGAGGGGCCGCACGTGCTGTACGGCGACGGGCCGCTGTTCGCGTGGCTGGCGGAGCGCGGCCTGCTGCCGCCCCTCCGGAGGTTTCCCCTCCGCGGCCTGCCCGGGGTGCGGACCCGCTACCGGGAAGGACTCGTCACGGTCCCCGCCGCCCTGCTCAGGGCCGCCGCACGGCGCGGTCTGCGCGCTCCGCACGACCACGACTTCGGTTCCTGGGCCCGGGAGCGGCTCGGGGAGGAGGCCGCCCGGGTGGCGGCCCGTGTGACGGGCGTGGTCCTGTTCGACTCCGACCCCTCGCGCCTGTCGGCGGCTGGACGTCGCTGGTCGAGCGGATGGCCGGGCGGGCCCGCGCGATGGGGGTGCGGATCGAGACCGGGGCCCGGGTGAACGAACTGCCCGGCACTCCGACCATCGTGGCGACCTCGCTGGCGTCGGCCCGCGCGTTGCTGCGTGACGGCTCGCTGGAGTGGGAGAGCGGGCACACCCCGATGGTGGACCTGGGGCTGTGGCGCGGCAGGGACCCCTTCGTGGTCTTCGACGCGGACGAGTGCGGCTTCCTGGAGCGCTACTCGCTGGCGGACCGCACGCTGACCCCGGAGGGCGAGGAGCTGGTGCAGGCGCAGCTGCCGGTGCGGTCGGGCGAATCCCGGGCCGCGGCCACCGAGCGCATGGAGCGTTTGCTGGACCTGTGCCTGCCGCGCTGGCGGGAGCGGGTGACATGGCGGCGCGACCAGGTGGCGCGGGAGCGCACCGGGGCGCTGGACCTGCCCGGGAGCACGTGGCGGAACCGTCCGGCGGTGAAGCGGGGCGGGGGCGTCTACCTGGCCGGGGACTCGGTGGCGGCGCCCGGCCTCCTGGGCGAGGTGGCGTTCACCAGCGCGCTCGCCGCCGCCGAGGCCGCCACGAGCGGGCGCTCGGTCGCGGCGGCGTAGGCGCGCACGCCGGGCGGGCCGCCCCGCCCGGGGCGGGCTCAGGCGGGGGCGTGCGCGACGGCCTCCACGTTGTTGCCGTCGGGGTCGCGGACGAAGGCGCCGTAGTAGTGCTCGTGGTACTCCGGCCAGACCTTCGGCTCGTGGAGCGCCTCCGCACCCGCCGCGACGGCCGCGGCGAAGAAGGCGTCGACCGCCGCGCGGTCGGGCGCGGTGAAGGCGATGTGGGACTCCCGGGCGGCGCCCGGTGTGCCCGTGGGCCCTATCCAGAAGTCGGGCCCGGACGTGCCGTAGCCGATGTTCTCGCCGAAGTCGAGGATGCGCCGCGCCCCCAGGGGGGCGAGGACCGCGTCGTAGAAGGCGGCGCTCGCCGCTGGGTCGCTGACCTGGATGCCGATGTGGTCCAACATGCGCCGAGTGTGGCACCCGCCACCGACACTTCCGGATCGGGACCGCACCGGTCCTCGGATGGGGAGATCGCCGGGGGAGCGGGTGTCGACCCCAACGGGGACCGGAGCCATCACCGCGTCCCTGACCTCGCGGTCTTCGACCGCGGTCCACCCGCACAGGGCTACTTCAACGTTCCTCCTCTCCTGGCCGTGGAGGTCGTCTCCCCCGAGGGCGTTCTCCGGGACGACCACACCGAGCGCCTCGAGTACGCGGCCTTCGGCGTCCCGTCCTGCTGGATCACCAGCCCGCTGCCCGACAAGGTCGGCATCATCGAGCTCCGCCTGGAGGACTGCCAGTACCGCGAGGTCGTCCGGGTGCACGGCGAGGACGTCGAGACCGGCCTCCCCTTCCCCGTCACCCTCGTGCCGCACTGGCTCACCGCCAACGGCCAGTGGAAGGACCGGATCGGCGGCTGACCGCCTCCCTCAGACCGCGGGGGCCCGGAACACCTGGTCCGTGTGCCAGCCGACGTGGTCGGGGGCGGCGTGCGGGTACCCGTGGGCCGGGCGGAGCAGGTCCCGCCCGGCCAGCGACAGGACGAACGCCTCGGCCGCCCCCGAGCGGGCCTCGAACCGGGAGGACACCGCCACCGTGAGCTCCCCGGTGAGCCCGAGCACCCCCCGGTCGAACAGCAGGTGGTGTGTGGAGCACAGGCACAGGCCGTTGTCGGGCTCGTTGGGGCCGCCGTGGGACCACCAGCGGATGTGCGCGGCCTCCAGGCCGACCAGTACGCCGTCCAGCCGGCCCTCGTAGCCGCAGAACGCGCACCGGTGGGCGTAGGCCTCCAGCACGGTCTCCCGGAACCGGGGGTCGCGGACGCCGCCCTCCTCGGAGAGCGGCTCGGGCGCCGCCCGCAGGCCGGTCAGGGCGATGATCCCAGCGTGCAGGGAGGGGGCGAAGTTGTCGTCGAGCAGCACGCGCGCGATCCGCGCGGCCAGGCCGGGGTCCGCGCACAGGGCCGCGTCCAGGTCCGCGCTGAGGCTTCCCATAGCCCGCTTCTCCCGCAGCACGGTCACTCCCGACCCCGGTGAGCCCTCACCGTCGACCGTGGTGACCCGCCAGACCCCGTCGCTCGCCAGGTGGTGGAAGGGGTAGCCGGGGCTGGTGCGCTGACGGGGGCCGAACTCCCGGAGCAACCGCGCGAGCCGTTCCTCGGCCTCGCTGTAGACGATGGGGACGTTGCCGTGCCGCTGGTGGTGGGCGAGCGCGTACAGGAGCAGGAGGGGCTTGTGCGGGGCGCGCTCCCCGGCTCGGGTCCAGCGCCTGACGGAGCGGAGGCGTTCGGGCCAGTCCATGACGCGGAGCCTACCCCCGGCCCCGCGTGCCGGCGGTTCCGGGGGCGTCCGGCGCGCGGGCCGGGTGTCCGGGTCCGCATCCGGCCACGGGGGCGGGACACGGACACGGCGAAGGGCGGACACGTGGGCTTCGTGCGGAACCGGCTCCTCCTCCTGCGGGCGCTCGGCGCCGCGGGCCCCCTCCTCGCCGCCGCTCTGGCCGCGGTGCGCGTGCTGGTGGGCGGCCGGGACCTGCGCGGCATCGCGACCGAACGGTGGTGGGCCCGCTCCAGCGCGGCCTTCCAGGACTTCGGCCGGTTCCACACCGTGTTCCGGGAGACGGTCGGGATCGGTGATCCGCCCCGGATGCACGACCGCGCGGCGCTGCGCGGGGCCGTGCGCACCGCCGACGCCGGGTCCCTGCCGAGCGGCTGCCCGGCGGCTCCCGGCCCAGCTGGGCCGGGAGCCGGGCGGCACCGACCTGTCCGAGGGGCAGTGGCAGCGCACCGCCCTGGCCAGGGCCTCGATGCGCGAGGACACGCTGCTGCTCGCCCTGGCCGAGCCGACGGCCTCGCTGGACGCGCCCAGCGAGGAGGCGGTCTTCGAGCGGTACATGGATCGGTCCCGGAGGTACGCGCCGACGCCCCGGCGGTCGGACCCCTAACCGACCAGTGAGCGGTGCAGCCGGGGCCGGATCTGGCGGGCCTCGGGCAGTGCGGGGAGCAGCGGCCAGGTGTGCACCATGGCCTTGTGCACCACGAGGTCGACGTCGGCGCCCTCGGCCTCGGCCCGCTGGCGCAGCCGCACGGCGTCAGGGTAGAGGACGTCGCGCGCCCCGGCGTACACGGTCGTGGGGGGCAGGCCCGCGAGCGGCCCGAACAGCGGGCTCACCCGGGGGTCGCCGGGGTCGAGGTCCCCGGCCCAGAGGCGGCCGCAGGCGCGCAGCCCGTCCGGGCCCAGGAAGGGGTCGTCGATGTCGGCGCTGGCGGGGTCGCCGACGGTGACGTCCAGCCAGGGCGAGATGAGCACCAGGCGGGCCGGGACGGGCGCGCCGCGCCGGAGGAGTTCCTGCACCGCGGCCAGGGCCAGTCCCCCGCCGGCGGAGTTCCCGGCCACGGTCACCGCGTCGGGGGCGTGTTCGGCGACCACGGAGGCGATGAGGTCGGCCGCCGTGGGGACGGTCTCGGCGGCGGTGCCGGTCGGGACCAGCGGGTAGACGGGCACGACCACGGTGGCTCCGGTGGCGCGGGCCACGTCGGCGCACCAGCGGTAGTGCGTCGCGCCGACCTGCCAGAGGTAGGCGCCGCCGTGCAGGTAGACCACCACGCGGTCGGAGCGCCGGGGTCGGGGCGGGAGCAGGGTCCACACCGGCCAGCCCGCGTGTTCGGCGCGGACGATCCGCAGTTCCCGGAACAGACGCGCGGGCGGGCGGCCCTCGTCCCGGCGCCCGGCGCCCCGCGCCGCCCGCCTGGCCCGGGCGGCCGCGACCGAGCGCACCGAGGCGACCGCCCACATCAGCCGTCGGGTCTGGAGCAGCCGCAGCGCCGCGACCATGGCGCGGGCCTGCCAGCTCGTCGTCGGCGCGGTGTCTCCGGTGCCGTGGGGAGTGGTCATGGAACCGCCGTCTCGGGTGCGGGTGGCTTGGTCGGTGCTCAGGGAGTGTGTGTTCAGGGTCAACTGTAGGAAGTCGTGCCGACAGAGGAGTGGCGGAGTGCCCTTGCTCGCTCCGGTGGGGAGAGCTTCTACCCGTTTCCTTGCTAGCTGCACCCTGAATCACTTAAATTGAGCGCAGAGGACTCAAGGTAAGGGGTGGTCTCCATGTCGTTCGCTTCGTCAGCCTTCGTCGGCACCCCGCGGTCCGGGGCGTGGGCCTCCGTCGGTGCGATCACGTCGGTGGTCCGGGTGGACCGGGGACGCGAGGACGGCGCACAGGTGGTCGAGATGCGCTTCGGCCCGTTCGCCGACCCCGCGCAGGCGGCAATGGTCCGGGACGGCGAACGGCTGCTCGTGGTCTCCCGCGTCGACGGGGCGCTTCTGCACGAGGTGGTGGTCGGGGACGCTGTGGCCTGGGACCGCCTGGAGGTCTCCCGCGGCGGCGACCGGCTCACGCTGCGCCTGCCCCTCTCGGGCCGCTCCCCCGTGCGCGTCGCACCGCGCCTGCGCGGCGGGCGCTCCCGCAGGACGGCGAGCCCGTCCTCGCCGTGGCGGCGCGCGGTCGACTGGCTGGTCCGGGTGCTCGGGGGCGACCGCGCCCGGCGGGTCGGGTGACCCCCGTGGTCCGCCCGCCCCGTCCGGGAAGGGGCGGAGGGGGTGCCGGCCGGGCCGTGGCGGCCCCGGAGGCCCTCCGGGGCCGGCCGCCCGGGGCCTCCCCCGCGGGCCGGGGCGCCCGGACCGGGCACGACCGGAGCGAACACCGCTGGAAGCGCTCCGGGAGGGGCGAGGTACCCTCGTCGAGCCAGTCGAACTCCACCCCGTGGAGCAGGGAACCCGGTGGGAGTCCGGGACTGACGCGCAGCGGTGAGGGTGACGGGCGGGCACGCCACGGGAACGCGTTTCCCGGGGCAGCCACTGGAGCGACGCTCCGGGAAGGCGCTCCGCACCGGTCGAACCCGAGTCCGAAGACCTGCTGGCGCTGGCGGTGACGGGCCGCCAGGTCACCCGCGGACCCCGCGAACGGGTCCCCGACCCGAAGGACGCGCATGTCCCCCTCCTCCTCGCCGCCGCCCCGCACCCGGCGCGACCGCTGTCCCGGCGCCCTGCGGCCCTGGGTGGCGGACGACGGCCTGCTGGTGCGGCTCCGGCTCGTCGGCGGGCGGCTCCCCGCCGCGGCGCTGCGCGCCCTGGCCACCGTGGCCGAGCGCCACGGCGACGGCCGGGTGTACGCCACCGGCCGGGCCAACGTGCAGCTGCGCGCCCTGCCCGGGCGCGACGGGCGGTTGGACCCCGAGGTGCTCCGGGCCGTGGCGGAGACCGGCCTGCTGCCCTCGCCCTCCCACGAGCTGGTCCGCAACGTGATGGTCTCCCCCCTCACCGGCCGCGCCGGGGGGCGCGCCGACCTGCGGCCGGTCGCCGCCGGGCTGGACGCGCTGCTGTGCGCCGCCCCGCACCGCGCCGCGCTGCCCGGGCGCTTCCTGTTCGTCCTGGACGACGGGCGCGGCGACCTCGTCGAACGCCCCTGCGACCTGGGTCTGGTGGCCCTGGACGCGGACACCGCCCAGCTGCGCGTCGGAGCGGGCTGGGGACCGCTGGTCCCGCTCGACGGGGCGGCCGCCGCGCTCGTCCGGCTCGCCGACGCGTTCCTGGAGCGGCGCGGCGACGGTCCCGCCGCGCCGTGGCACGTCACCGAGCTCCCCGCGCCGCTGGCCGACCCGGCACCGCCGGACCCCCGGCTGCCGGACCCCGCGCCGCCGCTGCCGTACGGCCCGCTGCCCGGAGCCGGACGGCACGCGCCGGTCCCCGAGGAGGGGCTGGACCGGTCCGCCGCCCAGGCCCTGGCCCGGGAGGCGTCCGCCGGTGAACTCGTCGTCACGCCCTGGCGGGGCGTCCTCGTATGCGAAGGAGCACAGTGACCGCCCCGAGCAGACCGAACCGCCGCTACGCCTACGTCGACGACGGTCCGGCGATCTACGCCGACTCCTTCGCCATCATCCGGCGCGAGGCCCGGCTCGGGCACCTGCCCGCCAACGCCGAACGGCTCGCCGTGCGGATGATCCACGGCACCGGACAGGTCGACCTCGCCGACGACCTGGTGGTCCACCCCGACCTGGTCCCCGCCGCGCGCGCCGCCCTCCGGGCCGGTGCGCCGATCCTGTGCGACGCGCGCATGGTGGCCTCGGGCGTGACCGCGAGCCGCCTGCCGCGCGAGAACGAGGTGCTCTGCCTGCTCGGCGACGAGCGGGTCCCCGGCCTGGCCCGGGAGTGGGGCACCACCCGCACCGCGGCCGCGGTGTCCCTGTGGGAGCCGCTGCTCGACGGCGCCGTGGTCGCGATCGGCAACGCCCCCACCGCCCTGTTCCACCTGCTGGAGATGCTGGCCGACGGCGCCCCGCGCCCGGCCGCGATCGTCGGCTGCCCGGTCGGCTTCGTCGGCGCCGCCGAGTCCAAGCAGGCCCTGACGGAGTTCGCCGACCGGTACGGCGCCGACATCCCCTACGTGACCGCCCTCGGGCGGCGCGGGGGCTCGGCCATGACCTCCTCGGCGCTCAACGCACTCGCGAAGGAGGAGGAGTGACCGGTCGTTTCCACGGCGTCGGCGTCGGACCCGGGGACCCCGAGCTGATCACCCTCAGGGCGGCCCGGCTCATCGCCTCGGCCGACGTGGTCGCCTACCACGCGGGCGTCGGCAGGGAGTCCAACGCCCGACGCATCGCCGCCGGCCTGATCCCGGACACGGCGGTCGAGGAGCAGCTGACCTACCCGGTGACCACCGGCACGACCGACCACCCCGGCGGCTACGCCGGGGCGCTGGCCGACTTCTACGAGGAGTCGGCGGCCCGGCTGGCCGCCCACCTGGACGCCGGACGCGACGTCGTCCTGCTCTCGGAGGGGGACCCGCTGTTCTACGGGTCGTACATGTACATGCACGACCGCCTGTCGGAGCGCTACGAGACCGCGATCGTGCCCGGGGTCCCGGCCTTCGCCGCCGCCGCCTCCGCCGCAGCGGCCCCGCTGGCCCGGCAGACCGACGTGCTCACCGTGCTGCCCGGCACCCTGCCCGAACCGGAGCTGGCCCGCCGCCTGGCGGACACCGACGCGGCCGTGGTCATGAAACTGGGCCGGACCTTCTCCGCCGTGCGCCGGGCCCTGGCGGCGGCCGGGCGGCTGGAGCACGCGGTGTACGTGGAGCGCGCCTCGATGGACGGGGAGCGGCGGCTGCCGGCCGCGGAGGTCGACCCGGAGACGGTGCCCTACTTCTCCCTGGTGCTGGTCACCGGGGACAGCCGCAACGGCAGGCGGTCGCGGGAGGGCCCCGCGCCCGAGCCGACGGCGTCGGCGGCGGCGGCACCGGCCGCCGAACTGCTGGTGGTCGGCCTGGGCCCCGGCCCCGAGGGCTGGCTCACCGCCGAGGCCGCCGACGTGCTCGCCGGGGTGGACCACGTGGTGGGCTACGCCCCCTACGTCAACCGGGTCCCGCAGCGCCCCGGGCTCACCCGGCACGCCTCGGGCAACACCGTCGAACTCGACCGCGCCCGCCTCGCCCTCGACCTGGCCCGGCGCGGCGAGCGCGTCGCCGTGGTCTCCGGCGGGGACGCCGGCGTCTTCGGCATGGCCACGGCCGTGTTCGAGGCGGCCGAGGACCCCGCCTACCGGGACGTTCCGGTCCGGGTGCTGCCGGGGGTCAGCGCCGTCCAGGCGGTCGCGGCCCGGGCCGGGGCCCCCGTGGGCGGCGACTTCGCGGTGATGAGCCTGTCGGACCGCCTCAAACCGTGGGAGGTGATCGAGCGCCGGCTGCGCGCCGTCGCCGAGGCCGACCTGGCCCTGGCCGTCTACAACCCGGCCTCGCGGTCGCGGACCGGGCAGGTCGCCACCGCCCGCCGGGTGCTGCTGGAGCACCGCAAGCCCGACACCGTGGTGGTCGTGGGCCGCGACGTGGGCCGGGAGGGGGAGTCCCTGACCGTGACCACCCTGGAGGAACTGGACCCGGCCGCCGTCGACATGCGCTGCCTGCTCATCGTCGGCGCCTCCGGAACCCGCGTCTCGGAGGCGGGCCGCGTGTGGACCCCGAGGTGGGTGCGACCGTGACCGTGCACTTCGTGGGGGCCGGCCCCGGCGCCGCCGACCTGCTCACCGTCCGCGCCACGCGGATGCTCGCCGCGGCCGACGTGGTGCTCTACCCCGGCACCTACCTGGACCCGGGGGTCCTCTCCCACTGCGCGCCCGGCGCCGAACTGGTGGACACCCAGGGCCTGGACCTGGACCGCATCACCGAACACCTGGTGGCCGCGCACGACGGGGGCCGCGACACGGTGCGGCTCACCTCGGGTGATCCGTCGCTGTACTCGGCGCTGGCCGAGCAGACGCGGCGGCTGGACGCGCACGGCGTTCCCTGGGACGTCACCCCCGGGGTGCCCGCGTACGCGGCCGCGGCGGCGCTGGCGGGGCGGGAGCTGACCGTGCCGCTGGTGGCGCAGTCGGTGGTGCTGACCAGGACCCGGGCCCGCTCCACGGCCATGCCCGCCACGGAGTCGCTGTCCGCGTTCGCCGCGACCCGGGCCACGCTGGTGCTGCACCTGGCGATCCGGCGGGTGCGGGAGCTCATGGCCGAGGTCGGGCCCGAGTACGGGGCCGACTGCCCGGTGGTCGTCGTCCACCGGGCCAGCCAGCCGGGCGAGGAGGTGCTGCGCGGGACGGTCGCCACCATCGCCGACGCGGTGGAGGAGGCGGGTCTGCGGCAGGCGGCGGTGGTCCTCGTGGGATGGGCCCTGGACCCCGCCGGGGGCGGTGAGTCCTTCCTCTACGACCCGGCCCGGCCCCGGGTCAGCGACCGGGGGCCAGGAACCACTGGGTGACCGTGCGGGCGGGCGTCCAGCCGGTGAACGCGCCCACGGGCGCGGCGGTCTCCACGGCGATCCGGGTGAGCTCCCCGCCGTGGCGCCGGTAGGCGTCCGCGAGCAGGTGCTCGGTCTCCAGCGTCACCCCGTGCACCACGAGCCGCCCGCCCGGCCGCAGCGCCCGCAGGCAGGCGTCGAGCACGCCCGGCCGGGTCGCGCCGCCGCCGACGAACACCGCGTCGGGCGCCGCCAGCGCGGCCAGCGCCTCCGGCGCGCGGCCGGTGACCACGTGCAGCCCGGGGACGCCGAGGCGGCCCGCGTTGCGGCCGATCCGCTCGGCGCGGTCGGCCCTCGCCTCCACCGCCGTGGCGGCGCAGGCCGGGTGGGCGCGCATCCACTCGATCCCGATCGAGCCCGCACCGGCTCCCACGTCCCACAGGTGCTGGCCGGGCGCGGGGGCCAGCCGGGCCAGCGCCGAGGCCCGCAGGTCCCGCTTGGTCAGCTGCCCGTCGTGTTCGAAGGCGTCGTCGGGCAGCCCCGCCACCAGGCCGTAGCCGGGCGGGCCGGCGAGTTCCAGGGCCAGCACGTGCAGCGCGGGCACGGCCGCGGGCGGGTCGGCCAGCCAGGCGTCGGCGGTGGCCTCCAGGCGGGACTCGGAGTCCGCGCCCAGGTCGCCCAGCACGGTCATCCGGCTGGCTCCGTACCCGGCCCCGGCCAGCAGGGCGGCGGCGGCCGCGGGCGTGTCGGCGCCCGAGGAGAGCACCAGGACGCGGTGTCCGGGGGCCAGCTGGCGCAGCAGCAGGCGGGGGTCGCGCCCGACCAGGCTCACCACCGCGCAGCGTTCCGCGGGCCAGCGCATCCGGGCGCGGGCCAGGGCGATCGAGGAGACGCCGGGCTCCACGCGCACGGCGTCCGGGCCCAGCAGGCCGATCAGCGTGGTGCCGACGCCGGACAGCAGGGGGTCGCCGGAGGAGAGCGCCACGGTGCGGACGCCGTCGAGGGAGGCCAGCAGCGGCGGCAGTCCCTCCCGCAGCGGGGCGGGCCAGACCAGCCTGCGCTGCCCGGGCGCCTCCGGCAGCATCGCCAGGTGCCTGCGCCCGCCCAGCACCGCGTCCGCGTCCAGGACGAGTCGGCGCAGCCGCTCGGGCAGGCCGGGCCAGCCGTCGGCGCCGACGCCGACGACGGTGACGGTGTCCTTGGGGGGCGTGTCGGGCTCCATGGCCCTGACGTTATCGTGGCGGGCACAGGCACGAGGTGCCCTGACCGCCCAGCCGTCGGAAACGGCGGGGACGGCGGGAGGGGAGAATCTGGGAAGCCCGGTGAGATTCCGGCACAGGCCCGCTGCGGTGAACCGAGCCCCCGCCGAGGGGGACCCGGCAAGTCCGAAGACCGGCCTCGCGCCCGCCCCTTACGGATGGCGACACGAGCGGGAGCCTCACATGCCATTGCGGTCATCGCACTACCCCTTCTCCGCGATCGTCGGCTGCGACACCGACCAGCTCGACGACCTGGGCCTGTCCCTGGTCCTGACGAGCGTCTCCCCGGAGATCGGCGGTGTGCTGGTGCGCGGGGAGAAGGGCACGGCCAAGTCCACGGCCGTGCGGGCCCTGGCCCCCCTGCTCCCGCCGGTGGACGTCTACCGGGGCGACCGGTTCTCCGTGGACCCCGCCGACCCGGCGCAGCGGTCGCCGGACGGACCGTTCGGGACCGGCACGGTCGTGGAGAGCCGCCCGGTGCGGCTCGTGGAGCTGCCCGTCGGCGCCACCGAGGACCGGGTCCTGGGCTCCCTGCACCTGGAGCAGGCGCTCACGCACGGCAAGGTGGCCTACGAGCCGGGCCTGCTGGCCCGCGCCCACCGGGGGATCCTCTACGTCGACGAGGTCAACCTGCTGCACGACCACCTGGTCGACCTCCTCCTGGACGCCGCCGCGACCGGCCGGGTGACCGTGGAGCGCGACGGGTTCTCCGTGGAGCACGCGGCCCGGTTCCTGCTCATCGGTACGATGAACCCCGAGGAGGGTGAGCTGCGGCCGCAGCTGCTCGACCGGTTCGGGCTCACCGTCGAGGTCGCCGCGCCGTCCGAGCCCGCGCTCCGCGCCGAGGTGGTGCGCAGGCGCATGGCCCACGACGCCGACCCGGCCGCCTTCGCCGACCGCTACCGCGCCGCCGAGGAGGCCCTGGCCGCGCGCGTGGCCGCGGCCCGGGAGCGGCTCGGCCGGGTGCGGCTGTCGGAGGCCGCGCTGCTGAAGATCGCCGAGGTGTGCGCGGCCTACGAGGTGGACGGCCTGCGGGCCGACATCGTCACCGCGCGCACGGCGATGGCGCACGCGGCCTGGGCGGGCCGCACCTCGGTCACCCGGGCCGACATCCGCCGCGCGGCCCTGCTGGCCCTGCCGCACCGGCGGCGGCGCAACCCGCTGGACGCGCCGGGGCTGGACGAGGAGCTCCTGGACCGGGTGCTGGGTGAGGAGGAACCGCCTCCCGACCCGCCCGAGCCGCCGGGCCCGGGCGGGACCGACGATCCCGCCCCGACCGACCCCGACGACCTCCCCGGTACCGAGGACCCCGCCGACACCGGTGACCCCTCGGGCGCTGACGGGCCCCCGGCGGGTCCCGGGGGCCCGGAACCGGCCGCACCGGAGCAGGGTCCCGCCCCCGCCCCGACGGGCGCGGACGACGGCGCCCCCTCGCCCCGGGGCGGGGAGGCCCCCCCGGTCCGGGCCGCCGCCCCCTACCGGCCCCGGCTGCTCACCGCGCGGGGTTCCGGTGAGGGGGCCGAGGGCAGGCGCAGCCGGGCGGTCGGCGCCCGGGGCCGCCGGATCGGCTCCGCCGCGCCCGGGCCGGGGGCGGGCGGCTCGCTGCACCTGGTCGAGACCGTGCGGGCCGCCGCGGCCCGCCCCCGGGGAGGCGGCCGGCCGCGGCTGCGCCCCGAGGACCTGCGCGTCGCGGTCCGCGAGGGCCAGGAGAGCAACCTGGTGCTGTTCTGCGTCGACGCCTCCGGCTCCATGGCCGCGCGCAGGCGGATGGGCGAGGTCAAGGCCGCGATCCTCTCCCTGCTCCTGGACGCCTACCGCCGCCGCGACAAGGTGGGCCTGGTGACCTTCCGGGGCGGGGGGGCCGAGCTCACCCTGCCGCCGACCCGTTCCGTGGACGCCGCCGCGGCCCGCCTCGACGGCCTGCCCGCCGGGGGGCGCACCCCGCTCGCCGAGGGCCTGCTGGAGGCGGCCCGCGTGCTGCGGCGCGAACGCCTGCGCGACCCCCGGCTGCGCCCGCTCCTGCTCGTGGTCACCGACGGCCGGGCCACCGGCGGACGCGGCGCCGTGGGCCGAGCGCTGAGCGCCGCCGACCACGTCGCCGGGCTGGGCGTCACCACCGTCGTGGTGGACGGCGAGTCCGGACCGCTGCGCCTGGGCCTGGCCGCACGCCTCGCCGAACGCCTCGGCGCCGACCACCTGCCCGTCGCCGAGGTCAGCGCGGACGCGCTGGGCGGCGCCGTACGAGAGAGGGCCTCCTGATGCCGCAGGGACAACCGCTCGTCGTTCCCGACGACGGACTCACCACCCGCCAGCGCCGCAACCTGCCGCTGCTCGCCGTGCACACCGGCGACGGCAAGGGCAAGTCGACCGCCGCGTTCGGCCTGGCCCTGCGCGGCTGGAACCAGGGCTGGCGGATCGGGGTGTTCCAGTTCGTCAAGTCGGCCAAGTGGCGCATCGGCGAGCAGACCGTGCTGGAACGCCTGGGCCGGCTCCACGAGGAGACCGGCGAGGGCGGTCCGGTGGAGTGGCACAAGATGGGTTCGGGCTGGTCGTGGATCCGCCGCGAGGGCGAGGCCGAGGACCACGCGGCCGCCGCCGCCGAGGGCTGGGCGGAGGTCCGGCGGCGGCTCGCCGACCAGGCGCACGACCTGCTCATCCTCGACGAGTTCACCTATCCCATCAACTGGGGCTGGGTCGACGCCGACGAGGTCGTCACGGCCCTGCGCGAGCGCCCCGGCCGCCAGCACGTGGTGATCACCGGCCGCCGCGCCGACCCGCGCCTGCTGGAGGCCGCCGACCTGGTCACCGAGATGACGAAGGTCAAGCACCCCATGGACGCCGGGCGCAAGGGGCAGCGGGGCATCGAGTGGTGACCTCCCCGCCGGCGGACCTGCCCCGGCTGATGGTCGCCGCGCCCATGACCGGGCAGGGCAAGACCACGGTCGCGACCGGGCTGATGGCGGCGCTGCGCGACGCCGGACACTCGGTGAGCGGGCACAAGGTGGGCCCCGACTACATCGATCCCGGCTACCACGCCCTGGCCACCGGGCGGCCCGGCCGCAACCTGGACCCCCACCTGGTCGGCGAGGACCGGGTGGCGCCGCTCCTGCTGCACGGTGCGCGCGGCGCCGACGTCGCCGTCGTCGAGGGGGTGATGGGCCTGCACGACGGGCGGCTGGGCACCGACGGGTTCGCCTCGTCCGCGCACGTCGCGGCACTGACCCGGACACCGGTGGTGCTGGTGGTGGACGTGTCCCGGATGTCGCGTTCGGTGGGTGCGCTCGTCGCGGGCATGGCCGCCTACGACCCGGCGGTCGAGGTGGCCGGGGTGATCCTCAACCAGGCGGGCTCGGAGCGCAACGTCGCCGAGATCATCCGGGCGACGCGCCTGCCCGTCCTCGGCGTGGTCCGCCGCGACGAGCGGCTCGCCGCCCCCTCCCGGCACCTGGGGCTGGTCCCGGCGTCCGAGCGCGCGGAGTCGGCGCGTACGGTCGCCCACCTGGGGGAGCAGATCGCGCACCAGGTGGACCTGGCGGCGCTGCTGGACCTGGCCCGCTCCGCGCCCCCGCTGGCGGCCCGGCCCTGGGACCCGGCGGACGCCGTGGCGGCGCCCGCCGCGGACCGTCGCCCGGTGGTCGCGGTGGCGGGCGGGCGTGCCTTCACCTTCCGCTACGCCGAGACCGAGGAACTGCTCACCGCCTCCGGATGCGAGGTGGTCGGTTTCGACCCGCTCGGCGACGGCGGGCTGCCCGCCGGGACCCGGGGCCTCTACCTGGGCGGGGGCTTCCCCGAGGTGTACGCGGGTCGGCTCGCCGCCAACCGGGGCCTACTGGCCGAACTGCGCGAGGCGGTGCGCGGAGGCGTGCCGACCGTGGCCGAGTGCGCGGGGCTGCTCTACCTCGCCGAGTCGCTCGACGGCGAGCCCATGGCGGGGGCCGTGCCCGCGCGCGCGGAGATGACGGAGCGGCTGACCCTGCGCTACCCCGAGGCGGTCTCGCCCGGGGACACCCTGTTGACCCGGGCCGGGGAGAGGGCCACCGGCCACGAGTTCCACCGCACCCGGCTCACGCCCGGGTCCTGCGGGACCCGTCCGGCGTGGGAGGTCGAGGGCGCGCCGGAGGGTTTCGCCTCGCCGACGCTGCACGCCTCCTACCTGCACGTCCACTGGGCCGGGCACCCCCGGTTCGCCGCCCGCTTCGCACGGGCCGTGCACGCCGCCTCCGGCTGAACCCGGACACCGGCCCCTCCGGGAGCCGGGCTCCCGTGCCGGGTCCCCGCGCGTTCACCCCCGGCGCAGGCCGTTCACCCAGGCGAACGCGGCGGCCACGTCGTGGACGGTGGGCACCCCGGGCGGGCCCGGGGGCCGCCGCACCACCACGACGGGCACGCCCAGCCGCCGAGCGGCCGCCATCTTGGGCCAGGTGTAGGTGCCGCCGGAGTCCTTGGTGACCAGGACGTCCGCGCGGTGGCCGCCCATGAGGTCCAGTTCGCCCTCCAGGCGGTAGGGGCCCCGGCTGGTCACCAGCCGCCAGGGGGCGGGCAGGGCGAGTTCGGGGACGTCCACCACCCGGGCCAGGACGGCCCTGGAGCCCAGTTCCGGGACGAAGCGGGCGAGTTCCTGGCGGCCGACCGTGAGGAAGGGCCGGGCGCCGAGGGCGGCGGCCCGCCCTGCCGCCTCCTCGTGCGTGTCGGCGTAGTGCCAGGCCGGGTCGGGATCCCAGCCCGGCCGCTCCAGCCGCAGCAGGGGGATGTCGGTGCAGGCGGCCGCCGCGTTGGCGGTCATGCCCAGGGCGAAGGGGTGGGTGGCGTCCACCACCGCGTCGTAGGAGGCCAGCGCCGCGCGAAGGCCCGGAACCCCCCCGAACCCGCCGATGCGCACCCGGCCCACCGGCAGGCGGGGCCGGGCCACCCGGCCCGCCAGCGACGTGGTCACGTCGACGCCCGCGTCGACCAGGAGGGCGGCGAGCTCACGGGCCTCGGAGGTCCCGCCGAGGAGCAGCAGCCTCACCGGCCCGCCCCCGGGGCCAGCGCGGGCAGACCCGCCGGGGCGCCCTTGACGGCGAGGTCCAGCAGCGCGTCGACGTCCAGGTGCCGCTCGGCCAGGTCGGCGAGCAGGTCCAGGCGCCGTTCCCGGGCGGCGGGGAAGCTCACCCCGGACGGCTCGCGGCCGAGCGCCTCGGCGAGGAAGGCCCCGCGGAAGGCGTCGCCCTCCAGGCTGCCGTGCCACATGGTGCCGAACACCCCGCCCGAGCGGGCGCCGCCGGGGAACTCCTCCGCGCCGCCGACCGTGATCCGGCCGTGGTGGATCTCGTAGCCGTGCACGGGCGCGCCGAGCGCCCGTCCCGAGGGCAGGCGCAGGGTCTTCTCCGCGGTGAAGTCGGTGCGTACGTCGAGCAGGCCGAGGCCCTCCGCCCGCGAGCCGGGCCCGGCCTCGACCCCGTCCGGGTCGGCGACGGTCCGGCCGAGCATCTGGAAGCCGCCGCAGATCCCGAGCAGCGGACGGCCGCGGCGGACGTGCTCGGTGACCGCCCGGTCGAGCCCGCGTGCGCGCAGCCACGCCAGGTCGGCGAGGGTGGCCCGGGTGCCGGGCATGACGACCAGGTCGGCGTCGGTGAGGTCGCGCGGGCCGGAGGCGAAGACCACGTCCAGGTCGGGTTCCAGGCCGAGGGCGTCCACGTCGGTGAAGTTGCTGATCCGGGGCAGGCGCACCACGGCCACCTTCAGGCCCGCTCCCCCGGCCGCGCGGCGGCCCTCCAGGTCCAGGGCGTCCTCCGAGTCCAGCCACAGTCCGGGATCCCACGGCAGGGTGCCGTACACGCGGCGGCCGGTGAGCCGTTCGAGGTCGGCCAGCCCCGGCCGGAGCAGGCCGGGATCCCCGCGGAACTTGTTGACCACGAAGCCCGCGACCAGCGCCTGGTCGGCGGGTTCGAGCAGGCCCACCGTGCCGTACAGGGCGGCGAAGACCCCGCCCCGGTCGATGTCGCCGACGACCACCACGGGCAGGTCCGCGTGCCGGGCCAGGCCCATGTTCACGTAGTCGCCCGCGCGCAGGTTGATCTCGGCGGGGCTGCCCGCGCCCTCGGCGACGACGACGTCGTAGCGGCCGGCCAGGTCGTCGTAGGCCGCGTGCGCGGCCTCGGCCAGGTGGCGGCGCCCGGACTCCCAGTCGGCAGAGGACACGTCCCCGGCGGGGTGCCCGAGCAGGACCACGTGGCTGCGCCGGTCACTGCCCGGCTTGAGCAGCACGGGGTTCATGGCGGGTTCGGGCGCGGCCCCGGCGGCCAGCGCCTGCACCCACTGGGCCCGGCCGATCTCCGCCGGGCGGCCGTCGGGACCCCGGCAGACCATGGAGTTGTTGGACATGTTCTGGGCCTTGTACGGCGCGACCCGCGGGCCGCGGCGCGCGAAGGCCCGGCACAGGGCGGTGGTCAGGACGCTCTTGCCCGCGTCGGAGGTGGTTCCGGCGACCAGCATCCCGCCGCCCGCGGCCCCTCCGGCCCCGCTCACGTGTTCCTCCGCAGCAGTGCGGCGTCCATGACCCAGCCCGCCCGCTCCCGGGCCCGGGCCCGGGCCGCCCCGATCGCGGGCAGCACGTCGCCGACCCTGCCCGCGACCAACTCCTCGGTGTCGGTGCCCAGGTTGGCGCCCCACCAGACCGACCACTCCTCCAGCCCCTCGAACACGGGCCCGGAGCCGAGCATGACGACGATGTTGTCCTGACCGGCCGCGACGGCCTCGTTCAGGCGGCGCGCGGGGGTGACGTGCACCGGGCGGCCCACCCCGTGCAGCACGATCCGGTGCCGGGCGGCGAGGAGCTGGGGGGCGCTGATCCCGGGGAGCACGTCGTACTCCACGGGGACGACGCCCCGCTCGGCCACGCGCGCCACGATCCTCAGGGTGGAGTCGTACAGGGCCGGGTCTCCCCAGACCAGGAACGCGGCGGTGCCGCCGCGCTCGCCGAGCACCCGCTCGTAGGCGGCGACCCGGGCCTCGTGCCAGGCGGCCACCGCGGCCGGGTAGTCGGCGGGGTCGTTCCGGTCGCGTTCGGGGTCGGGCACGGCGACCAGGGGCAGGCCGTAGGCGTCGCAGACCGCCCGGCGCAGGGCGAGCAGCTCGTCGCCCTCGCGCTTGCGGGCGGCCACCGCGTAGTCGCAGCCGCGCAGGGCCTCGGCCACCTCCGCGGTGACGTGTCGGGGCCCCATGCCGATGCCGAGGACGCGCACCCTCATTCGGACCGGTCCTCCAGGTCGCCCTCGACCTCCAGGTAGACCTCGGTGAGGGCCTCCATCGTCGCCGGGTCCGGCTCGGCCCACAGCCCGCGCCGGGCGGCCTCGTGCAGCCGCTCGACGATGCCGTGCAGCGCCCACGGGTTGGAGCGGCGCAGGAACTCCTGGGTGTCGGCGTCCAGCACGTACTCGGCGGCGAGCTTCTCGTACATCCAGTCGTGCACGACCCCGGCCGTGGCGTCGAAGCCGAAGAGGTAGTCGACGGTGGCGGCCAGCTCGAAGGCCCCCTTGTAGCCGTGGCGGCGCATGGCCGAGATCCAGCGCGGGTTGACCACGCGGGCCCGGAACACGCGGGCGGTCTCCTCGGCGAGGGTGCGGGTGCGCACCGCGTCGGGCGCGGTGGAGTCGCCGACGTAGGCCTTCGGCTCGGCGCCGGTGAGCGCGCGGACGGTGGCGATCATGCCGCCGTGGTACTGGAAGTAGTCGTCGGAGTCGGCGATGTCGTGCTCGGCGCTGTCGATGTTCTTGGCTGCCACCCTGATCCGGCGGTAGTTGGCGCGCATGTCGTCGGCGGCCGGGACCCCGTCGAGCCCGCGCCCGTAGGCGAAGCCTCCCCAGGCCGTGTAGACCTCGGCGAGGTCGCGGTCGTCGCGCCAGCTGCCGGACTCCACGAGCTGGAGGATGCCCGCGCCGTAGGAGCCGGGCGCGGAGCCGAAGATCCGGGTGGTGGCGCGGCGCCGGTCGCCGTGCTCGGCCAGGTCGGCCCGGGCGTGGGCGCGGACGAAGTTGCGCTCCTCCGGCTCGTCGAGGTCGGCGACCAGGTTCACGGCGTCGTCCAGCATGGCGACCACGTGGGGGAAGGCGTCCCGGAAGAAGCCGGAGATGCGCACGGTGACGTCGACGCGCGGGCGGCCCAGCTCCTCCAGCGGCACCACGTCCAGGCGGCTGACCCGGCGGGAGGCCTCGTCCCACTCCGGGCGCACGCCCAGCAGCGCCAGCACCTCGGCGATGTCGTCGCCGGAGGTGCGCATCGCCGACGTGCCCCACACGGACAGGCCCACCGACTCGGGGTAGGTCCCGGTCTCCTCCAGGTGACGGCGCAGCAGGGAGTCGGCCATGGCCTGGCCGGTCTGCCAGGCGAGCCGGGAGGGGACGGCGCGGGGGTCGACGGTGTAGAAGTTGCGGCCGGTCGGCAGCACGTTGACCAGGCCGCGCAGCGGGGAGCCGGAGGGGCCCGCCGGGACGTAGCCGCCCGCCAGGGCGTGGACGGTGTGGTCGAGTTCGTCGGTGGTGCGGGCCAGGCGCGGCACCACCTGTTCGGCGGCGAACTCCAGGACGCGGCGCACCTCGGGGTCCTCGTGCAGGCCGGCCGCGGCGGCCGGGTCCCAGCCCGCGTCCTCCATGCGCTCGACGAGGCGGCGTGCCCGCGCCTCCGCCGCGTCGACCTCGGTGGTGGGCGCGTCCTCCTTCAGGCCGAGGGCGGAGCGCAGCCCGGGCACCGCGCTCCCCACCCCGCCCCAGACCTGGGCGGCGCGCAGGACGGCCAGGACCAGGTTCACCCGGGCCTCGCCCTCCGGCGCCTCGCCGAGCACGTGCAGGCCGTCGCGGATCTGCGCGTCCTTGATCTCGCACAGCCAGCCGTCGACGTGCAGCAGGAAGTCGTCGAACTCCTCGTCGTCGGGCCGCTCCTCCAGGCCGAGGTCGCGGTGCATCTCGGCCGCGCGCATGAGGGACCAGATCTCGCCGCGGACCGCGGGCAGCTTGGCCGGGTCCATGGCCGCGATGTTGGCGTGCTCGTCGAGCAGCTGCTCCAGGCGGGCGATGTCGCCGTAGGTCTCCGCGCGGGCCATCGGCGGGATGAGGTGGTCCACGACCGTGGCGTGGGCGCGGCGCTTGGCCTGGGCGCCCTCGCCGGGGTCGTTGACCAGGAAGGGGTAGACCAGCGGCAGACCGCCGAGCACGGCGTCGGTGGCGCAGGCGGCGGACAGCGCGGCGTTCTTGCCGGGCAGCCACTCCAGGGAGCCGTGCTTGCCGAGGTGGACGACGGCGTGGGCGCCGAAGCCGTGCTCCAGCCACCGGTAGGCGGCCAGGTAGTGGTGGCTGGGGGCCAGGTCGGGGTCGTGGTAGATGGCGACCGGGTTCTCCCCGAAGCCGCGCGGCGGCTGGACCAGCACGACCACGTTCCCGGCGCGCAGCGCGGCCAGGACGAGTTCGCCCGCGTCGTTGACGTACAGGCGGCCGGGCGCGGGGCCCCACGCCTCGACCATCGCCTCCCTCAGGGCTTCGGGCAGGTCCCCCGTCCAGGCCGCGTACTGCTCGGGGGAGATCCGCACGTGCGCCTCGGTGAGCTGCGCGGAGGTGAGCCAGTCCTCGTCCTGTCCGCCCGCAGCGATCAGGGCGTGCATCAGCGCGTCCCCGGCCTCGGCGTCGTCGGGCAGGTCCAGTCCGGGCAGGTCTCCGGGTTCTCCCAGGTCGTAGCCCTCGGCGCGCAGTCGGCGCAGCAGGCGGACCAGGGAGCGGGGCGTGTCGAGTCCGACCGCGTTGCCGATCCGGGCGTGCTTGGTGGGGTAGGCGGACAGGACCACCGCGATCCGCTTGTCGGCGGGGGGCACGTGCCGCAGCCGGGCGTGGGCGGCGGCGATCCCGGCCAGGCGGGCGCAGCGCTCGGGGTCCGCGACGTAGCGGGGCAGCCCGTCGGCGTCGATCTCCTTGAAGGAGAACGGCACGGTGATGATCCGGCCGTCGAACTCGGGGATGGCGATCTGGCTGGCCGAGTCCAGCGGGGTGACGCCGTCGTCGGAGGCCTCCCAGTCGGCGCGGGAGCTGGTCAGGCACAGCCCCTGGAGGACGGGGACGTCCAGGGCCGCCATCCGCTCCACGTCCCACGCCTCGTCGTCCCCGCCCGCGCCGGCGGACGCGGGCACGCTGCCGCCCGCCGCCAGGACGGTGACCACCAGCGCGTCGAAGCCGCCGAGGGCCGCGTACAGCTCGTCGGGCGCCGAGCGCAGGGATCCGGCGAACACGGGGACGCCCACGGCCTGCCCGGTGGCGTCCACGGCGTCGGCCAGGGCGTGCGCGAACGCGGTGTTGCCGCCCGCCTCGTGGGCCCGGTAGTAGAGGATGCCGACCCGCGGCAGCCCGGGGTCGTCCGGCTGGTCGCGCTCGGCGAAGCCCCACAGCGGAACCTCCTGCGGCGGGTCGAACCCCTCGCCGGTCAGCAGCACGGTGTCCGACAGGAAGGCGTGCAGGCGGGCGAGGTTGGCGGGACCGCCCTCGGCCAGGTAGCGGTGGGCGTCGGTGGCCAGGCCGATCGGGACGGTGGAGTGCTCCATCAGTTCGGCGCTGGGCTGCAGCTCGCCGCTGAGGACGACCAGCGGGGTGCCCCGCTCCCGGACGGCGGCCAGGCCGGGCCACAGGTCGTGCGGGGAGCCGAGCAGCCGCACGACCACGAGGTCGGCGTCCTCGACGGCGGCGGTGAGTTCGGCGTCGGAGGCGCGGGACGGGTTGGCCCACGCGTACGCGGCGCCGCTGGCCCGCGCGGAGAGCAGGTCGGTGTCGGACGTGGACAGCAGCGCGATCCGTACCGTCATGGCCGGATTCCTCCCTCGGGGTTCTCGCCCCATCGGCGGTCGGACTGCCCGGGGCCAGTGTCTGGCTGGCCCCCGTGCGGGGGCGTCACAGTGGCGGAACCGCCCCGGACTCGCACCGGGTTCCTGCACCACGAGCGCCAACACCCTAGCCGTTCGCTCACGTGGGCGTTCCGGTGGGGGAGCCCGGGGAGCGTTCCGGCACCGGGGCCGCCCCGCGCAGGAAGCGGACCACCGGGCCGTCGCGGCCGGGGGTGACCTCGGCCCGGACCCCGTAGACCTCCGCGATGAGGGAGGGGGTCAGCACCTCGGCGGGCGTGCCCTCGGCGACGGCCCGGCCGCCCCGGAGCACGAGGAGGTGGTCGCAGTACATCGCGGCCAGGTTGAGGTCGTGCAGGGCGATCACGGTGGTGACCGGCAGGCCGGTGACGAGTTCGAGCAGGTCGAGCTGGTGCTGGATGTCGAGGTGGTTGGTCGGCTCGTCCAGCAGCAGCTCGCTCGGCTCCTGGGCCAGGGCGCGGGCGATCTGGGCGCGCTGGCGCTCGCCGCCGGACAGCGTGTGCCAGGACTGCCCGGCCCGGTCGGTGAGGCCGGTGCGCTCCAGGGCCGCGGCCACGGCACGGGTGTCGGCGGCCGAGGCGGGTGCCCAGGGGCTCCGGTGCGGGATACGCCCCAGGGCGACCACGTCGCGGACCGTCAGTTCGGTCTGGGTGTGCGCCTCCTGCTGGACGGCGGCGACGCTGCGCGCCGCGGCGCGGCGGCCGACCCGGGGCAGCGGGCGGCCGTCCAGGGTGACCACGCCCGAGGAGGGCCGCAGGACCCCGGCGAGCAGCCGCAGCAGCGTGGACTTCCCGGAGCCGTTGGGGCCGAGCAGGCCGACGGTCTGGCCGGGGCGCGGGACCAGGGTGACGCCGTCGAGGACGAGTCGGCCCCCGGCCCGGCGGCCGACCCGGTCGGCGCCCAGGCCGCTCCGGACCCCTGGCACGGTGTCGTTCACGTCTGCCTCCTGGCGCGGTAGAGCACGGCGATGAAGGCGGGCACGCCGATGAGCGAGGTCACCACCCCCACCGGGATCTCCCGGGGGTCCAGCGCGGTGCGGGCGACCGTGTCCACCCACACCAGGAAGACCGCTCCGCTCAGCGCGGTGACGGGCAGGAGCCTGGCGTGGGCGGAGCCGGTGAGCGCGCGGGCGGCGTGCGGCAGCACCAGCCCCACGAAGCCGATCGCCCCGGCCGAGCTGACCAGGGCCGCGGTGAGCAGGGCCGTGGCGCTCAGCAGCAGCAGCCGGGCCCGCGCCACCCGCACCCCCAGGTTCGCCGCGGCCTCCTCACCGAAGGCGAAGGCGTCCAGGGTGGTGGTGTGCGCCAGGCACACGGCGAGCACGCCGAGCAGCACCGCCCCGCACAGCACCACGTCGGTCCACCCGGCGCCGCCGAGCGAGCCGAGCAGCCAGAACAGCACGCCCCGCGTGGTCTCGGCGTCCGCCGAGGTCAGCACGATGAACGACGTCAGCGCGGAGAACAGCTGCATGGCCGCGACCCCGGACAGCACGACGCGGTCCATGCTCGCGCCCAGGACCTGGCTGAGCACGACGACCATGCCGAAGGAGAGCAGGGCCCCGGAGAAGGCGCCCGCCGACAGGGACACCGCTCCCCCGCCCCAGCCCAGGACGAGCACGGCGACCGCCCCGGTGGAGGCCCCGGAGGAGACCCCGAGCACGAAGGGGTCCGCCAGCGGGTTGCGGAGCAGGGACTGCATGACCGCGCCGCACAGGGCCAGCCCCGCCCCGCAGACCGCGGCGAGCAGGGTGCGGGGCATGCGCAGGTTCCACACGATGCCCTCGCGCAGCGGTGACAGGGGACTGGCCCCGAACCCGAGGCGGGCGGCCGCCGACCGCCAGACCTGGTCCGGAGCGATGTCGGCGGGGCCGATGGTCACCGCGACCGAGACGGACACGGCCAGGACCGCCAGTCCCCCGGAGACGAGCAGCGCCGCACGGGCGCCGCTCACCGCGTGAGCCCGAGGTCCCGCAGGCCTTCGGCGACCCGCTCGATCCCCTCGACCGTGCGGATCGTGGGGTTCATCGACTGGCCGCTGAGCAGGATGTACCGCTCCTCGCGCACGGCGGTGAGGTTGCGGGTGGCGGGGTGGGACTCCAGGAAGGCGATCTTGGCCTCGGCGGTCTCGGCGGTCTGGGACTCGCGGGTCAGGTCGCCGAGCACGATGGCGTCCGGGTCGCGGTCGGCGACGGTCTCCCAGTTGATCTGGGGCCACTCGTCGTGGGTGTCGTCGAAGACGTTGCGCGCGCCGACCGCGTCGGTGATGGCGCCGGGGGCGCCGCAGCACCCGGCGAGGTAGGGGGACTCGGAGTTGGCGAACCAGTACATGAGGGAGACGTCCGAGGCGTCCAGGCCCTCGGTCGCCGCCGCCACCCGGCCCTCCAGTTCGGCGACGAGCTCCTCACCGCGCTCCTGCTCGCCGAAGGCCGCGGCCAGGTCGCGGACCTCGCCGTAGACGGTGTCCAGGGTGAGCGGTTCGCTGCGGGACCCGTCCCCGCCGCTCTCGTTGTCCTTGCCCGCGGCGCAGTCGGACGGGGAGACGTACGTGGGCACGCCCAGCTCGGCGAACTGCTCGCGGGTGGCGACGCCGCCCGGGCCGAGCGTGGAGACGAAGGAGGCGGTCACGAAGTCCGGTTCGGCCTCCAGCACCCTCTCGAAGGAGGGGTTGTCGTCGGCCAGCCGGGGCACGGACGCGTTGGCCTCCTCCAGCCCCTCCATCACCGGGTCGGTCCAGGTGGCGGTGCCGGCCAGACGATCCGCCAGGCCCAGGGAGAGCAGGATCTCGGTGCTGCCCTGGTTGAGGGAGACGACGCGCTCGGGCGGCGCGTCGAGGACGACCTCGTGGCCGCAGTTGTCGAGGGTCCGCGGGTAGCCGGCGGCGGAGGCGGACTCCGTTCCGGAGGACTCCTCCTGCGGAGGGGTTCCGCAGGAGGTGAGCGCCAGGGAGGAGAGGAGCAGGGCGGCGGGGGCGAGCGCGGAGCGCAGCATGGGCATGCCTTGGATGTCGGGGCTCGAACGCGGAGCCTGGCACGGGTTCTCCCCCGCGCACTCGACGCGGAGGGGCCAGCAGGTCTTCGGACTCGGGTTCGTCCGGACGGGGTGCCTTCCCAGGCCGGGCCGCTCCGACGCCGTGGTCGGTACGGCCGCGCCCCAGTGGCGTGAGTACCCCGCCCGTCCCCCTCACCGCTGCGCGTCAGTTCCGGATTCGCACCGGATTCCCTGACCACCGGAGTGGTACGACTGGCCCGGGAAGAATAGCAAGGCGCCCTCCGGCACCGACAGTCCCGGAGGATCGGAGCTCCCGGTCCGGTCCGCCGCACCCGGCGGGCCGAGCACCGAAAACCGGAAAATCTCCCCGATAAGTGAACTTTCCCCGCCGCCAGGGGTCCTATGACGTGTGAAGCACGCACACGGCAGCAGGAGGTTCACAGGGATGGCCAGGTTCCCCCGGGCGGCGGCCCGCAGGTACGGCATCGGGCTCATGGCGCTCGCGCTGACCGTCTCCGCGTGCAGCCCCGGCGAGGCCGAGCCGCAGGCCGCGGCCGGAGGCGGCGTCGCCGTCAGCATCACGCCCGAGGCGGGCGCCTCCGAGGTCGCGCCGAACACCCCGGTGCGGGTGTCGGCCGAGGGCGGCACCATCACCGACGTGCGCGTGGACCAGGCCGTCGCCGAGGAGGTCGAGGGCGACGACCCCGGGCTGTACGGGATGACCGGCACCCTCGCCGAGGACGGGGCCGTCTGGGTCAGCGACTGGAACCTGCGCCCCGGCGCGGAGGTCACGGTCACCGCGGTCGCCGAGGGCCCCGACGGCACCGCCGCCGAGGCGGTCGCGGAATTCACCACGCTGGCCGCCGAACCCGGCCGGGGCCTGGACCTGGCCTCGAACTTCCCCAACAGCGGCCAGACCGTGGGCGTGGGGATGCCCCTCACCGTCAACTTCACCCAGCCGGTGACCAACAAGGCGCAGGTCGAGAACTCCATGGAGGTCACCTCCGAGCACCCGACCCGGGGCTCGTGGCGGTGGCTGGGCGACACCACCGCGGTCTTCCGGCCCGAGGAGTACTGGGAGCCGTACCAGACCGTCACCGTCGACATGAACCTGGCGGGCGTGGAGGCCTCCGAGGGCGTCTACGGACTGCGCGACTACCGGGTGGAGTTCGAGGTCGGCCGCGAACTCATCGCCACCATGCACGTGCCCGACCACGAGATGGTCATCACCGTGGACGGCGAGCACGAGCGCACCCTGCCGGTGAGCAACGGCGCCGCCACCACCCACTTCAACACCACCACCAGCGGTGTCCACGTCCTCATGTCGCACAAGGAGACCGAGGAGATGGACTCCAGCACCACCGCCATCCCCGACGACCTCCCCGGCTACAACACCGTGGTCTCCTACGCGGTGCGCACCACCAACAGCGGCGAGTACGTGCACGAGGCGTCCTACAACCCCAACATCGGCACGGCCAACACCTCCAACGGCTGCACCAACCTGCGCATGGAGGACGCCCTGTGGTTCTTCGAGAACACCCTGATGGGCGACGTGCTGGAGACCACCGGCACCGACCGCCAGGTGGAGTGGGACAACGGCTGGAGCTACTTCCAGCTGGGCTTCGACGAGTGGCTGGCCGAGAGCGCCACCGGTGAGCCGCAGCTGACCGACGGCAACGGCACCCCCGGCCCCGTGCACGGCGAGGACCGCTGACCCCGGAACCTCGGGGAAGCCCGCTCCCGACCAGGGGAACGGTGTGCCCGCGCAGACTCCGTCTACCTGCGGTGCGGCCCCGGTGTCGGTGGTCTTCGACGACAGTCGCTGACCAAGGGACGGAGTCCTCCCGGGAGCGCGGACAAGTGTGCCGGGGGACGCCTAAGCCAGGGGTGACCGAAAGCGCACGTCAACCTCGATCGCCATGGCCAGGAAGGGCCACAGCCCTCCATCGACCGCTTTAGCTGCTACCGCGTACCAACTCGTAAACCACACGTCGACAGCGGGCGATGAACCCGGCTCACCGCGTAATCCCACGCGATAGTACGTAGGCGACCAGGCCCACGTGCTCCGTAGCCGCCAACGTTGCCAAAGCCCTCCGATCATGAGAACCACGGTCTACGGCCGGAGTACCAGGGTCGGGACCACCAGTAGGCGTATTCGGCGTGCAGCCCGACGCTCTGCCCGAGAGCTACTCCGGGAATCTGGTACGCACTCGTTGCCATACGTACGAATAATCCCACGTCGGAGCGTCGAATACACGGCGAACGATGGCAGGGAGAGCCCAGGTCACCCTATCGCCAATCTCCGCTGGCACATTGGGAACACCGATCCCCAGCGCCACATCCAGCCCTCCTTGCGGAAGAACGCAAACCGCGTAACACGTAGCCGTAAGACGGATAAATTCCGTGTCAGGGCTGAACCACCGCTCTCCTCCCGACGATGCCACCGATCGAGAGGACGAAACAGACCCATTCTTGACCGTGGAAGGTGAAGAACGGGCCAGCGGGACTCTTCGAGTCGCGAACCAAGATCCTCTGGATCTTGAAGGCGACCTCGACACACTGTATGTCGTCACTGTGAGTACTGGTGTGCCACCGTGGCGGCAAAGCTTTCGGTAGAGGCATCCACTCTCCTCGGCGCTGGGGGAGTCAGGGCACACGGCCCTGACCGCCGACGACACGGCTCCTGGTGAAGTCCAGAAAAAGCGTACCGGCCTGGCAGCGACAAGTGTAGATCTCGAATGAGAAATCCACCAGTAAAATTCAGGACGACATCAGCCGCCGACCCTGGATGGACTCACTCGCCAATCCTAAAAAACGGACAGTACAGCACTCATGAAACTTTCATTTCAATCGCAACCGACTCGATCATCGACACAGACTCCTCACTGCCAAGAGTGTTATTAGAAATCAGATCTTCCACTCTTTCCCTGTGTCTCCTGACACGGTATTCCTTGTCAGAGACAACACATCTCCCATCGCTCTCTGTGTAAAGAATTTCTCCGAGCACACCATCGAACTTCAGGATGGTAAATGAGCCACGAAATCCAAAGTGCTCTCCCACACCAAAGGGAATGATCCGTATGTCCACATGCGGACTCCGGGCGGCATGGACGAGTGCCCACAGCTGCAGCGGCATGATGTTCGGGTCTTCACGCACTCCCACGTGCCGCCGAATAACCGCCTCGTCGAGCACATACGTCTGCTTGGGGCGCACGGCACGTTCCTCGATGTGGCGCTGCCTGCGCCGACGAACATCGACGATGAGGTCGGCATCGCTTCCGTGGACCACCGCTTTGGTGACAGCTCGGGCATACTCGTGGGTCTGCAACAGCCCAGGAACCACTGTGGCCTGGAACTGTAAGATCGAGGACGCTCCGGCCTCCAAGCCCACATAGCGCGTGTAGTCGGGCTTCATCACCCGACGGAAGTCGCTCCACCACGCCTTCTGACGCGCTCCTTCACCCAGGCGGACCAACTCCTCGCCTTCACGGGTCCTGGCCACCTTGTACAGGTCCAAGAGTGCGTTGAGGGACACCTTGGAGATGACCTGCTGGCCCTTCTCGTAGCGGATCACCTTGGAGACAGACCAATCCAGGGAACCGGCCACCTGCTCCTGGGTCAGCCCACGACTCTGGCGCAGCCGCACCAGCCGGTCCGTGAGCAGGGCCTGATGGACTACTGGTCCGCGATCATCGATCATGGCTCGTCCTTCCTTTCGGGTGCGTGTCACCGTCGAAGCTGATGACGCGGAACAGCGATGTGACGCACATCATGGCGCCCCGCTCCACCTGGATCCGACTTTCGGGGCTCGCACGCATACGAGCGGCCAACCCCTCAATGCGCTGACTTCCGGTACACATTGCAGTGTGCCATGTTGCACCGAATACTCTTTCTTTGGTATGCGGACACTGGCATACATGCATAGGAAAACGCTTACCAAGTCAGATCGATGCCACAAAGGGGGTAGCCATGGACCACTCAGGGCTGGTATGCGAAACCCATCCGGGCTAGACCAACGACCCGCTGACCTGAGTTGCGCCTCACCTGGAACCTGACGCTAGATTGTCCTGAAGACCGTTTTTCTCCCGCACACGACCCCCTCGGCCAAGGGGGTCGATCCGCGACCTCGCTCCAAAAATGAGAGGAAAACGGTCATGCAACGACGAAACGCCTTCTTCTGGAGGCGTCCTCCGAGAAAGAGAAAGGAGGGGTCCAACAGCGGAACCAAACGAGTGCCGCGCATCGTCTACCAACTGGGGATCCGCGTACTCGCGACCATCATCGCCGGACTCTGCCTGGAGATGCTGGGAGTACTCGGCTGGCTCGAGTGGTTGGCTGCGTGGGCTTGGCCCGCGTGGATCACTGCTCCCCAGGGGGTGTCCACGGCGATGAGGGGAATCCTGGGGGAAGGCTAACCCTCCCCCAGGGCCCTCCGATGAAACCACGTACGAGTTTTCAGCCGCTCTGCAACGGGTTCCATCGCCTACCACCCTTGGCGGACAACCAAGGGTGAGTCCATCGCCGCGGCGAGTCCGTGGCGGATCGACATCCCGACAGGCCTGGCCGCGCCTCCGGGCTCCGAAATATCTCGGAGTCGGGCGCGGCCAGGCTTTCGTGCCTGCCTGCCGCACTCCCGACCGACACGGTTCCACTCGGAGCACACAGATCTACAAGCTGGTAGTTTATCTTGACAGGAAGGTAACAGTCAAAACCTAACCCAGCTTGAATCCTAGCCGAAATAGCAGGAACACCTCCCGCAGGAGCAGCAGGATACCTCCGAGCGGTCATCGACACCCTGCGTCCCAGCGGATGAACCAAGCATCTGACATGCACCGATACCATCCGGAGGCGCTGCCGCCGAAAGAGGTCCGACCTCTTCCTTTTCGGACAGAGCTCCAGGAAGCACCAGGACACCCCAGATGACCGTAACCCTCGTTCGGATCGGATGCGGGCGCAGGCTCTGACCCACTCCCACCACCGAACGAACGGACGCCCGCGCGGCACTACCCGCCCACACCGGTGCTCAGCACTCGACCCGTGAGGGAGACTCCAACCTTCTCGGGGGTTCTGGGCAGCCTTCTCAGAACTAGAGGCCGCGGTCTCACGCACACACCTCCGGGACCTCACGGAGACCGCACACACGGGCGATCTCGCCAGGCGAGGATGTGAAGGTGTCATGGAGCACGCCAATCGCTTCGGGGGGCCAAGCGAGCTGTACCCGGAGATCCTTGTTTCCTGACAGATCTCCGCTCAAACCCTAAGCCAACCACAAAATATCCGTCCCTGCCTCGGAACCCTCCAACGATGTGCGAAGAAATAAAGCACTCAGCGCCAGAGTTCACACACCCGCACCCACCCCGGGGGCGAAACGGTGAGTGACCACGTGGAAGCGGTTCCAGGCCTACCCGGCGATCATGGACGGACCTCCCACAACACCGGAGACGTCCCTGTCATCCGCACCGATCGAACGGAGCTGGTTTCTGCACGTCAAGCGCACCGCACACAGAGCCTGCTCCGAATGCACGGAGACCGACCCACCTGGGCGGATACAGGATTCACCCACCATGCCGAGCCTGTCCAGCCCCATCCACACGTCAAGGACGATTGTCTTTCCCAGACATTGAAAATTCACATAAGTTAACACAATAGAAGAATCGGTCACAGTGACCATAGGACAACAATCCTCACATGCGACCACAAAGATGACTTAGAAACACATAGAGCCACAAAAAATCATGCGAGTCTAGATATCAGTGCAGGTTGTGCCCGGCTACTCGATGTTCCTGTCCTCCAGACCCGGACCCAAGCTAGTGTGCGGTGCCGTCGAGAGGGCCCAGTCCGGAAAGCGACCGAAGTGCCTCGAAAATAACGTTGTCATTGCCGTTTGACCGCACCACCTGCTTCCTGAGTAGGAGTCAGCAGAGCAGGACCAGATGCTTGTACAGGGAACGGACATAGCGGCGCCCGGGATCGTGACTGGGTCCTCGGGAGCGGAGACCGTGTCTGTCCGCGCGGCGGGAGCCACGCGCTTACACCTCCCACCGGTAGAGCACAGGTAAGCGAAGGTCCGGTCAGCAGCCCAGGGGATGCGGGACAGCCACGCGGCGTACCGGGCGCGCAGGCGGTCGCGCTCCCCGGGCGTGGGCAGGATGACGTCGGCGTCGCCGTCGTCGTGGGGCTGGTGGAACCGGGTGAGGCCGCCGTCCGTGACACACGCCGGGCAGTACGTCGTCGGCGACCGCGCGGAGCAGCGGGTCGATGCAGCCGCGCTCCCAGCGGCGGCGGTCGGCGTAGAAGTACCAGCGGACGTGGAACTCCAGGTCCGGGTCGTCGGTGTCCTCCAGCTTGGTCCACACCGTGCCTTCGGGGCGCAGGGCACGGCGGTGCTCCGACCACCGCAGCTCGGACGGGTCGGCCCAGTCGGTGGTCACGACGTAGGCCTCACCGCCCGCGAAGAGCTCGTCGAGGACCGTGTTGTAGCGGTCCAGGACGATCGCTTACTCCTCCTCGCCCCGGGTGACGCTTCGGCTCCGGCAGTCCGTGGAAGCGCATCCACCGGTCGCCGTACGCGGTCTTCAGCTCACGGGCGGGCAGGGGCCCGGCAGGTGTCATGCCCCCCGAGCCGGGCCACCCGACCGGACACGGTCAGGCGGTGTCGTCCGAGGAGGCCACGCCGATCGGGCAGCTGGCGCCGGTGCCGCCGATGCCGCAGTAGCCGTTCGGGTTCTTGGCGTCGGACAGGTACTGCTGGTGGTAGTGCAGGACGATCCGGTGTTGTCACAGGTCAGGCCGTATACGGCTTCTGTCTTGATGGGAGCAACCATCGTTCAGCCATCACCAGCTCCCACCTGGACGACAAGGGAGCCGAGCATTGCCCCAGAAGCCGATCAGCCTCGGTCACGGCAAGGGCAGCATCTTCAAGCGCTGTGAGTGCGCCGACCAGACGCGCTGCAAGCACGAGTGGCACATCCGCTACCGCATCGACGGCAGGCCCCGTGAGGAGGGACACGACCAGGGCTGGACCCGCCGCCAGGCGGAGGGCCGCCTGAAGGAGGTCAACAGGGCCAAGTTCGCCGAGGCGCCCGTGGAGCGCGCCACCATCCGTTCGGTCCCGTCCTTCGAACGGTTCACCGGCGACTACCTGCGCGGCCGGATCGACCTGGGCAAGAACACCCAGCGCAACTACCGCAGCATCCTGGAGAACCACGTCTACCCCGAACTGGGACGCCTGCCCATCAACCGCATCGCCCGCAACCCCCACGTGCTGAACCAGTTCAAGCACCTCATCGACACGGGGTTCACCTATGGACGCCTCAAGGTCACGCGCGACCTGCTGCACATGGTCTTCGAGGAGGCCCGACTGGAGAAGGTCATCACCGACAACCCCGTGACACGCATCCCCCTACCACCCGAACCCCTCGGCGAGTTCTACCTGCCCACCGCGCAGGAGATCCACGCTCTGGCCGAGGCCATGCCACCCCACCTGAGCCTGGGGATCTACCTGGGAGCGGGCTGCGGGCTGCGCCTGGGCGAGATCCTGGCAGCCAACGCCTCCTGCCTGCGGGAGGGCAACACCTACAGGCTCAACCACCAGTGGACCAAGCACAGCGAGTTCGGGCCCCTCAAGCACCGGCGCCAAGGCGAGTACCGGGACACGCCGATCAGCGACGAACTGGTCTCACACATGGAGGAGCACCAGAAAAGGTACGCACTGACCCCGGACGGCTACTACCTGCGCGGGATGCGGCGGGAGTTCCTCAAGCTCCGCGTCCCGCAGGGCGGTGAGCACCTGAGAAATGCTCCCGTCTCGCACGCCGCGTGGGCCACCGCCTTCAGCACGGCACGGCGCATCGCCCAGATCCCGCCTGAAGTCGACACCAAGAGCCTGCGGCACTTCTTCGCCTCCACGGCCGTGCGCAACGGCATCCCGCTATCGGACGTGGCCGACTACATGGGCCACAAGGACATGCAGGTCACCCACAAGACCTACAAGCACCTGCTGCCCGAGTCCCTGACCAGCATGAGCAGGGTGGTCAGCAAGGCCTTGTTCCAGTAGCGCCGACAACGACCGGAGGTCCCCAGCATGCCGCCGGGGACCTCCCCTGTAGACAGGCCCTACCTCTGCCGGTGCACCCACTTCCTCAGCTCGGCCGGATCGCAGCGCAGCGACCTGCCGATCACCACCAGGGGCAGCCCCAGATCACGGCCCTCCATCCGCGCCCAGCGCTCGGACTTGCCCAGGTAGCGCGCCACCTCCTTGAGCGTCATCAGCCGTTCCATGCTCCTGTCGTCTCTCTCCGCCGCTCGCTCCTCTCCTGTCGCGGAAATGCTGGGACAGAGTGACTTCAGCGTCTGGAGTAGGTGAAGCCCAGCGCGAAGTCGGTGTACTGCTCCTGGTCCCACGACGGGTCGAGCAGGTTGAGCCAGATCCGTGCCCGCGGCCCCTGCTCCACCAGGTCGGGCATCGTCGCGCACCCGATCGCGAACCCCGCCCGAGGCACCATCAGGTACTGCGAGGAGCGCATATAGACCGCCAGGTCGGTCCGGCGGTTGGCCAGACGACGTTCGTTGGCTCCGTCCAGGACCACCAGCACCCGGGGAAAAAGCGGATAGCGCTCCCACCACGCCGGGCGCGCCGGCCCGTCCGCCGCGCTCCTGCGTTTGCGCAGGGGATGGTGGTCGAAGTAGCGGGCGTAGGCCACCAGCTTGTTCGCCAGCCGGTGTACGGGCATGGTGGCGCGGTCCACCTCCACCAGGAACTGGATCTGCCAGCGGTCCCCGCTGGGTTCGACGACGATGTAGTGCAGCAGGGCGTCGCTGATCACATGGGTGTCGGCGAATCTGCCGTTGGCCTTGGTGTAGCGGTGGGCCACCTCCGGGATCCAGTGCAGGGGTTCGAAGCCGTCGCCCAGGAGGCGGGCGTGTTCGAAGAAGGCCAGGCCCGTCTCGACCACCGCCAGCATGTGCTCGGCGAGTGGGCCCGCGGCGCGCTGGGGGCTCATCCGGTAGGGGCGCACCGGTACCTGGTCGCTGTCGTGTACCGCGTGTGCTCCTGCGGGGGTGAGGAACCAGCGGTGCGGCCGGCGGCCCGGGGGCACCACGCGGTCGGCCAGGCCTTGTGTGCGCAGTTGGTGCAGGACGTGGAGCATGTACCGGCGTGAGGTGGTGTTGGGGGTGAGCATGCGGGCCAGTTGGTGGCTGGTGGCCAGGCGGTGCTGGTAGAGCACCGCCTGGGCGTGTTGGGCCAGGGCGCTGGCCTCAATGGTGCGGATCGGCAAACCCTCGTCCTCCTCGATATAGGGGAAAGACATCGCGTCATAAGGGAGAAGCCCGCCAGGGGCGAGCATGTGACGCATCACGACCGCGCGACCCGGCCCTTGAGGGAAAGCGGCGTTTTTGTCCGGGGGAGAGAACTCCCCCGTTTCGCATCACCACAGAGAACGAAAGGGATACCCGCAACACCAAGGACGCAGGAAGATCCGCCCAGCGCCTTTCAGGTCAATCCTGAGACGTTTGCTTTCTCCATGCGACCCTTTTCTCCGGGGTGACCCTTCCAAGGCTTCAGAGTCCGACTGAGGGCCTTGGCACGCGGGACGAGCGCGGCGCCAGCCATGCAGCCCCACCCTCCTGGCCTGGCCGGGCAGAGGCTCAGATGCACAGCATGTACGGGTGTTCCCAGCTCAAGGTAGATAGGCGAGCAGGTGAGAGGAGTTCAGGCAGGAGAGTGAGAGGCAGTGAAGTAGGGGTGTCATCACGGTCATGGGGAGACCGGGCGGAAGGTAGGTCACCTTGGTCTGGAACGTTGGAAAGCACCGCAGGCCTACAGAGGGAAGAGCACGATCCAGGCGGAGCAGAGGAAGACAGGAGTCATAAGAAGGAAGACGCTTCTCTCTTACATAAGGAAAGAGAGAAGATGTCGGCGTTTGCCGACAACGCTTCATCCTCTACTGTGTCAGGCTTTGATGCGTCCGGCGCCCTCGGGAAAGTTGAACCCGTTCCTGTAGTGGTGCCTGTAGCGCCCGGTCAACCGTGGGGTCAACCATTGTTCGAACCCTTAGGTCAACCCTGCTGAGGGCGTCCGCGCCTTGGCGTCTACTCTCCGCGGAACTGCTGTCAGGAGGGCTGCTCGGTCAGGGCGCAGCGGGGTGACCGTTCACGTCCTCCAGCACCCGGGGACCGACTGACGCAGGCTCCGGCAACCTCGAGAGAAAGCCCCGGCGAGAGCGGCCCAGAGCCGCTCCGATGGCATGGTCCAGGCGGACCAGGTCGGAGAAGAGGTGGTACACCTCGGACAGGTTCTCCAGCCAGGCCTGTACAGCTGCGCCCACACGGCGTTCGAAGAACGCTCCACGCCTGGCAGACGGACCATACTGCTGTGCAACCGTGTCCATGGGTGTACCGGGTTGGCCGTGCACGCGTACCACCATGGTCCGCTCCTGTACCACTCTGTTCCGCCGACGGCCGGTAAGGGTATCGGCACTGGTCACAACGGTTTGCCGACGAGTCGGCAACCCACGTCGGGCCTACACCTCTAGTAGTTCCCTTGGTGCGGGAGATAAGAGGCCAAGGACAAGCACACCCGGCTTGGGGCCAAGCCGCAGCCGTCGCCGTATCCGTTCGGAGACCTTCGGCAACTCGGGTCGACAACCAAGAACTGGGATGCCCCGGACTCCTCCATACCAACAGATACGTCTCCGCTTTTCGGTTATCCCCTCTCACTACGACGCCCTGCTGTAGGTTCGGAACCCCAACCTCCTGAGGTTCCTGGCCTCTCCCTCGACTGGAAAACGGCCTCTCAGCCGGAGAAGGGACGGCGATGCGTCGCTGGGACCCCCTCAACGAACTACAGCTCTCGGTACTGTCCAAAATCGCTGAAGGCGTCGATCTCAGCAGCCGAGAAGGTGCCAAGTACCGCAGATCGGCCTACGCGCTTCGTGACCGGGGCCTCGTCACAGCGGGTAGGAAACAGGGCAGGTGGCAAGCCCACGTCACGGACGCTGGCCGCTTCTACTTGAAACACGGACACCATCCGGACAGACCCTCTGATGAGGAGAGCCCGAAGAAGAGGGAACGTCCGGCCGAGGTAGAGCGGAAGAGAGCCCGAGCTTCCCGCTCCACTCCTTCGGACGATGCCGCGAAACTAATCGCCGACCTGAACGCGGCCGGAGGTGTCCTCCGCTTCGAGAGTCCGGACGGGGAAACCCGGGCACACTACCGAAGGGTGATTGACCGCGCCAAGCGGTACAGCCTCGTACCCGAGGGCACATCCCTCAGGTACACAGGGCGTAGTGCAGGAGACCTGGTCGTCTGTCTGATCGACCCGGCGAACGGTGGTGAGACGGAGTGGAACAAGATCCGGACCACCACCGGCAGCACGCACACCGGTACGGCCGCCGCTCTCGAAGAGCTCCGACGCGATCCTTCTTCCCTGAAGGTCTCAGAAGCGCTTCTCCCCCGAGCGCTGACCGTCGTCGAGTCCCTCGGCAAGGCCATGAGCAGGAAGGGTTATCGGCTGGTCCTGGCCAAGAGGCGCAGCGGAACCACGTTGTTCGTCACAGTCAATGGACATCAGTACGACCTGACTGTGGCGGAAGAGCGCGAACGGGTGGGGAAGCACTCGGACACACGGCTCAGGCCACGCTCGCTCAACCGCTACCTGGTGCCGCGACCGGCATACGAGCTCAGATGGACCGGTCGCCTCACACTCGTGATCTCACCCGAAGGATACGCCGACTCTACGGACTGGAGCGACAAGGGACGCCGACGCCTGGAGAACCAGGTCCGTGACGTCGTTCCCGAACTCGAGCACCGCTCGAAGGCCGCGGACGAAGCGAGGCTCGCCCGGGAGCGTCAGCTCAAAGAATGGGAGGAGCAGGAGAGGCGCAGACGGCTCCGCGAACAGGCCGAATGGGAAGAAGCCATGGCCGACGCGACGGAACACGCCATCGCGGCCAGGCGGAGCGTGGTGTTCCGGGAGGCTCTGGAGGCGTGGAACACCGTCAACGAGATTCGGGGCTTCTGCAGAGCACTGGAGAAGGAAGCCCAGGAGTGCGGGGACTCAGCACATGCTGAGCGATTGATGCTATGGGCACGGTGGGGGGAGGAGACAGCCGAGCGGTGGGATCCCGTCCGCTCCGTTTCCGGCGTTCGAAGCCAGGACTTCGACGCTGCGCCCTCACCGGATGAGCTGAGGCCCTTCCTCGGAGACTGGAGCCCTCATGGACCACGCCGTGAATACCGCTACCGAACGGAGCCCGAGGAAACGGACCACGGGAGATACTCGCGTTCAGAGAGCTGGCATTACCGTCAGCGGGGTCGCCCTCAATGGTGGCGCCGCTGAGAGCGGCCGGCCCACAAGAGCCCGATTCGACAGGAAGTCGACCTCTCACCTGTGGTAGCCACGATGCGTGTTCTGGGTGATGAAGTGTGCCAGCGCGTCACGGGATATGTACTTCCTGGAACCAACCATCACATGCTCGATCTCCCCACGGGAGACGAGTTCGTAGACGGTGGAGTACGAGAGCCCCAACGCCTTACCGACGTCCTTCAGGCTCAGGAGGAGCGGGCCCTCCGGTGAGAGCGGGTGCGGCTGCTTGATGACGACCGTCTCCTCGACCCCTACCACCTCTACCTCAGATCCCGTGGTCTTCCAGGAACCGAAGTAGCCGTACGGGCGATCGAACTCCTCCCGAACCTTCTGGACGGCGTCCTCCTCATCCGTGGCGCGGACATACCTCTCGGCCGCCTGAACACGTGTCACCACGACTCGGTATCGCATGAAGGTCTCCCGGATCTCAACGTGTTTGGCCTTGACCGCCTTGCGCTTTCCGCTCGCGATCGCCCTCATAGCGCGCACGGTCGCGTCCGGCGCTGGGCGCTCTTCCCCGTGCGGACGACGGTTGGTGGACGAGGCTCGGGAAGCGGTCCCGGTTGGGCGAGGGGTCGACTTCTCGACGGGGCGATAGGCACCATGCCGGAGGTAGTACGCACCGTCCGGTGTGGTGGTGGCCGACCAGGTCCCCCCGCGTTTGCTCACCGTGACCAGACGCCGCCCCTGGAGAGCGATCGCCGTGGTCTTGTAGGTGTAGTCCCGCATCACGCCGTCGGGGCATCCGTTCGAGATCCACGTGAGCACTTTGACCTGCCAAGGGCTCAGTGGCGGGAAGCGTCGCGCCATGGCCCCAGTCGACCACAGGCACCACTCTTCTGGGAGGCCTTCTCCCATCTCGATACTGCCTGACACACCGTTACCATCTCTACACCTGCAGACGAAGCGCCACAGCGTCTTCCATTTCTAGAACATATGTTCGCACTCCTGGGAGACATCCGCGTCAGCGCCGCTGTCCGCCCGTCTTCACGCCGACGCTTTTCACCACCTCGACTGCATCAGCACAGGTCACGGAAGCTCCCACCTTTGCCGCTCAACTCCGGCATCGATTTCCTCAGGACGGCAGGACCAGAGTTCTGAAATCACCAGACCAGATCAGGCCAAACCCCGGAAAATTGTCGCGACCCTCTCCTAACATTCGCAGTGGGAAGGCCAAAACGGCAGAGAGCGGTCATATGGAGTTCTTGTTCGAAGAGGACGACGGCGCGTCGGGAGACCACACCGAACCACTGACCGATGGCCAGGCAGCGGGTTCGTTCGCGACCGGCACTGACGGACTGAGCGTGCACGAGTCCTCTTTCCCTGCTCGGGTGGCCGCTTTCCTACGGTTCAGCCCCGTGTTCGAGGCCATGCAGGCGGCCCGCCGCCGAGAGTGGCCCGAGGATGCCTACGACATCGTGACACTGACTCTGGCCGCTATAGACCTGGTGGTCTCCCGGCAGGGTTTCGAACTGGAGGCGACCCGCACGGACGTGATCCAGGCGCTGTCCCAGCTCGCGGGAGCGGCTGCTCCCGAACAGTCGCCCGACGAGCACTCGGACGTCGCCGCCTTCGTGGTGGACTCCCTGTTGAACAGGTCAGCCCGACAGGTGCCGTTCCGATATGTGACAAGCGACTACTCCGCTCCCGACCTCGTCCATCGGCGGCGCGAAGTACCGTTCTCCCTCCTGATCGAGCACGACCACCCGGCCCGGGACGAGAATGTCCTGCGAGCGACCAAGGACGCGATCAACGCGCTGATCGGCGGTCTGGACTTCGACGTCGAGGACGAACAGGTCGCGACCGAACTGATCCTGGAACGGCAACTGGCCCGTAACGACTTCGAACCAGCGGTCATATCCGCCGAACGCGCCAGACTCCTCTCGATGAGTCTGGCCGAGGAGTTGGACCGCCTCCTCCGGCAGACTCGCCGCGACCTCCGAATCGTGGAAGAGGAGTGGGCCGCTACCGTACCGGAGCAGCTTGAGAGGGCCAGAGACCACATACGCGGGCGTCTCAGAGTCGAGCGGAACCTTCTGGCAAAGATCCGTGAGGCTCTGACCAGCACGGATTCCCGTCTCCTGAAGGCGGCACTGCGCATCGGTCAACTGTTGGAGGAGTGCCAACAGCGCCACGAGTCCCTGCACCAGCGGGTCATCTCCGCACGCGGAGTGTTCCTGGACGAGCAGGAGCGCCAGGCGTTCCGACCACCCGCGCTACTCAATCTGCCTGACCCCCACCAGGATGTCCTGATGCCGGCTCTGGAACTGGGCCGCACTGATGCCGGAACCCTCACCGAGAGGTTCCTTATCGATATGTGGGGTCCCAGAACGCCCCGCCTTCCCCGTTTGTACCGACTCGTCAACGACCTGTGGTCACGGCACACCAGAACCGGACCCAACGACCGCAACGAGGACGAAGGACACGACCTGGCCGACCCTCCTGTGCCGCTCCTCCGACCCGAGATCATCGGCGTCGCAGCCCGTGCCGTCGAACGCGTGGGACTCCCCGCCCGACTGTCAGCCCTCATCTCCGCCTGCTACGACGATCCGCAGGAAGCCTCCGCCAGCATCCGCCAACAGGGCGCTGAGGTCCTGAACCTGGCTGTCCTGTGGGCTTTCTCCCCCGAGGACGCCGATGACGACGAAGGACGATCGGCGGACGACCTCATGGCCACTGTCCTCGGTCGGAGAACCGCCGTCGACGGTGACGGACTCCGCCTGCGCCTCCCCGGTTGGGACGGCGACGACGTGATCGTCGCCCGCGATCCCAACAGTCTGGCGGAGGCGGACCCCACCCCTTCAGTGCTTCTCAGTACCCCACCTTCCTCGATCGAGGAGCCGACATGACCCTGACCGACAACGACCACACCGACATCGGAACGCTGGTCGCCTGGGCCCTGCGTCCCGCGCAGCGACCAGGCCGCAACCCGGAATATCAGCGGGTGCTGAGCCGCTACCGCACGGACCTGAACTTCAAGACGGCCACCAACGCCATGCTCCACGGCCTCGGAGCACAGGTGCTGTCCGACGGAGACTTCGGACTGATCCTCGGTGTCCAGCCGGAATCCCCACTGGCGTTTCGGCTCTCGGACATGCCCAACACCGGCAAACCCGAGCACAAGATCCTGGCCGGGCTGGTTCTCACCGGCCTCGTCGCCTTCGCCTTTCCCAGCGCTCAGGAGCTCGATGACGACAGGGTCCGGCGGGTGCCCTCCCGGGATCTGGACACCTGGCTGCGCGAGTTGTGCGAACAACTGCGTACACACGACGCGGCCGGGGAGATCATCCCGGAGGAAGGGCTGGACGAGGCCTGGCGGATCTATCTGGACATGCCGCCCACGGACTACGGGAAGCAGGGGCCCCGATCCGGCAGGCTGACGACCAAGTGCACTCGCTTCTGGGTCGAATCCATCCTCTCCTGGCTCACAGGGCAGGGCATGGCACGCACCGACCCTTCCGTCAGCGGAACGTGGACGCTAACCGAGAGGTTTCGCGTACACGCCAGGGAGATCGCGCTCGAACGCGCCTACACCTTCATCGCGGAACTCCGCCGAGCTCAGCGGGGAACAGATCCGATCAGCGAGGAGAGCGACGGATGACGTACCAACTGGCAGCCCTGCGATTCCGCTCCGTCGGCGAGCGGTCGGCCCGGTTCACCGACCTGACCCTCGATCTGACCGCTCCGACCGACGAGGGTGCGCTCCCCCACGACTCGGTGGTATGGCTTCGCAACGGCGGCGGCAAGTCCAGCATCCTGTCACTGCTGTACGCGCAACTTCTGCCGCGTGCCAACGACTTCATGGGACGGGCGGTCCAACGGCACCTCACCGACTACGTGGACTCGGGCGACACCTCTCACGTGACCGCCGTCTGGCAACCCGTGGAAACAGCCCGGACGCTGCTGGGTGATCCAGAGGACGTCCTCATCACCGGTGTCGTCCATGAATGGGTCGGCCTACGCCGCCCCGTCAAGGCCACCGAGTCACGGGACCGCCTGAACACCAGCTTCTACCTCTTCCGCATGCTGCCGTCTCTTCTGGACCTGGAGAACCTTCCCTTCACCGACGAATCAGGCAGACCCCGACGGGCAGACGCCTTCCTGGACGCGCTGAAGAACATGGCGAAACCGCATATGCGTCACGTCGACCTCGTGGTGACGGACAAACAGTACGTGTGGAACAAGGCGCTGCTGGACCGCCACCTGGACCCGGAGATCTTCCGGATCCAGAAGCAGATGAACCATGTCGAGGGCGGTGTGGAGGACATGTTCAAGTTCCCCGCCGCCAAGGACTTCATCGATTTCCTCCTCGATCTGACCACTCAGCCGGATGCGCCCGCCAGTGTGGCCCGCAGACTGGCCAGCGTCACCGAACTGCTGTCCGCCAAGCCCCGCAAGATCGAGGAACGTGATTTCTGCAACGCGGCGGCGACAGGTCTGGACGAGGTGTACTCGCGTCATCGCAAACTGCAGTCCGCCAACGATGAGCTCTCGGCGGCCGATATGTCCGCGATGCGGTTGGCGTCCTCCTTCGCCTCCTCGGTCGCCAAGATCGGCGTGGATCTGAAGCATCTCGAGTCGCAGAAGAAGGTCATCCAGGAGCAGAGAAGCGCGGCCAACAACGAACGCTCACAGAGCGGGGGACTGCTTTATCTGTACCGCCGGGAGGCCGCACGGCTGCGTCTACGCGAGGCCGAAGTCGAGGAACGTGCCGCATACAAACGGGCTGAGGAAGCTCGCGCCACCAGCCGGGCCTGGGAGGCCACCGGGCAACTGGCCGCCTTCGCCACCCTGGAGGGCGAGCTCGCCCAAGCGGAACTGGACGCGGCCGCTGAGGAAAACGAACTCGCCCCGCTGCGTGAGGAGCACGCCCGCAAGGCAGTGCTGCTGAAACTACGGCTGACCAGGCTCGCCGAGGAAGCCGATTTCGGGTCTGAACTGGCGGATGAGCAACGAGAAACAGCCCTGGAGTCCGCAGCCGCGGAGAAGGAGCTCGCTGGGACGGCACGCGCCGATCGGGACAAGGCCGCGACAGACGAGACCAAGGCTCGTGAACGGCTGACCATGCTCGCCCGGCAAATCAGCCGAGGGGTGGAACGCGGCCACCTGCCCGCGGAATCCACACCCCCCGACCAGTACCTGACGACAGTCACGGAGCAACAGAGCCGGGTCGACAACCGCGTCACGGAGCTTTCCGAGCAGGCGGAAGATCGTCGGCGGCGCCGTAACAAGATCACGGCACGGCAGACAGACCTGGCACATGAACGCAGTGCGGCAGAGCACGCCAGGACCGCAACGGCACAGCGCCGAGCAGGGCTGGAGCAGCGTCTGAGCGTGTTGACAGGTTCCGAACGGCTGCGTGAACTCGCCGAAGCCGACGACACCACCAGCATCGATCTGTGGTCGGAAGCGGCGCTGCTTCAGCGTCGGCTGAGCGACGCCGCGCTCTCGGCCGACAACGAGCGCATCCTTCGCCGGGCCGAGCGGCGTGCCGACCAGCACACCATCGAGGCTCAGCAACGCGACCATGTACTTCCGCCCGGGCTGGATACCGAACGCGTCGAGCATGCACTCACCAGCTCGGGCATTCCCACGCAGGCGGGATGGTCCCACCTCCGCGAGGTCGTGTCCACTGACCGCCTCATCACCCTCCTGGATACTCCGGAGGTAGCCCGACTGGGGTGCGGCGTCGTGGTACCGACCGAGTCGGTCCCCGAAGCCGTGCGTACTCTGAACGCTCAGAGCGTCGTGACCACGAATCTTGTCGGCCTCTACTCCGTGGAAGCCGCTGACGCCATCATCCGCGGCGGCTCCACGAACAGCTCCGGTACCGAACCTGCCTGGACCGCCCTTCAACCAGGTCTGGTCGACCCGGTCGAAGCGGAGGCGACGGTACGGATCCTGAAGGAGCAGGCGCACGTCCATCAACGGATGGAACGGGAACTGGCCGCCCAGCGCGACGCCGATGAGGAGTTGCGCCGCGAGATCATCGCTTTCCTTGGTGACTGCCCTGCCGGGCACCTGGAGGCGCTGGATGAGGAGATCGACGGCCTCGACCAGAAGATCACGGGGTTTGATGAGGAAGCCGAAACACTTCGGCTGGAACTCCAGAGCCTGAACGACCGCGATGAACTGGACGAGACCCGCCGTGCCGAACTCGTCGAGGAGTCACGTCTTCTGGGCGCAACCATCGACTGGCTTGAGGACCTGCTGCCTTCGTTTGCGGAGAAGGAGTCGTGGCAACGGCGCGAAGCCGACGCCCGACTGCGCAAAAGCGATGCCGTCGCACGGGAAGCGACACACGACCGTGCCGCCACACAAGCACTGCTCACAGCCCAGGCCAAGGAGTCCGAAGCCGGCGCCAAACAGCGTCAGGCCCAGCGCTACCGAGCGGAGAGCGACGAGATCCCCGACAGTCCCGATGGACTGTCCGTTCAGGTCCAGATGTCGGACGACTCTGCCGTACCGCTGGACACCCTGCGCCACAACCAGCAGAATGCGCTGAGCGCGCTGAGGCAGCGTGCGTCCGCATCGGTACTGGCCGACCGTGTTCAGAGCCTCACCCAACGCGTCGCCTCTGCCCGGCAGGAACTGGGCACGCTCACTTCGCAGGTGCGTGAGGTCGCGAGCCGACTACTCGCCTCACCAGAGGGCCAGGACCGGCATCTTCGAGACTCGGCGCTCAGGGAAGCCCGTGCAGCCTCAGAAACCGCTGACCGAGAACATGGCGTCGCACAAGGCAGGGTTCAACAGTGCGCAGCCGATCTCAGGACTATTGAAGAGGTACGGCAGAAACCGCGCCGTGCCCTGCCCACGGTACCCGTCGATTCGGCACAGGCCGAGTCCTTGGCTGCTGAGCAGGAAGTACTCACCCAACAGGCACAAGAGAAGGTCACCCGGGCAGAAGCGCTCATCCAAGAACTGGACGCACGAGTCCAGAGCTCTGGTGTTCGCCAAAAACTCCTCGACACCCTGTTGGAGTCACTTCCCAAACCTGGAGAAGATGCCGTCACCGAGGCGGACCTGTTCACTGATGACGAGAACACCGCCAGGGAACGCTCCCGCGAGGTCAGGAACGCCATCACCGCCGCGACGAAGAAGGTCGACACGGCGAACGCGGAGCTCACGGCTTCCGTGGACCAGCTACGGCGCACCGCCACACGATTCCCGGGGGTCTCAGGTCCGGTCAAGGACCGGGTGGCCAACGACCAGCCTGCCATGCTCGGCTCTCACGCGTCCGACCTGGCCGACCGGCTGCGGCTGCGTGCTCAGACACTGGGCGATGAACTCACCTCGATCGCCCAGGACCAGGGCATTCTGAGCGAGGCCCTGGCCCACCTGGTCAAGGAGAGCCTCGACGTGCTCGCCAAGGCCGAACGCGCTTCCCAGATGAAGAACACCTCCGGTTCCTGGTCGGGGAAGCGCATACTCCGGATCGGATTCGACAGGCCCAGCGAAGCGGATCTGATCGTCTACGCCGAGCGAATCATTGACCGGACGGTGCAGAAAGGGCTCAAACCCGAGGGGATGCCGATGCTCAAGGCAGCCGTCCATGAAGCGGCGGGACCTCGGGGCTTCACTGTCAAGGTGCTCAAGCCCACCGAAGACGTCACCGGCGCTACGGAGGACATCAGTCGGCTCGCCAAGTGGAGCGGGGGTGAAAAGCTCACCGTGTGTGTGGCCCTGTACTGCACGCTGGCCGCGCTACGCGCCGCGAACACCGGCCGCCGGGGGCGCTCGGGCGGGGTACTGCTCCTGGACAATCCCATCGGCAGGGCCTCCTCAGCCTCCTTGGTGCGGTTGCAGCGGAGCGTGGCCGCCTCACACGGAGTACAGCTCGTCTACACCACAGGTGTGAAGGACCCCGCGGCCGTCATCCAGTTCCCCAACGTCATCAGGCTCGAGAACCGGGGTGGTCGCACCCGCAACCGCCGCTACATCGTTGCCGAGGAGGAGATCAAGGACCGCGCCATGGGGGTCACCGGCATCCGGGTCGCGCATCACGACCACTCCTGGGAGAACGATTCTCCCCATGAGGGAGGAGAGGTATGAGCCACTCCGAGGAGCAGCGGTTGTCTCCACTGGCCGCTGAACTCGCCCACGTCCTCGACGGTGCCCGCACCAAACGGGTCGAGGTTGATGTGCTCTTCGAATGTGCACACGGATTCGACCCGGGGCTGGTCGGTGATCCCCAGGGCCGTGCCCGGGTCCGCACCGCTCTCGATGAACTCGGCAGCACCAGGAAGATCACGTTTCCAGCGGACGGTTCGCGGACGGGTTGGGACACGCGTGCCTCTCCGCCGATACCCAACTGGGTCATGCGCGTCATGCCTCCGGCGCCGTCCAAGCCCGAACCCATCCGGCGTGTCTGGCCCAAGGCCCTCGAAGCCGCAGGGCGGATCGCCACCCGCGCCGACGAACAGGAGGTCCTCGAGCGGATAGCCTCCTGGATGCGCGACACTCCCACACCGGCCCCGGCTCCCGTCCAGGAGCGGTCCTTGGAGCTCTTCGATGACGAGAAAGCCCTTGAGCGCTACCTGAAGACCAGGCTCTTCACCACTGGCGCGCTGAGCCTGGACTCTCTGGCGTGCTTCGCACCACCCCTACCATTCGTCTCCCAGTACGTGCGGGGAGAGGGCCGCCCCCGTCTGCTCGTCGTGGAGAATCTCGCCACCTACAATTCCTTCCTCACCGCGCTCCGGCGATGTGGACCAGATGCACGCCCGAACCTGCACGTGGGGTGGGGACACGGCACGTCTTTCACACAGAGTGTTCTGAGCATCCCTATGCTCGAACCGGCACCAGATCATGTCTACTATTTCGGCGATCTGGATCTGGCAGGACTGCAGATAGCCGTGCGTGCAGCCGCACAGGCCGAAGCAGCCGGGCTACCGAGGCTACGACCAGCAGAAGCCCACTATCGCTTTCTGCTTGACGGTTCCGCATCCTGGAGGAAACCGGACGCGAGCAACCGACACGCCTCGTCCGACTACGCAGCGGTATGCCGGTGGCTCCCCGGGCCACTGCAGAACCGCGTTCTGCCCCTTCTCCAAGCACGGCAGCGGATACCACAGGAACGGCTTGGAACGAGTGTCCTGGTGCGTAACCCGGGTCTGGGACAGAACTGGTGATGACCACACACGGCACTGCCGAAGTGGCCTGGACCCTTTGGCCCCCTTAACCGCGCGGAACGGCGACAGCACGGTTGATACCGACGATTTGGGGGCCAGAGCCCATCGCCCGTGACAAGCTGCACCGCCTTGGCACGGGCACCGGCTTCAGAGGGGCGGCGCAGACACCGGATGGCTTCGGAGAGGTTCAGCGTGTGAAGGCCGGAGCCAAACCCGGAGACCGCTACACCGGCACAGGGATGCGGGTGTAGCGGTAGGTCGGCGTTCCGCGCCCTCGCGAGGGTTGCCGTAGCACCCGCAGAGGAGAACCATCCGCTTGCTTTCCCCTCATCCTCGGTGTCGTCGGATCTCGTCCACAAGGCCCTGTGGTGTTGGGGCTCTCAGCATCAGGGGGTAGGGGCCACCGCGCTGGAACCCCCAGAAGCTTCGCGACGCGGGCCCCCAGAACACGAGCCACCTGGAACCGAGGTGGCGCTGAAGCCCTCGGGCGGCGTCATAAGCACATTGGTCATCCGCACGTTGCCACCCCATAGTGGCCTCACGAGGCGGAGACGTGGGAATCGCGGTCAACCTCGAACCACACAGTGGTCCGGCCGCCTTCGCGAATCGTGCCCCAACGGCTGGCTTCGCTGTCGACCAGGTGCAGACCGAAGCCTCCTTCGTCCAACAAGCCCAAGGGACGGGGATGGGGGAAGGTACTCCTGTGGTCCTCACCGGGCCCCTGGTCGGTGACTCTGACCTGGTAGCGGCCGGGGAGCTTGAACACGGCCACAGCGACCTCCCCTCCGGGACCGCCGCTGCGGCTATGTCGTAGGGCGTTGGTGAACAGCTCGCTGGCCAGCAGCACGAGAGTGTCGGTCCCAGGGCCGTTGCCGTTGGTGCGTGAGCGGATTCGACGCCGCATGACGGCCGCCTGATCAGGTTCACCGGGGAGAACGATCGCGGCACCCAGGTGCGGACGATCCTCGTCCATCACCAGGGGCGAGTTCGAACGAGAGTCACCGAGGCGGCGGGGAAGCCGATCGGCGGATTGGTCTCCGCAGCTACGGAACCTGGCCGTGTCTACTCTGATCACTTTCGCCACGCCATCAACCTTTCTGTCTGTTTTTCATGTGGAGACTGGCCATTGATAGGCACTTCTCGGCCTTGGGGATGGTTCGGTTCCTCATCCCAACGAGCCGCGGTTCCATCTTCGGCTTCGTCATTGCGCAGGTGAAGGTGATCGTCACAGAGCCGTCACAGGGTTTCCCCTCCCGTCATTTTCAGGAAAGGATCGACGTGACACGTCATAGCCAGGCATGATAAGAGGGTGCCTCCCGAGAAGAACGAAAAACCGGACAAGAGAGTCCTTGCTTCCTACGGGCGTGAGGTTCGGCGCCTACGGGAGGAGGCCGGACTGACGCAGACAGCACTCGCACGCAGGGCGAACAGTTCGAAGACGACGATCTCTGAGGTCGAGCGGGGAGTAACGCCTCCCGTCGGCCAGTTGCGTGCCGCCCTGGACGAGGCCCTCGGCAACGGGAGACTGACGCACCTGTGGAAGGAGTTGACCGGCTCGGGAGGGGAGGTCTGGAAGTACGAGATCGCCGAACTCATCGACGGGGCCAGCGCCGTCTACGAGTATGAGGTCCTTGTCTTCCCGGCCTATCTCCAGACGCAGGAGTACGCTCGGGCGATCATCCGCCACGGAGCTCCCTGGCTTCCCACAAGCGAGGTGGAGCGCATGGCGGAGGAGCGGTGGAAGCGTTCACAGCGAATCGCCGAGAGGGAGAATCCGAGACTCTGGCTGGTCATGGACGGGTCGGTCCTACTCCGACGCTATGGATCGGCAGAGGTCATGCGCCGTCAGCTCGCGCACGTGACGGATCTGGCCGTGCGCGGTCGGATCACCCTCCAGATGGTGCCTCCTGACGCTCCCACCCATCCTGGCGTTTCCGGCGCATATAAGCTGATCACGACGGATCACGTCCCGGAAGTGCTGGTCGCTGAGTCCATCCGTGAAGGCCAGGTCATCACGAACACGATGGAGGTGGCCAACTACCGTATGCAGTTCTCCGCGCTGCAGGGGATAGCGATGAACCCCATCGAGACCTTGACCAGGTTCCAGGACGAAATAGCGAGGTTGGAGCGATGAACAGGCCGGAGTGGCACAAGAGTACGTACAGCAACGGGGCCACCAACTGTGTCGAAGCGCGTGAGCACGCCCGTGGGGCCGACGTCCGTGACACCCAGAACCGTGTCCTCGGCTTCCTCAGCTTTCCGGCGGAGGAGTGGCAGCGCTTCCTCCACCAGTTCAGGGCAGAACGTCCGTAACCAGCTCAGTTCACGGGAACCCTGGTGCCATGACCAGGGCTCCCGACAGCGGTAGCGGGGTTGTCCCAAGAGGCTGTGGGACACGACTACCCCACTACCGAGGAAACCTGGCTTCCCGACCTTCGTTGAGCTTCAGCGAAGTGGGGTCCGAACCCAGGTGTTCCAGTACGGATAGTCAGCGACGCACTCTGGCTTCACAGCTCGTCGACGGCCCGCGGACCGCCAACGAGCTACGCACGAAGAGCATAAAGATGCGGACCGGATCACCTCAAGTGCCGTACTCCATTTCCGTTACTGCCGAAGACTCGTGCGGCGTACACGGATGGAGTACGTGTCTCCCGCACTCCCCCAACCCGTGGTCGTCGCGACATCCCAGCCGCGTTGCTCACGCATCTGCTTGGCGAAGGCCTTGAGATCTCGGATCGAGCACCCACAGCCAAGCTGCACCTCGATAGAGACATAGGATCCGTTGGGGCGCTTCTCGTAGGGGGACACCGACCAGCTCACCTCATGCTGGTGGTCAGCTAGGCCCGTTCGCTTCTCGTCATGGACGAGGCCGAAGGCAGCGGCGTACTGGTCCAGGTCGTCAATGGCGAAGAGGTGGCTTGACCACTGCCCTGGCCAGACCGCGTAGAGACGGCACTCGCCCCTTCTCACGCGCTCATATGCTTCGTGTCCGCCTCCCCACAGAACCTCACCGTCGTTGCGTACCTCGATGTAGCACATCGTGCTCAGGGTGTACGGAAATTCTTCCTTCATCTCTCCAGAGCTGCGCGGCTGTTTCACCGTTCCCCTTTTCGGGTTAAAGGATCCTTTTTCGTGGGCGTCAAATTTTCGAGCATCCTGGCGCTTCGGCCGCCGGTCGACCTCGCTCGACTCAGCTTCTACGCCACCCAGGGCTGCACGTGCTTCGGCGCGATGCCGCCGGATCAGCGCTTCGAGCTCGTCAACGCTGGGGCCTCCAGGCGTGTAGGCAGCTTCAGCGGCTTCGCGGGGGTGCATGGAATCCCGAGCAATACGGCCAGCGCGAAGAGCACGCGCAGCCGCCTCGATCGCTTCAGGCCAGGGCTTGAGCGTCACAGCACTCCACTCATCAATACGTTACGGCGCAAGAGGAAGGTCTTTCTCCATGCTCGAGCCAGAGGACCAGCATGTCGTGAAGGCGCCACGAAGCAATCTGCTGGCCGCCCCGGAACATGGTCCAGGCTTCAGTGAGGAAAATGTCCCTATGACAGACTAGGACCAGTGGAGCCAGGAGAACCATCGATGTCCGGATGTGGCCTTGGGGAGACGCAGTTGTTTTTTCACCCGCCGCACACCAGCGCATGACTCCGGCATGCGAACTGGTCATGCAGCGAATGGGTACGCGCGCCTGGAACGGGACATCATTGGCGGCCGAATCCTCGCCTCGGAGAACTGGTGAGACGAGATCCGGGAGCGCCCCTGTTGCTTTGAGGCCAGCTCGCGATACTGCCACGGCTACTCACGACTGTCCATCATGGTGGAAAAGCCGTGTGGGCGCCAGGGCTATCTCTTCGGCTCTCCATCCAAATGGGGTTGGGTGAGGCTTGGCGCCGTCTGAGCCCAAACTGTGGTGCGCTCACAGCACAAAGTACAGAAGCACCGCCGCTGGGGCCCCTTCGGCACCGAAGAGCAGGTCGGAGGCGACCGCTTCCTCAGACTCTCCCCAGCAGTACGTCGTCTAGCTTTCCCTGTCCAAGGCACGGAACTCGAGAAAAGGCCAGTTGTCTCGTCCAGCCGGGTCGAACACGGGCGAGGGGCCGCCCGAAAGGGTCAGCGCGCGGAGAAGCATCTTGTGGGAGACCACGAGTAGAGGTCCTTGCCGCTCCGCCAGAGCGGTCAACCCCGCACGGACTCGTGTGGCTCGCTCACTCAACTCCTGGAGAGATTCGCCGTCTCCGTACCGGCTGGCGGGCTCATGCGTGCGCCTCGAACGCCATTCGGCGTAGTCCTCGGGGAAGTCCGCTGGAGGTACACCTCGAACGGCGCTCGGACTGCGCCATTCCCGAAGGTCCGAGATGGCGCCCAACCGAGGGACCCCCGAGTGCTCTGCCAGGATCTCAGCGGTCTGAAGCGCACGCGGCAGTGGGCTGGAGACGATGCCGGCAGCGGATGGCAGGAACCGAGCCATCGCGATCGTGTCCTGTCGGCCTTCGGATGAGAGCATCGCGTCGTCGGGCGCGTGGTAGCCGGATCCGTGGCCGACGTAGTGGGCATGACGCATCAGGTACACCTCAGCCAAGAACCCATCCCCCGTCCACCCGCAGGGTCTGTCCGGTGATGAACCCGGCTTCATAGCTGGCCAGGAATGCCACAGCGGAAGCGACGTCCTCGGGACGGCCCCGGCGTCGCACGCACTGACGGGTGAGTTGACGTTCCTCCATGGCTACGGGATCAGGGACGACCTGGTCCTCGGCGGGCACGCGGATGGACCCCGGTGCGACACAGTTGACGGTGATTCCGTCCCCGCCGAGTTCACGGGCGAGCGCCCGGGTGAGCCCTTCGAGACCGGCCTTCGCCGCGATGTAGTCGGCCAGGTCGTGTCTACCGGTGGAGGCGAGCACGCTACCGATGATGATGATGCGGCCGTGGTGTTGGGAGACCATCGCCGGAGCGATGGCCTGAATGAGCAGGTGGTGGGCGGTCAGGTTGAGAGCAAGGCACTCTGCCCACCGGGCCCGGGTGAGGTCCGCGTGCGGCGTCCGGGGGTAGTCTCCGGCTGCGCTGACAAGGATGTTCGGAGCTCCCATCCGTTCATGCACGCGTGCGTACAACTCCGCTGGTGCGGTGGGTGAACGCAGGTCCGCTTCGAAGACCCCGGCGACGCCTCCGTCGTCCATGATTTCCCGGGTGAGGCCACGGGCGTGTTCGTCACCGCCGCAGTGGGCCAGTGCGACATGGGCACCGGCCCCGGCAAGAGCACGGGCGACTGCCGATCCGATTCCGCCGGTGGCTCCGGTCACCAGGGCCAGGCGCCCGTTCAACGAGTAGGTCACGCGTACTCCGTCAGGCCGAAGAAGCGGGTGGGAGAGAAGTTGGAGTCCATGCACAGAGCGAGCTTGGCGATCAGGTACAGCCGCTGTTCCAAGGACATGTGGGCGAGGTTGAACACACCGATGATGCGCATCGCCAGGTAGGGGCGGAGCGCTTCACCGAGGGACTCTCCGGGGAGGTAGCGTGCGGCGATCGGGCGGACGAGCAGCTCCCAGTAACGGGACAGCGCGAGCCTCCGTGCACGAGTCAACCGGTCCGTGAACCGGATGTGGAGCGTGTCCGCGTGCGTATGCGAGCTGACGTGTGGCGTGTTCGCGGGGAGCCGGGCGAACGTGGCGGGATGCCGGGTGAACGCCTCCGGGTTCAGCGCGGGGACCAACCAACCTCCGAGCACGGCCGTGTAGAAGCTGAAGTTGGCGATCTCGCCCGCAAGGGCGTTGCGTCCGGCGGTGTCGTAGTCCATCCAGGCCAAGGGAACGGCGAGGTTGACGTCGGTGGGGTCGCCCTGGCTGATCACGCTCCAGCCGGGAACGTCGAACGCGTCGCGAAGCCAGGCGATCGTCGCGGCCCAGTCGAGTTTGTAGTGGCGCCCGTTGACGTACACGCCGGTTCTTGCGAGGTCGCTGAGCCTCGGTCCGTCTTCGGCATCGGTCAGTACGGACTCCTGGTCAGCGTAGTAGTGGTCGAGCCGTCCACCGGGCTTGGCCCGGTCCCGGTAGAGCTTGCCGATCACTGCCTCGGGAGGGCTCATCTGCGCTGTTTCGGAGAAGACCCGCAGGTAGGTGCTCGTCAGCTGGCGCAGGTAGGTGTCCAGGGCCGAGTGGTCGCCGTCGTCCGGTGTGTTGAGCAGATCCAGAAGGAGTCCGCGGTCGGTACCCGCCTCCAGCCGCTGGTACACCAGGACGGTGCGGCTGGGAAGCCGAATCCGGTGGTGCAGAGCGGGCACCGGGTACCAACGGCGCAGGAGTAGGTGCCCGCGTACCTCGGCGCGGGCCTCACCGTGGTCGGGCATGGACTTGGCGATGAGCTGACGACGGGGAGTGTCGACCGGATAGAGACGGTTGCGGGTGTACCGCGAGGGGCGGCCGATGCGCAGGAGCACTCTGGGCTTCGTCATGGGTGTCCGCGTTCCAGGGCGAGGACAGCGGCGTCCGCGAGTACGTGCGGGGAGATCGTGGACAGCGGGGAGTGCCGCTCCCCTGCGGCTTCGTCCAGGCCGTCACGTACCGGGCACATGTCCCAGCGGTGCATGCGCTCGGAGAAGGGTGTGGCCAGTGCGTGGTGGTGAGCAAGCCCTGTCCGCCACTTGCTGTGGGAGTGCCGACCGTACAGCCCTATGACCTCGGCGCGTCTTGAGGCGAGCGCGGCCAGGTGGGTGAGCCCGGTGTCGTTGCCGAGGACCATGTCGCACTGGGCGAACCGGGAGATCAGTGTCTTCAGACCAGCTCCCACGACCGGTTCCACACGTGTCCCGCCCGCGTCTGCGGGGAGGACCTCTGCCCTGTCATGGCCGGACACGAGAAGGAGCCTCACCTTGCGGCCGACGCGCTCACCGATGATGCGGGCCGCCGTGGTGAACCCCTGCGCGCCGTAGTCCTTGCGGTCGGGCCAACTGGTTGCGGTGACGACCGCGATCGTGAGCTCATGTCCACCGGTACCGCACGTGTCCGGTGCCAGAGAGGGGAGGAACGGCGGACCGCCGATCAGGCGCTGACCGAAGCGTTCTTCCACTCCCAGGTAGTAGCGGGCGGGGAGGAAGGTGTGGGCTCTTTGACCGTCATCACGGCAGTGGGCCCGTTCCGGACGGCAGAGCAGAACGTGGTCGTCACCGGTCGGGTGAGCCAGTGCCGCCCCCGGTTCATCACCGATGATGATCCGGGGCGTGCCACGGTGTGAGCCGTCCGTGTGTCTCTCCGGGTGGAGATGCCCGTAGCGGCCGAGAGTAATGAGGGGAACGTTTCTACCCAAGAGCGAGAGTGCATCCGTGACCGCGGCGACCACTCCGAAGGAGAGTAGGGAGTCCCCCAGTTTGCCGTCGAAGGCCACCACGACCTGCGTGCACCGTTCCAGAGAACGCCGCAACCCGTGATCGGGAGATCCTGGAAGCGTCTGTCCGACCGGAGTCGCCTCGCGGTCGTAGCCGAGCGGGATCGCCAGTACCTGCGCGGAGGTGTAGACGGTGTTCCCCCAGTGACATGCCACTGCGGCCCTGGTCGGACTCATCCTCCCTCTCCGATCCGGGTGAGCGAGACGAGGGGAAGACCGAGTTCCTCGATGACCTCCCTCGCCCTGTAACGGGTGTCCTCTGCCAGGCACGCCACGGCCAGCGGACGCGCCCCGTGGCGGAACAGAGCCTGGGCGAGGTTCGCCAGGGTGACGCCGGTCGTCACCTCGTCGTCGACCAGGACGTAACCGTTGCCGGGGACGATTCCGTAGGCGAACACGTTCGGACGGTTCGCGTGGCCCTCGACGAAATGGACGGCTCCGGGCAGGGGAACCCGGACCTTCCATGCGAGCTTGTAAGGGATCCCCGAGGCGAGGCTGGCGGCGAGGGCCGGGACGATTCCGCCCGCGTCCAGGCCGAGGATGGCGTCGGCGTCCTCCACCGCCGGGGCGGTACTGCGCAGGCTTTCCCACAGGGTGCGACCGGCGGTGGTGAACTCGGCCGGCAGAACAGCCGACCGTGCGCCGTCGAGGTCGTGGAGCACCCGCTCGGGACGGCTGTGGGGTCCTGCATCCAATCGGGGGACGACCTCGGCGTGAAAGGCCGCTCTCTGGGTGACCGCTTCCATGTTCTTCCTCTCGGATCTCAGGCAGCGCACTGTCGCTGGTGCCAGATGAGCAACCGGTCCACGGCCTTCTCGATCGCGCCGAGCACTCGGGATTGGTCCGTGCCCTGCTGGTGGGCGGCGATGACCTCGGGCAGGGGCGGAAGTTCGAGAGCCCCGAGTCCGGGAAGCAACCGGAGCGCTTCGGAGATGACTTCGTCGTTGCCGTTCACCCACACCGCCTGTTCCCTGAGCAGGAGTCGGCAGAGCAGAACCAGATGCTTGTACAGGGAACGGATGTGGCCGTGTCCGGGGTCGTGACGGAGTCTCCGAGTGGTCGCGACCACGTCGGCCAGGGCGGCGGGGGTCGCGCGTTCCACCTCCTGCCGGGAGATCATGGGCAGCCGAAGTCCCGGCCCGACCATCAGAGCGGGAGCGCCCTCTTGGAGCATGACCAGCGCGGCGAGTACCCGGTTCGGAAGTCTGCGGGCCTGGGCTTCGGCGAGGGGGAGGACTGTCGCACCCAGGTGGATGTCTCCGTAGGCCTGAAGGGCGGCTCGGTAGTCATCGACCGCCCGCGTCACGCCTGTACTGTGCCCGTTTTCGGCGATGACCAGCAGGTCGATGTCGGACCAGCCCTCGCGCCACCCGCCGTTGACCGCACTTCCCGTGAGGGCGACCAGACACGGTTCCTCGGAGAGAACGGCCAATGCGTCCACAAGCCGGGAGGTTGCCGCACACACCGCGGAGGGCAGCCCGAGTTCTTCGGGGCGGACGGTCTTGAACCGTGAGTCGACCGGCGGGCTGGCCAGGTGCCGGAGTCCACTGTGCAGACGGGGCACGCTGCCGGAGTTGTCGAGGACGACGTCGGCGGGGATACGGTCCGCACCCCGTTCGATCTTGATCCGGTCTTTCTCCTCCAGGGCCCGTTCATCGCCGCCCGATCGTGCCAGCCGTACCGCGCGAGGAGTGCGCACGTAGACCACGCGCAGACGTTCACCCATCACCTCCTTGAGCGCCGTGATCGACTCGGCCCTGTGTACGGACTCGATGGTGATCAGGCCGATACCCAGGTGAGCGTCGGCGAACCGGTTGAGCTCGTCCAGGAGGAGTTCCGCCTGTCGCGTCGGCGGCAGGGCGTAGGGATCGGCCAAGCCCTGACGGGCCGCTGCCTGGGCCAGGAGGTAGCCGATCTTGAACCGTGCCGCGTTCTCGTCCCGGTTCAGGAAGATCCCCGAGGTGGTCTTGCCGCACTCGCTCAGCCCACCCAGTGCGATGACCGGCGGAAGATGAGGACTCGGGGCGGAGCGCGTCTCGGTCCGCGTGGTCGTGCCGTAGAGCTTGAACCGCGCACCGTTGGGGAGCCGCCTGCCTCCGGCGGCAACGTCCTCGGCAAGGCATCTGAGGGATTCGCGTGCCTCGCGGAGTTGGGTCCGCACCCCGGCCACACGGGCTCGGACTCCGGTGTCGTCCTCCGCCACCAGACGGGTGTAGTGGAGCCGCAGCACGGACACCGACAGCCGGTCGATCACGGAGCTGAGCGGCTCGGTGTGGAGTGGAGCGGTCACGGCCGGGGGCGGGCATGCCGCACCGATCACCTCGTCGAGTCGTTCTGCGTGGCGGACGCGGTCCATGTTGAGCTGGTCGATGACGCGCTTGCCATCAGCAACCTGTACCGCGTCGAGCGAGTCGCCCCGTACACCGTCCTCGGCAGACCAGAGCAGGTGGTTCGTGTGGTGCAACCCGCTCGCGACTTCGTTGAACCGGGCGCGTTCCTTGAAGGGGAGCAGGGTGAGCAGGGGGTCGAGGGGTTCAGCGAGGGAGAGGCCGGGAGGGTTCACGGGATCGTCCGTCCTTCACTGGGTGGCGATGTGCGGGAACACCGACTTCCTGTTCGGTGAGAGCCCGGCGAATACGTGCGTGTGTCGCGTCGATGCCCTGGGAGGGATCGGCCACGACATCAGCGAACACGCCCTGGTGCGCCATACACAGGAGCACGCGGTGTAGATGCCTCTGGTAGTCGAGGTAGGTATCGGTCCACGGGCGTTCTTCTCGACGCCGGGCGATGGCGATACTGCGTTCGGTGTCGAGTGAGGGCAGCAGCAGGAGCGGGGTTTCGGGTGGATCGGGTGCGTCGGTGTCCAGGAGGGCGAGGACACGGGACCGGGCGTCCTCGACAGACAACGACTCCTTGACCGTGCACGTGGCGATCGCCGTGGCGAGAAGCATGTACCAGCCGCGGTCGAGCAGCCCGACCCTGCCGGAAGGTCGTGCCCCTGCCCTAGCGGCGTGGCCAGCGAACAGCATTCCGGTTAGTTCCTCCGTCGTGGAGGTGATGAACCACCAGGTGCCGTACCCCTCCCCCGAGACGCGGTCCCACGGAATCGGGTCGTGCCGGTGAACGGGGCCCAGGTCGCAGAAACCTTCCCAGCTCTCGGCCAGCAGACGCACCTGCGTCGACTTGCCGCTGCTGTCCGGTCCGTTGAGGCTGACAAATCCGGTCACGGAGCCTCGTCTTCCTCGTGCGCCTCACCGGTCGGGTCCAGCAGTGCCAGAAGACCATGGACGTTCGCTTGGACGAACTCGGCGAGCTGAGATGGCAAGAGACGGATCTCCGAGAGGGCGGCGCGTGTGGCGGGAACGCTGACCACCTCGTAGGTTCCGCGTCCGGTCTCGGTGAACTCGGCACCGGTACGGTGGACCAGGTCCATGGAGACCAGCCGTGCGGTGAAGACGTGCTGAAGGCCCACACCTCCGGGAAGGTCGTCGGTGATGAGGAGGACCTGGCGGACCTGGTCGATCTTTCCACCGAGTTCCTCGAGGACCTCCCGGTGCAGTGCGGCCTCGGCATCGGCGTCCTCCGGCTCCAGTCGGCCTCCCACAGAGGTCCAGTAAGGCTCCTGTCCCGGTTTGGTGCGCTTGAAGAACACCAGTCGCCCCTCGCTGTCGAACAGGATTGCGCGGGCGCTCTGTTTGACGATCACGGGCATGTTCCCTCGTTCCTCGTTCGTGTGTTCGCGCCCGAAGACAGGCTTTCGTGGTTCTTTCCGGAGATGAGGAGAACCTGCTTCGACCACGCTCATGGCGATCAGGTTTTCTCTCCCAATGGCCGCCAACCGATCCAGAGCATATACACATACCGATGGGGATTCCATGGGTTTCCCGTCATGGAATAAAGTCACCCATCAGGCATGATGACCGGGCCACCAAGACATGGACCCATGAAGAATAATTCAGTCGCGAAAGGCTTCTGCCGCCTGGCGCACGAAATCCCGCGCCTGTGCACCAAACAGGGCGTTCTCTTCGAACAGGCGAAAAGTCTCGACGTAGAGGGCCACGTCCTGGGCAGAGCGGATGAGCAGTGCTCCGGTGAACGTCTCGACAGTGGCCAGGGTCTGGTCATAGACGGTGAACGTGGACAATGGGCCTTCGGGTACCGTGGCCCGGTCAAGCGGAAGCACACCGATCCTGACGTTGGGCAGCTCCGAAAGCGCCGCGATCCGTTCGAGCTGTACCGACATCTCCCCCGGGCGACAGAGCGGCCATCTGAGTGCCTGATCGGTGAGGAGAAAGGTGAAGCCCTTGTTCGTGTCATACAGGATGGACTGGCGCTCGAACCGCCTCATCAGGGCACGCGTGTGGTCCCCCGGCAGGCTTGCCAGGCTCGCCCTGGCGTACTCCGGCGTCTGGAGCAACCCCGTGATCATGGACGGGAGGAAGTAGCGGAAGGTCGATGAGGTTGCTTCGAGGGTGGCGAGCTCCGCCTGTTTGTGGTGCAGGCCTCGGCGCAACGAAGCACGCCAGTTCTGGTACTCCGTGTTGGCGACTCGTGCCAGCGACGAGATTTCTTCTATCTCTTCTGGAGTCGCCTTGAGCGCACGAAGAATCCGTTCAACATCGATTGAAGAGGGAACCAGTTTACCTGTCTCTATCTTCGAGACCTTACTCTGACTCATCCCGACGATGGAGGCGAGCCGCTCTCCGGTGAGCCCGGCCTTTTTCCGCACACGACGGAGCGCCTTGGACAGCTCTCCGCGGCGCCCGTCGATGCTTTCTGGTTCCAGCACTAGGTGTTCAGTCGTACCCTGTAACGCTCGTAGGGAGTTCCCAGACGAAGCGCGGTGTCCTTGCGAGAGATGTAGTCCGAGACATCCGCATCTTCGAGGAGAACCCTGTCGATCTGCGTTCCGTCGTCCTCGTACCGCATGAGGACGACATGCGTGTCATCGAAGAGCCAGAAGTCCTCATGCGCGGGAAACGGCAGCCCCGAAGGCGCCTCTGTCTCGATGATCCGCACGTCCTCTCCCGCCACGATGTTGAAGTCGTATCCCCACTCCATCTCGTAGCGCAGGTAGTCCGACAGCGGCGGTGTCACCACGTGAACGCGTTCCACGCGGCGTCCGGATGCCGTGAACCTCCGGACCCGGTGCAGCCAGGGGGAGTCCGCCAGTTCCTCGTCCGGTCGTGGCTCGCCGACCAGAAAGCGTCTGAACTCCTCGTCCTCGGAGGCGACTCCGTAGACCGGCAGGGTCTCCAGCCGGAACGCGTAGTCGCTGAAGGCGTCGAAGAACTCGCGCCAAGCGTCACCTTCCAAGCGCACGGGCGGCCTCCTCCCACACGGCTCGGGGGATCTCCACGACGGCCTCTCCGTCGGGGCTGCTGATGCTCGTGACCAGGTCGCCCTGGACGACGATCGAGTTCCTGTCAGTGGTGAACACCTTGGGGCAGTCGTCGCCCTTGCAGTCACCGGCGATCTGGACCATGTCCACGGTTGTACCTCCGCGGTAGGGGGTTGTGCACCGCAATCTACGCGTACAGAGCACCGGCGTCCAGGAATAATCCGAATATTCACGTGCTGGAATTTTTTAACGCCCTAATATCACCCAGGGCCAGCTTCTGGATGGAAACCTGGACCGCTGAACTGCTCGAACACCGCAACAGAGCCTCAACCGCTGTCCAAACAAGGGCAACTGTGTCAGGCACCCACAGAGACGGAGACCGACCATGTCTCCTCCGACGCAGTCGGAGAAGGCATGTTGGTGACTGGACGCCAGGTGTCGGAGGCCCTGGAGCTCTTCCCTGTACAACTGGTGGCCCCGCACTTGGCCTCGGCCCTTGAGGTCTACGCCCCCATGAGTAGCAATACCTTGAAACCATCGGGAAGATCAGACCGGCGCTGTTCATGGCTTGAAGAGGCTTGTGCTATCCACTTGCCGGTGACGAACGACGAAGGGGCACGGGGATGACGGTCACACCGGAGCAGGAGGGCCACGAAGAGCTCGGCGGCGAACAGCGTGCAGGTCGACCCCCGGTCCCCGAGCCCGGACAGGTCGTCAACGTCCGAGGATCCACCTGGGCTGTGACAGACGTGCGTCGACAAGGTCTGCCTCGGAGTCCCGCGGACGAGGGCACGGCCCAGCTCACACATGTGGTTGGTCTCCAGTCCTTGGAGGAAGACCGCCTCGGCGAGGAGTTGGCTGTCGTATGGGAGTTGGAGGTTGGGCACACGGTCGCGCCCGACCAAGGACTGCCAGAGACCATCGCTGTGGACAGCTTCGACGACCCGAACACGCTCGCGGCCTTCGTGGACGCCGTGCGCTGGGGCGCGGTGACCTCCGCTGATACCGATTCCTATCAAGCACCGTTCCGCAGCGGCGCCAACATCGAGGCGTATCAGTTGGAGCCGCTGCGCCGTGCCCTGCAGTCTTCCCGAACCAACCTCTTGCTCGCCGACGACGTCGGGCTGGGCAAGACCATCGAGGCCGGTCTGGTCATCCAGGAACTTCTGCTTCGGCACAGGGCGCGGTCGGTCATCATCGTCTGCCCGCCGAGTCTGGCTTTGAAGTGGCAGGACGAGATGCGGGAGAAGTTCGGCCTGGACTTCGTAATCGTCAACAGCGATCTGATGGCGCGGGTACGACGCAGCCACGGGCTGAACACGAACCCGTTTCGCTTGTTCCCACGTGTCATCGTGAGTCTGTCGTGGCTGCCCACGGTGCGGGCGCAGCGTCTGCTGCGCGCGGTCTACGCCGATACCCGAGACACAACCACGGCTCAGCGTTTCGCGTTCGATGTGCTCGTTGTTGATGAGGCACACCATGTCGCGCCCGCAGGGCCTGCTTCAAGAGACGGACACCACGGCTATGCCGTGGACAGCCAGCGCACGACGGCCACTCGGGCTCTGGCGGAGAGGTGCGAGCATCGCCTGTTCCTGAGCGCCACGCCGCACAACGGTTACCAGGAGTCGTTCACCGCGCTTCTGGAGATGATCGACAGCCGTCGGTTCAGCCGCGGAGCTCTGCTGGACGAGAGGGCCCTACGCGAGGTGACGGTGCGGCGGCTCAAGAGCGAACTCAAGGACAGGGGTTTCAAGGCCCGTCAGCTGAAGACCATCCCGTTCACCCCGGACGAGGACGAACAGCGGCAGTTCACGCTTTTGGAGCGCATCCTGACGGAGAGTGCCCGGGCCAACGGCAAGAAACGCTCGGGTGACATCGTGGCGATGCTATTGAAGAAGCGTTTCCTGTCGAGCCCGTGGGCATTCGCTCGCACGTTGGAACTGTACGAGCAGGCAGCCGCGACCGGCCGATTGCCGGACCTGGACGACGAGGACGAGTATTACCAGGAAGTCCTCGGCAGTCGGCAGTCCGATGAGGAGGAGGGGCAGGCGGACCATCCGGAGTTCACCGCCCTGCGGCAGAGTAAGGGCTCCGACCCACTGGTGGCTGCTTCTTCCCAGGAGATCACCGCCTTGGTCACGTGGGGCCGGAGGTACGAACACCGGCAGGACTCCCGTCTCCAGGCCCTAATCCGCTTCCTTGATGCGACCTGCCGTCCGGACGGCACATTGTGGACGAACGAACGGGTGGTGGTGTTCACCGAGTACGCCGCCACCCTGGACTGGATCACCGACGTGCTCACACAGTGTGGTTACGGTGAGGTACTGGCCACCATTCAGGGGACGACTCCAGTAGAAGAGCGAGAGGAGATCCGGGCTCGCTTCACCGAGGACCCGAGCAAGGAACGTGTGCGGGTGCTCCTCGCGACCGACTCAGCCGGTGAGGGTATCGACCTGCAGGCCTACTGCCACCGCCTGGTCAACTTCGACATTCCTTTCAACCCTTCTCGGTTGGAGCAACGCATCGGGCGCATCGACCGCTACGGTCAGCGACACACGCCCGAGATCTACCACTTCCGGCCCGACTCGACCTCGGCGACCTACGCGGCCGACATGGACTTCATGCGTCGGGTCGCGGAAAAGGTCGGCAACGTCGCCCACGATCTCGGCTCGGTCAACCAGATCATCGACGCTGAACTGCAGGAGTATTTCAGTCCGCACACGGCCACCCGCAGGGCTAGGACGGGTCGGGAGAACGGTGATGCCATCATTACCCGCGCCCTGGCTGGTGGTATGGAACTCAACCGCCGCCTCACCGAGCTTTCCGACACCTATAAGCAGCGCAAGCTGAAGATGCATCTGACCCCCGGCAACGCACGTCGTGTGGTTGACACAGCTCTGTCGCTCACCGCTCAGCCACCGCTGGTCGAGATCGGTGACGACCGCACCGAGGCGGACGTCTTCGAGATCCCAGCACTTGGATCGGCCTGGCAGCATGCAATCGATGGACTCGACACCCGCCTGAACCCCGGCGTCCTGCGTCCGATCACGTTCGACGACCAAGCTGTACAGGGCCGTACCGATCTGGTTCATGTCCACCTCGGCCACGCGTTGATGCAGCGGTCGGCCCGGCTGCTGCGAAGCGCGCTGTTCGGAGTCGACTCGCCGGTACACCGAGTGAGCGCGGTGGTGGTCGATGACCTGCCCCAGTCATGCGTGGCCGCAGTCTCCCGGCTGGTCCTCGTCGGACGCGGAGGTCTGCGCTTGCATGAGGAGGTTTTCCTCACCGGCGTTCGCCTACGCGGTCAGGCCATGGCGGAGACCAAGGTCGAAGAGGTGCTCGACCAGGTTCTCGACGCAGAGGACCTGGTCCTGGCCGACGAGAGTGTACGTACTGCGCTCGTACAGGTGTGGAACGCCGATGGTTCCCGGCTACGGAACCGACTGCTCACAGCGGTCGCACGCAGAGCCGAGTCCCACCAGGAACGGGTTACGGAGGCCCTGCGCGCCCGCAGGGAGTCCGACATCGACCGTGCCCGAGAGATCTTCGCGGCCTTTCGGGTCAACCTAAAGGAATCACGCGAGCGGCTCGCGGGAGAGATACGGGCCCAGGAGGAACTGCTGTTCACCGACGACCAGCAAGCTCAGCGGCGACGTGACCTGCGTGCGATGGAGGATCGGCTGGCCAACCTCCAAGATGAAGAGCAACGCGAGATCGCCTCCATTGGCGAGCGATACGCCGATGTCAAACCGCATGTATCCGCCGCAGCCGTGGTCTTCGCCCTGACCACAGCCGACGCTGAAGAGGGAAGGATAGGGTCATGAGGCGCGAGTCTGCCGGAACGATGCGATCCGCTGCCGATCTCCACCGCGCCTGGTTGGAGCTGGTGGACTCCGACGGACCGTTCCTGTCCGTTCCCGCTCTCAAACGCGTCTGGCCTCAGGGGATGCCGCCGCTCGACGCCGACCAGGTCGCCATGCTCAAGGAGGCCAGGCCGGCATTCGAGAAGGCGTGGGAGAGTTGGGACCTACGGCGAGACGACCCGGCCGCACTCGATGTCTACCGAGAGGCACGCGACTCCTGGGTGGAGTTGATCCTGTGCAACATCCTCGGCTGGGGTGACCGTTACACCACCGACTTCACCGAGTTCGCTGAGGTGGCTGCCGGTGTACGCTCTCCAGACCACACCGTGACGGTGACACCTACCGGAGTCCTCGCGCACGGTGAGAAGCTCGGCGCGTTCGTCCTGGTCGTCGACCCAGTGGACTCGCTGCGCGACCCCTTGGACGATGGATGGGCCACCAGTCCCATCGACCGCATGGAAGAACTGCTGCGGTTTGGTGGGGTTCCCGTCGGTGTCGTCACCGATGGACGGTGGTGGGCGATCGTCAGCGCCCGCAAGGACACCATGGTCGCCTCCGGCATCGTCGACGCGCAGACCTGGATCGAGGAGCCCCAGACGCGCAACGCATTCCTCGAACTGCTCCGGATCCGGCGCCTGTTCGGAGGACGCCCCGGGGATAGGCTGACTGAACTGTTCGGAGAGTCGGTCGCCGCCGCCGAGGAGATCACCGAGGCACTCGGCGTCCAAGTCCGACGAGCGGTCGAACTACTCGTACAGGCCCTGTCGGAGGGGGCTCTGGACGCTGTCCGACATGGCGAGTCCGATCCTTTGCCCGAAGAGCGGTCGGAGGTCTACGAGGCCGCCGTGACGGTGATGATGCGGGTGGTTTTTCTCCTCTTCGCAGAGGAGCGCGGTCTGCTCCCGCAAAGTCGGCTGTTCGCGATGGGGTACGGCATCAGCGACGAGCTGGACGCTCTTGACCGCCGCGAGCGAGAAGAGGGCAGTGAGACTCTCGACGGTACCCACCTCACCTGGCACCGTCTCCTGGCGACGTCTCAAGCACTCTCCCGCGGTGCTTCGTTCGAGGATCTGCGCCTGCCCTCGTACGGCGGCTCGTTGTTCGCCGCCGATCGGTTCCCGTTCCTCCTGACGCGCAGCCCCCGAGGCACCTTGGCGATCACGGTGAGCGACCGGGTCATGTTGGAGGTACTGCGTTCGGTCCAGGTGGCCGAGCTGCGGGGCGAGCCGGCTCGGCGGATCTCGTTCCGCGACATCGACGTCGAGCAAATCGGCTACATCTACGAGGGTCTGCTCGGCTACACCAGCAAGGAGGTCGATGAGATCACCGTAGGGCTCAAGGGAAGGCCTGGAGAGGAGCCGGAGGTACCCCTGGCCGAGCTGGAGGCCATGGCCGCCCAAGACCGCGACGCGTCGAAGCTGGCCGGAGCGATCTTGGCCTGGGTGAAAGAGAACCAGCCCGCCGCCAAGCCACCCTCCAGAACGGCACTAGCCAAAGCGATTCTCAGCGGCGAGAAGATCGAGGACACCGAACGGGCCCTGCGCGCCATCACCACCGACACTGCGCTGCGCGACCAACTACGGCCCTTCATCGGCATCATCCGACGAGATCTGCGCAACCGCCCATTCGTCGTCGAGCCCGGCGGTGTACTACTCGTCGAGTCCCCGTCCCGTGCCACCGCGGGGGCCCACTACACCCCGCGCAAGTTGGCAGAGAAAGTCGTCCAGCATGCTCTGGAACCGCTGGTCTTCAACCCCGGTCCGCACCGGACTGCCGATCGTGAAGCATGGCGGCCCGTCTCGTCCGATGACATCCTCGACCTCAAGGTCGCCGACATCGCCTGCGGCTCCGGCGCGTTCCTCGTCGCCGCCGCTCGGTATCTGGCAGCTCGGCTCGTCGAGGCTTGGCGACGTGAGGGTGTGGCGACAGGGACCGCACACGACTTGTACATCCACGCGATACGGACGGTCGTTGCGAGATGCCTCTACGGCGCGGACATCAACGCCATGGCCGTCGAGATGTGCAAGCTGTCGCTCTGGTTGGTCTCCCTCGACCCCAAACTGCCTTTCTCCTTCGTCGACGACAAGGTGCTGCACGGCAACTCCCTGCTCGGCCTCACTGATGCCGAACAACTTCGTGCGCTCCACGCCACTCCGGTCAAGGCAGCGGCGACACCGCTCTTCGATATCGGTGAGAACGCTGAGACGATCCGTCATCTCGACATCGATGGCGTGCTCACACGGGCAACAAGACTGCGTCAGAACCTAGCGAGCGAGATCAACGACAACGACCCGCAGCGTTCGGCGACCACGAAGCGGAGGCAGTGGCGTGAGTACCAGGAACTGACCCGCCAGCTTGCGGACGTTGCCGACGGCGTGATCGCGGCCGGCCTGCGACTCGGCGGCAAACCCGGCAAGGCGCTGTCCGAAGCATATGAGAACCTCCGCATCGCTGTCGGCCTCGCATACCCGACAGACGACAGCAAACCTAACCGGGCGATGCTCGACGACATTCTCCTCGCTGGACTCACCCCGACAGTGGTGACGGACTACGAGCGTTGGAAGCCACTGCACTGGATCCTCGCTGTGCCAGACGTGATGGAACGGGGCGGCTTCGACGCGATCATCGGTAACCCTCCGTTCCTGGGCGGGCAGAAACTCACCGGCGCCATGGGAAAGAACGTCCGTGACTGGTTCGTCACCATGCTTGCGAACGGACGTAAGGGTAGCGCCGACCTTGTCGCCTACTTCGAACTCCGCGCGCATCGGCTCCTCGCCCCCCAGGGATACACCGGCCTCATCGCCACCAACACCCTTGCCCAGGGCGATACACGCGAGGTGGGGCTCGACCAGATCACCGAAAGCGGTGTCGAGATCCGGAGGGCTATCAAGAGTGCGCGCTGGCCCTCTTCTTCAGCCGCGCTGGAGTACTGCGCGGTGTGGACCAGTAAGAAGCCTCTGGACCCCGAAGCGGGACGTGTACTGGACGACGAACCGGTGAACGGCATCACCTCCTCACTGGATCGCAAGTCACGTGTCTCTGGGAGACCGTTCCGTCTGGTAGCCAACCGGGGTAAGTCCTTCCAAGGGTCCAACGTGCTGGGTAAGGGCTTCATTCTGGAGCCTGAGCAGGCCCAGGAGCTGATCGAGCGTGACCCCCGCAACAAGGACGTCCTCTTCCCCTACCTCAACGGAGAGGACCTCAACTCGCGTCCTGACTGCTCGGCGAGTCGGTGGGTGATCAACTTCCACGACTGGTCCGAGGAACGGGCGCGGAGCTACTCCGAAGTATTCGACATCGTCGAACGCCTCGTGAAGCCCGTACGGTTGAAAGTTACCCACAGTAAGAACGCTCGAGAGAGGTGGTGGCAGTACGAGCGACGTCGTCCTGAACTGTACTCGCTCATCTCTGAACTTGACCGTGTTCTGGTGGTAGCTCGCGTTAGCAAGACATGCCTACCAGTATTCGTCCCTACGGGCCAGGTGCTCAGTGAGAACACTGTAGTTTTTACAAGCAATGGCACATCAGACTTGGCTCTTCTGAGTAGCGGAATTCACTACCTGTGGGCGAACACATGGGGCTCCAGCCTCAAGGGAGACCTTCGCTATACACCATCCGATGTTTACGAGACTTTTCCTCAGCCCAGCACTTCATCCAAAGAAAAATTGGCTAGCCTCGGCTTGCTCTTGCATGAAACCCGTTCCACCATCATGCTTGATCAAAATATCGGATTGACCAAGCTATACAATAGATTCCATGACCCGGCGTTTGCAGGGGAAGAAATAAACAAACTCAGGGGTGTCCATGCTCACATTAATCAAGCTGTGGCAGAATCATACGGATGGGGAGATCTCAATCTCGACCTCGAGTTTCAGCAGGAAAAGCAAAGCCATCGCCTCGTTTTTTGTCGCACAACTCAAGCGGAGATCCTTGATCGGCTACTTGAGGTCAATCACGCGCACAGTCAAGAGGGAAGAAAATAATTATCCCCGTGTTTGCACCTTAGGCCTCCCCAGTGTGTTCCCCCTGGTGGCGGTGATGATTGAGTTCAAGAAGGCGATCGAGCATTTCAACTTCGATGGTGGGGTCGATGGCGTAACGGAACCCTTGCCGAGTCTCCCGAAAGTCATGCCTAACGTCCAAATCGTGCCAGCCATACAGATCTGCAACTGTGTGGTCGATTAGCTCATGAACTTTCCGAAGTAACCACAGATCTTTGCTTTTTTGCATAGGGTCGTGGAATGAATTATAGAGCTTTGTCAGTCCCTCGCCCCTCTCTGTCATTAGACCTCCCCTAATTCCATGAAGAGTTGCACCTAGATCTGCAAGGCGAGAATTAAGTTGCGGATGAGGAAGTGTTTCGTAGGCGTCAGATGGGGAGTAGTTAATATCAGACTTCATCGTTGATGAGTTGCGCCATGCCCACCTGGAGTGAAAAGAGCTTGACATAAAGGCGAGATATTCGTCTTTATCGACTGCAAAAACACCTATCTTGTGGGATAGAACCTGACGGCTGGATGTCCAGGCTGGCATAAGTGTCTTGCTGACGAGAGCTACCACCAGAACACGGTCAAGACCCGAAATAGCCCGGTAGAGATCGAGTGTGGGACGCGTGAAGCGCCACCATAGCTCCCGGCGTTGACGGTTGCTGTTCTTTGCTCTTACGGGCTTCACGAGGCGTTCGACGATGTCGAATACTTCGGAGTAGCTCCGCGCCCGTTCCTCGGACCAGTCGTGGAAGTTGATCACCCACCGACTCGCCGAGCAGTCAGGACGCGAGTTGAGGTCCTCTCCGTTGAGGTAGGGGAAGAGGACGTCCTTGTTGCGGGGGTCACGCTCGATCAGCTCCTGGGCCTGCTCAGGCTCCAGAATGAAGCCAGTGCCCAGGACATACGATCCGATAAATGACCGCCTACGGTTGGCTACCAGACGGATGCGATCCATCTAACGATCGCCCTACCGATGCCGCTATCCTCCCTGTGCTTCGACAAGAGAAATATCGAACAGCAGTACTACACCACGGGCGTACCGAGGAGTCGGCAACCGACTTCACCCTCTCCCCACATCAGTCAACTCCAGAGGAAAATTTCCAGAAATCCCTGGCAGAGAGTGCTACATCAACGAATTGACATTCCCTCTAACCCTGTCTAATATCTGCAATACAACACCAGTCATACCCCCACGAACAGCCAAGGATTGCGGTATGGTGATCGAAAAGTATGCTGCGTCCCAGCGCGCAGACGGTTACGCCTACAACACCATCCGCGCTCGAGTAAACTGCATCAAAGCGATCGCGAAGCATTCCGGGTTGGCGCCTAACCGAATCCGTGCAGAGCACGTACAGGAATATTTTTCAACGCGCTTCCTCACGAGTTGGACTCGACGCACCTACCTCAATCATCTCTCGTCCTTCGGCAAATGGCTCGGCCGAAATCTCATCGACGGCCTTCGAAAACCTCCGGCTCCTCGCGCCACTCCTGACCCCATCGCGGAACGCGACCTCAAGGACCTGCTTCGTTCCGCCACCCGCCCCGATCACAAGGCCTGGGTACTACTCGGCGCCTTCTGCGGGCTGCGTGCGCATGAGACAGCCAAGCTGTCCGCAGAGGATCTTCATGATGCCGGGGACGGACAGACAGTCCTGCGTGTGGTGGGTAAAGGCGGGCGTACAGACGTCATCCCCGTACCACCCGTGGTACTTGCCGCCCTCAAAGAAAAAAGCGGCGGACGATTCTGGCCCGAGCTGCGTCCGGAGAAGGTCTCGCGCTCCATCTCACGGATTGCGGCCGCCATCGGAGTGAAGATACGCTATCACCAGCTCCGCCACCGTTTTGGAACCGCCGTCTACCGGGCCTCCGGGCAGGATCTGTTGTTGACCCAGCGGCTTATGCGGCATGCGTCTCCCGCGACCACCGCTGGTTACGCAGCGGTCGCGGATGACCGCTTCCAGGTAATCGTGCGAGATCTCCCGGGTGCTCTCGCAGCGTGACCGTGCTCGTGTGGACTTCACCTGGGAGCAACTCCAGCGTGAGTTTGGGTACGGGCACCTTCATGCTCAGGATTCTCCTGTCGCTGCCACACGATACCGTCGTGCGAAGTGATCGCGTGGAAACAGCACGACGACATCCGAATCAGCAGGTGGAGCCGTCGCGCCGGACCCTAACGGAACCCTCTGCGCGTCATAGGAGCCATCCGGCCGGTTCTGGAGAGGCCCAAGCCGAGTCCAGGTGAGGAGCATGCTGAGTGACCGTCCCCCACCCTACGCACGAGCCGTCCTACCCGCTTGCCTACGAGCCGGATGAACGGTCTTGGACGGCTCGAGAGAACCTGGCCGACATCCTCGAACGGGAACTGCTTGGGCCGGCCGGAGGCCCGGAGGAGCTTCTGGAGGGCCCACCGGACGTGGCGTATCTCGTCGGTCGGATCGCTCCGTCCAAGTTGGCCGTCAGCGATGACGACCCGCAGGATGCCGACGCGAACGATGCAGCCACCGATGTCGGTGACGCCATAGCCGCAAGCAAGAGCCGGGGCGTGCCCGTCACCGCGGTGGAAGAGAGCGGCAAGGGAGCGGGCGATGACGCTGAGGCCGAGGACCAACCGCAGCAACGGGGGTTGATGATCCCCGCGTCGATGGGCCTGCGCTACCAGATCCCGTACGACCTCGAGTCGTTCACGGTGACCGCGTCGTGGGGGCTGTACGAGCCGGTCAAGATGGAGTCCGCGGACGTTGACGGTCCACGTGGCCGCCGCTACAAGCGCACGCCCGTCGATATTGCGACGAAGGTTTCCGTTGCCGAGCTCAAGGCCGGTACCACGACGGAGCTCCCGTTGAAGGACAAGGTCGTACTGCGTGTCGATCGACACGATGACGAGTCCCGAGGTTGCCTGATCATCGAAGTAGCTCTGTGCAACGACCGGGAGACACCGCGCAAGATCCCGGTCGAGGCGTGGCTCTACCAGACCAGACTGGCCGTAGACGCCGGTGGAGCGGAAGCGTTCCTTCCCGTTTCCGACCCGTTGGAGGAGACCCGCCTCGAGCAGGACGACGAAGAGCTGCAACGACTGGACCTGCAGTACCGAGACCGGCTGGAATTCGCCGTCGGGCGCACGTGCTCGGTGGATTGGCGGGTGAAGGAGGGCGCACGGCGAGCCAGCGGAGTGTGGACGACGTGGCTGCCTACCCATCAGACACCGCAGACCACGGCGGAGGAGATTCACGAGGCACTGCTGGACATGACCCAGCTCGCCACAGCGGTCCCAGAGCAACTGCGGGCGGGGCTGAAGCCCATTCTGGATGGCTACACAGCCTGGCTCGACGGAGAGGAACGTCGTGCTGAGACACTGCCGGAGCACCTGCGGCAGGAGGGCTTGGCGGCCGTCTACGAGGCCCGCAAAGTACAGCATCAGCTCACCGAAGGCCTGGAACACCTGCTCGACGACGATGAGGCATTGCGCTGCTTCCGGTTCATGAACCAGGTGATGGCGGACCAACGCGTGCACACCCAGGTGGCTGAGTATCGGGCCAAGCACCCGCAGGAGGACATCGAGCAGGCTCGCACAGCAGTACTTGACGGGAACGGCGCGAAGGCGCATTCGTGGCGCACCTTCCAGCTGGCGTTCATCCTGATGCAGTTGCCGCTGCTGACCCATCCGTCGTCGGAGAACCGCTCCGGTGACCTGGCCAAGGCGCAGCTGTTGTTCTTCCCCACCGGCGGTGGCAAGACAGAGGCGTACCTGGGGCTGGCCGCCTACACGTTCGCGATCCGGCGGCGGCAGGGTGTCGTGGAGACCTCCGACGGCCCTCTCGACGGTGGCGCGGGTGTGGCCGTGCTGATGCGTTACACGCTGCGTCTGCTCACGTCACAGCAGTTCCAGCGTGCGACCGCCCTGGTGTGCGCTGCCGAGCTGGCACGCGCTGCGGATCCAAAGACGTGGGGAGAGGAACCGTTCCGCATCGGACTGTGGGTCGGTACTGATGTGAGCCCGAAGCGGTTCGGTGACGCGGAGGCGCAGCTGGAAAAGGCCAACAACCGCCCGGGGCACCGGCTGACAGTGCTGCAGATCCAACGGTGCCCCTGGTGCGGGAGCAAGATCAGTGCGCGGGATATCCGGGCGGTCAAGGCGACCCGTCGAGTACACGTGTACTGCAGCGATGAACTCGCCGACTGCCCGTTCGCCGAAGGCGGCGAGGTGACCGAAGGGCTGCCGGTCCTGACGGTGGACGAAGAGATCTACCGGCTCGCTCCGGCGTTCGTCATCGCCACCGTGGACAAGTTCGCCCGCCTAGCGCGAGAGGGTGAGGCTGCGGCCCTGTTCGGCTACGTGTCCCGGCGCTGTGACTGGCACGGTTACGTCCACCAGGATTCGCAGTACTGCGAACTGAGTGACAGCGGTAGGCACCGGGCCAAAGACGGCCTGTCTGCTGGAGGCCTCCGTCCCGTGGCACGGCTACGTCCGCCGGATCTCATCATCCAGGATGAACTACACCTGATCACAGGGGCGCTCGGCACGACAGTGGGTCTGTTCGAAGTAGCAATCGACGTGATGACGTCCTGGCATGACTCAGAAGGACGGGCGGTCCAACCACTGCTGGTCGCCTCGACCGCGACGGCCCGAAACGCGACCGACCAGGTACGGGCTCTCTACGGGCGTGACGTAACGATCTTCCCGCCGCAAGTGCTCGACGCTGGGATGACGTTCTTCTCCAAGGAGGAATCCGTCTCCGAACAGTTCCCCGGTCGACGGTACGTGGGCATCAGCACGACCGGGGTCCGGCTCACCACGGCGGAGATCCGCATCGCCGAAGTCCTCATGGCCGGTGCGCAGTTGCTGCTCGATCGATCCGGCAGGGCAGCCGACCCGTACATGACCCTGGTGGGTTACTTCAGCGCTACTCGCGAACTGGCCGGTATGGCCCGCTACATGGGTGACGACATCCAGACCGCGCTTTCCAAGCGGCGGCCGTGGTCGTTGCTGCCGCGTCGGAGCGGCACGGAGTTCGGCACGCTCAACACCGCCGAGTTGACCTCCCGCGTAGCCAGTGCCGACATCACCGCCACGTTGGATCAGATGGCGGTGACGTTCGATCCGGAGTTCGACTCCGCTTCCGGCAAACGGAAGATGCAAGAACTGCGCGAGGCCCGAAAACCCGTGCCCAGTCGCGAGGCGAACCCGTACGACGCGGTCCTGGCCACGTCGATGCTTCAGGTCGGTGTCGATGTCACTCGCCTGGGACTGATGCTCGTGGTCGGACAGCCGAAAAACACCGCGGAGTACATTCAGGCCTCCTCACGCGTGGGGCGCGCCGCGAACAGGCCCGGTCTGGTAGTCACACTAGGCAACTGGGCGAGGCCGCGTGACCTGGCACACTTCGAACAGTTCCGCCACTACCACGAGACGTTCTACTCCCGGGTCGAGGCGCTGTCGGTCACTCCGTTCTCGATCACTTCCCTGGAACGAGGACTGGACGGCGTACTGGTCAGCGCTGCACGGGTACTCCAGGCGACCCGGCGTGAAGGCCTGTCACCTGAGCGGGGTGCGGGCAGGATCGAGGAGGAGCGCGACTTCGCCGAAGGGTTGATCGACAAACTGGTGCAACGGGTGAAACGCGCGTCCAACGACGATCCGGCCGACCGTGCGCGCCGACGCCTGCACAACCGACTCGACCAGTGGGAGAAGCGGTGCCGGTACCTGGCGAGCCAGAACAAGGGCCTCGTCTATGAGCGGGTACCGGACAAGGCCCACTTCGATCCGCTCATGATCAGCGCGGAGAACGCCCGAGCAGTGACGGACAGCAAGGACACCCCACCGTTCGTCGTGGCCAACTCGATGCGTGAGGTGCAACCGGAGATCAACCTCCTGGTGAGCCCAATCAAGGAAAACCTGGTCTTCACCGAGCCACCCGGTACTCCGGCATGGGAGTTCGCTCCGCCCGAGGAGGAGTCATGACCGCCGAACCGATGGATGTGCGTTTCCTCTACGACGCGTCCAACACCGTCGACCCTCTGGGCGACGCAGAGAGGGAATCCGACGCAGGCCGCAAGCACAACCGGGCCAAGGTCGGCTCGGGACGCCCGTCCTCGCTGCTCTACACCTACGGTCCGGGTGCCATCATGGACCTACCGCAGTTCACGATCATGCCCTCCGGACTCGACGACTGGGAGCGGATCTGGCGTCGACGTGACGGTGTTCCACAGATTCGAGCACCGCGGTTGCGCCAAGCCGTGGGCTCGTTGCTGGGGTCGCGGGACGTCGAACTGCGACCTTTCCCGTGGCAACCGAAGAAGACGAGTCTGTCAACCGAGGGCAACGACCTGGGCGTACCAGCGCGTGTCTTCCCGCAGTGGCTGCGCTGCACTGGATGCGACATGCTCGGCACGTTGCCGCAGTTCGACTACCGGAACACCCATCCCTACCGCACCGACCTGGCCTGCTTTGAGCATGTCCGGTGCACCGGCCGCGCCGGTGCCCGAACCCGCAAGCCGAGCCGTCGCACCGCTGTGCCGGCCCGCTACCTACTGGCCTGCGTCAACGGTCACCTCGACGAGTTTCCCTACAACTTGTGGGTCCATCAAGGCCAACGATGCGACAAAGCGGAGTTCCCGGCGCTGAAAATGGTCGATCGTATGGCGGGTAAAGGCGCCTCGGCCGTGATCCGCTGCGAGTCCTGTGGTCTGCGGCGACCGATGAACGAGGCCCAGGGCGAGGCTGGCAGGTCCAAACTGCCGAGCTGCCGTGGTCGCCACCCGCACCTGGACGCGTTCGAACAGTGCGGCAATGACACCAGGTTGATGCTCGTCGGTGCCTCCAACCTCTGGTTTCCGGCCACAGAGTCGATCATCGTCATGCCGGAGTCCACAGAGGAGCGTAGAAGCGACCTCGCCGACCAGATCCGCGTCGCCTTGGGTGTGAAGCTGGCGAAGTACCGCGATGACCTGGAGACGATGCGGGACGTGCTGGACGGCAAGGTCGACGTCACCGACCTCTCGGACACCGAACTGGCTGAGACGGTCGCAGCGGCCGATGCCCCGCCCGTGCCCGAGGCGGGCCAGGAGGAGCGTGCCCGCACTTGGGATCCCGTGGACCTACTCGTTCCCGAATGGCTGTATCTCCAGAAGGAGGTACCCGGACCGGGGGTCGAGGATCCGGCGAGCGGTCTCACACTCTCGAAGCGGGAACGCGGATCGAAGCTGCCAGAGCAGATCACTCGCGTGCTCGCGGTGGAAAGGCTGCGCAAGGTCAACGCACTGATCGGTTTCACCCGGATCGACGCCATGGACCGTGTCGGTGACCTGCCCCATCGTCTCGTCCCGTTGACCCGTGCTCCCCGACCCTCTTGGACCGTCGCCACCGAGGACCGCGGGGAAGGGATCTTCCTGCAACTCGACGAGCAAGCGGTCGCGAAGTGGGAGAGCCAGGTTTGTGGCACCGGCATCTGGAACGCACACAAAAAAGCCCACCGACGCAACTTCCACCGGCGTTTCTCCGAAACGGCCATCGAGGTTGATCCAGATGACCGTCTTCGGCCGCCACGCTACTGGCTCGTGCACACACTGGCCCATGTCCTGATTCGCGAGCTGGCCATGACCTGTGGCTATTCAGCGGCCAGCCTGAGCGAACGCCTGTACGCCTGGCCGGAGACCGAGGAACGGTCGGCTGCCGCTGGCCTGCTGATCTGCACCACCGCATCGGACAGTGACGGGACACTCGGCGGGCTCGTCCAACTGAGCGACCCCGCCGAGATGCAGGGAGTCGTGTCAAGAGCTCTGCGTCGGGCGGCTCGGTGCTCCTCGGACCCGATATGCGCGACACGTACTCCGCAGAACCCCGAAGACTTCCTCCACGGAGCCGCGTGCCACTGCTGTGTCATGGCCTCGGAGACCTCGTGCGAGCGGGCCAACCGTTTCCTCGACCGCCGATTCCTCATCGATCTGCCCGGGAGCGACTTTGGCTTCTTCGGACAGACCGGTTGACGCCGCTGCGGCGAGGAGGCTCGGGCAGTTCCTCACCGGTACAGAAGCCCGGGAGCTGGCCAACCGACTCGCCGATGGCGCCACTCTGACAGCCGCGCTTAGGGCGGTCGCCGTCGGACGTCGCTCGGAGGTACGGGCGCTGTTGGAAGGCGCCGCAGGATCGGGACCGCCAGACACAGGCCTGTTGGTGACCATGTTGCGGGCGGTCGAGGGAGCGCGGTCGAAAGCCACCGCCCTGGACCCGCTGTGGACCATGCCCGGCCACCTGGCACAAAGCGGGCCTCTGACCAGCTCCGTCGCTCACCTCGTCAACAACGCGCGCCGGTCCGTCACCTGCTCGACTTTCAACTTTCAGCGGTCGTCCGGGCTCTGGAAGGCCCTGCGTCGAACAGCGCGCCGTTCAGAGGTCGAGGTACGGGTCTATCTCGACACCCGAGCGGCCGACCTTCATCCGAAACGCTGGTCACCCACCACAACGGAAGTGGCCGCGCACCTGAGTCCAGGCGTCGTCCTGCGAACGAAGGACTTCGACGGAAACCTTGTCCGCAACCATGCGAAGTTCCTGGCCATCGATCACCGGTTCCTTCTGGTGACTAGTGCCAACTTCTCGTGGAGCGCGGAACACGGCAACGTCGAGTTCGGTGTGCTCATTGACGACCAAGGCTTGACCGAGTCCGTCGAACGCGAGATGTACCAGGTAGAAGACCTGCTCTACGAACGCGTCCTCGCGCCTGAACAGTAGGGCCACCCTAGACGGTGCCGAGCATCACATATGAGCGAGCCTCTCGTGTATGCAAGCTATTGCTTCGTGGGCCGCCAAGGCGCGTAGAACACGAGAGTATGGCGCAAGCTTCTTCCGTTATCCCGGCACTCGCGGGTGTACCGGCGAATCCAGCCATGCTGAAGGTACAGACGCTCGCATACGGCGAGCAGTCTCCCGCGAGCGATGCCCACGGCGTTGCTGTCGACCGTTGGTGCCCCAACCATCATTGAATGATGGCTGAGCCATCACTCAGCCATCGTTCGAACGTGCGCGGGCGTACTCGCACGTACTCCGTCGTACTACTCGGCCGCGTGACCCGAGGACGCATCGTCCGAGGTCACGACACCGATCGGGCAACTGGCACCGGTTCCGCCGATGCCGCAGTACCCGTTAGGATTCTTCTGCAAGTACTGCTGGTGGTAGTCCTCGGCGAAGTAGAACTCGGCGGCCGGGGCGATCTCGGTGGTGATCGGCCCGTAGCCGGACCGGGTCAGCACCGGCTGGAAGGCGTCGCGGCTGGCCTCGGCCGCGGCGCGCTGGGCGTCGTCATGGTAGAAGACCGCCGAGCGGTACTGGGTGCCGACGTCGTTGCCCTGGCGCATCCCCTGGGTGGGGTCGTGCCCCTCCCAGAAGACCTTGAGGATCTCCTCGTAGGTGATGCGCTCGGGGTCGAACACCACACGCACCGTCTCGGTGTGGCCGGTCAGGCCCGAGCACACCTCCTCGTAGGTGGGGTTGGGCGTGTAGCCGCCCGCGTAGCCCACCGCGGTGGTGATGACGCCCCGCTCGGCGCCCAGGCGCCAGAACATGCGCTCGGCACCCCAGAAGCAGCCCATCGCCACGTCGGCGATCCGGCTCCCCTCCGGGTAGGGCGGGGTGAGCCTGGTACCGAGGACGGTGTGCGCCGCGGGTTCCGGCAGCGGGGTGTCGCGGCCGGGCAGGGCGCGGGCTGGATCGACCATGGTCGTCTTTCTACCGAACATGGCTTCAGGGTATCCGCGGGAGGAGAGCGGCGCGGGGGCCGGGCGGGGGCTGTGGACAACCGGGGGCGGGAAGAACTTACAGGACATGCAGAAATATTCGTCCTACCATTGAGGCGTGCCGGAATCCACCCGTATCGCCCCCGTGACCGAATCCAACCGCGGTGTCGCCTTCGGCGCCTCCGCCTTCTTCCTGTGGGGCGTAACGGCCCTGTACTGGCCCCTACTCTCCGCCGCCGCGCCCGCCGAGATCCTCGCCCACCGCATGGTCTGGTCGCTCCTGGCGATGTGCGTGATCCTCCTGCTCACCCGCCGGGGCTGGTCCTGGTTCCCCGCCGTGGTGCGCAGCCCCCGGCGGCTGCTGCCGGTCGTCGCGGCGGCGGCCCTGATCTCCGTCAACTGGTGGGGGTTCATCTACTCCGTCTCGATCGAGCAGACCCTCCAGGCCTCGCTGGCCTACTTCATCAACCCGCTGATGTCGGTGTGCCTGGGCGTCCTGTTCTTCGCCGAGCGCCTGCGGGCCACCCAGTGGACCGCGGTCGTCCTGGGCGCCCTGGCCGTCGTCGTGATGGCCGTCGGCTACGGCGTGGCCCCGTGGCTGTCCCTGCTCATGGCCTCCTCCTTCGCCGCCTACGGGGCCGTGAAGAAGTACGTCGACCTGGACGGGACCCAGAGCCTGACCGTCGAGACCCTGGTGATGTTCCTGCCCGCGCTGGGCTTCGTGGTCTACCTGGAGGCCACCGGGGCGGGCACCGCCCTGTCGGTCTCCCCCGGCCACACCGCCCTGCTCGTCGGCGGCGGGTTCGTGACCGCCGTGCCCCTGCTGCTGTTCGGCACCGCCGCCCGCATGGTGCCCCTCAGCGTCATCGGGATGCTCCAGTACATCGCCCCGAGCATGATGTTCCTCATCGGCTGGCTCGTCCAGGGGGAGGAGATGCCGCCCGCCCGCTGGCTGGGCTTCGGCCTGGTCTGGCTGGCCCTGTGCGTGTTCGCCTGGGACCAGCTGCGCGACAGCAGGTCCCGCTTCGTCCTCCGCGAACGCGCCGCCAGGGGGGAGGCCCCGCGGTGACTCCGGGTTCCCCGGTCACGGAAAACCCAAACTACCCTCTGTGACTCTGTGCTAACGTCAGGTCGCGAGTCGGGGTTCCGCCCCGGCTCCGACCAGGCCGCACACAGCCGGAGGGCCCCGCCATGCCTCGCACCAGCCGAACGGCACGCGCCTCGCGCGCGGCCGCGGCCGTGTGCCCGCTGGCACCCTCCCTGTTGCTCCTGCCCTTGGTGGTCGGCGCCTTCCTGGCCGGCCTGTGGCTGCTCGGCGCCGCCCCCGCCTCCGCCCAGGACGGCAGCCCGTTCGGCGGCCGCCTCGGTACCGGCGCGCTGGCCGGGGGCTCCCTCGGCGAGGGCCCGCTGACCCACGCCGTGCTCGGCGGCGGCCTGGACACCTCCTCTCTGGACCTGCGCGACCCCGGCTCGCTGGAGGAGGTGGTCCCCGGCGAGGTGGCCGAGCCGGTCTCCAGCACGCTGGACGGTGTCCAGCACCGCCTGGAGCAGGGCGCCGAGCGCACCGCCGCCGGAACCGCCACCGTCCTGCCCGAGGCGCCCTGGCCCGTCGACGGTGTCGGCGAGGGCGCCCGCCGGGTGGTCCGCGAACTCGACCGGGACCGCACCGAGGACGTTCTCGCCCCCGTGTCCCCGCCGAAGGCCGAACCGGACCCCGCGACCGCACCCGAGGAGCGCTCCGGGCAGGAGCCCCCTGCCTCCGGCGCCCCCCGGCGGCCCGCGCCCGTCCGCACCTCGCACACGGTCCTGACGGCCCTGCCCGCGACCGAGACCTCCGTGGAGACCGCCGAGCCGGAGGCCGCGCCCGCGGTCCCCGCCTCCTCCACCGTGCAGCTCACCCCGGGTTCGGCCGCCCCCGGCGGCGGCGCCCCGGCCCCCGGGATCGCGGGCTACCTCACGACGGTTCCCGTCGCCGCGCCCGCGGCCGACGCCGTCCTGCTCGCCGCGCACGCCCTGCACCCCGTGCCGGGCGGTCCGAGCGACGACCCCACCGTCTCGCCCGACTAGGACGGTCCCCGCCCGGACCGTTCCCAGCCCCGGCCGTCACGACGCCGCCTCTCTGGGAGCTGACGTGAGTCCCGTGCCCGCGCACGGCGCTCACGCCAGCCGGTGGTCCACTCCGGCTCCGGCCGCACGCGCCCCACGCGCACGGCCGCACCGCAATCCACTGATCCAGATCACGAACTCCGGAAGGAAACCCCATGACGCAGGTCAAGCGCATCCCGGCCAGGTCCGTCCTCCTCGCCGCCGGAACGGCGAGCTTCGTCGCCCTCGGCAGCGGAATCGCGGGTGCCGAAGCCCTCCACATCCCGCTCCCGGACGTCGCGCCCCTCCAGGAGGTGGCGCCCCTCGTCGAGCGGGCCCTGGTGGAGGGCGTCGCCCCCACCGTGACCAGCCTGGCTCCCGAGGGCGTCGGGCCGATCGCCGACAGCGCCCGCTCCGAACTGCAGCAGAGCGCGCACGACCCCGCCAAGCCCGCCCCCGACCTGTCCGCGCCGCTGCCCGACGGCGAGCCGGTGCGCACGCCGCTCGGTGAACTGCCCAACCCGACCTCCGACCTGGCTGACGCCGTCGCCGGTGTCCAGGACGCCACCGGCCTGGACGGCGACCCGCACGACACCGTGGGCCACGACCTGGGCCGCTCCCTGGAGGAGGGCGGCCACCGGGCGGGCTCCGCCGTGGAGGGGATGGCCGAGGGCGCGGGCGAGCGCACCGAGGCCACCGCCATGGAGGTGCTGCCGCACACCGTGGAGTCGGTCTACGGGCTGCGCGAGCAGGTGGACCTGCCCAAGGTCGACGAGGTCGTCCCGCTGGCCAGCCCCGAGCGGCTCTCCGAGGCCGCGCCGCTGCCCGACACCTCCGACCTGACCTCGGTGACCGGCGGCAACACCCTGTCCCTGAACGGCGAGCAGGCGCCCGCCCTGGGTGACACCCTGGGCATGTCCGCGCCCGTGCACCAGAGCGCGGCCGGGCCCGTCGCCCCCAACATGTGGGACATCGCCTACATCTTCGGGATCGAGACGCCCGACGGCGTGCGGGACCTGATGTCGCTCACCCCCCTCACCGACGGCAACTCCGTCAGCCTGGGCGAGGAGGAGGCGCTCGGCATGGTCGGACAGCGCAACCTCGACGAGCCGCTCACCACCCTGCCGCAGTCCTCGCCCCAGAACCCCGGCCTGGGCGACCTGGTCGGCACCCTGCTCAGCGGCGACCTGGAGCGCGAGGGCTTCAGCACCTTCGGCATGGAGCCGCTCAACGTGGACGGCCCCCTGGCCGACCCCGGGCTGCCCCGCCTCTCCGGCACCGGCGTGCCCCTCGTCGACGACGCGGCCGACTCCGTCTCGCCGCAGCTGGCCGACGCCGGTCTGCCCGTGGCGGTCGAGAGCGTCGACACCCAGACCGCCGAGGACCTGGTGGCCGAGCTCGGCCGGGGCACCGACCTGCTGAACGACATCGACACCAGCGACCTGCTCTCGGTCTCCGGCGGCACCGCCCCGCAGGAGACCCCCGCGGGCATGACCCAGCACCCGACCTTCATGGACCTGCCCGGCTCCGAGGCCCTGCCCGCCGTGAGCTAGCACCCGCCCCTCCCACGCAGCGACGGCGCCGCCCCTCCGGGCGGCGCCGTCCGCGTGTCCGCCGCCGGACCCCCGGGCGGGCGGGCGCGGCACGTTGGATACCCTCGTCGCCGGAAACGCCACGGTCCGTGTCCGCCCGCCCCGGCGGCACCCCCACACCAGACCGGGAGGAACGTTGAGCTACGACGCGGTGGCGCTCGTGGCGGGTGAGCCCGCCCTCGAAGCGGTCGCCCGCGCCCTCGGGGACGTCGATCCCGGCCTGTGGCTGCACGGGTACGAGGGCACCAGCCTCCTCCGGGTGTGCGACGCGGAGGAGAGGCTCCTGGCCACACTCGAACCGGGCCGGTCGGTGGGCTCCCCGGGCGAGGTCGGCCGCCTGCTCGGCGCGGAGGTCCAGGCGCAGCTACCGGCCCCCTGCTGGTGGGTGGAGGTGCGCGCCCGCCCGGACCGCGCGGGGCGGGAGGTGGCGCACCGGATCGCGGACGGGCTCGTACTGCGGCTGGGCGGGCTGGTGTGGACCTCGGGCGGAGCCGACTTCGGCCTGTGGGAGGACACCTCCCATCCGGCCGTCGAACGCGCGACTCCGCACGCGGTGCTGGTGGCCCAGGACCGCGAGGTGGTGCCGTTCTCGTCCTGGCTCGGCGACGTCGTGGCCACCGGCGGCGGGAGGAGGCGCCTCCAGGTGCTGACCCCCGAGACCTCGCGCCTGACGTACGGGCTGTGGACCTTCGTGACCGGCCCCCTGGGCCTGTGGGTGGTGCGCGGTGCGGACGGCGGCCACTACGACGGGGTCACCGGACTACCGCTGACCTGGGACGACCAGCAGGGCTTCGTGCTCCGACCGGAGGAGGCGGACGGCTCGGGGGGAACCGTCACCCCGCCCGGGGAGGGGGTTGGCATCCGGGCCCCCGAGGCGGCTCCGGGCTTCCTGGACGCCGCGCCCACGGGGGTCCAGCTCGCCCTGAACCTGTCGGTGGTGCACGAGGACCGGGACGGCCTCCTCCTCGGCCGGGCCGCGGAGGTCCTCGCCGAGTACGCCGCGGGTCCCCCGCCCGCCGGTTGGGGGAGGCACGAGCCCGCCCTCATCCCGTGGGACCGGGAACTGCTCACCCGGTCCGTCCGGCACCGGGCGCCCCGGGCCGCGCTGTCGTACTTCTCCGGGCCCGGAGACACGGGCCACCCCTACTCGGGTCAGATCCGCGTCACCTGGAGCGGTGACCGGGTCAGGGAGGAGGTCTCCATGCTGGTCGGCTTCGGGAGCCAGCGGGAGGCCCGCCTCCGCGCACTGCCCGAACTGGTGACGGCGCTCGCGGGTGAGCGCCTCCTGGACACGTTGTGGGCCAGGAGGTTCGCCGGTCGCGGCGACACCACCCACGAACCCCGCTGGCGCGGCCCGGGAGTCCCGCTCGGGCTCGCGATCGGCCCGGAGCGGTTGAGCCTGGTCGGCAGGGAACGCGCCGAGGCCGGACCGCTCCGGTGCACGCTCCTCGGGGAGGAGGGCTCCCCCGCTGCCTGGTACCCGGTCGTGGCGGACCCCGAGAAGCCCATGCGGGCCGTCGAGGCGGCGAGGGCGCAGTGGCACTACCTCGCCTCGTCCGCGAGGGGTTAGCGGGCCCGGGAAGCGCACCACGAACAGAGATGTGATGTTCGACACTCATGGATTCCCTCGATCACATGCCACCAGTTCAGGGAAACGGGCATGCGGTGACGCGGAGCGAATCAACCAGGACCAGGAGCAACCTCGAACCCTCTTCGCTCATCCCTCCTTATGGCACAGGCAGACGATCCCGACGTGGTGAAGACAGGAGCCGTGCGTGAAGTTCCAGTTGGTCGAACCAGGCGACGGGGACGCCTCCCCCACCGCAGAGGGCGTCCCTGAGCAGCCCTCCTCCCCGGCCCCGAACCCGGTGGCCGCTCCGAAGCACTCCGGTGACGCCGACGCCCGCCTCCCCGTCAGGCGCCGCCTGGACCGGGCCGCCAGCGGCGCACGGTCCTCCCTGGCCGAGCTGAGGGCCGCCGCATCCGCGCGTGTCGCGGCGACCGCGCACACCCCGGTGGAACCAAAGGCCGCGGCGGTCTTCCACCCCCACCGGTTCTCCCCCGAAGCGGGAGGTGAGCCCCGATGAGCACGTGGAACATCGACGTCGCCGGGGTCTCGGTGGTCCTGACGGTCTTCAGCGACCAACTGGGCATCGAGGGCGGCGGGCTGGCGGAGACCATCGACTCCACCGCGGACGGGATCGACATGGCGCTGGACAACGCCAAGAGTCCGCCGGTGGAGATCGCCCTGGCCGGCCTCTTCGAGCACTACACCGGCGAGACGGACGGCATGTTCCTCAAGAGCCTGTCCTGCCTCCAGGGGGCCAGTGACGCCACGCTCGCCTACAACGACGGCCAGCACGAGATGGCGCTCGAGGCGCAGAGGACCGCCGGGGACGTCTCCGCCCTCGGCCTGGAAGGCGGCGAGGAGCCGTTCACCATGGGAGGCCCGAGGTGAGCGAGTCCGGAGGCTTCGAGCTCACGGAAGTCCCGAGCGGCGTCGGCCTGAACCCGTTCACGCTCCTGGCCCCCGACACGATCCCCTACCCCGAGACGGACACCTGGTCCCTGAACTTCGCGGCCGAGACCCTCCGCAGCGGCGGGGAGGAGCTCGCGGGCGGGGCCGAGGACATGCGCTCCACCTGGCGGGGCCTCCAGGCCCACTACACCGCGCCGGAGAGCGAACAGCTCTTCGCCGCGATAGACCCCGTGGTGACCCGGGGGGAGGGCGTAGAGTCGGACCTGGGCACCGTCGCCGCCGCCTTGGAGGACCTGGCCGAGGCGGCCAAGACCGCGCGCCGGAAGCTGAACACCCTCCGGATCGAGGCGCAGTCCTTCTGGAACGAGCACAGCGGCAAGAAGCTGTGGTTCTGCGGTGAGGACGAGGAGACCGACGACACCCTCATCGAGGAGAACCTGCGCTGCAAGTGCGAGGTCAACGCGGCCTGGTCCGAGTTCAACACGGCCGAGGTCGACTGCGCCAACAGGATCTCCGCCGTGTACGGCGGCCAGGCCTTCGCGACACCCGACAGCGCCACCGGGAGCGACCGGGAACTGGTCTACGGGACCTCCTCCCACGAGGGCGAGTTCCCGGAACTGGACCTCACCAGGGGAACGGCCTTCTGGCTCGCCAACTCGGCCACCGCGTGGGCCGGTGAGGAGTTCGACCCGGCCGACGCCGACTTCGGCTCCCGGGTGGGACAGGCGGCGTGGGACACCCTCGCCGTCGACCTGGTGTGGGGCACCGCGGCCGGGATGGTCATCCAACAGGGGTACTGGAACCCCCACACCGGTTGGGCGACCAACCCGGGCCACAGACAGTTCAACCGTCAGCTCGCCGCGTACGAGACGGCGACGGAGGGGCTCGCCTACGCCGGACTCTACGGTCAGGACGGGTGGCTCTTCGATCCCCGGAGCAGCGAGGCCCACGGGGGAGCGAGCTGGGGCACGTGGTGGGGCAACGTCACGGAGGCCAACCTCCTCGGGGACCTCGTCGAGGGGTACACCGGCTGGTCCGAGGAGGAGAACGACCCCGTCTACGTGACCTCCCACACCACCATCAACACGGCCCTGCTGCTGCTTCCCGGAGGCGGCGTTCTCAAGGGCGGCGGGGGTCTGCTCAGGCTGGGCACGGGAGGGGACGGCCACGGCGGTCCGCGCCTGCTCGAGGACTTCGGCTCCGGGAGCGACTGGCCGGACGCGTCCGACAACCGTCCGGGAACCGGTTCGGGCAGGCCCCTGTCGGAGGTCGTGGAGGAGGGGACGACCCCGACCGCCGAGCGCTTCGGGGACGTCCTGGGCGGCTTCGACTCCCCTCTCCTGAACCAGAAGCCGGACGGCCCGGGCACCCCCTCCCCCAGTCCCACCCCCGACCCCCCACCCGCTCCCCAGCCCTCTCCGACCCCCCAGGGTTCCGGGCAGAGCGGAGGCTCCCCCTCCCCGGAGCCCGCCGCGCCCTCGCCCAGCCACGAGCCGAGTCCCCAGGACTCAGGTAACAGCCGTCCCGGGGACAACGCCACCAACCAGACGAGCACCGAGAGCGGCACTGACGTGCCGGCCCCGGCCACCAACCCGCTCGCGGACGATGGGCGCACATCCCTCAAGGATGAGAGTGCCGATGAGGGAACGTCGACCAGTGCTGACAGAACAGATGGCTCGGATGCGGGTACCTCTGAGCACAGAGATGACGAGACACCCGAGCGCAGGCCCGAACCCGCTGCCGGTGGCGACAGCGCCGGAGGCGGCGGTGACGATAGGAAGCCGCCAGTAGCCGGCGGAGATGACGGAGGCGACGACGAACTGCCTCCGCGGGACGGAGAACCCGGATCCGATGAGCAGGACACCCACAACAGCAGTTCGGACGAAGCGAAGGACGAGCCGTCCAACCAACCACAGGAAGCACCTCGAAATAGCAACAGCGGCTCAGGGCGCAGAGAGTGGCAAGCCCTACCTGACATTGAGGGTCCCGCGAGAGGCAAGGTGCTGCGGGAGCCCCATCCGCGACACACTATCCGTGGAGTGAAAAGCGGAGAGGTCAAACCAGAAAACAGCCTCATTCTGCCGGACTTCATTGGGGAAGTCCGTTCCGACATCGAGTCCATCTCCAGAGGAGATGCTTCTTTCGACCACGAAACACAACGGTACGAGGTGAACGGAAGGACTTACGGAATCGAGCCCTCCGGCACCGTGTTCCCCGCCTCGGGGGAAGGCATCCTGAACCTCAACAGGATTGAGTACGATGCACTGAAACAAATACTTCGAGCCGGTGGAAACTTTGACAGAATACGGGTCATGTTCGAGAAGAACCCAAAGTTCAAGAACAACCCAGATGCCGTTGAGCGCGCAAGGAAGATCTACGAGGAGTACGGTTGATGTACAATCTCCTACTACAGGGAAATATGAAATCATCAGCCATCGGAGAAGTGATTGCCGAGTCCTTTTCTGTTCCGTTGTCAGATGTTGATATATCCCATGAAGACGAATTTGATTCGCGAAACTGGGAAGCCCGCGTCTTCTGTGACTACTCGCCCCGAAGGGGAGACGTGTCCTGGGCCCTGGACATCTACACGAATGGCGATCCGGACATCCAGCCAACGGAGGAAGATCTCGCCAGAGCAATATCCCGGTCACTCGGCAGTGTGGTTCTCTTCCCACCCAAGGAGAAATTCCCCAGCCTGTGGAAGGTCGCGACACCCCGGGGCGAGGTGAAGTACGCACGGATCCGGGAACCCGAGGAAGCCGAGGGGGCTATCAAGGTGACAGACGTTGAGATCCCCGTACCGGAACTTCCTGGTTCCAGGGTTTCCAGGTTCCCGGAGGTCATCAGGGAAGTCCAGATCCCAACGCCGATCGTGGACTCGTACCTCCCCCGGGGAGCAGAAGGCGAACTCAAGAAGCTTCGCAGCCTCTCCGTCAACTGGGAACGCCTGGCGGCCCGTATGGCATCGGGGTGGCCGCCGTTCTCCTGGTATCCGGAAAGAATGTACGAGGAGGACCTTGTTCTCCGCGATAGACTCCAGCAACTCGCAGAGGTGGCAACCACGGCAGAGGGCAGCCCGGCCCTGGAAATGCTCGACAAACTGGACTCCTTGTACAGACAGGAGACAGTCGATGACGGCGGCCGAGCACTGGCGGAAGCATGTGGGTTTCCCGCCAGCGAGCTCACACAGCGTCCCTGGTACTGGAAACGCCGACCGACCAAGCTGCCTTGGTAAGGATGGGCGCGATAAGGGACAGTGAGGATTGGTCACTGAAAAGCGGACGGGGAGCTGAACGAACTTCGCGAAGCACCGAAAGCTGACATCTCAGTTGGGATTTCGCTCCTGACCACGGAAGTGGTGGAGGGAGCACCCGTGACACGCGACCATCGGCTCTCCTCCGTGGTCCGGCCCCGCGTCTGGCCGGTGGACACCACCACGGTCACCGCGCTCCGGGCACACGCCACCTGGCTGGCGGCTAGTAGACACGGGGAGGCCGAGATCGGCGGAGTGCTCGACTTCCGAGGTGCCGACCTCACCGGCATGGACCTCAGCTGGACCTTCCTGTGGACCTCCGGCCTCTCACACGTGACGCTCGACCGAGCCGACCTCCACAGGACCGGACTGGCCGGTGCCGGGCTGGACGGCGCCGAGGCTGGCGGAATGCGGACGAGCGGCGACCGCCTGGCGGAGGCGGACCTGCGGGGAGCACGCTTCGGCAACTGGGCGGACGGCCGGGGAACCGACCTTCGGGACGCGCGCCTGGCGGGTCCCGGTCTGACGGGGAGAGGCCGCCGGTCCCGCCGGTAACGGCGTCGAGAGGCCCCGGGCGACCGGTGGTGAGGGACCCACCTCGTGGTTCGCCGGAAACGGGGCACCGGGTGTGTAGGCGCGGCCTGCCAGGCCCGTCAGGCGGCCCGTCGGCACACCTCCGGCCCCATGTGACACGGAAAGGGCGCCGCCCGGCCGGACGGCGCCCCCTCACACGTATGCGTCGCGGGTCAGCCCGAGCGCTCCACGACGTAGTCGCACAGGGCCTCGAAGGCGCCCCGCGCGGGGCTCTGGGGCAGGGTGGCCAGCTCCGCGCGCGCCCGGTCGGCCCAGCCGCGCAGGGTGGCCTCGGCCTCGGCCATCGCCGGGTGCACCCGCAGCAGGGCCAGGGCCTCCTCGGCCTCCGCGTCGTCCAGGGGGCGGCCCAGCAGCGACAGGAGCCGCGCGTCCGCCGGGTCCTGGGAGCGCAGCGCGTAGAACATGGGCAGGGTCAGCACGCCCTCGCGCAGGTCGGTGCCCGGGGTCTTGCCCGAGTCGGTGCTCTCGCTGGCCACGTCCAGCAGGTCGTCGGCCAGCTGGAAGGCCATCCCCAGCGCCTCGCACGCCCGGGTGACCGTGCCGATGGTCTCGGGGTCGACCTTGCCGAACATGCCGCCGAACTCGGCGGAGGAGGCGATGAGCGAGGCCGTCTTGTCGCTGATCACCTTGAGGTAGTGGTCGAGCGGGTCGACTCCCTCGCGCGGGCCGGAGGTCTCCAGGACCTGCCCCTGCACGAGGCGGCCGAAGGTCACCGCCTGGAGCCGCACGGCCTCGGTGCCCAGGTCGGCGAGCATCTCCGAGGCGCGGGCGAAGACGTAGTCGCCGGTGAGGATGGCGATGCTGTTGCCCCAGCGCTGGTTGGCGCTCGGCTCGCCCCGGCGCAGCTCCGCCTCGTCCATGACGTCGTCGTGGTAGAGGGTGGCCACGTGTGTGAGCTCGACCACGGCCGCGGCGGGGATGAGGTCGGGCACGGTGGGGTCGCCGAAGTGGGCGGCCAGCAGGACCAGGGTGGCCCGGAACCGCTTGCCCCCGGCCGCCAGCAGGTGGGTGGCGGCCTCGGTCAGCAGGGGGTCGCTGGAGGCCACCGACTCCCTCAGGAGGTCCTCGACCTTCTCCAGGTTCTCCTGGATCTCCCGGGCGAGGGCCTCGTCGACTCTCGGCAGAGCGAGAAACCCGCTCGGGACAGCACCGCTCACCGTAAAGCTCCACCTGTTGAACGGGTACGGCGGTGACCCCCGGTGAGGGGGCCACCCCGTACCCAACACATGAACATGATCCGACTTGCCACGGTATCCGACCCGGAATGAAGAGCCAAAGCCACACCCGGGTACGGGGACCGTGAGTGCCCAACCGCAGGTCAGACCGTGTTCCCGGTCACTCCGAAGCCGCGGCTGAGCCGGTTTCGGTCGTTGCCTGGTCCACCATGACCGCGACCGGTTCCGGCCCCGTCTCCGAGGACGGCAGCAGGTTGTCCAGTACCGGCCCCGGGTACACGCCGAGTAGCAGCGTGGCCGCCACCCCGATCGCGATGACCCCGCCCGTGGCCGCGCCCGCGCGCACCACCGTGGGGCCCTCGCCCTCGGGGTCCCGGAAGAACATCACGACGATGATCCGCACGTAGAAGAACGCGGTCACCGCGCTGCTCAGCACGCCGACCACCACCAGCGGGGCGGCCCCGGCGGCCACGGCCGCCTCGAACACCGCGAACTTGCCGATGAACCCGCTGGTCAGCGGGATACCGGCGAAGGCCAGCAGGAACAGGGCCAGCGCCCCGGCCAGCCCCGGCGAGCGGCGGCCCAGCCCGGCCCACCGCTCCAGGTCGCCCAGCTCCTGGCCGCCGTCCTTGGTCCGCACCAGGGTCACCACGGCGAACGCGCCCAGCGTCGTGAACCCGTAGGCCGCCAGGTAGAACATGGCGCCCGCGAGCCCGTCGGTGCTGCCCGCCACCACGGCGGTGAGGATGAACCCGGCGTGCACGACCGAGGAGTAGGCCAGCAGCCGCTTGACGTCGCGCTGGGTGACCGCGATGACGGCCGCCACGACCATGGTGAGCACCGCCACGACCCACAGCATCGGCTGCCAGGCCTCGATGGAGCCGCCGAAGGGCACGAAGAACACCCGCAGCAGGGCGCCGAAGGCGGCGACCAGGGTGCACGAGGCCATCAGCGCCGTGATGGGCGTGGGCGCGCCCTGGTACACGTCCGGCTTCCAGTTGTGGAAGGGCACCGCGCCGACCTTGAACAGCAGGCCGACCGCCACCAGGCCGATCCCCATGAGCAGCAGCGGCTCGCCGTCGCCGCCCTGGAAGATCTCCGCCCCGCCCGCCTCGACGGCCGTGCGGATCTCACCGAAGTTCACCGATCCGGCGTAGCCGTAGACCATGGCGATGCCGAACAGGAAGAACGCCGAGGAGAACGCGCCCAGCAGGAAGTACTTGACCGCGGCCTCCTGCGAGAACAGGCGGCGTCGCCGGGCCAGCCCGCACAGCAGGTACAGCGGCAGGCTCATGACCTCCAGGGCGATGAACATCGTCAGGAAGTCGTTCGAGGCCGGGAACATCAGCATCCCCAGCACCGCGAACAGCACCAGCGGGTAGACCTCGGTGTGCTGGGAGCCCGCCAGGATGTGCGCGCGCTCCTCCTCGCTGCCGGGAACCGTGGCGGCCTGCGCGGCGAACGCGTCGCGTCCGTCCCGGCGCTCGGAGATCAGCAGCAGGCTGATGAGCGCCAGCACGGTGATGGTGCCCTGGAAGAAGATCACTGTCCGGTCCACCGCCAGCACCCCGGCGGCGACCGTCACGCCCGGCTCGTCGGCGGGCAGGGTTCCCACCTGGAGCACCAGCAGGACGAACGTGGCCAGCAGCGCGAGCACCGCGAGCACGATCTGGATCCCCCGGCGCCGCTCCTTGGGCGCGAAGGCCTCCAGCAGTACGCCGAGCACTCCGGCGGCGAACACCGTGAGCAGCGGCGCGAGCAGCCACCAGTCCATCTGCGGCGGCGCCTCGGTGATGACGGGAAGGTCCATGTGGGGGATCACTCCGCGTTTCCTTCCTCTTCCTGGGCGCCCGCGGCGCCCTCACTGGCGCCGTCCGCCGTACCGATGCCGACGGTGCGTTCGACCGCGGGGTTGATCACGTCCAGCGCGGGCTGCGGGTACACGCCCAGCGCGAGGATGAGTGCGAGCAACGGGGCCACCGCCCACGTCTCACGCGCGGACAGGTCGCGCATCCCGGTGAGCCCCTCCTTGGTGGGGCCGTTCATGGTGCGCTGGTACATCCACAGGATGTAGAGCGCGGCCAGCACCACGCCCACGGCGGCGATGACCGCCGGGAGGGGGCTGAAGGCGTACACCCCGAGGAACACCAGGAACTCGCTGACGAAGGGGGCCAGGCCCGGCAGCGCGAGACCGGCCAGGCCGACGACCAGGAACACTCCGGCCAGCTTCGGCGCGACCTTCTGCACGCCCCCGTAGTCGGTGATGAGCGAGGTGCCCCGGCGGGCGATGAGGAAGCCCACGACCAGGAACAGTGCCCCGGTGGCGAAGCCGTGGTTGACCATGTACAGGGCGGCCCCGGCCTGCCCCTGCGCGGTCAGGGCGAAGATGCCCAGGGTGATGAAGCCGAAGTGGGACACCGACGTGTACGCCACCAGGCGCATCATGTCGTTCTGCCCGATGGCCAGGATCGCACCGTAGATGATGCTCACCAGGCTCAGTCCCACCACGGGCCACACGAACCACGAAACCGCCGAGGGGAACAGCTCCAGGCAGTAGCGCAGCATGCCGTAGGTGCCGACCTTGTCCAGCACGCCCACCAGCAGCACGGCGGTGCCCGGGCGCGAGGCGCCCGCCGCCGAGGGCAGCCAGGTGTGCACGGGCCACATCGGCGCCTTGATCGCGAAGGCGATGAAGAAGCCGAGGAAGAGCCAGCGCGCGGTGACCGGGTCGACCGCGGCCAGGGCGCCGCCCTCACCGGCCAGGTCGCTCCACAGGAAGCCGCCGCCCAGGACGTAGACGCCGATCACCGAGACCAGCATGATGAGGCCGCCGGCCAGGCTGTACAGCAGGAACTTGACCGCGGCCCTGGCTCGGTCGTCGCCCCGCCCGTAGCGCCCGATCATGAAGTAGACCGGGATGAGCATGGCCTCGAAGAACACGTAGAACAGGAAGACGTCGGTGGCGGCGAAGACGCCGACCATCATCGCCTCCAGCGCGAGGATGAGCGCGAAGTAGCCGCGCCCGCCGTCGGGGCGGTCCTCGTGTTCGTTCCAGGCCGCCAGGACCACCAGCGGCACCAGGACGACGGACATCAGGATGAGCGCCAGGGCGATGCCGTCCACGCCCACGGCGTAGTTGACGCCGAAGCGCGGGATCCAGGGGTGGACCTCCTCGAACTGGAGGTCTCCGGCGGCGGAGGTGTCGAACCGCAGCGCCATGGCCGCGACCACCGCCAGGGTGCCGAGCGAGAAGCCCAGCGCGAGCCGCTTGGCGGTCAGGGCCGAGGCCCCGCCGCCGGTGGCGGCGGGGGCCGCGGGCCGCACGGCGGTCGCCGTGCCGCCGCCCGCCGGGGATGCGGAGGCCGAGGCCCGGGCCGCGGCGGTGCGTGCGGCGGCCGGAGCCGCCGTGCGCGGCAGCGCCCAGATCAGGGCCGCGCCGACCGCGGGGAGCGCGATCGCGATAGTGAGCCAGGGGATCATGTGTCTACAACCTCACAGCCAGCGTCGCGGCGACGATGACGGCGCCGAAGAGCATGGTGAGCGCGTACGTGCGGGCGAACCCGGTCTGGGCCCGGCCCAGACCGCTGGAGGAGTCGCGCACCCCCGTGCCCAGCCCGTTGACCGCCGCGTCGATGACCTTGTCCTCGAGGATGAGCAGGGCGCGGGTGAGCTCCTGTCCGGGCCGCATGACGAGCCCCTCGTTGATCTCGTTGCCGTACAGCTCGCGGCTGGCGGCGGTGGTGACGAAGTTGCCCCTGGGGGCGGTGGCCGCCACCGGCCTGCGCAGGTACACCGCCCAGGCGGCGACCACGCCGAGCACGAGCACGCCCAGGGCGGCCAGGCCGTAGGGCGCGGTGAAGGCGTGCACCACGTCGAAGTGGTGCGGGTGCGCCCCGGTGGCCGGGGCGAGGAAGCCCGCGAACCGGTCGCCCAGGGTGAGGAAGGCGCCGAGTCCGACCGAGCCGATCGCCAGCACCACCATGGGGGCGGTCATGCTGACCGGCGACTCGTGCGGGTGCACGCCCTCCTCCCAGCGCTTCTGGCCGAGGAAGGTCATGAAGACCATCCGCGACATGTAGAAGGCGGTGAGCCCCGCGCCCGCGATCACGGCCGTGCCGAGCACCATGCCCTGGGTGCCGCCCAGGCCGTAGGCCGCGGAGATGATGCTCTCCTTGGTCCACCAGCCCGACAGCAGCGGGAAGCCGATGATGGCCAGGTATCCCAGGCCGAAGGTGGCGAAGGTGACGGGCATGACCCTGGCCAGTCCGCCGTAGCGGCGCATGTCCACGCCGTCGTTCATGGCGTGCATGACCGATCCGGCGCCCAGGAACAGCCCGGCCTTGAAGAAACCGTGGGTGACCAGGTGGGCGATGGCGGCCACGTAGCCGACCGGGCCCAGCCCGGCGGCCAGCACCATCATGCCGATCTGGCTCATCGTGGACCCGGCCAGGGACTTCTTGATGTCGTCCTTGGCCGAGGCGATGATCCCGCCCGCCAGCATGGTGGCCGCGCCCACGACCGTGACGACGGTCTGGGCCACGGGGGCGGCCTCGAAGATCGGGCCGGAGCGCACGATGAGGTACACGCCCGCGGTGACCATGGTGGCCGCGTGGATGAGCGCGGACACCGGGGTCGGGCCCTCCATGGCGTCGAGCAGCCAGGCCTGGAGCGGCAGCTGCGCGGACTTGCCGCAGGCGCCCAGGAGCAGCAGGAGCCCGACGGCCAGCAGCACCCCGTCGGAGGCGCCGGGGACGGCGGCGAACACCTCGCTGAAGCTGACCGCGCCCAGAACCGCGAACATGATCATGATCGCGATGAGCAGGCCCATGTCGCCGACGCGGTTGATGATGAAAGCCTTCTTGGCGGCCACCGCGGCCGAGTTCTTGTGCTGCCAGAACCCGATGAGGAGGTAGGAGGCCAGGCCCACGCCCTCCCAGCCGAGGAAGAGCAGGACGAAGTTGTCCGCGAGCACCAGCACGAGCATGGCGGCCACGAACAGGTTGAGGTAGGCGAAGAAGCGCCGCCTGCCCGGGTCGTGGGCCATGTAGCCGACGGAGTAGATGTGGATCAGCGAGCCCACGAAGGTGATGAGCAGGACGAAGCTGATCGAGAGCGGGTCCACGAGCAGGTCCGCCCCGGCGGTGAACCCGCCCACGGAGAACCACTCGTAGACGGGGACGGAGACGCTGCGCGCGTCGGAGGCCCGGCCGAGCAGGTCGAACAGGACCAGGACGGCCCAGGCGAAGGAGGCGACGGGCAGGGCCGTGGCCAGCCAGTGCCCCCACTTGTCGGTCCGCCTGCCGCCGAGCAGCAGGACCGCCGCGCCCGCGAGCGGCAGGGCGATGAGCAGCCAGGCGCCCGACAGCACGGCGCTGTCGGCCGCGGTCGCCACCGCGGGTTCGGCGGCGAGGTACGCGTGAGTTGTCACAGCCACGTCGCCTTCTAGTGCTTGAGCAGGTTGGCGTCATCGAGCGACGCGGACCTGCGGGTTCGGAAGATCTGCATGATGATCGCGAGGCCCACGACCACCTCGGCGGCGGCGACGACCATCACGAAGAAGGCGATGACCTGCCCCTCGATGTCCCCGTGCATCCGGGCGAACGCGACGAACGCCAGGTTGCAGGCGTTGAGCATGAGCTCCACGCACATGAAGACGATGATCGCGTTGCGCCGGAGCAGCACGCCGACGGCGCCGATCGTGAACAGCAGCGCCGCGAGGACGATGTAGTTCATCGGGTCCACGAGGACTCGACCTCCTGACCGTTGCCGTTGCCGTTGGAGTCGTCCGCCCCGGAGCCGCCGCCCTTCTCCGCGCCGCCGGTCAGCGTGCCGGTCTCCACCGGTCCGCCCTCGGTCTCGGCGGCGGGCCGGGCGCGGTCGTCGGCGACCGGCTCGGCCTTCTTGGAGGTGGCCGAGTCCGAGGCCCCGCCGGGCTCGGGCGCCGGGACGGCCCGCACGTCGATCGGCACCCGGGACTGGTACTCGGGGTCGCGGGCGGTGAGCACCGGGTTGAGGGACAGCTGCGCGACCGAGCCGTCCGGCAGCAGCGCGGGCATGTCGATCGCGTTGTGCCGGGCGTAGGTGCCCGGTCCGGGCAGCGGTGTCGGGTGGTCGCCGCGGATGCGGTCCTCGGAGATCTCCCGCTGGGTGCGGCGCTTCTTGGTGCGGGCGGTGTGCGCCAGCACCAGGGCGCCCAGGACCGCGGTGATGAGCAGGGCGCCGGTGGCCTCGAAGGCGACCACGTAGCGCAGCAGCAGCTCGTTCGCGATCCACGGGATGGTGCCGCCCGCCGCGGCGGCCCCCGCGCCCAGGCCGACCGGGTCGCCCACCGCGATGCGGGTGATGCCGGTGGCCAGGGCGCCGGCGAAGGCCAGCGCGACGACGGCGGTGAGCAGGCGCTGTCCGCTGATCGTCTCCACGAGGGAGTCGGCCGAGCTGACGCCGATGAGCATCAGCACGAACAGGAACAGCATGAGGACGGCGCCGGTGTAGACCACGATCTGCACGACCATGAGGAAGGGCGCGGCGTTGATCCCGTAGAAGACGGCCAGGCCGACCATGGTCAGCGCCATCGACATGGCCGAGTGCACGGCCTTGCGTGAGAAGACCACGCCCAGGGCGCCGAGGAGGACCACCGCGCCCAGGACGTAGAACGCGGCCGCCTCGCCGCCGCCGATCGGGGCGGCCAGGTGCGCGGTGCCGTCGAGCGGTGTGCTGCGGGGGATGCTGGTGAGCGGGTTCAACGGACCGCCTCCGCCGTCTCGTCCGCCTCGTGCCCGTCCTGCGAACCGTGCTGGCCGCGTCCGGTGGCGTAGTAGTCCTGCTCGGTCTCGCCCAGGCGCATGGGGTGCGGCGGGGCCTCCATCCCCTCCCTGAGCGGGGCGAGCAGCTGTTCCTTGGTCCAGATCAGGCTCTGCCTGCTGTCGTCGGCCAGCTCGTACTCGTTGGTCATCGTCAGGGCGCGCGTGGGGCAGGCCTCCACGCACAGCCCGCACAGGATGCAGCGCAGGTAGTTGATCTGGTACACCCGGCCGAAGCGCTCGCCGGGCGAGTACCTGGCCTCCTCGGTGTTGTCACCGGCCTCCACGTAGATGGCGTCGGCCGGGCACGCCCAGGCGCACAGTTCGCACCCGATGCACTTCTCCAGGCCGTCGGCCCACCTGTTCAGCTGGTGGCGTCCGTGGAAGCGCGGCGCCGTGGGGCGCTTGACCTCCGGGTACTCGACGGTCGGCACCTTCGTGAACATCGTGTGGAAGGTGACACCGAAACCCTTGACGGGGTTGAGCCACTCAAGCACCGGTAACCTCCTCACCCTTCTGGTTGCGGTCGGCAGCGGCGGCCGGGGCCGTCCGCGGCGGTTCGGCGAGCACGCTGCTGCCGTAGTGCGGGGCGGTGCTCGGGGGCACCGGGAACCCGCCGAAGGCGGGGTCCTTGTGGGCGCGCCGGGCGTTCTCGGCGCGTTCGCGGGCCGCCGCGGCGCGCTCGCGGCGCGCCTGGCGCAGCCAGGCGTAGAAGGCGGCCACGGTGGCGACGGTGAAGGCGGCCACGACCAGGGCGATGACCGCGGGCGAGGCCTCCTCCAGCACGAGCATGCGGACCACGGCCACGGCGGTGATCCACACCAGCTGGACCGGGATGAGGACCTTCCACCCGAGCTGCATCAGCTGGTCGTAGCGCACGCGGGGCAGGCTGCCCCGGGCCCAGATGAACAGGAACATCACGCAGACGAACTTGAGCAGCCACCACAGGGCGGGCAGCCAGCCCTCGTTGGCGCCGGGGATCAGGGTGGCGATCCCGGGCGGGGCGAGCCAGCCGCCGAGGAAGAGCGTGACGGACACGGCGGCGACCGTGCACATGTTCACGTACTCGGCGAGGAAGAACATCGTGAACTTCATGGACCCGTACTCGGTCATGAAGCCGCCGACGATCTCGCCCTCGCCCTCGGCCAGGTCGAAGGGCAGCCGGTTGGTCTCGCCGATCATCGTCACCAGGTAGATGAGGAAGGACGGCAGGAGCAGCACGGCGAACCACAGCCCGCGCTGGGACTCGACGATCCCGGACGTGGTCAGGGTGCCCGACATGATGAAGACCGCGACGAAGGACAGGCCCATCGCGATCTCGTAGCTGATCACCTGCGCGGAGGCGCGCAGGCCGCCGAGCAGGGCGTAGGGCGACTGGGAGGCCCAGCCGCCGAGGACGAACCCGTACACCCCCAGGGCCGCGGTGGCCAGGACCACCAGGGCCGCGATGGGCAGGTCGGTGAGCTGGAGCGGGGTGATGACCCCGAACATGTTCACCTCGGGCCCGATCGGGATGACCGAGAACGCGATGAAGGCGGGCACGGCCGCGATCATCGGCGCGGCGATGTAGACGAAGCGGTCCACCCCGCGCGGGATCAGGTCCTCCTTGAGGGAGAGCTTGATGCCGTCGAAGAGGGATTGCAGGAGTCCGAAGGGGCCCATCCGGTTGGGCCCGTGGCGCTGCTGCATGCGGCCCATGACCTTGCGGTCGGCCATGATCATCATCAGCACGCAGAGCATGAGGAAGACGAAGATGGCCAGCGCCTTGATGGTGGTGATCCACCACGGGTCCTGGCCGAAGGCGCTCAGCGTCTCCTCGGAGGCCAGGGTGGTGGCCACGCCTGGGACGAGGGCGGGGGTCACTGCTGCCTCCCGTTGGTGCCGGTGGATCCGTTGCCGCCGGATCCGTTGCTGGTGGGCCCGGGGTGTCCGTTCGCGCCGGGTCCGTGGCCGGTGTGTCCGTTGCCCGCGGGCCCGGCGGCGGTCTCCCCGGCTGTGGGCCCGGCCGCGGCCAGGAGCACGGTCTGCCCGGCTCCGCCGCCCAGGTCGCGCGGGACGTCGCAGCCGTCGGCGTTGGCGGGCAGCCACACCACCCGGTCGGCGATGTCGGTGACGATCACGGGCACGGAGACGGACCCCTTGGCGCCGGTGACGCTCAGCGTTCCGCCGTCGGGGACGCCGACCTCGTCGGCCGTGGCCTGGGACAGGTAGGCGCGGGCCTGCCGGGCGGTCCCGGCGAGGTAGGGCTCGCCGTCCTCCATGCGGCCCGTGCCCAGGAGCTGGCGCCAGGTGGACAGCAGGGCCTGTCCGGGTCCGGGCCGGGGCACCTCGACGGGGCGCGTGCGGGGCCCGGGGGCGCGGTCGCCCGCCCACAGGCCCAGTTCCATGAGTTCGGCGTAGGCCGACGCGGCGTCGGGCAGGCCCAGGTGGACGTCCATCTGGTCGGCGATCGCGGAGAGCACCCGCAGGTCGGACAGGGCGCCGGGCACCCGGAGCGTGTCGCCGAAGGGCCGGTGGCGGCCCTCCCAGTTGACGAAGGTGCCGGACTTCTCGGCCACGGCGGCCACCGGCAGCACCACGTCGGCGCGGTCGGTGACGTCGCTGGCGCGCAGTTCGAGGCTGACCAGGAACGGGACCCGGGCCAGGGCCGCGCGCGCGGCGTCGGGGTCGGGCAGGTCGTCCAGCTCCACCCCGGCGACGAGCAGCGCGTCGAGTTCGCCGTTGGCGGCGGCCTCCAGGATCCGCGCGGTGTCGCGTCCGGGGGTCTCGGGCAGGGAGCCCACGTTCCAGGCGCGGGCCACCTCGGCCCGGGCGGAGGCGTCCGTGACCGGCCGCCCGCCGGGCAGCAGGCCCGGCAGCGCGCCGGCGTCGACGGCCCCGCGCTCACCGGCGCGGCGCGGCACCCACACCAGGCGGGCCCCGGTGCGCTCGGCCAGGGCCGCGGCGGCGGTCAGGGCGCCGGGCACGGCGGCCAGGCGCTCGCCGACCATGATGACCGCGCCCTCCTCGTTCAGGGCGGCCACGGTGTCGGGGCTCTCGGTGTCCAGGGCGTTGAGGACGCGGCCCTCGTCCCCGGGCAGCGACCGGATCAGGGTGCCCCGGGTCTTGGTCAGGCCGAGGCTGGCGTGCGGGGCCACCGAGTACACCTTGAGGCCGCGCTTGCGCACGCCCTTGCGCAGCCTCAGGAAGACCAGCGGCGACTCGTCCTCGGGTTCGAACCCGGCCAGCAGGACCGCGGGTGCCTTCTCCAGGGCGGTGAAGTCCACCCCGATCGGCGTTCCGGCCACGTACGCGGCCAGGAACTCGGCCTCCTCGGCCGAGTGCGCGCGGGCCCGGGCGTCCACGTCGTTGGTGCCCAGGGCCACGCGGGCGAACTTGGCGTAGGCGTAGGCGTCCTCGTAGGTGAGGCGTCCGCCGACCAGGACGCCGACCCGGCCGCGTGCGGCCGACAGGCCCCGGGCGGCGATGGTGAGCGCCTCGGACCAGGAGGCGAACTCCAGGGCCCGGGACTCCTCGTCGCGTACGAGCGGGCGGGACAGGCGGTCGGGCTGGGTGGTGTAGCTGAAGGCCCACCGCCCCTTGTCGCAGTTCCACTCCTCGTTGACCCGCGGGTCGTCCCCGGCCAGGCGGCGCATGACCTTGCCGCGCCGGTGGTCGGTGCGCTGGGCGCACCCGTCGGCGCAGTGCTCGCACACGCTGGGCGTGGAGACCAGGTCGAAGGGGCGCGACCGGAACCGGTAGGCGGAGCCGGTGAGCGCGCCGACCGGGCAGATCTGGACGGTGTTGCCGGAGAAGTAGGACTGGAAGGGCTCGCCCTCGGCGATGCCGACCTGCTCGTCGGCGCCGCGCTCCATCAGTTCGATGAGCGGGTCGCCCGCGATCTGCGCGGCGAAGCGGGTGCAGCGGGCGCACTGGATGCAGCGCTCGCGGTCCAGCAGCACCTGCGTGGACAGCGGGATCGGCTTGGGGAAGGTCCGCTTGACCTCGACGAAGCGGGTCTCGCCCTGCCCGTTGGACATGGCCTGGTTCTGCAGGGGGCACTCGCCTCCCTTGTCGCAGACCGGGCAGTCCAGCGGGTGGTTGATGAGCAGGAACTCCATGATCCCGCGCTGGGCCTTCTCCGCCACCGGGGAGGTGAGCTGGGTCTTGACCACCATCCCCTCCATCACGGTGATGGTGCAGGAGGCCTGCGGCTTGGGCATGCCGCGCCCGTTGCCCATGTCGGGGATCTCCACCAGGCACTGGCGGCAGGCCCCGACCGGGTCCAGGAGCGGGTGGTCGCAGAAGCGCGGGATCTGGATGCCCAGGAGTTCCGCGGCCCGGATCAGCAGGGTTCCCTTGGGGACCTGGATCTGGAACCCGTCGATGGTGACGGTGACGAGGTCCTCGGGGGGCGGCGCCGGGGCCGCTCCGCCGGAGGAGTTGGAGGTGACGGTCACTGCTGTCCTCCCGTCGTGGTCGTCTGGTCGCCCCAGAGGGTGGCCCTGGCGTGGTCGAAGGGGCAGCCGCCCCTCTCCACGTGGTCGATGTACTCCTGGCGGAAGTACTTGATGGAGGACGTGACCGGGCTGGTCGCGCCGTCGCCTAGGGCGCAGAAGGAGCGGCCGAGCAGGTTGTCGCAGATGTCCAGGAGCTTGTCGAGGTCGGCCTCGGTGCCCTCGCCGCGCTCCAGGCGCTCCAGCACCTGGACCATCCAGAAGTTGCCCTCGCGGCAGGGCGTGCACTTGCCGCAGGACTCGTGGGCGTAGAAGGCGATCCAGCGGCCGACGGCGCGCACCACGCACGTGGTCTCGTCGAAGATCTGGAGGGCGCGGGTGCCGAGCATGGATCCGGCGGCGCCCACCGACTCGAAGTCGAGCGGGGTGTCCAGGTGCTCCTCGGTGAAGATCGGCGTGGAGGAGCCGCCGGGGGTCCAGAACTTGAGCTGGTGCCCGGGGCGGATCCCGCCGGCCATGTCGAGGAGTTCGCGCAGGGTGATCCCGAGCGGCGCCTCGTACTGGCCGGGGTTGGCCACGTGCCCGGACAGGGAGAAGAAGCCGAACCCGGCGGACTTCTCGGTGCCCATGGAGGTGAACCACTCGGCGCCGTTGGCGACGATGCTGGGGACGCTGGCGATGGACTCGACGTTGTTCACCACGGTGGGCGAGGCGTAGAGCCCGGCCACGGCGGGGAAGGGCGGCTTGAGCCGGGGCTGGCCGCGGTAGCCCTCCAGGGAGTCCAGCAGGGCGGTCTCCTCGCCGCAGATGTAGGCGCCCGCCCCGGCGTGGACGACCAGGTCCAGGTCGTACCCGCTGCCGAGGATGTCCTTGCCGAGCAGCCCGGCCTCGTAGGCCTCGGCCACGGCCCGTCGCAGGCGGCGGATGACGTGCAGGACCTCGCCGCGCACGTAGATGAAGGCCTGGTGGGATTTGATCGCGTAGGAGGCGATCACCACCCCCTCCACCAGCGCGTGCGGGTTGGCGAGCATGAGCGGGATGTCCTTGCAGGTGCCCGGCTCGGACTCGTCGGCGTTGACCACGAGGTAGCGCGGGTTGGGGTTGTCGGGGGGCAGGAACCCCCACTTCATCCCGGTGGGGAACCCGGCGCCGCCGCGGCCGCGCAGGCCGGACTTCTTGACCAGGTCCACGATGGCGTCGGGTTCCATGCCCAGCGCGGTGCGCAGCGCCCCGTAGCCGCCGCCGTCGCGGTAGCCCTCCAGGGTGAAGGAGTCGGGGCGGTCCCAGTTCTCGGACAGGATCGGGGTCAGGGCGGTCACTTGGCGTCCTCCTCACCCTGCTCGGAAGGCTTCGGCGGAAGGTTCGCCGGGTCGGGGGCGGTCCAGCCCCGTTCCCGGGCGAGCCGGAGCCCGGCCAGGGAGGGGGCGGCGGCCTGCACGCCCTCGCCCGCGCGGCCGTCCTCGAACCCGGCCAGCACGCGCGAGGCCTGCTTCCAGGTGCACAGGCTCGCGGGGCCGCGGGTGGGGGCGACGTCCTCGCCCAGCCGCAGGCCGTCGACCAGTTCCCGGGCGCTCTGGGGGGTCTGGTTGTCGAAGAACTCCCAGTTGACCATCACGACGGGCGCGAAGTCGCAGGCCGCGTTGCACTCGACGTGCTCCAGCGTGACCTTGCCGTCCTCGGTGGTCTCGTTGTTGCCGACCCCCAGGTGCTCCTTGAGGGACTGGAAGATCTCGTCGCCGCCCATGACCGCGCACAGGGTGTTGGTGCACACGCCCACCTGGTAGTCACCGCCGGGTCGGCGGCGGTACATGGTGTAGAACGTGGCGACCGCGTTGACCTCGGCGAGGGTGAGGTCGAGCTGGTCGGCGCAGAAGCGCATCCCGGCCTTGCTGACGTAGCCCTCCTCGGACTGCACCAGGTGCAGCAGCGGCAGCAGCGCCGAGCGGGGCCGGGGGTAGCGGCTGATGATCTCCTTGGCGTCCGGCTCCAGCCGGGCGGTCACCTCGGCGGGAAACGCCTCGCGCGGCTCCTCCGCCCCGGCGGTCTCGGTGGTCTCGTGGTCGCTCACCGGTCCACGCCTCCCATCACGGGGTCGATACTGGCCACGGCCGCGATGACGTCCGCCACCGTGCCGCCCTCGCACATGGCGGCGACGGCCTGGAGGTGGGTGAAGGAGGGGTCGCGGAAGTGCACGCGGTGCGGACGGGTGCCCCCGTCGCTGACCGCGTAGCAGCCCAGCTCGCCCTTGGCGCTCTCGACGGCCGCGTAGGCCTGGCCAGCGGGTACCCGGAAGCCCTCGGTGACCAGCTTGAAGTGGTGGATGAGCGCCTCCATGGAGCCGCTCATGATGTGCGCGATGTGGTCGGGCGAGTTGCCCAGCCCGTCCGGGCCCAGCGCCAGCTTGGCGGGCCAGCCGATCTTGGCGTCCTGGATCATCACCGGGCCGGGCTGGAGCTTGTCCAGGCACTGCTCGATGATCTTGAGGCTCTCCTCCATCTCGGCGATGCGCACCCGGTAGCGGGCGTAGACGTCGCCGCCGTCGGAGACGGGGACGTCGAACTCGTAGCCCTCGTATCCGCAGTAGGGCTGGGCCTTGCGCAGGTCCCAGGCCAGGCCCGAGGCGCGCAGCAGCGGCCCGGTGACGCCGAGCGCCATGCAGCCGGGCAGGTTGAGGTAGGCCACGTCCTTGGTACGGGCGAGGTAGACGGGGTTCTCGTCCAGGAGCTTGCGCATGATGCGGATGCGCTTGGGCATCTCCCTGAGCAGCTCGCGGACCTTGCCGACCGCGCCGGGCGGCAGGTCCTGGGCCACGCCGCCGGGCCGGATGTAGGCGTGGTTCATCCGCAGGCCGGTGACGAGCTCGAAGATGTCCAGGATCATCTCGCGCTCGCGGAAGCCGTTGGTCATGACCGTGGTCGCGCCCAGCTCCATGCCGAAGGTGGCCATCGCCACGAAGTGCGAGGCCATCCGGTTGAGCTCCATCATCATCACGCGGATGACGTTGGCCCGCTCGGGGACGCGGCCCTCGATGCCGAGCAGCCGCTCGACCGCCAGGCAGTACGCCGCCTCGTTGAAGAGCGGCGTGAGGTAGTCCATGCGGGTGACGAACGTGGTGCCCTGCGTCCACGTCCGGTACTCCATGTTCTTCTCGATACCGGTGTGCAGGTAGCCGATACCGACGCGCGCCTCGGTGCAGGTCTCACCGTCCAGGGTGAGGATCAGCCGGAGCACGCCGTGCGTGGAGGGGTGCTGGGGTCCCATGTTGACGACGAGGCGTTCGGCGCTGGTGGCCTGGGCCTTCTCGATGACGTCGTCCCAGTCCCCGCCGGAGGCGTCGATGTAGTCCTCGGTGACGGTCATGCGGGGCCTCCCTTCGTGGCGGAGTCGGATGGGGTGGTCTGGCGGGTCACGTGTAGGACCTCCGCTCGTCCGGCGGGGGCACGGTGGCGCCCCGGTACTCGACCGGGATGCCGCCCAGCGGGTAGTCCTTGCGCTGGGGGTGGCCGTGCCAGTCGTCGGGCATCTGGATCCGGGTGAGCGCGGGGTGGCCGTCGAAGACGATCCCGAAGAAGTCCCAGGCCTCGCGCTCGTGCCAGTCGTTGGTCGGGTAGACCGAGACGATCGAGGGCACGTGCGGGTCGGCGTCGGGACAGGTGGTGGACACCCGGATCTGGCTGTTGTGGGCGATGGAGCGGAAGTGGTAGACCGCGTGCAGCTCCCGCCCGGCGTCGTCGGGGAAGTGCACCCCCGCCACGCCCGTGCACAGCTCGTAGCGCAGGGCCGGGTCGTCGCGCAGCACGCGCGCCAGCTCGACCAGGGCCTCGCGGCGCACGTGGAAGGTGAGTTCGCCGTGGGCCACCTCCACCCGCTCGACCGCTCCGGCGTCGTCGCCGAGGGCGGCCTCCAGGGCGTCGGCCACCCGGTCGAAGTCGGCGGTGCGCGGGTCGTCGGGGTCGGTGAAGGGGCGCGAGCTGGCCACGGGAGCGCTCCCCCGCACCCTCAGTCCGCCGAAGCCGGAGGTGTCCCCGGTGGTCCGGGTCCCGAACATCCCGGTCCGCCGGATCGGCGCGGCCAGGCGTTCGCGGCCGAGCTTGTCGGGCAGGTTCGCGGCTTCCTCGTCGCGTGCGCGTTCGTCGTCGGTGCTCATGTCAGTCCTTGCTCACCAGGGGCAGCGAACGGCGGAGCATGCGCTCCTCGGTCTCGGTGATCTCCTGCTCGCGGTGGGCGCCGAGCTTGGTGTTCTGCACCTTGTCGTGCAGCTTGAGCACGGCGTCCAGGAGCATCTCCGGCCGCGGCGGGCAGCCGGGCAGGTACATGTCGACCGGGACGATGTGGTCCACGCCCTGGACGATGGCGTAGTTGTTGAACATGCCGCCGCTGGAGGCGCACACGCCCATGGCGATGACCCACTTGGGCTCGGGCATCTGGTCGTAGATCTGGCGCAGGACGGGGGCCATCTTCTGGCTGACGCGTCCGGCCACGATCATCAGGTCGGCCTGGCGGGGGGTGGCGCCGAACTTCTCCATGCCGAACCGGGCCAGGTCGTAGTGCGGGCCGCCGACCGACATCATCTCGATGGCGCAGCAGGCCAGGCCGAACGTGGCGGGCCACATGGAGCTCTTGCGGGCCATGCCCACGACCTGCTCGACGGTGGTGAGCAGGATGCCGCTGGGCAGTTTCTCTTCGAGTCCCATCAGTCGCGGACCTCCTCCGGGCTGGGCTGCGGGGTCGGGGTGAGGGCGCGGGTCAGTCCCATTCGAGGCCTCCGCGGCGCCACTCGTAGGCGTAGGCGATGGAGACGTTCACCAGGAAGAGGACGATCGCGACCAGTCCGAACCAGCCCAGGGCGTCGAAGTGCACGGCCCAGGGGATGAGGAAGATGATCTCGATGTCGAAGATGATGAACATCATGGCCGTCATGTAGTACTTGACGGTGAATCGGCCGCCGCCCGCGGGCTGCGGCGTGGGCTCGATGCCGCACTCGTAGGCCTGCATCTTGGCGCGGTTGTAGCGCTTGGGGCCCAGGAGGGCGCCGGCGAGCATCGAGACCACGACGAACGCGGCGCCGATGCCGCCGAGCACGAAGATCGGTGTGTACAGCTCCACGGTCACCCTCCTCCTGGCTGGTCGGCACGCCCGCGCGGCGTGCCGGGAGCGCTTGTGATTGCTTTCACTTGTGCGGGCTCATCTCTGGCTCGTCCCGTGTCTCCTGTCTGGGGCCGGGCGCGGGGACCCGGCGGTGCCCCGGCGCCCCGGCCTCGCCCGCCGGGGTGCGGGGCGCGTTCTAGGCCGCGGGTGCGATGCGGGACAGGCCGTTGATGACCCGGTCCATCGCGTCCCCCCGGGTGGGCTCGGTGAGGTTGGCCAGCATCTTCAGCGCGAACTTCATGAGGGTGCGCTGGCGCAGGCCGTACCTGGTGGCGTACTTCATGAACTCGGGCTGGCCGATGGCCTTCACGAAGTAGCGTCCGAGCGTGTAGTAGCCGCCGTAGGTCTGGGCGAGCACGTCGGGGTAGCTCAGCAGGGTCCGCTCGCGGGTCTGCTGGGTGGGTCTGCCGTGCGCCTGGACGATGACGTCGGCGGCGATGTTGCCCGCCTCCATGGCGTAGGCGATGCCCTCGCCGTTGAAGGGGTTGACCATGCCGCCCGCGTCGCCGACGAGCATGAGGCCGCGGGAGTAGTGCGGCACCCGGTTGAAGCCCATGGGCAGGGCGGCGCCGCGGATGGCGCCCCTCTGGTTCTCCTCGGTGAAGCCCCACTCCTTCGGCATGGACTCGGTCCAGCGGCGCAGGAGCTTGCGGTAGTCCACGTCCTGGAAGGAGGCGGTGGAGTTGAGGATGCCCAGGCCCACGTTGCTGGTGCCGTCGCCGACGCCGAAGACCCAGCCGTAGCCGGGCAGGAGGACCTCCCTGTCGCCGCTGCGGTCCCACAGCTCCAGCCAGGACTCCAGGTAGTCGTCCTCGTGCCGGGGGCTCTCGAAGTAGGTGCGCACGGCCACGCCCATGGGGCGGTCGTCGCGCTTGCGGATGCCCATGGCCACGGACAGCCGCGAGGAGTTGCCGTCGGCGGCCACGACCAGCGGCGCCCGGAAGGTGACGGGTTCGCGGTCGGCGTCCCTCGCGTGGACCCCGACGATGCGGTTGCTGCGCTCGTCCAGGACCGGGCCGGTGACGTTGGTGCGCTCCAGGAGCTTGGCCCCGGCGGCGACCGCCCGGTTGACCAGGATCTGGTCGAAGTCGTAGCGGGTGCGCACGAGGCCGAAACCGGGGTAGGCGGCCAGGTCGGGCCAGGGCAGTTCCAGGCGCACGCCCGCGCCGACGATGCGCAGGCCGTGGTTCCTGATCCAGCCCTGGTCCTCGAAGGTGACGCCCATCGCCGTGAGCTGTTTCACCGCCCTGGGGGTGAGTCCGTCGCCGCAGACCTTCTCCCGGGGGAAGGAGGTCTTCTCCAGCAGCAGGACGTCCAGTCCGGCCTGGGCGAGGTAGTAGGCGGTGGTGGAACCGGAGGGACCGGCGCCGACCACGATGACGTCGGCGTCGTACTCGGTCCGCTCCCGGCCTCGGGGAGAGGAGGTGGCTGTCTCGCTCACGGGTGGGTCCTCGACTGCTCGCGCGGGTGCACCGTGGCGGGCCTGTCTGCGGGGTTCGACCCGCGCACGGGGGGAGATGGATGCCGCTAGGCGTCCGTTATGTCCGACATAGGGTTATGTGTCTTGTACCTCGTAGTCTTGTGAAGCACTTCACAAGCACTTTTCCGCAGTCTAGACCCTCCCGTACCGCGTGGCGAGTCCCAGGGGGGTATCCAGACGGCCCCACACCGAAGGGGATGGAGGGCCGCAGAGGGCGCCACTCGACCCCGAAACCAGCCACTTCCCCCAAAGGGCCAGTTCAGGGTTCTTACCGACACCCCATCCGCCTCACAAGCAACACAAAAAACCCGAGGGGGCGGATCCCCCTCGGGTTACGCGGTTCTTATCCGCTATGCGCTAGGCGTCCCGGAAACCGCGGTGCAGGGCGACGATTCCGGCGGACAGGTTGCGCCAGGCCACCCGCGACCAGCCCGCGTCCTGCAGGTGCCGGGCCAGCTCGGGCTGGCGGGGCCAGGCCAGGATCGACTCCGACAGGTAGTCGTAGGACTCGCCGCGCCCGGAGAAGGCGCCCGCGATCTTCGGGAGGGCGCCCATGAGGTAGGTGGCGTAGAGCCGGTCGACGAACTCCACCGGGATGTGGCTGAACTCGCAGATGACCAGGCGTCCGCCGACCTTGGTCACCCGGCGCAGCTCGCGCAGCGCCCGGTCCATGTCGTGCACGTTGCGCAGGCCGAAGGAGATGGTGACCGCGTCGAAGGTCTCGTCCGCGAAGGGCAGGTGCAGGGCGTCACCCGCCACGAAGGTCACCCCGCCCCGGTTGGCGCCGCCGCGCCTGCGCACCCCGGCGCGCAGCATCCCGAGGGAGAAGTCGCAGGCCACCACGCGGGCGCCCTTCCTCACGAAGGACTCCGAGGAGGTTCCGGTGCCCGCGGCCAGGTCCAGGACGAGTTCGCCGCTGTAGGCCTCGACCGCGTTGACCACGGCCTTGCGCCACAGGCGGTCCTGGCCCAGTGAGATGACGTCGTTGACGAGGTCGTAGTTGTCGGCGATGCCGTCGAACATCGCCGCGACGTCCTGGGGCTTCTTGTCGAGCTTGGCGCGGGTCATGGCACAAGACTAAGGGGGCGCTCCGCGCGCCCGTACCCGGCCGCAGGCCGTTCGCGGCCATACGGCTGGGAAAAGCCGCGTGCGCGAGGCAAAATGGGTCGGTCACAACGGTGAAGGCCGAACCCCGCCGGGGGATCGGGCGTCCCATGGTTCGAGGGTGCGTTCCGGAAGGGGGACCGTGTGAAGTTCGAGCTGGTGGATCCGGACGAGGAACAGGCCATCGTCGACGACGGGCGGGGGACCGAGGAGGCCGAGCCGCTCCCCCGCGGCGTGGACCCGGGGCTGGCCCGCGCCTCCGCGCGGACGCGCGCCCGCCTCCGGGACGACCTCGCCACCCTCGGCGCCTCCCTCAACCGGTTGAACGAGCACATCCAGATCGCCCAGCGCCGGGAACTCGACGAGGCCCCGGCCGCGCCCCCGCCGCCCACGAGCTTCCGCGCCGGAGCCTTCTCCCGGCCCGGCGCCCCCTGACCCCCGAGAGGAGAGCCCCGCGTGTCCAAGTGGAACATCCAGCCCGGCGAGGTCGGCGCCGTGCTGACCAACGTCGCCGGGTACATCGGTGAGGAAGGCGGCTCCGACGGGCTCGTCGGCGCCATGACCTCGACCGAATCCCTGCTCACCGCGATCAGCGAGGAGGCGAACAGCGCCCCCGTCAGCATGGCGCTGGGCGAGTTCGCCACGCACAACTTCGGCCTCATGGGCGACATGGCCGGGCTGACCGTCAGCGCCGTCACCGGTGCCAGCGAGGCCACGACCGCCTATGTCAACGGCAACCTGGAGATGGCGGCCGAGGCGCAGGAGAACGCGGGCGTCATCCCCGAGCCCGAGCCCCGGCCGTACGGGCCCCACGCGCCCATGTAGGGCCCGTGTAGGCCCCTTCCCTCCCCCGACCCCGGAGGTCCCTCCGCCCCCACCCGCCGGTTCCCTCAGATGGAGACACCCCCGTGACCGAGATGTGCACGCCCACGGGCGGCCTGATCAACCCCGCGAACTTCCCGATCCCCACGGCGAGCCCCGCGACCCTGGAGCGGCAGGCCCGCGACCTGCGACGCGAGGGCGAGACGGTGGCCGGGCTCGGCAGCGACATCAAGAGCGCCTGGGCCGGGCTCACCAGCTGCTACTCCGCCCCCGAGGCCGACACCCTCTACTCCGTCGTCGACCCGGTGGCCACCGACGGTCAGAGCGTGGAGACCTCCTTCGGCAAGGCGGCCACCGCCCTGGAGAACTTCGCCGAGGCGGTCCGGGACATCAAGGCCAAGTGGACCACGCTCAAGAGCGACTCCTACGCCTTCCTCAACTCCATCGACACCAGCAACGACGACTGGCGCAAGGCGGACAACGCCTGGGACCGCTTCTGGGGCAACGAGAGCCCGAAGGTCGAGGAGCACCAGGCCCTGCTGGACCGCGCGGACGCGCTGCGCCGCGAGTACGAGCTGGCCGAGATCGAGTGCGCCAACGCGATCAACGCCGACATCCCGGGCCGCACCCGGTTCGTCTCCGGTGACGGCGACGGCGCCAGTTCGCGGGGCGTGTACGAGCACGGGTACGACGGCTACCTGGGCGACGTGGACATGGCCTGGGGCGGCTCCATCGAGACCGACCACGGCTGGTGGGTCGACGCGGGCTCGGCGGTCAAGGACTTCACCGTGGGCATCGCCGAGGACGTCGGCGGGATCACCGGCATGTACAGCTCCGAGGGCTGGTTCCAGATGTCCTGGGGCGACGCCATGTGGGAGTACCACGAGGGCAACCTCCAGTCCCTGGCCTCACTCGTGGGCATGTACGACTCCGAGAACGAGAGCTGGGGCTGGGCGGGCTGGGACAGCGTCGGATCGGCCTGGAAGGACGCCGCGCACGCGGTGGTGCCCTGGGAGGAGTGGGGCGACCGGCCCGGCTACGTGATCGGCACCGCCCTGCTCAACATCGGCGCCACCGTGGGCGGCGCCCTGCTGACCGCCACCGGCGTGGGCGCCGTGGTCGGCGTGCCGCTGATGGCCTGGCGCGGTTCGGCGATGCTCAACCGGATGGGCGGCGGGTCCAGCACCCCGGACGTCAACCTGCCGGACCTGAGCCAGATCAACCTGCCCAACCTGCCGCGCTTCGGCGGCGGCTCGCTCGCGGACCTGGGCATCGACCTGAACCGTCTCACGGACGGCTCCTACAGTCCCGCGCAGCTCGACGAGATGCGGACGCTGCTGGAACGGATGAACGAGCAGAACGCCGCCGACACCAACGGCTCCCCCGCCGCGACCGACGCCCGCCGGGTCACCGGCGGGGACTCCGACGACCGCCCGCGGGTGGACCCCACCGCCCAGAACCTGTCCGACGCCGACCGGTTCCTGGAGATCGTCGAGAACCCGGACAACGCCGCCTTCGACCGCGAGGTCACCCAGCGGCACCAGGACGAGATCGAGGAGACCGACCGCCGGGCCAAGACCGACCCGAACGGCGCGCAGGGCTCCTGGGAGGGCAACGGCATCGAGGCCGACCGGCCCGACGGCCTGGAGCCCGAGTACGCCCGGGTCCCCACCGGGGACGGCGACACGCTCACCGCAGAGGCCGAGGCCCCGCGCGGCCGCACCGACCAGGTCGTCGGGGACCGCGGCGTTCTCGACAGCGACCTGGACAGCCGGTTCGAGGACGTCGTGGGCGACCAGTTCGACTCCCGCGACGTGCGGATGGAGGACCGCGGCTCCCCCGTCATGAACAGCGACGGCGGCAGCGGGAGCGGCCCCCTGGACGGCACCGGCGACTCGCGCGGCGACGGGCACGTCCCGAGCGAGTCCTCCTCCGGCGACGGCGGAACCACCGGCTCGGGTGGCGAGGGCGGCGGCCGACCGGGCGGGCCGGGCTCCCCCCTGTTCGACGGCGACGCCGGCGCGGGGGCCGACGGCCGGAGCGGCGATCGGGGCAGCGCGGGCGGCACCGGGGGCGGGCGTCCGGCGAGCCCGACCAACCTGGAGGAGTTCAAGAACCACACCTGGGGGGACAAGGACAACCCCGCCAACCAGCAGGCGTTCCGCGACGACGTGCGGCGGCTGATCAACGAGGACCAGGACGGCCGAGAGTACAACGACTTCTACAAGGAGTACTACAAGGAGAACAACGGCCACCGGAAGCGCGCTGACACGGTGATCGGCCCCGACGAGTGGGAGCTGCCGCAGATCAGCCGTGCCGACAACGGCGACTGGGTCCCGTTGGAGCCCGCCGAGCAGCCCCGGTACCTGGGGGAGAAGACCGAGCTGCGGCTGGACGACCCCGGCTTCATGCCGGAGCGGAGGGGCGACCTCACGCCGGAGCAGCGGCTGGAGATCGAGCGGCGCGAGAGGCTCCGGGAGGAGCTGGGCGGGCTGGACAATTTGGCGCACGACCGGCGTGTGGCCATCGACGCCGCCCGGTCCGCCTGGGACGACTTCAAGGAGATGGAGAGGAAGTACGGCGAGTACAAGGAGAACGGGGACAACCACCCCGAGGTCGAGGAGGCCAGGAAGACCTACAAGGCGGCCCAGACCTACTCCACCGGGATCAGCGAGGACTTCGGCGAGGACACGGCCAGGATCGCCGCCCGGTTCGAGTTCGACGGCAGCGTCATCCGGGACAATGACGGCAACCCGGTCATGAAGCACGTGGTCGACGAGAACGGCAAGACGGTCTACGAGGACGGCAAGCCCAGGTTGGAGGAGCTGGCACCGAACCTGGAGGGCGCCACCGAGATCAAGCCCTCACCGTTCGCTCCGAAGAACGGCAACGACCAGTTCGACCAGATCTACCGGACCGAGGATGGCGATATCGTCATCGTCGAGGCCAAGAGCAGCACCAAGACCGAGCTCGGTGAGCGCACCGTCAAGCCGGACGGCGGTGAACCCCGCAGGGTCAGCCAGGGGACGCGCGCCTACCTGGAGGACATCCTCAAGGCGATGGAGGAGCGTGGCAGGAAGCCCGGGAACACCGAGGAACGCGCTCTCGCCCGAAAGATCCGGGCAAAGCTCAAGCAGGGCCGGGTGGTCTACTCGGTCTTCAAAGGCAACCCCGTCGACAACTACAAGAAACACGAGGACGGCAGCAGGGAGTGGACCGGGGAGTCCACCGCCAACGGCTACGACCACCGCATCTTCGACCTGTCAGAAAAGGCAGCTTCATGACCATCCATGTCTCCCGAGCCGCGATAGACCACGGGGTCGACCAGGATTTCCTCGATTCCGAGAACCAGTACCGCGACGAACTGGTCCAAGGACTGGAGCAGGACTGCTCGAACATGGACCTGGACCTCTCACCCGTCTACGGGGCCGCGGAGATGGCTCTACTGCTGGACCCTGAGGCCGCGAAGGTGGAGACCTGGGAGGCATGGACGATCGCCATGCAGTTCCACAACGCGGTCTTCGCCCTCTCCGAGGTCGAGCAGGGCACCGAGGTCGAGTACCGGATCGGCCATGAGTTCCGCAAGCTCACCTCGCCAGGCATGCTGAACTGCGCTGACCCCGCTACCTGGGAAAAAGCGTTCTTCCTCGCCGCCGTCTGCCGGGACAACGAACGGGCCCAGGCCCTGTGCCGGGTACCCGTGGAGCGTATGCGTGAGGCGGCCCGGAACGCCCAGGTGGAGTACAACGACTACCTGTACCACTGGGTCGCCGCCCTCCAGGCCTTCGTCAACGGCACCGACGACCTTGCCTCCGAGCTGCGCCGGGCCATGGAGCTGTCCGATCCCCGCGGGGGCGCCTTCGGAGGAGGGGCCCTGGACCTGCTGGTGTTCCCGAAGATGGAGGTCTTCCGCCAGCTCCTGTTGGGGGACTCGGCCAAGTTCAACGAGGCCCTCGTCTACGCCCTGGAGTGCTACAAGCGCTACCACACCAGCCAGGAGGACCAGAACAGGGTGAGCGGCATCGTTCCGCTGGCTCTGCTGGCCTTCGCCTGCCTGGCCTACGACAAGGCCGAACGCACTCCGGGCTTCTCCCTGGACGTGGAGTCGGAGTACCTGCCCAAGCACCTCGTGAAGAGGTCCTGGTACGGCGAGTTCCCCGTCTGAAACCCGTAGGACCTCCCGAGGACTCACCACACGGCGAACGGCAGCGGTCGGAACCACCGGCCGCTGCCGTTCCCTTCGTGCTCCGGACGCGGGCCGTATCCGACAGGCGTGCGGCCGGACCACCCGTGGAAGGACAGGCCTTCTGACGGACCTCGCTGCCACTCTCGCGCGCAAGCAAGGACCACGGAATCTGGAGTGCCATGCTCAGCCCCCATGCCTACGCCGAGAAAGGCAAGATGAGCCCCGAGGAGCAACAGCGGATCCTCGTCCGGATCGGCACCCAGATCCTCGACGAGGCTCCTGAGGGGTGGAGGCGGCTGACCTACAGGGTGCGGACCGTCATCGAGCACGGAACCAGCGAGCTCATCGCGGAGTTCGAGGACGGCACCACACGGAGGGAGTCCCCGCCGTCAGGGACCGGCCTCATCGAGGACGACCTGAGGGCGGGGATGTACCAGGAGGGCAAGGGCACCTGGTTCTCCTTCGAGTACGTCATCACCCCGCCCGGGCAGTTCAATGTCACCTACAACTACGACGAGGACCCCGGTATCACCTTCCCCACCGCCTTCGGCTTCACCAACGACCTCACGTACTTCCCCCGCGACGAGGAGTACGTCCCCGACTGGCTGCGCGAGAAGCTCCGGGAGGAGGCCGAGGGCCGGGCCATGGAGTAAGCCGCTGAGGCGGGTGACGGACCACGGGGGTCCCGCGGGGAGGGGCTTGCGCGGCGGCCCGGGCCTGGGACCGGGGCCGCCTGGTTGAGGTCGCTCCGGAGGGCGTCAGACCGTCGCCAGACGCAGGTTCCAGGCTCTCAGCAGCGGGTTGAGGGGCTGGAAGAAGGTCGTCCCGCCGGAGGCACAGTTGCCGGAGCCGCCTGAGGTGACGCCCTGAGCCTGGTCCGAGGTGATGAAGGGTCCGCCGGAGTCGCCGGGCTCGGAGCAGACGTTGGTCCGGGTCAGCCCGCGGACCATGCCCTGCGGATAGAGCACCGTCTGGTTCTTGGCCTGGATCGTGCCGCAGCGCCAGCCGGTGGTGAAGCCGGAGCGGCACACCGACGCCCCGATCGGAGCCTCGGACGAACCGCGCACGGCCACGTAGTCGCCCTCGGAGTGGCGGTAGATACCGGGGTAGGCGCGCACGATGCTCGTGGCGCGCACGAATGCGCCGTCGGAACCGGAGGAGGAGTAGTCGAAGCGGCCGGTCCCACCGGAGCCGAACGTCACCGTGGTCCCCACCGTGCCGCAGTGGCCCGCGGTCACGAAACCGACGCGGTCGAAGCTGTCGAAGGCGGTGAAGCCCATCGAGCAGCGCCGGCCTGACGACGCGTAGTAGGGCAGGCCTCCGGCGATCTCGTTGAGGAGTTCGGGCCTTTCGGAGACCTCGGTGACGGTGACCGCCGAGGCGTCGATCCCGGCGGCGTCGATGAGGGCGTCGGCGTCGCCTCCCTCCATGACCTCGATGACGACGGTGTCGGACTCGGCGTCGGTGTACCAGCCGGTGGCGTCGGACGGTGCGGCCTCCGCGGCCTCGTTCAGTTCCGCCACGACGGCGTCGAGGCCCTCCGCGCCGTGGTCGACGACACGGGGGACGGCGCCGACCGCCTCGACGGCCGCCGCGGCGGCGGGGTCGGTGACGAGCACTGTCAGCTCTTGGGTGTCGGTGTCGAACACGGAACCGCCGTAGGCGTCGCCCGCGGCCCGGGCTGCGGCCCGGCCGAGGCCGAATGCCTCCTCCTGTGCCTTCAGGAGTTCCCCGGCCCCGTGCGGGGACAGGCCGAGATCGCGCTCCATGGCGGCCAGGAGGCTGTCCGCGGTCGCGGGGGTGTCGACGGCTGGAGTGGTGCGCTCTGGGTCGGCGGCGAGGGCTCCTGGAGCGGCCGCGATGGCGAGCCCGAAGGCGAGGGTGCCCGCGCCGAGAGCGGACAGGACGGGGGAGGTTCGCATGTTTCCCTGGTCTCCTGGTCGGTCGGGGGGGGAGAGGGAGAAAGGACCGGCACCCGCTGCTGTGGGCGACCGGGCTGGCGACGCCGTGCTTCGTGGGCGCGGCGTCCATCGCTGTCAAACTTCCGCCAAGCGCACGCCACATTAGGCGCGCGAAACGTTCGGTGTAAGGGGGGTGAGCGCTCTCCGGCGTCCAGCGGCCTGTGGGCGTTCGTGGTCGCGTACCCGCCCCGCGGCGGTGGCGGCCGAACCGGATCACCATGTGACCTGGATTCATCACTGTGAGTGATGACATGGGAGCACTCCCGGAGGGGAGGGGCAAGGGGGCGGCATGACCGAATGCGGACACGGGTGGCCCATCGGGTTGCGCGAGGACCACCCGCACCCGGCCACCGGGCAGCTCCAGAACCCGCCACCGGCACCGGCCACCTCCCGCTCCACCTCCCCCAGCCGGTCCACCAGCCGCTCCGGTGTCGGAGCGCCCTGCCAGGGCACGGCCTCGGGCCCCAGGTAGAAGGCCGCGTAGGCGCGCATCGGGGACTCCACATCACCAGCCACAGACGCCCGCACCGCCTGCCGAGCTCCCGCGCGGCCTCGTAGTGCGCCAGGTCGTCCGAGTAGGTCCAGCCCACCGCCCCCTCACACCCGCGTCGCCGAGCGCTCCACCTCGAACCACACCGTGGTCCGGCCCCCGTCGTGGTGGGTGCCCCAGCGGCTCGCCTCGGCGGCCACCAGGCGCAGGCCCAGCCCGCCCTCCCGCCCGGGTTCGAGCGGGTGCAGGTGCGGTGAGGTGCCCTCCGGGGCGCGCGGTCCCTGGTCGACGACCTTGACCCGCACCCGGCCGGGCAGCCGGTTCACGGCGACGATGACCTCGCCGCCCTCCTCCCCGCTGCGCGTGTGCGCGACGGCGTTGTTGAACAGCTCGCTGGCCAGGGCCAGGCCGGGATCGGTCGCGTAGCCCGGGAGTACGGCCGCCAGGCTCCTGCGCAGCACCGCCGCCTGTTCGGGCCGCCCGGGGAGCTTCAGCGCGTGGTTGAGGCATTGGTGCGGCGCCCGGCCCAGCACGATCGGCGCCCGGGTGTCGGGATCGGCGACCCGTCCGGGAAGCGGCTCAGGTACGCCGTTATTGTGAATTTTATTGAGGTTTATGCGCATCAATGACCCCACCTTGTGATCCCTTCCCGGAAAGCCACGGCACGGGTGGCCCGTGGCACCACCATGGGGTCAGCCATTCGAGCTCGCCAGGGTTATCACCGAAGGGTCACGTTTCGTCGTTTCCCGCCCTATCGCGTCGTGCCCTGGACTTGCATGGGTCGTGCTGGCGATAACCCGGAAATGGGAGTCGTAATGAGTCGTAGGGTCCGCCCCAGGCCGCGGCGTCTGGGGCAGAAGTCAGCAGCTGTCGCAGGAACAGCGGGATGGCGCAGGCTCAGGTGGCACAGGAGATGCGGGTGGTGCAGTCCACGGTGTCGGCCTGGGAGCGGGGGAGCCGCAGGCTGCCCTCGGACCGGGCTTCGGAACTGGACGAGTTGTTCGGCTCCTCCGGTGCGATGAAGCAGGCGTGGAACTCGGCGAACACTCCCGATTCACTACCGCCCTGGTACACCGAGGTGGGGCAGTTGGAGCGGGAGGCCACGGTGGTCCCCGCCGACGCCGAATGCCATCCCGGGGGCTCCGGTCCGTTCTGTGCCTACACCTTCCCCGACAAGCCCATGGTCGCCTCAGCCGAGCACATGAAGGGCGAAGCGCTCATGGATGACATGATGCAGATACAACACCGCGCGATGCTTTTCGGCGTTCTCCAGGCGGAAGCGCTGTCGCCCCGTGCGAGCCGGGAGCTGAGCAGGAAGGTCAAGGAAGAACTCGATGAGCAAGCGTGAACCTCACCGGCATACAAGCAGCTACAGCGGTGCCGAAGGCCGCTGCGTCGAGGTAGCCGAGGGCGAGGCCGTACTCGTCCGCGACACCCAGAACCGCGCACTCGGACACATCGACTACACACCAGGAGCCTGGACCTCGTTCCTGAACTGCGTCATCCTCCCCACCCTCTGAAAACGGGACAAAACAACGGCCACCTGGTATTCCAGGTGGCCGTTTTTCTTTCCCGAACCCACATTACTTTCCAGTATGGCTCCACCCCATCTCCGCCATCCCCTACTCTCTGTTCCGAACACACAACCCAACGAATGACCCCGCGACGGCTGAAACCGCCCGGGGCCTTGGCCAGCAACGTCAACCCTTGAACCAAAGGAATTGCCAGCATGCGCCAGTTTAGCGCTGCCCCTCTCAGGCGTGTCCTGAACCCCTTCACCGCTCTGCTCACGTCCCCCGACGGTCGCCACTCCACCACCAGCGGTCGCCGTCGACGCTCCTCGCGCGTGCGCCGCTACGCTCCCCCGCCTCCCCCTCCCGAGCAGACCGACCGGATTCCCGCGAGCCCCGCCGCTCCGGCACCACGCCTCGCATTCCCGGGCGAGCAGATCCACGCGGACGAGATCGCCCTGGTGCGCCCCCACCTCGCCGCCCACGAACACCTGCGCGCCGCCGAAGCCCGGCCGCCCCGCCCGCCCCGGCCCCGGATCAGCCACGAAGCCGAACCCGACGAGGTACGCCGCGCCTTCGCCCAGGTCCAGGAACGCGCCGCCGCCATCGTCCTCCAGTGGAGGGAGGACCCCCAGGGGAACACCCCGTCCGGCCCCGCGCCCCGCTTCGGCGCGGTCCGGGGCCCCGCGCCCCGCGCCCTCCGCTCCCGGTGAGTGCGACGAATTGGCCTCGCTCACCCGCGCCTGGCTCGGGCAGCGCCAGCGGCGGGGGGTTCCGGCATGAGCGCCCTCGTCCGCTGGGAGCACCGCCTCTACCCCGGCCGCCTGTCCCAGCTCGCCCGGGTCCGCGCCGACCTCGCCCGCAACCTGCGCGGCTCCGACCCCGACCTGGTCGACACGCTCACCCTGGTCGCCAGCGAGCTGTTCGCGAACTGCGTCAAGTACACCGACTTCGGAAAGCCGGGAGGCGAGGTGCTGCGGGCACTGTCCCTGCCCGGCCCCGCCACCCTGCGCGCGGGGCTGACCGACTCCGGCGGCGGGGGCGGCGTCCCGCGGATCCCCCACCAGCGCACCACCGACGAGTGGGACTGGGCGGAGGGGGCCAGCGCGGCCTGCTCATGGTGGAGAACCCGTCCGCGCTGGGGCCACCACCGCTGCGCGCCCTGGGCGGACCTGGGCACCCACGTGTGGGCCGAACTCAGCGTCGACCCCGCCGCCGTTCCGCCCGCCCTGCGGGCCCACGCCTTCGCCGGCTGACCGTCCCGGGGTGGACGGGAAGCACCCGTCCACCCCGGGCCACGGGACTACTCCCAGGGGGTCGTGGGCTGGAGTACGGCCTCGCTCAGGGCCTCGGTGCGCAGGTGGGTGATCGCCCGGTACTCGGGGTCGGTGACCATCCGGCTGAACACCTCCCTGCTCGGATAGCGCACGAGGAGCACGGCGTCCCAGTCCTGCCCCTGCTCGGCGACGAGCGGGGTCGACCCGTCCCCGGCGTAGACGAGCTCGGCGCCGTACTTCTTGAGGAAGTGCCTGGCCTGCCGCGAGTACTCGGCGTACGAGGCCCGGCCGCCCGGGGCGAACCGCAGCAGGTTGAGCATGACGACGGGACCGCCCCGGTCCTCGTCCATCAGTCGTTCGAGATAGGCGCCTGAGGGTTCGACTGCCATCGGTGCTCCTTGCCGTCGGTCTTCCGGGGACAGCAGTCTAGGGAGGACACCCCCGTCTTGCATACCGCCCGGTCGGTATCTTTTGCGCGACCTTCCGTGTGCCGTTCCTCGCCACGGGTGTCGCCGCCGCGAGCGCGCCGGTCAGCCGAGCCAACGGCCGTCGCGCATGAGGTCGCGCTCCCGCATCTCGTTGACCTCCCGCCAGGCCTGGACGCGCTGCGGCCTGATCAGGAAGTACTGGTAGGGCTCGTCGATCTCGCGCGGGTCGAAGCCGGTCCTGGCCGCGAACGCGTCGCCCGTCTCCTGCCCCAGGTCGGCGGCGTCCACCGGTTCGGCGGTGCCGTCGACCATGACCACGTCGAGGGTCGGCCCGAGGCTGAGCCGCACCCGGCCGTCCGCAAGCAGGTTGCGGCCGGTGACCGAGGCGCGGGCCGTGGAGACGAGGAACGCGGTCCCGTCCCACAGGTAGGAGAGCGGGACCAGGTGGGGCCCCGCCCGGGGAGTCCGACGACGCCAGCCAGAGGTCGATGTCGCCCTCCAGCCTCGCGCGGGTGTCCCGCAGCCTCTCCGCGAGCCCGCGCGGGGGTGCGTCCGTCATGCTCTCTCCGGTCCGTTCGTGGCGGGCCCTCCTCCGGGGAGGGCGTGTTCGCGGCGGTTTCCCGGTTCGCCGGGCCGGGCAGCACGCACCGCGGTGTCGCTGACCGGCCACCGGCGCGGCCTCCCAGGCGAAGCCGTCCGGGTCGGTGAAGGGCCCGGCGGCGCCGCCGAACACGAGCCGGTGCGACCCGGTGCCCTCGGGGGAGACCCCGGCGTCCTTGGCGAGGGCCCGGCGCCGGTACAGCCCCAGCTTGACGGGGCTGTCCCCCGTGTCGAACTCGACGTACATGCGGCCGACGCTCTTGGCCGCGGCCAGGCCCCGGTCGGCGTAGAACCGCTTGCTCGCGGCCACGTCCCCGACCCCGAGCAGGAGCACGACGTCGTCGATCCGCCGGGTGTCGGGGCCGGTGTCCTTCTTCGCCGAGGTCGTGACCTTCCAGATCGTGCCGTCCGGGGCCCGCACGACACCGCCGTGGCCCCAGAAGGACTTCGTGGCGGGCTTCAACAGCGTGGCACCGGCCTCGACGGCGGAGTCGATGAGACTCCTGACGGTGGAGGGCTGGGACACGATGAGCGACAGCGTGAACCCGCGGAAGCCGGTCGTCGGCTCCTGCGAGGCCCGCAGCCCCACCCGAGTGTCCGGGCCGAAGGCGGCGGTGTAGAAGCGGTCAGCGGCCGTGGGGTCGTCCACCCCGAGGGTGACGGATTCGATGAATGCCATGTCCGTCACGCTAGTTCCGGCCCCCTGACCGGCGCTTCTCGATTCCTGACCGGTCGCGTGACCTGTTTGGCCACGCACTGCGGCAGGCCCTCAGCGACATTCGCCTCCTGGTCCCGGTAGGCGCTGGGCGACATGCCGAACAGCTCGCTGAAGCGGGTGCTGAAGGTGCCCAGGGACGAGCAGCCGACCGCGAAGCAGACCTCGGTGACGCTGAGGTCGCCGCGACGCAGCAGGGCCGCGGCGCGCTCGATGCGCCGCGTCATCAGGTACGAGTAGGGCGACTCGCCGTAGGCCTTGCGGAACTGGCGGCTCAGGTGCCCGGCGGACATGTGCACGCCGAGTGCGAGCGCCTCGACGTTCAGCGGTTGCGCGTACTCGCGGTCGATCCTGTCCCGGACGCGGCGCAGCCGGGCGAGGTCCTCCAGGTGCTGCGCCTCGGCGCGAGCACGTCCCCAGGAGGGATGGCACATGGGGAGACTCCCTGCTCTCGGATGCGGGCGAGCACCCGGGGCATGCCGGCCGCAGGGTGCTCACTGGTGGGAAGGGAAGGGTCCGGGCGGCTCAGCGCACCTCCTGGATGCGGACCATGTTCCCCGCCGGATCGCGGAAGGCGCAGTCGCGGATGCCGTAGGGCTGCTGGGTCGGCTCCTGGACGACCTCGGCGCCCGTGGCCTGGACCTTGTCGAAGGTGCCGTCCAGGTCCGGGGTGGCCAGCAGGATCCAGCCGTAGGTGCCCTTGGCCATCATCTCGGCGATGGCGCGGCGCTCCTCCTCGGTGATCCCGGGGTCGGCGTCCGGGGGCGCGAGCAGGATGGACGTGCCGGGCTGGCCGGCCGGGCCGACCGTGATCCAGCGCATCTTGCCCTGGCCGACGTCGTTGCGCACCTCGAAGCCGAGGATGTCCCGGTAGAAGGCCAGGGAGGCCTCCGGGTCCTGGTGAGGCAGGTAACTGGTGTGAATGGTGATGTCCATAGCGTCAATCTAGAACCGGACCGCCAAACCGCGCTTCTCGATTCCTGACCACCCCCGGCCACCGACGGCCAGCGGTCACACCCCGCCGTCGTTTCCGCCCGTGACGGGGTCCCACTCGGACACGGCTCTCCGGTGCGGACACCCCGATCCCGGAGCGGGGTCCGTCCGGGCCGCCGCTGAAAAGGCGTCCCGGCCCGGTACAGCGGAGGCGGCCGCCTCACGAGAGCGCACCTGGTGGCCAGTCGGGGTGCGGACTCAACACCATGGGAAGAAACCCGGCGCACGGCGCCCGGCAAACTGCCTGTAGTGCATGGACACGGATAGTGTCGCCCCCTATGGGGGGCCGCATCTCACCCCTTTATGATGATGAGGTCAACCCCAGGGAAGCATTGGAACGCGAGTCGCCATGACCCCGGTTTTCGCAGTTCGCCAGGCCACAGACATAGCTACTGACCACCGCTTCCGCTCCCCCACGGCTCCAGTCTGGTTCGTCTCAGGACAATGCCGCCGAAACATACCCCAAACCCGCAAAAGTAATTTTTGCACACAAATCCAGTTGTTATTCAAATCCACGAGGCCTCCACAAATAAGAAAACATCTCCAGCCCAAACGCATGACGGACATGGAAACAAGAAAGGCGGCCAATGGATAGCCAGATTGAACTGGCGGAGCATTTCGAACGTTCTCGCAAGCACCTGCGCGGTGTTGCCTTCCGGATGCTCGGATCCGCGTCCGAGGCGGACGACGCGTTGCAGGAGACCTGGTTGCGGGCATGCCGCAGCGACTTCAGAGAGTTGAGCAATCCGACGGGATGGCTGACGACGATCACTGGCCGGGTCTGCCTCGACATGCTGCGCCGTCGCAAGGCCAATCGTGAGGAAACCGCTGACATCAGCGAGATCGAGCAGTTCGCTCCGCAGGCCGGCGGCCCGGACCCGGAAGGGGAAGCGGTACTCGCGGACTCCGTCGGCCTGGCCCTGCTCGTCGTCCTAGACAGGCTCAGCCCCGCCGAGCGCGTCGCCTTCGTGCTGCACGACCTGTTCGCGGTGCCCTTCTCCGAGATCGCGCAGATCGTCGAGCGCACCCCGGCCGCGGCGAAGAAGATGGCAAGCCGCGCACGCCACCGGGTACAGGGATCGACCACCGTTACCAGGCCGGACTTCGCCCGACAGCGCGAGGTCGTGGACGCCTTCCTCGGCGCGTCCCGCGCGGGCGACCTCGAAGGCCTCCTGGAGGTACTCGCACCCGACGTCGTACGGCGGGCGGACACGTACGCGCTGCGAGCGGGAGAGCCGAAGGTGCTGCGCGGAGCACAGCACGTCGCGGAGGAGACGACTGGCAACATCCGGCGTGCGCGTTTCGCCCGGCCCGTGCTGATCAACGGCTCGCCAGGCGCCGTCGTCGCACCTGCGGGACGCCTCCTGTACGTACTGGAGATCACGGTCCGGGACGGCCGCGTCAGCGAGATCGACATCACCGCGGACCCGGAACGCCTGCACGAACTCCAACTCTCCGTACTCGACGCCATCCCGGTGTGACACGAGCCACAGGACCGCAGGCTACCGGGACGGGTTCCCAGGTCCCCGACCGCGCGCCCCGACCGCACGGCGCTGTGCGAAGCGGCCGGCCCGAGCGGTCCGCCGGGTCCCGGTCCGCGCGTCGGTCACCTTGTCCCGTCGCTCTCCGTCATAGGAGTTAGGAACGTTCAGCGATCGTTTTCTGGGGGGAACCATGATCGACGGACCGCGGCGGGAGCGTCCGGAGAGGGGCGCGGAACCGGTGACGTCCCTGCTGCACCTGGACTCCAGCCACTCCCGGGACTCTGTGAGCAGGCATCTGACCGGGCTGTTCGCACGGGAGTGGCGTCGGCTGCACCCTGACGGGGGGTACAGGTACCGGAACCTGGCCACTGAGCCCGTGCCGATGATCACCTCCAAGTACTGCTCCTTCGCCCAGCGCGTGGAGCGCTACGGTGCGCTGCCTCCGGCCGCCGTGGCCTCCCTCGCCGAGGACCCGTCCGAGGAATGGGAGTGGGAGCTGACCTTCCCGCTGGCCGACGAGGTCCTGCACGCCAGCACCGTCCTGATCGGTGTCCCGATGTACAATTTCACGGTTCCCGCCTCACTCAAGGCGTGGATCGACCGCATCACCTTCCCGGGGGTGTTCAAGGATCCCGACAGTGGATCCTCCCTGCTACAGGGGACGAAGGTGGTGGTGGTCACAGCCCGGGGCGGCGCCTACGGGCCGGGTACGCCCAAGGAGGCATATGATTTCCAGACGCCCTACCTGCGGTCGTACTTCGAGGGCCTGGGCATCGCCGACCGCGACTTGCATTTCGTACACGCCGAGATGACCAGGGCCGCGGACGTTCCGGAACTGGCACGTTTTCAGGACCTAGCCGCCCGCTCCCTCACCGAGGCCGAAACGGCGCTGACCGCCCTGCCCCTGCGGCTGGCAGGGTATGAGACCGTCTCGCACTGAGTGGGGGGTGCGCCCCGCCCGGGTCTTTCCCCGGCCGGGGCGCACCGCACCATGCTCCTGCGGCGGTCAGACGGACACCGCCGACGTCCTGCCCTCCAGCTTGAAGCCCTCGTAGTCGGCCTCGACCACGTCGCTCAGCTTCTGTCGGTAGTTTCCCAAGCCCGCGAAGTAGAAGAGCACCCTCTGTTTCCTCCCCGGAATGTTGGCTCCGAAGATCCAGGACTTGACCTTCGGGAAGAGGGAGCGGCCCGCGATCTCCGCACACAGGGTGGTCCAGTCCTCCTCTGCCTCCCGAGTGGCCTCGACGGAGGCCAGCCCGCGCTCCTCCGCCATCCCGACCGTGTCGGAGATCCATTCGACCTGGGTCTCGATGGCCGTGGGCAGGTTGCTGAAGACGCTGTTGGGCCCGTAGACCATGAAGAGGTTGGGGAATCCGGAGACACTCATGCCAAGGTAGCTCGAAGGTGCCTCGCCCCAGTGCTCGTCCAGGGAGACGCCGCCGCGGCCCCGGATGTCCATCTGCCGGTAACTACCCTCGACGGCTTCGAAGCCTGTCGCGAAGACCAGGACGTCCAGTTCGTGCTCGACCCCGTCCTCAGTGACCACGCCCCTGGGGGTGATCTCCCGGATGGGGTTCTCTTTCAGGCTCACCAGGGTGACGTTGTCCCGGTTGTAACTCTCGTAGTAGTCCTCGTTGCAGATGGGACGCTTGGCGTAGTAGTCCGTGGGCTGGAGCTTGCGGGCGGTCTCGGGGTCCTTCACGATCTCGCGGATCTTCGACTTGATGAACTCCGCCGCGGCCTCGTTCGCCCTCGGGTCGAAGATGATGTCGGAGAAGGTGCCGAACATGAAGCGGAACCCGTTACCCCGGTCCCAGTTCTCCTGGAACACACGCTGGCGCTCCTCCTCCGAGACGCTCATCGCGGGTGTCCCGCTCTCCTCGAACCCGCAGGCCACGCGCGACGCCTTGGCCTGCTCCCAGATCCGGTCGTAGTCGCTTCGCAGCTGGGTGAAGTACTCCTCGTCCAGCGCCTTGTTCCCGGAGGGGACGTTGTACTGCGCGGTCCTCTGGAACACGGTGAGCTGCTCCGTGACCTTGGAGGCCGCACAGATGAACTGGGTTCCGGTGGAGCCGGTGCCGATGACCCCCACACGCTTGCCCTCGATCCGCAGGTCCTCGGGCCAGGAACCGGTGTGGACCATACGGCCCTCGAAGCTGTCGCGGCCCTTGAAGTCCGGGAAGTGCGATGTGGACAGGGGGCCGAGTGCCGTGACGACGTAACGGGCGGTCAGGAACTGGCCGTCACCGGTGGTAACGTCCCACAGGCCGCTGTCCTCGTCGTAGGCCAGCGCCTCCACCGCGGTGTTGAGCTGGATGTCCTTCGCCAGATCGTACTTCTCGACGACCGCACCGAGGTAGCCGAGGATTTCCGCCTGGGAGAGGTAGCGCTTCTTCCACGTCCACTCCCGGAGCAGTTCCCGGTCAAACGAGTACTGGTAGATGAAGCCCTCACTGTCCGACATAGCTCCCGGATAGCGGTTCCAGTACCACGTGCCTCCGATGCCGCCAGCCTTGTCGAAGGCTCGTACGGAGAGGCCGAGCTCGTCCCGGAGCTTGTGCAGTGCGTAGATACCAGCGAACCCGGCTCCGATGATGATCGCGTCGAGGTCGGCGTTCTTCATGTTGTTCACTGAACGATTCCTTGTGCTATGGGGATAAGGGGTGGTCGGCTGCGGAAAACCGCCGGGGTGCACGGGGGCACGGCACTGTCAGGAGTGTTGAGGGGCCGGGGGCTGGAGTCCGGCTCAGGGCTGGAGCCTCACGGCGGTCCACCCGTCGGAGACGCGGTCGTAGCGCAGCCGCCGGTGCATCCTGGTGGGGGCCGCTGACCAGAACTCGACCGTGTCCGGTTCCAGGCGGTAGCCGACGAAGCGCGTCGGCCTGGGGAGCGGAGTGCCGGACTCCGACAGCCGCTGAGCCTGGGCTAGGAGCGATTCGGCGTCGTCCAGAGGATCGCTCTGCCTGGAGACGGTGGTCATGGGATGCAGTTGGGGTGGCCGCGCGGCCCACAGCCCGTCCGACTCGGTCTCGGGCAGAAGGGATACCGGGCCCGACAGAATGAGCTGCTGGGCGGTTTCCCTCCAGTACAACAGCCCGGAGGCCCAGCGGGTCTCGTCGATCTCCCTGCCTTTCTGGCTGCTGCTGTGAGTGGTGAACACCAATCCCCGGTCGGAGACGTCGACCACGGCGACCATCCGGTTCGAGGCCCGCCCCTTGGCGTCCGCCGTGGCGAGCGCGAGCGAGAGCGGTTCCCGGACCCCCTCCTCCTTCGCTGAGGCGATCCACTGCCGCACCAGCCCCATAGGCTCGTCCGGCGGGGTCTCGTATTCCGGGAACTCGTGGTCGGTGGTACCGGTCAATGTCTCGAATCTGCTGCTCACTCCTGTTCCCGTGCCTCTCTAGACGTAGATGGTTCCGCTGGCGACGGTGACGCCCGCCCCCTTGACCTTGACTTCCGTCACCTCGCCGTGGACGCTTCTGGCCCGGGCCCGCATCAGGGAGTGTCGTCCCATCTCCACCCCCTGGTGGATGTCGATCCACTGGCCGAACTCGGCCAGCCCGTGACGCGCGAGGTGGATGGCGAGCGGTCCCGCCGCGGACCCCGTGGCCGCGTCCTCGACCACGCCGTAGGCCGGGGAGAACATGCGGCTACGCCAGTGCGCGCCGGAACCGGCGAAACAGTTGGTCGCCATGTCGGAGAACGCGGCCAGGGCACGGTGGTCGGGCGTGACCTCGGACAGGGCCGGGATACTGCTCACGTGGACGAAGACGTGCCGGGGACCGTTGGCGTAGATCTCCACGGGCAGGTCCGGTTCGGGAATTCCCAGGGCCGTGATCAGTTCGCCGGAGCGGTCGAACTTCTCCCAGGTCGGGATGGGCTGTCCCATCTCCACGGAGACCACCCTGCCCCCGACCCGCTCCAACTCCAGGGAGACCGTTCCCATCTTCGTCTCCAGACGAAGCCGGTCGCCCTTGAAGGAGTCGCCGAGGGCGATCGCCGTTCCCAGGATCGGATGTCCGGCGAAGGGCAGTTCGTTGACCGGGGTGAAGATGCGGATGTGCGCGTCCCCGCCCTGTCTCGGCGGGAGCACGAACGTCACCTCCGAGAGGTTCATCTCCTTGGCTATGCTCTGCATGCGTGCGGAGGACAGGTCACCGGCCTCGAAGAAGACCGCGACGGGGTTTCCCCTCAACGGTGTTTCGGTGAACGCGTCGACCACGACGTAGGGATGCTCTTCCGCGGCTGTACTCGAACGGGCCGTCATGCGCGCAACGCCCTTCTTATGAACGAGTTGATGATGCTCTGACCGTTCTGTGTGAGAACGGATTCGGCGTGGAACTGCAGCGACGAGAAGTGGGGGCCGTGCAGGGCGTGGACCTCGTCCGAGACCGGGTCCTTGCAGACCCGCACCGTGCCGACGCCGACGACCTCGACTGTGTCCGTGTCCGACCAGGCCTCGAAAGTGTTGTAGAAACCCACGCGCTGCCGGTCGCCGAAGAGGTCGATCTCCTTCTGTACTCCCTGGTTGGGCAGGTCGCGCCGACGGAGTTCCAGACCGAGCCGCGAACTCAGGATCTGGTGGCTCAGGCACACCGCGAGGAAGGGGCGGCGCTCAGACAGCAGGGCCTCCACCGCGTCCCGGATACGGATCATCTTGGGGTGGCTCGTGCTGCGCGGGTCCCCGGGGCCGGGGCCGAGCACCACGAAGTCGTAGTCGTCGAGGCCGGGGAGTTCGTCGTGGCGCCTGACCTCGACCGACATGCCCATGTCGCGTAACTGGTGGTCGAGCATCGAGGTGAAGGTGTCCTCGGCGTCGATGACCAGTGTCCTGCACCCGGACAGGCCCGGCACGGCGGGCTTCTGCTTGTCCCGCCTCCCGGCCAGCCAGAAGTCCGCGATGGTGGTGTTGCGGTCGCGCAGGGCGTCGCGTACGTCCGGATGCGTGTCGAGTCGACCGGTGGCTTCGCTTCCCAGGGCTGCGAGCAGTCCTGCGGCCTTGACCCGGGTCTCCTCGACCTCCGAGTACGGGTCGGAGTGGCGTACGAGCGTGGAGCCGACACCGATGGACATCCTGCCGCCGCGGTCGATCTCCGCGGTACGGATGAGTATGGAGGAGTCGAGCGTCCTGTGGCCCGAGGCGTCACGTCCGATGAGGGCGGCCACCCCGCTGTAGTAGCCCCGGCCCCTCGGCTCGTATGTCTGGATCACACGACAGGCGTTCTCTAGCGGGCTGCCAGTGACCGTCGGGGCGAACATCGTCTCACGGAGGATGTGCCGGACGTCCTGGACGGTGTCGCCCTCGATGATGTATTCGGTGTGGGCCAGGCGTGCCATCTGCTTGAGGTACGGCCCCGCCACGCGCACTCCGGGCTCACAGATCCGCGTCATCATCTTGAGCTCTTCGTCCAGGACCATGTAGAGCTCGTCGGACTCCTTCTCATTGGCGAGGAAATCCATGATCTCCGTCAGTGAGGGCCCCGAGGACGGATAGCGGTAGGTCCCGCTGATCGGGTTCATCGTCGTCCGACCCTCGTCCAGGGTGACGTGCCGCTCTGGCGTGGCTCCTACGAGGGTCCTGGATCCGGTGTGGACGACGAAGGTCCAGTAGGCGCCCACCTCGACCTCGGTCAACCGGCGGAAGATCGACAGGGCGGCCCATGGAGTGTAGTCCCCGATGTCGGCGACGAAGGAGCGTTTAATCACGAAGTTCGCGCCCTCGCCCTCCCCGATGACCTCCTTGACGACCCTGCGGACCGTCTCCGCGTAGTCCTCGTCACTGGTGTCGAAGTGTCCCCCGCTCAGGGTGACCGGCGTATCGGGGATGCGCTCCAAGGCTGGTGCGGCCGGTATCTCTTCCTGTGCGGTCACACGCATCACTGTGAGCGGCGTCCCATCCTCGGTGGACGCGAATCCCCGCTCCCGGATCTGCTGGTACGGGATGAGCGCCAGCACGTCGTGGTGCACCCTTCCCGAGGCCCCCGGCTCCGGCGAAGCCGGTTCGGGCAGAGGGATGTCCGCCGTCTCCGCCACCTCGAAGACCTCACCGACCAGCACGTCCAGTTTTCTGGGGCCGCCCCGGCCCGAACGCAGGAGCAGGGCGAAGGGGGGCTGATCCGGCCCCAACACCGCTTCGAGAAGGTCTGGTGCTCCTCCGGCGATCGTCCCTTCTGCCTCCGGCACGGTCACGAGAACACCTCCTTGGTTGGGAGGACCACTGCGCAACGCTCGGCGGCGTACTCGACGGCCATCCGGTGGTAGCCGGCGTCGAAGTCGGCGATGGCGTCACAGACTAGGAAGGTCTGGATGTCGTGGGAGAACGCGTCGACCGCCGTCATCAGCACGCCGACGTGCGCGTACACCCCGCAGACGATGAGCTGGTCGCGCCCGGCCTCCCGTATCCTGTCGAGGAGGTTGGACTTGTGGAACGCGCTGTATCTCAGCTTGGTGAACATCCAGTCGTCCGGGGCGGGTTCCAGTTCGTCGACCACAAGCCGATCGGCGGGCGCCCTGCGCATACCAGGGCCCCAGAAGTCCTTGAGCAGCCCTCTCTGCGTCTCGTCCATGCTGCCCGGCTGAGCCGTGTAACCCACGGGAACACCGAGTTCGTCGCTGCGCTCGCGTAAGAGCGCGACATTGGCCACCAACGGTCCTCGCACCTCCTCCGGAAAGGGCTTGAGGAAGAAGCGCTGCATGTCATGGATAAGCAGGACCGCGCGGGACGGGTCCGGCACCCACGGGGCGGTGTTGCGGGGAAGGTCGCCGGCGGAGGGGAATGAGTACGGCTCGATGACGGGGATACCGGTCACAGCAGTCCTTTCTGATCGGTTTCTGCGGGTCACTCACTCCAGGCCGAGATCACCGAGACCGCCTGCCATATGGTGAGCCTGGGATCGCACAGGGTCGTGTACCGCTCTCCCACCTGGGCGAGTTCGCTCCTGTCCTCCGCGCACTCCGTGACGTCGTCCGGGGTCGTTTCCAGGTGCAGGCCCCCGGCGACCCCGCCCTCGGACTCGACGGCCCACACGAACTCACGGACCTCCTGCTTAAGCGTCTCCACGACACGGGTCTTGTGGCCGTCAGGGGTGCGGATCGTGTTCCCGTGCATGGGATCGCACAGCCAGACCACGGGGTGTTCCGCGGCACGGACGACCTCCACCAGGCGGGGTAGCCGCTCCGCAGCGAACTCGGCTCCCATACGGGCGATCAGGGTCAGCCGTCCCGGCTCTCGCCGGGGGTCGAGGCGCTCACAGAGGGCGAGAAGTTCACTCTCCGTCATCTTCGGCCCCACTTTGCAGGCCACGGGGTTGGCGACCTCGGCGAGCAGGGCGACATGGGCCCCGTCGACCTGACGTGTCCTCTCCCCGATCCAAGGCCAGTGCGTGGAGCCGAGGATCGGCTTACCGCCCTCGCCCCCGTCATACCGCAGCATGGGCAGCTCGTAGTCCAGGAGCAGGGCCTCGTGGCTGGTCCATACCGGAGGTTCGCTCAAGGGCCGGCTGAACGAGCCCCGCCAGCCAAGGTGCTCCATCACGTCTCCAGCCGCCATGTAGGCGGTGAGGATACGCAGAGGGTCGGGCCTCCTGCTCACCGGCGTCGGCTCGGGCCCGTTCACTAGGTGCCCGCGGAACGCAGGGAGCGTGACGCCGTCGACCTCCTCGGTGGGGCTGGAACGGGGCTTGGCGTACTGGCCGCCGATACGCCCCACACGCAGCACCGGCTTGTGCGTGATCATCTTGAAGGCGCCGGCCAACACGTCCAGCATGGCGGCCTTGGTGCTGACGTGCATGTACGTGGACTCTTCGGGGTCCTCCGCGCAGTCTCCCCCCTGAAGGACGAGGTACTTACCCAAGGCGACCTCGGCGAGAAGCGATCGCAGGGAGAGTACGTCCTCCGCCCTGACCAGTGCGGGTCGGGAGGCCAGGACCTCGCCGACGCGTTCGACCTGGGAGGGGTCACTCCACTCAGGCTGTTGCAACGCTGTTCTGACCTTTATACCGGTCATCACATTATCCACGGATCTCCATCTGTTACGTGCGTTCGGCGAGCCGGAACCACATTCCCGGAAAGACCAACAAACAATGTCATGTCGGGATTCCCGCACGCCTGATGGTGGGCACAGGAATACCGAGCGCCCGCAACTGCTCAAACGGGTTCATGAACTCGCGCTGCTGGATGATTTCCCCTCCCTCAAAGAGGAAAGAATGGATGAAATGGTTCTCATAGCGACCCTCGGGATAACCCTCGAATCGAATCAACCCCTCCCCGTCGCATTCCACCCAGAAAAAATTGGGATCCTGCGTGTCAAAGATCTTGACATTAGTCCAGACCCAGTCGGGGAAACACTTGAGCGACCACACGGCGTGCTCGCCCAGCCGATTGCGTCCACGAATGGCGATAGGCTTTCCGGTGTCATTGGTCCAGAGACCTCCCACACCGTCCTCCGCGAAGAGCAGGTGGCGCTTCAGACGGTCCTGCCCCCTGGTCTCCATATACTGTTTCACGATCCGGCGGTTGTACTCACGGACTTCACTTTCACTGGCGTCGGGAGAAAGGGGCGTGTTTTTGGGCATGACGAGATATCTTTCTTCCTTTTTCGGTGATGATCTGAGTGCGTCACCGGGTCCGCGACCCGGCCGCACCGTCCTCAGTCGCGGCCGTCCGCCTCCGCCTCGACCATGTACGCCAGCTCCCGCATGTGCTGCGCGCGCTGGAGGACGACCGAGCGCACCAGGGGAGCGCAGTGCCCTGGAATCGTTCTGAGGATCTCCTCCCACTGATCTCGATCGACCTCCGTGACCATCAGCATGCGAAGCAGGACTCGACCGGCCTCCGTGGCCCGCAGCGAGGGATCCCGCGCGAGCTTGCGTACCAGCTCGCCGGCGTTGCCCGCGTCCGTGCGCTCGCTGACCTGCGAGACCCTCCCCGTACTCCGCAGGGCCGACACCGCGGCAGCCGGGATGACCGCGCCCTTGCCGCCCTGACGGCGCAGCCTTTCCGGTACAGGATCCTGCCCCTGGTCAACGCGCTTACGGACGTCCCGGACCGTGCCCACTGACAGACCGCTCTTCCTGGAAACCTCACGCAGTGAGATCTTCGGGTTGGCCAAGAGCAGCGCCGCAGCGCTGCGGCGCGCCTCGACGCTGCTGACGGGTCTACTCTTACCGTCGCTTCCGACTCGCCTGCCCTCGGCCACGGTCTCCACGTCGCTCTGGTCGCGGATCCTGCCCACCGTCTTGGGGTTGAGCCCTGTACGCTTCGCGATGGCCCGGTCCGACCAGTGCGGATGGGACAGGACGATGCGCCGTGCGGCGGCCCTGCGTTCGTTGAGCGTCAGCGGGAGCCCGTGTCCCACGTTGAGCTGTACCGCTAAGACGAACGCATCCTCGTCGCTGCCTTCGAAGAAACGGGCCGCGATCTCCGTCCGCCCCCTCAGCATGGCCGCGCGGACCCGGTGCGCACCGTCGATCACACGCATAGTGGGACGGTGCACCAGGATGGGGTCGACCTCCCCGTCCAGTTCGGCCAGCAAGTGGACATGGGCTGAATTCTCAGCTCGCTCTCGGGGTGTGATCGAAGGCGCCAGATCCTTGATGGGAATCATTTCATCGGGTAGACCCCGGATTATCTTCGACGCATCGGGAAGGAGATCCCCAGTCTTTCGCTGGCCCTTCCCCAGGACAGGGAGGGCCGCCACGGTTTGGGTAGGCACAGTGAAATTTCCCTTCGTGAAGGGCTTCGAGCGGGCTGGACTCCTCATGATCACAACCGGGGCTCAGCCTAGGTTGTGACTCGCATCCGCGCCAGCACAAAGCTGTCCACTTGCGGCCAGAGCGGAAGCCATCACCTCGCCCTGTCCTTTGCCGTGATCATGCAGGTGACAGATGGAAAAGGCATCTATTGGAGGTCAGCGAAGCCTGGTGAGACTCCACTCGCCCCGCCTGCGAAGGAAACCCGCAAACTCGTCCTGACCTGGGCCGGCCCACCTCGCACGAGCAGGTGCATGTGACGGTGCAAGGACTTGGTTAACGCACGAAAAAACACTATCCGTGAGTGACCACATTCTCTGAGCAACTGGATTGCGGTACCCGGATCCCTTCTCCGCCCGGGCCCGTCCGCCCACCGTCCTTGACTCCCCGCCGGACCCGGCGGACACGGCGTCGGTGTTCACGGCCCGCGGGCGCCGCCGCCTCCGGAGAACCATGGAGCGCCGGGCGCTCTCAGGGTTCCTCTGGCGCACCGGTCACCTTCCGCCCGCGCCATACGTCATCAGTAGTGAGGCGACCGAGCGACCGCACCCAAGGGGGAGGAGATGCCCGACTTCGCGGCGGGAGAACCGGGACCGTTCCATCTCACTGGACACGCGGACGCCACGGACCCAGGGGAACCAGCCCGTGCTCCCGGCTGGGGCTCCCGTAGCTCCGCCTCATCCGCGGATCCGGTCCCCGAGCGCTTGACGAGAGGACACCGATGCTCACTCATCCACGGCTCTCCGTACTCTGCACGAGTGACCAGCAGAAAACGCTGGAATTCCTGGTGAAAAAGCTCGGTTTCGAACTGGATATCGATGTCCCCTACGGAGAAGGTCAGCGCTGGATAGAGGTCCACCTGCGAGGATCACAAACCAGCGTCGCACTCGCCCTGGTCGACTCAGAGACTCTGGAGAAACTGCGTTCGACGACTGGGAGGATGACTCACGGATGGTTTAACTGCGACGATCTCGACGCCACTTGCGAGGATCTTCGCAGGAAAGGCGTTCGAATCCTGGTGGAGCCCCAGGAGACAAGCTGGCGACAGGGAAACCGATGGGCACAGATCGCTGGCGACGACGGCAACACCTACGGCTTGGTGGAAGGTGGCCGGTAAGAACATGGGGCGCCGGCGCCGACCGACCGCCCTCGGAAGCAACAGGCCAACTCGGTGACGTCGATGGACATACCTTGTAGCAAGCCGCACCGGGCCTCGCCCACCGGGCCGGATCAGTTTAACTGAGCATTTTCCACAGTTGCACACCCGCAGCCTTACCAGGTCTTTCACAGGACTGCTCTTCAGCTTTGACAAAAACCTTGTGACAGGACGCGCAGGCTTTCCGCGAACCCTGGACAAGCCCTTCGCCCCAGGGTGGGAGCACTCATCGCCCCCGCCCGGTCCAGCATGGGCGATGCTGCTTCCACCAGGGATTTTCCCTTGCTTGAAGGTGCCAGAGCCACCGACAGCGCCCAGTGGACCAGAGCTGTCCCCGACAGTCGGCATCGCCTTCGCTGGTGATGCGGAGAAAACATCATCGGAAAGCATCAGAGAGGTCAGAACGACAACACACTCCGCTTACGCACCCCGACCGAGCAGAGGGGGAGCACACACATAGGAAGATAGTGACGTGGCTTCGCACTGAGAGATGTGGACCACACTTCAGCCAACACCAGAGGGCGCCTGCCTCACACGCGAGGCGGGAGAACTCCGAAAACTACAGGAATCGCCTTCTGTTCCTTTTCCATGCCCACATGCCCAAAAGCAAGATAAGACTTCCTTCTATGCGGAGCAGTCCGGGATCCTGAATCCCTGGTTCACACCAGAGGATTCTGCTAACATCCGGGACATGAGCGAAACCATTATTCGGGCAAACGACGGGCTCACCACCCTTGTCAACGTCTTCGAGGTTGACAAGGAGAAGCAGCAGCAGCTTGTCGACGTCCTGAACGAGGGCACCGAAAAGATCATCCGGAACCGCCCCGGCTTCGTGTCGGTCAACATCCTTGCCAGCAAGGACGGAACCCGGGTCATCAATTACGCGCAGTGGAACAGCCCCGAGGACGTCCAGGCCACGATGGCAGATCCCGAGGCCCAGGCCTACGCCAAGAAGGCTGCCGCGCTGGCCACCGCAGCGCCGAGCATGTACTCCGTGGTGTCCGTGCACCACGCCTGACCGGCAGCGTCCAAGGTTCCGCTGGGAGCGGGCTGACCTTCCGGGGCGATCAGTGAACAGTCGGATACGACTGGTGGTCTTCCTCAGGGTCGGACCCGCTCCCATGCGTGTGCCACGCAATTTCCCGGCACCCGGCCCGTCCCCCCGGCACCGCCTCCGGCGTGCTGTATCCGGTTCCACCGACGACGCCCCTCCATGGTGTTCGCGCCCGGGAGGGGAACGAAGTCCAGTTACAGAGGGAGTCCGAAGGATCGCCATGACCAGTGACGCTGACATCGTAATCGCAGGTGCGGGGATCGGAGGGCTGACAGCGGCCCTGGCCTTGCACGCCCGGGGACTGGGCGCCACAGTCCTGGAGGCGGCCGAGGAGATCCGGCCGCTCGGGGTGGGGATCAACGTCCAGCCCGCCGCGATCGCCGAACTGACCTCTCTCGGACTCGGTGACGCCCTCGCCGCCACGGGTATCGCCACCCGTGAGCACCTCTACCTCGACCACACCGGAAACACCCTCTGGACGGAGCCCCGGGGCAGGGCCGCGGGTCACGCGTACCCCCAGTACTCTATCCACCGGGGTGAGCTCCAGATGCTGCTTCTGCAGGCCGTCCGGGATCGCCTCGGTCCGGACTCGGTCCGCCCGGGGATACGCCTGGAGTCCTTCGAGCACGACTCCTCCGGCGTCCGCGTCCTGGCCCGGAACGACTCCTCGGGCCACAGCGTGTCCGTTACCGGGGCGGCACTGGTCGGCGCGGACGGGCTGCACTCACAGGTTCGCACCCAACTCCACCCCGACCGGATGGAACTGTCCGGTGGGGGGGTCCAGATGTGGCGAGGCCTGACCGAACTCGACGGATTCCTCGACGGCCGCACCATGATCGTCGCCAACGACGAGCACTCCAGCCGCCTCGTGGCCTATCCCGTCTCCAACCGCCACGCGGCACAGGGCAGGGCCCTCCTCAACTGGGTGTGCCTGGTGCCCTCCCCTGGCTTGCCGGTCGACGCGGGCTGGAACAGCGTGGGGCGTCTCGAGGACCTGCGGCCCTACTACGAGCACTGGGACTTCGGCTGGATCAGGGTCACCGACTTCCTCTCCCGGAGTGAGCGCATCCTCCAGTACCCGATGGTCGACCGCGACCCCCTGGACCACTGGGGAGAAGGCCGGGTGACCCTGCTGGGGGACGCCGCGCACCTCATGTACCCCATCGGCGCCAACGGCGCCTCGCAGGCGATCATCGATGCCGTGACCCTCGCCTCCGAGGTCAGCAAGCGGGGGAACAGCATGGAGGCCGCGTTGCGAAGGTACGAGGACATCCGGCGTCCGGCCACCAGCGCAATCATCCACGCCAACCGGGAGATGGACCACTCCGAGCGCACGATGTCCGGACGGACCAGGGAGGCCAAGTCGTCCCTCCTGCGAAGAGTGACCGCCAGCTATCGCGCCACAGTCGAGTCGGACTCCTCCACGGAGGAACCGGAGCCCTCGGGAACCGCCTCCTGAACAGCACATAACCACTATTTGAATTCACAGTTCCACTCTCTGAGATAAAGCAGTCGACCGACCCAGGCCCCGGCCCCGGCCGTACGACCAAGGAGAGTCCTCTGTGAATTCCACCCGTCCGTTCCTCGCCCTCGTGGGCGCGTTCCTCCTGATGCCCGCCGGGGCAGCGGCGGGCGGCACCGGCCGCGCCGCCCGCCGACCACACGCGCGTGGTGAGCGAGAAGCCCGCGCCCCCGACCCCACACGCCCTGGACGGGACGGTCGTGGCACATGGGGAGACTCCCTGCTCTCGGATGCGGGCGAGCACCCGGGGCATGCCGGCCGCAGGGTGCTCACTGGTGGGAAGGGAAGGGTCCGGGCGGCTCAGCGCACCTCCTGGATGCGGACCATGTTCCCCGCCGGATCGCGGAAGGCGCAGTCGCGGATGCCGTAGGGCTGCTGGGTCGGCTCCTGGACGACCTCGGCGCCCGTGGCCTGGACCTTGTCGAAGGTGCCGTCCAGGTCCGGGGTGGCCAGCAGGATCCAGCCGTAGGTGCCCTTGGCCATCATCTCGGCGATGGCGCGGCGCTCCTCCTCGGTGATCCCGGGGTCGGCGTCCGGGGGCGCGAGCAGGATGGACGTGCCGGGCTGGCCGGCCGGGCCGACCGTGATCCAGCGCATCTTGCCCTGGCCGACGTCGTTGCGCACCTCGAAGCCGAGGATGTCCCGGTAGAAGGCCAGGGAGGCCTCCGGGTCCTGGTGAGGCAGGTAACTGGTGTGAATGGTGATGTCCATAGCGTCAATCTAGAACCGGACCGCCAAACCGCGCTTCTCGATTCCTGACCACCCCCGGCCATCTGTCAACGCCTTGACCACCGCCATCGCCGCGCGGGACACCTCCCAACCGTCTCCGTGGGGCCTGCCCCCGCCCTGTCCGGCCTCACGGAGCTCCTCGCGCGGCCCGGTCCCGAACGTTCTCCGGGCCCCTGGGGAGGTGCCCTGAGCCCGCGTAGCCGGCTCGCCGGGGCGGGGCCGACGGTGAGGTCCAGCGGGTCGACTGGGCGCGCGGAGTCCTGCGGGCCCATGCACGGATTTCCCGTGCCAGCGGCCCGACCAGGCAATTCGTTCCGCCAACAGCTGGCGAACTTCGGCCATTCCAGAGTATTTCTGAAAATTGCTGCTTGACTTCCGGAGTGTCATCACTCACATTCAACGGCAAGGGCAACGACGCCCCCGGTTTTCGGGCAGGTCTGCCGCATCGGATCCCATTTCAGGCATGCGCCAGATCATCCGGAAAAATGTTAACGCTAACATTTCCGAGCGCAGGCCCAGGACCCGCGATGTATCCCCTCCCGGGAGGACCGTGCGGCCCCAGGCCCCTGAGGAAGGACCATGTCCATGTCGAACAGGTCTCCGATCGCGCCGCCCCCGAGGCCGCGAGGGTGGTTACTGAGGATCGTCATCGCCGGTCTGATGGCCGTGGTGGTCGGCGGTACCGGTGCCGTGACGGCACCGGCTCCCGCCGCGGCGGCGACGGTCGACACCGACGCGTGGTACGTGCTGGTGAACCGCGGCAGCGGCAAGGCGCTGGACGTGTACAACCACGCCACCAACGACGGGGCGCGGATCACCCAGTGGACCCGGAACGACCAGTACCAGCAGCAGTGGCAGTTCGTCGACTCCGGCAACGGTTACTACCGGCTGCGGTCACGGATCTCGGGCAAGGTGCTGGACGTCTACAACTGGTCGACCGCCAACGGCGCCAGCATCGTCCAGTGGACCGACCACAACCAGGCCAACCAGCAGTTCCGGTTGGCGGACTCGCCCGGCGGCCACGTCCGACTGGTCAACCGGCACAGCGGCAAGGCCGTGGAGGTGCAGGGCGCCTCGACCGCCGACGGTGCCGACGTCGTGCAGTACGACGACTGGGGCGGTGACAACCAGCAGTGGCGACTCGTCCGCGTCGACGGCACGGGGCCGGGCGACACGTGCGCCCTTCCGTCGACGTACGCCTGGACGTCGACCGGGCCGCTGGCGCAGCCGAGGCCGGGATGGGTCTCGCTCAAGGACTTCACCCACGCCCCCTACAACGGCCAGCACCTCGTCTACGCGACGACCCATGACACCGGAACGTCATGGGGGTCGATGAACTTCGGCCTCTTCTCGGACTGGTCCGGTATGGGCTCGGCCAGCCAGAACCCGATGCCCTTCTCCGCCGTCGCACCGACGCTCTTCTACTTCGCACCCCGGGACGTCTGGGTACTCGCCTACCAGTGGGCCGGACCCGCCTTCTCCTACCGGACATCGACCAACCCCGCCGACGTGAACAGCTGGTCGCCGGCGCGGACGCTCTTCTCCGGAAGCATCGCCGACTCCGGCACGGGGCCCATCGACCAGGCGCTCATCGGCGACAGCACGCACATGTACCTGTTCTTCGCCGGGGACAACGGCCGGATCTACCGGGCCCGTATGCCCATCGGCGACTTCCCGGGCAGCTTCGGATCCTCGTCGACGATCATCATGAGCGACTCCACGAGCAACCTGTTCGAAGCGGTTCAGGTCTACAGGCTCCAGGGCGAGAACCGGTACCTCATGCTCGTCGAGGCGATCGGCGCGCAGGGGCACCGCTACTTCCGCTCGTTCACGGCCACCAGCCTGGACGGCACGTGGACACCGCAGGCCGCCACCGAGGGCAACCCCTTCGCCGGCCGGGTCAACAGCGGCGCCACCTGGACCAACGACATCAGCCACGGCGAGCTGATCCGCACCAATCCCGATCAGACCATGACCGTCAACGCCTGCGATCTGCGGTTCCTCTACCAGGGGCGCTCCCCCGACTCCGGCGGCGACTACGGCCTCCTGCCCTACCGGCCCGGTCTGCTGACGCTGCGGCGCTGACAGGGGGTCCCGGATCGCGGTGCCCAGCTCACGGCCGGCGGTGACGCAGGGCGCCTGTCCGCGCGAGAGGGGGCGGCGCCGTCGTCGCCCCCGCGCGGCGCCAGGTGACGGATCCGTTCAGCCTGCCCGCCGGACCGGGAGCGCGCCCCCGCGCGCGGACCGAAACCCATCGGTCCGAAACTCCCGGTCCGGCGGATCCCGGCCTCACGGGGCCGGTGGGAAAGGCGGCCCCGGGACCGCCGAGGCGGGAGAGGGCTCACTCCGCAGACCCGGGGTTCTTGCGCCGTTTGGCGTTGAAGCGCGCTTTCTTCTGACGATTTCCGCACGTGTTCATGTCGCACCATCTGCGGGTGCGGCTCTGGCTGGTGTCGAAGAAGGCGGCCTGGCAGGTCGGTGACGCGCACAGGGCCAGTTTTCCGTCGCGTTCGCCCGCGATGATGCTGACCGCGTCGGCGGCGATCACGCTGAGGGCGTCCTCCACGCGGGAGGCCGAGCTGAGCCGCCACCGCCGCTCCCCCCCGGGCGTCAGGACAGCCGCGGCCCGCCCCTGGATGCTGCGCTCATTGATGACGTGGACAGCGGACGCGGGGAGAGCGTCCTGGAGTGCGGCCGCCGTCGCGGCGGCGTGAATCGACTCCCTCAGCTCCCGGGCGAGGCCGAGCTGGGCAGGAGTACAGGAGTCCACGGCGAGGCCGTTCACAGCCAGCCAGTCGAGAAGCCGCTGCGGCGTCGGAATGCGCTCCACGGCGTCGCCCCGACGCTCCGTCAGAGTCGCCGTGAAGCTGGTCGCCAGCACGTTGCCGAGGCGGAAGTCAGGGAACTCAGCACGCATGGAACCACCTTAGCGGGTTGCGCACAGGCATGAAGGCTTGCTAGAACCGTCTTAGACGGTTCCGCTATGACCAGGAGGTCCCATGCCCCGTCCGACCGGCGACGTGCTGGCATTCGACGCCCACGCGAGTGACACCGACCTCGACGACCTGCGCGCGCGGCTGGCCGCGGCGCGGCTGCCGGAGGCCGAGACGGTCCACCTCGCCGCCCCCGGCCCCCAC
>NZ_VWVV01000005.1 GCF_009830945.1 Nocardiopsis sp. FR4 | reverse complement strand
TCGTGACCGCCGCCGGGTTCGCCCTGCTGTGCGCGGTCCCCGCCGCCGACGGAACCGTGCTCGTGGTCGCCGGACTGCTGCTGGCCTCCGTCGGCCTGGGCCCCGGAGCGTCGTCACCCGTCCAGACCGGCACCGCCGTCCCGGCGCCCTCCCGCGCCCGGGTGTGACCAAAGCCCCACCCGCACCCCGCCACCGCCCGCCCGCACCGCACCCCACCGGCCCTTTCCCGCCCCCGCGCACCCCCGCCGCCCCGGATCACGCACCCGCCACCTGCGGTGGCAGCACAACGAAACAAGCGCGACACATACGGCTGACCGAGCAGAAACACCCTCCGGGTTGCCTGAAACATGTCCGACCCCGCAGCAGGAGGAGCCGCTCACCCATGGAAGAACTCGTCGTCATCGGCAACGGCATGGTCGGCCACCGGCTCGTCGAGGCCCTGCGCGACCGCGACAGCGCCGGCCACTGGCACATCACCGTCGTGGGAGAGGAACCCCGCACCGCCTACGACCGGGTCGCCCTGTCCTCCTACTTCGACGGAGCCAGCGCCCAGGACCTGTCCCTGGGCGACGTGAGCGGCCCCGGCGTGGACATCCACGTCAACGAACGCGCCACCGGCATCGACCGCGCCGCCCGCACCGTCACCACCTCCACCGGCCGTCTGCTGCCCTACGACCGCCTGGTCCTGGCCACCGGCTCCACCCCCTTCGTGCCGCCCATCCCCGGCCACGACCTGCCCGGCTGCCACGTCTACCGCACCATCGAGGACCTGGACGCCATCACCGCCTCCGCCCAGGGAGCGCGCACCGGCGTGGTCATCGGCGGCGGCCTGCTCGGCCTGGAGGCCGCCAACGCCCTGCGCCTGCTGGGCCTGGAAGCACACGTGGTCGAACTCGCCCCCCACCTGATGCCCGCCCAGATCGACGAGGGCGCCGGCGCCCTGCTGCGCAACCTCGTCACCGACCTGGGCGTACACGTGCACACCGGCACCGCCTCCACCGCCGTCCAAGCCGGACCGGACGGCCGGGCGGCCGCCCTCACCCTGGCCGACGACACCCGCCTGGACGCCGACCTGGTCGTCTTCTCCGTCGGCATCCGCCCCCGCGACGACCTGGCCCGCGCCGCCGGACTCACCGTCGGCGAACGCGGCGGCATCGTCATCGACGACACCTGCACCACCAGCGACGCCCACATCCACGCCATCGGCGAGGCCGCCAACCACCGCGGCACCGTCTACGGCCTCATCGCCCCCGGCAACGCCATGGCCGAGGTCGTCGCCGACCAGCTCGTCGGCGGCGCCGCCACCTTCACCGGCGCCGACACCTCCACCAAGCTCAAGCTCCTGGGCGTGGACGTGGCCAGCTTCGGCGACGCCCACGGCCGCACCCCCGGCGCCCTGGACGTGGTCGTCAACGACGCCGCCAGCGGACGCTACGCCAAGCTCGTGGTCTCCGACGACGCCACCACCCTGCTCGGCGGCGTCCTGGTCGGCGACGCCTCCGCCTACGCCACCCTGCGCCCCCTGGTCGGATCCCCCCTGCCCGGTGACCCGCTGGCCCTGATCACCCCCGAGGGCGGGGTGAGCCTGGGCGCCGACGCCCTGCCCGACTCCGCGCAGATCTGCTCCTGCAACGCCGTCACCAAGGGCGTCCTGACCGAGGCCATCGCCTGCGGCCACCACGACGTCCCCGCACTGAAGGCCTGCACCAAGGCGGGCACCAGCTGCGGCTCGTGCGTACCCATGCTCAAGCAGATCCTCGCCCAGGCCGGCATCGAACAGTCCAAGGCCCTGTGCGAACACTTCCCCCAGTCACGCGCCGAACTGGTGGAGATCGTCCGCGCCACCAACACCACCACGTTCTCCGCGCTCATCGCCGCCCACGGCACCGGCCACGGCTGCGACATCTGCAAGCCCGCCGTCGCCTCCATCCTCGCCTCCCTGGGAGGCGGCCACATCCTGGAGGGCGAACAGGCCACCCTGCAGGACACCAACGACCGCTACCTCGCCAACATGCAGCGCAACGGCACCTACTCCGTCGTACCGCGCATCCCCGGCGGCGAGATCACCCCCGACAAGCTCATCGTCATCGGCGAGGTCGCCCGCGACTTCAACCTCTACACCAAGATCACCGGCGGCCAGCGCATCGACCTCTTCGGCGCCCGCCTCGAACAGCTCCCCGCCATCTGGAAGCGCCTGGTCGACGCCGGATTCGAGTCCGGCCACGCCTACGGCAAGGCCCTGCGCACCGTCAAGTCGTGCGTGGGCACCACCTGGTGCCGCTACGGCGTCCAGGACTCCGTCGGCCTGGCCATCCGCCTGGAGGAGCGCTACCGGGGCCTGCGCTCACCCCACAAGCTCAAGTCCGCCGTCTCCGGCTGCGCCCGCGAATGCGCCGAGGCCCGCGGCAAGGACTTCGGCATCATCGCCACCGACAAGGGCTGGAACCTCTACGTGGGCGGCAACGGCGGCTTCACCCCCCGCCACGCCGACCTGCTCGCCGGCGACCTGGACGAGGACACCCTCATCCGCTACATCGACCGGTTCCTCATGTTCTACGTGCGCACCGCCGACCGCCTCCAGCGCACCGCCCCCTGGATCGAGTCCCTCGACGGCGGCCTGGACCACCTGCGCGACGTCGTCGTCCACGACTCCCTGGGCATCGCCGCCGAACTGGAGGAGGCCATGGACCGCCACGTGGCCGCCTACGCCGACGAGTGGGCCGCCGTCCTCCAGGACCCCGACAAGCTCGCCCGCTTCGTCTCCTTCGCCAACGCCCCCGACACCCCCGACCCCACCATCAGCTTCACCACCACCCGCGAACAGCCGGTACCCGACGCCCCCGTCAGCCTGGGCATGCCCGCCCGCCGACCCCAGGAGGCCACCCGATGACCACCGCCACCACCACCCGGGCCGCGACCACCACCTGGATCGACGCCTGCCCGCTGGAGCGGCTGCGCCCCGAGGACGGGGTGGCCGTCCTGCTCCCCGACGGCGACCAGGCGGCCCTGTTCCTGACCCGCGAGGGCGCCCTGTACGCCGTGGACAACATCGACCCCTACACCGGCGCCGCCGTCATCTCCCGCGGCATCGTCGGCGACCGCTCCGGCGAGCCCACCATCGCCTCACCCATGCTCAAGAACGTCTTCTCCCTGCGCACCGGCCAGAGCCTGGACGGCGACGGCGTGCGCCTGCGCACCTGGCCCGTACGCACCCACCAGGGCACCGTACAGATCAGCCCCCGCGCCCAGGAGGGCGGTTCGTGAACACCTACGCCTCCACCGGCCGCGAAGACACCAACGCCCCGCCCGGCGCCGTCCCCGCACCCGCCACCACCGCACCCCTGGCCGGGTTCACCGTCGCCGTCACCGCGGCCCGCCGCGCCGAGGAACTGGGCGCCCTGCTGCGCCGCAAGGGCGCCCAGGTCATCTCCGCGCCCGCCCTGCGCATCGTCCCCCTCAGCGACGACCAACGCCTGGCCGCGGTCTCCGACCAGCTCGCCCGCCGCCCCGCCGACATCGTCGTGGCCACCACCGGCATCGGCTTCCGCGGCTGGGTGGAGGCCTGCGAGACCTGGGGCACCGTCGACACCCTCCTGCACAGCCTGCGCTCCTCACGCCTGCTGGCCCGCGGCCCCAAGGCCAAGGGCGCCATCCGCGCCGCCGGACTCACCGAGGAGTGGTCCCCGCCCTCGGAATCCTCCGCCGAGGTCCTGGACTACCTGCTCGCCCAGGGCGTCCAGGGCCTGCGGGTGGCCATCCAACTGCACGGCGAACCCCTGCCCGACTTCACCGCCGCCCTGCGCCTGGCCGGAGCCGAGGTCGTCGAGGTCCCCGTCTACCGGTGGACCCAACCCGAGAACACCGCGCCCCTGGACCGGCTCATCGAAACCCTCACCAGCGGGGGAGTGGACGCGGTCACCTTCACCAGCGCCCCCGCCGCCGCAGGACTGCTCACCCGCGCCCACCACACCGGACAGCGGGCCGCCCTGGTCCAGGCCCTGCGCGGCGACGTGCTGGCCATGTGCGTGGGACCCGTCACCGCCCGCCCCCTCATGGCCCACGACATCCCCACCGTGTGGCCCGAACGCGCCCGCATCGGCGCCCAGGTCCGCAAACTCGCCGAGGAGCTGCCCGCCCGCTTCCCCACCCTGAACGTGGCCGGACACCGGCTGCGCCTGCGCGGCCACGCCGTCCTGGTCGACGGCACCGTGCACACCCTCTCACCCACCCTCATGCGGCTCATGCGCGAACTCGCCCGCCGCCCCGGCCAGGTCCTGGACCGCACCCGCCTGCTCACCTGCCTGGGCGAGGACGCCGACGCCCACGCCGTGGAGACGGCCGTGGCCCGCCTGCGCACCGCCCTGGGCGACGCCCGCATCATCCAGACCGTGGTCAAACGCGGCTACCGACTGGCCCTGGACACCCCCGACTGCCAGCCCTGACCACCCCGGCCCCAGGAAGGACGACGCGGTGCCCCCACCAGGGGGCACCCCACCACGCGATGCACCGACACCCCACCCTGCTCCTGGCCGTCCACGGCACCCGCGACCCGCACGGCACCGCCGTGGCCCACTCCCTGGCCCTGCGCGTGGCCGAGGTGACCCGCCAACCCACCGTCCTGGGCTTCGCCGACGTCCTCCAGCCCTCCGTCGGCCAGGTCGCCGCCGCCACCCCCGGACCGCTCGTGGTCGTACCCGCCTTCCTGGCCTCGGGCTACCACGTGCGCACCGACATCCCCCACCAGCTCGCCGCGGCCGGCCGCGCCGACGCCGTCATCACCCCCGCCCTGGGCGACCACCCCGCCGTCCTGGACACCGCCCTGCGCCGCCTGTCCCAGGCCGGGTACCGGCCCGGCGACGCCGTCGTCCTGGCCTGCGCCGGAACCTCCGACCCCCACGCCGCGGCCGAACTCGACCAGGCCAGAGCCCGCCTGGCCCAACGCCTGGGCGCCCCCGTGCACACCGCCTTCATCGCCACCGGCCGCCCCACCGTCGCCGACCAGGTCCAGCGCCTGCGCGCCGCCGGGCACCGGCGGGTGGCCCTGGCCAGCTGGCTGCTGGCCCCCGGCCTCTTCCACGACCGCCTGGCCGCCGCGGGCGCCGACGCGGTGGCCCGACCGCTGTGCCCGGACGCGGCCGTCGCCCACGCCGTGGCCGCCCGCTACCACCAGGCCGCCATCGCCCAACCCGTCTGACCACCGCCGCGCCCGCCCGGGCGGCCCTGCTCGGCGTAGTACCGGAAATCCGGGTGCCAGGACTCCTCGTCCCCTCCCAGGCAGCGGCGGCCACCGCCAGCGGGAAACCGGGCCCGACCCCCGCTCCCGTGGCCACAACCGGCCGCGGCCCGCACCAGGGCGCCCCGGGCGGGAAGACCCCCACAGGGTGCACCCACCCCACGCCCCACCGCGCACGAGGACGGCCATGCCCGCAGCACCCCTGTTCGACGTCCACGACCCCGCCAGCGACCGGACCGTCGGAGCGCTCCTGGGCGCCCCCGCCGCCGCGGCCCTGGTCGGCGCCCCCACCGCCCTGACCACCTCCTTCACCGACCCCGGCCACGGCCCGGCCCGCCTGCTGCGCACCGCCCTGACCGACCTGGCCGCCACACCCCACCCGCCCCGCCCGCCCGTCGACCCCATCGCACACGCCTGGGCCCGGGCCCTGCGCACCCTGGCCCGCACCGGCCAGACCCCGCCCCCCGCCCCCGCCCTGGAACACACCCCGCCCCGCCACCCCCTGGGCGCCTCCTGGCGGGCCCTGACCCGCACCCCCCACCCCGCCCACGACCCCGCCCGCGGCTCCTTCGCCTGCACCCACCTGGTCGACGCCGTCTGGGCGGCCTCCACCGCCGCCGGGGACGAGGCCGCCCTCTACACCGGCGCCCTGGCCGCCGCCCGCTGGGGCGCCTCCGCCCTGCCCCTGCAGGCCCTGCGCCGCCTGTCGGAGACCACCAGCCCCCACACCCTGACCGTGACCGCCCTGACCACCGCCCGCGGCCCCCACCCCACCGCCTGGCCCGAACACCCCGTCCTGGCCGACGAGCCCCGCCGCCTGCCCCCCTTCGCCGTACCCCACCCCCTGGACGAGAAGGTCCTGCTGGGCAACCTCGACCACCTGCGCGCCCACCCCCACACCGTCGACGCCGTCGTCTCCCTGTGCCGCACCCACCCCAGCGACGCCCCCCACCTGCCCGACGCCGACTGGGTCCGGGTGTGGCTGCACGACCGCGCCGGAGCCAACACCAACCTCCACTTCACCCTGGAGGAGGCCGCCGGGGCGGTCGCCGCCCTGCGCTCGGAGGGCAAACGCGTCCTGCTGCACTGCTGGGCGGGCGCCTCGCGCACCCCCGCCGTGGCCGCCCGCTACGCCGTCGCCGCCCTGGGCGCACCCCCGCTGCCCACCCTGGCCGCCATGATCCGCACCGTCGGCGGACACCTGGACAACCCCAGCCTGTCCCGGGCCGCGGCCCAGCTCAGCGGCACAGACCTGCCCGACCCCGCCGCCACCCTCTTCCCCGACGGCGTCCCGCCCCGCCGCACCGAACTCCCCGCACCCCACATCACCGGGTGACAAGTTCCACAAAACCCCCCTTTCCGGTACTGTTACCCCCGCGTTACCCCTAAGCTCTGCGCCCAGACCCCCGCGCACACCCGGCGGCCCCGGCTCCACCCGCGCGCCCTCCCGCACCCAGGGCAGCACACCCCCCACACCGGAGCGGACCCGCCACGTCCTGTTCCCGTACGAAGGACTCCCCTCGTGGGCACACCCCAGCCGCAGACCCCACCGGTCGACGAAGGCACCACCCCCGCCAGCGCACCCGTGGGCCACCGCGTGGCCGCCGCCCGCGCACGCCGCAAGCGCACCCTCGTCCTGGCCTCAGCCGCCGGACTCACCCTGCTGGTCGGCGGCACCGCCACCGCCGCCGCCCTCACCGCCGCGGGCCAACCCCAGGACGCCGTCAACGCCACGGTCGTCCCCGAGGCCGACCCCGACCCCCTCCCCGTCGGGGACACCCCCACCGGCCCCGACGAGGACGCCCGCCAACGCGCCGCCGACGCCGTGGCCGCCGCCACCCGCACCGGCACCAGCCAGGCCTCCGACATCGCCGAACAACCCTCACCCGAACCCGACACCCCCGCCGACGACCCCGGCGGCAGCGGCGGAGGCGGGGGAGGGGAGGAGTCCACCGGGCAGAGCGGCACCTGCCAGGCCTCCTACTACGGCGCCGACTTCGCCGGACGCACCACCGCCAACGGCGAGACCTTCGACCCGTCCGCCATGACCGCCGCCCACAAGACCCTGCCCTTCAACACCCAGGTCAAGGTCACCAACCCCAACAACGGCAAGTCCGTGACCGTGCGCATCAACGACCGCGGCCCCTACGTCGACGGACGCTGCCTGGACCTGTCCACCGCCGCCTTCGACCAGATCATCGGCACCGGCGCCGGAGTCGGCCAGGTCCAATGGCAGGTCCTCGGCTGACCCGCGCACCCCGCCCTCCTCCCGTGCCCCGCACCCGCCCCCGGCCGCGGGGCACACGCACACCCCGCCCCCGCCGCGCGTAGGAGACCCCACACGCGCCCCCTTCATGACACAATCCCCAGCACCCACACCCACCACCGACACCACAAGGGGAGCAGGGGCGTGTTCCGCACCACCACCGGCTGGGTCGTCTCACCCACCGACCTCGTCGACACCCTGGAGTGCGACCACCGCAGCGCCCTCAAAACCGCCCTGGCCGCCCGCCTGCCCGGAGCGCCCCGCCCCGACCAGGTCGACCCCCTCGTCGCCCACCACGGCCACGAACACGAACGCGCCGAACTCGACCGCCTCCACGAGGTCTTCGGCCACATCGCCCACATCCCCGCCCCCGAAGCCGACGACACCTCCCTGGCCCGCGCGGCCGCCGCCACCGCCCAGGCCATGCACGAGGGCGCCCCCGTCATCTACCAGGCCAGCTTCCACCACCCCCTCGCCCCCACCCCCCACCCCGTCGCCTTCCACGGCCGCGCCGACTTCCTCATCCGCTCCGACCTGGACCCCGCCACCGGGCAACCGCGCACCCCCCGCCCCACCGCGTGGACCTACGAACCCTGGGACACCAAACTCGCCCGACGCCCCGGCCCCGCCGCCGTCCTGCAACTCGCCGCCTACGCCCACGCCGTCACCGTCGCCACCGGCCACACCCCCCACCGCATGCACCTGCGCACCGGCGACGGCCGCACCCACACCCTGGACACCGCCGAGTTCACCCCCGTCCTGCACACCGTCACCACCCGCCTCCTCGAACGCCTCAGGCAAGAGCCCGCCCTGCCCACCCCCACCTGGGGCGAACCCCGCCCCGCCTGCGAGGGCTGCGGCTACGCCACCTGGTGCACCCAGGGACGCACCGCCGCCCGCCACCTGTCCCTGGTCGCCGGACTACGCACCGACCAGGCCGCCAAACTCACCGACGCCGGCCTGACCACCATCGACGCCCTGGCCCGCGCCCAGGACGCCCAACGCCCGCCCACCCTGCCCCGCCGCTCCTTCGACCAACTCCGCGCCCAGGCCGCGCTCCAGGTCCGCCAGGACACCACCCGCACCCCCGACAACCCCCAGGGCACCGTCACCGCCGAGGTCTTCTCACCCGACGGCCTGGCCAGCCTGCCCGCCCCCAGCCCCGGCGACGTCTTCTTCGACATGGAGGGCTACCCCTACCATGCCGCCTCCCACGGCGGCCGCGGCCTGGAGTACCTCTTCGGCGCCACCACCGAGGACCCCGACGGCACCGAGACCTTCCACGCCTTCTGGGCCCACGACCGCGCCCAGGAGAAGAGGGCCCTGGAGGACTTCGTCGACTTCGCCCTGGCCCGCGTCGACGCCGACCCCGGCGCCCACATCTACCACTACGCCTCCTACGAGGTGGACCGCCTCAAACACCTGAGCTCGGAGTTCGCCACCCGCGAGGAGGAGGTCAACCGGCTCCTGCGCGAGAACCGCCTCATCGACCTGTACACCGTGGTCCGCAAGAGCCTGCGCGTGTCCCAGCGCTCCTACTCCATCAAGTACCTCGAACCCCTCTACCTGCCCGCCGCCCGCACCGGACAGGTCACCACCGCCACCTCCAGCATCGACGCCTACGCCGCCTACCTCGCCGCCACCGAACAGGGCGACCACGACCGGGCCCGCCACGTCCTGGAAGGCATCGCCGCCTACAACCGCGACGACTGCCACTCCACCGCCCGCCTGCGCGACTGGCTGGAGGACCACCGCACCCGCCAGGGCATCACCCACCGCCCCCAGATCCAACTCGAACTCACCGAGTCCGAGGCCGAACGCGCCCGCAAACGCGCCGAGAAGGCCGCCCGCCACGCCGCGCTGACCCGACCCCTGCTCGAAGAGGTCCCCGACGACCCCGCCGACCGCCACGGCGACCACCACCCCCGCGCCCAACTCGCCGCCCTGGTCGGCTACTACCAGCGCGAGAACCTGCCCCCCTGGCGCGAGCACTACCGGCGCACCAGCGCACCCCTGACCGACCTGGAGTCCGACACCGACTGCGCCGTCCCCTGGCAGGTCCACGCGGGGGAGTGGACCGAACCCACCGGCCGCCAGCGCAAGGCCCGCCGCGACCTGGCCCTGCGCCTGGACACCGCCCACCCCCACCCCTTCACCACCGGCCAGGACGTCCACCTGCTCTACCCCGGCGCCCCCGGACAACCCGCCACCACCACCCAGGCCCGCGTCACCGACGCCGACGCCACCGCCCTGACCCTCACCGAGACCTGCGACCCCGACGCCACCTACTCCCGCCCGCCCGTGGCCGTCCTGCCCGGCTCCCCGGTCAACCCCGCCCCCAAGGACGGCGCCCTGGAAACCGTGGCCCGCACCGCCCTGAACCACCTGCCCGACTGGCCCCGCCACCCCGGCCTGGACGTCCTGCGCCGTCTGCCGCCCCGCCTCAACCCCCCAGGCCCCCTGCCCGACCCCGCCGACCACGACGGCGACACCGTGGCCGCCGCCATCGCCGCCGTCGACGCCCTGGACCACTCCTACCTCGCCGTCCAGGGACCCCCCGGCGCCGGCAAGACCTACCTGGCCGCCCAACTCATCACCCACCTGGCCCGCCGGGGCAAAAGCGTGGGCGTGTGCTCCACCAGCCACAAGGCCGTGGAGAACGTCATGTCCGCCGCCCTGCGCGCCGCCCACGACCAGGGCGTGCGCCTGCCCGCCGCCAAACGCGCCAAGGGCCGCACCCCCGCCGGGGACCCCACCCCCTGGGACCAGCCCTCCACCCCCCAGGCCCTGGCCACCTGGCGCACCAGGCACACCGCCCAGGGCGAACCGGTCCTCATCGGCGGCACCGCCTGGGCCATGACCAACGCCGCCATGCTCGCCGACCCCCTGGACGTCCTCATCATCGACGAGGCCGGACAGTTCGCCCTGGCCGACACCCTCGCCGTCTCCGCCAGCGCCTCCAACCTCGTCCTGCTGGGCGACCCCCAACAACTGCCCCAAGTCGTCCAGGGCACCCACGGCGAGGGCGCCGACGCCTCCGCCCTGCAACACCTCATGGCCGGACGCCACATCATCGACCCCGCCCGCGGCTACTTCCTCGACCAGACCCGCCGCATGCACCCCGCCGTGTGCGCCACCGTCTCCGCCCTGTCCTACCAGGGCCGCCTGCACGCCCACCCCCACACCACCCGGCGCACCCTGGCCCAGACCCCGCCGGGCGTGTACACCCTGGCCCTGCACCACCGAGGCCGCACCACCCACAGCCCCGAGGAGGTCGAGGCCGTCGTCGCCGTGGCCACCCGCCTGGTCAACGACAAACTCACCCCCCACCCCGACCAGGGACCACGCCCCCTCACCGGCACCGACATCCTCGTCGTGGCCCCCTACAACCTGCAGGTACGCGCCCTGCGCCGCGCCCTGGCCCAGGCCGCCCGTACCACCCCCGCCCTGGAAGGGGTGCGCGTGGGCACCGTGGACCGCTTCCAGGGCCAGGAGGCCGCCGCGGTCATCTGCTCCATGACCACCTCCAACGCCGCCGACACCAGCCGCGGACCCGCCTTCGTCCTGGACCGCAACCGGCTCAACGTGGCCCTCTCCCGCGCCCAGCTCGTGGCCACCGTCGTCCACTCCGCCGACCTGCTCACCACCACCCCGCGCAGCATCGACGAACTGCGCCTGCTGGCGGGCTTCACCGGCCTGGTCAGGGGAGCCCGCCCCTGGCCCCCCTGAGCACACCCGCCACCCCGGGCACCGGTTTCGGACACCTCCCGCGTGGAGTACGTTTTATCCAGCGGCGCACCCGACCCCGACGCCACCGCGCACCGGACGGGCGCCCTCCCCCTGTCCGGCGGCGCCCGCGCCCCGTGTGGACCACCCCTTTTCCCGAAAGGCACCCCGGCCCCCGTGTCTGACCGTCCCTCCGCCCCCGGCGGCGGCCGCAACACCCGCCACCCCACCGGCATCCGCGTCGTCGTCGCCCTCCTGGCCCTGTTCGCCCTGGTCCTGGGCCCCGCGGGCTACCTGCGCGGCCTCAACGCCGAGGCCCACGCCGGCTCGGCCGCCGAGTGGTTCACCCTGGCCTTCGGCGCCGCCGTGGGCATCCCCCTGCTCGCCGCCGCCGTGGCCACCGTCGCCGGGGACCGCAAGGCCGCCCTGTGGTCCCTGGCCCTGCTCGCCTGGCCGGTCGTCTTCGTCGCCGCCCTGCACCTGACCCAGGGCGGCTGACCCGCCCCCGCACCGCGCCCGGCGACGCGCCGCGCCCGCCGGGCCGGGCCCCGCCACCAGCGGCGGTAGGCTACCCGCGTGTCACCCAAGAAACGCAGACGCCGCAAGGCCCCCCGCACTGCGCCCGGCGACGCGCCGCGCCCGGCGGACGGCGGCCCGCGCCCGGCCAGCGCACCCGTGAGCCGCACCCCCGTGGTGATCGCCGACCCGCCCGACCGCCGCATCACCGCCCTGTGGGTGGTCCTGGCCCTGGTCTGGGCGCTGGGCACCCCCCTGTCCCTGGCCCACCTGCTGTTCGTGGTCATGGACCTGCAGGAGGCTGCCCTGACCGCCACCGACCCCACCGCGCCCCTGCCCCAGGCCAGCGTGGACGCGGTCGGCAACGCCCTGGTGTGGGTCCTGGTCCTGGCCCTGGCCGTGCCCGCGGCCTCCGCGGCGGCCGCCCTGGCCCTGCGCCGCAGGATCGCCGCCATCGGCTTCACCACCGCCCTGGCGGTCTCCGCCCTACCCCTGCTGTGGGTCATGCCGCCCGCCGAACTCTGGGACGCCCTGCGCACCCACCTGCTGGGTTGACCGACCACTCCGCACACCCACGGCCCCGGGAGGATACAGACACCGCATGCGCGCACGCCCACCCCACAACCCCGCCCCGACCCCGCCCGCCGAGCCGCACCCCACCCCCGGTCGGACCCGGTGAGCGCCCCCCACCAGGACCGGACGGGCCAGGACCTGGCCCTGCCCGACCCCGTGCGCGAACGCCTGGACCACACCACCCCCAGCGTCCTGGTCGACACCCGCGCCCTGGCCCGCGTACGCGAACGCTTCGACACCGAACAGGCCCAGACCCTGGGCCGCTACCTCGCCAACGCCCAGTCACCCAACACCCTGCGCGCCTACCGCACCGACTGGACCCAGTTCACCGCCTGGTGCCTGGGCGAGCAACGCCAGTCCCTGCCCGCCGACCCGGTGGACGTGGCCGTCTACCTGGCCGCCTGCGCCCAGGCCCGCACCCCCGACGGCACCGCCTGGGCCCTGGCCCCCTCCAGCATCGAACGGCGCGCCGCCGCCATCGCCGCCGTCCACGGCGCCCACGGCCTGCCCTCACCCACCCGCGCCGAGGTGGTCCGCATGACCCTGCGCGGTATCCGCCGCACCCGCCGGGCCCGCCCGCGCCGCAAGGACCCCGTGGTGCTGGCCACCCTGGAGGCCCTGCTGGCCGTGCGACCCGCCCCCGAACACCCCCACGGCGTGGCCCGGCGGCGCGACACCCTGCTGCTGCTGACCGGGTTCGGCGGGGCCCTGCGCCGCGGCGAACTGGCCGCCCTGACCTTCGACGACCTCACGGTGCGCACCGACGCCGCCACCGGCGCCCCCGCCCTGGTCCTGCGCCTGGGACCGACCAAGACCGACCAGGAGGACCGCCACGGCCAGGTGGTGGCCCTGCCCCGCGGCCGCCACCGGCACACCTGCCCCGTGTGCGCCCTGGCCCGCTGGTCGCACCTGCTCCAGGTCCGGCGCGAGGGGGGAGAGGAGGCCGTGCGCGACCTGCTGCGCGAGGACGAGTCCCCCTCGGCGCTGGCGCACCACTGCCAGGGCTGGACGGGCACCGACCTGGCCGACGGCTCCGCCCGCCCGCTGCTGCCCACCGTGGACCGCCACGGCCACGTGGGGGAGCGCCCCATGTCGGGCCGGGCCGTGGGGGAGCTGGTCAAACGCTACGCGCGCCGGGCCGGGCTGGACCCCGACGCCTTCGGCGGCCACTCCCTGCGCTCGGGCTTCGCCACCCAGGCCGCGCTGGGCGGGGCCACCGACCGCGAGATCATGCGCCAGGGCCGGTGGACCAACCCGCGCACGGTGCACGACTACATCCGCACCGCCAACCCGCTGGAGGACAACGCGGTCACCCGCCTGGGACTGTGACCCGCGTTACCCGGCGAACCGGGGTGTCTCAGCTTGTCAACAAACACCCCAGCAGCCCTCGAAAACACCCGTTAAAGTGCGATCCTCACCTGAGGAGACATTAGGTTGGTTGCGTGAGAAAGGGGACGCTCTGATGGTCGACGAGTTTCGCGCAGCCTTCCAAGAACTGATCGACGCCTCCGTCGCCACCGACCCCCAGAACTTCCCCCCGGCCGTCCACAGGGTCTACGTCCTGGCCTCCCAGATCCCCGCCTCCGAACGCGAACTCGCCCTGGAGGCCCTGGCCCCCCTCCTGGCCGCAGGCCACGCCGCCCCCGGCATCATCGCCGACCTGTGCGTGGTCGCCGGAGCCCTCGTCGAGATGGGCACCGACCCCGGCCCCACCGGCGTGGAGGTCCTGCACCGCCTGCGCGCCATGGGCAAGGGCGCCATCGTCTTCCTGCGCGCCTGGGAACGCACCGGCGAGGACCCCCCGCCCGACCCCGACGCCGTCACCGCCGACGCCGAGGCGCGCGTGGCCGCCGACCTGGGCCCCGACGCCCCCGGCGCCACCATGTGCTGGTGGACCATCCGCCGCCACGGCCTGGCCGCCAAGACCATGCTCAGCGAATCCTCGGTGCGCACCCACATCCGCCGCGACCCCGCCCTGCACGCCGAACTCGTGGCCACCGCCAACCAGCTCAGCGACCTGCTCACCGAGTTCGACGAGGTCCGCGCCCTCCTGCGCATGGCCGAGGCCACCAACGCCCTGGTCCTGGACCGCACCACCCAACGCGCCTTCCGCGTCCTCTTCGACGGCATCGGCGACAACTTCCAACTCCACACCCTGCTCGCCGACGCCCTCATCGGCCCCGCCGGCCAGGGCCTGCCCGGCGATCCCCCCGACCCGCGCTGGACCCGCGCCTTCCGCGACAGCCCGCCCGACCCCCAGGCCCACACCGTCCGGGGATGGTGGAACCTGGTCGCCCACGACGGCACCTGGGTCTGGAACGAGGGCGTACCCGCCGAGATCCCCACCCTGGACGGCGAACGCGTCCTGGTCCTGGACGAACAGCCCTACCCCCGCTCCTGGAACGCCGGACGCCGACACCCCCAGGTCCGCGGCTGGCTGGAGGTCGACTCCGAGCTGGACCCCCAGGAGGCGGCCCTGTGGTGGGAGCGGGTGGCCCCCACCGAACCGGCCATCCCCACCGCCGACGACACCGACCACCCGCCCCTGCCCGAACCCGTGGTCCTGCCCACCGAGGACACACCCGAACCCGGACGCGTCCGCGGCTTCCTGGCCGAGGAGGCCCCGCAGGCCCCCGAACCCGTCACCACCGAACCCGCCCCCGAACCCGAACCGCGCACCGAGCCCGGCCCCCCGCCCGCCCCGGCACCCGCGACGGAGGAACCCCCCGCCCCCCGGCCGGCCCCGCCCGCCGACACCGCGGCCACCCCCCGCCGGGGATTCCTGCCACCCCTGCCCCCGGGGGTGTCCCAAAGCTCCCAGTGGGGACCCACCTGGCGCTGACCCCGCCCCGCGGCGAGGGCCCGCGTTCACCTGCACGCGGGCCCTCGCCGCGGGGGAGCGGGGGAGCGGACCGGCACCCCCTTCAGGCCCGGTGCCGGGGCGCGTGCGAGGTCCTGCCCCGCGCCGCCCGGGCACGTCCCGCACCCGCCTCGTCCCCGTCCTCCTCATACAAACCCTCGAAGTACTCCTCCTCCTCCGTGGGCCCCTCCTCCTCGCGCCGCACCCAGCGCCCGCCCACGAACACCGGGGCCACCAGCACCACCACCAGCGGAACGAACACGCCCAGGGGCAACAGCACCAGCGCACCGGCACTGCCCGGCACCTGCGGCAGCCGCTCCACCAGGTGCATCCTCAGCACGGCCGCCGCGGTCAGCGCCCCCACCGTCAACGCCGCCCCCAGGGGCAGCATGGGGGTGAGCCTGGGGGGCACCGCGGCCAACGCCACCAGCAGACCCACGGCCACCAGGCCCGCCACCGCCAGGGGGCCGGCCCCCTGCAGCACGCCCAGACCCGCGCCGTGCAGGCCGCGCAGGTGGGAGAAAGCCCAACCGGTGACCAGCACCAGCACCAGCACGGGCCCCAGTACCAGACCAGCCAGGAAGCCGACGAAATGTCGCACGGGGGTGCTCCTCTCAGTGGTTGCGCAGCACCCTAGCGGCAAAAACGTCCGCAAGCACCACATCCCACCAAACAACACCCCAATACCGGCACCCGGCCGACGCCGCCGACACCGCCGCCCCCACCCCCGCTAAGCTGGGTGAACATGACCAACGACCACCCCGAACCCGACCCCGACGTCATCGAACTCGCCAGCCGCATGTTCGACCACGCACGCCGGGGCGACACCAGCACCCTGACCCAGTACCTGGACGCCGGCCTCCCCGTCAACCTCACCAACGACAAGGGCGACACCCTGCTCATGCTGGCCGCCTACCACGGCCACACCGACACCGTCGCCGCCCTCATCGAACGCGGAGCCGACCTGGACCGCCTCAACGACCGCGGACAGTCCCCGCTGGCCGGAGCCGTCTTCAAGGGCGAGAACGCCGTGGTCCGCCTCCTGGCCGAACACGGTGCCGACCCCGACGCCGGCACCCCCACCGCCCGCCAGACCGCCCGCATGTTCGACAAACAGGACCTGCTCGCCCTCTTCGGAAACTGAGCCCGGCCCACACACCAGGGGCCCGGCCCGCACCCGGACCGGGCCCCACACCCCGGGGCACGGGACTACCCGGCCCCCGCATCACGGCGCAGCCCCCCGGCCCCCGCCCGGCCCGGCACCTCCAACACCCCCTCCGAGGGCGCCCGCGCCCCCCAACGGCGCCGCAACTCATAGGCCACCAGCGCCACCGCCACCGAACCCACCGACGCCACCAACGCCTGACGCTGCTCCGGCAGCACCGCCATCGCCACGAACACCACCACCAGACCCACCAGCACCGCCCACGTCAGGTACGGAAACGCCCACATCCGCAGCGTCAACCGGTGCGGCTCCCGCGCGCGCACCCGCGCGCCCACCACCAGCTGCGAGGCGCAGATCGTCAGGAACAGGATCAGCAGGATCGCGCCGATCGAGGCCACCAGGAACGGAAAGACCCGCCCCGGCCACAGGTAGTCGGCCGCCACCGCCGCATACCCCACCACCGTGCCCAACAGGATCGCCCGCACCGGCACACCCCGCCGGTTGACCCCCCTCAGCACCCGCGGCGCGTCCCCCTGCCGGGTCAGCGCGAACAACATCCGCGAGGAGGTGTACATCGCCGCGTTGAGCACGCTCAACACCGCCACCAGGACCACGACCTCCATGATCAGCGCGGCACCGGGCACCCCCACCCGCTCCATCACCGCCACGAACGGGCTGCGCCCCGGCTCCACCGTGTCCCACGGCAGCACCATCACCACGACCAGGATCGAGGCCACGTAGAACAACCCGATCCGCCACAGCACGTTGGTCACCGCCGAGGCCACCCCGCGCTCGGGCTCCTCGCTCTCCCCGGCCGCCACCGTGATGATCTCCACCCCGCCGAAGGCGAACAGCACCACCACCGTGGCCGCCAGCACCGCCACCCAGCCGTTGGGCGCCACCCCGCCGTGCTCCCACAGATGCGACAGCCCAGGCCCCGGCGAACCGCTCCACCACCCCACCACCCACAGGCCGCCGACCAACAGGAACGCCACGATCGTGGCCACCTTGACCACGGAGAAGAGCGACTCGGTCTCGGCGAAGAAACGCACCGAGACCAGGTTGGCCACCGTCATCGACAACAGCACCGCCAACGCCAGCGCCCACCCGGGCACCTGCGGCACCCACCCTCCCAGGATCGCCGCACCGGCCACAGACTCCGCGGCCACCAACACCGCGTACATCCACCAGTACACCCACCCGATGGTGAACCCCGCGCGCGGCCCGAACGCCAACCGGGCGTAGTCGGAGAAGGAACCCCCCGCCGGCACCGCCACCACCATCTCGCCCAGGGCCCGCAGGGTGAAGAACACCAGCGCCCCGGCCAGGACGTAGGACAGCACCGCGGCCGGACCCGCCACCTGGATCACCGAACCCGAACCGATGAACAGCCCGGCCCCCACCGAGCCACCGATCGCGATCAGCGCCATGTGGCGGCGGCGCAGGGAATGCGCCAGCCCGCTACCAGCAGTCGTACTCTCATTGGCCGCCCCCGAAGGCGGCGTCACACCGCTTGTCACCCGGACCACCTTAGGCACCCTCCCAACCCCACACCCCAACACTCCCACCAAAACAACCCATCAACCCACCACTACGAGGAAACAACCCCCGCAAAACCGGACCACACCCAACACCCCCCACCCCACCACCGAAAACCCCACCCGCCCCCCGCCCCCACACCACCACAACACCCACCAGACCGGGGGAGAGGCACACACACCACACCCCCTCACCCCCCAGAGGGAAGCGCACCCACCCCCACCTGTGCCACGATCACCCCTGTGCGCCACCCCACACCCCACCCACGCCTGCTCCTACGCCCCCTGACCAGCGCCCACACCTACCGCCGCTGGGCCTACCTCGTCATCGGCGGCGCACTCCTGACCCCCTACGCCGTCGCCGCCCTCGTCCTGGCCACCCTCATCACCGACCACACCACCGCACCCCCCATCCCCACCCACACCCTGGCCCTGCTCACCGCCCTGGCCGCCGTCGCCGCCACCGCCTACCTGCCCGGCACCCGACACGCCCAGACCCTCCTCGCCCGCGCCCTCCTCCAAGGCCCCCTCACCAACACCCCCCACCCCACACCCACCTGGCGCACCACCACCCGCACCAGCGCCTGGCTGTGCCTGCACCTGACCCTGGGCATGGCCTCCTGCCTGCTCACCATGACCGCCCTCACCGAAGCCGCCCTCCTGGCCGCCACACCACTGACCCCCACCACCGCCACCATCGCCCAAGGACCCCTCACCCTCACCGGCCACCACCCCCTCACCCCCACCCAACGTCTCCTGGGCCCCCTCCTGGGCTTGGCCCTGCTCACCGCCCTCATCTACACCCTCGCCCTGACCGGCCACCTCCTCGCCCGCACCGCACCCCACCTCCTGGGACCCTCACCCACCGACCTGCTCGCCGCCGCCCACGCCCGCGCCCACACCCTCGCCGAACGCAACCGCATCGCCCGCGAACTCCACGACTCCCTCGGCCACGCCCTGTCCGTGGTCACCCTCCAAGCCGCCACCGCCGCCCGCCTCCTGGACACCGACCCCCACTTCGCCCGCCAAGCCCTCACCCACATCGCCGACCAGGCCCGCACCGCCACCGCCGACCTCGACCACGCCCTGGGCGTCCTGCGCGAGGACACCACCACCCCCCGCACCCCACCGCCCGACCTCACCCACCTGCCCCACCTGGCCCAGGCCACCCACCACACCGGCACCCCCCTGACCTGCCACATCACCGGCGACCCCGCCCGCGTCCCCGCCCTGCTCTCCCGCGAGACCTACCGCATCACCCAAGAAGCCCTCACCAACGCCCTACGCCACGCCCCCACCGCACCCCCCACCCTGCACCTGGACATCACCCCCGGCGCCCTGACCCTCACCCTCACCAACCCCCTCACCCCCGCCCACCGCACCCACCGCCCACACCCCCGCGGCGGCCACGGCATCACCGGCATGCAAGAACGCGCCCGCCTCCTCGGCGGCACCCTCACCGCCCGCCCCCACCACGACACCTGGCACCTCACCCTCCACCTGACCTGGAAAGAACACCCGTGATCGGCATCGCCCTCATCGACGACGACACCCTCATCCGACACGGCCTGCACGCCCTCATCAGCGCCGAAGAGGACATGCACGTCACCGGCCAGGCAGACGACGGCACCCACACCCTGGACCTGGTCCGCCGCACCCGACCCGACCTCGTCCTCATGGACGTGCGCATGCCCCGCCTCGACGGCATCCAGGCCACCCGCACCCTGCACACCCTGCCCCACCCGCCCCGTGTCATCGTCCTGACCACCTTCGACAACGACGACTACGTCTGGGGCGCCCTACGCGCCGGCGCCACCGGATTCCTCCTCAAACGCACCCCACCCGAGGACATCCTCGCCGCCATCCGCCTCGCCCACCGCGGCGACACCCTCCTCTTCCCCACCGCCCTACGCCACCTCGCCGCCACCCAACCCCCCACACCCACCCCCGCCGCCCGCGCCGTCGCCACCCTCACCGAACGCGAAACCCAAACCCTCACCCTCATGGCCCAAGGCCTCAACAACGCCGAAATCGCCGCCCACCTGTTCCTGGGCACCGAAACCGTCAAAACCCACGTCTCCCACATCCTCACCAAACTCCACGTCCGCGACCGCACCCAAGCCGTCATCGCCGCCTACGACTCCGGCCTCGTCCGCCCCGGCACCCCCCACCCCCACGCTGACCCCACCCACGACACGCCCACCACCAGATGAACACACAGCAACAACACTGCTACGTTCAGCACTCACATCAGCCACCACCAGCAGTAGGGGGAGTATGACCACCGCACCCGCCATCGACCTCGCCCACATCAGCGCCCTCTACCGCACCCACCGCGACGACCTCGCCCGCGTCCGCGCCCAGACCCGCACCCACCCCGCACCCCACCTCAACGACATCGAAGCCGAGATCACCTACCTGCTCCTACGCGCCCACACCCCCGCCCACACCGTCCAGATCGGCACCGGACACGGCCACGCCACCACCTGGATCCTCTCCGCCCTCCACGACAACGGCACCGGACACCTGCACTCCTTCGACACCCGCGACCACACACCCCCCACCGTCCCCACCCACCTGGCCGACCAACGCTGGACCCTCATCCGCGGCGACATCCGCACCCACACCCACCACCTGCCCCCACACATCGACCACCTCCTCATGGACACCGCACACGAACCCTGGCTCACCCGCTGGACCCTGCGCGAACTGCTGCCCACCCTGCCCGCCCACACCCCCGTCAACGTCCACGGCGTCTTCCCCCGCGCCCACACCCCGCCCTTCACCCCCGGCGCCCTGGTCCTGACCTGGCTCACCAACCACACCACCGGCTTCTTCACCGCCTCCGCCGCCCGCGCACCCCACACCCACCGCGCCCTCCTCGACCTCAAAACCGAACTCGGCCTCGCCGACCCCCTCCACCCCGGCCACCGCAACCCCACCATCTACTTCCGCCTGCCCCCACGCCCCCACCGCCCCGCCCCGCACACCAACACCCACGCCTCCGCCTGAGCCCACACACAAAAGGGGCGAGGGCCCACCAGGCCCCCGCCCCGCACACCACCAACCCCTCAGCCCTCCTCAGGCTCCACCGCACCCGCCTGCGAACCCGACTCCACTTCCGCCACCGGCCCGGCCCCCTCCGCCCGAGCCCGCTCACGCACCCCCACCACATCAGCCGCATCCGCCACGATCCGCGAAAAATTCACCGGCTGATCCAAACTCACCATGTGCCCCGCACGCGGCACATTCACCAACCGCCCATCCGCACACGCCTCAAAGAACTGCTTCTCATGGATCCGGAAGTGATCCCGCGCCCCGTTGATCAACCACGTCGGCCCCGTATACGCCGACAACGCCGACAACACGTCCATCTCCGACACCGCGTCGATCACCGCCGTGGCCGCCTCCACCGCCAGACCACCGCCCAACACCGCCTCAGCCGCACCATCGCGCAACGTCAACCGGTGAAACCGCTCATTGACCGCCGCACCCTTGTCCGGCAACCGCTCCATCAACACCGCCGGAATCCGGTACACCTGCGCCAACAACTGCGCCGGCTTGGCCGTACAACTGGCCGCCACCAACCCCGCCACCCGGTCCGAGGCAGCCCCCGCCGCCGCGATCGAAACAAAGCCCCCCAGACTCAACCCCACCAACAGGGCCCGACCACCCACACCATCGATCGCCCCCAACACCGCGTCCACCGCACGCCCCAGCGAGAACTCCTCACCCCGACGCGTCCCGTGCCCCGGAAGATCAGGCGCCACCACCCTGCGCCTCTGCGCCTCCAACAACTCCACCTGAGGACGCCACATCGTCCCCGACACCCGCAACCCGTGCACCAGAACGATCGGCACACCCATGACGCCTCCTCCTACCGCCCCCGGTAGCGCACCGTCACCGGAGCATGATCCGACCAGCGACCCCCGTGCTCCACCGCACGTTCCACCCGCGCCCACTCCGCACGCCCCGCCAACCCCGGCGTGGCCACCTGCAGATCGATCCGCCACCCCGCGTCGTTGTCAAAGGCCCGCCCCCGGTAGGACCACCACGTGTACGGCCCCTCCTGATCCGGATGCAACGACCGCACCACGTCCACGTACCCGGCCTCGCCGTAGACCCGCGACAACCACGCCCGCTCCTCCGGCAGGAACCCCGCGTTCTTCCGGTTGCCCCGCCAGTTCTTCAGATCCACCTCCGCGTGCGCGATGTTCCAGTCCCCGCACACCACCAGCTCACGCCCGCGCTCCTCCACCTGCCGACGCCGCTTGACCAGATAGGGCAAGAACGCCTCCATGAAGCGCTCCTTCTCCTCCTGACGCTCCGTCCCCACCTCACCCGAGGGCAGGTACAGGCTCGCCACCGTCACCTCACCCAGATCCACCTCCACATACCGGCCCGACTCCTCGAACTCGGCATGGCCGAACCCCACACGCACCTCATCGGGCTCACGCCGCGAGTACACCGCCACACCCGCACGCCCCCGCGCCGCCGCCGGAGCCAACACCACATGCCACCCCGCAGGAGAGGCCACCCCCGCCGGAAGCTGGTCCGCCTCCGCCCGCGTCTCCTGCAGGCACACCACGTCGGCCTCCGTCGCCGACAACCACCCCACGAACCCCGGATCCTTCTTCGCCGCGGCCCGCAGACCGTTCACGTTCACCGTCGACACCGTCAAAGCACTCGTACTCACAGGCAAGAGCCTAACCACCCCCGCCACCCCCGCCCTCCGCCACCAACCGCCGCAACACCCCGTAGGTACGGTTCGACGAGGCCGCCTCACGCTGCGCACGCGCCGTCACCTCGATATAGGCCTGCGAGGACGCCACCGAGGAATGCCCCAACAGGTGCATGATCTCGCTCACCGACGCCCCGTCCTCCGCCAACCGCGTGGCGAAGGTGTGCCGCAACGCGTGCACCAACGTCCCCCGCGCCACCCGGTCACGCACCCCCGCGTGCTTGTAGCACTGCTGCACCAGGTACTGCAGCCCACCCCGGCGCAACCCCTGGCCCCGGTTGTCCACCAACAGGGGATCGGACCCGCGCACCGCCCCGAAACGCCTCCGCCGCGAGTCCAGGTAGGCCTCCAACAACGCCTCCAACGGCACCTCGATCGGCAGCACCCGCTCACCGCCGCCCTTGCCCACCACCCGGATCCGCCGCTCACCCGCACGACCGCCCACCGAGTCCACCCGAAGCCCCAGCATCTCCGCCGACCGCATCCCCGTCAGCAACGCCAGCGCCAGCACCGCCAGGTCCCGCTCCGGCCACGGATCACGCGCCCGACGCGCCCCCCGCGCCAACGCCTCCAACAACCGCTCGGGGGTGTCCTCACCCATCAACGGCTTGGGCGCCGAGGGCCGCACCCGGGGCCGGGGCACCGCCGACATCGGATTGCCCGCCACCACCTGCTCCGACACCCAGAAGTCGAAGAACCCGTTCCACGTCGACCACGCCCGCAGCACACTGGAGGCCGCCCGCTCGGCGGCGAACTCGGCGAAGGCCGCCCGCAGCACCGGCGCCCCCAGATCCGCCCACCCCACCCGCCCCGGCTCGGCCCCCACCACCTGGGCCACACACCGCAGCACCCCGTGCAGGTCGCGGCGGTAGGCGGCCACCGTATGGGGGGAGGGCTTGGCGGCCCGACGCGCCACCAGGTACTGCTCCACGGCCTCGACCACGGGCCCCGTCTGACCACTCATACCCCACAGCATCCCCGATTCCGCGGGTACTTCCACCGCACCCGGCCCCGGTGTTCGAACCCGTTCGACGCCCGGGGGAGTGCCCGCGAAACCACAGTCGTCACTCTGTGTAACAAACACCGGTGAAGGGGGCTCCGGGGGAGGGGAGGGGTGCGGCGCCGCCCCCGGAGGGAGGACCGCGCCGGGGGAGCGGCGGCCCGGGGCGCGCCGGAAGGTGACAGCGGGGGGAGGGCCGGGCCGCCGAGGCAGCGGGGCCGCCCAGCCGCGCACCACAGAAGGCGGCAAGGGCAACACATCCTCACAAACCACGCACGGAGCTATAGAACACCACAAAATCATGCATAACACCGTTTATGCATGAAACATGGCGAGAAGCGGCACCCCACGGCACACACGACCCCACCCGGCGCCGGGGGACCGACAAGACACACCGCGACCAACCACGGCCCGCACCGATCCCGCCACGCCCGACACGGCGACTCCGCGAACCCGCGAACCCGCCGAACCCCGGCAGGCCGGCGTCCAGCCACCAGGACCGCGAGCAGGGTGCGGCCCCCGCCGCCGCCCCGACAGCCAGCCGCACCAACGCGACGCCGCACCCGCCCGCCAGCACCCGGCCACCACGAAAACCCGCACACACGGGGTCCACGGAAGCCACCCAGCCCCTTCCCCGCATCCCTCCCATAACGCCGATAATTCACATTATGTCAAGTAGGGCCAAGGCGGCCCACGCCCCTCACCCAGACAACCGCAACCACCCCGTACGCACCTGCCACCCACCACCCGACTCCAACCGCTCCACCACCGCACGCTCCAACCGCGTCCGCCTCGGCGCCGCCCCCACATCCACCACGGGCATCCCGAACACGAACCGGAACACATCCCCCTCACCCGGCCGACCCTCACCCACCAACGTGAACCGCCGCTGGAACCGCACGATGTTCGAACCCTCCCCCAACACCTCACGCCACCGCGGATCCAACAACCACGACGTACACGTGGCCACCACCGGATCACACCCCAAATGCGCCCGAGCGAACCCCCGCGCCCGACCCAACGACTCCTCCACCCCCACCGGATCCAACCCGCCCGAGGGAATGTGCAACCGCAGCGCCGCCTCCCCCGACCTCATCCCCGGCTCCAGCCCGGCCTCCTCCTCCGGCCCGTACCACTCCACATCCCCCTGCCGCCCGAGCAACGCCGGCTCCAACTGCAAACCCCCCACCCAGAACAACCGCCCCCGAAACTGCGCCGCCACCCACGCCGCCGTCTCCACGCTCAACCGCCCGAACATCCGCCGCGAACGCGCCACCTGCACCCCCACGTCAGCCAGCGTCGCCGCCGTCACCGACGGATCCACCCCCAACGCCCCGTGCGCCTCGAACTGCGCCTCCACCCGCGCCGCGAACGCCCACAACGACGCCGCCCGCACCCGCGGATCCTCCGCACCCACCAACGTCGGCCAGTCCCGCCACACCCCCACCGGCAGATCGGCGTCCGCGCACAACCGCCGGTACATACACCCCACCAGATGCCACAACTCCGGCGGCCACTCCCCCCCAGCGGAACCCGACCCCGGCCACGACGCCTCCACCTCGGCCCGGTCCGCCTCCGCCAACCCGAACAGGTCCAACACCCGCGCGGCCCGCTCCCCCACCGGCACCTCCAGAGCCCTCACCGGCTCCGGCAACCGCTCCGCCTCCTCCAACCACGCCCGCACATCCGCACCCAGACCGAACCTCTTCACCACAGCATCGCTATCCATGCCCACATCATGGCCAAACCCCCCACCCCACACCAGTGAGGCCAGCCTCACAGGTGGGCATAGTGTTGACGTAACCCACAGAAACCACCACACCGACCGAAAACGAGGACCACCACCGATGCCCGTGCCCGACCCGGCGCACCACGTCCGCGACTGGATCGCCACCTACGACACACCCACCACATCGGTGGCCCACCTCCTCTGCGACCGCCACAACCCCCACACCACCGCCACCACCGAGATCGGCCCCACCCTCCAGGCCACCACCCTCACCTTCGGCGAACTCGCCGAACGCTCCCGCGCCCTGGCCGCCGGCCTGTCCTACCTGGGCATCACCACCGGCGACCGCGTCGCCACCCTCATCCCCAAGGGCATCGACCTCACCGTCACCGCCCTGGCCGTCTGGCGCCTGGGAGCCGTCCTCGTCCCCCTCCTGTCCTCCTACGCCCCCTCCGCCATCGCCCAACGCCTCACCGACTCCCACGCCCGCCTCATCGTCTGCGACGCCGAGTACCGCACCAAACTCGACCCCCTCCCCGACGACGACACCCCCACCCCCCACATCGCCACCACCGGCACCGACCCCCTGCGCGAGGGCGACCACACCCTGACCGCCCTCATCCGGCGCGGCGCCGACACCACCCCCGTCCCCGACGCCGCCGTCGGCGGCGACGGACTCCTGGCCATCGTCCACGTCTCCAGCGTCGTGGGACCCCCGCGCGGCGTCCGCGTCCCCGTACGCGCCCTGGCCGCCATGCACGCCTACCACCACTACGGCCTGGGCGTACACGACGACGACGTGTACTGGAACACCGCCGACCCCGGCTCCGCCTACGGCCTCTACCACGGCCTCATCTCACCCCTGCTCGCCGGACACGGCTCACTGGCCCTGCGCGCGGGATTCTTCGACCCCGAACTCACCCTCGACGTCCTGGGCATCCACGGCGTCACCAACCTCGCCGCCGACCCCACCACCTACCGCACCCTGCGCGCCGCCACCAAGACCCTGCCACCCGAGGTGATGGTCCAGAGCCTGGCCAGCGCTGGAGAGCCCCTCTCCCCCGACGTCATCGACTGGGTCACCGACGTCTTCGGCGTACCGGTACGCGACCACTACGGACAGACCGAACTGGGCTGGTGCGTGGGCGTGCCCAACGGCGACACCGGGCAGGCCCCCAAGGACCCCGCCCCCGGCTCCGTGGGCCCCGCCCTGCCCGGCTGGCACGTGGAGGTCCTGGAGGCCATCTCCGACGACCCCGCTCCCCCGGGCTCCTACGGCCGCGTCGCGGTGGACCTGAACCGCAGCCCGCTGGCCTGGTTCGAGGGCTACGACGGCAACGACAGCGCCGCCCAGGTCCGCTTCACCCCCGACCGCGCCTACTACCTGACCGGCGACACGGGCATCCGCGACCGCGAGGGGGCCCTGTACTTCTCCACCCGCGACGACGGCGCCATCCTGACCTACGGGTACCGGATCGGCCCCACCGAGGTGGAGACGGCCCTCAACGACCACCCCGCGGTGGAGGAGTGCGGGGTCTACTCCATCCCCGACGAGCTGGCCGGCCAGGTCATCGGGGCCCGCGTGGTCCTGGAGGCGGGCCGGGCCGCCACCCCGGAGCTGGCCGAGGAGCTGCGCGCGTGGGTGGGCGGGCGCATCGCCGAGCACGCCGCGCCCCGCGTGGTGGACTTCGTGGACGAGCTGCCCAGGACGGCCTCGGGCAAGATGCGGCGCGCCCGGCTGCGTTGAGCCCCGCCCGCTCCCGCGGCCGGCAGGCGCCCGGGGCGCGCGGCCGCGCCGGGGTCAGGGAACGAGTTCGTCCACGCGTGCGGCCAGGGCCATGTCCCGGTCGGTGACGGCGCCCTCGGAGTGGGTGCTCAGGGCCAGGTGCACCGTGTCGTAGCGGATGTCGATGTCGGGGTGGTGGTCGGCCTGTTCGGCGGCCTGGGCGATCTCGTTGACCAGCGCGATGGCCGCGGGGAAGCCGGACAGGCGGACGGTGCGGCGGATGGCGGGCCCCTCCGGGTCCAGTTCCCAGCCGGTGAGTCGGGTCAGGCCCTCGCGGATCTGGTCCTCGGTGAGTTTCATGGCGGCTCCTCTCCCCCACTGCCCGCGGTACGCGGCCGCGTACCGCAGTGCTGACGGGGGGCTACCTACCCGTGACCACCGGTGGGATCACCTGTGCCCGGACACCCGACAGGGCTCTGTGTGATAGGTGCGGCGAAGCCGCTCCCCTGAATGTTTTTTGTTTTTTAAACAAAAAACTGTCACCTTTACGACGTAGATTCTTAACAGGTGCGTGTTACCAAGCTGAGGCCCAGCCCCTGACCTGCAAAAACACCGTTCAAGCTCACCCCGGGACACCCGGAAGGCTTGCGAAATCCCCCACAGAACGGTTCACTCTGGGGAACTCCGGCCCCTCCCCCACCCCGCGGACCCCCGCACCGCCGCCCGCCTCTCCCCCCGGAAGCGAGCCCATGCCCCACCGCACGCGCCGGTCGCTTCGCGCCCGCATGATCACGCTGGTCCTCATCCCCAGCACCGCGCTGCTCATCCTGTGGGCGGCCTTCACCGCCCTGCTGGTCCACGACATCCGCGAACTGCGCACCACCGCCGACCTGACCGAACAGATCGGCATCCCCGTCATGGACACCATCGGCGCCCTGCAACGCGAACGCCGCGCCACCATGGACTCCGCCCGCGGCTCCGAACGCACCGACCTGCTCCTGACGCGCGACCGCCAGCGCACCGACACGGCCGTGGACACCCTCCTGGACAACCTCGACGCCTTCGACCCCGACCACCTGCCCGAACAGGCCCAGGACTTCCGCCAGGCGCTCCAACGGATCGACACCCACCGCTCCCGCGTCGACGCCACCGCCCCCCACGACCTCACCCTGGACGGAGCCGCCACCGTCTACACCGAGGTCATCGAACGGGGCCTGCGCGTGTGGGACGGCCAGGTCGAGCGGGCCGACCCCGCCCAGGTCCCCCACCTGCGCTCCCTGACCTCCCTCATGCGCACCCGCGAACTCCTCAACCAACAGGACACCGTCCTGGCCCACGCGGTGGCCACCAACAGCTTCCCCGCCCAGGCCCACGCCCGGTTCGCCGCGGCCGCCGGAGCCCAGCACTACACCTGGGACCGCGTCGGCGCCGAACTGAGCGAGGAGGACCGCGAGGAGTACGTGCTCCTGGAGTCCTACTCCGCGCTGCAACGCGTCTACCAGCTCCAGGAGAGCATCATCGGCATGCCCCTGCGCGGCACCTCCACCATCCCCGTCAACGCCACCGCCTGGCAGGGCGCCGCCGAGGCCGTCGACGCGCGCATGAGCAGCGCCGAACAGGTCCAGACCGAACACGTCCTCGCCTTCAGCCGTGCCCAGTCCGCCGAACTGGGCACCAGTGTCCTGCTGGTGAGCGTGCCCGCCCTGGTCGCCGCACTGGCCTCCACCGCCATCGCCGTCGGCGGCACCCACCGTCTCGGACGGCGCCTGCAGGACCTGCGCACGGCCACCCTGGAACACGCCCGCGTCCGCCTCCCCGAGGTGACCGCCCGGCTGCGCGCGGGCGGCAGCGTCGACGTGGACGCCGAGGCCCCCCGGCTGCGCGTCCACACCCGCGACGAGATCGGACAGGTCGCCGAGGCCTTCAACGACGCCCAGCGCGCCGCGGTCACCGCCGCCGTGGAGGAGGCCCAGGTACGCGCCGGGGTGCGCAACATGTTCCGCAACATCGCGCGCCGCACCCAGGCCCTGGTCCACCGGCAGCTGAGCCTGCTGGACACCCTGGAACGCAACGAGACCGACCCCCGCACCCTGGAAGCGCTCTTCCGCATCGACCACTTCAGCACCCAGATGCGGCGCAACGCCGAGAACCTCATGCTGCTGAGCGGGGACGCTCCGGTCCGCCGCGGCCTGGGCCCCGTACGGCTGCACGAGGCCGTGCGCGCCGCCGCCAGCGAGATCGAGGACTACGCGCGCGTGCGCGTCCTGGCCCTGCCCGCCCGGGCCCTGGGCGGCGAGGCGGGCGCGGACACGGTGCGCCTGCTCGCCGAACTGCTGGAGAACGCCACCTCCTTCTCCCCGCCGGACACCGAGGTGACCGTACGGGGACACGACGCCCCCGAGGGCGGCTGCGTCCTGGAGGTGGAGGACCACGGGCTGGGCATGGCCGAGGACCAGCGGGAGACGGCCAACGCGCTGCTGGGCGACCCGCCCCGGTTCGACCTGGCCACCATCCGCGAGGACTCCCAGCTGGGACTGTTCGTGGTGGCCACCATCGCGGCCCGGCACGGCCTGGGCGTGCGCCTGCTCGCCTCGGCCTCCCGGGGCGTGCGCGCGGTCGTGACCGTGCCCGAGAGCGCCCTGGCCGCACCGGAGGAACCCACCCGCGCGGTGGAGGCGACCGGACCCCACCGGCGCCTGGACATCACCGGTGCCCCGTCCGGCCCGCGACCGGGCACGGCCCCGCCCCGGGCCGCCGAGACGGCGGTGGCCGCTCCCCCCGCCCCCGAAGCGGGCACCGGCACCTACCGGGGACTGCCCCGGCGGCGCCGACGGGAGGCCGGCGCCCCCACGGCACGGCGGGCGGCACCCGAACCCGAGACGACCGGCGGTCAGAGGTCACTGGCCCAGATCAGGTCGATGATGAGCGCCTTCCAGGCTGGAACCCGGCGCGCACGCGCGGGAACGGCCGCCGAACACGAGGAGGACGCGCACCGGGCGCGTCCCGAGAACGCGGAAGGGTGAGGTCATGACGGCCAACACCGCGACCACCACACTGGACTGGCTGCTGGGCGACCTGGTGGAACGGGTCGCCGGAGCACGGCACGCGCTGCTGCTGTCGGCGGACGGCCTGGTGCTCTCCGCCTCCCCCGGCCTGGACTCCGAACGCGGCGAGCGCCTGGCCGCGATCGCCGCCGGGTTCGCCAGCCTGGCCCGCGGGGCACGCGGACAGCTGGGCGCCTCGGAGGTGCGCCAGACGGTGGTGGAGATGGACAGCGCGTTCTTCTTCGTCCTGGCCGCCGGACAGGGCACCTCCCTGGCCCTGGCCACCGTCGACACCTGCGACATGGGGCAGGCAGCCTTCGAGCTCAACCGTCTGGTGCGCCAGGTGGGCCCGCACCTGTCGGCGCTGCCCCGGCGCGGCGGCAGGGGCGGAGGGGGGTAGACGGCCATGACCGCGGTGCCGCCCGGGCCCGGGCAGGAGTGGTCCTTCGAGCCGAGCCTGATCCGGCCCTACTCGCTGACGGGCGGGCGCACGCGCCCCTCCCGCGCGGACCTGGCGATGACCTCACAGGTGGTGGCGCACGCACCGGCCCCGCCCGGGCACCTGGACCCCGAGGCGGAACTGATCGTGTCCCTGTGCGCCCGGCCGCTGTCGGTGGCCGAGGTCGCCTCGCGCTCGGGCTTCCCCCTGGGCGTGGTGCGGATCCTGCTGTCGGACCTGGCGGACCAGGGACGCGTGGCGGTGCGCTCCTCGGACTGGGCACGGGAACGGCCGGACGCGGGAACGCTGCGTTCGGTGCTGGAGCGCATCCGACAACTATGAGACGACGTGACGTGGAGTGATGGGGCGTTGGGCGTGATGGGCGCGGGACCGGTTCCCGACACCGTGAAGATCGTGGTCGCGGGGGGCTTCGGGGCGGGCAAGACCACCCTGGTCTCGGCGGTGAGCGAGGTGGAGTCGCTGCACACCGAGGAGGTGATGACCTCCCAGAGCGTCGGGGTGGACGATCTGGCGGGGGTGGAGGGCAAGATCACCACGACCGTGGCCTTGGACTTCGGCCGCATCACCCTGGACGCCTCCACGGTGGTGTACCTGTTCGGCACACCGGGGCAGCGGCGGTTCTCCTTCATGTGGGAGGAACTGGCCGAGGGTGCGCTGGGAGCGATCGTGCTGGCCGACACGCGGCGCCTGACCGACTCCTTCGACGCGATCGACTTCTTCGAGTCGCGCCGCCTGCCGTTCGTGGTGGCGGTGAACTGCTTCGACGGCCAGCGCACCCACCGCGCCGAGGACGTGCGCGTGGCCCTGGACCTGGAGGGGCACACGCCCCTGCTGCTGTGCGACGCGCGCGAGCGCGAGTCGGTCAAGGAGGTGCTGGGCGCGCTGGTGGCCCTGGTGCTGCGCCTGGAGCTGTCCGGCGCCTGAACCGGCGGCCCGGGGTCAGCGGGCCGCGCCGCGCCGGTCCACGGGCACGATCATCGGCGTGTGGGTCTCGGGGTCGTCGATGATCCGCACCGGCAGGCCGAAGACCTCCTCCACCAGCTCGGCGGTCACCACGGCGGCCGGGTCGCCCTCGGCGACGACGGCGCCGTCCTTCATCACGATCAGGTGGGTGGCGTAGCGGCAGGCGTGGTTGAGGTCGTGCAGGACCGCCACCAGGGTGTGGCCCCGCTCGGCGTGCAGGTGCGAGCACAGGTCGAGCATGTCCATCTGGTGGGCGATGTCCAGGTAGGTGGTGGGCTCGTCCAACAGCAGCAGCGGGGTCTGCTGGGCCAGGACCATCGCCAGCCACACCCGCTGGCGCTGGCCGCCGGAGAGCTCGTCCACCGGGCGCTCGGCCAGCTCGGCCACACCGGTGGCCGCCATGGCCTCGGCGACCACGGCCTCGTCCTGCTTGGACCACTGGCGCAGGAACCCCTGGTGGGGGAAGCGGCCGCGGGCGACCAGGTCGGCCACGCCGATGCCGTCGGGGGCGATCGAGGCCTGCGGGAGCAGGCCCAGGCGGCGGGCCACCTCCTTGGCGGGGTAGGAGCTGATGACCCGGCCGTCCAGGTGCACGTGCCCGCCCGCGGGCTTGAGGGTGCGCGAGAGGGCCCGCAGCAGCGTGGACTTGCCACAGGCGTTGGGGCCCACGATCACCGTGAAGGAGTCGTCGGGGATGGTGACGGACAGCTCCCGGGAGATGACGCGCTGCTCGTAGGCCAGAGTGAGCTCCTGGCCGTTGAGGCGGGAGGCGGCTGGGGTGGTCATGGTTCTTCCTCGGTCTCGCTCAGGCACGGGAGCCGCGCCACTCGGTGTACAGCAGCCAGATCAGGTAGCTGCCGCCGATGACGGCGGTGACCACGCCGACGGGCAGCTGCTGGGGGGCCAGGGCGCGCATGGCGACCAGGTCGGCGACCGCGAGCAGGGCCGCGCCCATCAGGGCTGAGCCGACCAGGGTGGTGCCGCCCCGCGTCAGGCGCCGGGCCAGCTGGGGCGCGGCCAGGGCCACGAAGCCCACGGGGCCCGCCACCGCGATGGCGGCGCCGGTCAGGGCGCTGGCCGCGACCAGCGCCAGGAGCTGGGTGGCCTGGGTGGACACCCCCAGGCCGCGGGCGGTGTCCTCCCCCAGTTCCATGAAGCGCAGGCGCTGGCCCAGGGCCAGCAGGACGGGACCCAGCAGGCCCAGGCCGGTCCACACCGCCGCGACCTCGCCCCAGCCCCGGCCGCTGAGGCTGCCGATCATCCAGATCTGGGCGGCCATCGCGTCGGTGAGGTCGGCGCGGGTCATGAGGTAGTCGCGCACCGCGCCGAGCATGGCGGAGACGCCGATGCCCACCAGGACCAGGCGGTAGCCCTGGACGCCCTTCTTCATCGCCAGCAGGTAGACCGCCAGGGCGGTGAGCAGGCCCCCGCCCACGGCGCCCAGGGAGACCGCCAGGCGCCCGGCGCCGACCAGCAGGATGACGGCGACGGCGCCGGTGGCGGCGCCCGCGGTGAAACCGATGATGTCGGGGCTGCCCAGGGCGTTGCGGGACAGGCTCTGGAACACGGCCCCGGCGATGCCCAGGGCGGCCCCGACGCCGATCGCGGTCAGGGCGCGGGGCAGGCGCACGTCCCGGACGAAGAGGACGTCCAGGCGCTCGCCGTGCCCGAGGAGGGCGGCGGGCACCCCGCCCAGCGGGACGGCGTAGTCGCCCACGGAGACCGACACGGCCAGGGTCGCGGCGCTGACGGCGACCAGGACCAGGGCGACGGTGAGGGTGCGCGGGCGCACCAGCAGGGACAGGCGGTCGCCGAACAGGCGCAGGGCGAAGGAGCCTCGGGGCGCGGTGCTCGCCGGGGCCGCGGGGCGGTGCGGCGGGGCCAGGGTGTCGCTCACAGGCGGGCCATCTTTCTGCTGCGGACCAGGGCGATGAACAGGGGGGCGCCGACGAGGGCGGTGATGATCCCGACCTCCAGTTCGGCGTTGGGGACGACGACGCGGCCGACGGTGTCGGCGGCGGTGAGCAGGATGGCGCCCAGCAGCGCGGAGTAGGGCAGCAGCCAGCGCTGGTCGGGGCCGGTGACCAGCCGGGCGGCGTGCGGGATGACCAGGCCCACGAACCAGATGGGTCCGGCGGCGGCGGTGGCCGAGCCGCACAGCAGGATGACGCCGACGGCGGTGGCGGCGCGGATGAGGGGGATGTTGGCGCCCAGGCTGGCGGCCAGGTCGTCGCCCAGGGCGACCGCGTTCAGGGAGGGGCCCAGGCACAGGGTCAGGACCACGCCCGTGACGAGGAAGGGGGCGACCTGCCAGAAGACGTCCAGGTCGCGGCCGGTCAGGGAGCCGACCTGCCAGAAGCGGAGGCGGTCGAAGACGAAGTCGTTGAGGACGAAGACGCCGTGGATGAGCCCCTGAAGGACGACGGCGACGGCGGTTCCGGCCAGGGCCAGGCGTACGGGGCTGGCCCGGCCGCGTGAGCCCAGGGCGTAGACGGCGACGGAGGCCAGGGCGGCGCCGGCGAAGGCGGGCCAGACCGAGGCGCTGGCGCCCAGGGCCAGGGTGGTGACGACCATGGCCGCGGCGGCGCCGGAGTTGACGCCGAGGATGCCGGGTTCGGCCAGTGGGTTGCGGGTCAGGACCTGCATGAGGGCCCCGGCCAGGCCCAGGGCGGCGCCGACGAAGACGCCGAGGACGGTGCGGGGCACGCGCAGGGTGCGGATGACGTCGTGGTCGTAGGTGCCGTCGTAGGCGGTCAGGGCGGCCCAGACGTCGGCGACGGGGATGGGTTTGGCGCCGACGGTGACGCTGAGCAGCACGCACAGCGCCAGTGCGCCCAGGGCCAGGAGGAGGCCGAGGGGGCGGATGACGCGCCTGGTGCGTGTGGGGCGCGGGAGGGTGGGCGCGCGCAGGGCCACGGCGGCTTCCCCGTTCGTTGTCGCGAAGGTGGTGTGGGGCCGCGCGGAGCGGCTCCGGTGGCGGGGCGGGAGACCACACGCCCCGGGACAGGTTAGCCTTACCTACGCCTTGTTCCTACGCAAGGGCCCCGGTCACACACGTTTCGCCCGTTTTCCACGCGCCCTGGTCAGGGTAACCGCAGCCGCCGCTCCCCCGGTCCCGTCCGGGCCGCGAGGACTGCCGCCTCCGGGAACGGCTCCTCCCGCCCCGGGGCCGCCCCCGGCCGACGGCCCCCGCCGGATCAGGCGAAGACGTCCCAGCCCATGCGCGCCAGCAGGGCCAGCACGACCACGAGCAGCACGGCGCGCACGAACCCCGAGCCGCGCCGCAGGGCCATGCGTGCGCCGATCTGGGCGCCGATGATGGTGCAGATGGCCAGCCCCAGGCCCAGGAACCAGTCGATGTGCCCGCCCAGGGCGAAGACCACCAGCGCGCCGAGGTTGGTGCACACGTTGACGATCTTGGCCGCGGCCGAGGCCGAGACGAAGTCCATGCCCAGCACGGCGGTGAAGCTGATGATGAGGAAGACCCCGGTGCCGGGGCCGATGAGCCCGTCGTAGAAGCTGACGCCGAGTCCGGCCAGGACGACGGCGGCCAGCAGGCGGTTGCGCGTGCGCAGGGCCGGGTCGGTCGTGGCTCCCATGGCGGGGCGGAAGTAGACCGTCAGGGCCACCCCGGCCAGGACGACCATGATGACGGGTTTGAGGACGTCGGCGGTCAGCGCGGCGGCCAGGGCCGCGCCCAGGCCCGCCCCGAGCAGGGCCAGGGCTGCGGTGGGCAGCACGACGCGCCGGTCGAGGGGGACCTTGCGGGCGTAGGCGATGGCGGCGGAGGTGGTGCCGAAGACGGCGCCGAGCTTGTTGGTGCCCAGCAGGGTGGCCAGGGGTGTGGTGGGGGCGGCGACCAGCAGGGCGGGCAGCAGCAGGAGTCCCCCGCCGCCCACGACGGCGTCGACCCAGCCGGCGGCCACGCCGACCAGCAGGAGCAGGCCCAGGATCTCGGGGTCCATCTACCGCACGCGCCTGAAGGGAGAGGTGGTCATGGGATCTCTCTTCGTGGCGGGATGGTGTGGCGACGCCGGAAGCCTATCCGTCGTTCAGTACGGTTCTTCGCCTTGGGGTCGTCTGAGTGGGTTGAACATGATGTCCACTTTTACAACGTAGATTCATATTGGTCGGAAAGGAGTGGCGACGCCCGGGTCAGGGGGCGCCGCCGCGGCCGGTGCCCGGTCAGAACCGGGAGGCCTCGAACCAGGCTCGGGCCCGCTCCAGCACCCGGGGGTCCAGCTGGTGTCCGCCGGGGTGCTCGCAGGCCTCCACCTCGGCGCCCCGCTCCCCCAGCTGGGCGGCCAGCAGGCGCGCCTGGTCGATGGTGGTGATCGGGTCGGCCGTCCCCGAGCCCAGGAACACCCGCGTCCCCGACAGGTCCACCGGATCGGGCTCGCGCCCCTGCAGCGGTGCCCCGGCCGCGAACAGCGCCGCGCCGCGCAGCAGGCCGGGGTGGCGCAGCAGCAGGGCCGCGCCGGTGTTGGCGCCGTTGGAGAAGCCGCTGACCACGATCCGCCCGGGGTCCAGGCCGTAGGCGCGGACGGCGGCGGAGACGAACTCCGCCAGCTCGGCGGTGCGGCGGATGAGGTCCTCGACGTCGAAGACGCCCTCGCGCAGGCGGCGGAACCACCGGTTCATGCCGTTCTCGTCCACCTTGCCGCGCGGTGAAAGCAGAGCCGCCCCCGGGGCCAGGGCCCGGCCCAGCGGCAGCAGGTCGTGCTCGTCGGCGCCGGTGCCGTGGAGCAGCAGCAGGGTGGGCGCGTCCGGGGCGGCGGCCGGGGTGAAGACGTGGACGAAGTCGTCAACGGCGGTCACTGGTCCACCTCGATCGCGGGCAGGCGGGCGGCGATCTGCTCGCGGTCGGGCTCCAGCCACGGCGGGAGCTTGAGGGAGCGGCCCAGCTCCAGCAGGGGTTCGTCGTAGTCGAATCCGGGGCCGTCGGTGGCGATCTCCAGCAGCACGCCGCCGGGCTCGCGGAAGTAGATGGAGGTGAAGTAGCAGCGGTCGCGGATCTCGGTGACGCCCACGCCGTCCTCCTCCAACCGCTGGCGCCAGGCCTGCTGCACGGGGCCGTCCGGGGCGCGGTAGGCGACGTGGTGGACGGTCCCGGCGGCGACCAGTCCGCGCGGGGCCCGGGGCCGGGCCAGGACGTCGACGATGGTGCCCACCCCCTCGCCGGAGGCGTTGGTGCGGAAGCGCAGCCGCTCGCCCTGTTCGTCGGCCAGGCGGAACCCCAGGTGGTCGCCGAGCATCTCCACGGTACCCTCCACGTCGTGCTCGGTGAGGGTGACCGCGCGGATGCCGCGGATGGCGTGCTCGGCGGGCACCTCCGCCTGGTCCCAGGGCTCGGTGTCGTGGGCGTCGGCGCTGGCGGCCAGTTCCAGGACGAGCCCGTCGGGGTCGCGCAGGCTGAGCACGTCCTCCTCGCCGCGCTCGGCGGGGCGGGTGGCCTCCACGCCGCGGGCGGCCAGGTGGCGGGCCCACCAGCCCAGGGAGCCCTCGGGCACGGAGAAGGTCGTGGTGGTGGCCTGCCCCGCGCCCAGCCGCCCGCGGGGGGCGCCGGGCCAGGGGAAGAAGGTCAGGATGGTGCCGGGGTTGCCCGCCCGGTCGCCGTAGTACAGGTGGTAGGTCTCGGGCGCGTCGAAGTTGACCGTGCGCTTGACCATGCGCATGCCCAACGCGTTGAGGTAGAAGTCGGCGTTGGCCTGGGGGTCGCTGGCGATCGCGGTCACGTGGTGGATTCCCGCGGGGCGCACGTCCATGTCCTCACCCTCCGTCGAGGTCGTCGGTGCGGCGGAATGTAGTTTAATTTTAAACTATATTGTCGTTCCCGTCTCCCCCACCCTCCCCCGGCCTCCCACCCGGGACAAGGAGGCCGGCGCGGCGCGCCGCCCGGACTCACACGGGTGCGTCCAGGCGACAGTAGGGGGTGCCGAAGCGCTCGTCGCGCAGCACGCGCGCCCGCACCCCGAACACCTCGCGCAGCACCGGTTCGGTGACCACCTCCTCCGGGGTGCCCTGGGCGGCCACCCGACCCCGGCGCAGCGCCACGATCCGGTCGGCGTAGCGGGCCGCGTGGTCCAGGTCGTGCAGCACCATCACCACGGTCAGCTCCCGGCCGAAGGCGGCCACCAGTTCCAGCACCTCCAACTGGTGGCGCACGTCCAGGTAGGTGGTGGGCTCGTCCAGCAGCAGCACGGGCGTCTGCTGGGCCAGGGCCAGGGCCAGGCGCACCCGCTGGCGCTCCCCGCCCGAGAGGTGCTCCAGGGGCCGGTCGGCCAGACCCGCCACCCCCGCGCGCTCCATCGCCGAACGCGTGGCCTCGTCCTCGGCCTCGTTGAGCATTCCCAGCACGCCCCGGTGGGCGAAGCGGCCCTGGCGCACCAGGCGGCGCACCGTCATCCCGTGTACCGGGGGCAGCGACTGGTGCAGCACCGCCACCCGCCGGGCCACGGCCCGGCGCGACATCTGGGACAGGTCCTGGCCCCGGAGCAGGATCCGGCCCCGGCGCGGGCGCAGGGTGCCCGCGAGCAGCCTCAGCAGGGTCGACTTGCCGCAGCCGTTGCGCCCGACCAGGGCCAGGGTCTGCCCGGCGGACAGGCGCAGGTCCACCTCCTCCAGCACGGCGGTGTCCCCGTACCCGAAGGAGACCCCCTCCACCCGGTAGACGGTGTCGGTGTCGGTGTCCACGGAACTCTCCTTCAGGCGTGGGGTGTGTGGCGGCGCAGCGCCCACACCAGCAGGGCGGCCCCGCCGACGGCGGTGACCGATCCGGCGGGCAGGCCCAGGCGCTGGGTCTGGGGGCCGGTGGGAACCAGGGTGGTGACCGCCTGGGCCACGGCGTCGGCTCCGGCGACCACCGCGGCGCCGACCAGGGCCGAGAGCACGACGAGCTGGCGGGGGCGGCGTCCCACCAGGGAGGTGGCGATCAGCGGGGCGAGGAGTCCGACGAAGCCCAGGACGCCGACCACGGCCACGGCGGCCGAGGCCAGCAGGACCGCGCAGGACAGGGCGGCCAGCCGGGTGGGCGAGGGCGCCAGGCCCACGGACGCGGCGTGCTCGTCGCCGCCGTGCAGGATCTCCAGGACGGGTGCGTACACCCAGGCCAGGGCCAGGCCCGCCAGCGCCCAGGGGGCCAGCAGGGCCAGGTGGGAGGTGGTCATACCGGTCAGCGAACCGGTGAGCCAGCGCATCGCCCCGGCCGCCTCGGCCTGGCTGAGCACGAGCAGGATGGCGTTGGCCCCGGCCAGGGCCACACCGACGATGACGCCGTTGATCGTGAGCCAGACCGGGTCGGCGCGGCGGCGCCCGGCCAGCAGCCACAGCAGCGCTCCCCCGGCCAGGCCGCCGAGCATGGCGGCGACCACGGTGGTGTGCGCCTGCCCGGAGGCCAGCCCCAGGCGCAGCGCGAGGAGGACGCCCAGGACCGCGCCGCCGCCCACACCGGTGAGCTCGGGCGAGGCCAGGGGGTTGCGCAGGGTGGTCTGGAGCAGCAGTCCGGACACGCCCAGGGCGGCCCCGGCCAGCAGGGCGACCCCGGCCCGGGGCAGGCGCAGGCCCCACAGGATGCGCTCGCCCACCGGGTCGGTGCCGTCCAGCGTCAGGACCGCCCACAGCTGGTCGGGGGCCAGCCCGCGCCCGCTGAGCAGCTGCCCCAGCGCGCCCAGGGCGGCGGCGGCCAGCAGCAGGGCGGTCAGGGCCAGGAAGCGGCGCCGGGAGGAGGGGGCGGGCGGCACGGGGGGACGTGCGGGGGGTGCGGGGACGGCCGGAGCGGCGGGAGTGGTGGGAGCAGGGGGGGTGGCGGGGGCGTTCACCGGTCTCCTCCGGAGTCCAGGGCCTCTCCCCCGGTGCGGCCGCGCAGCAACAGCAGGCCGCCGACCACGCCGACGGTTCCGGTGAAGGCGCCCAGGGGCAGTTCGATCGGGTACAGCAGCGTGCGGGCGGCCACGTCGGCGGCGACGGTCAGGGTGGCGCCCAGCAGCACCGCCCACCCCGCGCGGGCGGCCGGGGAGGCCAGCGGGGCCAGGCGGCGGGCGAGCATGGGGGCCAGGAACCCGACCCAGGCCACGGGCCCGCAGGCGGCGACCACGACCGCCACCAGGGTCGCGGCCACCGCCAGGACCACCGCGCGGGCGGTGCGCGGGCGCATGCCCAGGGCCGAGGCGCCGTCGTCGCCCAGGGCCAGCACCCCCAGCAGGGGCAGGCACAGCACCACGGCGGGCAGGGCCAGGCCCACCCAGGGCGCCACCAGGGCCACGTCCTGCCAGTCGGCGCCCACGAGCGAGCCCATGAGGTAGCGCAGCACCAGGCCCAGCTGGAACTGGTCGGCCATGCTGGTGACGGCGTAGACCACCCCGGTCAGGGCGGTGGAGACGGCCGCGCCGGTGAGCAGCATGGAGTCGGCGGCGCGGGCGCGGCGGGCGGCCAGCAGGCACACCGCGCCGCCCGCCACGCCCCCGGCCAGGGCCGCCGCGGGCAGCAGCGGGGCGGCCAGGGGCAGGGAGAAGACGGTGACGGTGGCGACCACGGCCGCCGCTCCCGCGGAGACCCCCAGCAGTTCGGGGACGGCCAGGGGGTTGCGCAGGGCCTCCTGGAGCAGGAGCCCGGCGGCGCCCAGGGCGGCCCCGGCCAACAGGCCCAGGAGCAGCCGGGGCAGGCGGATGTGGATCAGGACCACGTTGTCCAGGCCCTCGCCCGCCAGGGCGGCGGGGATCTGGGCGGGGGCGACGAAGGGGCGGCCCAGGCACAGTGCGGCCAGGCAGGCCGCGGCCAGGGCCCCCGCCAGCACCAGCACCGGGGCCGCGGAAGGGCGCGGCCCCGGTCGCCGGGTGCGGGAGGGGGTCCGCACGGGGGAGGGTTCCTGGCTCACCGCTGGGTGAGTTCCATGGCGTCCTCGATGACCACGGTCAGGGCGCGGGTGCCCCGCCCGGTGGCCCAGGGGGCCAGGTCGACCTCGTGGACGTCGCCGTTCCGGACGGCGGTGATCCGGTTCCAGACGGGGTCCTCGGCGAACTGCTCGCTCAGAGTGGTGTCCTCGGGCGAGAAGGTGAAGGACTCCAGGAAGATCACGTCGGGGTCCCCGGCCAGGATCTCCTCCATGGAGTAGTCCGAGCCCCCGGCCTGGTGGCCGCCGGTGGCGCGGTCCTCCCAGGGGTAGTCGAAGATCTCACCGAGCAGGCCGCCGACGATGGATCCCCGGGAGTCGACCTGGAAGCTGCCGTCGCTGCCGTAGATGACGATCGGGGTGAGCTCGTCCCGGCCGGTCTCGGCGGCGGTGGCCTGGGCCTGGGCGAGGGTGTCGTAGAAGGCCTGCTCGGCGGCGGCCTGCTCCTGTCCCCGGTCGGTCAGGGCGGCCACGTTGCGCAGGTACTCCACCGAGTCGTTCCAGCTGCGGGAGTCGGTGAGCCAGACGGTGGTGGTCTCGGACAGGGCGGGCACCAGGCCCTCGTGGCTTCCGGCCAGGCCGATGACCAGGTCGGGTTCCTGGCGCAGGATCTCCTCGACGTCCTCGCCGCCGAACCCGCCGGGGATGATCGGGACCCCGTGGTCCTCACCGAGGTAGGCGGGGTGGGCGAGCAGGTTGGCGCTGGTGCTGGCGGCGGGTTCCAGGCCCAGCTCGAGCAGGATGTCGTCGCACAGGGCCACGAGGCAGACGACGCGTTCGGGGACGGCGTCGAGTTCGACGGCGGTGCCGCGCGGGTCCGTGATGCTCAGGGAGGCCTCGACGGGTTCGGCCGTCAGGCCGGCGGCCCGGACCGAGGCCTCGGAGGTGTCCTCGGCGGCCTGGCCGTCGTCGGGGGCGGAGCAGGCGGTCAGGGCGAGCGCGCACACGGTGGCGGGCACGGCGAGGGAGGAGCGGAGATTCATAATGGAAATGGTTATCGCAATCGTTCCGGTATGTCCAGCGGTTTTCTCAGGCAGCGGGGCCCAGGGCCAGGGCGTGCAGGACGCGGCGCCTGCCGTGGGGTGTGCTCAGGAGGGTGTCGATCCAGCAGCCCACCGGGCGGGCCGGGCGGCGCTGGGCGGCGGCCGCCAACCAGGCGGCGTGGGCGGCGGCACCGGCTCCCACGTGCTCGGACAGCGTGTGCGGACCCGCCGCGGGGGAGCCGAGCAGCAGCAGGAGCCGGTCGGCTTCGGCCACGGCCGGCTGGCCGCACGAGCGCGGGGCCAGGGCGGCCAGGGCCTCGGCGTGCCCGCGCGGGTCCAGGCACACGACCCGGTCGGCGCCCAGGTGGGCGGCGGCCGCGGCCAGGACCGGCGCGGGGTCGGGGGAGGGCGCGTCCGAACGGGAGGCGAGCGCCGCCCAGGGGGCGCTGCGGCGCTCCAGCAGGACGGCGGGGCCGACCGTGTCCGCGGGCAGGGGCGGTTCCGCCGCGGGTGCGGCGCACAGACGGGCCAGGGCCGCCGCCACCATCTGCGCGGCGGCGCCGTCCACCTGCGGGGGCGGGGCGCCCTCCCACTCGGCGGCGGGAGGGCGCGGGGAAGGTGCGGCCCGCCCGATCGCGGGGGCGGGCCGCACCGCGTCGGCCTCCCGGCCGGGGGGTCCGGCTTCCAGGGAGACGACGGCCAGGGGGTACTCGGGGGCGGCGCCGGGCCAGCGCACGGCCCCGTCCCGCCAGGGCAGGCGGGCGGCGCGGGCCAGTTCGGGGCCCGGGGCCAGGAGGGCGCGTGCGCGCAGACCGCAGGCGGAGGCGGCGGCGCCCAGGGCGGCCACCGCGTGCCCCAGGTCCAGCAGCAGTACCGGCAGCGCGCGCGGACCGTAGCGCCACACGGTGCGCGCGGGCACCAGGCCCAGCACCACGGCCGTGCCCGGGTGGTCGGTGGCGGCGGGGGCGCACAGGGCGTGGCGCAGCGGGTCGTAGCGCCATACCGTCCCGGAGTCGACCAGGTGGGCCTCCACCGGGTAGCGGCCCCCGGCCGAGGGGACCCGGCGCAGCCGCACTCCCCCGGTCACCCGGTCGGGGTCGGCGGCCAGGGCGAGGTCGAGCAGGGCGCCCGCCCCGCGGCCCGGGGCGCGCTCCAGCGGGTGGACCGGCCCGGGCCAGCGGCGGGCGGCCGGGGGGCGGGCGGCGGACGGGGTGGGGCCGGGGTCCGCGCCGCGCCAGGCGGCGTGCAGGGCCGCGGCCACCGGGTCGGCCGGGGCCCGGAGGGCGCTCACAGGAACGGGGGCGGGGCCAGGACCGCGCCGGTGTCGGGGTCGGCCCAGCCGCGCTCGCGTGCGGCCTGTCCCCAGCGGGGCAGGCCCAGGTAGCGGAAGGCCGCCGGGGCGTTGGGGACCAGCCCGGTGGCGCAGGTGCGCACCACCCGCCAGGGGGTGTGCGCCACGTCGGGGGTGGTCAGGTCCACCTCCACCACGCGCACCCCGCGGGCGGACAGGCTGGCGCGCAGGTCGGCCTCGGTGGCGGCGGGCAGGTCGGCGGCCCGCACGGTGCGCTCGGGCCGGGTGAAGCGGTCCAGCAGGTCCTTCTGCACGCGCGGGTCGAGCCAGACCTGGACCTGGGCGCCCAGGTCGCGCACGCGTTCGAAGCGCTCCCCCGTGTGGCCGAGGTAGTCGCGGTCGGGGCGGAAGGGCAGGTAGAGGCCCTCGGCGAGGATGCCGGTGCGCACGGCCTGGAACACCCAGCCCTCGGGATCGGTCAGCCCCTGGGTGAACACCCAGGTGTGCACGGCCTCCAGGACCGCCTTGACGCAGGCCTCGGCGGGGTCCAGCCGGGCGGCCCCTCCCCCGCCGACCACACCGGTCTCGGGGTCCACGACCACGGCCGCCACGCACGCCACGGGGTGTTCGGTGGGCAGGTGGACCAGGTGGACGCGCAGGCGGGTGCCGGAGAGTTCGGCGGTCAGCCCGGGCACGGAGTCGGGGTCGATGGCGGTGGTGGGGCCGTCCAGGTGCCACCACAGTTCCAGGGCGTCGCGTTCGAGGAGTTCGAGGAGGCCGCGGCGGGCGGCGTCGGCGTGGTCGGCGCCGGTGGCGATCCCGGCGTAGTTGAGGTGGTGCGTGCGGGGCTCGCCGCGTCGCCGGCCGGTGTGGAAGTTGAGGTAGGCCCAGGAGGCGGGCACCCAGCAGGGGTCGCCGCCCTCGGTGCCGCGCGCCCACAGCAGCGCGGTGTCCTCGGTGAGGGGCTGGTAGGGGAAACCGGGCTGGGCGTACTGCCAGGGGGCGAAGAAGGACAGCTCCTCGGGGCCCAGGTGGGCCTCCCCCGCGCGGGCGAGTTCGGCCGGGGTGGCGCGGCGCAGGCCGGGCGGGACGCGGTTGCCGCAGTAGCGTTCGACGGCCTCGCCCAGGGCGGCGGTGCGGGCGGCGTCGGTGTCGCCGAAGGAGGCGCCCATGCTGACCCGGTCGGCGGGCCAGGCGCCCAGGCGGCGGGCGTCGGCCACCTCGGCGGTCAGGCTGCGGTAGCGGGGCGGCATGCCGGGCAGGGGGTCGACCGGGACGAGGCGGCGCACGATGCCGCCGACCGGGTCGACCAGGGCGTCGACGTCGAGTGCGGGGCCGGTCATGTCAGCTCCTGGAGGAGGTCGTCGGGGTGGACGGGGTCGGTTCCGGCGGGGTGCCAGGGCAGGTACAGGCGTACCTGGTGGACGGTGCGCCGGCTGGGCAGCAGGCGGCGGGCCCGGGCGGGGTCGGCGCCGGTGTGCGGGTTGCGGGCGTGGGCGGGCCAGTGGTGTCCGGCGATCTCCACGCGCAGCCGGGATCCGGCGGGCAGGACGGCGCCCACGGGCGGGGTGCGCAGGTGCAGGCGGTGGGGGCGGCCGGGCCGGTGGCGGTGGCGGGCGATGGCGTGCGTGAGCAGGGCGGGGCGGGGGGCGTACGCCGATGCGGGGTCGGCGGGGGTGAGGAGGACGCGCACGGACCAGTCGGCGTCGGGGGCGTCGGTGGTGGCGGTCAGCCGCAGGCGCAGGGGGCCGCGCAGCTCTCCCCCGGGCAGGGGCGCGGTGTGGGCGAGCGCGGTGGCGGCGCTCTCGCCCCCGTCCGGGTCCGAGCGCACCGGGTCGCGGGGGTCGGCGAGGAAGGCGGTGCGCTCCAGGTCCGCGGGCACACCGCGGGTGGGCGGGGCGTCCAGGTCCAAGCGGCGCCAGGCGCCGGAGGCGTTGACGGCGAGCAGGGCGCGGCGGCCCGAGGGCGGGGTGTCCAGGGCGGCGCGGGCCCAGGCCAGGTAGCAGGCGCCGATCCGGCGTCCGGCCAGGGCCGCGCCGGGGTCGGGTGCGTCCAGGGTGTGCCCCCAGGGGCCCAGGAGCAGGCGCACGGGTCCGCCCCAGGCGCGGGCCAGGTCCAGGGTGTGGGCGGCGAAGGGGTCGCGGGTTCCGCCGACGGCCAGCAGGGGCGGGCGGGCGCGGGGCAGGTCCGCCCACAGCGGTGAGCGTTCGGGGGCCCGCCACAGCTCCTCCCAGCCGGGCGGGGTGGTTCCCAGGAGGCGGTGGGGGATGTCGGTGGGGGGCAGGGCGGCCAGCAGGTGGCGGTGGGGTCGCGGGGCGCGGGGCCGGGAGGTGCCTCCGTGCTCGGTCCACCAGCCCACCCGGCAGGCCAGGCGGGCGGCGCCGCCGTACTCGCGGGCGGTCTCGCCCGGGCCCAGGGCGGGGACGGCGGCCAGGACCCCGCGCAGGGCCGGGTGGCCGGTGAGCGCGGTGGTCAGGGCGCAGTGGGCGCCGTAGGAGGCCCCGGCGAGCAGGACGCGTCCGTCGCAGGCGCCGGTGGCCAGGAGGTGTTCCAGGACCGCGGTGCCGTCACGGGCCTCGTCGCGGTAGGGGCGGAAGTCTCCGGTGGAACCGTGGCGGCCCCGCACGTCGCTGACCAGGCACGCGAAGCCCGCGCGGGCCCATCCGGCGGCCTCGGGCAGCAGGGCGGCGCGGTCGTAGGGGGTGCGGATGAGCACGGCCGGGTGTGGTCCGGGCGAGGTGTCGGGCAGGACGAGCGTGGCGGCCAGGCGTGCGCCGTCGGGCGCGGGGACGCTCAGGTGCTGGACGCTCATGGGGCGCTGGGCGGGACCGGCAGGAGCGGGTGGTCGTGGACGGCGCCGGAGTCGAGGGCGAGCACGCGCAGGCGCCGGGTGGCGGGCAGGGCCCGGGGGGTGAGGTCGCCGGCGGGTGCGGGGGCGCCGGTGGCCCAGGCGCGCAGGTCCGCCACGGCCAGCGCGGTGACCAGGGCCAGGTCGGCGGCGTCGAGGGCCTCGTGGCCGGTCAGGGGTGCGGGGTCGGCCCAGTAGGCGCTCTGGTGGCGGTGTCCGGATCCGGCGGCGGCCAGGCGGCGGGCGCGCACGTGGGCGTGGGTGGGGTCGCCGGGTGCGGCGGTGAGGGGTTCCAGGAGGGCGTGGCGGCCCTCGCGGCTCACGCGCAGGCAGGCGGTGCCGTGCTCGGGCAGGGTGTCCAGGCCGGTCCAGGCCCGGGGGGCGGGGCCGTCGTGGATCCACAGCAGGGCGGCCAGGCCGTGGGCGGCGGCGGGCAGGTCGGCGGGGTCGAGCGGGTGGGGGTCGGCGCCCGCGCGGCGCAGGGCCGTGTCCAGGGCCGCCGGGTCCCGGGGCGTCACGGACGGGACGGGTGCGTGGTGTGGGGCCCCGGTGTGCGGGAGCGGCGGCGCGGGGCGCTCCGTGCCGTGCCCGGCCGGTGCGGGGCGGGTGTACAGGAGGCCGACGGCGGCGCGCTCGCGGGGCCAGGCGGGGCGCTCGCCCAGGTGTCCGGCGCGGGCGAAGGGTTCCAGCAGCGGGGAGGGTTCCTCGCCGCTCAGGGCCGTGCGGGCGGCGGCCAGGTCCTCGGCGGGCAGGGCGATGTCGTAGAGGGATCCGTCGGCGGCGCGGAGCGCGGTCGTGCCCTCGGGGTGGGTGAACAGCGCCGTTCCGGGGCGCAGACGCGAGGGGGTGATGGGGGCCTCCCGGGGCGTGGGGGCGGGGCCGCCCGGAGGGAGCGGCCCCGCGTCGAGGGGGTTACTCGTTGTCGGTGTCGGGGGCCTCGAAGGGGTTCTCGACCAGGGCGTTGCTGTGGCTGGCGGAGTTGTGCGGCAGCTCGCGCTCCTGCTCGACGCGGACGAAGACGTTGTCCATGTGTACTCCCTTTCGGTGTGGGGTGTGCCGGTGTCAGCCGGACGGTACTACCATAATGAAAACCGTTTTCATTTTCCACACCAGAACAGGGTGACACAGTTCACATGACTCCCGCTCCCCCGGGCTTTCGCCCCTACCTGCTCTCCCGCGCCGTGTCCACGGCGGGGACCCTCGTCGCGACCGTGGCCGTGCCGGTGCTCGTGTACCAGATGACCGCGTCCGCGGCCTGGACCTCCGCCGCGGCCGCCACGGGCGCCCTGCCCTACCTGCTCTTCGGCCTGGCCGCGGGCGCCCTGGCCGACCGCGTCGACCGGCGCCGCCTGATGGTGGCCTGCGACCTGCTCACCGCCCTGGCCCTGGTCTCGGTCCCGGCCGCCTGGGCCATGGGGGCGCTCACCCCCGCCCACGTACTGGCCGCCTCCTTCGCGGTGCAGACCCTGTACGTGTTCTTCGACGCCGCCAACTTCGGCGCCCTGCCCACCCTGGTGGGCCGGGCCCGCCTGACCGAGTCCTACGCGCGCGTGTACGGCACCACCACCGCCGTGGAACTGGTGGTACCCGCGCTGGCGGGCCTGGCGGTGGCCGTCTGGGCACCCGCCCCGCTGATCGCGCTCAACGCGCTGACCGCCCTGGCCTCGGCCGCCCTGCTGCGCGCGATCACCGTGCCCCTGTCGCACCCCCGCCCGCAGACGGGCGCCCGCGACGGGATGGGCGCCCTGGTGGGCCAGGTCCGCGAGGGGCTGGGGTTCCTGTGGCGCGAGCCCACCGTGCGCACGCTGACCCTGGTCGGCGCCAGCCACTCGGCGGCCAGCGGGGCGTGGCTGGCGATGCTCGTGCCCTGGGCCGACCGCACCCTGGGCGTGGCGCCCAGCGGCGACGCCCGCCTGGCGGTGCTGTTCAGCTGCTGGGGCGTGGGGGCGCTGGCCGCCTCGGCGCTCACCCCCAAGCTGGCCGGGGCGCTGGGCGCACCGCGCCTGGCCCTGGGCGGGCTGCCCGTCTCGCTCCTGTGCGGCCTGGCGGTGGTGCTGAGCACCCACTGGCTGGCGGCGGCGGTGTGCGCGTCGCTGTGGGGCGCCGCCTACTCGGTGGTGGTGATCAACGCGATCACCTACCGGCAGCGGATCAGCCCCGACCACCTGCAGTCGCGGGTGAGCACCACCGCGCGGATGCTCTCCTGGGGAGTGGGCCAGCCCGTGGGCGCGGCCCTGGCCGGCGCGGTGGCGGCGACGGCGTGGGGACCGCGCGGCGGCCTGGCCGCGGGACTGGCGGTGCTGGCGGTGGGCGTGGCGGCCGCCTGGGCCTCGCCGCTGCGCGGACAGGCCCTGCGCGGCGCGGACACCGCGCAGGAGGCCGCCGTGGGCCGGACCTGAGCCCGCCGGCGGCCACCCCGGACGGGCCGCTCAGGCGACCTCGGCGATCACCTCCCGCAGGAAGGCGGCGTCGCGCAGGAAGGCCTCCGGGGAGTCCTCGGGGACGAACTCCAGGACGGCCTCGCGCCGTCGGCCGTCACCGGCCAGCAGCTCCAGGACGGGCCGCCACAGGTCGGCGCGCTCGGCCAGGGGCAGCCGCTCGGTGAACCCGTCCGCGCCCCAGGAGAAGACGTGCACGTGGCCCAGGTCGGGCAGCAGGGCCTTGACCTCCTCCAGGCACCGGGCGGTGTCGGGCTCCTCGCGCGGCTGCCAGTGCGGGACCAGCGGGTGCTCACCGCCCGCCTCGGAGAACAGCCGGGTGGCCGAGTCCGAGGTGTCGGTGAGCGACTCCACGTGGTACTCGACCGTGACGGCCAGCCCGTGGGCGGCGGCCCGCACCGCGCAGCGGCGCAGGTCCTCGGCCACACGGCGTCGGTCCCGGGGTGCGGCCCGGTCCGAGCCCAGGGTTCCGGCCCAGACCCGCACGCGCGCGGCGCCCAGCTCGGCGGCGGTGGTCAGGACGGGGTCGAGCTCGGCCGGGTCGGTGTGGCCGGCCTTGTAGTAGGAGCCGTAGGTGGGCACGTACAGCCCGGCGTCGGCGCAGCGCCGGCGCAGGCGCCGGGCCTCGGCGTGCTCGCCCGGGCGCACGTGGACGTCGGCGCCCCACTCCAGCGCGCCCAGGCGCGCCTGGGCGGCCAGGTCGACGATCTCGTCGCCCTTCAGGTGCCGGAAGGTGACCGAGGCCAGGCCGGGGACGATCATGGGGTTTCCTCCTCCGAGAATACGATAATGATTATCGTAATCAATGGGAGGGGGTGCCCGCCTCCGGCAGGCGGCGCAGGCGCAGCCCCCCCAGCGCCGCGCACGCGCACAGCCCCAGCGCGAAGACCACCGCGCCGCCCCAGCCCACCGCGTCGTAGACCAGGCCGCCCAGCCAGCTGAAGAGGCTGGCGCCCAGGTAGTAGGCCAGCGTGTAGACGGCCATGGCCTGGGCCCGCCCGGCCACCGCGCGCCGCCCCACCCAGGCCGAGGCGGTGGCGTGGGCCGCGAAGAAGGCGAAGGTCATCACCAGCAGGGCCGCCAGCAGGCCCGGCAGCGCCGTGCTGAACAGCCCGCCCAGCCCCAGGGCCATCAGCGCGGTGGAGAGGGCGAGCACGGCGTATGCGCCCCAGCGGGCGGTGGCGTTCCCGGCCACCGCCGAGCCGAGCATCCCCGCGGTGTAGGCCACGAAGAGCAGGGAGGCGGCGGCCTGGGAGAGCCCGAACGGCTCGGCCGTCAGCCGGAAGCCCAGGAGGTTGTAGACGGTCATGAAGGCGCCCATGAGCAGCAGCGCCTGGGCGTAGAGCGGGAGCAGGCCCCGGGTGGTCAGGGCCGAGCGCAGGCGCGCGGCCATGCCCGGCGCGGCCCGGGTGCCCCCGCTCCGCGCGGAGGCGCCCTCCCGGCGGCCGCGGGGCAGCACGAGGACGAACACCGCCAGCGCGGCCAGGCCCACCAGGGTGTTGGCCGCCACCCCCCACTGCCACCCGCCCAGCTCGGCGGCGAACCCGGCCAGCAGGCGCCCGCCCATGCCGCCCAGCGGGTTGCCCGCGATGTACAGGCCCGTGGCGCGCGGCGCGTCGGCGGGGTGGACCTCCTCGGCCAGGTAGGCCACCGCCGCCGCCGGGACCCCGCCCAGGGCGGCGCCCTGCAGGGCGCGCAGGAGCAGCAGCAGCCACAGCTCCCCGGCCAGGGGGATCGCGCAGCCCAGCACGGTGGCCGCCAGCAGCGAGACCGCGATGACGCGGGCGCGCCCGAACCGGTCGGCCGCCCCGCTCCATACCAGGGTGAACCCGGCCAGCCCTCCGGTGGCCAGCGAGGCCGCGAGGGCGGCCTGGGAGGCCGGGGCGGAGAAGCCGTCGGCGATGGCGGGCAGGATCGGCTGGACCGACCACAGCTGGGCGAAGGTGGCCACGGCGGCGGCCACCAACGCGACGACCGTGCGCCGGTAGGCGCCGGTCCCCGCACGCGGCCGGGTGTCGTGGGGCGGGGCACTGGTCGCGGTCATGGTTCCACGCTAGAAACACCTTTTTCATACGTCCAATGCATGGTTTCACCTTGTCCCATACTGGAACGCATGAATGGACCCGTGGACGACGACGCCGAGGCCCTGGCCCGGGTGCTGGCCCCCCACCTGGCGATGGTGGCGGCGGTCGCCCGCACCGAACACGTCACCCAGGCGGCCGAGGCGCTGGGAACGCCCCAGCCCACCCTGAGCCGCGCGCTGGCCCGCCTCCAGGGGGAGCTGGGCATGGCCCTGGTGGAGCGCACCGGGCGCGGGGTGCGCCTGACCCGGGCGGGGCGGCTGCTGCTGCCGCACGTGGAGCGCGCGCTCCAGGACCTGCGCCAGGGCCTGGCGGAGCTGACCGGCGCCGAGGAGGGCCGGGTGGCGCTGACCTTCCTGCCCACCCTGGGCGTGGAGGTGGTCCCGGCCCTGCTGCGGGGCTTTCGCGCCGAGCACCCCCGCGTGCGCTTCTCCCTCACCCAGGAGCCGTGGGCGCAGTCGCTGCGCCGGGTCGCGGAGGGCGGGGCGGACCTGGCCCTGACCTCACCGCTGCCCTCGGGCCCGGAACTGGCCTCGGCGACGCTGCACACACAGATGCTGCGGCTGGTGGTGCCCGAGGGGCACCCGCTGACCCGGGAGGCCGCCTCGGGGCGGATCGCGGTGGCGCGCGCCTCGGCGGAGGAGTTCATCCTGCTCAAACCGGGCCGGGGGGTGCGCCACCTCACCGACCGGCTCAGCGAACGGGAGGGGTTCACCCCCCGGGTGGCCTTCGAGGCCGACGACATCGCGACCGCCCGCGGCCTGGTCGCCGCGGGGCTGGGGGTGTCGGTGCTCCCGGCCCGGCCCAAGGGGCCGCTGAGCGGGACGGCGGAACTGACGGTCCATGGCGCCGACGCCCGGCGCCCCATCGGGGTGGTCTGGTCCCGCCAGGGGTCGGGCGGCGGCTACGAGCCCCCGGCGGTGGCCCTGTTCCGCGACCACGTGCGCCGGGTGGGACCCCGCGTCATCCCCGACCTGACCGGATGAGCGGGCGCGCGGCCCCGGCTGACGCCGGTCGCGTGCTCCCACGGGTCAGTCGACGGTGACCGTGGCCTCCATGCCCATGCTCCGGTGGTTGCCGACCGAGCAGTAGAACGTGTACGTGCCCGGCTCCAGGGTGACGGTGGCGCTCTCGCTCGCCCCGCCGTCGATGACGGGGATGACCTGCTCGTCGCCGAGTTCCTCGACGACCAGGTCGTGCGGGGCCCGGCCCGCGTTCTCGAAGTCGATCCGGACCGTGCCCGCCGGAAGGGTCTCGGGGATGCCGCTGAAGGACATCTCCTCGGCCGTGACGGTGATCGTCTCCACGACCTCACCGCCGTCCGCGGTGTCCTCACCGGTGCCGGGGGCCTGTGTGCCCTCCTGCTCGGCGGCGGTCTCCTCGGCCGCCGGGGCCTCGCCGGACCCGTCGTCGGAGCAGGCGGCCAGGCCCACCGTGAGCGCGGCCGCCAGGGCCAGGAGGAAGGGACGTCGCATGGGGTGGTGTCTCCTCGCGGTAGCCGGGACATGGGGCCGGGGCGCGCGCCCGCCGGGCGGCGGACGCAGAACCCCGGGGTCTCCAACGTACGGGATCGGCGGCCCCGAAAACCGGTGGCGGCCCGCACGGGAGCGCGCGACGATGGGGCCCATGCTCCCCGACCCGCCACCGCCCGACCGCTCGCCCTCGTCACCGGGGTGGGCCGCACCCGCGGCCTGGGCGCCGCCATCGCCCGCCGCCTGGCCGCCTCGGGCTGGGACATCGCCTTCAGCCACTGGAGCCCCTACGACGAGCGCATGGACTGGGGCGCCGAGCCCGGCGCCACCGAGGCCGTACCCGCCGCGCTGACCGGCAGCGGCGCCGCCGCCGTGGCCGTGGAGGCCGACCTGGCCGACCCCGACTCCCCCGCCCGCCTCATGGACACCGTCCAGGAACGCCTGGGAGGGGTGAGCGCGCTGGTCATGTGCCACTGCGAGTCGGTGGCCTCCGGACTGCTGGAGACCACCGCGGACAGCTTCGACCGCCACCTCGCCGTCAACGCCCGCGCCACCTGGCAGCTGGTGCGCGAGTTCGGGCTGCGCTTCACCGGCGAGCACGGCACCGGCCGGATCCTGGCCCTGACCAGTGACCACACCGTGGGCAACCTGCCCTACGGGGCCAGCAAGGGCGCCCTGGACCGCATCGTGATCGCGGCCGCGCGCGAGCTCTCCGCCCTGGGCGTGACCGCCAACGTCGTCGACCCCGGCCCCGTCGACACCGGGTGGATGTCGCCTCGGGTCCGGGAGGAGTGCCTGCGGCACACGCCGCTGGGCCGTCTGGCCACACCGGAGGACACCGCCGACCTGGTGGAGTTCCTGTGCTCCCCGCGGGGCGGTGGGTCAACGGGCAGCTTCTGACCAGCGACGGCGGACTCTCCGCCTGAAACCCCCCGGGCGGACCCCGCGTGCGCGGGGGTCCGCCCGCGCAGGCGTTAGAAGGGGTAGCGGGCCGGGTCGGCCTGCATGGTCACCCACTGGGTCTCGGTGAAGGCCTCCAGGTTGGCGCGGGTCCCGCCGAAGCGCGAACCGGTACCGGAGTCCCCCACCCCGCCGAAGGGGGCCACCGCCTCGTCGTCCACCGTCTGGTCGTTGATGTGCACGATGCCGCTGGGCACCCGGTCGGCGATCTCCATGCCCCGCATCGGGTTGCTGGTGAGCACCCCCAGGGACAGCCCGTACTCGGTGGAGTTGGCCAGCTCCACCAGCTCGTCCAGGGAGGAGAAGCGCACCACCGGGGCGACCGGGCCGAACACCTCCTGGGCGTAGGCGGGGGTCTGGGGATTCACCCGGTCCAGGACGGTGGGCCGGTAGAACAGCCCCTCGTAGGTGCCGCCCGCGCGCAGCCGGGCGCCCGACTCCACGCTGCCGGTGACCAGCGCGTGGATCTTGTCGCGCTGGCCGGTGTCGATCACCGGGCCCAGCGCGGCGCCGTCCACCTCGGTGCTGCCCACGGTCAGCGCGTCGGCCCGCTCCGCCAGGCGCTCCACGTACTCGTCGGCGACCGCCTCGTGCACCAGGTGGCGGCCGGTGGTCATGCAGATCTGCCCCTGGTGCAGGAAGGACCCCCACGCGCCGACGGAGGAGGCGGCCGCCACGTCCACGTCGTCCAGGACCACCAGCGGGGAGTTGCCGCCCAGTTCCAGGTGGGCGCGCTTGAGGTGGCGCCCGGCCGCCTCGCCCACCCTGCGCCCGGCCTCGGTGGAGCCGGTGAAGGAGATCACCCGCACGTGCGGGTCGGCCACCAGCGCCTCCCCGGCGGCCACCCCGCCCGGCAGCACCTGGAACACGCCCTCGGGAACGCCCGCCCGGCGGAACACCTCGGCCAGGACCGCGCCACCGCAGACCGCCGTGCGCGGATCCGGCTTGAGGATGACGGCGTTGCCCACGGCCAGCGCCGGGGCCACCGAGCGGATGCCCAGGATCAGGGGCACGTTGAAGGGGGCGATGACCCCCACCACGCCCACGGGCACCTGGCGGGAGAAGCTCAGCCGGGGCTTGCCGGTGCGCAGGATCTCCCCGTGCGGCTGGGAGGCCAGGGCCGCGGCCTCGAAGCACTCCCCGGCCGCCACGTGCACTTGGAAGCCCGCCATCCCGGCCGCCGCCCCGCCCTCGCGGCGCAGCCAGCCCGTGATCTCCTCGGCGTTGGCCTCCAGCAGGTCGCCCGCGCGGCGCAGCACGGCGGCGCGCTCCTCGAAGGAGGCCGCCGCCCACCCGCGCTGGGCTCGGGCCGCGCGGGCCGCGGCCTCGCGCACGTCCTCGGCGTCGGCGATGCCGGTGCGGCCCAGGACGGTACCGGTGGAGGGTGAGACCACGGGGGCGTCTCCCCCCTTGGCCGGTGTCCACGTCCCGGTGAAGATGGCGGAGGCGAAGTCCTCGGCAGCGATCAGGGTCACGTTGTGTCTCCTTCGACGGGTTCGGGCGGCGCGCCGGGCCGGTGGGCGGGTCGGCGGCCGGGGTCAGTGGGCGGCGGCCGGGGTCAGTGGGCGGCGGCCGGGGCGGCGGCGCCGGTGCCGTTCTTGGCTTGCTGGATCTGGGCGTAGACGCGGGCGCGCAGTTCGGTGAAGCGCTCGTCGCGTCGGGTGGTGAGCTGGTCGCGCTCGACGGGCAGGTCCACGGTGATGTCGTCCTGCACCACGGTCGGCGAGGAGGACAGCACCAGCACCCGCTCCCCCAGGTAGACGGCCTCGTCAATGTCGTGGGTGACGAACAGGACGGTCACCCCCAGGCGCTTCCAGAGCTGGCGGATGAGGTCCTCCAGGTCGGCGCGGGTCTGGGCGTCCACGGCGGCGAAGGGCTCGTCCATGAGCAGGACCTGGGGCTCGTAGGCCACGGCGCGGGCGATGGCCACCCGCTGCTGCATGCCGCCGGAGAGCTGCCAGGGGTAGGAGTCGGCGAACCTCGTCAGCCCGACCGCCTCCAGGGACTCGGCGACCAGCTCGGCGCGCCGCCCCTTGGGCACCTTCTTCTCCTTGAGCGGCAGTTCGACGTTGTCGCGCACGCTCATCCAGGCGAACAGGCTGCGCCCGTACTCCTGGAAGACCACGGCCATGTCCGGCGGCGGGGCGGTGACGGCCTGCCCGGCCAGTTCGACGGTGCCGCTGGTGGGCGGCATGAGCCCGGCGATGCACTTGAGCAAGGTGGTCTTACCGCAACCGGAGGGACCCACGAGGCAGACGAGTTCACCCTCGCCGAGCTCGAAGGTCAGGTCGCGCACGGCCTCGACCGCGTTGGCTCCCCCGTTGTAGATCTTCTGCAGGCCGGTGACCTTGAGCATGGTGGGACGTTCTCCTTGGTGGTTCGTCGGGGCGCTCATCCTCACTCACCCCGGTTGGCGGCGCGCAGGCCCCGGTACCAGCCCAGGGCGCGCCCCTCGACGAGTTCGAACAGGGCGGACAGGACGAAGCCCACCAGGCCCAGCAGCACCATGCCCGCCCACATCTCGGGGATGGCGAAGGTGCGCTGGAACTGCACGATGGCGAAACCCAGGCCGCTGGAGCTGGCGAACATCTCGCTGATGACCATGAGGATGATGGCCAGGGCCAGCGCCTGGCGCAGGCCCGCCATGATCTGGGGGCTGGCCAAGCGCAGCACGAGCACGCGCAGGCGCGTGGTGCCGTGGATCCCGTAGCAGCGGGCGGTGTCGGCCAGGACGGGGTCGACCGCGCGCACGCCCTCGACGGTGTTGAGCAGGATGGGCCACACGCAGCCGGAGACGATGACGAGCACCTTCATGGAGTCGTTGACGCCCGCGAGCAGGATCATCAGCGGCACCAGCACCGGCGGCGGGATGGCGCGCAGGAACTCCAGGACCGGTTCGGCCAGGGCGCGCACCCGGGCGGAGAGCCCCAGCAGTACGCCCAGCCCCACGCCCAGCAGGGCGGCCAGGGCGAAGCCGGTGGCCAGGCGGGCCAGGCTGGGCAACACGTCGGCGAAGAAGCGCTCGGAGAACCACAGTTCGGCGAAGGCCGCGGCGATCAGGTCCGGGGTGGGCGTGTAGTAGCTGTCGGAGTTGGCGCTGGCGTAGGCGTAGACGCCGATGAGCAGCGCGGGCAGCAGCAGCACGTGCAGGAGCTTGGCGCCCGCCCGGACCGCTCCTGAGGCGGTGCCGCGCCGGGGGCGGCCCGCCGGGGCCGGGGCGGGGGCCTGGGCCTCCTGCGGCCCGGGGGCGCCGTCGGCCCCGGTCCCGGGTGCCGCGTCGGAGGTGGTGGACTGGCTGCTCATGCGGTGGCCTCCCCGCGGACGGACGTGTGCCAGCGCAGGACCCGGCGCTCCAGGGCGCGCACGCCGATGTTGATCACGACGCCCAGGGCGCCGGTGGCGACGATGAGCGCGTAGACCGAGGCGACGGCGCCGCTGGACTGGGCGACGGCGATCTCCCGGCCGATGCCCGGGGAGCCGATGATGAGCTGGGCGGTGATGGACAGGATGAGGGCGACCGCGGCGGCCAGGCGCACCCCGGTCATGAGGTAGGGCAGCGTGGTGGGCCAGAGCACGTGGCGGATCCGGGCCAGGCGGCCCAGCCCGTAGGAGCGGGCGGTCTGCTCGGCGACCGGGTCCAGGTCGGCCACACCGTAGAGCACCTGGATGTAGATGAGCCAGAAGCAGGCGTAGACCACCAGCAGCAGTGTGGAGCGGATGTCGGTGCCGTACATCAGCACCGCCAGCGGGATGAGGGCCACCGACGGGATGGGGCGCAGGAAGTCCACCGTGGAGGTGGTGAAGGCGCGCACCCTCGGCAGCGATCCCAGGGTGAAGCCCAGGACGACGGCGGCGACGAGGGCGATGGCCAGGCCCAGCGCCCACCCGGTCAGGGTGTCGCCCACCGCGGTCCAGAACTGGGGTGTGGTGGCGCGCTGGCCCAGGGAGGCCAGGACCCGCGAGGCGGGGGGCAGGTAGCGGTCGGAGACCAGCCCCAGGCGGGGCACGGCCTCCCACAGCACCAGGAAGCCCACGATGCCGACGGTGCCGAGGAGCGGTCTGTTGGGGCCGGTGCGGGCGGCGGCCCCGCGCGGGCGCCGTGCGGCGCCGACGGGGACCGCCGGGGGCGGAGCGGTGGTTTCGGTCATCGGATGAAGGTGTCCAGGTCGGGTTCGGAATCGATCAGGCCGTCGGTGACCATCAGTTCGCCGACGGTCTCCAGGGCGTCCCGGTCGATCTCGGGACGGAAGCGCGGCCAGCGCAGGTCGTCGATGAGGTCGGGGTCGATCTCGGTGAAGGTGGTCAGGATCCGCGCGGTCTCGTCGGGGTTGTCCTCGGCGTAGACCAGGGAGGCGTTCATGGCCTCGGTGAAGGCGTCGACCGTCTCGGGGTCGGAGGCGATGAGTTCGTCGCCGGTGAAGTAGGTGGCGATGGACAGTTCGGGGTGGAGGTCGACGAAGTTGGCGGCGACGGGCGTGGCGCCCTCGCGCAGGGCCAGGGTCAGGAAGGGCTCGACCACCCAGGCGGCGTCGACCTGGCCGTTGGACAGGGCCCCGACCATGTCGGGGAAGGCCAGTTCGACGAAGTCGATGTCGGCGGCGTCGCCGCCGTCCTGGCGCACGCTGTGCCGCACGGAGGTGTCGCCGATGTTCTGGAGGTTGTCGATGGCCACGGTCGCGCCCTGGAGCTGGGCGGGGGAGGTGATGTCGCTGCCCTCGGGCACGACCAGCGCGCTGTAGTCGGTGTCGGCGTCGCCCGTGGTGGTCATGCCGTTGGCGACCACCGTCAGGGGCAGGCCCTGCTCGCGGGCGATGATGAGCGAGACCACGTTACCGAAGGCGAAGTCGAGCTCACCGCTGACGACGCGGGGCACGGTCGTGGCTCCGCCTCCCCCGGTCTCGATGGTCACGTCCAGGCCCCGTTCCTCGAACAGGCCCTGTTCGACGCCGAGGTAGAGGGGGGCCACCGCGGTGATGGGCAGGACCCCGACGGTGACGGGGGTGAGCCCGTCCCCGGAGGCTCCGGCGTCGGCGCCCTGACCGCCGCCGCACGCGGCGGTGGTCAGGGTGAGCGCCGTAGCGGCGGCCAGGGCGGCCAGCGGGGTGCGTGTGGCGGTCATGGTTTTCTCCTGCGGCTGCTGAGGGGGATGTGGAAGGTGGGGCTCGCCGGGGACGAGGAGGCCGCGGGTGTCCCCGACGGGCCGTGTTCCGGGCTCGGTGCGGCGCCCGGGCGGGTTACCTGGCGGTTCCGTAGAGGGCGTCCAGGTCGGGCTCGGCGTCGATGAGGCCGTCCTCGACCATGAGCTCGGCCAGGGTCCGCACGGAGTCCTTGTTGATCTCGGCGGGGAAGCGGGGCAGGACGAGGGCGTCGATGACGACCTGGTCGATCTCGGTGTAGGTGGACAGGATGCGGCGGACCTCGTCGGGGTTGTCCTCGGCGTAGGCGAAGGACTCCTCCAGCGCGGCGGTGATGTCGGCGAAGAGCTCGGGGTCCTCGGCCACGCGCTGCTCGGAGGCGAAGTAGGCGGCCACCGACAGATCGGGGTGGGTGTCGACGAAGTTGGAGGCGACCTCGCGGTGCCCGGCCTGGCGGATGATCGAGGCGAAGGGCTCCACCGCCCAGACGGCGTCGATCTGTCCGGTCTCCAGGGCCGCGGGCATGTCGGGGAAGGGCAGTTCGACGAACTCGACCGCGGCGGGGTCGCCTCCGGCGGCGCGCACGGACTGGCGCACGGTGGTGTCGCCGATGTTCTGGAGGTTGTTGGTGGCCACGGTGAGCCCCTCCAGGTCGGTGACGTCCCGCACGGGGCTGTCGTCCAGGACGAAGACGCCGCTGAAGTCGGCGCCCTGTTCGCCGGTGGTGGTGACGCCGTTGGCCAGGGTGACCAGGGGCAGGCCCTGCTCGCGGGCGACGATGAGGGAGACGGTGTTGCTGAAGGCCAGGTCGAACTCGCCGCTGACCACGCCGGGGACGATGGCGGCGCCGCCCGAGCCCGACTCCAGTCGCAGGTCGATGCCGCGGTCCTCGAAGAAGCCCTGGTCCACGCCGAGGTAGACGGGGGCGACGTCGACGATGGGGATGACTCCGGCGGCGACCGTGGTCAGCCCACCGGAGTCGGAGCCGGCCTCCGTGGAGCCGCACGCGGTGGCGGCCAGCAGTGCGGCACCCGTGGTGAGGGCGGCCAACGTTCGGCGCATCGGGAACTCCAGCTGGTTCGGGGGAGGGCGCTGTCGCCCACCACTGTACGTTTAGCGAACACGTGTTCTTCAGGCGAACATAAGTGATCCACTTCACCAGGTCAAGACATGCGTCAGGCACATTTCGAACTCGTCAACAGCGGGTGATGGGATGATTCGCCCTGGCCGCGGCCCTGGAGGCCCGAAGCGCACCGCGCCGTTGCACCCGTCCAACTGTTCGGTATGTGAATAATCGTTCATATAGCGAACAGCTGGGGCGCGGGAAGCCGCGCGCACGAGGAGCGAGGAGGCCGGGACGTCGTCACACCGGCCCCCAGGGGGAAGAGCACCCGACCGGAGCCGGACACGCACCCCTCGGCGCCTCATCCTCAGACAGAACTTGTCCGGATGTCAACATTTGAACAGGAAAGTACCGGTGTCACCCGAGACGCGCCGTATCGCCGGTACACCCGTACACTCAATCCGGCGTCGGGGGACGCGGGCCGGGGGGCGGATCCGAAGGGAACGATATGCGCAGGGCGCGGCGGCGCGGATTGGCACACGAGGCGGCCGACCGCATCCGCGATTCCATCTTCGAGGGGCTGCTACCCCCCGGCACGGCCCTGCGCGAGGTGGAACTGGCCACCTCCCTGGACGTCAGCCGGGGATCCGTCCGCGAGGGCCTGGCCATACTCGAACGCGAGGGCCTGGTCCGCAGCGAGTGGCACCGCGGCGCCCGCGTCATCGACCTGAGCCCCGCCGACGTGGACGAGGTCTACACCGTGCGGGCCGCCCTCGAACGCCTGGCCACCCGCACCGCGGCCGCCCGCGCCACCCCCGAACGGCTGACCGAGCTCTCCGTCCTGGTGAGCGCCATGGAACAGGCCCTGGCCTCCGGCGCGGACAGCGCCACCCTGCTCTCCCTGGACATGGCCTTCCACGACCGCGTCTACGAGACCGCGGGCAACAGCCGCCTCATCCGGGCCTGGGAGGGCGTGCGCTCGCAGGTGTACCTGTTCCAGCTCACCCGGATACGCCTGGGCCACGCCCAGTACCGGGCCGTGGTGGTGGAGGAGCACCGGGACGTGGTGCGCATGCTGGCGGCGGGCGACACCCCCCGGGTGGCCGAGGCCGCCGAGGAACACGTGGACTCCGCCCGGCGGGCACTGGTGCGCATGCTCACCGATCCCGCCCAGGACACACCCGCGAACACCCCCGACTGAATCCGACAAACACTCCATGGGTAGGCTAACCTAACCTCTGCGATGACACCCTCGCACGGTCCCCCGCCGACCGTGCGCCCGCCACCCGATTGGACGTGTCCGTTGCGGCTTCCCACCGCGCCCGACGGCAGCCGGGGCTGCTCCGCCCTGGCCCGCTACACCGGCGAGCAGATCTCCGGAACAGCCGGACGCACCACCGGCTGGCTGCTGGTCGAGCACACCGGCCCCTGGCGCCACCCCGCCTTCACCAGCCCCGGCCTGGACCCCGCCGTGGTCTCCCGACTCGCCAGCCGCATCACGGGCCACGACGTCAAACCCCAGCTGATCAAGCGCCCCGGCCAGAGCGCGCGCACCGGCACCGGGCCGCTGCGCGTCTACCTGGCGCACGTGAGCCGCACCAGCCCCTGGGTACGCCGCCTGGACCTGCCCGACCTGGCGGCCCTGCTGGAGTACGACGTCACCGCCGCCGAGCGGCCCCGGCCCCCCGCCTTCGGCGCCCCCGTGGACCACACCCTGTACCTGGTGTGCACCCACGCCAAGAAGGACCCCTGCTGCGCGGTCCTGGGCCGCCCGGTGGCCTCCGCCCTGACCGGGGGCACCGCCGAGGTGTGGGAGACCACCCACGTGGGCGGCGACCGCTTCGCCGCCAACCTGGTGGCCCTGCCCCAGGGCGTCTACTTCGGCCGCCTGGAACCGGAGTCGGCCCGGCGCACCGTCGCCGCCTTCGAGCGCGGCCTCGTCCTGCCCGAGAACTACCGGGGGCGCTGCAGCGACTCCTCGGCCGTCCAGGCCGCCGAGGCCGCCCTGCGCTCCCGCCTGGGCGCGGTGGGCGTGGACGACCTCACCCACCTGGACGAGGAGGAGACCGCCGACGGGGTCCGGGTCACCCTGGGCCACCAGGGCGGCCTGTACACGGTGTCGGTGGCCGCGGTCGAGGGCCCCGAGTGCCCCGCCACGTGCTCGGCCCTGACCCCCAGCCGCCCCGTGCACCACCGGGTGACCGAGATCCGCCGCGACCCCTCCCGGACCCGCGGCTGAGACCACCCCCGCACTCCGTTCGCCCCCGGGGACGGCGGCCCGGCTCAGGACCAGAAACCGAAGCTGTACAACAGGCCGTTGGTCGCCGCGACCACACCCAGCGCCAGCACCACCCCGGTCACGAAGGAGGTGCGCAGCGACCGCACCAGGTACTCCAGCGCCACCAGGTTGTTGAGCAGGAAATAGCCCAGCATGGTCGCGTGCCAGAACGCGTCCATGGTCAGCGGCTCGAACGAGAAGGGCGCCCCGGTCCACACGTCGGTCTCGGTGGTGAACCACGCCCAGGCCAGCGCCGCCCCGTACCCCAGCGGGATCTGGATCAGCGGCAGGACCAGCAGCGGCAGCAGCTTGACGAACCCCCACAGACCCGGCTGGCCGGCCTGGCGCGCCTGCGTCTGGGCCCGGCGGGCCGCCTCCTGCTCGGCGCGCACCCGCTCCCGGTGGGCCCGCTCGGCCTCCTGCTGGCGGCGGTGCTCCAGGCGCTGCTCCTCCATCCGCCTGCGTTCCTGCTCCTGGTGGCGCTGCTGCTCCTGCATCCGGCGCTGGCGCTGCTCCTCCTGCCGGCGCAGCTGCTCCTGCTGCTGGTCCTGGTAGGGAGCCGCCCCGGCCCGCGGGTCGCGGCGCCCGCCGTACAGGTCGGCGTAGGGGTCCTCCCCCGCACCGGGCGCACCCCGCCCCGCGGCGGTGGCGCCGTGCTGGCCGTAGGCGGTCGCCCCCTGCCCGTACTGGGCGGTGGGCGGGACCTGCTGCGCATCCGGGAAGCGGGCCGTGGGCGGGTGCCCCTGGGCGGCCTGCTCCCCCAGAACCGAGGTCGCACCGTCATCACCCAGAGCACCCGCCGCCCCGGCCCCGGCCACCGCACCGGCCGCACCCCCCAGCGCCGCCGCGCCACCCGCGCCCAACACCTCGGTGCGCTGGTGGCCGCCCGCCCCCGGGGGCTCACCCGCCGAGGTGGCCAGCGCGTCGTTGACCTTGGCCACCTGCTCCTGCACACCCCGCATCACCGCCGGAGGCAGCCAGGCCGGACCCACGTTCACGTCCCCCAGGTAGTCCAGGATCTCCCCCGGACCGGGACGCCCGTTCGGGTCCTTGGACAGGCACGCCGCCACCAGGTGGCGCAACGACTCGGGCACCCCCGACAGGTCCGGTTCCCGGCTGATGATCCGCATCACCATGGTCGGCATGTTGCCCTCACCGAAGGGCCCGGCGCCCGACGCCGCGTAGGCCAGCACCGCACCGTAGGCGAACAGGTCGCTGGCCCCCGTCAGCGGCTCGCCCTGCACCTGCTCCGGGCTCATGAACCCGGGCGTGCCGATGACCGACTGCGTGGCCGCCGTCCCGTCGGTGGCCCGGGCGATCCCGAAGTCGATCACCCGCGGACCGTCCTCGGCCAACAGCACGTTGCCCGGCTTGAGGTCGCGGTGGATCAGCCCCACCCGGTGGATCTCGGCCAGCGCCTCGGCCAGCCCCGCCGCCAGCACCCGCACGCTCGCCTCGGGCAGCGGACCATGGGCCCGCACCGCCTCGTCCAGGGGCAGCGAGGGAACGTAGGAGGTCACCAGCCAGGGCACCTCGTCCTCGGGGCCCGCGTCGATGACCGGGGCGGTGAAGGCGCCGCTGACCTGCCGGGCCGCGGTGATCTCCCGGGCGAAGCGCTGGCGGAAGGAGGCGTCCGCTGCCATGTGCGGGTGGATGCGCTTGATCGCCACCGCGCGCCCGCCCGCCGAACGGCCGAAGAACACCTGGCCCATACCGCCAGAACCCAAGCGGCCGATCAGCCGGTACCGGCCGATGCGTTCCGGATCACTGGGTTCGAGCCTAAGGGACACTGCAGCCTCCACACACGACACGTAGCCGACCCCCCGGAGCCGGAGGGCGCACACCGCCTCCCCCGGGTGTCGGGTCCCCGGCGGCAAGGCGTCTGGCCCCAACCTATCGGCGGCCGCACCCGCACCCCGCCCCCGCGAGGTGAGGACGCGTGTCCGGTGGACGAGACCCCCGGCACCGGGCGCGGCGGCACCGTCCCCTCCTCGCTGGCCGTCAGCGGCCAAGTCCGGCGAAACCCGCCCCCGACGGCATCCTCGCCCCTAGGGTCGAGGATGCAGGCAGGAAAGGGGACCCACAGCCATGCACATTCCCGACGCCCTCCGCATCGACGCCCAACTGCGCACCGCCCACGTGCTCTCATGGCTCGCCGCCCAGGCCGGGGACCACCCCAGCCGCCTCGTCCACCGCCCCTGGCAGCACAACCCCTACCCCACCTACCGCAGACTCCGCACCCAGGGCCCCTTCACCACCAGCCGCCTGGGCTTTCGCACCGCCAACACCTACGAGGCGGTCAGCGCCCTGCTGCGTAGCCGCGAGTTCGGCGTCCAACCCCCCACCCAGGGCGCCAAACCCCCGCAGTACGACATCCTGGACCTGTCCTTCCTCATCCTCGACCCGCCCGAGCACACCCGGCTGCGCGCCCTGGCCCGCCCCGCCTTCAGCCCCCGGCACATGCACCAGTACCAGGCCCAGATCGAGAAAACCACCCACGAACTCCTGGACACCGTCACCGCCAAGGGCGACTTCGACCTCATGCGCGACTTCGCCCAGCCCCTGCCCATCAAGGTCATCAGCCACCTTCTGGGCGTCCCCGACACCGACGACGCCGAGTTCGTCCGCATCGGCCACACCGTCGGCGCCGCCCTGGACGGCGCCAGATCGGCGCGTCACCTGCGCCGGATCCAACAGGCCACGGCACAATTGGACCGGCTCTTCGAGCGGCTGGCCGACCAACGGCGCACCGATCCCCGCGGTGACGTGATCTCGACCCTGACCGACCACACCGACAACGGCCGCCTCACCGCCACCGAGATGAACACGATGTGCCGGCTGCTGCTGGTCGCCGGATTCGAGACCACCGTCAACCTGATCGGGAACGGGGTGATGGCCCTGCTGCGCCACCGCGAGCAGTGGGAACGCCTGGTGAGCGACCCCGACCTGGCCGACAGCGCCGTCGAGGAGATCCTGCGCTACGACTCCCCCGTCCAGATGACCACCCGTTGGGCCCAGGCCGACACCACCGTCCAGGGCCACCCGCTGCGCCGCGGCGCCTTCACCCTGTGCCTGATCGGCGCGGCCAACCGCGACCCCGAACGCTTCACCGGCCCCGACCGCTTCGACATCACCCGCCCCGACGCCTCCGACCACCTCTCCTTCTCCAGCGGCGTCCACTACTGCCTGGGCGCCCCCCTGGCCCGCCTGGAAGGACGCATCGCCCTGCGCGCCCTGGCCGAACGCCTGCCCCGCCTGCGCCCCGCCGCGCCCCCCACCCACCGCGGCACCAGCGTCGTACGCGCCCTGTCCGCCTTCCCCCTCACCACGGGTCACGGGTAACGGGAAGGAACCGACCACGATGCGCGGTGCGGCCTCCCCACGATGGCGCTCCCTGACCCGGGGGCGCGGGGTCCTGTTCACAGCCGGAGCCCTGTGCGCGGTGATCTTCCTGGTCACCGCGGTCCTAACGGTCACCCTCCCCCGCCGGGAGCAGACCCAGGGCGAACTCCCCCGCCTGGCCCGCGCCCACGGCATCGACCTCGGGGTCGCCGTCGCGGTCAACCCCCTCGTCCACGACCCCGCCTACCGGTCCGTGGTCACCGAGCACTACACCTCGCTGACCGCCGAGAACACCATGAAGTGGCAGTACGTCCAACCCGAACCCGGCGAGTTCGACTGGAGCGGCCCCGACACCGTGGTCGGCTTCGCCGAACGCAACGGCCTCAACGTCCGCGGACACACCGTGCTCTGGCACAACCAACTGCCCACCTGGCTGGCCCGGGGCTCCTGGGACCAGGAGGAACTGCGCCAGGTCATGGACCGCCACACCCAGGCCCTGCTCGGCCGCTACCAGGGACGCGTCACCGCCTGGGACGTGGTCAACGAACCCTTCGAGGACGACTCCCCCCGCCTGCGCGAGAACCTGTGGTACCAGGTCCTGGGCGAGGACTACATCGCCGAGGCCCTCACCCTGGCCCACGAGGCCGACCCCGAGGCCAGGCTCTACATCAACGAGTTCGGCGTCGAGGGCGGCGGCGCCAAGACCGACGCCCTGTACACCCTCGCCCACGACCTCCTCGAACGCGGCGTCCCCCTGCACGGCATCGGCTTCCAGGGACACTTCGTCCACGGCCACGTCCCCGAGGACCTCGCCGACCACCTGCGCCGCTTCACCGACCTGGGCCTGGAGGTCAGCATCACCGAACTCGACGTGCGCATCCCCGAATCCGCCGGCGAGGACGCCCTCGCCGGCCAGGCCGAGGAGTACCGGCACGTCGTCGAGGCCTGCCTCCAGGTACCCCGCTGCGTCAACGTGTCCGTGTGGGGCGTCAGCGACCAGCACTCCTGGATCCCCGAGTGGTTCCCCGGCTACACCGACGCCCTGCCCTTCGACGAGGACTACACCCCCAAACCGGCCCTGAACGGCATCGCCGAGGCCCTCTCCCGCCGCCCCGCCGAACGCCGGGCACACAGACGGGCGGGGAAGGACCCGAACAGGACGGACGGTCCCGCCCCGCCGACGTTCGGCGGGTGAGCGCGGGGGACGGCACCGCCCGCACCCCGGACGACGCCCCGGCCGCTGGAAGGCGACGAGCCCGCCTGGAAAGGTCCGGGCCGCCGCGACCACGCCACCGCCACCCCACAAGCACCGCGGACACCGGCCCGCCCCCGACGGAAGGAGGCGCACAGCCCCCCGACCGCCCCGGCTAGAACGTGTACGGGGTCAGGTACTCGGGCACCACCACCCGGCTGCGCGGCGAGACCCGCCGCACCAGGGCGCCGAACTCCGCCACACCCATCCCCGACCCCGTACCGTCCACCGGCGGATTGGCCAACTCCCGCTCGAAGTTGTCCCAGTGCACCGGCACCACCGTCGCCGGGAACTCCAACGCCTCCAACAACCGCGGCACGTACTCGTGCGTACTGGAGGTCGAGGGCAGCGCCACCATCGCCACGTCCGGCGCCAATCCGGCCACCTCCCGCTCGGCGAAGTCACTCGCCCCCATGAAGAACACCGACGGCCCCGACGGCGGCCGCACCTGGAAGGCCAGCGTGTCCCCCTCCGGCAGATCCGCGATCGTGGCCGGAGCCTCCGGCACCCCCACCCGCACCCCCGGGAAGAGCACCGAGTGCGAGGCGTTGCGGCTGTGCCGCGAGGAGACCACCTCCACCACGCACCCGTCGAAGTCCAACACCTCCCCGCCGCGCACCGTCGACACCTGACCCGCGGGCACCCCCATCGCCTGCGCCAGGTGGTACGCGGTCAACGTGCCCACCACCCGCGCACCCGTGGCCGAGGCGATGTGCGGCACGTCCGCGAAGTGGTCCCAGTGGCAGTGCGTCACCAGCACCACGGCCCCCTCGCCCACGTCCCCGGTGTGCTCCGCCACCGCGTCCGCGTCCACAGCCAACGGCGTACGCGCGTCGAAGGAACGCCCCGGATCGAACAACCCCGTGGAGAACCGGCTGAGGAAGGGATCCACCAGCACCGGCGCCCGCCCCGGCATGTCCACCCGCCACCCGCTGGTCCCCAACCACCGGAACGAGGCCCCACCGCCCCGCCCCGCTGAGGACACCGAGGCGGTGGCCGCCGCCGCGGGCACGGGCACCCCCGCCACCAGGGACGTGAGCGCCCCGCCCGCCACCGCGCCCCGCAGGAAACCCCGTCGTCCGACCGCCATCGCCAACCTCGCTTCACACCAGGGGAGAACCGAACGGCGCACAGCCAAACACGCCCTCCGGCCAGGCGTCCAATAAGCGACAGCCCCCCTCCGATAGGCGTTCGCCTATCAGCCGCGCTCACCGCCCTCCCCACCCGCGGACCCCGACCGCAACCGGTCCACCGCCTCACGCGCCACCCGCCCCAGAGCCATGTCCGCCTCCAACGCGCCCCGACCCCCCTCACCCGCCGCGTCGGCGCCCACCGCGAACACCGCCACCGCGTACCGTCCCCCGTCCGGGTACTCCACCACCCCCGCCTCCGCCCGCAGCCCCGGAAGCGTCCCGGACTTGACGCTCACCCGCACCCCCGTCCCGAACCCCGACGCGATACGCGTCCGCGCCAACTGCGCCCCCATCAGGGACCGCACGAACGCGCACGCCCCCGGCGGCGCGGCCGCGTCGGTCCACACCAACTGCAACAACCGGGTGACATCGGCCGGAGCAGCCGAGGTCACCCGCTCCGGATCATGCTCCACCACCTGCGCAGGAGCCACCCCCAGCGCACGACTGCGCTCCAACACCTCACGCAACAAAGCACGCGGCCCACCCCGGAACCGCACACCGTCCAACCCCAGCTCACGCGCCAGCAACCGCACCGGCTCCTCCCCCACCCGGTCCAACAACAGGTCCGCCGCCGTGTTGTCGCTGATCGTCATCGCCAACCGGGCGCAGTCGCGCAACGACAACTCCGCGTCGTCGGCGAAGTCGGCCAGCCCCGAACCCCCCAGACGGTCCTCCCGCCGGGCCACCACCCGCTCGGCCGGATCCACCAGGCCCGCCACGGCCTGACGGGCGAACTCCACGGTGATGAGGATCTTGGCGACCGAGGCCAGCACGACCGGCACCCGGGCCAACCGGCCCACCTGCCCGGTACCGTCGACCTCGCGCGCGTGAAAACGCACGGAAGGGAAGTCAGAGGCTGTCACGGGCACCCAACCTAACCGCCGCCTCCGGTAGGGTCACCCCGTGGATCTGGGACGGCACCTGCGCTACTTCCTGGCCGTGGCCCGGGAACAGCACTTCGGCGCGGCCGCCACCGAGCTCGGCATCGCCCAACCCGCCCTCAGCCAGTCCGTGCGCCGCCTGGAGGAGGAACTCGGCGTCACCCTCTTCGACCGCTCCCGCCGCCGGGTCCAACTCACCCCCGCGGGACACCTGCTCATCGCTCAGGCCCGCGACCTGGTCACCGCCGAGGCCCGCCTGCGCCAGACCATGCGACGCCTGCGCGAAGGACGCCTGGACACCCTGCGCGCCGCCGTACCCCCCGGCACCCCCGCGGTGGCCCTGCGCGGCCTCGTCGAACATACGGCCCGCCAGACACCGGACATGGACGTCGACCTGTGCGAGATGACCGGCACCGCACTCCTCACGGCCCTGGCCCACGGCACCGTCGACACCGGACTGCTCACCGCCCCCTTCGAGGGCCCCGGGCTGGTCGGCCAACCGGTCCACCAGGTGGAACTGGGCGCCATCGCCCCCCGCGGCCGCCACGGCACCCCCGACACCCCCCTCCGCCTGACCGACCTGGCCGGACACGACCTCATCCTGTCCCCCCGGCGCGACGCACCCCTCTGGTTCGAACACGTCCTGGCCGTGTGCCGCGACCACGGCTGGACCCCGCCCCGCGTCCGCGAGGCCGCCGACACCGAGTTCCTCCTGGGCCTGGTCCTGGCCGACCGCGGCCTGGCCCTGGCCCCCCGCTCCGTGGCCGCCCGCCAACCCCGCCTCGCCTGGCACCCCCTGACCGGCACACCCCTGCACCGGCGCACCGAGGCCGTACGCCCCGCCGCCGACGCCCACCCCGCCGCCCCCGCCTTCGCCGAGGCCGCCGCCCGCGTCCTGGCCGACCCCGCCCCCACCGGACCCACCCTGACCAGCGCGGGCACCGAACGCCCCTGGTCCCTCGTCTACCGGCCCGACCCCGCCCACGACTGACCCCGTGCGCCGACCGCCACCGCGCGGTACGGTCAGGGAACCCACCACGGCGAGGTGTTCGGTATGCGTTAGGCCCGTGCCCCACCCACCCCTCCTTCGACCACACTCCACCACCGAAGGAGGACACCGCCATGCGCCCGAACCCCGTCACGGTCCCCCCGGCCCTGACCGCCCACCTCAACCGCTTCTTCGGCCCCGCCTGGGCCCGCGGCCTGCCCGACCTCACCGCCCGCCAGCTCCACCGCTGGCGGCTGCGCCCCACCGGCGCCCCCATGCACGGCACGGCCGCCCTCGTCGTCCCGGTCCGCCGCCCCGACGACACCCCGGCCGTCCTCAAGATCCAACCCGTGGACGAGGAGACCCGGGGCGAACCCGACGCCCTGCGCACCTGGGCGGGCCACGGCGCCGTCCGCCTGCTCGACCACGACCCCGCCACCGGCGCCCTACTGCTCGAAGCCCTGGACCCCGCCCGCACCCTGGCCGGCCTCGACATCACCGAGGCCCTCACCACCACCGGCCGCCTCCTGGCCCGCCTGCACGCCCACACCGCACCCCCGGGCCTGCGCACCCTGACCCGGGCCACCCGCGACCTCACCGCCCGCGCCACCCGCGCCCGGCTCCGCCTGCGCACCCCACGCGACCGCGACCGCCTCGCCGACCTCACCGCCCGCGCCCGCGAGATCGCCCCCGACGGCGGCGACCGCCTCCTGCACTGGGACCTGCACTACGGGAACGTGCTCGCCCCGCCCCCCGGAGCCGACCGCGAACCCTGGCTGGCCATCGACCCCAAACCCCTGGCCGGACACCCCGGCTTCGACCTGCTGCCCGCCCTGCGCAACCGCTGGCCCGAGGCCGCGGCCACCGGCGACCCCCGCCGCGAGACCCGCCGCCGCCTCGACCTGCTCACCGAGACGGCCGGAATCGACCGCGAACGCGCCCGCGCCTGGACCCTGGTCCGCGTCCTCCAGCAGTACGTGTGGAGCATCGAGGAGGGCGCGACCACCCTGCCCCGGGTACCGGTCACCATCGCCAGCGCCCTGACCGACTGACCTCCCCGACGGATGGCGGCACCCACCCGCCATCCGGCGCTGCCCCCGTCCACCGTGCCCCGACCACAATGGTGATCCACACCACTCCCCGGAGGTACTCGTGACCGTTCCCGCCCGTCCCCCCTTCGACCCCGAACTGGCCGCCGCTCTGACCCTGCTCGGTGACGCCGTCCCCACCCAGATCACCCCCGAGATGCTTCCGGCCATCCGCGCGCAGCGCGCCGAACTCCAGCTGGACCCGGGCGACCTGACCCTGGGCGGCGCCTACACCGAAACCGAGCACCACGCCCCCGGCCACGACGGCGCCGAGGTCCCCCTGCTGCTGTGGCGGCCCACCGCCCCGACCGCTCCCGCCGGTGTCCTGTACTGGATCCACGGCGGCGGCATGATCATGGGCACCCACCGCGGCCCGGAGCTGCCCGACCTGTTGGAGACCGCCCGTGAGCTCGGCCTGGCCCTGGTCTCGGTGGACTACCGCCTGGCCCCCGAGCACCCCCACCCCGCTCCGGTCGAGGACTGCTACGCGGGCCTGGCCTGGGTGGTCAAGAACGCCGCCGACCTGGGCCTGGACCCCGGGCGCGTGGTCGTGGGCGGCGCCAGCGCGGGCGGCGGACTGGCCGCCGCCACCGCCCTGCTCGCCCGCGACCGCGGCGGCCCCGCCCTGCTGGGCCAGCTTCTGCTCTATCCCATGCTCGACGACCGCAACGACACGGTCTCCGCCCGGCAGATGACCGGTGTCGGCGTGTGGGACAGCGTCGCCAACGCCACCGGGTGGGGCGCCCTGCTCGGCGACGCCGCGGGCGGCCCCGACGTCTCCCCCTACGCCGCCCCGGCCCGTGCCGAGGACCTGTCCGGGCTGCCCCCGGCCTTCCTGGACGTGGGCTCCGCCGAGACCTTCCGCGACGAGGTCGTGGACTACGCCTCCCGGATCTGGAAGGCGGGCGGCTCGGCCGAACTGCACGTGTGGCCCGGCGGCTTCCACGCCTTCGACAGTCTGGCCCCGCAGGCCGCGATCAGCCGGGACGCCGCCGCCCAGCGGCTGCCGTGGCTGCGCCGGGTCATCGGCGCCTGAGCGGGGCACCATGAGGGCATGAGAGAGCTCCTGGGCAGGATCGCGGCGTTGGACCCCGAGGCGGGTGCGGCGGTGAGGGTGATCGCCTACTTCGACGAACTCACCGGGACCGGAACGGAGCCCGTCGTGCGCGGGGCCGCCTTCCTGACCGGCGTCCCCGCCGGCCTGACCGATCACGCGCGCGGCTTGGCGCTGCGGGTGTCCCCGGACGGCGGAGTCGAGCGCGGCGTTCCCGGCCCCGACCCTTCCTGGTGCTCGGTCCGGGTGGGCGGGGCCGTGCTGTGGCTGGAGCTGGCCGGGGAGCCCGGACCGGTGGCGGCGATGGTGCTCGAACGCGCGGCTGCGGTCCTGCGGGCCCGCCTGGAGCCGACCCTGCCGATGGCAGGCGGGCGCGCCGCCCTGGCCGAGGCCCTGGTGGACCCACACCTGTCCGAGGAACAGCGTGCGCGGGCGGCCCGCAGATACGGCATCGTGCCGGGCTCGCTGGCCCGCGCGGTGGCCCTGCACGGTGGCGGTATCCGCGTCGTGGCCGCGGCCGACCGTCTCGGGGCCGAGCGGGCCGGAGTGGGTCCGGCGGTGGAGGCGCTGGCGCTGCCGTCCTCGTGGGCGGACGCACGGCGGGCGCTGCGCTTCACCGCCGAGGGCACCCGTCTGGACCCGGGCCCCCGCGTGGTGCTCGCCGAGGAACTGGGCGGGCTGCTGCTGTTGGCCGACGCGGTGCGGCCCGGAACCCCGCCGGTGGCCGACGTGGTGGCCCTGGAGCGCGTGGCGCGCGACGCCGCGCCGCTGCTGGTGGCGTTGGAGGCGGTGGCGTCCTCCCCCAGCCTGCGGGCCGCCGCGGTCCGGGCGGGGGTGCACCACTCCACTCTCCAGGAGAGCGTGGGACGGGCCGAGCGGGTGCTGGGCTGGCCCGTGCGCGAGGTGTCGGGGCGACTGCGTCTGCAGGTGGCGTTGGCCCTGCGCCGGTTGCACCGCCATCCCTGATCCGTGTTCGTCGTTGCTTCTTCCCTCTGAGGCAGGAAAGCGACAAAACAGTACCTTTACACTGTAGATTATCTATAGCCGCAAGTTCAACCGCACGTGGTCGCGCCGAACCCGGGCCCGCCCCGCGGGGCTTCGAGACGGGTTCTGCGGGGGAACGGCTGCCGCTCGGTGCGAGACGCGCCAGCAGACGGTTCCGGCGCGCACCACGGCCTCCGCCGTACCCGGCGCGAAGCACTGCGAGGTGTGACGGCGATCGCGAACAGCACCTGCTCGTGGGGGGTCGACCGCTCGCGCCCCGGACGGAGGACGCGGATGTGTTCGTGCACGCTGACCTGGGTAGCGAACGGTTCATGCGTGCTACGAACGGAAACGGCGTGGTCTTCGTGAGCGGCGCTTCGAGCGGCACGGCCGTGCGACCGCTCATGCCTTCGCCGAACGCGGGGCCAGCCTCGTTCTCGCCGCTCGCGGTGTACAGGGCCTGAAGGAGACGGCGCGGGAGTGTGAGCGGCGAGGCGGTACGGCGCTCGTGGTGCCCACCGACGTCGGCGGCGAAGACGCCGTGCGGGCCCTTGCCCGCGCCGCGGTCGAACGCTTCGGCCGCATCGACGTCTGGGTCAACAATGCCTTGGTGCTGAGTTACGGCACCTTCGAGCAGACTCCGTCAGAGGTCTTCCGCCAAGTCGTCCAAACGAACCTGTTCGGGCAGACACACGGGGCTCGGGCGGTCCTGCCGCGGTTTCGCGCGCAGGGCGCCGGCGTCCTCGTCAATGTCGCGTCCCTGTACGGAAGGATGGGATCTCCGTACCTCTCGCCGTACGTCACCAGCAAGTTCGGCCTGGTCGGGTTCTCGGAGGTGCTCCGCCAGGAGCTGCGCGGAAGCGACGGGATCGCTGTGTGCACCGTTCTCCCGGGCTCGTTCGACACCCCGATCTACCGCCAGGCGGTCAACTACACCGGCCGCGAAGCCGGACCGGTGCCCCCGGTCGGTGATCCCGTGCGGGTGGCCGCGGCGATCGTCGGCACTGTCGAGAGGCCCCGAAGGGAGATCGTCGTGGGCCGGACCCACCAGGCCGTCTCCTGGGCGCACACGGTGCTGCCGTGGTTGTACGACAGGGCGGTCGGACCGGTGATGGAGCAGGTGGCGCTGCGCGGGGGACGGGCCCCCGCCGGGCCCGGAACCGTCTTCGCCCCGCGGCCCGGGGACGACGCGGTCAGCGGCGGGTGGCGCCAGGCACGAAGGCGTCTCCTGGTCAGGGCCGCCGTCGTCGTGGGAGCGGCAGCAGCCCGTGTCGCCGTGTGGAGATCGACGACGGGCGGGAGACAGTGGTGACGGTCGAAATCCGGGACGGCGCGGGGGCTCGGCGAATCCGGGTCCTCCTCCCCGGCCGCCACCGCGTCGCCGGTCTTGTTCGCCCTCCCCGGACTCACGCTCACAAGGTGGGCGGAACAGGCGTGTCCCGGGTTCCGGACGCGGCGCGGAGCAGGGCCGTGTAGAGGGTCAGTCCCGGCCCGAAGGCCATCGCCACCACCGGACCGCCACCGTCGCTGAGCACGCCGCTGCCGAGCATCTCCTCCAGGACGAGCGGCAGGGTCGCCGATGAGCAGTTGCCGTGCTCGGCGAGCACGGTACGGGAGGCCGCCAGCGTGTGTGCGGGCAGAGCCAGCCGCTCCTGGACGGTGTCCAGGATGCGTGGTCCGCCCGGGTGCACCGCCCACCCCCTCACGTCGGGCAGGTCGAGCCCGTTCCGGGACAACAGGTCCTTGACCACCGGACGTACGTGCTCGGCCAGCACGTCGGGTACCCGCGCGGACAGTTCCATGCGAAAGCCCAGGTCGGTGATCTTCCAGGTCATGTGATCACTGGTGCCCGGGTCGGTGAGCGCCGCGATGTCCACCAGTTCCAGCCGGGGCGGGCGGGCGTCCGGACCGACCCCGGCCCACGGCCGGAGTACGAGGGCCACGGCGGCGTCACCGAACAGGGCGTGCGAGACCACCTGCTGCGGATCGTTCGTCGGCGGTTGCAGGTGCAGCGAGGTGAGTTCGAGGCAGAGCAGCACGGCGGTCCGCCGGCGGGCCACCACGAAGTCCGCCGCGCTGCCCAGCGCGGGCAGTGCCGCGTAACATCCCATGTGCCCGATGAGCAGGCGCTGCGTGTCCGGTCGCAGTTCCAGCGACGCGGCCAGCTGGATGTCGAGTCCGGGGGTGCTGTAGCCGGTGCAGGAGGCGACCGCGAGCAGTCCGACGTCGTCAGCGGTGATCCCGGCGTGGGCCATGGCGGCCGTCACGGCCCGGTGGCCCAGGGGCCAGGCCTCCTCGGTGTAGCGCCGCATCCGCGTGGCGGTCGACCAGCCCGACACGTCCTCGGTGAGGGGGTTGACAACGGTGTGCCGGCGGCGAACACCCGCGCCGGCGAAGATTCTCCGCGCGGTTCGGCTCTGGGCGAAGTGCCGGTGGAAGAACTCCTCCCACAGCACCCGCTGTTCCGCGGCTCCGGGCAGTGCCGAGCCCAGTCCGGCGATCACGGCGGTCACCACCGCGGCACCTCCGTGTCGTGGTCGGGGTCGCCGTCCAGGGCCGCGACGCCGAGCCAGTCGGCGCAGACGTCGGAGGTGGCGGGCTGCAGTGCGCCACAGCGGGCGTCGCGGTAGATCCGTTCCAGCGGATGCCCGCGCCGGGTGGCCGAGGCACCTGCGGCCTCGAGGACGGAGGAGGCCACCCGGGCCGCGGTGTCGCCCGCGATCAGTTTGGCCCGCCACACCCAGCGGTTGGTTTCCGGGGTTCCCGGCCGCTCGGTCACCCGGCGGGCAGCCTCGGTGACGACCAGCGCGGCGGCGGAGACTGCGGCATCGGCCCGGCCGACGCGCGAGCGCACGGTCGGCAGTGTGTGGAGTCCCCGCTCCCTGAGGTGGGCATTGCCCGCGTCGAGCGCCGCACGTGCCACCCCGACGTAGACCGCGGCGTAGGAGGCCACCAGCCACTGCGGCATGGCCTCGGCCAGCAGCACCGTCACCCCCTCGACACCGCCGAGCAGTGCTCCCGGCCCGACCTCGGCGTCGAAGTGGACGTCATGGCTTCCGGTGGCCCGCATCCCCATGGAGTCCCACGTGGGCTCCACCCGCGTGCCGCTGTCCGCCGGCACCAGGAAGTAGGACACCCGGGTCTCCGGGGCTTCTGCGTCCCTGGCGGTCACCAGGTAGGCACCGACGTGTCCGGCGCCGGAGACGAAGGCCTTGCTTCCCGTGACACGGAACCCTCCGCCGGTCCTGCGGTAGACGGTGGAGGTGCGCGACAGGCGCGATCCGGCGCCGCGCTCGCTCATCGCGACGGCGTACAGGGTGCCCGAGACGGCTTCCGCGAGAAGCCGGTCGCGTGCGGTGAAGAAGCTCTCGGGCGCGCCCAGCTGCCGGACCAGTTCATCGGGGGTGTGGGCCAGCGCGCCGGTCACCGAGGAGTGCATGTTGAAGATCAGGGCGGTGGCACCCGATCCGCGTGCGAGTTCGGTCGCGACGTCCGTGTAGTCAGCGAAGGAGGCCCCGCATCCGCCGAGCCGCGCGGGCACCATCAGACCGAACAGGCCGCGTTCGCGCAGATCCTCGAAGTCAGCCTCGGGGAACCTCCCCGACGTGTCGTGGACCGCGGCCCTCGCGGCCAGTCGGGGTGCCAGCTCGCGGGCCGCGGCGAGCGCGGACTCCGGATCGGTGACGGGGGAAGCAGAAGACAACGCCATTCACTCCTCTTTGCGGCCACAGCCTTGGAACAGCACCGCCGTGGTCGCCACCGGAAGCATCCGCACCGACTTCCGACACCCGAACGCCCAGGTCAGCAGATCCATCATCGAGGGACGGATACCCCGCAACACGACGCGTACACCCGACCGGGCGCATGCGTCGACCAGGAGCACGCGGTCAACCAGCAGCCCGGGGTCGTGCACGCCCCTGGGGGCGAGCCCCGGCACGCGTTCGGCGACGCCGATCGCCAACCACCGGCACAGCGCGGTGTCCGCCAGGGTGTCCAGTACGAGCAGGCCTCCGGGACGCAGCAGGCGGCACGCCTCCGCCACCGCCACCGGCAGGTCGGTGACGTGCTCGAAGATCTCTCCGGCGACGACGACGTCCGCGCAGCCAGCAGCCAGCGGGACGGCGAGCACGTCACCCCGCGCACCGTGCACGCCGTGCTGCCCGGCCTGTCGCAGCGCGCTCGACGAGAGGTCCACCCCGACGTGCCGGTACCCCTTACCAGTCAGGTGCGGCGCCAGCAGGCCGGCGCCGCAGCCCAGGTCCACCAACACCGCGCCGGGCCGCGGCGCGGGAGGCACCAGGGAACCGCGGGCGGCGGCCAGCCAGTGCAGCATGGCGAAGACTCCCCGCGGATCCCACCACTGGTCGGCGAGGACCTCGTACAGCTCCGGGTCGTTGCGGCGCAGGGGCGGTTCAGCGGGTGCCATGGGCTCAGACTGACACAATGGTTTCCCATGCGACACCTTGCGGCGACGCCGTTGGCACTGGTCCGGGCCGCGCACCCGCTGCCCTCACTGACGGTCACCGCGGTCGCCACCGGGATGGCGGCGGTCTCCGGCCGAGAGTCCGGGGAGCTGGTGACCGTGGCCGCTGCGGTGTTGGCCGGGCAACTGTCCGTGGGCTGGCTCAACGACCTGGTGGACGCGCCGCGCGACGCCCGCGTGGGCCGCGTCGACAAACCGGTGGCCACGGGTGAGCTCTCCCGGCGCGTGGTGTTCGTAGGCGTGTTGGTCTCGGCCTTGGCCGCGGTGGCCCTGTCGCTGTCCTCCGGTGTGCTCGCGGCGGCGGCGCACCTGACCGCACTGGGTTTCGCGTGGGCCTACGACCTGGGAGTCAAGTCCAGCGCGCTGTCGGTACTGCCCTATGCGGTGTCGTTCGGGCTGCTTCCGGCGTTCGTGGTCCTCGGCCTGCCCGGAGCACCGCTGCCGCCCGCATGGTTGGTGCTCGCCGCGGCGTCGCTGGGATGCGCGGCGCACTTCACCAACGTACTGCCCGATCTCGACGATGACCTGGCCACCGGTGTGCGCGGGCTACCGCACCGGATGGGCGCCGCCGCAAGCCACGCGGCGGCGGCGTCGCTGATTCTGGCCGCCTCGGTGCTGCTGGTGCTCGGGCCGCCCGGCGCCGTCTCGGGGGTGGGCCTGGCGGCGCTGCCCGCCGCCGTGCTGATCCTCGCCGTGGGGTTGGCCGTGGGCCGCCGTCCGGGGTCACCGGCCGCGTTCCGCGCGGTACTGCTGGTCGCGCTGATCGACGTGGCGCTGCTGCTGACGGCCGGCACGCAGCTGGAATAACGCGGCCACCGGCTGGGCCGACCGCGCCGCGAGGACCAGACCGGGTTCCCGGAGAGCCCGCCTCGAGACCGGTGGCGTACTCGGCCGGACGCTCGCGGCGGGTGAGAACGCAGGCGCTGCCGAGCATGGCCAGGGGACGGGGCTCCCCGGTCCATCGGTCGACGGCTCGTCCCCCACAGGCCGGTGAAACCCACCTGAGCAAAACGTTCTTATAACGTCGCTCTTTCACCTGCGATCGCACTACGCACGGAAAGGGCTTGGTCACAAGGATGGCTTGACGGAGGGGTAAAGTTTTTTCCGTGCAGCCATTGACTATCGAGGGGATGTATTGGAAACTTCGTTGAAACGTTTTAAGACCCTTTTCCAACCGGGTCCCGCGTGTGCGCGCACGATTCCCCCTGTCCCCCTCCGCGCCCTGCTTCAACGAGCGCAGGAAGGAAATCCCCATGCCCCACACACCACCGCCCACAGGGCGCCCGCGCTCCGGCTTCACCCCGACACGCCGCCTGTTTCTGGGGATGAGCGCCGCCGCGGGTACGGCCGCTGCCCTGCCGACCGCCCTCGGCACACCCGCTGCCGCGGCGGCCCCGCAGGCCTTCACCAGCGGCTTCGAGGCTCCGGCGGCCGCGGCCCGGGCCAAGTTCCGCTGGTGGTGGCCGCACGGCCTGGTCGACCCCCAGGAGGTGGCCCGCGAGATCGACCATGCCGCGGACGCCGGGTTCGGCGGCATGGAGGTGGCCGACGTCCACCACAGTTCCTCGGAACCGCTCGACCCCGAGGGACACGGCTGGGGCACCGGGCCCTGGCGCGAAGCCGTGAAGGCGGCCCTGTCCCGGGCCGAGGAGCGCGGGATCGTCGTCGACATGACCATCGGCCCGTCGTGGCCCGCCGCGGTGCCCACCCTGACCCCGCAGGACCGGGCCGCCGTGCGCGAGCTCGCCCACGGCGTGCGCTATCTCGCCTCCGGCGAGGAGACCTCGGGCGTCCTGCCCGAGCCCGTGGCGGAACCCGGGCACGGGGTCGAGTCGCGCCGCCTCTTCGCGGTGCAGGCGGTACGCCTGGCCGACGGCGCCTCGCCCGAGGACAAGCGCACCGCCCTGAAGGCCGACACCCTGCAGGACCTGACCGCGTCGGTACAGGGTGAGGAGCTGACCTGGACCGCCCCGGGAGAGGGGGACGGCTCCACCTGGGCCCTCATCGCCTACTGGGAACGCGGTTCGGGCCAGCGCCCCGAGGGCGGACCGCACACCGAGCCGATCTCCTACGTGGTCGACCACTTCAGCAGCGCCGGTGCCCGGGCGATCATCGACTTCTGGGAGGAGAACGTCCTCACCTCCGAGATCCGCTCCCTCCTCCGGGGACCCGCGGGCGGGGCGATCTTCGAGGACTCCATCGAGATGGAGACCGACGCGACCCTGTGGACGCACGACCTGCCCTCCGCCTTCGAGGACCACCACGGCTACGACCTGATGCCCTACCTGCCCGTCCTCGTGCGCGTGGACGAGGACCAGGTCTTCTCCTTCGGCCCCGACACCGACCGCCGGGCGCTGAACGACTTCAACGACCTGCTCTCGCGGCTCTACATCGACCACCACATCACCCCCCTCCAGGAGTGGGCGCACGGGCTCGGGATGGGCTACCGGATCCAGCCCTACGGCCTGCAGACCGACGCCGTGGCCAAGGCCGCCATCGTCGACACCGCCGAGGGCGAGTCCCTGGGGTTCAAGAACCTCGACGACTTCCGCTCCCTGGCCGGCGGGCGCGACCTGGGCGGCAAGAAGGTGCTCAGCAGCGAGGCGGGCGCCGTCTACGGCGGTTCCTACAGCACCACCTGGCAGCGGACCGTGCGCACCATCGCGCGCGAGTACGCCGCGGGCGTGAACATGGCGGTCCTGCACGGGTTCTCCTACGCCGACGCGCCGGGAGCGCAGTGGCCGGGGTTCGCCGCCTTCACCCCCTACAGCGGCGGGGTCGGCTACAGCGAGTCCTGGGGGCCGCGCCACCCCACCTGGCAGCACGTGTCCGACGTCTCCGGCTTCTTCGCCCGGGCCCAGCACACCCTCCAGTCGGGCACCTCGACGGTCGATGTGGCGTTCCTGCGCCAGAAGGGCTACGCCGGCTCGGGCTTCGGCGCCGCCTACTTCAGCAAGGAGGGGGTGCGCCACGGCTGGACGCACCAGTTCGTCAGCCCCCGTCTGCTCCGCATCACCGATCCCCGGGTGGAGGGGGGACGACTGGCCCCCGAGGGCCCCGCCTACAGCCTGCTGGTCTTCGAGGGGGACGCGTTCAGCGGACGACTGCCCACCATGGAGCTGGAGACCGCTCAGCGGATGGTGGGGTACGCCCGGTCGGGGCTGAAGATCCTCATCGTCGGCGACTGGAGCGCACCGCAGGAGCCGGGAACCGACCAGAGCTCGGCCGAGGAGCTGGCCCGGGCCATGGAGGAGCTGCTCGCCGAGCCCAGCGTGCACCGGGTCGACACCCGCGAGGACATCCCAGACGGGCTGGCGGCGCTGGACGCCCGTCCCGCCGTCTCCTACGCCCAGGGCTCCCCGCTGCTGCACGCGCGGCGACGGGACGACGGGCTGGAGCTGTACTACTTCACCAACGGCTCCGACTCCGAGACCGTCGACCACCGGGTCACCCTCCCCGTCGGCACCGACCACGCCTACCCCTTCGCGCTGGACCTGTGGAGCGGGCGGATCACCCCCCTGCCCGAGCACACGCGCGGCGACGGAACGGTCGAGGTCGGAGTGCGCCTGGCCCCGGGGGCCTCGACGGTCATCGCCCTGGCCCCGCCCGCGTGGGCGGCCGGTCACGGAGAGCCGGGGCAGAAGATGCCGCCGGGACGCCTGAAGAAGTTGCGCGTGGACAGCACCGACGCGGACGAGGTGCGGGTGGAGGGCGGGAAGGCCGTGGTCCGGGCTTCCTCGGCGGGCACCTACACCACCGTGCTCTCCGACGGGAGCACCTCCTCCACGACCATAGACTCCGTCGGCGACCCCGCCGAACTGGCCTCCTGGGAACTGGAGGTCGAGGACTGGCGGCCGGGATCCTCGACCACCGCCACCGAGGTGGTCCTGCACGAGCGCTCCCTGTCCTCCCTCGTGCCCTGGCGGGAGATCGAGGGCCTGGCCGACACCTCCGGTATCGGCCGCTACACCGCCACCGTCGACCTGGGCGGGGGGTGGACCGGAGGCCACGGCGCGTACCTGGACCTGGGCCGGGTGAGCGACACCTTCCGCGTCACGGTCAACGGTACCGACCTGCCTCCCTGCGACCAGCAGGACACGGTGATCGACATCGGCCCCTGGCTGCGCAGCGGTTCCAACAAGATCCAGGTCGAGGTGGCCACCACCCTGATCAACCGTATGCGGGCCTTCCGTCCCGACGTCTACGGCGGCGTGTCCCGGCAGGACTACGGCCTGCTGGGCCCGGTGCGGCTGTTGCCCTACGGCCAGGCCGAAATGTGACCGCCCCCGTCCGGGGGCGCACAGCGCATCGCCGGACGGGCACGGCGGCCTCCCGGCGCCCCCGCGGACCCGGCCTGCGGGGGCGCCCGCACCGTGGGGAGGGCCGCGGGACGTGCCCCGCGGCCCTCCCCGGCACCGCCGTCGTCAGGGGCGCGACGGTTCCACGGGACGCATGGCCTCGGCGATCCAGTCACAGGGACGGAGCCGTGGTCCTCCACGGCCGCGGTTCCGTTGACCGACGCGACCAGGGACAGGTACCTGCCGTGGGTGTCGTCGTCCCGCGGCTGACGTCCAGCTGGTCCCCGACGCGGGCGATGGCCCACTCCCGCGTGGCCGCGCTCCGACGGGCCTCCGTCGCCGTGCTCGTGGCACGTTCGCGCAGTCCGTCGGAGTGGTTCCTCGGTGCTGGCATGTCTTTCACCCCTTCCCTGTCTGGGAACAGGATCCGGTACAGCCAGCGCCCCCGTCACACCCGGTAGGAGACACCACCAGCCAAGCCGCCGCTGCTACGGCGTTCCGCGGTTCGAGGACGAACCACCGTAGGACTGCCGTCCCTTACGCAGGCCGAGCAGCCCCAGGAGGCCGAGCAGCCCAAGCAGGCCCCACAGGCCCCAGTCCCCCTCCTCGTTGCCCTCGTTGGTGTTGGTGCCGGCGTTGGTGCCGCTGCCCGGCTCCGCCTCCGATGCGTGACCGGCCGAGGCGACGGCCACCCGTTCCGCTACCGCCGTACCGGCTGAGGCGGACTCGGCGGCGAGCGGAGCCGTTACCAGTGCAACGGCCAGACCAAATGTGAGAAAGACCTTTTTCATAACTCTCCCAAAACCTTGGAAACGGTTCTCGATTGTGCCCTCTGGCAGCCTGGCCACACAAGCACTCCCTCTCCGTTTCCCCCAGAACGAAGAGGCAAACCCGCCCCACCCCGATCAGACGGAAAACCATCGCAAACCGCGGAACGAAAGCATACTGCGATGAACAGGATGCCCTGGTTCGTTCATTTTTGGCACCGCTGACGCCGAAGCTTCGGAAACCCCAATTCCAGCATGTTTGCGTGAAAATCGTCGGAATTTAAACTTTCAGGGAGCTCGGAAGAAGATCCCGATTCCATGGCTATCGCCGCTTGACTGGCAGTCGGCGGTCTGTGTCGGGACGTGTGGAGCTCCTGTGAACGGATTTCGGGGGGCTGCCATGGACGCCACCGGCAAACGGCGCCGCCCTGTGGTCGCCGTCCTGCTCGAACAGGGTCGGATCGCCCACTGCTCAGCGTGACCGTCCGCGCGGTCAACCGCGAGCACCGCGGTCGTCAGGGGCGCGACGGTTCCACGGAGCGCATGGCCTCGGCGATCCAGGCGTAGGGGACGGAGTCGTGGTCCTCCTCGGCGGCCTGCCGCAGGAGGTCGGGGAGCCGGCGGCATCCCTTGGCCATCCGGTCCCGGACCTCGGGGGTGAGCGTTGTGCGGACAGCGCGGTGGCCGCCTCCATGGACCGTGTGGCGGCCCGCTGGGCCCGGGAGGCGCGGGGGACTCTCCGGCACGGTGGGCGGCGAGGAGGTCCTCCACGAGCGGGACCCCGCTCACGTGCACGAAGTCCTGGAACGGCTCGGTCGCGAGGGTCCTGGCCTCCGGTGCGGAGTAGGCCTCTCGCAGGTAGGCGCGGACCGCGTCGCGAAACGCCGGGCCCGACACCAGGCCGGCCAGTTCGATCCAGGCCTCCAGCTGGGCCGCCGTGGGGTCCGCGGGCAGGACCGTGCGCATCTCCCGCAACCGGCCGACGAAACCCTCCGGGACGTCCAGGCCCTCGCCGACCTCGTTCCAGAAGTCGTCGACGGCCTGTTCCCGTTCCTCGTCCGTCATCGAGACGAGCTTGTGCATCAGGTCGGCCCGAACGGTCTCACCGCCCTGTTCGACCAGGGTCCTGAGCACCGCCAGCCCGGCCCGCAGGGTGCGTTCCTGGTGCTCGACGATCTCCAGGTGCGTGGTGAGCAGAGCGTGCGGGGTCGTACCGCCCTCGATCAGGCGGCGGATCTCGGCCAGGTCGGTGTCGAGCTCACGCAGGGTCCGGACGAGTTCCAGCCGGGCGATGGCGTCAACGCCGTACATCCGGCGACCGGCTACAGCTCGTGGTCGTTCATACGGCCCACTGTGCTACCTCAAGCCGTTTGAGGCGAAGTCGGTTGCCGAGGGTTCCCCGGCCGTGGAGGGCCGTGTCGACCACCGCCTGGCGGTCGACCAGGAGCTTGACGGCCGACCGCACGCCGGGGTCGTCGAAGGCTCCAGGGCGGTGTTCACGTGCGGGGCCGGGAAGCCGGGGACGGAGGCGCCCCGCCCGGCGGGGCGGGAGGTTTTCAGGGGTGTCTGGGAAACGGTCGTCGGAGCGGTCTTCCCCGGGGCCTCTCCCCCAGCCGGAAACGTGTGGTGGGTGCGGCTGGCCCGTGGGAGGCGAAGTGCGGTAGCAACGAAATCCGCCGACCGGAACGAGCCGGTGGGAACACCTGCGCGACACCTCTCCCCAGGAACGATAAAGCGGACAAAAGGACCATTTACGCACTGGCTTTTACACCATCCTTGCTTCTTTCTGACACCGCGTTTAACGCCTTCAGGGCCGGGGCAGTGAACGCCCATGGCGCGGATAGACATTAACGGTTTCTCCTTCGACCCCGTCGGCCAGGCCGAACTGGTCGGCCTGGCCTCCCGGGAGGCACCCGACGCGTCCCGGTCCAACTACGTACTGGTCCAGGCACGGGGGCCCTTGTCCGAGGAGCAGAGGGCGCGGCTGGCCGAACTGGGCGCCGACATCCACGAATACGTTCCCGAGAACACGTACATGTGCGGCTACCGACCCGGTGACCTGGGACAGGTCCGGTCCCTGCCGTTCGTGGTGTGGGCCGATGTCTACTTCCCGGGGCTGAAGATCCCTCCGTCACTGCGCTCCGAGGCGGCCGAAGCCGTCTCCACGGCGTCGTTGGCCTCGGTTTCCGTGCCGCCCTCCCACACCCTTCGAGAAGTCGACGTGGTACTCCACCAGGACGTCGACACGGAGGCGGAGGAGGTCAGGCAGCACATAGCCTCCATTTCCCACCAGGAGGCGGGCGACCTGCGGATGGAGCGCCACAAGGTGCGGATCAGGGTCGAGGAGGGGAGGCTCGGCGACCTCGCGGCCCTGGACGAGGTCCGCAGCATCGAGGACGTGCCCCAGTGGAAACTCTTCAACGACGTGGCGTCCACGATCCTTCGAGCCGAAGTCGTTCTCGACGGAACGCCCTACCGGGGCGGCGGGGAGGTCGTCGCGGTCGCCGACACCGGGTTCGACAGGGGGTCCACCGTGGACACGCACCCGGCGTTCAGCGGGCGGGTGGCCAAGCTCTACGCCCTAGGGCGCCCGCGGAAGGACAGGTCCGACGACCCGCAGGGGCACGGCACCCACGTGGCGGGGTCGGTCCTGGGCGACTGGGAGTCCGCGACGATGGGCGGAAGGATCCGGGGGACCGCGCCGGAGGCCAGGCTGGTGCTGCAGTCCCTGTGGGGTTCGGACTTCCTCGGGCGCGTGGGACTCGTGGGCATCCCCACCGACCTGAACGACCTCTTCCTGCCGCCCTACCGCGACGACGGTGCCCGGGTCCACACGAATTCCTGGGGTGACAGCATCCCGGGGCGGCCCTACAACGCGAGCGCGCACGAAATCGACGAATTCGTGTGGAACCATCCCGACATGGTGATCTGCTTCGCCGCTGGAAACAGCGGAAAGGACCTCAACGCGAACGGAGTCGTCGACGCCGGTTCGATCGGATCCCAAGCAGCGGCCAAGAACTGCATCACCGTGGGCGCCAGCGAGAGCGACCGACCGGACTTCCGGCCCGGGTACGGCGATTACTGGCCCAAGGACTTTCCCGCCGACCCGATCAACTCCGACCCGCAGGCCGACTCCCCCGACGGGCTGGCCGCCTTCAGCAGCCGCGGGCCGACGAGGGAGAGGCGGATCAAACCCGATGTCGTCGCTCCGGGGACGTGCGTCCTCTCGGCGCTCTCACGCGCCGTCACCAGGGCGGACGAGACCTTCGGCCCGTCCAGGGATCCGCACCTGTTCTTCAGCAGCGGGACGAGCATGGCCACCCCGCTCGTGGCCGGGTGCGCCGCCGTCCTGCGCGAGACCCTGGTGAAGAACGGCGTTCCCGATCCCAGCGCGGCACTGGTCAAGGCGCTGCTCATCAACGGCGCCGTGGAGCTGACCGGGCAGTACTCGCCCTCGGAGAGCGGGGCCTCCCCCAACAACAACTCCGGTTTCGGACGCGTCGACCTCGCGGGTTCGATCATCGTCCCGGGCGCCGACCGCCGGGCCGGGTTCGAGCAGGGGCAGCCGTTGCGGCAGGGGGAGGAGCGCACCGGCGCGGTCCCGGTCCCCCGGCCCGCCGACGGCGGCGGTGTCACGCTCAAGGCCACACTGGTGTGGTCCGACCCGCCGGGCGCGGGCCTGCAGAACGACCTCGACCTGGTCGTACGGCTCTCCGACGGCCGGGAGCTGCACGGGAACACGGGGGCCTCGGAGGGCTTCGACCGCACGAACAACGTCGAGCAGGTGGTGTGGACCGACGTCCCGCCGGGCGAGGTCGGGATCACCGTTCGGGCCCACCGCATCACGCGGTTCCCCCAGCCCTACGCCTGTGTGTGGCGGATCGGCTGAGGGCGACCGCCGTCGCGGCACTAGAGGAACCGCTCCGCCAGGAACGAGAGCAGGAAGCCGAGCAGGAGGACCAGGGAGCAGAGGAGGATCAGGCAGTAGACGCCCCCGGACACCCAGGGGAGCGCCCGTCCGACCGCCCTGGCGCCCGGGTTCCGGCCAGCGCCTCCCGCGGCCCGGAGCCCGCGCCTGGTGACGGAGGCCAGCACCACGGCCGCGGCGCCCGCCAGCAGGCCGATCCAGGCGTCCGCGACCATCCCCGACTCCGTGAGGCGGTCGAGTTCGCTCCGCGCCTCGTCCCAGAACTCCCCGTCTCCGACGCGGTCGGCGAGGTGCCCTCCGCTGGTGACCGGTTCCAGGACCGCACGCACGGTGAACACCGCGGACACCGCGGTCGCGGCCAGGGCGGCCGCCGGCGCACGGGGGTACACCCACGCGGAGGGCGCCTCGCGCCCGGTCGCCGGAACGGCGGCCGTCAGCGGGGCGCTCCGGTGCGCGACGGGCCGCTCGGGCGGTGTGTCGTCCCGCCGCGGCTTCGGGGAGGGCGGTGCGGGCGTGTCGGCCCGGTCGGACAGGGGCACGACGTCCGCGGTGACGAGGACGACGGACTCGCCGGCGGGCCCCCGGAGGGTGATGGCTCCGCTCAGCGCCCCCGGCCGGGAGGTGTCCACCGAGACCTCCAGGGCGTCCTGTCTCTCCCGCACACGGATCCGGTCGTCCTCGGGGTGCGGGACGCAGTTGCGCGCGAGCGGGGGCCCCAGGAGCCGGACCAGGCGGTGGGGAGGGGGCGAGTTCTGGGGTACCCGACCGAACTCCAGCACGGTCGGGGAGGGTGAGAGCGCGACCTCGCCGACCAGGAGTCCGGCCTCGTGCGCGATCGACGTGATGTCGGTCCGCGCCAGCTCCAGCAGGGCCTCGCGGGCGCCCAGCGCGATCCGCAGGTCGGGGCTGCCCATGCGGAAGCGGAGTTCGGCGACGGCCCCCCGGCGGGTGTAGGGGTCGGGGCTGGCGACCGCCGCCCGCAGGTCTCCCGGGAGCGGCGCCGGGGTGATCCTCCTGCGACTGCTGCGGGCGAGGTAGAGGTCCCCCTGGAGGTCGACGCTGCGGCTCGGGGTCTGGTGCGGGTTCTCCCGGCGCACCCGGTCGAAGACGTACTCGTAGAGCTCGTCGAGCGACACCCGCCCGTCCTCGTCCAGATCCGCCTCCCCGGTCCGCAGACCGGTCACCAGCGCGTGGGTGAACACCGACGGCCGCGGCTCGGCGCCCTCGGTGAGGGCGGTGCCCTCGAAGGCGTACTCCATGGAGTTGGACGCCGTGATCACCGCCCAGCCGCGCCCGCCGCCGAGCTTCTCGCCGGCGAAGGCGTCTAGCACGTTCGCGTCCCCGGCGGCGCGGACCCCCATGCCCTGGGAGAAGGCGCCGCCGTAGCAGCAGTCGAGGAAGAGCACGACGCACCGCGCCCGGCAGGCCGCCATGCACCTGCGCACGAAGTCCGCCGGGACCGCGGTCGAGGCCAGCCGGTGGGGCACGGTGTTCGTGGCCGCGAAGAAGAGCTCGCTGGAGGCGTTCTTCAGGCCGTGGCAGGAGAAGTGCAGGATCAGCGCATCGCCGGGGCGGCGGTCGGCGAAGAAGTCGTCCACGCGCATCAGGATCGAGTGTGAGGGCTCGTTCCGAGCCACCTGCACCTCGAATCCACCGATCCGGGGATCGCTCAGGACACCGGCCAGCGCCACCGCGTCCTTGGCCGGCGACAGCAGGCGCCGGAGTCCCTCGTCCCGGTACTCGTCGTTGGCGACGATCAGGGCGTACCGGGAGTCACTCATGGCTCGGCCCGGGCGGTGGTGTGCCGGGCGACGAAGAGCTCGAACGACCCCGACACATGCTCCGGTGAGGCGTCGGATATCTCAAGGACGTCTCCGTCGATCACCAGCCGGATGGTCGGACGCGTCCGGCTGCGGTTGCGCCAGTCCCGGATGGCCTCGATGACCTGGCGCAACGCCGCGGCGGACTGGCCCAGCGTGACCAGCAGCGCCCCGGCCTCGACCACCCCGAAGGCGCGCGCTCCCGGCGGAGGCGCCGCGCCCCGGAGCGGGCACACGTCCTCCACGTCGAGTTCGAGGAGTTCCCGCCGAAGGCGGCCGGTCGTCTCGTCCAGACGCTCGGCGTCGGCTTCCTCCTCGGAGAGGAAGACTTCGAGTGGAGTGCTCACCGGGCCGCCCCTTTCTGCCGGGAGGCGTGACGCGGGTCCGGTTCTGACCACCTGTGACCCAGTCTTGTCACTCTCGGTTGCTTTGGCAATAGGGGAACGGCCCCGGCGGGGGGAGGGAAGCACACGGCCGCCGGTTCACCTGCCACTCGGCCGGTGCGGACGCCGCGGCGGCACGGCGGGGGCGCCTTCGGCCGGTTCCGGCCGCGCCAGGGCGGAATACCCGCCGAACGCAGCCCCCGGGGCCGGTGACCGGACGGTCGTCCCCAGCGGGGACTCCGGCCGGAGGGACGCGCACCGCCCGGGACACCACGGAGGGCCCCGATCGCGTCACCCGGAGTGACGAACAGGGGAAAACTCCCCGCCACTCTCAACGTATAGCGCACCCCGGGGCTTGCGGCAAGACCCCGGTCGTGCCGCACAATCGTCGACCGTGGCCGGAAACCGCAGGTGTAGGCGGGACCGCGACGCGCCATCCGCGCGGGGCGACCGGCCGCGACACGGGCTCGGCGAACGGGGATTCTCATGGTGGACGTGATCGTGGTCGGTGCCGGACCGACCGGGCTGATGCTGGCCATCGAACTGCGACTGCGGGGCGTGGGCGTGACCGTCCTGGAGCGGGAGGCGGAGTCGACCAGGCAGGTCCGCGCGCTCGGCCTGCACGTGCGCAGCATCGAGATCATGGACCAGCGCGGACTGCTGGAGCGGTTCCTCGCGCACGGCAAGCAGTACAGGGTGGGCGGCTTCTTCGCGGGGCTGGGCACGTCGTGGCCCGAGGGGCTGGACACCGCGCACTCCTACGTCCTGGGCATCCCGCAGACCCTCACCGAGCGCCTGCTGGGCGAGCACGCCGCCGAACTCGGCGTGGCGGTCAGGCGGAAGCGCACGCTGGTGGGGGTGGACCAGGACGGGGACGGGGTGAGCGCCGAACTGGACGACGGCACGCGGCTGCGCGCACGCTACCTCGTCGGCTGCGACGGCGGCCGCAGCACGGTGCGCAAGCTGCTCGGCGTCGGCTTCCCCGGTGAGCCCGCCCGGAAGGAGACGCTGCTGGGCGAGATGGAACTGGATGTCGCGCCGGAGACGCTGGCAGCCGTGACCGCCGAGGTCAGCAAGACCCGGTTCCCGTTCGGCGCCATGCCGCTGGAGGACGGGGCCTACCGCGTCATCGTCCCCGCCGCGGGAGTGTCCGAGGACCGCACGGTCCCGCCGACCCTGGCGGACTTCCAGCGGCAGCTGCGGGCCGTCGCGGGCACCGACCTCGGCGCGCACTCCCCGCGGTGGCTCTCCCGGTTCACCGACGCCACCCGGCTGGCCGAGCGCTACCGCAGTGGCCGGGTGCTGCTGGCGGGCGACGCCGCGCACATCCACCCGCCCACCGGAGGGCAGGGGCTCAACCTCGGCGTCCAGGACGCGTTCAACCTCGGCTGGAAACTGGCCGCCGAGGTCCGGGGCTGGGCGCCGGAGGACCTGCTGGACAGCTACGAGTCCGAGCGGCGCCCGGTGGCGGCCCGGGTCCTGGAGAACACCCGCGCGCAGACGGAGCTGATGTCCGCCGAGCCGGGCCCCAGGGCGGTGCGCGGGCTGCTGTCGGAGCTCATGGAGTTCGAGGAGGTCAACCGGTACCTGATCGAGAAGATCACCGCGATCGGGGTCCGCTACGACCTCGGGGAGGGGCACGGGCTGCTGGGCAGGCGCATGCGCGACGTCGAACTGAAGGGGGGCCGCCTCTACGAGCTGATGCGCGGCGGGCGCGGACTCCTCCTCGACGGAACCGGTCGGCTCTCGGTGACGGGCTGGGCGGACCGGGTCGACCGCGTCGCGGCCGGGGACGGGCAACTCCCGGCACCCGCCGTGCTGCTGCGGCCGGACGGGCACGTGGCGTGGGTCGGCGAGGACCAGGCGGACCTGCGCGACCACCTGCCCAGATGGTTCGGCGCCGCCGCCTGAGCGCCTCTATTCCACGACGGTGATGCCCAGGGCGGCCAGGATCGCGCCCGCCTGCGCGGGGCCGATGCTGGCCCCGCGCAGGTACCCGGCCTGCTCCAGGGTGGGCTCGCCCAGGTCGGCACCGCGAAGGTCGGCCCCGGCCAGGCGGGCGTTGACCAGGTTGGCGCCGCGCAGCCGCGACTCCGCCCATACCGTCTCGCGCAGGTCGGCGCCGGCCAGGTCGGCCTCGTCCATGCGCAGGCCCTCCAGGGTCTGTCCACGCAGTGACAGGCCCTTGCAGCGCGCCAGCATGAGGTTGCAGTGCGCGAAGGTGTAGCCGACCCCCTTCAGGGAGGTCAGCCCCGCCCCGGTCATCCGGCAGCCGCTGAAGGCGGTGTCGGTGAGCAGGGCGCCCTGCCAGCGGGTGTTGGCCAGGTCCACCCGCTCGAACCGGGCGTCGGCGCACTCGGCGTGCGCGAACACCGCCCCGGCGGCGCTGCCGCCGGTGAGGGCGGCCCCGTCCAGGAGGGCGTGCTCCAGGCGGGCGCCGTCCAGGCGGCAGTCGCGGAAGGCGGCGCCGACCAGGTCGGTCTCGCGCAGGTCGGCCCCGGTCAGGTCGCAGCGCACGAACACGCGCGGGCGCTCTCCGGGATCGGCCAGCACCTCGCGCAGGTCGGCGCCGCGCAGGTCCGCGCCGGTGGTCTCGGGGGTGGAGAAGTCAGTACTCATCGCGCGCACCCTAGCGGCTGGCGGGGACGTTTCGCGGCCCGGTCGGGGCGCTCAGTCGCGCAGTTTGAGGGCCAGGAACAGGTCCACCCGGTGCTCCAGGCTGCTCAGGTCCCGCCCGGTCAGCTCCTCGACCCGGCCGATGCGGTACCGCAGTGTGTTGACGTGCACGTGCATGGACGCCGCACAGCGCTGCCAGGAGCCCGAGTGGGCGAGGAACTGCTCCAGGGTCTGCACCAGCTCCGAGCGGTGGTCGCGGTCGTAGGCCAGCAGCGGGCCCAGCAGCCGGTCGCGATAGGAGGACTGGACCTCCTCGGGGACCGAGGCCAGCAGCAGCTCGTGCGAGTCGATCTCGGCCCCGGCGATCACCCGGGCGCGGCCCCCGCGCAGCTCGGCCAGGCGGCGGGCGTGGCGGGCCTCCACCGCGGCACCGCGCAGCTCGGGCACGCCGCGCACCGCCGAGCTCAGGCCCAGGGCGAGCCGGTGGTCGAGCAGTCCGCCCTCCAGGATCCGGGCGCGGTGCACCAGGGTGGCGCGGAACTCCTCTGCGCGGGTTCGGGCCTGGGGGCCCCAACCGCCCACGGGGAGGACGACCAGGGTGTCCTCGTCGCCGGTGACCGCGGCGCCGGGGTGGTCGGCGACGAGTTCGGCGACCACCCGCCGGGCCAGGTCGGGCACGCGGGGCTCGGGCAGCATCACGGCGCTGACCACCACGTGCGCGCCGTCCACCCCGTCGGCCGCGCCGGTGCCGCGCAGGAGTTCGGTGACCTCGTCGAAGCGCTGGGCGGCCAGCAGCCGGGGCAGGCCCTCCAGGTGGCGGGCGTCGTTCAGGGCGCGTTCCTCGGCGCGGCTGCGGGCGAGCACGGCGATGGAGGCCAGTTCGGCCACCGACTCGTGCTCCTCCTCGGTCCAGGCGGTGTGGTCGCCCTCGCACACCAGCAGCCAGGTGGCGAGCGGGTGGGACTCCTTGGTCTGCACGGGCATGACCGTGAGCGGGCGGCCCTCCTGCTCGGGCAGGCGGACGGTGTGCGGGAAGAAGGTCCAGGTCAGAGCTCTGGCGGCGAGCCACTCGCGGTCGGCTCGGGGCAGGGGTTCACCGGAGGCGGCGACGTGGCGGCCGGTGGAGGAGAGGATCCAGGCGGTCCGCCCGGCCTGCTCGGCGGCCTGGGCGAAGGCCGGGGGCAGGTCGGCTCCGGCGGCGACCTCGGCCATGAGCCGGCGGTGGCGGTCGCGGGTCTCGGCGATGCTGCTGAGCCGTTGCTGGGTCAGGGAGCGCAGCACCTCCTCGGTGACCGCCCCGAAGGAGGTCTCCGGCGGAACCTCCACCAGGGGCATGTCGTGGTCGCGGCAGGCCTGGACCAGGTCGGCGGGGACCTCGCCCAGGGCGGTTCCGGCGCCGATGGCGACCGCTCCGGCGCCGGCCACGGAGGACACGAAGGTCTCGGAGTCCTCCGGACGGGTGCGCCACATCATGCCGGTGAGGACGAACTCGCCGCCGCGCAGGTAGCGGGCGGGTTGGAGCAGATCGGTGGTGTAGGCCCAGCGCAGGACGCGGTCCGCGTGTTCGGACCCCGTCACAAACCTCAGGTGCAGCCGCTTGACCGCGAGCAGCTCACTGATCCGCATGAACGTCCCTCTTGTCGCTCTGGTGGGCGGGCCCGGGCCCGCGAGTGGTGCGGGGGTCACCTGCGGTGACCCTGGGAAACACCGCTTGTAGGAATCGACCAACCATAACCGTTCGTTCACCGAACACTTCATGTCTTCACTTGCTGGTAAGGCACGCGCTCCCAGTGGTGTACTTCACAGCATCACCCGACAACCAGGGATGACGCGACCTTGAAGGGCCGACCGCGAGTGGGCGGCGGCGAGAACGCGGCGACAAGAGGACCAGCATGGAGTTCCTGAGCCCCTCCACCCTGGAGGAGGCACTCGAGGCCAAAAGCGCCCAACCGGACGCGGTGCCGATCATGGGCGGCACCGACGTGATGGTGGAGCTCAACTTCGACAAGCGGCGACCGCCAGCCCTGATCGACCTGACCCGGATCCCGGAGCTGGCCGAGTTCGGGCCGGAGGACGGCCACACCCGCCTGGGCGCCGGGGTGTCCTACACGACGGTGATCCAGCACCTGTCGGGGGCGGCCCCGGCCCTGGCCCGGGCCTCCCGGTCGGTGGCCTCCCCGCAGATCCGCAACCGGGGCACCGTGGGCGGCAACCTGGGCGGGGCCTCCCCCGCCGGTGAGTCCCACCCGCCGCTGCTGGCCACCGACGCGGTGGTGGAGCTGGCGTCGGTGCGGGGCAGGCGCCGGGTGCCCGCCCGCGAGTTCTACCTGTCCCTGCGCACCACGGCCAGGCGCGAGGACGAACTGATCACGGCGGTGCTGCTGCCCGAGCCCGCGGGCCCCCAGCAGTTCGCCAAGATCGGCACGCGCAACGCGATGGTCATCGCGGTGACCTCCTTCGCCCTGGCCCTGGACGCCGAGCGCCGGGCCGTGGGCACCGGGATCGGTTCGGCCGGTCCCACACCGCTGCGCGCGGAGGCGGCGGAGGAGTTCCTGGCCGGGGAGTTCGACTGGGAGAACGCGACCCCGCCCTCGGAGGCCGTGGTCCGCCGGTTCGGCGAACTGGTGGCCGCCGCGGCCCGCCCCATCGACGACCAGCGGGGCAGCGCCGAGTACCGCAGGCACGCCCTGGCGGTGATGGCGCGCCGCGCGCTGAGCTGGTCGGTCACCGACTACCGGAAGGGAGTCACGCGATGCGCGTGAGTTTCAACGTCAACGGCGAGGACGTGACCGCCGACGACGTGTGGCCGGGCGAGAGCCTGCTGTACGTGCTGCGCGAGCGGCTGGGCCTGCCGGGCAGCAAGAACGCCTGTGAACAGGGCGAGTGCGGGTCGTGCACGGTCTACTTCGACGGTGTGACGGCGTGTTCGTGCATGATCGCCGCCGGGCAGGCGCAGGGGCGCACGGTGCGCACCGTGGAGGGCCTGGCCGAGGGGTCGGGCAAGGGCACCGAACGCGAGCTGGGCACGGTGCAGGAGGCCTTCGTGGAGGCGGGCGCCGTGCAGTGCGGTTTCTGCACCCCGGGCCTGCTGGTGCAGACCGACGACCTGCTGGAGCGCACGGTGGGCGCGGGCGGCCCCGTGCCGGACGACGCCGAGATCCGCGAGGCGCTGGCGGGCAACCTGTGCCGCTGCACCGGGTACGAGAAGATCCTGGACGCGGTGCGCCTGGCCGCCGAGCGGCGTGCGGGGAGCAGCGCATGAGCGGGACCGACAGCGCTTCCACGGCGCGGGGTTTCGCCGTCGAGGGCGCACACGTGGTGACCGTGGACGGCGCCGAGTACGCCGACGGGCACGTGGTGGTCCGGGGCGGGCGGATCGCGGCCGTGGGCCCGGGCCCCGCCCCGGCCCCCGCCGGGGTCGAGCGGGTGGACGGGCGCGGCTGCCTGGTCACGCCGGGCCTGGTCAACACGCACAACCACCTCTACCAGTGGGCGACGCAGGGATTGTTCGCCGACGGCACGCTCTTCGAGTGGTTGGTGGGCTCCTACGAGATCTGGGGCCGCCTGGACGCCGACGTGGTGTCGGGCACCACCGCGGCCGGTCTGGCCCACCTGGCCCTGTCGGGGTGCACCACCGCCTCCGACCACCACTACGTCTACCCCTCCGGGCGCGGCGACATCGTGGCCGCGGAGGTGGAGGCCGCCCGCGAGGTGGGCGTGCGACTGGACCTGGCCCGCGGGTCGATGGACCGGGGCCGCAGCCAGGGCGGGCTGCCGCCGGACGCGGTGGTGGAGACGCTGGAGCGGGCCCTGGCGGGTACCGCCGAGGCGATCGACGCCCACCACGACACCTCCTCCGACGCGATGACCCGGGTGGCGGTGGCCCCGTGCTCGCCGTTCTCGGTCTCGCGCGAGCTGATGGTGGAGGCCGCGGCACTGGCCCGCGACCGGGGAGTGCGGATGCACACCCACCTGGCCGAGACCCTCGACGAGGAGGAGCAGTGCCGGGCCGAGTTCGGGTGCACCCCGGTGGAGTACGCCGAGAAGCTCGGCTGGCTGGGCCAGGACGTGTGGTTCGCGCACGCGGTGCACCTGTCGGACGCGGCGATCGGCCGGATCGCGGCCACCGGCACCGGGGTGGCGCACTGCCCCACCTCCAACGCCCGTCTGGGCGCGGGCATCTGCCGGGTCACCGAACTGCTGGAGGCGGGCGTGCCCGTGGGGCTGGGCGTGGACGGTCCGGCCTCCAGTGAGCTGACCCCGCTGTCCGGTGAGATGCACCAGGCGCTGCTCATGGCGCGCGCCCGCAAGGGACCCCAGGGTCTGACCGCCCGCCAGGCGCTGGAGATGGCCACCCTGGGCGGCGCCCGGGTGCTGGGCCGCGAGGCCGAGCTGGGTTCCCTGGCGGTCGGCAAGCTGGCCGACATCGCCCTGTGGCGGATGGACGGGTTCGGCTACGACGTCATCGCCGACCCGGTGGTGGCGGCGGTCTTCGGCCCCACCCCGCCCCTGGAGCGGCTCTGGGTCGGCGGCCGCACGGTCGTCGACCGCGGGGAGCTGCGCACCCTGTCCGCCGAGAGCGCCGCCGCGCGCGGCCGTGCGGCGCACCGCACCCTGACGCAGGAGGTGAGCCGCTGATGGCGGCGACGACCCGTACCGTGACGGACCTGACCAGCACCACCAAGGACGGGGTGGGCGCCAGCCCGCGCCGCCCCGACGGCACGCTGAAGGTGACCGGCGAGTTCGCCTACTCCTCGGACATGTGGATGGAGGACATGCTGTGGGGGGCGACCCTGCGCAGCCCCCACCCGCACGCGGAGATCCTGGGCATCGACATCACCGAGGCGCTGAAGGTGCCCGGGGTGCACGCGGTGCTCACCCACGAGGACGTGCCCGGCGCCAAGCGCTACGGGCTGGAGCACCAGGACCAGCCGGTGCTGGCCATCGACAAGGTGCGCTACAAGGGCGAGGCGGTGGCCGTGGTGGCCGCCGACCACCCCGAGACGGCCCGCCGGGCGATGGAGCGCATCCGGGTGGACTACCGGGTGCTGGAGCCGGTCAGCGACTCCCGCCGGGCCGCGCTGGACCCCGACTGCCCGCTGGTGCACGAGCCCGGAGTGCTGGAGGAGCACCCCGAGTACAACCAGCGCGGCAACCGGCTGCGCTACCAGCCGGTGCGCACCGGCGCGTTCTCCGGGGTGGCGGGGTCGGCCGAGCGGGAGAGGGAGGTGCTGGAGCGCCTGCGCGCCGAGGCCGACGTGGTCGTGGCCTCCGAGTACGAGGTCGGCATGCAGGACCAGGCCTTCCTGGGCCCGGAGTCGGGCATGGCCGTCCCGGCCGGGGACGGCGGCGTGGACCTGTACGTGGCCACGCAGTGGCTGCACGTGGACCAGCGGCAGATCGCCCCGGCGCTGGGGCTGCCGCAGGAGAAGGTGCGGCTGACCCTGGCGGGCGTGGGCGGGGCCTTCGGGGCCCGCGAGGACCTGTCGATGCAGATCCACGCGTGCCTGCTGGCGCTGCGCACCGGCAAACCGGTCAAGTTCGTGTACAACCGCGAGGAGTCCTTCTACGGTCACGTGCACCGGCACCCGGCCAAGATGCGCTACGAGCACGGGGCGCGCTCGGACGGCACGCTGCTGTACGCCACCGCGGAGATCATCGTGGACGGCGGCGCGTACGCGTCGGCGACCCCGGCGGTGGTGGGCGTGGCCTCCTCCCTGGGCATCGGCCCCTACGAGGTACCGAACGTGCTGGTGGACGCCTACGGCGTGTACACCAACAACCCGCCGTGCGGCGCGATGCGCGGGTTCGGCGCGGTGCAGGCCTGCTTCGCCTACGAGTCGCAGATGGACCGGCTCGCCGAGGAGCTGGGCATGCACCCGGTGGACCTGCGGATCAGGAACGCCATGTCGCAGGGCTCGCGGATCATCACGGGCCAGGAGATCGACATGCCGCTGCCGATGGCGGAGATGCTGCGCCGGTGCCGCGACCTGCCGATGCCGCCCGCGCGCGAGGAGCTGGCCGACCCGGCCGACCCGCGCACCCTGCCGGGCGGGGTGGCGGGCACCACGCACGGCGAGGGCGTGGTGCGCGGTGTGGGCTACGGCCTGGGCCTGAAGAACCTGTGCTTCTCGGAGGGCTTCGACGACTACTCCACCGCGCGGGTGCGCCTGGAGGTGGTCGGCGGCGAGCCGGTGGTGCTGGTGCACACCGCCGCGGCCGAGGTCGGCCAGGGCCTGGTGACCGTCAAGGGCCAGATCGCCCGGACCGAGCTGGGCGTGGAGAAGGTGGTCATCGCCCCCTCCGACACCCAGGTGGGCTCGGCGGGCTCCTCCTCGGCCTCGCGCCAGTCGTACATGACCGGCGGCGCGGTCCGCACGGCGTGCGCGTCGGTGCGTGCGGAGGTGTTCGCGCTGGCCCGCGAGCGCGGGGTGGTGCCCGAGGGCCTGGACGACACGGACCTGTCGCTGGTCGGCGGCAAGCTGGTGTCGGCCACCGCCGGGGCGCTGGTCTCCCTGGCCGACCTGCTGGGCGACTCCGCCCGGGGGGGCACGGTGGTGGAGCACACGCGCGAGTACCACCACCGACCCACCGAGATGCTCGACCCGAAGCTGGGCCAGGGCTCCTCGCACACCCAGTTCGGGATGTGCGTCCACCGCGCGGTGGTGGACGTGGACGTGGAGCTGGGCCTGGTGAAGGTCGTGGCGCTGGACGCGGTGCAGGACGTGGGCAAGGTGATGCACCCCCAGCAGCTGGAGGGGCAGATCCAGGGCGGTTCCACACAGGGGCTGGGCCTGGCGCTGATGGAGGAGGTGCAGGTGCGGGACGGCGAGATCCGCAACCCGTCCTTCACCGACTACCTCATCCCCACGATCCTGGACACGCCGCCGATGCGGATCGAGGTGCTGGAGCACCCGGACCCGCACTCGCCCTACGGGCTGCGGGGCGCGGGTGAGCCGCCGACGCTGTCGTCGACCCCGGCGATCGTGGCCGCGGTGCGCGCCGCCACGGGCAGGCCGCTGACGCACGCCCCGGTGCGCCCGGAGGACATCGTGGGCATCGAGCTGTAGCCGCGGGGCGGACGAGGTCCGCCCCGCCACGAACCGCCCGCCCCGGGTCCGTCGGCGTCCTCGGCGCCGGGGCGGGTGCCCCGAGGGACAGCGTCGTCCCGCGCCACCCCGACTGACTACGCATTGCACACACCCCCTTACTCATGGCATCCGTCGCCATGCTCATCTCCCTCCAGGAGGGGACATGATCCAACTCAAGGACACCGGTCCTCGTCCGCAGGACCGGTCGCCCACGGCTCGATCCTGGCTCGACCGCTTCTTCTTCATCAGTGAGCGCGGCTCCACCCTCGGACGCGAGCTCCGGGGCGGGCTCACGACCTTCATGGCGATGGCCTACATCATCGTCCTGAACCCGATCATCCTCAGCAGCGTCCCCGACGCCAACGGCGACTTCCTCTCCCCCGGCCAGCTGACCACCATGACCGCGCTGGCGGCGGGGCTGGTCACGGTCATGATGGGTGTGGTCGGGCGCGCCCCGATCGCCTGCGCCGCCGCACTCGGCGTGATGGCGGTCGTGGCCTACCAGGCGGCCCCCGTGATGTCCTGGCCGGAGGTGATGGGCCTGGTCGTGTGGCAGGGCGTCGCCATCATCCTCATGGTGGCCACCGGCGTACGGACCGCCGTGATGAACGCGTTGCCGCACAACCTCAAGATGGCCATCGGTGTGGGCATCGGCCTGTTCGTGGCCCTCATCGGCCTGTCCAACGCCGGGTTCGTCAGCGCGGGCGAGGGCGGCGGCCTGCTCCAGCTCGGTGCCGCCGGGGGCGGGGGCCACCTCGACGGCTGGCCGATCCTGGTCTTCGTGTCCGGCCTGGTCCTGGCCGGCGTCCTGCTGGTGCGCGGGGTGCCCGGTGCGATCTTCTACGGCATCGTCGGCGCCACCGTGCTCGCGATCATCGTCCACTACGCGGCCGGGCTGGGCGACGAGGCCTGGGGCGGCGGCAGCCCCCGGCTGCCCGGCAACCCGTTCGCGGTGCCCGACTTCGGCCTGCTGTTCCAGGTCGACATGTTCGGCGCCTGGACCTCGGCCGGTGCGACCACGGCGGGGGTCATCCTGTTCACCCTGGTGCTGGCCGGGTTCTTCGACGCCCTGGGCACCATCCTGGCCATCGGCACCAAGGCCAACATCGCCGACGCCGACGGACAGATGCCGCGCGTCAACCAGATCCTGGTGACGGACGGCGCCGGTGCCGTGACCGGCGGGCTGACCAGCTCCTCCGCCACGCTGGTGTTCGTCGAGTCCACGGCGGGGGTGAGCGAGGGGGCCAGGACCGGTCTGGCGAGTGTGGTGACGGGCCTGTTCTTCCTCGCGGCGATCTTCCTCGCCCCGGTGTTCGGCATCGTCCCGGCGCAGGCCGCCTCCGTCGCGATGGTGCTGGTGGGCGCCATGATGATGATGCACATCAGGGAGATCGAGTGGACGGACATCTCCGTCGCGATCCCGGCTTTCCTGACCATCGCGATGATGCCGTTCACCTTCGACATCGCCAGTGGTATCGGCATCGGCATCATCTCCTACACGGTGGTCAGGACCGCGCAGGGACGCCTGCGTGAGGTGGGCTGGCTGATGTGGGTGCTCACGGCCGTGTTCGCGTTCCACTTCTCCATGCACGCCCTCGGGCTCTGAGCGCCCGGCCCGAGCGGCGTGGGGAGGCCGGGTCGCCTGGTGCGGCCCGGCCTCCTCGTACGCCGGTCGGTAAGCACACTGTGTCCTCTCCGGCAGAACGCGCGGGCCGTTTCGCACGTCACAGTGGACGAAGCAGGCCGCGACCAGCGGCTTCCCCCGACGACGAGGCACGCCATGACCACACCCCTCCTGCCCTCCGACCCGACCCGCATCGGCCGCTACGCCGTGTCGGCGCGTATCGGCAGCGGCGGCCAGGGCACCGTCTACCTGGCGCGGGCCGAGGACGGCACGCCCGTGGCGGTCAAGGTCCTGACCGGCTCCTGGGGCGGGGACACCCGGCAGCGTGAGCGCTTCGCCAAGGAGTTGGCGGCGGCGCGCCGGGTGGCCCCGTTCTGCACGGCGGCGGTGCTGGACGCGGACATGCGCGCCGAGGTGCCCTTCATCGCCAGCGAGTACGTGCCGGGGCCCACGCTGCGCGAGGCGGTGCGCCGGGAGGGGCCGCGCACCGGGGCCGCGCTGGAGCGGCTGGCGATCGCCACCGTGACCGCGCTGGCCGCCGTGCACCAGGCGGGCGTGGTGCACCGCGACCTCAAGCCGGGCAACGTCATCCTGGGCCCGGACGGCCCGCGGGTCATCGACTTCGGCATCGCGCGCCTGCTGGACGCCACCCAGCAGACCACCACGGTGGCGGGCACCCCGGCGTACATGTCGCCGGAACAGGTCCGGGGCGCCCCGGTGGGTCCGTCCAGCGACATGTTCTCCTGGGCCGCGGTGATGGCCTACGCGGCCACCGGGCACCACGCCTTCCCCGGGGACGACACCATGGCGGTGATCGACCGGGTGCTGCGGGCCGAGCCGGAGCTGGACGACGTCCCCGAGCCGCTGAGGTCGGTGCTGCGGGCGTGCCTGGCCAAGGAGCCCGCGGACCGTCCGGGCGCGGTGGCGGTGCTGGGGTGGCTGATCGGCCGCGAGATGCCGGTGGCCGAGCCGACGGAGGCCACCCAGATCCTGGCCGAGGTCTCCACGGCCGTGGACGAGGGCACGGCGCGCATCCGGCTTCCGGTGCGGGGGTGGGCGGTGCCCGAGGCAGGACCGCGGGGCGGGGAGGGGGCCGTCCGCCAGGAGGCCGCGGGCCCGGAGAAGGGCTTCATCGCCGAGAGCCCCACCCTCCCGCAGGGCAGCCCCGGCGACGGCGGGGCCGGGTACACCGGCCCGGTCCTGGACAAGGGCTTCCGGGTCGAGGGCCAGACCCCCGCCCTCCCCCAGGGCGGTCCGGGGGACGGCGGGGCCGGGTACTCCGGAGGGGGGAGCTCCGCCCCGGGCCCGGAGAAGGGCTTCATCGCCGAGAGCCCCACCCTCCCGCAGGGCACCCCGGGGGACGGCGGAGCCGGGTTCGGGGGCGGGGAGGGGACGCTTCCCGGCACCGACGTGCCGCCCCCGGTCCGGCCCCGCGGGGGCAGGCGGTCGGCCGCCGCCCTGCGGCGGCGGCGCACGGCCGGATGGGCGGCCACGGGCGCCGCGACGGTGCTCGCCGTGCTCGGCGGTCTGCTGTTCTGGGCCACCCAGCAGGAGCCGCCGCGGGCGGAACCCACCGGCTCCACGCCTTCGGTCGAGTCCCCCGACACCTCTCCCGTGGGCGACGGCGCCCCCGTGACCGGCGAGGCCTCGGCGGGCCCCGAGGTCCGCGAGAGCATCGCGGAGCAGCCCTCCCGGGAGGAGGAGCAGGAGACGCAGCGGCCGTGGACCGACTGCGACACCGACCCCCACGCCTGGGGCTGCGCGCGGACCGAGCCGCCGGAGTGCACGCACGAGTCCTGCGCCGAGCCCACGGACGGGGAGGGCGACGGCACCGGGGACGGGCACACCGACGGCGACGGAACCGGGGGCGGGGACGACGGGACCCGTGACGGCGGGGGAACCGGTGGCGGCGACACCGGCGGCGGGGACACCGGGACCGGCGCCCCCCAGGGCGGGGGCGAGGAGCCCGACCCGGGCGGGGAGGACCCCGGCGCCGGCCGTGTGGACGAGGAGGCTCGCGAGCCCGGCGGCCAGGAGCCCGACACCCTCTGGTAGCAGCGGCACCGCCGTTCCCGCCCCGGCCGGGGCGGGAACGGCTTTCTTCCCGTTGACAGGGCTCCGGAGCACACCTAAGTTGTCAATGTCAACTTCGCTTCGAGGAAAGCAGCCCATGAACGTCCGAGTCAACGGCTCCTCCTCCCCCGCCCCCGACTCCCCCCAGACCACCGCCGCCGAGCACCTGCGCGACCAGCTCGGCCTGACCGGCACCAAGATCGCCTGCGGCACCGGCGTCTGCGGTGCCTGCACCGTCCTGGTGGACGGCGCGCCCACCGCTTCCTGCCTGCTCCCCGCCGACCGCCTGGAGGGCCGCGAGGTCACCACCGTGGAGGGCCTGGGCGGCGACCACCCCGTCCAGCGCGCCTTCGCCGCGCACGACGCCCTTCAGTGCGGCTACTGCACCCCGGGGTTCGTGGTCGAGGCCAGCGCCTTCGTCGACGGCTGGCGCGCCGAGCACGGCGACGTCCGACCCGACCGAGCGCAGGTGGCCGAGGCCATGGCCGGGCACCTGTGCCGCTGCGGGGCCTACGAGGGGATCTTCACCGCCGTGGCCGCGGCCTGCGCCGGGGAGTTCGACACCGAACCCGACCGGGACCCGCCGCGCTCCGACGCCCTGGACAAGGTCACCGGGCGGGCCCGCTTCAGCGCCGACCGGGCCCCGGAGGGCTGCTGGGAGGGCGTGCTCGTGCGCTCGGTCCACGCCCACGCGCGGGTGCGCTCCGTCGACCCCGGCGGAGCGCGTGGACAGGCCGGGTCCGACGGGTCCGCGAACGCGGTGTTCGTGGACCTGCTGGGGCCGGAGCGGCTGGTGCGCTACGCGGGCCAGCCCATCGCCGCCGTGGCCGCGCCCACCGCCGCCCTGGCCCGCACCGCCGCGGCGTCGGTGCGGGTGGACTACGAGGTGCTGCCCGCCGTGGTCGACACCGAGCTCGCCCGGGCCGAGGACGCGCCGCTGGTCTACCCCACCCGCGCCGAGCGCCGCGCGGCCCCCTCCTACGGCGAGGCCCCCACTCCCCCGGCCCCCTGGCGGGGCAACGTACACGGGCCCGCCACCCTGAGCTGGCGCGGCCCCACCGCCGCGCGGCGCCTGCGCGCGGCCGCCGAGCGCGGTGACCCGAGGCTGGTGGCGCAGGAGTACTCCACCGCCGCCCAGGCGCACAGCCCGCTGGAACCCCACGTGTGCGTGGCCTCCTGGGACGGGGACGGGGAGCTGACCCTGCACGTGTCCACCCAGACGGTGGGCAAGGTCGCCCGCAAGGCCGCCGAGCGCTGGGGGCTGGCCCCCGAGCGCGTGCACGTGGTCGGCGAGTACGTCGGCGGCGGCTTCGGCGCCAAGAACGGCCTGTCGGTGGACATGGTCGCCGCCACGGAACTGTCCCGGCTCGCCCACGCCCCGGTGCGCGTGTCCTTCGACCGCGCAGAGGAGCTGACCGACGCCGGGCACCGCGCCGCCACCAACACCCGGGTGGCGCTGCTGGCCGACTCCGACGGCAACCTGTCCGCGATGAGCGTGGACTCCCACGGCGACGGCGGCACCGCGGTGGGCTCCACCACGGCCACCCTCGCGCTGCTGATGTACGGGCGCTCCCCGCGCCGGGTCCGCGACTTCGACGTGGTCACCCACCGCCCGCCGGGGATGCCCATGCGCGCACCCGGCGGCCCCCCGCTGGCCTGGGCGCTGGAGCAGGCCGTGGACACGATGGCCGCACGCCTGGGCGAGGACCCCCTGACCCTGCGCCGCCGCTGGGACGGCAATCCCAAGCGGCAGGCGCTGTACGAGCGCGTGGCCGACCTGGAGCTGTGGCGGGGGCGCCCGCGCGGGCCGCGCACCGGCCGGTTCCGGCGCGGGGTGGGCCTGGCCGCCTCCAACTGGCTCTACCTGATGGACCCCACGGCACGGGTGGAGCTGTCGGTCGAGGACGGCGCGGTCGTGGTGCGCTCGGGCGTGCAGGACATCGGCACCGGGATCCGCACCGTGCTGGGCGAGGTGGTCGCCGACCGGTTGGGGATCCCCTCCGGCGACGTGCGCGTGGAGATCGGTGACGGCGACGCGGAGCCCGGCACGGGTTCCTTCGGCAGCCGTACCACCACCTCCATGGGCCCGGCCGCCGCCGACGCGGCCGAGCGGCTGCGCGCGGCGCTGCGCGAACACGAGCCCGCCGTTCCCGCCTCCGGGCCCGTTCCCCAGGACGTCCTCAAGGACGCGCTGTCCGCCGCCGAGGGCCTGCGGGTGGTCGGCGGGCGCGGACGCGACCGCTGGGGCGCGGTGACCCCCGCCATGGGCGACCTGGCCGTGGGGCGGGGCCTGACCGGAGCGGTGCACGTGATGGAGGTGGAGGTGGACACCCTGCTGGGCCGGGTGCGCCCCACCCGCTGCTGGGCCGGGGTGGCCGTGGGACGGGTGTACTCCGAGCGGCTGGCCCGCAACCAGTGCGAGGGCGCCGTGGTGCAGGGCGTGGGCTACGCGCTCTTCGAGGAGCGCCGCCACGACCCGGCCACCGGGGTGATGCTCACCGACAACATGGAGGACTACCGGATCCCAGGCATGGGGGACGTGCCCGAGACCGAGGTGTACTTCCACCAGGAGGGGTTCGAGCACGCGGCGGGCGCGGGGGTCGGGCTGGGCGAGGTCTCCGTGGTGGGCGTGGCCGCGGCCGTGGCCAACGCGGTGCACGACGCCACCGGATGGCGCCCGCACGAGCTGCCGCTGCGACCGGACCGACTGATCGGGGGACTGCGTTGACCACCACACGACCCGAGGACCTGGGCCGGGCCCTGGCCCAGCTGGACGGTACGGGGGCGCGCCCGCGCGCCGGGGGCACCGACCTGACCGCGTGCCTGGCCGCGGGGGTGCTGGAGCCCGCCCCCGTGGTCGACCTGGCCGGAGTGCGCGAGCTGCACGGGGTGGAGTGGCTGCCCGACGGCGCGGCCCGCCTGGGCGCGCTGACCACCGTGGACGAACTGGCCGCTGACCCCCGGCTGGCCGGCGCCTACCCCGCGCTGGCCGCGACCGCCCGCGAGCTGGCCACGCCGCAGGTGCGCAACGCCGCGACGCTGGGCGGCAACCTGCTCCAGCGCAACCGGTGCTGGTACCTGCGCAACCCCGCCTTCGACTGCTTCCACACCGGTGGCGACTCCTGCCCGGCGCGCGGGGGCGACCACCTGTACGGGGTGGTCGTGGACCAAGGGCCGTGCGTGGCGCCGCACCCGTCCTCGCTGGCCGTGGCGCTGCTGGCCTACGACGCCTCGGTGCTGGTGGCGGGCGCGGACGAGCAGGAGAGGGCGGTGGCGGACCTGTACGACGCCGCCGCCCCCGCCCGCGACCACGTGCTGGAGCCGGGGCAGGTGCTGGTGTCGGTGCGCCTGCCCGTCCCGCGGGAGGGTGAGCGGGCCGCCTACCGGCGGGCCACCGGGCGTTCCCGCGCGGAGTGGCCGCTGGTGGAGGCGGTGACGCGGGTCGTCCTCCACGAGGGTCGGGTGTCCCACGCGGCGGTGGCGGTGGGCGGGGTGGCGCGCACCCCGCTGCGGCTGCCCGGTGTGGAGGCCGCCCTGACCGGCGCGCGCCCGGGCCGCCACTGGGGGCCGGAGGTGGAGGAGTCGCTGGCGGCGCTGGCCGACCTGTGCTCCCCGCTGCCCGCGACCGGGTACAAGGTGGACCTCATGCGCGCCACCGTGCGCGACGTCCTGGAGCGGGCCCTGGAGGTCCCGGGGCGCTGACCCCGCAGGGCCCCGCCGGAGGGATCCGGCGGGGCCCGCGTCGCGCCCGGGTTCAGCCGCGCAGCAGCGCCTGGTGGGCCAGTTCGCGGCAGACCAGGCCGAAGTCCAGCCCGGCGGCGGCCGCCGCCATCGGGAACGTGGAGGTCTCGGTCAGGCCGGGGGCCACGTTGGTCTCCAGGAAGGTCACCGCACCGTCCTCGCGCACGATGAGGTCGGTACGCGAGAAGTCGCGCAGGCCCAGGACGCGGTGCGCGGTCAGGGCGACCTCGGTGGCGGCGGCGAGGGCCGCCGCCTCCAGGCGCGCCGGGCAGAAGAACTCGGTGCGCCCGGCGGTGTAGCGGGCGGCGTAGTCGTAGACCCCGCCGTCGGGCACGATCTCCACCGGCGGCAGCGCCACCGGCCCGTCGCCGGTGTCCAGGACGCCCACGGCCAGCTCGGTGCCCTGTACCTGCTCCTCGACCAGGGCCGAGTCGCTGTAGGCGAAGCAGGACACCAGGGCGGCCGAGAGCTCCTGCACCGAGGTGACCGGGGTGGCGCCGAAGGCCGAGCCGCCGCGGTCGGGCTTGACGAACAGCGGCAGGTCCAGCCGGTCGGCCAGCCGCTCCAGCAGCGCCGGGGCGCCCAGGTCGTGGAAGGCCGACTTGGGCAGCACGGCACCGCGCGGCACCCGAACCCCCCGCTCGGCGAGCAGCGCCTTGGCGGCGGGTTTGGAGTAGGCCAGGCGGCAGGCGGCGGGGCGGGCGCCCACGTAGGGCACCCCCGCCAGTTCCAGGACCTCGCGGATGGCGCCGTCCTCGCCCGCGGACCCGTGCAGGACCGGGAAGACCACCTGCGGCGGATCCTGGGAGAGGCGGTCCAGCAGGCCGGAGTCGACGTCGGCGACCTGGACCTCCACGCCCAGGCGGCGCAGCGCCTCGGCGACGCTGCGCCCGGAGTGGACGCTCACCTCGTGTTCGGGGGACAGGCCCCCGGCGAGAACGAGAACCCGGTCAAGGTCTGCCACGGCGCGGACCTCCTTCTGTGCTGCTGTCATGGTGCTTGAGCCCTCGCGGGGGTGTCAGGGCAGGTCGGGTGCGGGGCCCCGGGTTCCCTCGGAGCCCGGGGCCAGGGTGGTGCCGAACGTATCACGCAGGTCGACCTCCCCCTCGATGGCTCCGACGAGGCGCCGTACGCCCTCGCGGATCTGCTCGGGTGTGGGGTAGCAGAAGCTCAGGCGCATGTTGGCCCGGCCCCGCCCGTCGGCGTAGAAGCCCGTGCCGGGGACGTAGGCGACGCGTTCGGCCACGGCGCGGGGCAGCATGGCCTTGGCGTCGATGCCCTCGGGCAGGGTGGCCCAGACGAAGAACCCGCCCTCGGGCCGGGTCCAGGTGCAGCCCCGCGGCATCATCGCGGTCAGCGCGTTGAGCATGGTGTCGCGGCGCTCGCTGTACATGGTGTTGAACGCCTTGATCTGCTCGCGCCAGGGGAAGGTGTTGAGGTAGCGGCGCACCACCAGCTGGTTGAAGGTGGAGTGGCTGAGCATCGCCGACTCGGCGGCCAGGACGAGCTTGGCGCGCACCGCCGCCGGGGCCAGCGCCCAGCCGATGCGCAGGCCCGGGGAGAGGGTCTTGGACAGCGAGCCCAGGTAGATGACGTTGCCCTCGCTGCGCGAGTACAGGGTGGGCTCGGGGTCGCCGTCGTAGCGCAGCAGGCCGTAGGGGTTGTCCTCGACGACGAGCACGTCGTGGCGCTCGCAGGCCTCGATCACGCTGGCCCGGCGCTCGGCCGACATGGTGATCCCGGCCGGGTTCTGGAAGTTGGGGATGGTGTAGAAGAACTTGACCGGTCGCCCGTCCAGCTCGGCGCGGACGAGCGCCTCCTCCAGGTCCTCGGGGATGACGCCCTGCTCGTCCATGGCCACGTGGCGGATGTCGGCCTGGAAGGCGGCGAAGGTGTTGATCGCGGTGACGTAGGTGGGGGCCTCGGTCAGGACGATGTCGCCGGGGTCGACGAAGACGCGGGTGATGAGGTCCAGGGCCTGCTGGGAGCCGACGGTGACGATGACGTCGTCGGGGCTGGCGCTGATGCCCTCCAGGGTCATGTAGTCGCAGATCTGCTCGCGCAGGACGGGGTCGCCCTGGGCGGATCCGTACTGCAGGGCGGCGGCGCCCTCCTCGGCCACGACGTCCTTGACCAGTTCGCTGATCTGGTCGAGCGGCAGTGCCGCGACGTTGGGCATGCCCCCGGCGAGGGAGACCACCTCGGGGCGCGAAGCGACGGCGAAGAGTGCCCGGACCTCCGATGCGACCATGCCCTGTGCTCGGCGTGCGTAGCGGCCGACGTGCGGGTCGATACGCGAGCCCTGCTGGACGGGCTGCTGCTCTCGGTGGTCAGCGGACACGGTCCACCTCCGAAGAAGGACGGTCTGTGGGGTCGGACGGGGTGCCGTCCGGGGACGTTCGGCCTGTCCCGGGTTCGACGCCCTCGTCGCCCCCGCGGTTCACACGGCGCCGCGTGCGGCCGGCCGCGGCGGCGTCGGTGAGACGGTCGGGTTGGCTGAGCCGCGGGTGAGCGCGGTCCGGTAAATGCACAGAGTCTAGCCCACGGGACTGGTGCGGGCGCGGGGCCTCCCCTGCGGGCCGGACACCACACTCGTGGCACTCATCCTTTTCGTCCGATTAGACCGGAGGAACCGCCCCGCAGGTGCGGACGACACGCCGCGAGTTCGAAGCGGAGGCGGTCTTCCCCTTCCCGCCCACGGGCGGGAAGGGGAAGACGGGGACGGGTTCCCCCAACCCGTCCCCGGCGGACACGCCCGGCGACGCTGTCGCCACGGGCGCGGCCATCAGCGCGAGGCCGCCGGGGGCTTCCCCCGAATCCCCTGGGCGGCCGGCCCGGTGGCGCGGATTCTCCCGTCTCTCCCCGGGACCCCCCTCAAGGTCCGAAGGCCGTGGACGCGCCACGCGTCCGTCGGAGGCCGGCCGACGTGCCCTCTCTTGCCCGACGACCGCCGCCGACTCCGAGCCGCGCACGCACAGTCCATCGCAGCTCATTCGGGACGGCAACGGTTGCACTACGTTGCGAAGCGGTCGCGCAGAGTCCTCCTTTCCCGTTCGGGGACCCGAGAACCTCAGCGCCAGGGGGTGACGCCGTCACCGATCGCCTCGCGCAGGGCGCGCACACCGGGGGCCACCGATCCGGGCAGCAGGTCCTCCGGGTGCTCGGGCGCCCTCACCCGGACCAGCACCTCCTCGCTGAACCGGTAGGGGCGGCTCTCGATGATGCCGCCCAGGTGGCGGCGCACGCGGGAGAGCTCGGCGCGCACCGTGACCACGTGTCCGCCCGCGCCGAACACGTCGTGGGACAGCTGGGCGCCCGTGCGCCCCTCGCGGTGCACGGCCAGCAGGAGCAGCAGCTCGGCGTGGCGGGGGGTGAGCCGGTGCGCCCACTCGCCGCTGGGCCCCGAGACCGCCATGGCGGGCACGGGCCGGGTCAGGTCCAGGGTGACGGTGGAGGGGGCGGCCTGCTCCGTCGGCCTCGGGCGCACCAGCCAGCCGCCGGGCAGCGGCTCCAGGGCGCACTCCCCCAGCGCGGGCAGCCAGGCCGTGCCGGTCTCGCGGCGCTTGGGCAGCAGCACGCGCCGGACCGGTTCCATGTGCACGGCGGCCGCGGTCCACCCGGCCTCGTCCACCACCAGCGCGCGCTCGCTCATCCCGGCCAGCAGGGGCGCGGCCACCGAGCGCAGACGTTCCAGGTGGGTGTGGTGGATGCTCTGCAGGTGCGCCTCGGCCAGCTGGGCCACCGCGTTGACCAGGGCCAGCGTGGAGGGGTGGATGGTGGAGACCGGCCCGGTGACGTCGATGGCGCCGAGCAGACGGCCGTCGCGGGGGTCGTGGATGGGCGCGCAGGCGCAGGTGAGGGTGTGCAGGCGGCGCACGAAGTGCTCGGCGGAGTAGACCTGCACGGGCCTCCCCACGGCCAGGGCGGTGCCGATGGCGTTGGTGCCGGTGCTGCCCTCGTTCCAGAACGCCCCCTCCACCAGGCCCACCCGGTCGCCGATCCCGCAGATGCGCCGGGAGCCGTCGCGCCACAGGATCTGGCCGGCGGCGTCGGTGACCAGCATGATGTGGTCGGCCTCGTCGGCCACCGAGACCAGGGAGCTGCGGATCAGCGGCAGGACCTCGGCGATCGGCGAGGCCTCGCGCAGCCGCTGGAGCTCGTCCGGGCGCGCCATTCGCGGCGGCGGCGCGCTGTCGGGCTCGATGCCGAAACGGCGCGTGCGCCCCCAGGAGTCCTCGATGACCGGGCGCAGCGGCGCGGGCGCCGGGCGCCCGCTGAACGAGGCCTCGTGGACCCTGCGCAACAGGAGCGCGTGCTCGCGGGCGTCGGCTCCGGCGGGTAGGGCCGTGTCCAGCAGCGGAAACGACATGGGACCGTTCCTAAACAGTATCCGGGAGTGGCACCTGACCCCGCGTCCCGGAACCGCGCGCGCCCCGAACGGTGCCGGGCCCGCTGGTCTTCCGCGTTCTCCTTCTCCCCGCCCGGCGACGCGCACCGTGAACGCGTTTCGGAGCCCGGTCACGCACGGCCGCCCCGCTCGGGGCGGGGACCAGGAACGGCTCACCCGGCTGCCGAAGCCGCCTCGTACCGGTACGTGCCACCCCGACCACCTCCTGTGACCGTGTACCTGCGTCGGTGTGTTCGAGACGACGGTAGCGAAGACCGGGGACGCGCGTGGCGGGAATCCGCGAAGTTTCCCGGCCACCGCCCACGACGGGCTTCTCCGGGAGCCTCCTCGGCACCGGGTGTCTCCATCCTGGCGGTCAGCGCCACGGCGCTCACCCGTGTGTGCTCGTGTGGGTTCGAGGAATCCGTCACGCCGGCAGTCGGCGCCCCCTGGCGTTCACGGCGGCGTCCCCCGCGGGTGCGGGCGAGGTGGAGGGAACGGGGCCGCACCCGCGTTCCGGAAGCCGCCGGCGCCTTCCGCTCTCCCACCGGGATTATGCCCGATGTCTCCTCGCCGGGCGAGCGGCTCTCCGCGATTCCCGGCCGACAGAGCAGATGCGCACCGCTCCGCGCCCCCGGGAGCCGCGCTGGCGGGGGCGCGCCGGTGACGGCCACGCACCACTCATCACCTGGCGTGGGACGCCTCCCGCGCAGGAGACGGCACGTGGGAGCGCACGGGACACCGGACGCTCCCGCGGACCTCACTCCCCGGGCAGGCGGGTGAGGGCGAACCACAGGCGCATGCGCTGTTCGGCGTCGGCCAGGTCCACGCCCAGGTCGCGCTCGATCCGGCCGATCCGGTAGCGCACGCTGTTGCGGTGCGCGCCCAGGTCGGTGGCGGCCCGATCCCAGTTGCCGTGCCGGGTGAGCCAGACCCGCAGGGTGCGGCGCAGCGCTCGGGCGGTCTCGTCGGTTCCCGCCAGCGGACCCAGGACCCGGCGGGCCAGGTCCTCGGCGGCGGGCCCCAGCAGGGCGTCCAGGGGGTCACCCTCCTCCAGCAGCGGTCCGCCGACCGCCCGGGCCCGGGCGAGCAGGGCCCGGGCGCGCCGGTCGGCCTCGGCCAGGCGCTCGGGCGGCACCGGCCCGCTCAGGGCGCCGATCCAGCCGTGGACGCGCAGGCGGTCCAGCAGGCTCCGGTGCACGGTCTCGCCCCCGTCGGCGAGGACGGCCCGCAGCCGCTCGGAACCGGCCTCCAGCAGCCGGGTGTCCAGGGGCAGCGCGGCGGGCGCGGTGCTGGGCCCCCGGCCGACCGGGGCGGCGTGCAGGACGCGGTGGGCTCCGGAGCCGCCCTCGCGGGCGCCGGTGAGCTCGGCCAGCAGCGGCCCGGCCCCCTCGGGCAGGCCGCCCTCCAGGAGCAGGCCGGTGAGCAGGCGTCCCTGGGCGGAGGGGGCGCTGCGCTGGAAGGTGCGGGCGAGCACCTCCAGCAGGGCGGTGGCGGTGCGCAGGACGGCCCTGTCGGTGACGCCCAGGGGGTCGGGGCGGCCGACCACGGCCACGCCGTGCTCCCGGGGCGGGGAGCCCACGGTGTGAAGGAACACCTCGTCGCCGCCCAGGAGGGCCTTGGCGCTGCGCGGCCCGCGGGGGCGGGTGAGCCGGTCCAGGAGCTCGTCCAGTTCCGGTTCCGCCTCCGGCGGGGCGCCGGGCGTGCGGTGGGCGCCCGGCGGCACCGAGGCCGAGGGGCGGGCCAGGACCGCCCAGCCGCCCAGGGCCTCGGCCAGCACCCGCAGGACGCGGTCCACCGGGGCGTCGTCGGTGACGGCCAGGGCCAGGGCCTGGTGCGCCTCACCCAGGCGGCGCAGGTCGCGCAGGCGCAGTTCCTCCAGTTCGGCGCCCACGGCCTGGCTGACGGCGGCGAAGGGGGTGGGGCGGGGCACCTCCACCAGCGGCAGGCCGCGCAGGCGGCACTGGTCGACCAGTCCGGCCGGCACGGTGTCGTGGACGGGGGTGACCCCGAAGCCCACCGCGCTGACCCCGGCCCCGACCAGGGAGTCCACGTAGGCGCGCAGCCCCGGCCCGGTGCCGGGCAGGTTGACGCCCGCGGTGAGCAGCAGTTCGCCGCCGCGCAGGTAGGCCGCGGGGTCGGCCAGCTCGCTGACCACCGCCCAGCCGATCCCGGGATCCCCCGCCGCCACGAGGGCGGTCAGGTCCAGGTCGCGGCGGGCCAGGACCGTGCTCAGCGGCACCGTGTGGCCCTCGTCCGGCATCGCGCCCCCTCCGTGGCCGTCGTGTGTGCGTCGCGGCGGCCCCGGGCTTCGCACACAGAAGCGCGCGCACCGCACGTTATGGATACCTCATCCCAAGAAACACCCATGACTGGGCGGTTCATCCGCTGGAGTGCGCACCCGGGCCTACCTAACCTGTCCGCAGTTGCCGTGGCCCGCGCCGCCGCCGCCGGGACACCGGACCCGGGAACCGCCCACGAGACGGCACCGAACGGCACCGGCCGTGCCGAGCACACCGACGACGAGAGGGACACCCGCACCCGATGAACGCACCGATCGGACCCACCGACTCCAGCCTCGTGCCGCGCTTCGCCGGACCGGCGACCTTCGCCCGGCTGCCCCGCATCGACCAGGTGGAGCGGGCCGACATCGCCGTGGTCGGCGTCCCCTTCGACACCGGGGTCTCCTACCGCCCCGGCGCTCGCTTCGGCCCCTCGGCCATCCGCGAGGCCAGCCGACTACTGCGCCCCTACCACCCGGGCCTGGACGTGTCCCCCTTCGCCGCCGCGCAGGTGGTCGACGGTGGTGACATCGCGGTCAACCCCTTCTCCATCGGCGACGCCGTGGAGACCCTGGACGAGGCCTCCTCCCAGTTCGTGCGGGCGGGCACCCGCCTGGTCACCCTGGGCGGCGACCACACCATCGCCCTGCCGCTGCTGCGCTCGCTGTACCGCCGGTACGGGCCCATCGCCCTGCTCCACTTCGACGCCCACCTGGACACCTGGGACACCTACTTCGGCGAGCCCTACACCCACGGCACCCCGTTCCGCAGAGCCGTGGAGGAGGGCATCCTCGACACCGAGGCGCTGTGCCACGTGGGCACCCGCGGCCCGCTGTACGGCAAGAAGGACCTGGAGGAGGACCGTCGGTTCGGGTTCGGCATCGTCACCTCCGCCGACGTCATGCGTAAGGGCGTGGACGAGGTCGCCGACGCCCTGCGCCAGCGCATCGGCGACCGGCCGCTGTACGTGTCGGTGGACATCGACGTGCTCGACCCCGCGCACGCCCCCGGCACCGGCACCCCCGAGGCGGGCGGCCTGACCAGCCGCGAGCTGCTGGAGATCCTGCGCGGACTGGCCTCGTGCAACCTCGTGGGCGCCGACGTGGTGGAGGTCGCCCCCGCCTACGACCACGCCCAGATCACCGCCACGGCCGCCTCCCACGTGGCCTACGACCTGGTCAGCGTGCTGGCGCTGAACCACCGGGCCTGAGCCGCCTCCCCCGCGGCCGACGGGTACGCCCGCCGCACCGGCCCAGGCGCACGGCCCCGGGTCCCGGAACCCGCCCGGCTCCGGGACCCGGCCGCCCCCGGGGCGCGCGTCAACGGCGCCGCGCGCCCCTCCCCCTTCCCTGTTCACAGCCTCCCGGGCCGAGCCCGGGAGCCTCCTGCCTGGAGTAACGCCGTGCCCGTACCCCACCGCCCGGACGAGACCGTCCCCGCCGCGCCCCCGAGAGTGACCGAGGTGGAGAGCTTCGGTGTCGCGCCGATCCCGGTGCGCGCGCAGACCTCGCGCCCCTTCGACCTGTTCCGCCTGACCTTCGGGGGCGCCAACACCTTCGCCACCATCATCCTGGGCACCCTGCCCATCGCCTACGGGCTGGGCTTCGCCGCCGCCGCGAGCGCGACGGTGGTCGGTGTGGTGGCGGGCGCGCTGATCCTGTCGCCGATGGCGCTGTTCGGGCCGCGCACGCGCACCAACAACGCGGTCTCCTCCGGCGCGCACTTCGGCGTGGTGGGCCGCTCCCTGGGCTCCCTGCTGTCGTTGCTGACCGCTGTGACCTTCTTCTCCATCTCGGTGTGGGTCAGCGGCGACGCGATCGTGGGCGCGGCCGCGCGGTTCGGCTTCGAGGGCGGTGAGTGGCTGCGCGCGGTCGCCTACGGGGTCATCGCCGTGGCGGTGTTCGCCGTGTGCGTGTTCGGGTACCAGTTCATGCTCCTGATCAACAAGGTCGCCGTGGTGGCGGGCAGCGCGCTCATGCTGTTGGGCGCGGTGGCCTACGGCGGCGCCTTCGACCCCTCCTACGCCGGGAGCGGCGACTACGTCCTGGGCGGGTTCTGGCCGACCTGGGTGCTGGCGGTGCTGACCATCATGGCCAACCCCGTCTCCTTCGGCGGGTTCCTGGGCGACTGGGCGCGCTACATCCCGGCCTCCCGTTCCACCCGCTCGCTGCTGGCCGCGCCGTTCCTGGCCCAGGCGGCCACCCTGCTGCCGTTCCTCTTCGGGCTGGCCACCGCGACCCTGGTCGCCGACCCCGGGGACTACGTCACGGGCCTGGCCGCGGCCTCCCCGCTGTGGTACGCCCTGCCGCTGCTGCTGGTGGCCCTGATCGGCGGGCTGTCCACCGGCACCACCGCCCTGTACGGCACCGGCCTGGACTTCTCCTCGCTGGTGCCCCGGCTCAACCGGGTCCAGGGAACCGTGGTGGTGGGCTGCCTGGCGCTGGTGCTGGTGTTCGTGGGCACCTTCCTGTTCGACATCGTCGACACCATCAACGCCTTCGCCGTCCTCATCGTGCTGCTCACCTCGCCGTGGATGGTCATCCTCATGCTCGGCTACGCGTTCCGGCGCGGGTTCTACCTGGTGGAGGACCTGCAGGTGTTCAACGAGGGGCGCCGGGGCGGCGCCTACTGGTTCCGCGGCGGCCTGAACTGGCGGGCCCTGGCGGCCTGGGCGCTGGCCGCGCTGGCCGGGCTGGCCTTCGCCAACACCCCGATGCTGGTGGGTCCGCTGGGGAACCTGGCGGGCGGGGTGGACCTGAGCCTGCCCGCGGCCCTGGTGACGGCCGCGGTCGTCTACCCGGCCGCCGTGGTGGCCTTCCCCGAGCCGCGCGCGGTGTTCGGGCCCCGGGGCCCCTGGCTGGTCCCGGCCGCCCCGGAGCCGGTGGGCGGCGCCGTCCCCGAACCGGCGTTCCGGACCGCCGCCGCTCCCCGGGACGCGGGCGAGTCCGCGCCCGAACCGACCGCCCCCTGACCTTTCCCCATCCATCGCGACCGACACGAGGACACATGCGCATCGACGCCTTCGACACCCTGCCCAGCTTCGTCGACGGGCACCCGCTCCCGGCCGGGGACGCCCGGACCCTGGACCTGGTCGACCCGGTCACCGGAGAGGTCAGCGGGCGCGCCGGGGTCGGCGGGGCCGCCGAGGTCGAGGCGGCCATGGCCTCCTCCGCCCGCGCCTTCGCCGGGTGGCGCGGGCGGGGCACCCCGGCCCGGCGCCAGGACGCCCTGCTGGCGCTGGCCGACGCCCTGGCCGCCCGCGCCGGGGAGTTCGCCGACGCCGAGTGCCGCGAGACCGGCAAGCCGCGCGCCTCGGTGCTGGAGGAGGAGATCCCCTTCTGCGTGGACACCCTGCGCTTCTTCGCCGGGGCCGCGCGCCACCTGGAGGGCCGCGCGGCCGCCGAGTACCTGGAGGGGCACACCTCCTGGGTGCGCCGTGAGCCGGTGGGGGTGTGCGCGGGCATCACCCCGTGGAACTACCCGCTGATGATGGCGGTGTGGAAGATCGGTCCGGCGCTGGCGGCGGGCAACACGGTGGTGCTCAAGCCCGCCGAGACCACTCCGACCACCACGGTCATGCTGGCCGAGGCCGCCGCCGACGTGCTGCCCCCGGGGGTGTTCAACGTGGTGGTGGGCGACCGCGACACCGGGCGGCTGGTGGTGGAGCACCCGGCGGTGCGGCTGGTGTCGCTGACCGGGTCCACCCGGGCGGGCGTGCAGGTGGCCCGGGCCGCCTCGGCCGACCTCAAGCGGCTGCACCTGGAGTTGGGCGGCAACGCCCCCGTGCTGGTCTTCGACGACGCCGACGTGGAGGCGACCGCCCGGGGCGTCGTGGCGGGGGCCTTCCTCAACGCGGGCCAGGACTGCACCGCGGCCACCCGGGTGCTGGTGCACGAGCGCGTCCACGACGCGTTCGTGGCCGAACTGTCCCGGCTGGCCGCGGCCCAGGTCACCGGGCGTTCGCCCGAGGAGGCCGGGGACTTCGGCCCGCTCAACAACGCCGACCAGTTCGCCCGTGTCACGGGGCTGCTGGAGCGCCTGCCCGCGCACGCGGTGGTGGAGACCGGCGGCCACCGGGTGGGCGGGAAGGGCTTCTTCCTGGCGCCCACCGTGGTGTCGGGCCTGCGCGCCGACGACGAGATCGTCCGCGAGGAGGTCTTCGGCCCGGTGGTGACCGTGCAGCGCTTCACCACCGAGGAGGAGGCCCTGGCGCTGGCCAACGGGGTCGAGCAGGGGCTGGCCTCCTCGGTGTGGACGGCCGACCACGCCCGCGCGCTGCGGGTCAGCGCCGAACTGGACTTCGGCGCGGTGTGGGTCAACAGCCACGGCGGGCTGACCTCGGAGATGCCGCACGGCGGGTTCGGGCACTCCGGGTACGGCAAGGACCTGTCGGCCTACAGCCTGGAGGACTACACGCGGGTCAAGCACGTGATGAGCGCCCTGCGCTGACCGGGACGCGTGCCCGGCCCGGAGGCCTTCGCGTCCCGGTCCGGGTCACACCGCGCTGGCGGAGCGGGCCCGCATGTGGGACCAGGTCAGGTCGGTGACCTGGCGCGCCATGGCCTCCGGGCACTCCTCCGGGTGGTCCAGGAGCCAGTCGGCGAAGGCGTCGGCGGTACTGACCGCGATGCGGGCCAGGAGTTCGGCGTCCTCGGCTGCCAGCGGCAGGTCGGCGCGGGTGCAGCCGGTGATGAGCGCGGCGACCTCGGTGGTGACCCGGTCGCGCATGCGCGCGGTCTCCGCGGCGAAGGGCTCACTGGTCAGGGCCGCTCGCCGGTAGAGCACGGTCCAACTGTCGCGGTGGGCGGTGACGAAGGTGAAGAAGGCCCGCATCCCCCGGTGCAGGGGGTCCTCCCCGGCCGGGGCCCGCGGGTCGTGCACGGCGGCGCGCACGGCCTCCACGAGCCGATCGGTCTCCCGGCGCACGCAGGCGGTGAAGACCCCCTCCTTGGAACCCAGGTACTGGTAAATGGTGGGTTTGGACGTCCCGGCCGCCGTGGCGATCTCCTCCACACTGACCGTGTGGTAATCGCCGCGGGAGAACACGGTGACGGCGGCGTCGATCATCTTCTGTTCCCTGATCCGACGCGGAAGTCGGCGCTGTTTCGTTGTCACGTTCCCAGACTTTATTGCGATGGCGCTATTTGACCAGGGTCCGTAGTCCCGGGCATACGCTTTCCCGGATACGGATGATCTTGCGCGCGTACGTGACCTGTGGCTATCAGTGAGTCGACCCTAACGCGGAGTGGCATTTCCCACATCCATTCCGGTTTGCTGGTCGTATTGCGCACGAAGGTGCGCCGGCGGAGGCGGGATTTTGTCAGAGCGGTGCGTCGCGCAGTTCCAGCGTGCAGCACTTGGCACCGCCGCCCGCCTTGCGCAGTTCGTCCAGCTCCACGGGGTGCACGGTGTAGCCGAGGGCGCGCAGCCGGTCGGCCAGACCGGTGGCCTCGGCGGCCAGGACGACGTTGCGGCCGTCGCACACGGCGTTGAGGCCGAGCACGGCGGCGTCCTCCTCGGTGGCCAGGAGGGCGTCGGGGTACAGGGAGCGCAGCACCCGCTGGCTTCCGGCGGAGAAGGCCCCGGGGTAGTAGACGACCCGGTCCTCGGAGAGGGCGAACAGCGCGGTGTCCAGGTGGTAGAAGCGGGGGTCGGTCAGCTGCAGGGTGATGACGGGGCGGCCCAGGAAGCGCTCGGCCTCCTGGTGCGCGGCGGCCTCGGTGCGAAAACCGGTGGCGGCCAGGATGACCTCGCCCAGGGTGAGGAAGTCGCCCTCCCCCTCGTTGACGTGCTTGGGCTCGCGGGTCTCGGTGTAGCCCGCCTCGCGGAACCACTCCAGGTAGGCCGGCCCCTCGGGGGTGCGTTCGGCGCTGGCGAAGCGCGCGCCGTAGACCCGGCCGTCCACGACCAGGGCGCCGTTGGCGGCGAAGACCATGTCGGGCAGGCCCTCGATGGGGGTGATCTCGCTGACCCGGTGCCCCAGTCGCAGGTAGAGGTCGCGCAGCGCCTCCCACTGGTCGAGCGCACGCGCGCGGTCCACGCCCGCGGCGGGGTCCATCCAGGGGTTGATCGCGTATTCCACAGCGAAGTAGGTGGGGCGGCACATCAGGTAGTGCCGGGTAAGCGGCGCCAGGCCGTCCGGTCGAGCCACGAAAACCTCCCGCGGGCCGCACGGAACGCCGTTCAGCCCCCGGTGGTACATGTGTTTACCACACCGGGGTTTCCGCGCGGACGAAGAGGAGATACCCGCCTCCGGCACGGATCAACAGGGGTCTCTCCACAGACTTTTCCATAAACGCGGGAAATGGCATCGCCATTGTCCGCGGCGCGGCCCCGAGCGGGGCCGCGCCGCGGTGGTGGCCGGGTTCCGGGTCAGCCCGTGGTGCAGACCGCGCCGTTGAGGGCGAAGCCGGTGGGCGCTCCGGGGTTGCCGGTGTGGGTGGCCTGGTAGCCGATGCCCACGCTGGCGCCCGGGGCGAGGCCGGCGTTGTAGGGGGCGTTGGCGGCGGTGACCGCCCCGCTGGCGGGGGCGTAGACGGCGTTCCAGCCCGAGGTGATCGTCTGCCCGGCGGGCAGGGTGAAGCCCAGCCTCCACCCGTCGATCGCGGTGGTGCCGGTGTTGGTGATGGTCAGGGAGGCGGTCAGGCCGGTGTTCCAGGCGTTGGTGGTGGCCGTCACGCTGCAGGCCCCCTCGGGGTCGGGGCCGGGGTCGGGGCCGGAGCCGCCGTCCCGGTCGAGCCCGAAGAAGGCGATGGCGCTGGCCGCCATACCGCTCCGGAACAGGTCGTGACCGGTGCCCCTCATGCTGATCGCCTCCACGAGGGCCTGGTCACCGGTGCCGCCGTAGCGGGTGCGGGTCCAGTCGGGCTGGGGCTGGTCGGTCCCGGCCGGGGTCTGGCCGAGGCCGTGGACGTTGGTCCACTGCTCGATCTCCTCGACGAAGTTGGCGTAGCGCAGCACGTCGTCCTCGGTGCCGTGCCACAGCTGCATGCGCGGGCGGGGCCCCTCGTAACCGGGGTAGGAGGCGCGGACCAGGTCACCCCACTGCTGGGGGGTGCGGTCGATGTTCCCGTTGGCACAGGCGCTGTTCCAGCCGGAGCCGTCGGTGGTGGCGAAGCAGCCGAAGGGCACGCCGCTGAAGGCCGCCCCGGCGGCGAACACGTCGGGGTAGTTGGCCAGCATCACGTTGGTCATCATGGCGCCGGAGGAGACGCCGGTGACGAAGATCCGGTCGGTGTCGGCGTCGTAGGCGTCCACGACGTGGGCGACCATCGAGCGGATGCCCACCGGGTCGCTGCCGCCCCCGCGGCGCAGCGCCCCGGGTGAGGCCACGTCGAAGCACTGGCTGCTGCGGGTGACGGACGGGTAGACGACGATGAAGCCGTACCGGTCGGCCAGGGAGGCGTACTCGGTGTTGGAGTGGAAGACGGGACCGCTTCCGGTGCACCAGTGCTGGGCGACCAGTACCGCGGGGTCCTCGGTGACGGTGTCCGGCACGTAGAGGTACATGCGCAGGCCGCTGGGGTTGGGGCCGAAGTCGGTGACCTCGGTCAGGGTGGCGGCCGAGGCCGGCGGTGCGGTGAACAGGAGGGCTGCCAGCAAAGGCAGGACGGCGGCGGTGAGTGCGCCGACCGCCCGGATGAGGGGGTTCGTGCGTGGGTGGGTCACGTTCGGGCCTTCCCGACTGCGGTTGGGGGGTTTCGGCACGGTGTCCGCGCCCGTCCAGGACACGAGGGGCTGCCGCGCGAACACGGCACGTGTTGGGAGCGCTCCCAGATACTGTCGGGGCCGAAACGGGATTCGTCAACCCCCGTCGCGCCCCGGGCCGACCGGTCCGGGGCGCGGGAAGCGGCCACCGAGACCCCCGGTGTGCGGGTTCCCCTGGTCGGGAAACCCTCCACCGGAGGCCTCGGTGGCCCCGCGATGGCGACACGCCCGTCACACCGGACCCCGGGCCAGGCCGCACGCAGGCGCGGCCGACGGGCGTCAGAGCGGGTCGAGGCGGGCCTTGAGCAGACAGAACTCGTTGCCCTCGGGGTCGGCCAGGACGTGCCACTGCTCCTGCCCCGTCTGGCCGATGTCGGCCGGGCGCGCACCGAGCCCCAACAGGCGTTCGAGTTCGGCGTCCTGGTCGCGGTCGGTGGCGTTGACGTCGATGTGCAGCCGGGCCTTCCCCGGCTCCGGCTCGTCCCTGCGGCTGAGGATGATCGTCGGCTGCGCGCCGCCGAACCCCTCGCGGGGCCCGATCTCCACCATGTCGTCTCCCTCGCGGTCGAGCACGACGAAGTCCAGGACCTCGCACCAGAACCGCGCCAGCGCCTCGGGGTCACGGCAGCCGAGCACGAGCTCACTGATACGACACGCCATGAACGAAACCCGCTCTCACTCCGGGGACGACGGCGAAGGCCGCACGCGAACCGCGTGGGCCCGCCGAAGGACAACCCGGCGAGCGTACCGGTCGGGGCGGGCACGGGCGAGGGGATTTCAGGGCCGGTCCCGCCCGGCCGCCCGGACGGGACCGTCGGACATGCGGCGGGGAGGCGGGCCCCGGCCTCAGGCGCGTCCGCGCTGTCCGGCCAGGCCCACCGCCTCCTCCAGTTCCTCGCGGCTCATCTTCGAGCGGCCGGGCACGTCCAGCTCCGAGGCGCGCTGGAGCAGTTCGCGCTTGGTGACGCGGCCCCGGGACCTGTGTTCGTCCGTACGGGCGCCCTCGCCCCTGCGCGGGGCGCCGCCCTGCCGGGGGTCGCGCGGGCCGGGGGCCCGGCCGCGCCCGGCGGCGCGGGACGGCAGGCTCTGGCGCAGGGCCTCGCCGAGCCCGTCGCCCTCCTCCCGGGCGGGCGCGGTCCGCTCGGGCCGGTGGGTGAAGGTGCGGCCCCGCGCCTTGGCGCGGACCAGCTCGGTCAGGCGCTGGCCGTAGCTGTCGGAGTAGTCGTCGGGGTTCCACTCGACGGACAGCGACCGGACCAGCTCGCGGGCCAGCTCCAGTTCCTCCTTGGCCAGGGCGGTGTGGCCCACGGGCGGCATGACGTCGTCGGGTTCGCGGACCTCGTCGGGCCACCACAGGGTGGAGGCCGACAGGACGCCCCGGTTCGGCTCGACGAGCACCGGGTACTCGCGGTCGCGCAGGACCACGGTGGCCACGCCGGTGCGGCGGGTCTGCTCCAGCGCGGTGTAGAGCAGCTGGTAGGCCCGGGCGTCGGCCCCCGACCGGGGCGCGACGTAGTAGGTGGCGGCGTACCACAGGGCGTCGACCGAGCCCTGGGACAGGAAACCGTTCAGCTCCATGGTGCGCGAGCCGTGCGGCAGGAGCTCCTCCAGCTCCTCCGGTTCCAGGACGACGTACTCGTCCTCGACCCCCGTCCTGGCCCCGCGCACGACGTCCTCGCTGGCGACCTCCTCACCGGTGCGCTCGTTGACCCGCACGTAGCGGATGCGGTCGGCGGTGCCGCGCTCGAACTGGTGCAGTACGGGTCCCCTGCGCTCGCGCGCGCTGTACAGGCGCACGCCGATCGCCACCCTGCCGAACATCAGGGTCCCCACCCAAACCGGATTGACCATGACCCCCTCCTTCGCCTCCCATCATCGCCCTCACCAGGCAAAATATCGGTCGAAAAAGGCAAAGGACACGAAACGGACTCAACGCGGACTCCTCCGTCGCGGGCCCCCGAGGACAGCCACCCCGACTTTAAACCGACCAGTCGGTATTGCTACTGTCACGGCAGTCCCCGATTGGAGTTCCTCCCATGAGTACGACCGTCAAGGCCGCCGTCTTCTCCGAGCAGGGCGCCCCTCCGAGCATTCGGGACCTGGTCCTGCCCGACCCCGGCCCCGGCCAGGTGCGGGTACGCCTGGCCGCGGCGGGCGTGTGCCACTCCGACCTGTCGCTGTCCAACGGCACCCTGGCCCAGAAGTGGCCCGCCGTGCTGGGGCACGAGGGCGCCGGAACCGTGGACGCGGTGGGCGAGGGCGTCACCTCCGTGGTGCCCGGCCAGCAGGTGATCCTCAACTGGGCGCCCGCCTGCCGCGAGTGCTGGTTCTGCCGCCAGGGCGAGCCGTACCTGTGCGAGCACGCGCTGGACCGCACCGCGCGGCCGTACGCGGAGCTGTCCGACGGCACCCCCGTCTACCCGGGGCTGGGCTGCGGCGCCTTCGCCGAGGCCACCGTGGTCCCCGACCACGCCGTGGTCCCGCTGCCGACGGGGGTCGACCCGGCGGCGGCGGCGGTGCTGGGCTGCGCCGTGCTCACCGGCTGGGGCGCGGTCAACAACTCCGCCCGGGTCCGCCCGGGCCAGTCGGCCGTGGTCCTGGGCCTGGGCGGGGTGGGCCTGTCGGTCCTGCAGGCGGCCCGCCTGGCCGGGGCGGACCCGGTGATCGCGGTGGACGTCTCCCCCGACAAGGAGGAACTGGCCCGCTCGCTGGGCGCGCACGAGTTCCTCGTCGCGGACGGCTCACTGGTCAAGGCCGTGCGCGCGCTGACCGGCGGCCGGGGCGCCGACCACGCCTTCGAGGTGGTCGGCTCGGCCCGGGTGGTGCGCACCGCCTGGGACGTGTCCCGGCGGGGCGGCACGATCACCGTGGTGGGCGTGGGCAGGCGCGACGACGAGGTCTCCTTCAACGCCCTGGAGCTGTTCCACCAGGCGCGGACGCTGCGCGGGTGCGTCTACGGCACCAGCGACCCGGCGCGCGACGTGCCGCTCATCGCCGAGCGGGTGCGCGCGGGCGATCTGAGGCTGTCGGCCATGGTCACCGACGAGATCCCGCTGGAGGGCGTGCCGGAGGCCTTCGAGCGGATGGCCCAGGGCAGGGGCGGACGGTCACTCGTGCGCTTCGGCTCCTGAGCTCCCGGGGCCGCCGGGTCCGGGTCGCCACGGGGGCGTCCCCCGGACCCGGCGGTCAGCGTCCGCGCGACGGAACAGGGTTGCCCTCGGCGTCGAGCATGGTGACCTCCATGGGGGCGCTCTCGGTCCCGCCCGTGTAGCCGTACCACCCGCGCGCGCCCATCCGATCGGCCGTGACGAACAGCGCCCAGTACAGCAGGGGCACGAGCAGGGAGCCGGGGAGCACGAAGAGGTAGGTGAACAGCGCCATGGCCCCGAAGGATCCCATCAGGACCACCGTCGGAGCTCCGCGTCCCAGGTAGCCCCATCCCTCGACCGCCACCAGGACCAGCAGCACCAGCATCGGATCGCCGAGAAGCGTCATCAGGAGGGGAACGAACACGGCGTAGACCACGGCCGTGTGCACCGGGAACGACACGACCAGGGACAGCGTGGTCCACCTCATCTCCCGTCCCCGCCTGGGCAGGAGCGCGAGTTGAGCGGGGTCCACGCGGCGCGTGTCGGCGGTGTCCGCCACGCGGCCCGCCCTGAGGCCGTTGCGCACACCGAGCGCGACGAAGACCCCGAAGCTCGACCACATGACCAGAACGGCCGCGGTGAGCGTGTCGCTCTCGGGCCGGTGCACCGCCAGCGGGGCGAAGCCGATGTCGGCGGCGGTCACGGAGGCCGCGCTGCCGACGAAGAGCACCACCGCGAGCAGTTCGGCCAGGGACAGCCACAGGGCGCCCTGGGCCATGCGGACCACCCCCGCGCGTTCCCCCTCCAGGACCTGGCGCCTGAGCCGCCGGAGGAGGGGGAACTGGACCAGGGGCAGAAGCAGGTGGAAGGCGAGCAGGCCGAGGCCGATCAGCGCGGCGACCGGGCCGGGGTCGAAGGTCGGGGGATGGAAGTACACGAGGGGTCCTTCGGCGGGCGGCGAGAGGGGTGACCAGCGCGGACGGAGACGGAGCGGTCCCGTCCGCGCGGGCCGCACGATTCTGTCGGACCACGCGGTTTTTGTCACCCGCTGACAAAGGGCGTGGCGTGGGACACACACCCCCCTTGCCCTTCCGCTCCGGGCCACGGCACAGTCGTCGCCATCGCGCACGCCGTGCCCGGGCACGGCCGACCTGAGGGGAACGGTATGGGTGACGGAGACGACCGCGCCGACGTGATCGTCGTCGGTGCGGGCCTGGCGGGCCTGACCGCGGCGGCCGAGCTCGCCGACGCGGGCAAGCGGGTCATCGTGCTCGACCAGGAGCCCGAGCAGTCCCTGGGCGGGCAGGCGTTCTGGTCCTTCGGCGGACTGTTCCTGGTGGACTCCCCCGAGCAGCGCCGCATGGGCGTGCGGGACTCGGTCGAGCTGGCCATGCAGGACTGGACGGGCACCGCCGGTTTCGACCGCCCCGAGGACGCCTGGCCCCGCAGATGGGCCGAGGCCTACGTGGACTTCGCCGCCGGGGAGAAGCGCTCCTGGCTGCACGCGCAGGGCCTGCGGTTCTTCCCCATCGTGGGCTGGGCCGAGCGCGGCGGCTACCTGGCCGACGGCCACGGCAACAGCGTGCCCCGCTTCCACATCACCTGGGGCACCGGGCCGGGCGTGGTCGCGCCCTTCGAGCGCCGGGTGCGCGCCGCCGCCGAGCGCGGCCTGGTCTCCCTGCGCTTCCGGCACCGGGTGGACGGGCTGGTGACCGCCAACGGCGCGGTCACCGGGGTGCGCGGCTCCGTGCTGGCCCCCAGCGACGTCCCGCGGGGGCGGGCGAGCAGCCGCGAGCCGGTCGGCGAGTTCGAACTCTCCGCGCAGGCGGTCATCGTCACCTCCGGCGGTATCGGCGCCAACCACGACCTGGTGCGCCGCAACTGGCCCGAGCGCCTGGGCACGCCGCCGGGGCATATGCTCTCGGGCGTGCCCGAGCACGTGGACGGGCGCATGCTCGCCGTCACCGAGGAGGCGGGCGGGCAGGTCATCAACCCCGACCGCATGTGGCACTACACCGAGGGCATCGAGAACTGGGACCCGGTCTGGGCACGGCACGGCATCCGCATCCTGCCGGGGCCCTCGTCGCTGTGGCTGGACGCGACCGGCAGGCGCCTGCCCGCGCCCTACTTCCCCGGATTCGACACCCTGGGCACGCTGGAGCACATCATGCGGACCGGCCACGACTACACGTGGTTCGTGCTCTCGCAGAAGATCATTGAGAAGGAGTTCGCGCTGTCGGGCTCGGAGCAGAACCCCGACCTGACCGGCAAGGACATCCGGCTCGTGCTCAAGCGGGTACTGCCCGGGGCCCCGGGGCCGGTGGAGGCCTTCAAGGAGAAGGGCGTGGACTTCGCGGTCGCCGACCGCCTGCCCGAACTGATCGCCAGGATGCGCCGGATCGCGGGCGACGGGGTGCTGGACGCCGACACCGTCACCCGTGAGGTGGTGGCCCGCGACCGGGAGATGGTCAACACCTTCACCAAGGACCTGCAGGTGACGGCGATCCACGGGGCACGCAACTACCGGGGGGACCGCCTGGCCCGGGTGGCCGGCCCGCACCAGATCCTGGACCCCAAGGCGGGACCGCTGATCGCGGTGCGCCTGCGCGTGCTCACCCGCAAGACGCTGGGCGGCCTGCACACCGACCTTCAGGCGCGGGTGCTGCGCGAGGACGGCACGCCGCTGCCGGGGGTGTACGCCGCCGGTGAGGTGGCCGGGTTCGGCGGCGGCGGGGTGCACGGCTACCGGGCGCTGGAGGGCACCTTCCTGGGCGGGTGCCTCTTCTCCGGGCGCACCGCGGGCCGGGCGGCGGCCGCCGCGCTGGGGTAGGCCGCGGCGGAGCCGGGTGCCCCGGGGCACCCGGCTCCGTGTGTCGGCGGGCTCACTCGGAGGCGGCGTCCTCGCCCTCCTTCCGGCCGGACCCGCGCGGCCGGCCCCGGCGGGGCATGGCCCCGGCTTCCCTGGGCATGCGCCCCGCCTCGTCCAGCGCGCGGCGCAGGAGGAACTCGATCTGTGCGTTGGTGCTGCGCAACTCCTGCCCGGCCCAGCGCGCGAGCGCGTCGTGGACGGCGGGGTCGAGCCGCAGCAGTACCTTCTTGCGCTCGGGCACGGCCACCTCAACGGGTTACTGGTACAGGGTCCCCGCGTTGACGACGGGATTGGCGGGACGGTCGGAGCACAGCACCACGAGCAGGTTACTGACCATGGCGGCCTTGCGCTCCTCGTCCAGTTCCACCACCTCCTCCTCCGACAGGCGGGCCAGGGCGCGGTCGACCATACCCACGGCGCCCTCGACGATCTCGGCCCGAGCGGCGATGAGCGCGCTGGCCTGCTGGCGCTGGAGCATGGCCTGGGCGACCTCCGAGGCGTAGGCCAGGTGGGTGAAGCGCGACTCCACGATCCGCACGCCCGCGGCCTCGACCCGCTCGCCGACCTCCTTGGACAGCTGCTCGGTGATCAGGTCGGCGCTGCCGCGCAGGGAGCGGCTGGTGTCGGCGTCATAGGAGTCGTAGGGGTAGTTGCCCGCGATGTGGCGCACGGCGGCCTCGGTCTGGATGGAGACGAACTCGACGAAGTCGTCCACCTCGAAGGAGGCGCGGGCGGTGTCCTCGACCTGCCAGACGATGACGGCGGCGATCTCGATGGGGCTGCCGGAGGCGTCGTTGACCTTCATGACGGAGGTCTCGTGGTTGCGGATGCGGGTGGAGACGCCCCTGCGCACGGTGAGGGGGTTGACCCAGCGCAGGCCGTCGTCGCGCACGCTGCCGACGTAGCGGCCGAACAGCTGGACGACCTTGGCCTCGTTGGGCGCCACCATCTCCAGGCCGATGAAGAGCAGGAGGCCGACGGCGGCCAGGACCACCCCGACCGGGATCCCGAACACGGGCCATCCGATCAGGGGCGACAGGGCCAGCCCGGCACCGACGAGGAACAGCAGGATGCTCACCACGGCCATGAGCATCCCGTTGACGCTGGCGGCACGGTGTTCGCGGTACTGGGGCGCGGGGGTGGGGATGTGGCCGGTCTCGGTCATCTGGGGTTCCGTCCTCTTCGTGGTGATGACTGGAGCATAGCATTGTGATATCACTTTTTTAAGCCGACCGCCCGTGAAGGGCCCGACCGAGAAGGAGGCGTGGACGCGATGAGCGCCGACACCCCCCGCCTGCGCCCGCCCCGGCACCGCGTGGACAGACGTGCCGTGTGGTGGTGGACCACCCGGTCCCTGACCGTGGCCGTCCTGCTCACCGCCGCCCCCCTGGTGCCCGCGGTCTTCTGGGAGCCGCCGCGGACCTGGTTCCTGCTCGCCGCCGCCGTCATCGGCGGTGTCGGGCTGTTCGTCACGGTGGTCATGCCGCAGTGGCGCTACCGGGTGCACCGCTGGGAGGTGACCGACACCGCCGTCTACACCTCCAGCGGGTGGCTGTGGCAGGAGTGGCGCGTGGCGCCGATGTCGCGCATCCAGACCGTGGACACCGCGCGCGGACCGCTGCAGCGGGCGTTCGGGCTGTCCAGCGTCACCGTCACCACCGCCTCCGCGGCCGGCCCGATCGAGATCGCCGGGCTCGACCGCGCACTGGCCACGCGGGTGGCCGACCAGCTCACCGACACCACCCAGGCGACCCCGGGAGACGCGACATGACCTCGCCGGACGAGCACCCCCGTACCGACGGAGCACCGGCTGAGGCCTCCCCCGGCCTCCGGGACCGGACCGGCGCCTCCCCCGCCGCGGAAGCCCCCGCCGCCCCCGGGGAGGGAGGCGCCGCCGACTGGCAGCGGCTGCACCCGCTCAGTGTGTGGGCCAGCGCCGTCGTGGTGGCGGTCTTCGTGGTCCCCAGCGCCATCGTGGGCACCGTGGTGCTGGTCGTGGCGGGCCAGCCCCTGTGGGCCCTGGCCCCGGTCCCGGGCTCACTGGCCTTCCTCGCCCTCACGACCTACCTCGACCTGTTGCGCCTGCGCGCGGTCCGCTACCGGGTCACCGCCGAGCGGATGGAGATGAGGTCGGGCATCATCGCCAAGGCCTACCGCTCCATCCCCCGCGAGCGCGTGCGCAGCGTGGACGTGGCGGCACCGGTCTACGTGCGGGTCTTCGGCCTGTGCTCGGTCACCGTCGGCACCGGGGAGAAGGTGGGCGCCGGTTCCTACCAGCTCCAGCTGCTCTACGTCACCGCCGAACAGGGCGAGTGGCTGCGCCGCGACCTGCTCTACCGGGGCGCCGCCCGCACCGCCGGGGCCTCCTCGGCGGACGGGGAGGAGGCGCGGGAGCCCGGGGAGACGGAGCTGGCCTCCCTCGACCCCCGCTGGTTCGCCTACGCCCCCGCGACCACCGCCACGCTGGGCGTGGGCCTGGGCGCCATCGCCGCGCTGGTGGGCATGAACGCCCAGACCGGCGGCGTGGGCTGGGACTGGATCTCCGACCAGATCGCCCTGCCCACCGCGGAAGAGGTGTCCGCCTTCCTCATGGCACGCCTGCTGCTCGTGGTGCCCTTGGGTCTGTTGGGCCTGCTGATCTCAGGTGTGGTCGTGCTGACCGCCGTGGCGGTGGAGACCTGGTGGAACTACCGGCTCACCAGGGAGGCGGACGGAACCGTGCGGCTGCGCCGGGGGCTGCTGACCAGCGTGTCGCTGTCGGTCGAGGGGCGCCGCCTCAACGGCGTCACCCTGCACGAGCCGTTCGTGCTGCGCTCGGTGGGCGGGGCGGACGTGCGCGCGGTGGCCACCGGGCTGGCCGCCGGGGACGCCAAGAAGACCACGGCCAAGAGCCGCCTGTCCCCCGCCATGCCGCGGGAGCGGGCCCGCAGACTGGCCGCGGACCTGATGCGGGCCCCGGACTCCCCCCTGGACGCGGCCCTGGCGGCGCACCCCCGGGCGGCGCTGCGCCGCCGCTTCACCCGCGCCGTGGTGGTCTCCGTGCTGGGCGCCGTGCTGGCCGGGGCACTGGCCTGGCTGCACACCCTGGCCACCGCCGCCTGGTGGGAGGTCGTGCACCGGGTGGAACGGGAGATCATCCCCGTGCCGCTGGCCTCGACCGCGGTGGAGGCCACCCCGAGCTGGGGGTGGGCGACGCTCGCGGTGGGAATCACGGCCGCGGCGTTCTGGTACGCGGTGGGCTCCTACCGGGGTCTGGGCCACGGACTGCACCCGAGCTACCTGGTGGTGCGCAAGGGGATGGCCGTGCGCGACACCGTGACCCTGGAGCGGTCGGCGGTGATCGGCTGGCGGATCACCCGCTCCCCGTTCCAGCGCAGGCTCGGCCTGGCGGACGTGGCGGCCACGACGGCCGCGGGCCAGGGGATGTACGCGGCCTCGGACGTGGGGCTGGAGCAGGGCCTGGAGTGGGCGGACCGGGCCGTGCCGGGGCTGCTGGAGCCCTTCCTGGTCCGTCCGGGGAGCGACGCGGAGGAGGGGGCCGGAGTCCGGGGGGGACGGGGGACGGGGCGGCGGTGAGCCGCCGTCGGGGCCGTGACCGCGGCGGGCTCCCGGGGCCCGGGAACACCGGGCCTGTGCCCCCGGTTCGACGGATCCGCCGGTGCCCGCCCGGGAGCGGGTACCGGCGGCGGTCAGGGCCGCTCGGGAACCGTGTTGCGCAGGGGCTCGCCGTTGACCCGCAGGCCGCTGGTGTGGGTGAGCGCCATCTCCAGCAGCGGGTAGACCTCGAACACCCGCCCCATGGCCAGTGCTTCGAGTACGCGCGCGGCGATGGACGAGGGCTCGGCCAGGACCACGTGCCGGCCCTGGCGGGTCAGCTCCCGGTAGACCTCGATCAGGGCGCGGACCCCGCTGGCGTCGAAGAAGTCGAGACCGGACATGTCCACCACCAGGCAGTCGCAGCGCGAGGCGTGCGCCGCGCGGAGGAGGTGGTCGCGCATCCGGTCCGCGGTGGCGAGGTCGACCTCTCCGTGGACGGGTACGACCGTCACCCCCGTACAGGGGAAACGCTCCTGAGCAGAGAACCGGGCATCCTGCGCCACTCGGGCCACCTCTCACCGGTCGTAATCTTTCCACTACGCAACCGCGTACGAGATCGTAGCCTCTACAGAGAGGCCGTGGGAGGCTTTTCGTGAAAAAAACCGACGAGTTTTCCCGATGCGACCGGAACGGCGGGACCGCGCCGCCCTCAGGGGCGGCGGAGCACCGCTCGGCCGGCACCGGGCCCCGTGCTCGTCTCTCGGACACTCCCGAAGCCGCCCCTCACCGTGCCCGGCGGACCCGGGTGCGGTAGAAGCGGTACAGGCGACACCGCGCGCCCGCCCTCCGCGGGCCGGCGGTCCGAGCTCCAGGACGTCCAGAGAAGGGAGGGAGCGGCGGCCCCGTCCCGCCCCACGGCCGGGACACCCTCCGCCGCGCACCCCATGACCGAAACCGCCGACACCCAGCCCGGCTGGTTCTCCGCCGAGGAACTGGAGAGCATCCGCGGCCGTATGCCCGTCCTCTACGTCCAGGCGGTACCCGTGCGGGTGGACGACGTGGGCCAGGTGACCCACGTCGGCCTGCTCATGCGGGCCACCCCCGACGGCAGCTTCCACCGCTCGGTGGTCTCGGGCCGGGTGCTCTACCACGAGAGGGTGCGCGACGCCCTGCTGCGCCACCTGGAGAAGGACCTGGGCCCGGTGGCCCTGCCGCGGGTGCCCACCGCACCGCAGCCCTTCATGGTCGCCGAGTACTTCCCCACCCCGGGCGTCACCCCGTTCCACGACTCGCGCCAGCACGCCGTGGCGATGGCCTACATCGTCCCGGTCTCGGGGGACTGCCAGCCGCGCCAGGACGCGCTGGACCTGGTGTGGTTCACCCCCGAGGAGGCGGTGAGCCCGCAGATGCGCGAGGAGATGACGGGAGGACAGGACGTGCTGATCCGGCAGGCGCTGGCCCACGTGGGCCAGGCCCCCTGAGGCACCCCGGTGCCGTGGCCGGGGGCGGTTCCCCTCCGGCCGCGGCCCCTCCTCCGGCCCCTCCCCGGTGGAACCGGCGGCCCCCGGCACGTAGGCTCGTCCCCATGCCCGACCTTGTCGCCGACGCCGTCGCGCTGGCCCGGGAGGCCGCGGCCGGCGGAACCCGCCGCGCCGTGCTCGGCCTGGCCGGAGCCCCCGGCGCGGGGAAGTCCACGCTGGCCCGCCACCTGGTGGCCGGGGTCGACCGCGCCCTGGGCCCGGACACCGCCGGATACCTGCCCATGGACGGCTTCCACCTGTCCAACGCCCAGCTCGACCGGCTGGGGCGGCGCGACCGCAAGGGCGCCCCGGACACCTTCGACGCCCACGGGTACGTGGCCCTGGTGCGCCGCCTGCTGACCGAGACCGACCACCCCGTCTACGTCCCCGACTACGACCGCCGCCTGCACGAACCCGTCGCCGCGCGGCACGTGGTCACCCCGCGCACCCGCCTGGTGGTCACCGAGGGCAACTACCTGGCCGGTGACGAGGAGCCCTGGGCCCGGCTGCGCGGGCTGTTCACGCAGCTGTGGTACGTGGAGGCCGACGACGAGGTGCGCGAGCGCCGCCTGCGCGAGCGGCAGCGCGCGGGCGGGTTGGACGAGGAGGCCGCCCGCGCGTGGGTGGAGCGCAGCGACCGCCCCAACGGTGAACTGGTCAAGCGCTCCCGGAACAACTGCACGCGCGTGGTGCGCCCGGCGGACCTGCCGCCGGGCTGAGGGGCCGCACCTCCGGAGGGGTTCAGACTCCGGCGGGGACCCCCTCCCGCCGGCGGTCGAAGCGCCGGGCCGCACCGCGCACCAGGGACAGGTACAGATCGGCTTGGCCGTGGCCGCCACCGCGCAGCCCCCCGTAGGCGGAGGCCACGATCCGTTGCTTGTACAGAGCGGCCGCGCGCCCGGTCAGGACGAGGCGGCGAGGGCTGTCGTCGGCGCGGACGAACTGGATGAGGCCGTCCCGGCGGCCCAGGCTGACGCACTGGAACAGGTAGCCGAACGGGGCGGTTTCGGGTGCGCGCCCGGCCAGGCGGGCGGCGATCGCGTCGGCGGCGGCCCAGCCCATGGGCATGCCCATCGCGCACGACATCCGCAGCTCCCCTCCGCCCGCCCCGCGTGCGTGGGCGGCGTCGCCGACCACGTAGACGTCGGGGTGGGAGACCGAGCGCTGGGTGGCGTCGACCAGGGCCCGTCCGTTCCCGTCCACGGCGAGCCCGGAGGCGGCCGCCAGGGGTGAGGGCGCGAAACCGGCGTTCCACACCACCAGGTCGGCGGGTACGTGGGCGCCGTCCTCCAGGGTCAGCCCGTCGGCCGCCACCGCGGCCACGGCGGTCTCCTCGCGCAGCGCCACACCGAGGCGGTGCAGTGCGCGGCGCACGTGCGCCCGCCCCCGGGGGTCGGCCGCGGCGGCCACCCGGCCCCGGGTGAGCAGTTCGACCCGTGTGCCGGGGTGGCTCTCGGCGAGTTCGGCGGCCACCTCCAGGCCGGTGAACCCGCCGCCGACCACGGCCACCCGGGCGGGGCGCTCCTCGGCCAGGCGCCGGGCGAGCGCGCGGGCCCGGTCGAGCCCGTCCACGGAGGCGGCGTGCTCATCCGCCCCCGGCACCCCGCCGTCGGCGGCCCCGCTGCCGGTGGCCAGGACGAGCGTGTCGTAGGAGACCACGCGCGGCACCCCGTCCGCGCGGAGGGAGACGGTCCGGGCGCCGGTGTCCAGTTCCTCCACCCAGCCCAGGAGGAGGCGCACGCCCTCGCCGAGGGAGTCGGCCAGCGGGTACACGCCCACGTTCTGTCCGGCGGCGACCTGGTGCAGGCGGACGCGTTCTACGAAGTCGGGTGCGGCGTTGACGAGGGTGACCCGGGCGTCGAGCCGGTCGCGGCGGACGCGGTGGGCGGCGCGCCGGGCGGCGGCGAGTCCCGCGTATCCGGCGCCGAGGACGACGATGTCGTGTGCCATGGGTGGGCTCCTCCCGAGGGGGTGCGGACCTTCACGGCACAGACGAGGGGGCGGGCCCCGGGCGTGACACGCCCGCCTGTGACGTGTCCCACTTCGTGGGACGGAGGTGCCGGTCGACCGCGGGAGTCCCCGGGGAAGGCACGGCTTCTGCGGCCCCTTCCCACAGCTGGGCGCGCCGATCGGCCTCTTCCTGGCCAACGGCGTGTTCCCGGTCCTGAGCCGGACCATGGGCGACGCGACCTTCCTGGCCCGGGGCTGGCGGGTACCGTTCCTCCCCTCCACCCTGCTGATCGCGGCGGGCCCGTGGGGGCGCCTGACCCCGCACGAGACCCCCGCCGAGGTCGCCGCCTCGGGAGAGCGGGCCAAGGCGCCCATGGTGGAGGTGTTCCGCACCGACCGGCCCGCCGTGCTCCTGGGCACGCTGATCATGCTCGCCACCTACGTGCTGCTCTACCTGATGCCGGTGTTCTCCCCGGGCTTCGGCACGGACGCCGAAACCGGCCTGGGCTACTAGCGCTCACAGTTCCTGGTGTCCCTGCTGGTGGGTGTGGTGTTCTTCGGCCTGTTCACCCCGGTCGCGGGCCTGCTGGGCGCCTCCTTCGCCCCCTACATCGCGACCTGGCTGGCCGGGACCTTCGGCCTGGCCTGGGTCGGCGGCTACCTGGTGCTGGTCGGTGCGATCACCCTGGGGGCGCTGCTGGTCAGCCGGGAGACGCGCGACGACTCCCCGGACCGGACGCCGGTGCGGGTGACCGGCCGGAAGAGCCACCGGTGCGGGGGAGGGACCCGGCTCCCGGGAACGCCTCCATGCCGGGCGGCGGGCTGGCGGACCTCCCCGGCCACCGGACCGGCTCCGTGGACGCGCGGGCCGTCCGGTGCCGGGGCACCGGACGGGTCCGCTGCCTCCAGTTCCCGGCTGGACCCGCCGCACGGCTGGCCTGGGGAAGGCCGTTCGACGGACACCCGGGAAGGCCGTGCGCGGAGGACGGAAACACCGCCCCCGCATTTCCGTACCACGGAAACAATGTTTCTTTCCTTGCGGCGCACGCGTGTCATTCTCTCGGCACCGAACGAGAAACGGAGTACCCCGCGACACGGCGGCGGGGCAACGAATCCACCCCGAAAGGCACCCTGTCGGACAAAGACTCGGTCACGCGGTCGAATCCGGACCGGGATCCCGCGGGACAACGCCTCCCGGGAGGCGTTCCGGGCCCCGCGGACGCGCCGACCGGACCGGCGCGGTCCCGATCGCCCACGCCACCGCTCTTGGGACCGGACGGACCGGGCCTTTTCCGACCCTCCGCCCCGGAATCCGGCACTGGGTAAAGCACGAAATCCCCGCAGCCGTACCCCCTGCCGAATAATGGTCCCATCACCCCTCCAATCACCTCTCTGGCGGCTCTCACCGGTGGCGTTTCGCCGCACATAAAGCCGGGAATGTGACGATTCGCACCATTTATTGGTGAATGCCCCATTTCAGAAGTCCGCGGTCGAACGCGCCCGTGCGCACGACCGCGCGGGGCCCCATCACCTACCTGGGAGGGCACATGAACCTGACCCGCACCGCGACCACCACCGCCGCGGCCCTGGCCTGCGGCACCGCACTCGCCCTGGGCGCGGCCGGCCCGGCCCTGGCCGAGGACCCGGTCCCGTCCCCGCCGCCGGACGTGGACTGCGGCGAGATCTCCGAACGCGACTTCGAGGTCAGCCCGGGCGACCCGCACCGCTTCGACGCTGACGGCGACGGCATCGGCTGCGAGGCGTGGGTGGACTTCGAGCCCACCGACGACGAGGACCCCGACCCCTCACCGGACGAGGACAACGGTGACGGAAGCACCGCGGAGGACGGGGACGGCCAGGCGCCGGTCGGCGGTGTCGACACCGGTGGCGGCGGCACGGCCGACGGGGACGCGAACGGCTGGCTCCTCGGCGCCGGAGGCGCCCTCGTCGCGCTCGCGGCGGGCGGGCTCGTCCTCACCCGGAAGCTCCGCCACGACAGCTAGTGGGCCGGCACTCCCGGCCCCAGCCAGCGGGCCGAGACCCCCGGACCCGCCGCCGCGGCAGCACCACCGCCGCGGCGGCCTCGGCCGTGTGCACCGTCATCGGCATCGTGCTCCTGGCGCTGGGGACGCCGGAACGGTACGGCCCTCCCCCGCCCTCCGACACGGTCAGCACACCCCGGACGCCGCCTCCGGACGCCCCCGCCGGCTCCGAACGGACTCCCCCGCTCCCGCGCTCGGCGCCGACCGCCCTGAACATCCCGGCGATCGGTCTGCGCACCGCGCACCTCGTCGGCCTCGGCCTGACCCCCGACCGCCGCCTCGAAGCCCCCCGGGAGTGGGAGGCGGTCGGGTGGTACACCCTGGGCGCGGCTCCCGGGCAGGTGGGGCCCGCCGTCCTGGCCGGGCACCTGGACTCCCCGGACGGACCCGCCGTCTTCCACCGTCTGGGCGAACTGCGCGACGGGGACGCGGTCTCGGTCGAGCGCGCCGACGGCTCCGTGGCCAGGTTCACCGTCTACGCGGTCGAACAGCACGCCAAGGACGACTTCCCCACCCAGGAGGTCTACGGGGCCACCAGCCGGCCCGAGCTACGACTCATCACCTGCGGCGGCGCCTTCGACGCCGCCACCGGGCACTACACGGACAACGTGGTCGTGCGCGCCCGGCTCACGGCCCCGTCCGCTTCCCCGGGGTCCCCGGCAGAGCGGTGGTGAGCGGCGGGGCGGCCCCGCGCCCGCGTTCGCTCCGGGACGTGAGACCCGCTAGAATTCGAAAACGATTATCTTTTCCATGTTATCCGAGCCCTGGAGTCCGAGGAGAGGAGGACCGCGGTGGCCGACCACGACGACCCCTACGCCCGCTCCGGGCAGTTCGTCGACATCATGATCGCCGGGTGGTGGGAGCACTTCGGGGAGGCCGGCACCGAGGCGGTACGCCGGATGCCCGCGGACCAGGGCCCCTCCTGGACGCGGGGGCGGGCGGCGGCTCGGGCACCCTGCTGATGGCCCGCGCCCTGCCCGGGGCCCGGATCCTGGCCGTCGAGCCCTCCCCCCTGCTGCGAACGGTCCCGCTCTCCCGCGTGGCCGCCGACGGGGACCTGCGCGAGCGGGTCACGGTGGACGGCGACGACCTGCTCTCCGCCCGCCTCCCCGAACGCCTGGGCGGTGTTCTGATGGCCAACCTCATCGGCCACTTCAGCCCCGCCGAACGCGACCGCCCCTGGTCCGACCTGGCCCGGCGCCTGGTCCCGGGCGGCTCCGCCCTGGTCAACCTGGCCCCGCCGGTGGAGCCAGCGCGCGTGGAGCGCTCCCGGATGAGCGAGGTCCGCGTGGGCGAGCGCGCCTACGTCGGCTGGGCGGAGGCCGAGCCCGCCGGACCCCGGAGCGTCACCTGGAGCATGACCTACGAGGTCCACGAGGGGGATCCGCCTCCTCAGCCGCGACGAGGTCGACTACGACTGGTGGACGGTCTCGGAGGAGGGCCTGCGCGCGGAGACCGCGCCCCACGGGTTCGGCGTCCTCGCCTGCGGCCCCGCCGAGGCGGGCCTGTACCGGGTCGTCCGGGAGGGGCGGGCATGAGCGGCACGCTTCCGGTGACCGTCCTGTCGGGCTTCCTCGGCGCGGGCAAGACCACCCTGCTCAACCACGTACTGGGCAACCTGGACGGCGTCCGGGGGGCGGTCATCGTGAACGACATGAGCGAGGTCAACATCGACGCCGACCTGGTCCGGGGCGAGGGGCACCTGTCGCGGACCGACGAGCGCCTGGTGGAGATGACCAACGGCTGCATCTGCTGCACCCTGCGCGACGACCTGCTGGAGGGGGTCGCCCGGCTGGCCGCCCAGGGGCGGTTCGACTACCTGCTCATCGAGTCCAGCGGCATCTCCGAGCCCATGCCGGTGGCCGCCACCTCCGCCGTACCCGGCGAGGACGGCCGCCCGCTCCTGGAGGGGGCGCACCTGGACACGATGGTGTCCGTGGTCGGCGCCGCCGCGTTCCTGACCGAGCTGAACAGCGGGGACGACCTGGTCCAGCGGGGCCTCGACGCCTACGAGGACGACGAGCGCACCGTCAGCGACCTGCTCGTCGACCAGGTGGAGTTCGCCGACGTCCTGCTCGTCAACAAGGTGGACCTGGTGACGGAGGAGGAGGCCGACCGGGTCGAGGCCGCCGTGCGCAGACTCAACCCGCTGGCGCGGGTGCTGCGGATCGAGCACGGCCGGGTGGACCCCCGCGAACTGGTCGGCGCGGGCCTGTTCGACATGGAGCGGGCCGGACAGGCGCCGGGGTGGGCGGCCGAGCTCAACGGTGACCACGTGCCCGAGACCGAGGAGTACGGGATCTCCAGCCTGGTGTTCCGGGCGGACCGACCCTTCCCCCCGGACGCCTGTGGGACCTGGTCACCGTAGGCCTGGAGTCGGGGCGCTTCGGCACCGTGCTGCGGGTCAAGGGCTTCTTCTGGCTGGCGACCCGGCCCCGGATCACGGGGCTGTGGTCCCAGGCGGGCCCGGTGGCGCGCTTCGGGCCGTCGGGGGTGTGGGATCCCGCCGACGGGCCGTCGGTGGGCTACTCCCCCGAGGACCTGGCGGGCGACGAGCCCATGGAGCCGCGCCAGGGGCTGGTGTTCATCGGCACCGCCCTGGAGCGCGGGGAGCTGGAGGCGGCGCTGCGCGCCTGCCTGCTGACCGGCGCGGAGGCGGCCGCCGACGGGGAGGCCCTGCCCGACCCGTTCCCGGAGTACGCGGACAGGACGCGCACAGCCACGAGCACGCCCACGCCTGAACGGAGCGGACTCCCGGCCGGGTGGCGCGGCCGCTCGGCCGGGGCGGGAGCCGGGGAGGTGTCAGGAGCAGCCGGGGCAGAGGCCCGACAGCTCGAAGGAGTAGTCCAGCTCGCCGAAGCCCGTGTCCTGGCCGATGCGCTCGGCGACCTCGGACAGCTCCTCGACCCGCGCGATGTCCTCCACCCGTCCGCAGGCCCGGCAGAGCAGGTGGTGGTGGCGTGAGGAGGTTCCGCACAGCCGGTACAGGCGCTCTCCCCCGGGTGACTGGAGGGTGTCGAGGACGCCGTCCTGGGCCAGCCGGTACAGCGTGCGGTAGACGGTGGACAGGCTCGGTGGCCTGCGGCCCCGGGGGCGCCGTTCGGCCAGGCGGACGTGGATCTCCTGGCAGCCGCGGAAACGCGTGCTCTGGCCGAGGAGCCCGAGGATGTCGTCGTCGTACTGGGACATCCGGGGCATCAGGGATCCGCCCGGCGCTTCGTTCCGGCCGGGACCGCGAGGGCCCGGTACCGGAGCCAACCCGCAGACACGTGTGGCCTCCTGTGACGCGCGACGCCAGGGTGCGAAAATGATTTTCATGAACATAGCACGCCCATGACCCGTTTCGTGGCACGAACCCCTACGGGGCAGCGCTTCCCGCGCTCGGAAGCCGTCCCGGGAACACCGTCGGACGCTAGGCTCGGAGGGCGCCCCCTACCCCTCCAGGAGCCCCGTGTACGACGTCGCCCTCAAGCTCGGTGTGGCCGTGGTCAAGGCCGCGTGCGGCATCTGGTTGCAGAACCCGTTGGCTGAGGACGCCGCCACCACCGTGGTGGACATCGTCCAGGAGAAGGTCACCGGCAGGCGCGACCAGCGACGGTTGGAGCGCCGCTTCGCCGAGATCGAGGAGAGCATCGCCGAGCGGGTGCTCGGCTACCTCGACCACGAGTTCCGGGGCATGCCGGACAACGAGCGCGAGGCCGCCGTACTGGCGGTGGCCGACTCCTTCGAACGGGCCGGACTGACCGACCGGGTCCTCTTCGAGCAGGACCTGGACCCGCTGTACCTGGAGCGGTACGTGCGGCGCAAGCACCCGCACGCCACCCGGTACCTGAGCGACCAGGGCACCTCCCTCTACGACCGGGTGCTGCCCGAGGCCTGCGCCTACGTGCTCGCCACCCTGACCACCCTGCCGCGCTTCCAGGCGGGGACGCTCACCGAACTGCTGCGCCGCGAGTCGCTGGTGCTGGAGCACCTGGAGGAGGTCCTGGACCGCCTCCCCGAGCCCGTGGCGGGCGGGGCGGAGGATCCGGAGGCGGCCTTCGCCACGGCCTACCGGCGCAAGGCCGCCGAGCGCTGGGACGTGCTGGAGCTGTTCGGCACCGACGCCCACACGCGGCGCTACCCGCTCACCCTGGCCTACCTGAGCCTGCGGGTGTCCCAGGACGAGCAGGAGGAGCGGTTCCGCTCCGGCTTCCTGTACGAAAACGGCGAGCAGCGGGTGGAGCGGGTACTGGCCGCCCACCCGCGCACGTTCCTGCGCGGTCCGGCCGGGAGCGGCAAGACCACCCTGATGCGCTGGGTCGGCGTGCGCGCCAGCCGGGGCGACTTCCCCGAGGAGATGGCCTCGTGGAACGGACTGGTCCCCTTCCTGGTCCCGCTGCGCCAGTACGTCGACCGCGCGCTGCCCGAACCGGAGGAGTTCGTCCGCCACACCGGCCGCCACCTCGCCGACCAGGCGCCCCGGGGGTGGGTGGCGCGGGTGCTGGCCGAGGGGCGCGCGGTGGTGCTGGTGGACGGGGTGGACGAACTCCCGCAGGGACAGCGCGAGGCGGCCAGGCGCTGGCTGCGCGACCTGCTCTCGGACTTCCCCGACTGCCGGTACGTGGTCACCACCCGGCCGGGGGCCGCGAGTGAGACGTGGCTGGACGCGGACGGTTTCGCCACCGCCGAACTCCAGCCGCTGCGGGACGAGGACGTGCGCGCCTTCATCCGCCACTGGCACGGCGCGGTGCGCAGCGAGACCGCCGACGAGGCCGAGCGCGAGCTGCTGTCCCGGTACGAGGAGGAGCTCACCCGCAAGGTCACGGCCCAGCGCCACCTGCGCGCCATCGCCGCCACGCCCCTGCTGTGCGCGCTGCTGTGCGCCCTGTACCGGGACCAGCACACGGCCCTGCCCCGGGACCGGATGGAGGTCTACGAGGCGGCGCTGGCCATGCTGCTCAAGGACCGCGACCAGCAGCGGGGGATCGTCGGGGGCGTGGACCTGTCCCGGAAGGAACTGGTGCTGCTGTTGCAGGAGCTGGCCCGGTGGCTGGTGGTCAACGGCAAGTCGGACGCCCCGGCGGGCACCGCCCGGCGCCGGGTCGGCCGGATCCTGGCGTCCATGCACCGGGTGGAGGAGCCGGAGGAGGAGGTCTACACCCACCTGGTGGTGCGCAGCGGGCTGCTGCACACCCCGGCGGTGGACCGGGTGAGCTTCCTGCACCGCACCTTCGAGGAGTACCTGGCGGCCAAGGCCCTGGTGGAGGAGGACAGCTTCCCGTTCCTCGTGGCCAACGCCCACGACGACCAGTGGCACGAGGTGGTGGTGATGGCCGCGGGCCACGCCACCCCGGCCCAGCGAGAGGAGCTGATCCGGGGGCTGCTGGAGCGGTCCGGTCAGGTCAGGAGGCACCGGGACCGGTTGCTGCTGGTGGCCTTCGCCTGCCTGGAGACCTCGCCGCAGCTGTCCGGGGCGCTGCGCGAGGAGATCCGGACGCGGGTGCGGGAGATCCTGCCGCCGCGCACCAAGGCGCACGTGCACGCGCTCTCCCTGGTGGGGGAGTTCGCGCTGCCGCTGCTGGCCGAGCACCCGCCGACCAACGCCCGGGAGGCGGAGAGGGTCGTCGAGGTCGCCGCCGCGGTGGGAGGGCCGCAGGCGGTGCCGACCATCGAGAGGGCGCTCGCCTTCCCCACCCGCAGAGTCTTCGCCGCTGCGCAGCGAGCTTGGTGGAAGGACCAGGGCGAGGACCTCGCCCGGGTGTTCCTCCCGGTGGCCGCGGAGCGGTACGTCGACCACTACCTGCCGGTCCCGGCTGACAGGGTCGACCTCCACCTGCGGTACATGCCCGACAATCCGCGTGTGTGTTTGGAGGGCCGAGACGGCGACGAGATTCAGGATGCCACCAAGCTCCCCCACACCACCCGACTCCAGTTGAGGAACCGCGACTACCACGCGTGGCATGGAATCGACCTGGGACCGGTCGGGGAACTGCCTCACCTCACCGAATTCGAGATCTACGGCAACGCCTTCACCGAGTCGGTCGCACCCCTGGGTGATACTCACGTGCAGAAGGTGTCCTTGAGCCACCCCGACCAGACCCGGGACCTGCACCTGCTCAGGGACTTCGCCCGGTTGTCGGACCTGGAGTTCACCGGAACCCTTCCCCCGCTCCCGTTGGAAGAGGTGTGCCCACCCCCCTTGGAGGCCCTCACGTACCGGAGTGTGCGGATGGCCGACCTGTCCAGCCTGGCCGAGGTCCCCGACAGCCTCCGAAGGCTCTGGATCGTCTTCTGTCACGGCCTCCGGAGCCTGGCGGGCTTGGAGGGGCACCGGGAGACGCTCACGCGCCTCACCTACCTCGTCCTGGACGAGCACTCGACCATGGACCTGGCGATCCTGCGCGGCTTCGAGAGACTCTCGCTGCTGCGCCTCGACCTACGCGTCGCCTCGGCGAATGCCCGGTGGATCAGCAGGATTCCCCGGCTGAGGTCTCTCGGCCTGGTTTTCAGCCGGTCCGACAGGGACGCCTCCGTACCCTCGTGGATCCGGGAGCTGCCGCATCTGGAGGAACTCGGCCTCTTCGGCTCCGGCCCCTTCGACCTGCGCCCCCTCGCCGGAGCACGCGATCTCACGGTGGGGGTCCCCAGTGGTAGGAGGGTCACCGGTGCGGAACTCCTCGGAGAGGGGTGCCGGGTCCGCCGGGGCTTCCGGGGAAGCCCCTTCCTCTGGTGAGCGCCGCGGGACCGACTCTCCGGCACGCGTGACCAGCCGCTCTGTTTGGGTGCGGCCTCCCGCCGGGTAGGCGAGGTACGAAGACCTCCGCCGTCCCGCGGCAGCGGCGGCCGGGCCGCGTCCTCGGACCCGCCGCCGGAGGGGGCGGTGGGCCACGGACACGGGGGCATTCTTCTCTGGGGGCTTGTCATGGCTGGAACAGAGGGCACCGACCCGGCGGGACGGCAGCCGGTGTCGGTCACGGAACCGACGGCACCGCCCGAGCAGCGCGAGGCGGCCGACGAGTACGCGGGCACCAGGAGCCTCGCCGAGGAGCAGGAGCTCATGGAGGGGGCCGACATCATCGAGGGCGACCCCAACGCCAGGCTCACCGTCCTGGAACGCCAGACCTGCCTCAACCTGCTGGCCGCCCTCGACATCGGCCGGGTGGCCTTCACCATCACCGGCGACGCGGCTCCGACGGTGCTGCCGGTGAACTACTCGGTGGTCGACGGGAACATCGTGTTCCGCTCCACCCTGGCCGGGGACATCATGCGCCACTCGCGCGGCTACGCCTCCTTCCAGGTGGACAGCTTCGACCACGAGCGCCGCGAGGGCTGGAGCGTGCTGGCCAGCGGCCGGTGCGAGTGGATCCACGACCACGACGAACTGGCCCGCATCCCGCAGGGCCGCCTGCCCCAGCCCTGGGCCGAGGGCGCGCGCGACCAGGTCCTGCGGATCACCCCGGGCAGGCTGAGCGGACGCCGGATCAGCAGGAACTGACCGCCGGGCGGTCCGGTCCGAACCGGACCGTGGACCGGACCGCCCGCCCCACGCGCCACACCTTCTGTCACCGAATGTTCGGTTCGCGCCTTCGCGGGGTAGCGACCCCGTCATGGGAACGCAAAGGCCGTCTCATCCCCGGTGTGTACACGCCCCCCGCGTACCGCCCGCGGGCACGATCGTCCCGTGTGCCAGCCCCGGACCAGCGACAGCCACGACCGCCCCACCCGCTCCCGCGCCGTCTCCCCGCCCCGGACGCCCGTGACCGCACCATCCTGGAACCGCGTACTGATCAACGGCGGCGCCGCCGTCACCGCCGTGCTCTGCACCCTCTCGGGGGCTCCCCTGACCGGGCTGGGCGTCCTGCCCGCCGTCGCCGCCGCCCTGCCGCCCGCCGCCGGTCCCGAGGCCCCCCGGGACGCCCGGGACCCGCTCGCCCTGGAGGTCCTGTCCTCGCGGCCCGACACCGTCATGGGCGGCACCGTCCTGGTCCGGGTGACCCCGCCCGCGTCCCTGCCCGTCGACCGCGTCCGATTGGAGGCGGGCGGGAGGGACGTCACCGGTTCCCTGCGCCCCGTGCGGCTGGACGAGGGCGGCTCGGCCCTGGAGGGCCTGGTCACAGGCCTGCCCGAGGGCAGGAGCGACCTGGTCGCCTCCGTCGGGGAACCTCCGGGCGGCGGCGGGGGGAGGAGCCGGACCGCCGACGCTCCAGCGCCCGAGCCCGTGCGGGTCCCGGTGACCAGCCACCCGCCGACCGGACCGGTGTTCTCCGGTCCGCACGAGGAGCCCTTCGTCTGCGGCACCGACCGCTTCCCCCTGCACGGCGGGGGGACACTGGGGCCGCCGCTGGACGAGGACTGCTCCGCCGAGACGGTCGTACGGCACATGTACCGCACCGAGGGGGGCGACTGGGAACCGGTGCCCGACCCCGGACGGGTTCCGCGGGACGCCGCCACGACCACCACCTCCACCGGCGCGCGGGTGCCCTACACCGTGCGGGTGGAGACCGGCACGGTGAACCGGTCGGTCTACGAGACGGCCGTGCTGTACACCCCCGGCCTCCCCGAACCCGACCCGTGGAGCCCGCCCGAGGGGTGGAACCGCCGCCTGGTGTACAAGTTCGGCGGCGGCTGTCCCGGGGGCTGGTACACCCAGGGCAGCAGGACCGCCGGGGTGCTGGACCACGGGATGCTCTCCCGGGGGTACGCCGTGGCCTCGGCCTCCCTCAACGTGTTCGGCAACAACTGCAACGACCTGCTGGCCGCCGAGACCACGGCCGCGGTCAAGCAGCGCTTCTCCCTCACCCACGGCGCCCCCGACCTGGCCCTGGGGTGGGGTTCCTCCGGCGGCGCCTACCAGGCCCACCAGATCGCCGACAACCAGCCCGGACTGCTCGACGGCGTCCTGGTCTCCCAGGCCTTCCCCGACGTGGCCTTCTCCGTGGTGCCCGCGGTGACCGACGCCCTGCTGCTGCGCGAGTACACCCGGGCGCACCCCGGGGCGCTCAGCCGCGAGGAGCAGCGGGCGGTGTCGGGGTTCCTGCTCCGGGAGAGCATCGACCGCCTGGCCGACCAGGCGGCCCGGGTCGATCCGACCGGCACGTGCCCGTCCCGGCTGCCGGAGGAGGAGCGCTACCACCCCGAGGACAACCCCGGGGGTGCCCGCTGCGAGATCTACGCGCACACCCGCAACGTGTACGGCACCGACCCCGCCACCGGGCTGCCCCGGCGCCCCCTGGACAACGTCGGCGTCCAGTACGGGCTGGGCGCCCTGCTGGAGGGGCGGATCGACGCGGACCAGTTCCTGCACCTGAACGAGCACATCGGCGGCCTGGACGCGGACGGCCGGGTGACGGAGCGGCGCACGGTGGCCGACCTGCGGGCCACCGTGGCCGCCTACCGCAGCGGTCGTCTGCTCAGCGGGGGCGGCGGCCTGGCCGACATCCCGGTGGTGGACTACCGCGCCTACGAGGACGACGCCGAGGGCGGCGACCTCCACATGCGGTACCACTCCTTCTCGGTGCGCGAGCGGCTGCGGTCGGCCAACGGCACCGCCGACAACCACGTCATGCTCGTGGAGGCGCGGGGCCGGGGCGGGTTCTCCGCCGCCGCCCCGGTGGCCGGACGGGCCCTGGCCGAACTCGACGCCTGGGCCACCGACGTCAGCCGGGCCCGGCGGGCCGATCCCGGACGGGCCGCCATCGACCACGTCCGCGCCGCGCGCCCGGAGTGGCTGGCCGACTCGTGCTGGGTGGGCTCCCCGGCCCCGCAGCGGGTGGTCACCGAGCAGCGGCCGCTGACCGGGGGCGACCGGTGCTCGGACGCCTACCCCGTGCACACCTCGCCGCGGATCGTGGCCGGGGCCCCGCTGGCCTCGGACGTCGTCAAGTGCCGCCTGACCCCCTTCGACGCCGACGCGCACCCGGCCGACTTCACCGAGGAGCAGGCCGAGCGGGCCGCCGAGGTGTTCTCGGAGGGCGTGTGCGACTGGTCGGTGCCGGGTGTGGGCCAGCAGGGACTCGCCGGCACCTGGCTGCGTTTTTGACCCGCGAACCCGGTGCCCGCCGGCCGGGCGGGGCCCGGGTGCCGACGCTCCGTCCGCGTCCCGCGGCGCGGACGGACGCGCGCCGTGTCCGCGACACGGGTGCGGGCGCTCCCCCAGAGACGTTCCGTGACCTAGGGTGTCCGGTCGAGGACGTATCGGCGGCGCCCCCTCGCAGAGGCCGTCCGTACGCCCGGGAACACCAGCGCCCGCCACGGACGAACGGAGGCCCCCCATGACCCGGCCACGGGAACAGGACGCACCCGAGGTCCCCGCGACGCCAGGCGCGCCCAGACCGAAGGGGCGGGTCCTCACCTCCTGGCTGTCCTCGACCGACCACAAGGTGGTGGGCTACCTCTACATCATCACCGCCTTCGGCTTCTTCCTGGCCGCCGGGGTCATGGCGATGCTCATGCGCGCCGAGCTGTTCTGGCCCGGGATGCAGGCCATGTCGAACGAGACCTACAACCAGCTGTTCACCATGCACGGCACGGTGATGATGCTGCTGTTCGCCACGCCCCTGTTCGTGGGCTTCGGCAACGTGGTCGTGCCGCTGCAGATCGGTGCGCCGGACGTGGCCTTCCCCCGCATGAACATGCTCGGCTACTGGCTCTTCCTGTTCGGCGGCCTCACGGTGATGGCCGGTTTCCTCACCCACAACGGCGCTGCGAGCTTCGGCTGGTTCGCCTACGTCCCGCTGTCGAACGAGGTGCGATCGCCGGGGCTGGGCGGCGACCTGTGGCTGATGGGACTGATCGTGTCCGGGTTGGGCACGATCCTGGGCTCGGTCAACTTCATCACCACGATCACCGTCATGCGCGCTCCGGGGATGAGCATGTTCCGGATGCCGATCTTCACGTGGAACATCCTGCTCACCTCGGTGCTGGTGCTGCTGGCCTTCCCCGTGCTCACCGGTGCGCTGGTCGCGCTGGGCGCCGACCGGATGGTGGGCACCCACGTGTTCGACGCGGAGCACGGCGGCGCGATCCTGTGGCAGCACCTGTTCTGGTTCTTCGGCCATCCCGAGGTCTACATCGTGGCGCTGCCGTTCTTCGGCATCGTCACCGAGGTGATCCCGGTCTTCTCCCGCAAGCCGCTGTTCGGCTACAAGGGCATGGTGGCGGCGACCATCGCCATCACCGGCCTGTCCATGATGGTGTGGGCCCACCACATGTTCGCCACCGGCGCGGTGCTGCTGCCGTTCTTCTCCTTCATGAGCTTCCTCATCGCGGTGCCCACCGGGATCAAGTTCTTCAACTGGATCGGGACGATGTGGCGGGGCCAGCTCGTCTTCCCCAGTCCGATGCTGTTCGCCGTCGGCTTCCTGGTGACCTTCCTCTTCGGCGGGCTCACCGGGGTGCTGCTGGCGTCACCGCCCCTGGACTTCCACGTCACCGACACCTACTTCGTGGTGGGGCACTTCCACTACGTGCTGTTCGGCACCGTGGTCTTCGCGATGTTCGCGGGCTTCTACTTCTGGTGGCCCAAGTTCACCGGGCGCTTCCTCAACGAGACGCTCGGCAAGTGGCACTTCTGGACCCTGTTCTTCAGCTTCCACCTGACCTTCGGCATCCAGCACCACCTGGGGGCGCAGGGGATGCCGCGACGCTACGCCGACTACCTGCCCACCGACGGGTTCACCTGGATGAACGCCCTGTCCAGCGTCGGGTCGTTCGTCCTGGGCGCCTCGACCCTGATCTTCCTCTACAACGTGTGGCACTCCGCCCAGTACGCGGACCGGGTGGAGGGCGACGACCCGTGGGGGTACGGCGCCTCCCTGGAGTGGGCGACCAGCTGTCCGCCGCCCCGGCACAACTTCGCGTCGCTGCCGCGCATCCGGTCCGAGCGCCCGGCCTTCCACCTGCACCACTCCGAGGGCCGCTCCCGGTAGGCGGGTCCTACTCGGCGAGCCGATGCAGCAGGAACACGCCGGAGTAGTGCGGCCGGTCCGCGCGCTGATCCTCGGTGACCACGTACTCGTCCAGGACCGCGAGGATGCGGCGGTCCAGCTCGGCGACGTCCTCGTCGGACAGGTGCAGGGCGAAGCGGGTGTAGGCGCGCACCGACTCCAGTCCGGCCTCGCCCAGCTCCTGCAGGAAGGCCTCCACGGGTGCCGCGGCCGCCTCGGGGCCGGCCGCGGCGTCGGAGTTGTCCAGCCACCAGCTCTCCCCGGTGGCGCGGTAGGGCTTCTCCAGGGCGCCGCTGGCGCCGGTGCGCACCGGCGCGGGGACCAGCAGCCCCGCCTCCACCAACTGGCGGACGTGGTACAGGACCGTGCCCGGGGTGGTCTCCAGGCGGTCGGCGAGCTCCTTGTTGGTCAGTTCCCGGGTCAGGCAGAGCCGCAGGATGCGCACCCGCAGGGGGTGCGCCAGGGCCTTGGCCTCCCGGACCGTGGCCGGACGTCGTACGCGCGGGCGGGGGGCGGCCCCGCTGCCTTCCGGTTCACCCATACTGGCCAGCGTAACAACGATCGATTTTCCGCGATCGATTGAGAATCCTCAATCGATCTGTCATTCTCGACCCATGACCGACGACACCCCCCTGCGCCCCGGTCCGCCCCCGACTCCGCCCCGTGCCCTGGGCGCCCCCTTCTGGAACCTGTGGACCTCCTCGGCCCTGTCCAACCTCGCCGACGGCGTCCTCAAGCTGGCGCTGCCGCTGGCCGCGCTGCGCCTGACCGACTCCCCGCTGCTCATCGCGGGCGTGACGCTGTCCCTGACCCTGCCCTGGCTGTTCTTCTCCCTCCCTGCGGGGGCCCTCGCCGACCGGCTCGACCGCCGCCGGGTGATGCTCGGCGCCAACACCGTCCGCGGGCTCCTGCTCGCCGCCCTGGGCCTGGCCCTGGCGCTGGACGCGGGGTCGATCTGGCTGCTGTACGCGGTGGCGCTGGGCATCGGGGTGGCCGAGACGCTCTACGACACCTCCGCCCAGTCGATCCTGCCCCGGGTGGTCGGGCGCGACCGGCTCGCCCGGGCCAACGGGCGGCTGCACGCCGCCGAACTGACCGCCCAGCAGTTCCTCGGCCCTCCCCTGGGCGGTCTGCTGGTGGCCCTGGGGGCGGCGGTGTCGTTCGCCGCACCGGCGGCCCTGTGGCTGGTCGCGATGGGCGCGCTGCTGCTCGTGCGCGGCCGGTTCCGCACACCGGAACGGGCGCCCGCCACCCTGCGCGCCGACATCGCCGAGGGGATGCGCTTCCTGTGGCGCCACCCCGTCCTGCGCTCGTTCGCGGTCATGGTGGGGGTGTGCAACTTCTGCACCAACGCGGCCTTCACCGTCCTCGTGCTCTTCGCCGTGGGCCCCGGCTCGCCGATGGGCCTGTCCGAGCCCGCCTACGGCCTGCTGCTGACCGCCGTGGCCGCGGGCAGTGTGAGCGGCGCACTGGTGGCCGGGCGCGTGGTGGCGCTGCTGGGCCGGGCCTGGGCACTGCGGGCCAGCGTGCCCTGCTTCGCGATGATCGTCGGCCTTCCGGCGGTGACCGCCGAACCCGCCCTGGTGGCGGCGGGCTTCTTCACGGGCGGGTTCGGCATGGCGGTGTGGAACGTCGTCACCGTGTCGCTGCGCCAGAGCATCACCCCCGACGCGCTGCTGGGCCGGGTCAACAGCGGGTACCGCCTGCTGGCCTGGGGCACCATGCCGCTGGGCGCGGCCGCGGGCGGACTCGTCGCCGAGCTCCTCGGCCTGCGGGCGGTGTTCGCGGGCGCGGGGCTGCTGTGCCTGGCCCTGCTCGCGGGACTGGTCCGGATGGGCGACGCCCGCCTGGCGGCGGTCGAACGGGGACAGGCGCGCCGGGAACGGGGCCCGCGCGAAAAACGGTGGACTCCCCCGTCCGGCGCCGTGGAGGATGGGTCACCATGACCCCACCCGACGAAGAGGTGCTGGAGGGCGGCAACGTCGCCGACCAGGTGGTGCGCGCGGGCCGGACCGTGCGCAAGCCCTGGCGGCCCTCCTCCGGCTCGGTGGCCGCTCTGCTCCGGTACCTGCGCGACCACGGTTACGCGTACGCGCCCGACGCCTTCGGCCGGGACGGGCGGGGCCGCCAGGTGCTCGGGTACGCGCCCGGCACGGTGGCCGACCGCATGGACCCGCTGACCCCCCGCGAGCTGCACCGGCTGGGCGCGGCCGTGCGCCGCCTGCACGACCTGACCGCCGCCTACCGCCCGGACCGCGAACCGGTGTGGGAGGTGGCCGTCCCGCACGAGCGCGAGGAGCTGGTCTGCCACAACGACCTCGCGCCGTGGAACCTGGTGCGCGACGGCGACACGTGGACGTTCATCGACTGGGACGGCGCGGGGCCGGGCACCCGCATGGGCGACCTGGGGTACGCGGCGCACGGGTTCGTGCCGCTGCACGCGGGCGGCGACCCCGAGCGGGACGCGCCGAGGCTGCGGGCCCTGGCCGACGGCTACGGGTGCGACCGGGCGCAGCGGCGCGAACTGCCCGACGCCGTCCTGCGACGGGTGCGCGGGATGTACGACCTGCTGGTGGAGGGGGCGCGCACCGGACGCCAGCCGTGGGCTCGGCTGCACGCGCAGGGCCACGCCGACCACTGGGGGCCCGCCGCGGAGTACGTGGCGCGCCACCGGCGGGTGTGGCTGGCGGCGCTCCTGGCACCCTAGCGCGCGGGCTTCCCCTCCTGCCCGAGGGCGGGAGGGCCCGGCAGGGCCTGCCGGCCGGGTACCGCCGAGGCGGCGGCCCCGTGTCCGGAGAGGCCCACCGGCCCGCCGCGTTCCTCCGGGCACGGCCCGCTCAGCCGCGCGCGGTCCAGACGAAGGCGGCCGAGATGGGGTGGCCGCGGAACCTCTCCCACTTCGGCTTGGCCGCCACCCAGGTGTCGTCCACGGTGGCCTCGGCCATCTCGGCCAGGGCCCACCCGGCTCCGGTGGCGGCGCGCACGTGGTCGCTGATCAGGTGCACGTGGGTGGTGATGGCGACGCTCTCCCCGGAGGCGTCGGTGTAGTGGGTGGGCATCCCCGAGACCATGGAGAACTGCGGGTGGTAGGCGACCAGCACGCAGGTGCCGCCGCCGCGGACCAGGCGGCGCGCCTCCGCGTAGAAGGGCGCCAGGTCGGGCAGGTGCTCGTCGATGAGCGAGGCGACGGCCAGGTCGTAGGAGCCCGCGGGCAGCCCGGTCCGGCGTACGTCCGCCCGGGTCAGGCTGTCGTGGACACCGCGCTTGTCGGCCAGGGCGAGCATCCCGGCGCTGAGGTCGACGCCGTCGATGTGCCCGATGCCGCGGCCGCGCAGCCAGGCGCCGGTGCGGCCGGTACCGCAGCCCAGGTCGGCGGCGCGGTGGAAGGCGGACCAGTCGGGGCTGGTGAGGCCGTCGAGGAGGGCCAGGTCCATGGCGTCCAGGACGGAGTCCTCGTAGGTGCTCGACCAGTCGTCGTAGCCGGTGGCCACGTCGACCGTGCGGTAGTGGCGGGTGTCGAAGTCGGCGAAGTCAGGCATGGCGGGGAGTATGCCGTGATCGGCGGCACGGTCGCCAACCGTTTTCGGTGCGGGCGCGCTTCGGGTGCGGGGAGGCGGCCGGAAAACCCGTTGCCCGGTGCGGGGGGCGCCCCTAGGTTGGGTTCCATGTGCTGCTTCCGCGGTGTCACCGGCCGGGCGTTCGCCTGGTCGGTGCGTGCCCACGACCTCGTCGTCCGTCCCCGGTCCGCGCGCCTGGACCGGTAGTCGGGCGGGCCGTACGCCCCCGCGCCCTCCGCGCGCGTGCGACGGCCCGTGGACGGAACGGCCCGCGCGGCCCCGCCGCACAGCCCCGCCCGCACACCCCGCACCCCCGGTGCCGACGGGTGTGCCCCCGTCATGGAAAACCGCCGGTCCAGGCCCAGCCGCGTCCCTGCTCTCCTTCGGACGGGCTGCCCGGACCCTTCTTTCGCGTGCCCCCGTGGCGCGCCCGTTCGTGCCGCCCGTCCCTGTCCGCCGCCCCGTGGCGGCTGGAACGGACATCGCTGTGGCACGTACCGCGTCCTCCTCCCGTACGGGCGCCGGGGACAACCGGCGCCGCTTCTCGCAGAACTTCCTGACCGATCCCGCCTGGGCCCGCCGGGTGGTGCGGACGTCCGGGGTGGGCCCCGACGACCTGGTGGTGGAGGTGGGTCCGGGTGAGGGCGCCCTCACCCGCTTCCTGGCCCCGACCGCCCGCCGGGTGCTCGCCTACGAGATCGACCCCCGCCTGGCCGCGCGTCTGGGCGAGCGCTACCGCGACCCCGCACTCGGGGTGCGGGTGGTGCGGGCGGACCTGACGCGCGTGCGCCCGCCGCGCGAGGAGTTCCACGTGGTGGGCGACATCCCCTACGCGCGCACCGCCGACATCGTGCGGTGGTGCCTGGACGCCCCCGCGCTGGCCTCGGCCACACTCATGACCCAGCTGGAGTACGCGCGCAAGCGCACCGGCGGCTTCGGGCGGTGGAGCCGGTTGACGGTGCTGACCTGGCCCGAGTGGTCGTGGTCGCTGGCCGGGCGGATCGACCGGCGGCGGTTCCGTCCGGTGCCCCGGGTGGACTCGGGGCTGCTGGTGCTGCGGAGGCGACCGGTCCCCCTGGTGGCCCGGTCCCGGATGGGCGCGTACCGGCGCCTGGTGGAACTGGGGTTCGGCGGTGCGGGCGGATCGGTGGGCGCGTCGCTGCGCCACGCCCACCCCGCACGCCGCGTGGATGGGGCCCTGGCCCGGGCCGGGGTCCCGCCGCGCACCCCGGTGGGGTACGTGAGCCCGCAGCGGTGGCTGGAGGTGTTCGAGGCGCTGGAGGACTGAGGGCACGGGGCTGAGGGTGCGCGGCGCGGGGCTATGGTGGCCCCATGCGCGCCCTCCTCCCCCTGTGCCCGCCCCTTCTCCTCGCCGCCCCGGCGTGCGGGACGGAGGGGGCCGACACCGGACCGCCCCCGTCCCCCGGCGAGGAGACCGCGCCGGATTCCCCGTCCCCCGGGGCCGCCTCCCCGGAGGACGTGCCCTTCGGCGGCTCCCATCGCGTCCCGCACCCGGTGGGCGCCTACGAGCACGAGTTCGACGGGGAGGCCGACGTCGTCTACACCGTCGACGGGGTCACCGCCACCGCACCGGGCCGGGTGGACTTCACCCTGGAGGTGGAGGTGCCCGAGCTGGGACGGGTCTTCGGCATGGCCAACGTGGCGGCTCTGTGTCAGGCGGAGGGCGCGCAGACGCCCGCCCGGGGGGAGGACCTCCCCGACGAGATGGAGGCGGGCTCGCACACCTTCCCCCTGTGGTGCGAGGTCCCCGAGGGCACCGAGGTACTGCGGATCGTGCTCCGTGGCGGGGACGTGTCCTCCTCCGGTCCGGTCGGCTGAACGGGCCGGCCCCGGCACGGAAGGTCAGCCGAGGAAGTCGACCAGGGCGGCGGTGAGTTCGGCCGGCACGTCCTCCTGGACCAGGTGCCCGGCCCCGGGCAGGGTGCGCAGGCGCGCCCCGGGGACGGCCGCGGCGAGCGTGCGGCCCCGGTCCAGGGGCAGCCAGGTGTCCTGCTCGCCCCACAGCACCAGCACCGGCAGGTCGAGGTCGGCGTACCCGTCCTCGACCTCGGCGGTGTGCCGCTCGTCGGCCTGGGCGATCTGCCGGTAGAACGCGGGCTGCCCCTCCGTGCCGAGCCAGGGCTCGACGAGCGCCGCCAGGGTGTCGGCGCGCAGCGGGGTGTGGGCGGCCGAGGAGACGTAGGCGCCCACCAGGGCCTCGTGCAGGTGCGGGGGCAGCGCGGCGAACACGTCGGCGTTGGCGTTGACCAGGCGGAAGAAGTCGCTGCCCCAGGGGCGCACGCTGACCGCGTCGACCAGGGCCAGGCGCGCGTAGGCCACCTTGTCCAGGACGGCGGCGCGCAGCGCGACCGCGCCGCCGAAGTCGTGCGCCACCACCGCGGGGCGGGAGAGTTCCCAGTGGTCCAGCAGGGCGGTGAACGCGCTCTGCTGCGCGGCCAGGGACACGTCCTGGCCCTCGAACTTGGCCGAGGCCCCGTACCCGGGCATGTCCCACACGTGGACGGTGTACCGGGTGCTCAGGGCGCGGGCCACGTGCCGCCAGACGTAGGAGGAGAAGGGCGTGCCGTGCAGGAGCACGAGCGGGTCGCCCTCGCCGAGGCGGGCCCAGCGCACGGTTCCGTTGGGGGCCTCGAAGGTCTGGTCCAGGGTCCAGGCGGGGTTGCTCATCGCTGCTCTCTTCCGTCGCGGTTCCGGGCCCGCACCAGGGTAGGGCCGGGCGGGGACGGATCAGAGGCGCAGGACCGCGAAGGAGAAGCCCGGCAGGGTGACGGCGCCGCCGGTGAACCCGGGACCGTCGGAGGAGAGCAGGAGTTCGCGCGGTTCGGCGTCCAGTTCCACCTCGGCCTCCTCCGCGTCCAGGTTGCACACCACCCGCAGGCCGCCGCGGACCAGGACCAGCTGCCGTCCGCCGCCGCTGGCGCGGACGGCGAAGCGGTCCAGGCGCGGGTCGGACAGCTCCGGTTCGCGTCGGCGCAGCGCGATGAGCGCCCGGTAGGTGTCCAGAACCTGTTTGTGGGGTTCGCTGCCGGTCTGGGACCAGTCCAGGACCGCGCCGTCGCGGGTGGCCGGGTCCATGGGGTCGGGGATCTGCTCCTCGGCCCAGCCCAGGGCGGCGAACTCGCGGCGGCGGCCCCGGCGCACGCCCTCGGCCAGCTCGGGGTCGGGGAAGGAGGCGAAGAACGGCCAGGGTGTGGTGGCGGCCCACTCCTCGCCCATGAAGACCATCGGGGTGTAGGGCGAGCACAGCACCAGGGCGGCGCCGCAGGCGAGCAGGCCGGGCGGGACGTGGTCGCCCATGCGGTCGCCGCGGGCCCGGTTGCCGATCTGGTCGTGGGTGCTCAGGTAGGCCAGGAAGCGGCTGCCGGGCACGCGCGCGGTGTCCACGGGCGCGCCGTGGGTGCGGCCCCGGAAGCTGGAGTAGGTGCCCGCGTGCCAGAAGGCGCGGGTGAGCGTGGCGGGCAGCGCCCCGGGGTCGGCGAAGTCGGCGTAGTAGCCGTGGGTCTCTCCGGTCAGGGCCACGTGCAGGGCGTGGTGCAGGTCGTCGGACCACTGGGCGGTCATGCCCAGGCCGCCCGCCTCGCGGGGCAGCACGGTGCGGGGGTCGTTGCGGTCGGACTCGGCGACGAGGGAGAGCGGGCGGCCCAGGGCGGCGGCCAGGGCGTCGACCTCCTCGGTGAGCTCGGCCAGCAGCGGGGTGGCGCGGTCGTCGCGCAGGGCGTGCACGGCGTCCAGGCGCAGGCCGTCCAGGTGGTAGTGGCGCAGCCAGTCCAGGGCGTTGTCCAGGACCATGCGGCGGACGGGGTCGGAGTGGGGCCCGTCGAGGTTGAGGGAGGGGCCCCAGGCGTTCTCGCCGCGGAAGTAGGGGCCGAAGCGGGGCAGGTAGGCGCCGGAGGGGCCCAGGTGGTTGTAGACCACGTCGAGCAGGACGGCCAGGCCGCGGGCGTGGCAGGCGTCGACCAGGGCTTTGAGGGCGTCGGGGCCGCCGTAGGGTTCGTGCACGGCCGCCCACAGGACGCCGTCGTAGCCCCAGCCGTGGGTGCCGTCGAAGGCGTTGAGCGGCATGAGTTCGACGTGGGTGACGCCGAGGTCGACCAGGTGGTCGAGGCGGTCGGCGGCGGCGGGAAGGGTGCCCTCGGGGGTGAAGGTGCCCACGTGGAGTTCGTAGACGACTCCTCCAGCGAGGGGCCGGCCGGTCCAGGAGGCGTCGGTCCAGGGGAAGGCCGCGTGGTCGTACACGCGGCTGGGGCCGTGCACCCCGCGGGGCTGGTGGAGCGAGCGCGGGTCGGGCAGGGGCCGGGGGTCCCCGTCCAGGAGGTAGGCGTACTCGGTTCCGGGTCCGGCGTTCCCGACGCGGGTGCGCCACCAGCCGCCGCGGTCGCGGCGCAGGGGCAGGTCCCGCTCCCCGGACCGGCCGTACAGGCGCAGGCGCACCCGCTCGCGTTCGGGGGCCCAGACGGCGAAGTCGCCGTGGACGCCGACGCCCGGCACGGCCGGGGCGGCGGGGGCGTCGGAGATGGTGGAAGGGTCTGCCGGTTCGCTCACGGAGGGTGGCTTACCCGGCTCCGCCGCGCGTCACCCGTGGCCGTCCGCGATGTTCGCCTATGCCCGGTCCCGCCCCGTGGGGGGCGGGCCCAGCGGTACGGCCGCCGCGTCACGCGCGGACGGAGAGGGCGGGCACCGGGCGGCACGGCCTCGCGGTTCAGGTGCGCGGGCGGTAGGTGTGCAGGCGCACCGCACCGGTCACGGGCACCGGCGCGGGCAGGTCGGCGATGCGCGCGCGCAGCTCGTGCGGGGGGATGTGGCGGGCGCTGGGGCCCATGCCCACGACGGTGGCGGCGTCGTCGTGGTCGAGTTCCATGGGAAAACGCACCTCCTCGGTCCCGGTGGGGGCGAAGTGCCCGTGCAGGGAGTCGGCCAGGCGTTCGTCCTTGCGCGGGTCCACCTCCAGCAGGCCCAGCGGTCCGCGCAGTTCGGCGAGGTGGTCGCGGTCGGGGACGGCCACCACGAGCACGCCCCCCGCCCCGAGCACCCGGTGGAACTCGGCGGCGTTGCGCGGGGCGAAGACGTTGAGCAGGGCGTCGGCGCAACCGTCGCGCAGCGGCAGCCCGCGCCAGGCGTCGGCGGTCACCGCCCCGGCGCGCTCGTGGACCCGGGCGGCCCGGCGCGCGGCGAACTTGGAGGCGTCGACGGTGAGCCCGACGGCGCGCGGCAGGGCCGCCAGCACCCGGGCCAGGTGGTGGCCGGTCCCGCCGCCGACGTCGACGACCAGCGGCTCGGCCGCGGTGAGCTCGCGGGCCAGGGCGGCGGCGAGCGCGGCGGAGACGGGGTCGTGGTGTCCGGCCTCCTGGAACCGCAGGCGGTCGGCCACCATCTCCCTGCTGTCACCGGTCCCGGGCGGGGTGGCCCCGGTGAGCAGGCTCGCGTACCCCTCGCGGGCCACGTTGAAGCTGTGCCCGGCGGCGCAGGCCAGGCCCCGCTCCCCCGGGGAGAGCCCCGCCCCGCAGGTCGGGCAGGCCAGGGCCGCCGCCGCGGCCGCGGGCATGCGCAGCCGGGGGCCGGTGTGGTGTGGGGTGTTCGCGCTCGCCATGACCGCGCCAGCCTATCCTGTGCCCGCACCGGCCGGTCCGCGCTCAACGCCTTGTCAGGACGGCCACGGGGTAGGTGTCGAGCAGCTCGGCCAGGGGCGGCGGGACCGCCGCGCCGTGCGGGGACAGGACGCGCCCGGTGAGGCGTTCGGTCCACACCCCGGGCCCCGAGGGCAGCGCCAGCACGGTGTCGTCCCACCCCCCGGCGTCGGCCAGGGTCAGCGGCAGCCGGGTGGCGACCACCACCAGGTCGGGGGTGCTCGCCTCCGGTGAGGTGCGCGCGAAGGCCAGGGCGTGGCGGTGGGCCGGACCTGAGGCGGCGAGCGGCAGGTACCCGCGCGGGCGCAGTTCCCGGCGCGCGTGCAGGCAGGTGCGGACCAGGTGCAGTTTGGCCGCCCCGGTGGCGTCCACCGGCGGACGCCAGCCCTGTTCGAGGCGGGCCAGCAGGTCGGCGCGGGCCGCGAAGTCCACGGGCCTGCGGTTGTCGGGGTCGACCAGGGACAGGTCCCACAGTTCGGTGCCCTGGTAGAGGTCGGGGACCCCCGGGCCGAGCAGCTGGAGGGCCTTCTGTCCCAGGGAGTTGCTCCATCCGGCCTCGCGCACCGACTCCACGACGGAGGTGACCTCGCCGCGCAGGGAGGCGTCGCCCAGCACCCGGCCCGGCCAGGCGCGGACGCGGTCCTCGAAGTCGGGGTCGGGGTCGGTCCAGGAGGTGCCCAGGCGGGCCTCGCGGGCGGCCTTGAGCAGGTAGTCGGCCAGGCGCTCCTCCCCGATCGGCCAGGCGCCGACCAGGGTCTGCCAGCCCAGCAGGTTGAGCGCGGGCTCGGGCAGGGCGCAGCGCTCGGTCCAGCGGCGCACGGCCTCGGTGAAGCCCTCCGCCACCTCGGCCAGGGCGGCGAGGCGGGCGCGCACGTCCTCGGAGCGCTTGGTGTCGTGGGTGGACAGGGCGGTCATGGTGTGCGGCCGGGCGGCCTCGCGGCGGGCGGCGGCGGTGTGGAACTCCTCGGGGGTGACCGCGAAGTCGGCGGGGTCGCCGCCCACCTCGTTGAGGGCGGTGAACCGGGTGAGGCGGTAGAACGCGGTGTTCTCGGTGCCCATGGCCACGACCATGCCGCTGGTCTGCTGGATGCGCCGGGCGGCCTCGCCCCGGGGGTCCCGGCGCACCCGCCGGTCGATGGCCTCCAGGTCCGGGGCCAGCGCGGGGCGGCGCCGGGCGGCGGTCTCCACGGCGCGGGCCCAGTGCCGCTCCCCCTCGGGCAGGTAGGAGCGGTAGACGTCGAAGGCGCACAGCAGTTCGGCGACGGCCTCCTCGCGCCGGCCCAGCGCCTCGGGGTCGGGCTCGCCCCGGTCGCGGGGCGGCCGGGGCGGCAGCAGGGCGGCGATCCGCCGCACCTCGGCGCGCAGCAGGACGGCGGCGGCGTGGCGGCGGGCGCGCAGGTCGGCGGCGGTCACGTCCACCTCCACCCCGTGGTCCAGGGCCAGGGTGGTCAGGTCGGCCTCGCCGGAGGGGTTGACGAACACCCCGCACAGCTCGCGCAGCGCGTCGTAGCCGGTGGTCCCGGCGACCGGCCAGGACTGGGGCAGGTCCTCCCCGGGGGCCAGGATCTTCTCCACCACCACCCAGCCGCGGAAGCGGTCGGTGAGCGCGCGCAGGTAGCCGCCGGGGTCGGTGAGCCCGTCGACGTGGTCCACGCGCAGCCCGTCGAGCTGGCCCAGCGCGGCCCAGCGCAGGATCTCGGCGTGGGTGGCCTCGAAGACGCCGGGGTCCTCGGCCCGCACGGCGGCCAGCTCGCTGACGTCGAAGAACCGGCGGTAGGTGAGTTCGGCGTCGCCGCGACGCCAGGACACCAGCCGGTAGTGCTGGCGCTCGTGGACCCGCTCGACCGTGTCGCCGGGGGCGAACGTCCCCTCGGCCAGCGGGTAGCGCTTGTCGTGGTAGACCAGGCAGCCGTCGTCGATGGTGAGTTCGGCGAGGGCCGCCGCGCCGCCGTCGCCGTCGTCGCCCAGCACGGGGATCAGGAGGGGTCCGGCGTCGAAGTCGATGTCGAAGGAGGAGGCGTGGGCCGAGTCGCGCCCGCGTGCGAGCACGTCCCACCACCAGGGGTTGGCGTCCGCCCGCACCACGGACATGTGGTTGGGCACGATGTCGGCGACCACGCCCAGGCCCAGCTCGTGCGCCTTGACGGCCAGGGCGGCGCGCGCGGCGTCCCCGCCCAGTTCGGGTGAGACCCGTGTGGGGTCGACCACGTCGTAGCCGTGCTGGGAGCCGGGGGCGGCGGCGAGCACCGGGGACAGGTAGAGCGCGCCGACACCGAGTCGGCGCAGGTAGTCGAGCTGGCCCGCGGCGTCGTCCAGGGTGAACCCCGGGCGCAGTTGCAGGCGGTAGGTTGACGTGGGAGCGGCGTTCACGGGCTTTGCGGTCGTCACGCGGTTACCCGTGCCCGCGCCCGCGGCGTGTCATGCACGCCCGTCCGCACGAGCGGCGTCCCGCACGGGGCCGCCTTGGGGGTGGTGGTCCACCGATGGTTAAATTCTTCGGCGGTGCGCCATCACCAGCGAAGACGCGCCCCCGACGGGGCGCGCGGCGGTGATTGTCAGGCCACCCACACCGACGAAGGGGATAGAAGCAGTCGTGCTCCCGTCCAACACGCGCACCAAGACCGGCCCGACGCGTCCCGGCGGCGCCTACCGGGGGGCGGCCTCGGCCGCGCTGACCGGTCTGCTCCTGGCCACCGCCGCCTGCGGCAGCGACGACGCCGTCCGCGACGGCGCGGCGCCGGAGGCGCCCGAGGGCCTGGAGTGCTTCTCCGGCAGCCTGTCGGGGGCCGGTTCCAGCGCCCAGGAGAACGCGATGACGACCTGGATCGCGGGGTACCAGTCGCTGTGCGAGGACGCGCGCGTCTACTACAACTCGATCGGTTCGGGCGGCGGGCGCAGCCAGTTCATCGACGGGGCGGTGGTCTTCGCCGGGACCGACGCGGCCCTGGACGCGGAGGAGAACGCCGACGCCCGGGAGCGCTGCGGGGGGTCGGACGCCGTCAACCTGCCCGCCTACGTGGTACCGATCGCCGTGGTGTTCAACCTGGAGGGCGTGGACTCGCTGAACCTGCGCCCGGAGACGATCGCGAAGATCTTCAACCAGGAGATCACCCACTGGGACGACCCGGAGATCGCCGAGGACAACCCGGACGCGGACCTGCCGGACCTGCCGATCACCCCGGTCAACCGCTCCGACGACTCCGGCACCACCGAGAACTTCACCCGGTACCTGGAGCAGGCCGCGCCGCAGGCCTGGCCGCACGAGGCGGACGGGACCTGGCCGATCACCCCGCGCGAGTCGGCGCAGGGCAACAGCGGTATCGCCGACACGGTCAAACGGGCCGAGGGCGCGATCGGCTACGTGGAGATGTCGCACATGCACGGGATGTCCGTGGTGGACCTCGGTGTCGGCGGCGAGTTCGTGGAGATCTCGCCCGAGGCGGCGGCCCAGGTGGTCGCCGACTCCCCGCAGCGCGAGGACAGCGCCAGCGAGTACGACCTGGCCCTGGCCCTGGACTACGGCACCACCGAGCCGGGCAGCTACCCGCTGGTCCTGGTCAGCTACGAGGTGGTGTGCCTGGACTACCCGAACGACCGCGACGCCGACAACGTCAAGGCCTTCCTGCGGTACGTGGTCAGCCCCGAGGGCCAGGCGATGGTCTCGGAGGAGACCGGGTCGGCGCCGGTCAACGACGACCTGCGCGCGCAGCTGCTGGAGTCGATCGACGCCGTCAGCTGATCCGGCCGCACACCGCGGGCACGCCGCCGACGCGGTGTGCCCGTTCCCGTGTTCCCGGCCCGCTCACGCGCGGGGGCCGCGCCTACCCGCGCGGCCGGCGCAGGCGCCGCCGGGCCCGCTCCCACCCCGAGCGCAGCCAGCCGCCGGAGCCGTCGTCCGCTCCGGGCTCCTCGGCCGCCTCCGCGCGCGGGGCCGAGGCGGCCACCTCGACGGGGTCGGACTCGGGGCGCGGGGGCGGCGGCACCGACCGGTACAGCGACAGGTCGGTCAGCGTCTCCTCCCCGGCGTGGATGCGGTAGCGGCCGTGCAGCGCGGCGACCACGTCCCCCAGGTCCTCCTGCGGGTCGCGCACCCGCAGGGCCCGGGCCAGGGCGCGGGTGCGCCACAGCCGCACGCCCGCGTCGCGGGTGGGCGAGGCGGCGGGGAAGAGTTCGATGAGCCCGGCGCGGGCGCGCTCGGCACTGGCCAGCAGCCGGGACAGGGCGACCTGGCCCAGCCCCCAGGAGACGGGGACATGGAGCAGGAAGGGGGAGGGGAAGCCGGTGCGGGGAGCGGAGGAGGCGAAGGAGATGCGGGGTTCGCGCAGGTAGTTGGCCTGGATCAGGCGCAGGTCCAGGTGGGGCCCGCCGACGCCCTCCCGGCCCGTTCCGGCGCCCTCCCAGTCGGCGACCAGGGTGAGCGCCAGGTCGGTCTCGGCGCTGTCCAGCAGCCGGTCCACGCAGCCGCGGACGAGGTCGTAGGGGGCGCCGGAGACGTCGACGACGGCGTGTACCAGCGGGGTGCGGCGGCGGTGGGCGGGCACCCGTTCGCGGTACAGGTGGGGGTGGGGCATGTACTCGGCGAGGACCTCGGTGCGGAAGCGCTCGGAGGGCAGGCGGGTGCGCGCGGTGCCCGCGCGGCCCACGTGCCAGCCGGTGGCGGCCGGTTCGGGGACCATGACGGCGCCCGCCTGCCAGAGCCGGTAGCCGAACTCGGTGTCCTGCCCCAGGTCCAGGTCGGGGTCGACGCCCCCGGCGGCCTCGTACAGGCTGCGGCGCACCGCCGCGGCGGCGCCGACGTAGGCGTGGAAGCCCAGGTGGTCGGCGTTGCGCAGCCGGTCGCTCTCGGTGAGCAGGCGCTCGACCCAGGCGTGGTGGCGGCCGGTGTCCAGGGTCTGGTCGAGGGTGCCGTTGCGGGCCAGCGCCAGGACCTCGACGGGGTTGTCGGGGCCGGTGTCGGCGAAGCGGATCCGGCCGAGGGTGACCGCCTCGGCGTGCACGTGGTGCCAGCGGGCCTGGGCCTCGACGAACTCCGGGCACACGACCATGTCGGCGTCCATCCACAGCAGGATGTCGCCGGTGCTGGAGTGGGCGCCGAAGGCGCGGGCGTACCCGGCGCCCCAGCCGCCGTCGGGTGCGCGGATCACACGGCAGTGCGCGGGGCGCACGGCGGGCGGGCGCAGGGGCGGGGAGGAGTGGTCGTCCACGACCACGACCTCCAGGAGGTGCTCGGGGTAGGTCTGCGCCGCCAGGGAGGCCAGGGCCAGGTCCAGGCGCCGTTGCCCGCCCCGCGCCGGGATGATGACGCTCACCCGCAGGTCGGGGGCCCAGCGGCCGATGTCGGGCGGTGTCAGCGCACTCCAGTCGTTGCGGAAGACGCGGGTGAGGACGCGCTCCACCCGGCCACGGTGAGACACCCCGTCAACATGAGACCCTACGTGCTTATTCGGTGACACATAGTCACCATACCCCCGTTTGCCTGCGGCGCGGAGAGCTTCGCGCATGTGTCACCTTTTCTCCCGGAGGATGCCCCGTTCTTCGGGCCGGGAAGGAACCCGGGACCGGTTCTCCGGATTCGCCGTACGCCTGTCCGGGGTTCTGCCATCGTGGCGCCCCTGCGAACGGCGCACACGTGCCGGACCCGCCCGGGGGCGTGCGGAAACGGGAAACCGGGCCCGCGGGGGCCACCGCCACGGCGGCACCGGACCGGTGGGGCTCTCCTGCCCCCAGGCGGGGAGGAGGGCGAGGAACGGCCCCGGGCCGCCTTGCCGGTACAGGACGGGACGCGCCGCACAGGGGTGCGACGCGTCCCGGGGCGGTGGGCCCGCCGGGTCACCGACCGCTGGAGCCGTCCCTGAGCATCCGGGCGCCGAGGACGACGATCCCGACGACCAGGGCGATCATGAGCGCCCAGACCAGCAGCCCGACCAGCGCGGACAGGATCCAGAAGAAGGCGACGACCACCGCGAGCCCCGCGGCGACCTTGAGCAGAAGACGTCCCATTCGGCGAAGGATACGCGGTTCGCGCGCGAACGCGCGGCTCCCCCGGGTCACGGTTCCCCGCCGGAGGCGGCCTCCGCGACGGGCCCCGGCCGCTAGCCCACGCGTACCGCGACGGTGAAGACGCCGTCCCAGTAGGCCGCCAGGGAGACCTCCTCCAGGGGCTTGGAGGGGTTGGAGCCGTGGATCATGTTGCCGTTGCCGGAGTAGATCCCCACGTGGCTGGGCGAGGACTCGCTGTAGAAGAACAGCAGGTCACCGGGCTGCACCTGGTCGCGCGGGATCCGCGTACCGGCGTTGACCTGGTCGTAGGTGGTGCGGGGCAGGCTGACCCCCGCCCGGGCCCAGGCCGCCTGGGTCAGACCCGAGCAGTCGTAGCTGTCCGGCCCGGTGCCGCCCCAGACGTAGGGCTTGCCGATCTGGGCGCGGGCGAAGTCCAGCACCGCCTGCACGTCGCCGGAGGCGGCGACGGCCCCGCCGTCGTCCGAGGCCGCCCGCGCGGCGGTCGGGTCCTGACCGCCCAGGCTCTCCAGCACCCCGGCCTGCTCCTCCAGGGCGGTCTCGCCCTCCTCCTGGGCCCGTTCGGCCCCGGCCAGCGCCTCGGAGGCCTCCTCCTCGGCGGCGGCGGCCTGGTCGCGCAGTTCCTCGGCGCGCTCGACCTCGGTGACGTAGTCGGCGAGGACCGCCTCCTGGCCCTCGGACAGGAAGTCCAGGTCGGCGATGTTCTGCAACGAGGAGTCCGGGTCGCCCCGGAACAGGACGGTGAGGAGGCTGTGGGTGGACCCGGTGTAGGCGGTCTGGGCGATTCCGGCGACCTTGCCGGACATGGCGTCCAGTTCCTCCTGGGCCGTACCGAGCCGCTCCTCGATGTCCTCCAGCTCGGTCTCGGCGGCCGAGTGGTCCTCCTTGGCCTGGTTGTAGGCCTCGTTGAGCTCCGAGAGCTCCTCCTGGAGCTGCTCGTAGCGCTCCCGGGCCTCCTCCCGGCCGGGCTCGGCCAGGGCGGCGCCCGAGGACAGGACGACCGCGCCCAGGGTGGCGCAGCCGACCGCCGCGACGCGGCGAGAACCGGGTACGGAGTTGCGAGTCAAGGAACCGACTGCCTTTCTCCCACACCCGTCTACCGGCACGCGGGCACCCCGAGGGCACGCCGGTGGAAGGCGCGCGGGGATGCGGAGGGGGATCGGCGGGCGGCCCGTACGTGGACCGCGGGGGATGTGCCGGTTGCGGCGGCCTCCGCTCCTGGGAAAAGGACGGCGGACGAGCAGAGTGCGACGGGAACCGGACGCCGTCACCCTTGTGGTGACTAACGGGGGCGTTCCGGCCTGAGGGAACACTAAACGACCACCGGGACCGTTCGCGACCCTTTCGTTACCTTGACTTGGGCAACCCTCCGGCCCGCGGCCCCCGGCCCCGGAGCGGAAAACCTGGCCATGGCGCCGAAGCGGCGAATATTTTCCCCCGTTCGGCCTCTCCCAAAACCAGGCAAAGCCCACCAGAAAAGTGACGCGCATCACTCCGAATTGCGAAAGGGGCGGGGGTCTCCCCCGTCCCCGTGATCACAGGTGGCGCTGCCACCACTCCAGCACCGCCTCGAACCGCGCGACCCGGTGGCTGGGCAGCCCCGAGCGGGTCAGCTCGTGCCCCTCACCGGGGAAGAGCAGCATCTCCGCCTCGTGGCCGCGCAGCCTCAGCGACGTGAACAGGCGCTGCGCCTGCTCCAGCGGGCAGCGCCAGTCCTGCTCGGAGTGGATGATCAGCAGGGGGAGGGCGATCCGGTCGGCGTAGGTGAGCGGGCTCTCCGCGGCCCAGCTCGACGGCGGCCCGTACAGCGGCCCCGGGAAGAGGGAGCCGATGTCGGAGGAGCCGTGGAAACTGTCGATCGCGTTGACCGCGCGCTCGCTGATCGCCGCCCGGAAGCGCTCGCCGTGGTGGGCGCTGATCCAGGTGGTCATGAACCCGCCGTGCGAGCCGCCCATGACCCCCACCCTGGAGGGGTCGAGCCGCTCGTCCCGCAGCGCCTCGTCCAGGAAGGCCAGGACGTCGGTGGCGGTGGTCCGGCCCACCGAGCCGATGACGGCGCGCCCGTGCTCGTGCCCGTAGCCGGAGGAGCCGCGCGGGTTGCACATGACCACGGCGTATCCGGCGGCCGCGTAGACCTGGGTCTCGTCGAGGAGCTGGTGGCCGTACTGGGCGAAGGGGCCGCCGTGGATCATCAGCACCACCGGGTGCGGGCCCTCCCCCCGGGGAACGGTCACCCAGCCGTGCACGGGGTAGCCGTCCTCGGTGTGCGCCGTCAGCTCCGTCATCGGGAGGGGGTCCAGCGCACCGGCGAAGGCGGTCAGGGGCCGCGCGCCGCCGTCGGTGACCAGGACCAGCTCACCGCTGCTGCGGCCGTCGGCGACCACGGCGACGGTGGTCCCGCCCCGGACGTCGAAGTCCTGCACCTGCACCTTGCCGCCGAGGACCGCCCCGGGCTCACCGCCGTCGAGGGGCACGCGGACCAGTTCCACCGCGCCCCGCCTCTCGGCCAGGCCCAGCAGCCCGGTGTCGGTGACCCGCAACCGCCCGACCATGCGGGGGCCGTGCCCGGGCGTCAGGCGCACCGGCTCCGCCGGGGCGTCCGCGGGGACCGACCACGCACCCGTGGTCCGTCCCACGAAGTCGTTCAGGTCCGGGCCGAGCTCGTCGGCCAGGAAGTAGACGGTGGCCCCGTCCCCGGACACCTCGCCGCTCTGGGCCTCCAGGGTCCCGTCGGTGACCCGGCGCGGCTCGGCGCCCTCCTCCGGCGCGCACGCCCACAGGTCGCACACCAGGTCGGTGTCGCGGGTGGCGTGCCGGGCGGAGGCGAAGAGCAGCTCCGAGCCGTCGGGCCGCCAGGCCACGGCGGCGTGCTCGAAGTCGCCGCCGGTCACCCGGATCGGCTCGCCCACCTCGCCCGAGGGGTCCACCGGGGCGGAGACGAACACGTGCGCGAGCCGGTCGTTGGTGAAGCCGAAGTCGTCGAGCCGGTACTTGAGCCGCGTGACGCGGCGGGGCGGCTCCTTGCCCGGCTCCACGTCCACGTACCGGCCCGGCTCGGGCAGGCGCGCGGTGTAGGCGATCCGGGTGGAGTCGGGGCTCCAGCGCGGGGCGCCCGCGCCCAGCGGGTGGGAGGTGATCTTCCAGGGTTCGCCGCCCCGCGCGGGCAGGACGTGGATCTGCGGGCGCTTGTCCTCGTCGGGGCGCAGGAAGGCGATCCACCGCCCGTCGGGGGAGAAGGCAGGGCTGGTGTCCCGGGTGCCACGGGTGAGCTGGGCGGGAGGTGCCGAACCGTCCGTGGGGACGGACCACAGGCAGGAGCGGTAGGCGTCCTCCTCCAGGTCCGGCCGGGTCAGGGTGAAGACCGCGCGACCTCCGTCGGGGGCCAGGGTCGGCGCGCTGAGGCTGTGCAGGTGGACGATGTCAGCAGGTTTCATAGACGGATGGCCGTCCCGGCGCGGGGAGCGCCGCGACCGCCCCCTCCTTTTCCCTCGGCGGTGGAACCGGTGTCGGGGACCACCGCGTGCCAGGCACGGCGGGGCCGCTGCGGGTGCCGCCGTTCGAACGGGGGCGTTCCGGTCCGGACGCCCCAGAGGGACCCTATCCAGCCTCCTCGGCCGAAAACCAGGCGGTCGGGGGACGGGGGCCGCTCCCCTCTCCCCCGGCCGTGCTCCCCTCCGGTGACGCGGGGGCACCGGAGGGGAGCCGAGCGGTTCACCGGAGGCGGGGAGCGCCGTCCCGGACGCCGAGGACCTGGGCGGCCCGGGTCGGGTCGACCGGGATCGCGCGGTGGCCGCGGACCAGGCCGTCGGTCTCCAGGCTGGTGCAGACCCAGCGGCCCGCCCGGTGGCGCGCCCGGAAGGCGAAGGCGCGCGAGCGCCGCTCACAGGGGATCAGGGCGCTGGCCTCCACCCCGTCCGGGGCGAGGGGCTGGTGGAAGACCCGGGGCAGCCGGGGCGCGCGCTCGCAGGGGAACGTGCCGCGCAGGCGGCGCAGCTCCTCGCGGACCGCGACGGTGACGTGGTCGCGCAGCACCTCGGGGGCGCGGCGGCCCACCAGGACCTCCGCCACGCGCTGGGCCATCATGCGCACCCCGCCGGGGGTGCGGTGGCCCGCCAGCGCGGCGGGACCGCACCGGCGGTCCGGGGGGCGGTGCGGCGGCGGGGTGCGCGCGGGGGTGCGTACCGGACGGTGGGGGACGGCGGCGGTGCGGGCGCACCGGGGGCCGGGGCAGAGCTGACGGGCAGGAGGGTGGGACATGAACAGAACCCTTCCGGGGGGCGACGTCCGTCTTCACCCCTGCACAGAGGCCGCGATCCTCCGCCGGCCCAGCTGGCGTTCCAGGTTTTTCGGCCGTTCTCCCACCAAGGGGACGGCGGGCGCTCCACGACCCACACGGGGCATACTGCGAGGGTGACTTCCGCCTACCTCTCCTCCCCCGCGCCCGTGGCGCTGGCCCACCGCGGCGGCTGGCTCACCGGCGAACGGGGGGCGCCCCGCACCGAGCTGGAGAACACCGCCGCCGCCTTCCAGCACGCCGTCGACCTCGGCTACACGTACCTGGAGACGGACGTGCACGCCACCGCCGACGGCGTCCTGATGGCCTTCCACGACCCCACCCTGGACCGCGCCACCGACCGCTCCGGGTCCATCGGCGAGCTGCCCTACCGGGAGGTCTCCCGGGCCCGCGTGGGCGGGAGCGAGCCCGTGCCGGTGCTGGAGGACCTGCTCGGGTCCTGGCCCGAGGCGCGGTTCAACATCGACCTGAAGGCCGACGCGGCCGTGGCGCCGCTGCGGGAGGTGCTGCGCCGCACCAACGCCTGGGACCGGGTGTGCGTGGGCTCCTTCGACCAGCGCCGCCTGGACCGGGCCCGGGCTCTCCTGGGCCGCCCCGTGGCCACCTCCTGCGGGCCGCTGGACGTGGTGAGGCTGCGGGCGGCCTCCCTGTCCCCGCTGCTGCGCGCCCTGGCCGGCCGGGTCCCGGTGTGCGCGCAGATCCCGATGCTGCACGGCGGGTTCCCCCTGCTCAGCCGGGACCTGATCCGCACCGCGCACCGCATGGGGCTGCAGGTGCACGTGTGGACCATCAACGAGCCCCGGGTGATGGAACGCCTGCTCGACGCGGGCGTGGACGGCATCGTCACCGACAACACCGTCGCGCTCCGCGACCTCCTGGTCCGGCGCGGCCAGTGGTCGGGCCCCTCCCCCGGCGCCCGAGACACCGTCCACGACAGCCTCTCGCAGAACGGATAACTCCCCCATGGTCGCACCCCCGGAGGCGGGCACCCCCTCCACCGACCCCCGCCAGCGCAGACGCGAGCAGCGCGGGTGGTACGTCTACGACTGGGCCAACTCCGTGTTCATCACCTCGGTGGTGACCGTGCTCATCGGCCCCTACCTGAGCAACCTGGCGTGCGCCTCGGCCGGGGCCGCGGACTCCGCCGCCTGCCTGGACCCCTCGCTGTCGCTCACCCCGCTAGGACTGGGCTTCCTCAGCCTGCACCCCAACGCGCTCTACCCGGCGCTGACCACCCTGGCGATCCTGCTGCAGATCCTGCTGCTGCCGCTGGTGGGCGCGATGGTCGACCACTCCCGGCACAAGAAGCGGTGGCTGTTCTGGCTGGCCCTGAGCGGATCGCTGTGCACCGCGGGGCTGTACCTGGCCACCGACGGCTACCTGGCGGCGTCGGTGCTGTTCGTGCTGGCCAACGTGCTGTACGGGCTGTCCATCGTGGTCTACAACGCGTTCCTGCCCGAGATCGCCACGGCGGACGAGCGCGACCGGGTCTCGGTCACCGGCTGGGGCGTGGGCTACCTGGGCGGCGCCCTGCTGCTGGCCCTGCACCTGGGCCTGGTGCTCAGCGCCGACGCGCTGGGCATCGGCGCCGGCGACGCCGCGCGGATCGCGTTCGCCTCCGTGGGCGTGTGGTGGGCGGGCTTCACCGTCCTGGCGATCCGGCCGCTGCGCAACCGCTACGGGGCCCTGGCCGCGCGCGGGCGCGGTCGGCCGCGGGTGGGCCGGTCGCTGCGCCAGTTCGGGCACACGCTCAGGGACATGCGCCGCTACCCCAACACGATCCTGTTCCTGCTGGCCTTCATCTTCTTCAACGACGGCGTGCAGGCCACCATCCGCTACGCGGCGCCCTTCGCCACCCAGGACCTGGGGCTGGAACAGGGCACCCTGATCACCACCATCCTCATCATCCAGTTCGTGGCCTTCGGCGGCGCCTTCCTCACCGGCCGGGTGGCCCTGGTGCTGGGGACGAAGAACACCGTGATGGCCACGCTCGTGGTGTGGGGCGGCCTGGTGGCGGCGGCCTACTTCCTGCCCGCGGGGAACGTGCCCCTGTTCATCGCCATGGGCGTGGGCATCGGCCTGGTGCTGGGCGGCACCCAGTCCCTGGCGCGGTCGCTGTACTCCCAGCTCATCCCCAAGGGCCGGGAGGCGGAGTACTTCAGCCTGTTCCAGATCTCGGACAAGGGGTCGACCTTCCTGGGGTCGCTGGCGGTGACCGTGGCGGTCTCCGTCACCGGCGGCTACCGGGTGGCGATCCTGTCCCTGCTGGCCTTCTTCCTGCTCGGCGGGCTGCTGCTGTGGCGCACCCGCATGCGCGAGGGCATCCTGGCCGTCGGCAACGAGGTGCCGCGCAACCTCTGAGGTCCCCGTCCCCGCCTGTCGGCGGTCCCGGCCATACTGGGGCCCGCGACCACGACGGGCGAGGACACGGGAGGTGCGGTGCGCATCGTGCACGGCGTGTGGGACGGCGACGCGCTGGCGGTGTGGGCCGAGGGCGTCCCCGCCGCGGGCGGGGAGACCGGTTCCGGCGACGGGCGGCCCCGGGCGCATCCCTTCGCGGTGGACGCCCGGGGCCTGCGCGCGCTGGCGGGCACGGCGGACGCCGGGCCCGACGCGGAGGTGCGGGCCGCGCACCTGGACCTCACCCTGCCCGGAAGCGTCGACGCCCCCTCCGCCTCCACAGGCGCCCCCGAGGCGGGCCCCGCCGCCGTCCACCCCTGGCGCGTGCCCGTGCTGCGGCTGGGGGCCGCCCGCGCCGAGGAGTTCCTCAACCGGGCCGACCGGACGGACGCCGGCCCCTCCCTGGCCCACCTGCGCGCGGTCCGCGACTTCGCCGAACTGCTGGTGCGCTCCGGGTGCGTGCTGCCCGACCTGGTGGGCGATCCGCTCCGGGCCCGCTGGCGGCCCGCTCCCCTGGACTGGGCCGAGGAGCACCTGGCCGCGCTCACCGCCGCCCTGCCGCCCTCGGCCCGCGCCCACCTGCCCGGGCGGGCGCCGGACGCCGTGGCCCGCGCCTGCGTGCTCGCACCCCTGGAACTGCTCACCGACGCCGTGGCCCGCCGCCTGGCCGAGGACCGGTCGGCCGGGGCCGGCCGGACCGATCCGCGCCCCGGCCGCAGGCTCGCCGCGGCGCTGACCGGAGGCGACACGCGCGTGGACGCCGACACCGCCGCCCGGCTGCGCGGCCCGCTGCGCGAGTGGCGTTCGCGGGTGCGCGGCGCGGGACGGGCGGCGCTGCTGTTCCTGCTGCGCGAGCCCGACCGCGAGGGCCCGTGGGCGGTCGAGTTCTGGGTGCGCTCGGTGGCCGACCCCGGCCTGCGCCTGCCCCTGGAGCAGGTGTGGCGGGGCGAGGGCGCCGCGTGGCTGCCCGCCGACGTGGGCACCACCGCCCTGGCCGACCTGCGCCGGGCCGCGCGCCACCACCCGCCGCTGCGCCGCGCGCTGGGGGACCTGGCCCCGACCCGGCTGCTGTTGCGTACCGAGGAGGCCCAGGAGTTCGTCACCGGCGCGGCGCCCCGGCTGAGCGCGGCCGGGTTCGCCGTGGTCCTGCCCGAACTGCGCTCCGGCCTGGGATTGCGGGTGCGGGTGGAGGAGCCGCCCCGTCGGCGGCGGGGCGGCGGCGTGGGCCCCTCGGAGCTGGTCGACGTCTCCTTCGAGGCCCTGCTGCGCGGCGGCGGGGAGGGCCCCGGCACACCGCTCACCGAGGAGGAACTGGACGAGCTCGCCGAACTGGCCCGCCTCAAGCGCTCCCTGGTGCGGGTGCGCGGCCGGTGGATGGAGGTGGACCCCGAGCGTCTGGGCGCCGCCCTGGACCTGGTCAGGCGGCGCGGCGGTCGGCGGATGCGCACCGACGAGGCGCTGCGCACGGCCCTGGGGGCGCCGGGCTCCGCCCCCCTGCCGGTGGCCGACGCGGTCGCCTCGGGTCCGCTCGGCGCGCTGCTGGACGGGGGCACCCGGGCCGAGCCGCGCCCGATGGGCACCCCGCCGGGGTTCGGCGGCACGCTGCGCCCCTACCAGGACCGGGGTGCCTCCTGGCTGCGCTTCCTGGGCGAACTGGGCCTGGGCGCGGTGCTGGCCGACGACATGGGGCTGGGCAAGACCGTGCAGCTGCTGGCCCTGCTCACCGACGAGCGCGCCCACGGCGCGGCGCCGGGTCCGACCCTGCTGGTGTGCCCGGTGTCCCTGGTGGGCAACTGGCGGCGCGAGGCCGAGCGGTTCGCGCCCTCCCTGCGGGTGCACATCCAGCACGGCCCCGACCGCCCCACCGGCAACGCGCTCGCCCGCCTGGTGGGGGCGTGCGACCTGGTGGTCACCACCTACGGGGTGGTCTCCCGCGACGGCGAGGAGCTGGCGGGCATGCCCTGGCACCGGGTGGTGTGCGACGAGGCGCAGGCGCTCAAGAACGCCGGGACCCGACAGGCGCGGGCGGTGCGGGCGCTGCCCGCGGCCACCCGGATCGCGCTCACCGGCACCCCGGTGGAGAACAACCTGGGCGAGCTGTGGTCGGTCATGGAGTTCGCCAACCCGGGCCTGCTGGGCACGGCGGCGGCCTTCGAGGCGGCGGTCGAGGGCGAGGAGGGCCCCGACACCGGCCTCGTGCGCCGGATGACGGGCCCGTTCGTGCTGCGGCGCCTGAAGACCGACCGGTCGATCATCGCCGACCTGCCGGAGAAGACCGAGATGCGCACCTGGTGCACGCTCACCCCCGAGCAGGCCTCGCTGTACAAGGCGGTGGTGGACGACATGGGCGAGCGGATGGCCGAGGCCACCGAGAAGGAGCGCAGGGGGCTGGTGCTGGCGACGATGTCGCGGCTCAAGCAGATCTGCAACCACCCCGCACAGTTCCTGGGGGACGGCTCGGCCCTGCCGGGGCGCTCGGGCAAGCTGGAGCGCCTGGAGTCGATCCTGGGCGAGGCCGCGGCCGAGGGCGACAAGGCCCTGTGCTTCACCCAGTACGCGCGGTTCGGGGAGCGCCTGGAGCCCTACCTGCGCTCGCGGCTGGGGGTGCCGGTGCTGTGGCTGCACGGGGGCACCCCCCGGGCGGAGCGGGAGCGGATGACCGAGCTCTTCCAGACCCTGGACGGCCCGGCGGTGTTCCTGCTCTCGCTCAAGGCCGCCGGAACGGGGCTGAACCTGACCGCGGCCAACCACGTGGTGCACGTGGACCGCTGGTGGAACCCGGCGGTGGAGGACCAGGCCACGGACCGGGCGTTCCGGATCGGCCAGCGGCGCGACGTGCAGGTGCGCAAGCTGGTGTGCGTGGGCACGGTGGAGGAGCGGGTGGACGAGATGATCGAGCGCAAGAGCGCGCTGGCCGACAGCGCCGTGGCCACCGGGGAGGCGTGGCTGGCCGGGCTGTCGGTGGAGGACCTGCGCGAGGTCGTGCGGCTGTCCCCCGAGGCGGTGGCCGGATGAGCACGTGGTCGGCGCTGGTCGCCGAGTCCCTGGGGGCGCCCGCCGGGTCGGCCCGGGTGGAGCGGCTGACGGTGCGCCCGGGCGAGGTCGCCGGGCGGGTGCGCGGTCCGGGCGCGCACGAGGTGAGCCTCATCCGCACGGTGCCCGCCGAGGCCGAGTGGGAGCGCCTGTGCGCGGCCCTGGCCTCCCAGCCGGTCTTCCGCGCCCGCGTGCTGGACGGTGAGCTGCCGGTGGCGGCGGCCCGGGTGTTCGCCCTGCTGGGGTGGGACCTGGTCCCGCGCGGCTGGGAGGCGCTGGTGGCGACCTGCTCCTGCGACCGGTGGGAGGGCCGGTGCGCGCACCTGGGGGCGGCGGTGGCGGAACTGGGCGCCCTGGCCGACCGGGACCCGTTCACGCTGACCCGGTGGCTGGGCCGGGACCGGCGCGCGCTCACCGCGCAGGTCAGGGCTCTTTCCGCGACCGCCGTAAAAGGATGTTCGGGCGAAGAGGCGACATTCGGGAAAAAGGAACAGGCAATAGCGGAGCAAACCGGCGCCGACTCGGCCGCCGGGTTCTGGTCGGCGCCGCCGTTGCCCCCGGCGCCGGTTCCGCCCCCGGGCGCGGGTGAGCGCGTCAGGGCCGCCGCGCCCGGGATCGTGGCCGACGACCTGCCCGGTTTCGGACAGGAGGGATCAAGGACCGGAACGTGAGGATACGCAGTCCGAATACGTACAGCGGACTTTGTTGGAGAAAACTCCGCTAAGCCCGCGCAAACACGGTTACCATTCGGCCAAAGAACGTCCTCGCCACTTTCGGATGGGTGCCCTCTCTATGGCCGATCACTTCCCACCCAACATCAACATGGAAGTCCCCAGTGCCGCGCGCATGTACGACTACCTGCTGGGCGGAAAAGACAACTTCGAGGTCGACCGCAAGGCGTGCGACGTCCTCCTCGAGAGGGTGCCCGAGATCCTCCCGCTGGCCAACGACAACCGCGCCTACCTGGCCCGCGCCGCGGAGTACGCCGCGGCCCAGGGGCTGGAGCAGTTCCTGGACCTGGGCGCCGGCCTGCCCACCGCCAACAACACCCACCACGCGGCGCAGCGGGCCAACCCCCGCGCCCGGGTGGTCTACGTGGACAACGACCCCATCGTGCTCGCGCACGGGCGGGCGCTGATCACCAACAGCGGTGAGACCGCCTTCCTGCTCGCCGACCTGCGCGACACCGAGGAGATCTTCTCCGCGCCCGAGACCCGGCGCCTGATCGACCGCGACATGCCCACGGCGCTGATGCTGGTCGCGCTCCTGCACTGCCTGCCCGACTCCGACGACCCCTTCGGCCTGGTGCGGCCGATCATCGACAGCCTTCCCTCGGGCTCGTGCCTGATCTACTCGCACATGGTCTCCGACGACCCGGCCACCCGCGAGTGGGTCACGGACAGGGTCCTGTCCTACGGCACCCCGTGGGGCCGGGTGCGCAGCCCCGAGGAGGCCGCCGTGATCTTCGAGGGCCTGGACCTGGTCAGCCCGTGGAACGACGGGCGCGACGAGGGCCCGCGCCTGGTGGACTGCGCGACCTGGCGCCACCCCGACCGGGACCCGGCGGTGCGCCCCGCCGACCCGAACGTCAAGCTGTGGGAGATGGCGGGCGTGGCCTTCAAGCCCTGACCCCGGGGCGCACCGGACGCACCCCGTGTCCGGTGCACGCACAGGCGAGCGGGTTCCGGAGGGGGTCGGGTCCGGGCCCGCGCACTCAGTCCCGTTCGGCGAAGACCTCCTGGGCGATCCCGAAGGCCTTGTTGGCGGCGGGCACCCCGCAGTAGACCGCGGCCTGCAGGAACACCTCGCCGATCTCGTCGGGGGTGAGGCCGTTGCGCAGCGCCGCGCGCACGTGCATGGCGAGTTCGGCCCAGTGGCCGTGCGCGACCAGCGCGGTGAGCACCATGCAGCTGCGGGTGCGCCGGTCCAGGCCCGGGCGGGTCCAGACCTCCCCCCAGGCGTAGCGGGTGATGAGGTCCTGGAAGGGTTCGGTGAAGCCGGTCTTGCGCGCCTCGGCCCGGTCCACGTGCGCGTCGCCCAGCACGGCGCGGCGCACCCTCATTCCCGACCCGTAGCGGTCGGCGGCGGCGAAGTGCTCGGTGAGCAGCGTGTTGACCTTGGCGCTCTGCTGCCAGGACAGCAGGTGCGCGGCCTCCTCCAGCACCACCAGGCGCGCGTCGGGCACCTGTTCGGCGATGAGCTCGGCGTTGCCCCCGGGCGGGGTGGCCGGGTCGTCGGCCCCGGCGACCACCAGCGTGGGCGCCGTGATCCGGTGCAGCTCCCCGCGCAGGTCGAAGGTCTCGATGGCCCCGCAGCAACCCGCGTACCCCTCGGGCGCGGTGGCCGCGATCTGCTCGCGCAGCAGGGCGACCTGGGCGGGCTCGTCCTTGGCGAAGGCCGGGGTGAACCAGCGCTCCACCACCGAGTCGGCCACGGCCCCCGTGCCCTCGGCGCGCACCAGGGCGGCACGGTCCCGCCAGTTGCTCGCCGGACCCATGTGGGGTGAGGTGGCCAGCAGGGCCAGGCGGTCGATCCGCCCGGGGTGGTGCACCGCCAGCCACTGGCCGACCATGCCGCCGATGGACAGCCCCGCGTAGTGGGCGCGCTCGATGCCCAGGCGGTCCATCAGCGCCAGGACGTCGCCGCCCAGGTCGGCCATGGTGTAGGGGCCCTCCGGGACAGGGGAGTCCCCGTGCCCGCGGTGGTCGAAGCGGATCACCCGGAAGACGGCCGAGAGCGCCTCGACCTGCGGGTCCCACATGTGCGTGGTGGTGCCCAAGGAGCCGCCCAGCAGCAGGGGCGGCGCGTCGGCGGGGCCGCTCTCGGTGTGGTGGAGGTCAACGCTCATCTGGTGTCGGTGCTCCTTCTTCGCTGTCGGTGTGTGCCACGGGCCCCGTCCTACCCGCCGCGGCCCCGGTGACCCGGTCGGTGAACGCCCCGGCCGAACCCAGGTAGTCCGCCGGGTCGAGCAGGGCGGCGATCCGCCCGCGGGAGCGGACCCCTTCCAGGTTCACGGCGAGGACGTCGACCAGGTCGCGGCCGGAGTCGACGGCCTCCCGGCAGGCGTCGGTGACCAGCCGGTGCGCCTCCGTGCGGCCCAGTTCGGGGGCCAGGTCGGTGGTGACGCGCTCGGACAGGGCCAGGCCGCCGGTGGCGTCCAGGTTGGAGCGCATCCGCGCGGTGTCCGCGCGCAGGCGGGCCGCGCTGGTGCGCAGCCAGGCCACGGCGGCGCCGGTGCGGCGCAGCAGGTCGGTCAGGGGCAGCCATTCGGCGTGCCAGCCGCCGGCGGCGCGCTGGTGCTCCTGGATCTGGGCGGCGAGCAGGGTGGCCACGAGCCCGGGGGCCTGGCGGGCGCACGCCAGGGCGCTGACGGCGGCCACGGGGTTGCGCTTGTGCGGCATGGTGGAGGAGCCGCCCACGCCCGGGCCGCCCTCCTCCACGAGTTCGCCCACCTCGGTCTGGGCCAGCAGCACGATGTCCTGGGCGGCGGTGCCGACCGCGCCGCAGACCCGGCCCAGGGCGGCGGCCAGCTCGGCGATCCGGCCGCGGTCGGTGTGCCAGGGCAGGACGGGTTCGGTCAGGTCCAGGCGGGCGGCCAGGGCGGCGGCGACGGCGGGGCCGTCCCGCCCCAGGGAGGCCAGGGTGCCCACGGCGCCGCCGAACTGGACGGCCAGACGGTGGTACAGCACGTGTTCGAGCTGGTCGGCGGCCTCGGAGAGCCCGTTGGCCCATCCGGCGGCGACCGCGCCGAAGGTGGTGGGCAGGGCCTGCTGCAGCAGGGTGCGGCCGGGCATGGGCGTGTCGCGGTAGGCCCGGGCCAGGGCCCGCAGGTGGTCGGCCAGGGCGCGCAGGTCCGACAGGACGGTCCCGCCCGCGCGGCGGGCCAGAAGCATGGCGGCGGTGTCCATGACGTCCTGGCTGGTGGCGCCCCGGTGCACGTGGCGGGCCGCCTCGGGGTCGGCCTCGCGCACCCGGGCGGTGAGCTCCCTGACCAGGGGGATGACGGGGTTGCCGCCGCCCGCGGCGGCCCGGCCCAGTTCGCCGGGGTCGTAGCGCGCGGCGGTGCAGGCCGCGGCGACGGCGTCGGCCCGCTCCGGGGCCAGGAGCCCGCTGTCGGCTAGGGCGTGCGCCAGGGCGGCCTCCACGTCGAGCAGGGCCTGGAGCCAGGCGGTGTCGTCGGTGAGAGCGGCGGCGGGTCCGTGGTCGAAGACGCCGTCGAACAGGCCGGTCATGGTGCGCGCCTCCAGGGCTCGGCGGTCCGGGGCTGGCCCCGGGCCGGGGACTGCCGATCGGTCGGCCGGAAAGGTGAGCGGTGTGACGGGAGGGGCCCCGCTCCCGGTGATCTTGTACTCGCGGCGGGGTTGGACGGCGAGACGCGCTGCAAGTACGAGATCACGCCGGGTCGGCGGAGTCCTTTCGGTGCTAGATGTCGAAGAAGACCGTCTCGCCCTCGCCCCGGAGCCGGATGTCGAAGCGGTAGCCGTCCGCGGCGCGGTCCGCCACCAAAGTGGCGCGGGCCTCGGGGTCGCCGACGCTGTTCAGTACCGGGTCGGCGGCGTTGGCGGCCTCCTCCTCGGGAAAGTACAGGCGGGTGACGACGCGGTGCAGCATGCCGCGCGCGAACACCGACACGTCGATGTGCGGGGCCTGGTCGCCGTGCGGCCCGGGAACGGCGCCGGGCTTGAGGGTGAGGATGCCGTAGGTGCCGTCGGGGGCCGTGGGGCAGCGGCCGAAGGCGCGGAAGCCCGGATGGCGCTTGGCCCCGCGCGGGTCGTCGGGGTGGTCGAAGCGGCCCTCGGGGTCGGCCTGCCAGGTCTCGATCAGGGCGTCGGGGACGAGCTGCCCGGCGCCGTCGTAGACGGTGCCGCGGATCCACACCGCGCCCGGGGTGCCCTCGGCCACGGCGTAGGGGCCGTCGGGCCAGGGCAGGCCGATGTGCAGGTAGGGGCCGACCGTCTGGGACGGGGTGGTGGCGTGGGTGCTCACTCGTCCTCCTCCAGGATCTCCTGCTCGGACTCGAACGGGGTCTGCTCCCGTCCGCGCAACACGATGTCCCACCGGTAGGCCAGCGCCCACTCGGGCGAGGTGGTGTCGTGGTCGTAGGCGGCGAGCATACGCTCGCGGGCCTTGGGGTCGGGCACCGAGTTCCACATCGGGTCCTGGAAGAACAGCGGGTCGTCGGGGAAGTACATCTGGGTGACGAGGCGCTGGGTGAAGGCCCGCCCGAACAGCGAGAAGTGGATGTGTGCGGGCCGCCAGGCGTTCTGGTGGTTGCGCCAGGGGTAGGCGCCCGGGCGGATGGTGACGAAGCGGTAGTGCCCCCGGTCGTCGGTGAGCGCCCGGCCGACCCCGGTGAAGTTGGGGTCGAGCGGGGCGGGCCAGCTGTCGCCCGCGTGGCGGTAGCGCCCGGCGGCGTTGGCCTGCCAGATCTCCACCAGGGTGTGCGGCACGGGGCTGCCGTCGCTGTCGCGGACCTGCCCGTGCACGATGACGCGCTGGCCCTGGGGCTCCTCGTCGTGCTGGCGGGTCAGGTCGTGGTCGTGCTCGCCCAGGCGGTCCTCGCCGAGCACGGGCGCGGTGATCTCGGTGAGCATGTGCGGGAGCAGGGTCAGCGGGCGCTTGGGGTGGCGCAGCGCCGTGCTCTTGTAGCCGGGGTAGTCCAGCGGCGGGTGGGTGTCGTGGTCGCGGACGTAGCCGGGCACGTACAGACCGGACGGTGCGCGCTCCGTGTCGGGAGGGGTGGGCATGACGTGTTCCTTCGTTCGTGCGGACCGGTGCCGCTGGCCCGAGCGGAGTCAGGCCGGTTGTGGTGGTGCCGCCCGTCCCGGGGACCGGGCCCCGGGACGGGCGCGTGCGCGCCTAGGCGTGCAGGACGACGGCCAGGCCCTGGCCCACGCCGATGCACAGCGCGGCCAGCCCCCATCCCCCGCCGCGGCGGCGCAGTTCGTGGGCGAGGGAGCCGAGGATCCGGGCGCCGGAGGCGCCCAGGGGGTGTCCGATGGCGATGGCGCCCCCGTTGGGGTTGACGATTTCGGGGTCCAGATCCTTCCAGCTGCGAACGCAGGCCAGGGACTGGGCGGCGAAGGCCTCGTTGAGCTCGACCACCGACAGGTCGCCCCAGCCGATCCCGGCGCGTTCGAGGGCGATCTCGGCGGCGCGGACCGGTCCGACGCCGAACACGTCGGGGTCGACCCCGGCGGCGCCGCGCCCGGCGATCCGGGCCATGGGCTCCAGGCCGGCGGCCTCGGCGGCGGCGCGGTCGCCCAGCAGCAGGGCGGCGGCGCCGTCGTTGAGCGGCGAGGCGTTGCCCGCGGTGATGGTGCCCTCGGGGCGGAAGGCGGGCTTGAGCCCGGCGAGCTTGTCGGCGGAGGTCTCGCGGATGGACTCGTCGCGGTCCAGGCGGGCCTCGGGCACCTGGACGATCTCGTCGTCGAAGACGCCCCTGGCCCAGGCCTCGGCGGCCCTGGCGTGGCTGGCCAGGGCGAAGGCGTCCTGGTCGGCGCGGCTGACGCCGTGCTGCTCGGCGAGTCCCTCGGTGGCCTCGCCCAGGGAGAGGGTCCAGCGCCCGGGCATGCGCGGGTTGACCATGCGCCAGCCCAGGGTGGTGGAGTGCAGGGTGGCGTCGGTGGCGGGGAAGCCCTTGGCCGGTTTGGGCAGGACCCAGGGGGCGCGGCTCATGGACTCCACTCCCCCGGCCACGGCCAGGGAGGCGTCGCCGACCTGGATGGCGCGGCTGGCCTGGATGGCGGCCTCCATGCCGGAGCCGCACAGGCGGTTGACGGTGACCCCGGGCACGGAGGTGGGCAGCCCGGCCAGCAGGGCCGCCATGCGGGCGACGTTGCGGTTCTCCTCGCCCGCGCCGTTGGCGTTGCCGAGGGCGACCTCGTCGACGGCGGCGGGGTCGAGCCCGGGCGCGCGTTCGACGAGGGAGCGGACGACGTGGGCGGCGAGGTCGTCGGGGCGTACCCCGGACAGGCCGCCGCCGTACTTGCCGAAGGGGGTGCGGACGGCGTCGAGGACGTAGACGTCGGTCACCGTGGGCCTCCTGGAGGGTGGTGCGGCCGGGGAGGCCCGGCCGCGGGCGGACTGGAACCTAACACTGTTAGGTAACTGTAGGGCGGCGTTCGCGCCGACCCCTCACGAGGCCCCGGTCAGGGAGCGCACCACCGACAGCTCCTCCTCGGTGGGCTCGGGGGTCACGGCCAGCTCCCCGGCCACCGCCAGGTCCCATCCGGTGGCCTCGCGGACCGCCTCCGCCTCCACCCCCGGGTGCACGCCGGTCAGGACCAGCTCCCGGGTGACGGGATCGGGTTCGAGCACGCCCAGGTCGGTGATCACCCGCACCGGACCGGCGCCGCGCAGGCCCAGGCGCTCGCGGTCGCCGGGGCCCGAGCCGTGGCCGACCGAGGTGACGAAGTCGACCCGGTCCACGAAGGCGCGGCGGCTGTGCCGCATGATCACGATGACCTCACGGCAGGAGGCGGCGATCTCGGGGGCGCCGCCCGCCCCGGGCAGGCGCACCTTCGGGTGGGCGTAGTCGCCGATGACGGTGGTGTTGATGTTGGCGTACCGGTCGATCTGGGCGGCGCCGAGGAAGCCGACGTCGATCCGCCCCGCCTGCAGCCAGTAGTTGAAGACCTCGGGGACCGAGACCACGGTGTCGGCGGTCTCGGCGAGGATCCCGTCGCCGATGGAGAGCGGCAGGTGGTCCGGGACGGTGCCCAGGGTGCCGGACTCGTAGATCATCCACAGCCCCGGCGCGTGGGTGCGGCGGGCCACGTTGGCTGCGGTGCTGGGCAGGCCGATGCCGACGAAGCACGACATCCGGTCGCGCAGCGAGCGCGCCGCGGTGACGGTCATGATCTCGTCGGAGGTCCAGGTCGCGGTGGTCACAGACCCCTCCCTGCGGGCTCGGGGGCGCCGGGGGCGCCGGCGCCGGTCAGCTCGGCCAGCCAGGCGGTGAAGGCCTCGCGGTCGCGGCCGACCGCGTCCCAGGCGCGGTAGGCGTCGTTGTCGCGCTCGTAGTAGCCGTGCGCGTAGGAGGGCGCGGCCCCGCCGGGGACGACGCTGACCCGGTCGACCACGCGGCCGGGCAGGACGACCTGGCCGGGGACGGGGTCGAGGGCGTCCACGACCTCCTCCACGGTGACCAGGGCGCGCTCGGCGGCCAGCACGGCCTCCTTCTGGATGCCGGTGATGCCCCACAGCTGCACGTTGCCGTCGCGGTCCGCGCGCTGGGCGTGCACGATCGTCACGTCGGGGTTGAGCGCGGGCACGGCGGCCAGCTCCTGCCCGCTGAAGGGGCAGGTCACGGTCTTGATGTGGGGGTTGTTCTCCACCAGGTCGGTACCGCTGTAGCCGCGCAGGATGGCGAAGGGCAGGCCGGAGGCGCCCGCCACGTAGCGGTTGGCCATCCCGGCGTGGCTGTGCTCCTCGATCTCCAGGGGCACGGGCCAGGAGGCGGTGACGGCGTCGCGGAAGCGGTGCAGCGAGCCCACCCCGGGGTTGCCGCCCCAGGAGAAGACGAGCTTGCGGGCGCATCCGGCGCCAATGAGCTGGTCGTAGACGATGTCGGGGGTCATCCGGACCAGGGTGAGGTCGCGCAGGCCCTGGCGGATGATCTCGTGCCCCGCCGCCACGGGGATGAGATGGGTGAACCCCTCCAGGGCGACGGTGTCGCCGTCGTGGACGAGCTCGCGCACCGCCTCGTCCAGGGGCACGATCATGGAGGCACTCCCGTTCGGATAGCGAATGAATGTTCACACAGCGAACATCTTGGGTACGACCGTAGCGCCGATCCCGGATCCGGTCAAGGGTCGACGACGTGACCACACGTGTGCGTCATGAGAACATTTCGGGGGGTTCTGGCTCCGCCCCCCGCACCCGACCCAGGAAGGCCCCATGCCCACCGAAGACGACACGGCCCGCGGCGCCCACTTCGTGCAGTCCCTGGAGCGCGGTCTGACGGTCATCCGCGCCTTCTCGGCCGAGCGGCGCTCCATGACGCTCAGCGAGGTCGCCCGCGAGACCGACCTGACCCGCGCCGCCGCCCGCAGGTTCCTGCTCACCCTGGTCGACCTGGGATACGTGCGCACCGACGGCAGGCTCTTCTCCCTCACCCCGCGCGTGCTGGAACTGGGCTACGCCTACGTGGCCTCGGCCGGGCTGCCGGACGTGGCCCAGCCCCACCTGGAGGACCTGTCCGCCCGCGTGCACGAGTCCGCCTCGGTCTCGGTGCTGGAGGGCGACGACGTGCTCTACGTGGCGCGCGTGGCCACCTCCCGGATCATGGCGGTGGCCATCAGCGTGGGCACGCGCTTCCCCGCCTCGGCCACCTCGATGGGCCGCGTGCTCCTGGCCGGGCAGGACGACCGCTTCCTGGACGCCTACCTGGAGCGGGTGGAGCTCAGGCCGCTGACCCGGTTCACCATCACCGACCCCGACGAGCTGCGCGCCGAGCTGATGCGGGTGCGCGAGCAGGGGTACGCCATCGTCGACCAGGAGCTGGAGGAGGGGCTGCGCTCGCTGGCCGCGCCCGTCCGCGACGGGTCGGGCCGGGTGATCGCGGCGGCCAACGTCTCCGCGCACGCCAACCGGGCCTCCATCGAGGACGTGCGCCGCGACCTGCTGCCCGCGCTGCTGGAGACCACCGCGCGGATCGAGACCGACCTGGCCGCGGTGGCCCGCCGCGACAGCGGCCAGTAGCCCCCGGGGCGCTCAGCCGCGCGCGGCCCGGGCCCGGTGGCGCCGGACCGCGTCGCGGTTGCCGCAGGCGGGCGAGCAGTACCGCTGGCGGCCGCCCCGCGAGAAATCGGCGTAGACCCGCGCGCAGCCGCGCGCGGCGCAGCGGCCCAGGCGGTCCATCCCCCGGCCGGTCAGGTGCAGCGCGGTGGCGACCGCGACCAGCGCGGCGATCTGCCGGTGCGCGGGCAGGTGGTCGGGGCGGTAGTGCAGGTGCCACCCCGTGCCCGCGTGGTCGGTCAGGCGCGGCCCCGAGGAGAACTCCTCCAGCAGCGGGTTGAGCCGCCCGGCGCGCTCGTCCGGACCCCGGGCCTCCACCACCCCGGTCCAGCGCGCCAGGAACTCCGCCACGCGCGCGGCGTCGTCCCCGGTGACGGGGTTGTCCAGCACCAGCCCCGCCCGCACGCAGCGGCGCTCCAGGTCCGCCGGTCCGTCCGGGGGCCGGTTGAGCAGGTCCACGGCCAGTTCCAGCGGACCCTGCCCGTAAGGGTTGAGATGCATAATGCCATTACACCAGACTGGCCGCATGCGTACACGGCACGAACACCACTGGGCCACGGAGTCGGACCACACCACCAGCGAGGGCGTGGTGGCCTACCAGCGCTGCGCGTGCGGCCAGCGCAGGGTGACGCTGGCCCGGCCCCTCGGCCTGGTCAGGGACGATCTGGCGCGGGTGGGGGACGAACCGGGCTGACCGGCCGCCCCGGGTCCCCGTGGCGCCTTGCGACTGCCCGCGCCGCCTGAGATCCTGCCCGCGACACCGCCGGGAGCGCGGACGCGCGCGGCGGTCCCGCCCCGGTTCCGAGCACGCGGCCCGACGCCGCCGGAAGGGACACCGTGACCGACGTACACGCCACACCACAGATCGCCCGACTGTCGGGAACCCTCACCCTCGGCGGCGACCTGCCGGTCCACCGCCTGGGCTTCGGGGCGATGCGCATCGTCGGCGAGGGGGTGTGGGGCCCGCCCCGCGACCGCGACGAGGCGCTGGCGGTGCTGCGGCGCGCGGTCGAGCTGGGCATCACCTTCATCGACACCGCCGACTCCTACGGGCCGCAGATCAGCGAGCAGCTGATCCGCGAGGCGCTCTACCCCTACCCCGACGACCTGGTGATCGGCACCAAGGCGGGCTTCGCGCGCACCGGTCCCTCCCAGTGGCACGCGCTGGGCCATCCCGCCTACCTCAAGCAGCAGGTGGAGCTGAGCCTGCGCAACCTGGGCCTGGAGCGGATCGACCTGCTCCAGCTGCACCGCATCGACCCCGAGGTGCCGCTGGCCGACCAGCTCGGCGCCCTGGCGGAGCTGCGCGAGGAGGGCAAGATCCGGCACATCGGGCTGAGCGAGGTGACGGTGGACCAGCTCTCGGCCGCGCGGGCCATCACCCCGGTGGCCTCGGTGCAGAACCAGTACGCCCCCTCCTTCCGCCGGTCCGAGGACGTCCTGGAGCAGTGCGAGAAGGACGGGATCGCGTTCCTGCCGTGGGCGCCGGTGGGACGCGGGGAGCTGGCGGGCCCGGACTCGCCGCTGACCGCGATGGCCGCCGAGCACGAGGTCACCCCGGTGCAGCTGGCCCTGGCCTGGCTGCTGCACCGCTCCCCCGTGATGCTGCCGATCCCCGGCACGTCCCGGGTGGCGCACCTGGAGGAGAACACGGCCGCCGCCGCGGTGCGCCTGAGCCCGGAGGAGACCGAGCGCATCAGCCAGTACCTCGGCACCTGATCCGCTCCGCCGCGTGTCCGGCCCGGCCGGGCGCCGCGGGCGCCCTCAGCCCCGCCCGGGGCCGGCGGGCGCGTAGGCCCCGGCGCGGGCGGCGGCCACGGCCGCCCGGGCGCAGCGGTCGGCGGCGGCCTCGTCCAGGGGATCGCCGCTGACCAGCATCCGGTAGTACAGCGGCGCGGAGACGGCCCGGACCACCTCGGCGGCGTCGGTGCCCTCGGGGACCTCTCCGCGTTCGACCGCCTGTTCCACGCACGGCGCCCACTCGGCGATCCGCACGGCGTAGAAGCGGTGCAGGGCGCGCGCGGTGCGCTCGTCGCAGGCGGCCGCGGCGATCACGGCCCGGAACAGCGCTCCCTGGCGCGGGTCGGCCAGGGTCCGGCGCACCAGGCGGGCGTTGGCGGTCAGGTCCCCCAGCAGCGCGCCGGTCTCCACCCGGGGCAGCGACTGCTCGGCCATGTCCTCCAACAGGTCCGCGACCAGCGCCGGAACGCTCCCCCACCGCCGGTAGACCGTGGTCTTGCCGACCTCGGCCCGGCGGGCGACGTCGGCCAGGTCCAGGCCGTGCACGCCGTGCTCTACCAGCGCGTCGGCCGCCGCCGCCAGGACCGCGGCGCGCACGCGCGCGGTGCGCCCCCCGGGCCGGACGCTGCCCGGCTCCGCTTTCGTGCCCATAAAAGGAACTCCTGTTCCGTTAACGCTCTCACGGTGGTACCGTTCTTCCGGATACTAACGGAACTCCAGACCCTTTAATGGAAGAGGCCGCCATGCTGTACCGACCCCTGGGCGCCAGCGGACTGCGCGTGCCCGAGCTGAGCCTGGGCACCGGGACCTTCGGCGGACGCGGACCGCTCTTCGGCGCGTGGGGCACCGCCACCGCCGAGCAGGCTCGGCGCATGGTCGACATGTGCCTCGACGCCGGGGCCCACCTCTTCGACAGCGCCGACGTGTACTCCGACGGCGCCGCCGAGGAGGTGCTGGGCCGGGCGGTCCGGGGGCGGCGCGGCCGGGTCCTGCTCGCCACCAAGGTCGGCCTGCCCACCGGCGAGGGCCCCGACGAGGCCGGTACCTCCCGGTCCCGGCTGCTGCGCGCCGCCGAGGACGCGCTGCGCCGCCTGGGCACCGACCACGTCGACCTGCTCCAGCTGCACGCCTTCGACGCCACCACCCCGGTCGAGGAGACGCTCTCCGCGCTGGACGACCTCGTCCGGGCGGGCAAGGTCCGGTACGTGGGCGCCTCCAACTTCTCCGGCTGGCAGCTGATGAAGTCCCTGGCCGCCGCCGACCGCCTGGGCCTGCCCCGGCACGTCTCCCACCAGGTGTACTACTCGCTCGCGGGCCGCGACTACGAGTGGGATCTGATGCCCCTGGGCCTGGACCAGGGCGTGGGCGCGATGGTGTGGAGCCCGCTGGCCTGGGGGCGCCTGACCGGCCGGATCCGGCGCGGGCGACCGCTGCCCGAGCGCAGCAGGCTGCACCGCACGGCGGCGATGGGTCCCCCCGTGGACGAGGCGCTGCTCTTCGACGTGGTCGACGTGCTGGACGAGATCGCCGCCGAGACCGGCCGCACGGTTCCCCAGGTGGCGATCAACTGGCTGCTGCGGCGGCCCACCGTGGCCACGGTGGTGGTCGGCGCGCGCGACGAGGCCCAGCTGCGCGAGAACCTGGGCGCCGCGGGCTGGGAGCTGACGGCCGAGCAGGTGCGGCGGCTGGACGCGGTGAGCTTCCGGGAGGCGCCCTACCCGCACTTCCCCTACCACCGCCAGGAGGGCTTCGCCCGGCTCAACCCGCCGCTGTTCGCGGCCGGCTGAGCGGGCGCACGCGCGGACGTCCGGGCCGGAGCGCGGCGGCCCGGACGCACGCGCGGCCCGCCGGAGCGACTCCGGCGGGCCGCGCGCTCCCCGTTCAGCTCGGACGCATACGGAAGACCTGCAGGCGCTCGTCGTAGTACTTCTCGGTCTCGCCGACCCATTCCATACCCAGCCTGCGCGCCACGGCGATCGCCCGCTCGTTGCCGGGGCGGGCGACGGCGAAGACCTCCTCGATCCCCTGCCTGAACGCCCAGGCCATGATGGCCCGGCTCGCCTCGGTCGCGTAGCCCTGGCCCCACACGTCCGGACGCAGCGCCCAGGTCAGCTCGAAGTCCTCCTCGTAGGGCGGGAGCAGCTTGAGCGAGAGCCCTCCCACCAACTGTTCGTCCTCCTTGCGGACGATGGCCCACCGGCCCGCCGGAGGGACCAGGTTGGGCTGTGCCTCGATCCAGGCGTGCAGCACCGAACGCATGGCGTCGGTGTCGTTCACCGGGCGCCACTCGGGCGTCAGCCAGTGGGCGACCTCGTCGGCCCCGTAGATCCGCAGGGCCTCCTCGGCGTCGTCCAGCTGCCATCCCCGGATGAGGAGTCGGTCGGTCGACAACTCAAGACTCATCACCCCACGGTAACCCGGGACACCGGAGCGCGACAGGGGGGTGGGACGACGGACCGGAGCCGTCCGGGGCGGTTTTCCCGCGCTCCCGTTCCGCGCCGGCGAACTGGACCGAACCCCGTGCGCCACCACCCCTTTACACCGCGTGCACGCGCGACTATGCTGTGCGCCATACTTGGGAGCGCTCCCAAGTCCGATCGCCAAAGGAGCGGCCCGAGAGTCCCCACCGCACACCGGTTCCCGCCCCGGCCGCGTCCCGCGGCCGCTCCCCCTCCTCCCCGGCCGTCCTCCTCCGGCCGGGGGCCAGCCGGGTTGAAAAGGACTCGCGGCGCCCGACTCCCGTTGCGATACTGGCCAACCCGGACCGGGCCCCGCCGCACGCGGCGGGGCCCGGTCGCGTGTGTTCCCGCCGGTCCGAGGAGGCACCCCCGCGAAGTTCGTCCGCGACCCCCACCACGACGGTTCGCCCGGCCACGTCGACACCGGCGACGGGACGGCCCGCCTGCGCGTACGCGTGCCCGGCGGCGCCGACGCGGTGTACGCCCGCGTGGTGGAGGACGGCGAGGCCGTCATGGTGCCCGCGGAGCCGGTGCGCACCGGCGCGGACGCGGTCTGGTTCGAAGCCGCCGTGCCGCTGCGCCCGGTGGTGACCAACTACCGCTTCGCCGTCGTGCGCGGCACCCGGTACACCTGGCTCAACCAGGAGGGGGCCCACGACCACGAGGTGACCGACGCCGCCGACTTCCGGCTGGTCAACGGACCGCAGCCGCCGGAGTGGGTTCCGGGCACGAGCGTGTACCAGGTCTTCCCGGACCGCTTCGCGCGCGACGACGACTCCGTCGGCCCCCGGCCGAGCACCCCGACTGGGCGGTGCCGCGCTCCTGGGACGACGAGCCCGCCCCCTTCGGCGCGGAGGCCACCCGCGAGTACTTCGGCGGCACCCTGGACGGGGTGCGCCGCCGCCTGGACCACCTGGCCGCCCTCGGGGTGGGAGTGATCTACCTGACGCCCGTCTTCCCGGCGCGCTCCACCCACCGCTACGACGCCTCCACCTTCTCCCGGGTGGACCCGCTGCTGGGCGGCGACCGCGCCCTGCGCGCGCTGGTGCGGGCCGCCCACGAGCGCGGCATGCGCGTGATGGGCGACCTGACCACCAACCACACCGGGCACGCGCACGAGTGGTTCCTGGCGGCCCAGCGCGACCCGGAGTCCGCCGAGGCCGGGTTCTACTTCTTCACCGGGCACCCCGACTCCTACGTGGGCTGGATGGGCGTACCCGAGCTGCCCAAGCTGGACTACTCCTCGGCCGAGCTGCGGCGGCGGGTCTACGGCGCCGACGACTCGGTCCTGGTGAACTGGCTGCGGGGCCCGGACGCGCTGGACGGCTGGCGCATCGACGTGGCGAACATGACCGGGCGCCGGGGCGCGCAGGACCTCAACCGGGAGGTGTCGGAGGAGATCGCCGGCGGATGCGCGAGGTGGACGCCGAGCGCGGCGGCGACGGGTCCTGGCTGCTGGCCGAGCACTTCCACGACGCCGGCCCCGACACCCACCGCGACGGCTGGCACGGTGTGATGAACTACGCGGGGTTCACCCGGCCGGTGTGGGCCTGGCTCAACACCGCCCCCGCGGGGGTGCGCTACCTGCGCACGGACTCGCCGCTGCCCCGGACCGGGGCCGAGCAGGCGGTGCGGGCCGTGCGCGCGGCCAACGCCGGGCTGCCCTGGCGGGTGCTCACGCACAGCGGCAACGCGCTGAGCACGCACGACTCCGCCCGGTTCCGCACGGTGGTGGGCGGCGCCGGCCTCCACGAGGTCGGGGTGGCGGCCCAGGTGACGCTGCCCGGGGTGCCGTTCGTGTTCGCCGGGGACGAGCTGGGCATGGAGGGCACCGACGGGGAGAACGCCCGCGGGCCGATGCCCTGGCACCGGCCCGAGGCGTGGGACCGGCGGACGCTGGAGGCCCACACCCGGCTGCTGGGCCTGCGTGCGGAGCTGCCCGAACTGCAGACCGGCGGCCTGCGCTGGCTGGACGCTGGGCCGCACCACATGACGTTCCTGCGCGCCCTGCCCGGCCGAGCGGTGCTGGTGCACCTGACCGACGGCGCGCACGAGAGGGTGTCCGCGGCCTGGTCCGACCTGGACGTGGCGGGCATGGGGGTGCTCGCCCGGGGCGGCGGGGCTCACGCGCGCACCGGCGGGTGCCTGGAGCTGGACGCGGACGGCCCCGGCACGTGATCGCGCTCGGGTCCTGAGGGGCGGGGCGGCGGCCCGCCCCCGGAGCCGCCCCGCAGGGACCCCGCGGGCGCCCGGACCGGAAGCCGCTCCCGGTCCGGGCGCCGGGGTCAGAGGTCCCCGCCCAGGACCGCGTGGACGTCCTTGCTGACGCGGTCGGCGACCTCGTCGATCCGGCCGACGAAGTAGAAGTGACCGCCGGGCAGGACGTGCCGGGTCGCGGGCGCGCTCACGTACGCGTCCCAGGCGGCCAGGCGCTCCGGCGGCACGCCCGCGTCGTCGCGGCCTCCGAACACCGACAGGGGCACGTCCAGCGGCGCGGACCGCGGGTCGGGGCGCCAGGTGTCGACGAGTTCGAGGTCGGCGCGGACCAGGGGCTCCACCTCCCGCCACTGGTCGGGATCGGTCAGGGAGCGGGCGCCGGGTCCGCCCATGCGGGCGATCGACTCCCGCAGCAGGTCGGCGGGCAGCCGGTGGCGGGGCCGTTCCCACTCGGGCCCGGGACCGGGGCTCCAGGCCGAGGCTCCGAGCCAGGCGGGCCGGGCGGGGCCCTCGGCGAACAGCAGGCGGGTCAGCTCCCAGGCCGCCAGGGCGCCCATGCTGTGCCCGAGGAGGCCGAAGGGGCGGTCGAGTTCGGCCGCGATCTCCCCGCGCAGGCGGCGGGCCAGCGCGCCCGCTTCGCGCAGCGGCTCCTCCCCCCGCGTTCGACCGCGTCCGGGGGCCTCCAGCAGGCACACCTCCCAGTCGGGCGGGAAGTGGCGCACCCAGGGCCGGTAGCCCAGCGAGGAGCCGCCCGCGTGGTGCAGCAGGAAGAGGCGGAAGCGGGCGCCTGGAACGGGTCGGGGGCGGATGAGGACACCCTCGTGCACTGCTGACTTCCTCGCTGTCCGTGTCCGGCGCGGCCGGGAGGGCCGTCACGACACGGCAAACTTACCAGTCGGTAGTACTAGTGGGTAACCAAGGTTCCCCACCCTCCGCACCCGGCTTGACGATGGCGTATCCCCTGTCCCGGGCGTACCGGTCGCCCCAGGCGCAGAACCGGTCGAGCAGCTCGTGCGGGCTCCGCCCGGCCTCGCTGAGCCGGTACTCCGCCCGGGCCGGGGCCTCGGGGTAGCTGCGGCGCGTGACCAGGCCGTCGGCCTCCGACCGGCGCAGCTGCCGGGTCAGCGCCTTCTGCGTCCCCCGATGAGGTCCCCCGTCACCCCGACCGGGCACGCGCAGACCCGCTCCCGCTCCACGCGCACGCCCTTTCCGTTCCGGCCCGCGTCGCCGGCGGGGCCGGAGGCCGGGGGCGCGGCGGAGGCCTCGCGGGCGGCGGGCGGGTGCGGGCGAGGTCAGCCGAGGCGGCCGCGCGCCCAGCCCGCGGCCGCCACGGCGGTGTTGCGCACCCCCAGGGCCGCGTCGCGCAGGCGCCGCCGCCACGCGGGCACCCGGGGGATCTCCCCGAGCTCCAGTTCCGGCTCGGTCCGCACCGCCTCGGCCAGGGCCACGCGCTCGCGCAACCGGTCCCGGACCTGCTCGGGCGTGTAGGCGCGGCGCTGGCGCTCGGCGCGCGCGACCGCCGCGCCGGTCGCCGCGACGCCCACGAAAGCTGCCACTCCAAGGGCTTTCCACCAACGCATGTCCCTAGGCTAGCGGTGTGGCAGACACGAGCATCTCCCTGAGCCAGGCGCTGGAGCTGACCCGGACCGGTGACGTCTGGATCTTCCGGGGCAAGAGCGTCCCCGACCGCGCCATCCAGATCACCACCAACAGCCCCGTCAACCACGTCGGCATGTCCCTCGTGGTCGACGACCTTCCGCCGCTGATGTGGCACGCCGAACTCGGCCGTTCCCTCCCCGACGTGTGGACCGGCACCCACCAGCGCGGCGTGCAACTGCACGACCTGCGCGACGCCGTCCTGGTGTGGGGGCGCAAGTACGGCCAGCGCGCCTGGCTGCGCCAGCTCGACCCCGAGGCCGGCCAGGCGATGGAGGACGCCGCGCTGCGCACCGTGGCCCGGCTGGACGGCACCCCCTTTCCCTCCACCGTGCAGCTGGCGGGCCGCTGGGCGCGCGGGCGCCTGCCGCTGCGGCTTCCGCCCCTCGGCGACCGCCGGGGGGCGCGCCCCGAGGGCGCCGCCCTGGAGAGCGCCTACTGCGCCGAGGTCATCGCCCTGACCTACGAGGCCATGGGTCTGCTGCCCGCCGGGAGGCGCCCCGGGTACTACGACCCGGGGCGCTTCTGGAGCGGCGACGGCCTGCGCCTGGAGGGCGGCGCGACCCTGGGCGGGGAGATCCGCGTGGACCTGCCCGAGGACTGAATCCGCGGGCGTGCGGGGCCCTCAGCCCTCCACGGGCTCCTGGAGTTCGGGGAAGAGCGGCTCGCGCGGGCTGTCGGGCGTGAGCACCGCGGTACGGGGCCGGTGGTCCCAGAGCAGCCGGGTCGCGTCCGGACGGGCGTAGTGCCCGGCCGGGTCCGCGGCGTTCTTGGCCAGGTCGATCAGGGCGGGGTCGATGTCGGCGAGCGCCAGACCTTCGGCGTGCTCGTCCAGCGGGGCGCTCAGCATCGATCCGTCGGGGCCGTAGACACGGGAGCAGCCGCTGCCGGGCGTGAGCAGGGCGCGCTGCTCGTCGTTGGCGGCGAAGACCTCGACGGCCCTCTCGGTGAGCAGCTGTGTCGAGGCCACCACGAAGCACCCGCCCTCCAGCGCGTAGGTCTGCGTGACCGCCATGTTCGCTTCGGGGCCCAGGGCATGGGAGAGGCCCTTGTAGAGGCCGAGGGCGGGCCATGCGGCGATGTGCAGTTCCTCGTATTGTGCGTACATCGCGTACTTACTGAGCGGTTGCAGGTGCTCCCAGCAGTTCAGGGCGCCGATGCGGCCCTGAGGGCCGTCCACGACCCTCAGGTCGCTGCCGTCGCCCTCTCCGAACAGGGCGCGTTCGACGTGCGTCGGCTTGAGCTTGCGGCGGTGGAGCAGTACGTCCCCGTCCGGACCGATCACGCTCTGCGCCATGTACAGCGTGCCGTGGTCCTTCTCGCTGTAGCCGAGGGAGACGCTGACGCCGTGGCGGCGGGCCGCCTCTCGGATCGCGGTGAGGTGGACGCCGTCCACGGTCATCGAGTTGGCGTGGTAGCGGGCGATGAACGGCATCTGGCCGGCGACGGAGCCCAGCCACAGGAACAGGGGGTACCCCGGAATCCAGGTCTCGGGGAAGGCGACCAGGGATACCCCGTGTGCGGCGGCCTGCCCGATCAGGGCGATGGTCTTGTCCACGGTCGCGTCGACGTCGAGCCAGACGGGTTCGGCCTGCACCGCGGCCACTCGGTGGGTACGGGACATCTCGGGCTCCTCCTCGGATGTGGCGGTGGGAGGTCACCACCGTAGGAGCCCGGGAGGGCGCTTCCGCGGCGTCGGCGGCACGGCCGTGCGGCGTTCCCGGCACCGGACGGACCGTCCCGCTATCTCGCCCGCAGTTCGGCCGGTGTGGCACCGTAGCGGCGGACGAACGCGCGGGTGAAGGTCGTGCGGTCGGCGAACCCGGCCCCGGCGGCGATCGCCGCGATGGTGCGATGGGCCTGGCGCGGGTCCGTCAGGGCCCGGTGCGCGCGGTTCAGGCGCTGTTCGCGGATGAAGGCGGCGGGCGAGGTTCCGGCCTCAGCGAACAGGGCCGTGACGTGGCGGACCGAGACCGAGTGCCGTCGCGCGAGCACCTCCGGGGTGAGTCGGGGGTCGGCGCACCGCTCCCGGACGTGGACGCGCATCGCCTCCAGCAGGGCGCGGCGCCCCTCGGGCACGGGCCGCGGCTCACCCGCGGCGGCGCGCAGGGCGGTCACCAGCAGCTCGGCCGAACTCCAGGCCAGGTCGGCGCGGCTCTCGGCGTCGAGCCTCGGCATGGCGGCGACGAGCCCTCGCAGGAACGCCGCCAGCACGCGGGTCGCCGGCTGCCGAGTACTCAGGGGGCGCCCGCACGCCTCGTCGACGCGGTCGAAGCGCTCGGACAGCATCCGCCGCGGCAACTGGAGCACGATCTCCCGGCTCGACGCGGGAAAGTGCAGCGAGTAGGGGACCGCGGCGTCGTAGACCGCGCCCGTTCCCGGTTCCAACCGGGTCTCGCGGCCCCTCTGGCGGACGGTGCCCGTGCCGCTCAGGTGCAGGGAGAAGAGGAGGTCGTCACGCGGCGCGGATCCGGCCAGCCGCGGCGTGCGCAACACCTCGGAGTCCCCGCGCGTGCGTACGGTCGTCACGGTGACCCCGGGCAGCAGGCCGGTCTGGGTGAGGGAGCCGTGGAAGCCGTCGGCGACGCGCCCGAGCCGGAGCGGGACGAATCCCGTGCTGATCGCCTGCTCCCACTCCGCGGCGCCGTGGGCGTGAACCGCGTTCATGGGTCCAGTGTGCGTGATGTGGGCCACGCGCGCATCCCCTGCCTCACTCCTGCCCGCCTCGGGCGAACGTGTCGCGGTAGGCGCCGGGAGGTACGCCCGTCAGCCGTGTGAAGTGGTGGCGGAAGGTGGCGGTCGAGCCGAACCCCGCCTCGGCGGCGACACGGTCGATCGGCTGGTCCGTGGACTCCAGGAGCTGCCGCGCCCGGTTGACGCGGGCCCGCAGGAGCCACCGCATCGGAGTGGTGCCGACCTGGGAGCGGAAGTGCCGGTTGAGGCTGCGCACGCTCAGGGCGGCCCGGTCGGCGATGTCCTCCAGGGTGAGGGGGTGCTGGAGGTTGGAGGCCATCCACTCCAGCGTGTGCCGCAGGGAGGGCGTGGGGGCCGCGGGGACGGGGTGCTCGATGAACTGTGCCTGGCCCCCGCTTCGCTCCAGGGGCATGACGGTTCGCCTGGCCGTGCCCGCCGCGATCTCCGCGCCCAGCTCCCTGCGGACGAGGTGCAGGCACAGGTCCAGGCCGGACGCCACCCCGGCGGAGGTCAGGATCCGACCGTTGTCCACGTACAGGACCGAGGGGTCGACCTCGACCCGGGGGTGGCGGCTCGCGAGTTCGTCGGCGTACTGCCAGTGCGTGGTCGCACGTAGGCCGTCCAGCGCACCGGTAGCAGCGACAACGAACGCGCCGACGCAGACTGAGGCCACCACCGCGCCAGCCGTCACGGCCCGCCGCAGTGCCTCGGTCACCTCCGGGGGCGGCTCCTCGAGGAAGCGTGTGTTGCCCGGCACGACGATGACGTCGGCGGAGGCGAGCGCGTCGAGCCCCCACCCGGTGCGCAGCTCTGTACGGCCGAAGACCGGATCGGTCTCGACCCCGCCGCGCGGGGCGCACACGCGCACGTCGTAGACCGGTGTCTCCGCGACGGTGTTGGCGGTGCCGAACACCTGGCCGGGGATGGCCAGCTCGAAACCGACGACTCCGTCCAACGCCAGTACGGCCACGGTCCTCATGGCCAGATCTTAGCAAGGATTGGCGTTCTGGCCACTGGTGCCCGAACCGTCCGGGGCCGGATCGTGGGAGGGCACCACACGAGCCCGGGTTCGTCCTACGACTCCGGCTTCCCACAGGGAGGGAACACCGTGCACCAGCCAGAACGCGAACACGGATTCGACCTTCCGGCGAGCGAACTCGCCGTCCGCACCCGGGAGTTCGCCGTGGGCCACCTCCCCGGATGGCTGTACGGCCACTGCGTCCGCAGCTATCTGTTCGGCCGCGAACTGGCGGCGCGCGAAGGTCTGAGGCCACTGAAGGACTACGACGACGAACTCGTCTTCGTCGCCAGCCTCCTGCACGACGTCGGCGTGGTCCCGGCCGGCCACGGCGGACAGCGCTTCGAGGTCGACGGCGCCGACGCGGCCGCGCGGTTCCTACGGGACCACGGGATGGAGGAGGAACGCGTCGAGACGGTGTGGGACGCCATCGCGCTGCACACCTCCGAGGGCATCGCGCACCGAAAGGGACCCGAGGCCGCGCTGACCCAGCTCGGTGTGGCCGCCGACATCCTGGGACGTGGCCGCGACGCGCTGCCCGCCGGGTTCGCGGACCGGGTCCACGCCGTCTTCCCCCGCGAGGACCTCGGGTACACGCTCGCCGCGGCCATCGCCGAGCAGGCGGATGGCCGTCCCGACAAGGCCGGTCCCCTGAGCTTCCCCGGACACCTGGTGAGTCTGCACGCGCCGCACGGCTCGGTGCCCACCTGGTTCGACCTCGTCGCGTCCGCGGGCTGGGGCGACCGTCCGGCGTACTGGAGCCGCGCCGAGCACGTCGCCACTCGGCCGGAGCAGCTGGGCCCGCTCTTCGAGCGCCTCCTCGCCGACGGCGACGTGGAGCGGCTGGTGGAACTGTACGAGCCGGACGCGGTCTTCGCTCCTCGTCCGGGCGCGGTCGTGAGGGGTCGCACTGCGATCCGGGACGCGCTACGCGCCCACGCCGCGGCGGGGACGCGGATCGGCCTCGTGCGCCGACGGATCGAGGAGTCCGCGGGGCTGGCCCTGATGTCGCACACCGCCACAGTGTCCCAGCCCGGCTCCGACGAGCGGCCCGTGACGACCGTGACCACCGAACTGGCCCGCCGCCAGCCCGACGGCCGGTGGCTCTATGCGATCGGTGACCCGTTCTTCTCACGGGCGGCGACCGAGGAGGCGCGGGGAGGCGTGCGGTGACCGCCGCACGCCTCCCCGCGCCCGGCCCCGCCCGGAGAAGGGCTGGGTGGCACGGCCGGTCAGCCGAGCCGGAAGTCGGCGACCCGGATCGGCGTGGAGGGCCGCGCCCCCGCCTCCTGGTAGAGGACCGACAAAACCCCCTCGGAGGCCACGCGCGACTCGTCCACCAGCACCTCGCCGAAGGCGTCGATACCGGAGCCGTCGTACACCATGGTCCACTCGCTCCACCCGGTGCCGGCCCGGGCGGCCAGGATGCGGCCGAAGGGCATGACCACGTAGGCGGTGTCGTCGGCGGCCATCACCAGCCTCGACCGGCCGAAGGCGCGCAGCGGCTCGGGCAGCTCCACCTTGTGCCACCGCCCCGCGTCGTCGCGGTGCAGGTGGAAGACGCGCCCCTCGGTGCGCCGGTCGTTGACGAAGTCGGTCGAGCAGTGCCCGAAGCGGCCCGGACGGTAGCTGATCACCACGTGCGGGTTACCCGCGGCGTCCACGGCCTGCGACTCCTGGTTCATCAGGGCGTAGTCGGGCGGCAGCGGGTCGACCACGTGGCCGGGGGTGTCCACCGAGACCCGCAGGCGGGTTCCGGTGACGGCGGCGAGCCGGCCGCCGTCGGTGCGCCAGGTGCGCCCGGCGTCGTCGCTGTAGACGTAGCCGGTGTCGTGGTTGGACAGCCCGCCGGGGTGGCACAGGATGTCGCCGCCCGCGGCGGTCTCGCGCCAGGTGAAGGAGGCGTGCAGGCGGCCGTCGGCGCCGTACCCGATCCCGTGCAGGTACATGTTGCGGCTGTCGCTCACCGCCCCGTTGGCCGCGTAGGAGCCCTCCGGGGAGGACCAGGCGCCCAGGTGCCGCCACGCGCCGCCGCCGTACTCGGCGAGCTCCAGGGTGCCGTCGCCCGAACCGCCGGTGCGGTAGGCGAACTGGAGTCCGCCCCGGGGGGTGGGGATGAACCGGGGGTAGGTCATCGACCCCGCGTCCAGGCCCTCCAGGGTGCGCTGGACCGGCTCGAAGGAGGCGGCGCTCCAGTCCGCCGCGCCCGTGACCAGGCCGGGGGCGGAGCGGGTGTAGTACACGGGGTTGTTGTGGGTGTCCATGGCCACGTGCAGGCGGCCGTCCTCAGCCGAGACGCCCAGCGAGATGGAGTTGTGCGAGTCGTCGGTGCTCAGCCGGTGCGGCAGGCGCACGGTGGTCCAGGCCCCGTCGCCGTCGAGGGCGCGGCGGGCCAGGACGGCGTGGCGGTCCTCGGTGTACCAGGCGGCGTACTGGTGGCCGCCGGAGCTGAGGATGCCCGACTGCTGGTAGGAGCCGTTGTTGACCAGGCCGTCGTAGGAGACGAAGTACAGGGCGTTCTCGTCCAGGGTCTGACTGCCCAGCGGCACGGCCGAGGGCGCGTCGGCGGCCGAGGCGGCGGCCGGGGAGGTGAGGGCGGCGGTCAGGGCGAGCACCAGGGCGCCGGAGGCGGTGGTGACGCGGTCGCGGAGCCGTGAGCGGGGGGTGGGGGGCACGGTTCGCCTCTCTGTCGGGGGTTCAGGCCAGGTGGAAGATCTCGGTCAGCGGGACCATGCCCTCGTCCGGGCGGCCGGGCAGGCCCTCGAAGAACGGCGCCATCTCGGCCTGCCAGCGGGCGTTGACCTCGGTCTCGGCCATCGCGGCGCGGGCGGCCTCGAAGTCCTCGGTCTCCAGGTAGCCGACGATCGTGCCGTCCTCGGCGCAGAACAGCGAGTAGTTGTGCCAGCCGGTGGCGCTGAGGGCCTCGCGCATCTCGGGCCACACCTCGGCGTGGCGCCGCCGGTACTCGTCGAGGCGGTCCTGCCTGACCTTGAGGATGAAGCAGACGCGCTGCACGGGTGTCCTTCCTGTCGGTGGGGCGGGCCGGGGCCCGGGCGCGGAGGGCGCCCGGGCCCCGGGAGGGTGTTCCGGGGCGGTCGGTCCCGGAGGGGGCGGCTCAGAAGTCGAAGTCGTCCACGTTGTCGGCGTCGAAGATCTGCGGCGGGCCGAGCACGATCTCACCCTCGGTCTCGAAGGTGAACTCGCCCAGGCGCCCGGCGGTGAAGGTCTCGCCCTCGGCGCCGGTGATCTGCCCGGCCTTCAGCGCGGCGCCGGTGTACCCGGCCAGGTAGCCCAGGTCGAGCGGGTTCCACAGGGCGAACTGCTCGACGGTGCCGTCCTTGACGAACTCGCGCATCTGGTTGGGGGTTCCCAGGCCGGTGACGGCGACCTCGCCCTTGTACTCGGAGTCGCTGACGTAGCGGGCCGCGGCGGCGATGCCCACGGTGGTCGGCGAGACCACGCCGTCTAGGTCGGGGTAGGACTGCATGAGGCCCTGCATCTCCTGGAAGGACTCCAGGTCGTCGTCGTTGCCGTAGACGGTGTCGACCAGCTCCAGGTCGGCGTACTCCTCCTCCTGGAGCACCTCCTCCATGGCCGCGATCCAGGCGTTCTGGTTGGTGGCGTTGGGGGTGGCCGACAGGACCGCGAAGGTGCCCTCTCCGCCGAGCTGCTCGGAGATCATCTCCACCAGGGTGCGGCCGACGAGCTCGGTCGTGGACTGGTTGACGAACACGTCGGTGCAGTTGGCGTTGGAGTCGTAGCCCACGATGGCCGCGCCGTTGTCGCGGGCCTCGTTGAGCGCCGGGCACACCGCGTCGGGGTCGTTGGCGGCGATGACGATGACGTCGCTGCCCGCCTGGCTGGCGGCGTTGATGTACTCCACCTGGGAGTCGGCCGTGGCCTCGGTGCCGCCGCGCTCGGTGGCGGTGCCGCCGACTTCCTCGACCGCCTCGGTGCCGCCCTCGTTGACGATGTCGAAGAAGGGGTTGTTGAGCTGCTTGGGCAGGAAGTCGATCTTCAGGCCCTCGGGGATCTCCGCGTTGGGGTCGGCGGTCCCGGTGCGCTCGGTGGTGTTCTCCTCCTGGGCGTCGTCGATGGTGGTGCCGCCGCAGGCGGCGGTCATCAGCACGGCGAAGGCCGAGGCGGCCAGGAACAGGTGGCGTGGACGGGGCTGGGTCATGAGGTCTCTCCCTTGGTGGAGGCGGACGCGGACGTTGTTGACGCGTGCGCCGGGGGCGGGTTCGGGGCGGGCGCGCGCCTGGCGCGCAGGCGGGCCGCGAGGTTGGGCGCGACGACGGAGGCGATGAGGATGAGGCCGGTGACGACCTGGAGCACCTCGCTGCCGATGCCGAAGAGCTGGAGCGCGTTGCGGATGGCGCCGAGCAGCAGCACTCCGCTCAGCACGCCGAGGACCGACCCGACGCCGCCGAAGATGGACACCCCGCCCAGCAGGACGGCGGCCACGACCTGCAGTTCCAGGCCGAAGGCGGTGTCGGCGCGCGAGGTGCCGTACTGCAGGGTCCAGAAGACCCCGGCGCCGGCGGCGACCACGCCGCTGAGCGTGAACAGCCAGAACTTGGTCCAGCGCACCGACACCCCGGCGAAGCGGGCGGCCTCGTCGTTGTTGCCGATGTCGAACAGGGACCGGCCCGCGGCGGTGGCGTGCAGCACCACCCCGAAGAGCACGGCCAGGACCAGGACGGCCACGGCGATCCACGGCACTCCCGGCAGGCCCAGGAAGTTCTCCCGGGCACCGCTGACCCAGGAGCTGGGGTAGCTGGCCACGGCCCGGTCGCCCAGGAGCACGTAGGCCAGGCCCCGGTACAGGGCCATGGTGCCGATGGTGACCGCCAGGGAGGGCAGGCCGCACACGGTGACCAGGACGCCGTTGAACGCGCCCAGGAGCGCGCCCACCCCCAGGCAGATCCACAGGGCGGTCTCGATGGGCACCCCGGACTCCCACAGTACGCCCAGGGTGGCGCTGGTCAGGGCCAGGGTACTGGCCACCGACAGGTCGATCTCGCCGGTGATGACGATGAGCGTCATCGGCAGGGCCATCAGGGCGATGGCGGCCACGCTCAGCAGCATGAAGTCGATGTTGCGCGCGGTGGCGAACATGTCCACGAACAGGCTCGCGCCCAGCAGGGTGACCACGAGCGCGGCCACGACCGGGGTCTCCCGGCCCGAGAGCAGGGACCGCAGGCGGGCGGGCCCCGTGCGCCGCTCCCCCGCCGGTTCCCGTTCGGGGGCCCGGTCCGGGGCGGGCGCGGTGACGGTGCGTTCAGGCGCCACGGGCACCTCCTCCTCGAAGCTTGCGCGCGGTGCGCAGCGCCAGCAGCCGGTCCAGGCCGATGGCGGCCAGGATGAGCGCGCCCACCACGGCCTGCTGCCAGAACTGGTTGATCTGCCAGATGGGCAGGGCGGCGGTGATGGTGGTGAGCAGGACCGCGCCCAGCGCGGCCCCGTAGACGGTACCCACGCCGCCCGCGATGGCCACGCCGCCGACCACGGCCGCGGCCACGACCTGGAGTTCCATGCCGGTGCCCACGGTGGAGTCGACGGTGCCGTAGCGGGCGGCGAACAGGACCCCGGCCAGCCCGGCCAGGGCGCCGTTGACGGTGAAGGCCACCATGACGCGGCGCGCGGCGGGGATGCCCGACAGGCGGGCGGCGTCGGCGTTGGAGCCGATGGCGTACAGCTCACGGCCCGAGCGGTAGCGGGCCAGGTAGAAGCCGACCACGGCGACCACGGCGATGGCGATCGCGGCGGGCAGCGGCACGCCCAGGACGCTGATCCGGCCCAGCGCCAGGAATGCGGCGGGCATGTCGTGCGCGTTGACCTGGCCGCCCCCGGCCCACCAGTGGTTGAGGCCGCGGTAGGCGTACAGGGTGCCCAGGGTGACCACCAGGGAGGGGACCTGCACGCTGGTGACCAGCAGGCCGTTGGCCAGCCCGCAGACCAGGCCGATGCCGATCCCGGCGAGCATCGCCACGGGTACGGGCAGGCCGGGGAGGGTCACGAAGAGCAGGCCCGTGCCGAAGGCGGACAGGCCCATGACCGAGCCGACCGACAGGTCGACGTTCTTGGTGATGAGCACCATGGCCTGTCCCACGGCCAGGACCGCCAGGACGGTTGCGCCCAGGAACAGGTCGCGTACGCCCTGGCTGGACAGGAAGCCGGGGTTGTGCAGCCAGGTGGCCGCGATGAGCAGGACCACGGCCAGGAGCACGCCGAGTTCGCGGAACTGGGGTCGGCGGCGGGCGGTGCGCCCGTCGGCCCGGGGCGGCGCCCCGGCGGTGGAGGTGTCGGTGGTGTTCGTCATGCGGCCTCGCTCGGTCGCTGTCCGGTGGCCGCGTACATGACCGACTCCTCGTCGGCCTCGGCGCGGTCGAGTTCGGCGGTGATACGGCCCTCGTGCATGACCAGGACCCGGTCGGCCATCCCCAGGACCTCGGGCAGTTCGCTGGAGACCATGACGATGGCCAGCCCCCTGCCCGCCAGGGTGGAGAGCAGGCGGTGCACCTCGGCCTTGGTGCCCACGTCGATGCCGCGGGTGGGCTCGTCGACGAAGAGCACGCGGGGTTCGGTGGACAGCCACTTGGCCAGGACGACCTTCTGCTGGTTGCCGCCCGAGAGCGTGGACACCGAGTCCGCCAGGTCGCCGAACTTGAGGTTGAGCCGCTCGCCCCACTCCCGGGCGAAGGCTCGTTCGGCGCCGGGGCGCAGCAGGCCGAGGCGGCTGAGCGGCCAGCGGCGGGTGGCGGTGGCGTTGCGCTCGATGGAGGACTCCATGACCAGGCCCTGCTGGCGGCGGTCCTCGGGGACCAGGGCGATCCCGGCGGCCATGGAGGCCTTCGGCTTGCCCGGGGCCAGGCGCTTCCCCGCCAGGCGCACCGATCCGGCGTCGTAGCGGTCCACGCCGAACACGGCGCGGATGACCTCGCTGCGCCCGGCGCCCACGAGTCCGGCCAGGGCGACGATCTCCCCGGCGCGCACGCTGAAGGACACGTCGGCGAACACGCCGTGGCGGGTCAGGCCCTCGACCTCCAGGACGGTCTCGCCGTGCTCGGCGTCCTCCTTGGGGTAGAGGCTGGTGACCTCGCGGCCGACCATGCGGCGCACCACGGTGTCCACGTCCAGGTCCGCGGTGGGGTCGCAGGAGACGAAGGCGCCGTCGCGCACGACCGTGATGCGGTCGCACAGCGAGAAGACCTCGTCGAAGCGGTGCGAGATGAACAGCAGCGCCGCGCCCCCGTCGCGCAGGGTGCGCGCGACGGTGAACAGGCGCTCGGCCTCCACACCGGACAGGGCGGCGGTGGGCTCGTCCATGACCAGGACCCGCGCCTGGCGGGTGAGGGCCTTGGCGATCTCCACCAGCTGCTGGTCGGCGATGGACAGCCCGCGCGCGGGGCGGTCGGGGTCCATGTCGACGCCCAGACGGGTGAAGACCTCCTCGGTCTCGCGGCGCATCCGCGCCCGGTCGATGGTGCGCAGCCGGGTGCGGGGCTGGCGGCCCACGAAGATGTTCTCGGCCACCGACAGGTCCGGGAAGAGCGTGGGTTCCTGGTAGATGACCGCGATGCCCGCGTTCTGGGCGTCCACGGGTGCGGCGAACTCGGTGGGACGTCCGTCCACGAGCACCTGCCCGCCGTCGGGCCTGTGCACCCCCGCTATGGTCTTGACCAGGGTGGACTTGCCCGCCCCGTTCTCGCCGACCAGTGCGTGGATCTCTCCGGAGTTCAGCGCCAGGGACAGCCCCCGCAGGGCCCTGACGCTTCCGAAGGACTTGGTGACGTCGACCAGTGCGAGGGGTGGGGGGACCTCTGCTGGGTCCACGTGCGCCCTCCTTCTTCGGTGCCGGTCCGGTAGCGGGCTACCCAACCGGCAAAAAACGTTTTAATATGATGGGGATGTTAAGTGCAGCACACCACCCCGTCAAGAGGCTCACTCGGAAACGACCAGGTATCGCCCTGGTAACGACGTCGCCATCCGCTCCGAACGCCCTCCGCGAGGACCCCTGAGCGCCCCGTGGAGGCCGCCGCCGACAGCCAGTCATTGACACGTTTCAATCCGAGTGTGAGCATGTGACCCCACACCGTGGGGGCCGTGTACACGCCGCCGGGGAGGCGTCCGGGTCAGTACGATGCCTCGCGTCCCCCTCCGTACACGCACGGGAGAAACCCCTTGTCCACCAGGTCCCGATCCGCCCGCCGCGCCGTGGGCATCACCGAGGTCGCCCGGCACGCCGGGGTCTCCCCCGGCACCGTGTCCAACGTGCTCAACCGCCCCGAGCGCGTGGCCGAGGCCACCCGGCTGCGGGTGGAGGCGGCCATCGCCGAGCTGGACTACGTGCGCAACTCCTCCGGTAGCAGCCTGCGCTCGGGGCGCAGCGAGTCCGTGGGGCTGCTGGTGCTGGACGTGACCAACCCCTTCTTCACCGAGGTCGCGCGCGGCGTGGAGGACGAGGCCGCCGCCTCGGGGCTGGCCGTCGTGCTGCTCAACTCCGCCGAGGCCCGCCAGCGCCAGCGGCGCAACGTGCGCCTGCTCGCCGAGCAGCGCGCGGCGGGTGCGGTGGTGATGCCGGTGGACGACGACCTGTCCGACCTGCTGTGGCTGAGCCGCCAGGGCACCTCCTGGGTGGCCCTGGACCGGGGGGACGTGGCCGAGGACGTGGGGTGCAGCGTCAGCGTGGACAACCACGAGGGCGGCCGGGCGGCCGGGCGGCACCTGATCGGCCTGGGGCACGAGCGGGTCACGTTCCTGACCGGGCCGTTCGCCATCGAGCAGGTGCGGCGGCGCCACGAGGGCCTGCGCGCCGCCTTCGAGGAGGCCGGGCTGGACCCGGAGGGGGCGGTGCGGGTGGTCGAGCAGCCGCTGCTCAACCCCGAGCAGGGCGAGCGGGCCGTGGACGCGGTCCTGGCCGGGGGGCCGCGGCAGCGGCCGCAGGCGGTGTTCTGCGCCAACGACCAGCTGGCGCTGGGCCTGATGAAGGGCCTGGGCCAGCGGGGGCTGCGCGTGCCCGAGGACGTGTCGGTGGTGGGCTACGACAACCTGGACTTCGCCGACCTGGTGCACCCGGGACTGACCACCGTGGCCCAGCCCAAGTACGAGCTGGGGCGGGAGGCCATGCGCCTGCTCGACTCGGAGCTGAACGACCCGCAGCACGTCCACGAGCGGGTGCTGTTCACCCCGGAGCTGGTCGTGCGGGGGTCCACGGCGGTCTACCGGGCCTGACCGGATGGGAGGAGACCCCTGTTCCACGGCGTGGAACAGGGGTCTTGTGCTTTGCGGGGGCGGGGGTTACCGGGGGACGGACACCGACCGGACGAGGTGGGCCCACTCTTGGGCGGAGAAGGCCAGCGTGCCCGTGCCGGGGTTCTGTGAGTCACGGACCAGGGTGTTCGCGCCCTCGCTCACCTCGACGCAGTTCGACCCCGAGGAGGAGTAAGACGACTTGTGGAACTCCTGTTTACTCATTGGAGCTTCTCCAATACCATTCGCGACTGACCAGCGGGCAGAGCGGCGCCAAGCGCCTGCTTCACCAGACCCTGCAACCGGGTGTAACCAGCAGAATCTTCGTAGATCACGTTACCGTCCACATGATCCGAGGAGACTACAGCCTCACCGTTTTCCATATGAAACACCAGCAACATGGAGACTGTGCCCCACAAAAGCGAGCCCTGAGGAACCAGGTTAAGTCGTACCTTCCCTGCATCAATCATGCCTAGAAGGTGACGAACCTGCTCTTTGCGCACAGCTTCGGGAGCGAACGCCAGTGCGGTTTCAGGGAACACTGCGACGATGCGCGGATCGTTCATTTTTCGAAGCTGCTCGTACCGACGGCAACGTAGCGCAACCAGGCGATCCAGCTCTTTCGGCGGATCTCCCATGAGACCGTCTTCGAACACGAGCCGCGCGTAGCCAGGCGATTGCAGAAGTCCCGGGATCAGGTGAGGAGAAACCAGCTCGATCGTACGAGCCATCTCTTCGAGTCGCCCCAGGTCGCGCATGTACGCGGGGATGCCTTGACTCTCACGGTCATCCGACCACGCCCGCAACAAGCGGCCACGCGCAGAGGTTGCTTCGTCCAGAAGTTGGACATTATCCCGCTTTGGTGTCGAAATACCCCCTTCCCAGCGGCAAACAGAAGCTGAGGACGTACCCGCACGCGCAGCAAGCTGCCGCTGAGTCAGGCCCGCCAACTCGCGCGCTTTGAGTAGTTGTTCCGGAAACCGTGCTTCACTCATGTTCCAAAATTACTCAGCCTGTTACGCGCAGCACCATAACTTTCCCGAGACAGCACTGTTACTAGCGCAGCAACGCCGGATCGCATGAGCCTGGAAACATGCAGAACCGAACGAAGCAGAACTCGGACATGTTCTCGGCGGCCATCGCCGCCTTCCAGAACCAGCGCGGCCTGACTTTCACCGTCGAGTGGCGCCGCTTCCCCTGGACCCAGGGTCCCGACGTCGAGCGCGCCCTGGTCGGTCCCTCCTACCTGGGCGACGTCGCCATCGGCCTCAAGGACAACTGGTCCTGGAGCTACCAGGACCAGCACGGAACCTGGAAGTTCGTGCGGCGCGACCGACTCGAACTCCTCATCGAGGCCGTCATCCAGGACCGGGCGGGATCCCGGCCGCCGCTACCGAGCCGCTCCGCGCACAAGAAGTCCTCCGAACCCGCGTGAGATCTGAGAGACAAAAGCCGCGAAATCGGCGCATGGCAACACACCCGCCCCACTCCACCACTCAGGCCGCGATTACAGAACGCCAGTTTTCCACCACTTCAACCCAAAAATCCCGATGGTGGAAAACACTCGCGCACTTCCCCGCATGTCTTCTGGCCGGACATGGAAACGCCCCGGCGGGCGCTAACAACGCCCCCAGGGCACGGCCAGCACATCTCCACAAACCCAGAAAAGAGACACCGACATGGCCATTGTGCCGCAGACCGCCACCCCCACCCACCCGGGACGGCGCTGGAACCCCCGCCTCTACGACGGCGACCTGGCCCACACCGCACGCTTCCGAGCCGACCTGCGCACCGACCTCTCCGTGCTGCCCGACCTCAGCCCGGACCTGCTGTCCAACATCGAACTCTGCGGTACCGAGATGCTGGCCAACGCCGTGGAGCACACCCGCTCCGGCCAGGAGGGCGGCCGGGTCATCCGGGCACTCTCCGCCTCCTCTGTTCCGGGCAGCGCAACGACCCTGCGTCTGTCCGTCATCGACGACGGCCTGACCGACGACCACGCCCCCACCCCGGGCATCCCGGCCCAGCGCACCGGCCGGGAATGGCAGGAGGCCGAGAACGGCCGCGGTCTGCTGCTCCTGCACCACCTCGCCACCGCATGGGGTACCCGACCCGTGGTCGACTTCCCGTTCTGCGCGGGTCTGGGCACGGTCGTCTGGGCCGAGTTCACCCACCCCTCCCCCACCGGGGCGGCCCGATGAGCACCGAGTCGACCACCCGCATCCGTGAGGTCCTCAACGCGCCCCGGAGCCAGCGCTTCGTCCGCCCCGGCACACCCACCGGCACCAGCCGAACCCGCGAACAAATTCTCCTCGCCCAGATGCGCGACAACCCGCGCGTCGCCTACCGCCTGGAGCACGGCGAACTTCCGCCCTGGATGTACATCCACGCAGCACGCATCACCGAGTCCTCCCGCCAGAGGGAAACGGAGACGCCGCCGGTCCCGCGTCCGCGCCCGGCACCCGACGACACCCCGCGGCACCCTCTCCCCCGGCGCCCGCGCCGCCACCGCAAACCACGCCACCGCCTCGGCTGGACCCTGACCAGCTACACGCTCGCCGCCCTGGCGGGCGCGTTCGCCCACCACCTCGGCACAATCGCCCTGTAGCCCCCACCGACGATCGCGCCAGACCGGAGCCCGGTGCGACCGTGCTTCCCACGTCTGCTCACCTCACCCGCATCAACTGGCTGACAACCTTAGGGTTCGAGCCGAGACAACCGGCCACCGTGGTCTGAGAGGACCCGGAAAAGCGGCTCGACAACCCCCTGTGGAGCCGCGTTCGCCGCGAAGGCAACCCTATCGCGCGATGTTCTAAAATACGGAGCATCACTTGATGACCTGATCAGCACAGACGTCCGAGGGGATCCTCCTCAGGTCAACGGAACCGAAATAAGACCACTCCACCGCATAGAGACCGACGCCAGCAAGACCGTCAGAGTTTCATATTACCCTACAGAGAAAACATCTTTTACAACTTCACCTTTAGAGATTCAGAGAAAATATTTGCCCGGCCGGCATGCGCATCAATAAACCTTGACTTTATATGGCCAGCCCCCCAAACAGCTTCGGCTTCAAGTCCAACGCACTCACTTGGACCCGCCGAGATCCTTCGCTTTCCAGGTTCTACTATATTACATTCCGACTTCCTCACCGGACTCTGCCAGAAGAATTTTGGAATATCAGGAATTATTTCCACCGGCAATTGGCGAATCGGCTCACCCCACCCACCAGAACTGTAGGCAGCCTTCTCAACGGCAACGGTGAACAGGGGTTGACCGGAAGGGGTCCCGGAATCTTCGAGTTGAGCGTCTCCACGATAGAAAGAAACGTAAGGGAACTTCGCCAGCATCAGCGAAAATGCCTGCTTCCCTTCTCCGGCAGGGAATTTAAATAGAGCCCCCGGAGTGAAGTCAACTTTCACGTCACAGCCTCACACTACAGCGTACTCGCAGAAAATTCGAACGCATCTCACTAGAGCAAACCCCAGGCTCGCCTAGCCGCATTCATGTACGTCGACCTGCGGGGCGAGTCGTCAGCGATTCCACGAATAGCATTGCCAGAATTACCCCCAGCGGCTTGGGCGCCACCGAAGAAGCCAATCAAGCTTTACCCCCTTCCTCGGATTATCTGATATGCAGTATCGCTATGCCGCTGACTACGGGGCAACGTTGCACCAACAGACCTATCTAGCGCCGCAGGACCGTAACCCCCAGAACTCATGTGGTGGCTTCTATCCCGGCTAACTACGATACTGATTGGATCTCCACTTCCACTCGTGCGCCCTGTGCAAACATCACCAGTCATTGGATTTGTTTTCGTGTAAGTAACATACTTATCTCCGCCACAGTTGTGGTTAAGAGCTCATCTCATTTGGTGAGTCTGCGGTAGCAGATCAGCGTGCAGGCGATACCAGCGAAAGCGAGGAAGTGGTCGGCTTTGCGTTCGTACCTGCGGTGCAGGCGTCGGCATCCGGTCAGCCAGGCCATGGTGCGCTCGACCTGCCACCGGTATCGCCCCAACCGCTTGGAGGACTCCACGCCCTTGCGGGCCAGGCGGTGCACGATCCCGCGTTCGCGCAGCCATCGACGCAGGTGGGCGTAGTCATAGCCCTTGTCGCCGTGCAGCTTGGCAGGCTTGCGCCTGCGGGGTCCACGGCGGGACCGGATCGGAGGGATCCCCCGCACCAGGGGTTGGAGGGCTTGGCTGTCGTGGGTGTTGGCTCCCGAGATCGCCACCGACAGGGGCAGACCGGCCCGGTCGGTGATCAGGTGGATCTTCAACCCTTTCTTGCCCCGATCGACAGGATTCGGACCTGTCAGCTCCCCCCTTTGAGGGCGCGCATGTTGACTGAGTCGATCGCGCACCGCGACCAGTCCAGCTCACCGCGGGCGCCGAGCTCGTCCAGCACCAAGCGGTGCAGCTTGACCCAGACCCGGGCCCGGGTCCACTCGGTGAAGCGGCGGTGCGCAGTAGGCCCTGAGGGTCCGAACACCGGCGGGAGCTGGGCCCAGGTGCAGCCGGTGGTGGTCACGAAGATGATCGCGGCCAGGACCTGGCGGTCGCCGTGTCTGCGTCGGCCGCCGCCCTGGGGGCGGGTGGGTGCCTCGGGCACCACCTGTTGGAACAGTTCCCACAGCTCGTCCGGCACCAGCCGTTCCACCATCGACACGCGACCAGGTTACCGAGAACCCAAATGAGATGAGCTCTTACACCCCACGTGAGCTGCTCCGGACCAACCAACTCCTTCCCGCTCCCGTTCAGGAACACCTGTCCCAGGAAGAGGGAGAGGAGTGATGCCCCCGATCACGATCGCTTCGATCGCCGAAAGACAGGGCGAGCACAGAGCCGCACGGGAACTGGTCACCCGTGTCGCCGTGTAGTACACCGGAACGTGGATCAGGGCCGAACAGCCCTTCTGCTTGAAAGATTCAAAGAAAGTGAGCAACTTTCATTACGCGAATCTTTCAATTATATATTGACGGCCATCCTGGGGAAACTTTTCAATATGCTCCAGGGCGCAATTGCCAAGAACCTTGGCAGCCGCACTGCTTAAAATAGTCCTCACTCCGCGAGGGGAGTCCATCAAGGATATTCCACACTCCTTATCATGCAAGTCAATCCGAACTTCACCCAACCCAACAATGGAGAGGAAGCCTGAAAGCACCCGCTTCATTCTACGTACATCGAGTTCGACATCACCAACAACATGCTGCCCGGACTCGCCCTCGAAGCACTCAAAGAGTGACTCTACAAAGGCCTTAAAATTTTCGATATCAAGATCTAGAATGACAGCCGGCCTCGGCTTCGCTATCCAGCCTTCCCCTTGGCCTTTAAAATTAATTTCTGCCCGCACCTCCCCTGCTCCCGAATCTGAAACTTGCTCCATGGCGGCTACCGTTTCATAGAAATCCTCCGCAGAGCAACCCGTCGCGATGAACACCTCGTTTCTTGAGTTTGATTCAACAAACCCAAGAATACAGAGCATCAAGGACTGTATCTCACGGCCGCCCGCATCGATTCTATACAGGCGAGCCCCTCCTTTACCTCTTCCTTCTATTGAAAGCATCGAGATCATCCCGGTAGGCCGTCATTGAAATTTCACTTGCTTGAATAACTGTAATACCGCGCTCCTGGTCATGCCATCCCCTTCCGCCATTTCTCATTTCAGCACCATCGGACCTACCCGCATAACCGTCAAGATAATCAGCCAACTCGTCTTCCTGCATACCCAAATCGTGATTCCTCGGCTTCCCAGACTTAATTTCTCGATCCAATTCATCCTGGATGTGAAGAACACCCTGGTATGCGGCATCAGAGCATCCCTCCATCCCTCCCACGTTGTGGTTGAGCAGACCCAGCGAACCGGCAGTCGCGTGAAATGTGTGGACGCCCTGGACGGTCAGGTTATGGACTGTCGCGGCCTGGGTCCAGGACTGGACCGCAGAGACCTGCACCCAGGTGCCCGCTGAGGTCTGCAGCCACGTCCCAGGGGTCAGGTCGATCGCATCGATCCACAACTGCAGGTCGGGGACCCAGAACGGGTGTCCGTCGGTCGCGATGACCACATCCCCCGCAGTTACCGGACCAAAAATCTCCGACTGCTCCGCCCGGTCACTCTGAGCTTCGGCCCCAGTGGCCTCACCGAGAGCTTCACGCTCGGTGGTCGGGTCCACGGTGATCTCTACCAGCGTCTTGGTGCCCGAGCCGACGATCGTGGCCAGCACCCTCCGAGCCGTTCGCTCACCGGTCTCCGGGTCAGTGGCCAACACCCGCTCGCCGACCTCGACCTCTTCGATGGGTTTGGTCGACCCATCGGCCATCATCACCCGGGTACCGGGTATGAAACTGTTGTCGAGCGGACAGGAAAGGTTGTCGACCTTACGGTTGGACCTGACCAGACCTCGGACTCCGTCGATGAGGTCGCCGCCGAGATCAGCAATCTTACGGCCTAGCTCTGCGGCCTTGCCCCATCTCAGGCCGTACTTGACAGCGATCTTGCCGGCCAGGCCGCCCACGAACATGGAGGCGACGTTGAGAGCGGTCTCGCCGCAGGCTCCCAGGTCGCCCGTGGTGAAGCACTCCAGGCCAGCCGTGATGCCCAGCTCGTCAGCGACCAGCTTCGCCAGACCGGTCGCGGCGGCGATCAGCTTCCGCTTGGCCTCTTCCTTCTCTTTCTGGGCTTCCAGGTAGGCCCGCGACTGCTGCTGGCTCTGATACGTGGTTCCGCCAGCAGAACCACCACCGGAACTGCCGCGGGAAACTGACGATCTCCCCCCAGAACCCCATGTCCGTCCCTTGGGGCGATCGTCATCGGGAGCAGAGCCGTATCTGATGTACTCGTTACGGCTGTAGTCATACATCCCCTTGCCGCCGCCGGGAACATTGACATTGACCGCATAGCCCCCCGGGCCGCAGATGTCGATGCACAGGATGCTCAAACCGTCGGGGTCGGTGAAAGTCACCGGGTTGTTGTTGGAGTAGACGTAACCGTGCATCTGCTGGTGATCGGTCACGTCCATAACCGGGTCCACCGAGATGAACCGGCCCAGCCCCGAGTCGTAGGCACGCGCTCCCAGCTGGGTCAACCCGGTGGAGGCATCGATCGTGCCGTTCACGAACCCGCGTTCGGAGGGCCACTGCCCCTGGTCACCGCGAGCGGTGCCGAACGCCGTCATGTACCGGCGGGTCTCCTCACCCGTACGGGCGTTGACCGCGACCTGGCCGGTGCCGTGGCGGTCGGAGTGGATCCAGGACAGGGTGCCGTCGTTCTCACGGACCGCCACGGTCTCACCCGCGAAGGAGTAGAACCGGGTGGCCTCCTTGACCAGGCTCTGCTTGTCCAGGCGCAACTCCATACCCGGCAGGTACAGGGTGGAGGAGTCCGGAGCGTGCCGGATCAGGCGCTGTCCGTCGGCGTCGTAGACGTAGGAGGTGGCGGACCCGTCCTCCTCGGTCACCCGGGACAGGTTGCCCTCGGCGTCCCACTCCAGGTCCTGGTCGCGGGCGGCGGTGGTGCGGCCGGTCATGTTGCCGGCCTCGTCGTAGGAGTACTCCTCCAGTCGGTCACCGGCGGGACCGGTCTGCTCGACCTTGGTCAGCGCCTGGGGACGCAGTCCGGCCGCATCACCGTGGGTGTAGGTACGGGTGACATCTCCCGTGGGACCGTGCTGGACCTCGGTGGTGCGGTTGCCCAGGGTGTCGTAGGCGTAGGAGTGCCAGTACGGGGCCGCCCCGCCCAGGGCGTCGGCCGACGGCGCCGCCTCACACGCCTGCTCACCGGTGGCGTCCGGGGTCCACACGTCGGTCATCCGGCGCATGTGGTCGTAGGCGAAGCACTGCACGTCCGCCTGGAGGTGGTCGGCGGTGGGCTCGTCACGCAGGTTCAGGACGTTGCCCGCGTCGTCGTAGGCGTAGTGCTGGTGTACCAGGGACCCTGTGACCCCGCGCTCGGGGACCAGGCTGGTCTCGGACATACGCCCGGTGGCCTTGTCGTATTTGCGCGTCAGGTGGGTGGCGTGGGCGCTGGAGTCACCGATGTCCATCGTGCGCTGGGTGATCTGGCCCAGCTTGTTGTAGACGGTCTCCGTGACATAGCCAGTGAAACCCGACATCTGGGTGGGCATGCCCAGCTCGTTGTAGAAGTGGGTCACGGACTCCCGGCCCAGACCGCCCGCGGCGGGCAGCGTCTGGGACTGCACGGAGCCGTCCCGGTTGTAGGCGGTGGTGAACCGGTACCGGCCCGCGAGCCCCGGCTCACTGGAGGGAATGAGGACCTCGGTGGCCAGGGGCCGGTAGAACTGGTCGTAGGTCACCACCCGCGAGGTGTAGGCACTGCCGTTGACGTATCGGGTAGCCGAGGTCAGACGGCCCTTGGCGAGGGTGTCGTAGACCCAGCTCGCGCGGAGGGGGCCCTCAGGGGAATCGTCGTGCACCCCGACCTTGCGGCCGATGGCGTCGTAGGAGTAGGCGAGGGTCTCACCGCGGGCGTCGGTGCTGGTCACCAGCTGGTCCAGCTGGTTGTAGGTCATCGTGGTGGTGCCCGCGACGGGGTCCTCGGTCTGGACCAGGCGACCGCGCAGGTCGTAGGTGTAGGTCCAGGTGTTGCCCTCGGGGTCGGTGACCGTGGCCAGCTGGTCGTTCTTGGCGTAGGTGTAGGTGATGGCGTCGTAGTCGCCCTCGGGGGTGGCGCCGTGGTGGGTGCGCACCTCGGTCAGGCGGCCCTGAGCGTCACTGATGGAGGTGGTGGCCACGCCCCCGGCGGGCGGGGTGACCAGGTTGCGGTCGCCCTGGTGCTCGGTGCTGGTGCGCCAGCCCTCCTCGCCGAACGCCACGTGCAGCACGTCGGTGGTACGTCCGGCCCCGTCGTAGAGGGTCTCGGTCTGACGGGGAATGGAGGCGTCGTTGGCGACGACGAGCAGGGTGTCGCTCGGCTCGTCGGCGTTGAAGTAGGCCTCCCGCTCCTTGATCACCTGGCCGCGGGTGTCGTGGAAGGTGTCGGTGATCAGCCGTCCCCCGCCTGGGGCCGGGCTCTGGGACTGCCGGGGGCGCAGGAAGGCGTCGAAGATCTCGTAACCGGTGACGTACTCGGTCGAGGTGCGCAGGGTGTGCGTGACGATCGAGGTGGGCGCATCCTGGCGGATGTGGTACTCGAACTTCGCGGTGGGGGTGTCGGTTGCGGGGTTCCGGTCGGGAAGCCACACGTTGACGAGACGGCCCAGGGGGTCGTAGGCCATGTGCATCGTGCGGCCGTTGGCGTCGGTCTCGGCCACGGGCATACCGCGCGCCGGATCCACGACCGTGGTCGTGGTGTGTCCGACCGGGTTGGTCTCGGTGACCGACTCCGGCAGTCCGCTGGAGGTTTGGGTGTAGTCGGTGGTGGTCACTCCGCCGTTGGCGTCGGTCTCGGCGACGGTGTTGCCGAAGGCGTCGAACTCGGCTTCCTGCACCTTCTGGTAGACGGGCTGGCCACCGGAGTAGGAGTCGAGTTTCTCGGTGCGGGTGGGCAGGCCCCGGGTCGGCGCGGCGCCGTGTCCGCGGCCGTCGTAGAGGACCAGTTCGTCGGTGACGACGTCCTCGGGCCGGTCGGGGGTCTGCCCGCAGTCCACGGCGAGGGTCTCGGTCCGGGAGATCAGGTTGAGGATCCAGGCGCTGGTGTTGCTGACGTGGGTGGTGTGGATGCACTTCTCGTCACCGGACACATCGACGTCGCCGTGGTCGCGCGTGCGTGTGATGACCCCGTCGTCGTTGAGGGTGTGGTCCACTCGGACCTGGCGCCAGGTGCCGTCGGCCACACGGGTGAAGCTGTTCACCTGCTTGGTCCGGACCATGTGCGCGGTCTGGCTGCCCCAGGGGTGCTTGACCTCGGCGGTCTTGCGCAGCCACGGGGTGGAGATCTCGCGGGAGAGTTCCTCGCCGCCCTCCCCGTTGCGCGTGATGACCTCGAGGAGGGTTCCGTTGAGTTCCTTGTGGTCGGTGTGCTCGACTCCGCGTGAGTCGGTGACCGAGACGCTCCTGGTTCCGGTGGGCTGCTTGTCTCCGTCCATGCCCTGGAAGTACAGGTACTCGGTCTCGGTGCGCTCCTCGCTGGGGTGACCGGTGCGGACGATGACCCGGTCGTAACCGCGCCAGTCGGCCCAGGTGCGGTACTTGTCCTTGACCATGCCGTCGGCCTCGGTGTAGCGCCAGGCCGGGGTGCCCACGTAGTCGTAGCTGGTGGTGAGCGTGGGCTGGTCGGTGACGAGATCGAGTTCGTTGACCTCGGTGACCACGTACTTGTGGAACCAGTCGGTCAGCTCCACCCCGCCCTCGGGGGTCCACTTGACCGGGTAGCAGCGTTTGGTGTTGCTGTGCGGCTGCGGGGTCTTGCCCGGTTCGCACTCGGGCTGGGAGTAGGTGATGTCGAGCTGGGCGCCGGACTCGGTCTTGACCTCGGTGATGCGCCAGCGCAGCATCGGCGCGATGTCGTCGGTGGGCGAGTCGACCCGGTTGGGCATCTGGGTACCGCCGAAGGTGACCTTGGGCAGTGTCTCGGTTCCTCCGACGTGGCCGGTGTGCTCGATGGAGTTCAGCCACAGGGTCGGCCCCGTCCCGTCTCCGGACTCGGGGAAGGAGTGGTCGAAGGCCCAGGTGTCGACCTTGGCGTACGCGCCGTCCTGGCGGATCTGGGTGGTGACGGCGTCGAGCTTCTTGGTGGACCAGAAGGTCGGCGAGTGTCGGCCGGCGCAGGAGGCACCGGCCTTGCAGTCCTGGTCCAGGGGCACGTCGGGCCAGTGCTTGGCGTTGGTCGAGGTGCGCTTCTCGGGGGCGCAGTCGAAGGAGTCGGTGGTCAGGCACCGCTCGGAGGTGGAGAAGACCACCCGTGCCGGGGCGGTGGCGTAGACGTCGTCGCTGCGCAGGCCGTACTCGATGCGCTTGACGTTGGCCGCACGCACGTAGGGGGTGGCGGTGTTGGTGAGGTTGCGGCCGTAGTGGTTGGTCTCGGCGTCGTAGTAGAACGTCATGACGTTGCCGTGCACGTCCACGACGTAGTCGAGGTTCCACTTGTAGGCCTGCTGGCACCAGGAGTCGGCGAAGGTGGCCTTGTAGCAGGGCTGGCCGGACTTGGCGGCGTAGACGGGCATGGTCTGCGCCGACTTGGTCTCGGGGTCGCCGCTGGACCAGCCGGGCAGGCGGTTGCGGCCGAAGAAGTACTGGGTGCCGTCGGGGGTGGTGACCTTCCAGTACTCACCGTTGTGGGCTCCGTTGGTGGCGCCGGTGAGGCGCTCGACCTTGGTGCCGTCGTCGTTGGACAGGCGGTAGGTGCCGTCGCTGTGTTTGATCAGCGCGCCGGAGTGCCCGCTCATCGACAAGGTGACGTTGTCGGTGTTCCAGCACATGTCCCCGGTCTGGTGGCCGGAGTCCGCACAGGCGGCGTAGCGGCGCTCGATCGATCCGGGGGCGTAGGCGAACCCGTCGCCGATCCAGGAGGTCTGGTTGTTGGAGGTGGCGACGCGTCCGTCCACCCCGCCGGAGGAGTAGCTCAGGCCGACCGCGGGGGCGAGTGCGCTGGGCGCGGGCGGGGCGGAGAGGTCGTAGGACCAGGAGAAGTCGCCGGACTGGGTGTTGACGTTCCAACTGGAGGAGGGGGAGAGTGTGGTGGCCTTGTAGTCGCCGTTGCCGCCGGAGGGGGCGGAGGTGACCGCGAACAGGGAGCCCTGGGCGGGTGCGGCGCCCACGACGGCGGTCAGGTTCTGCTCCTGGACGCTGTTGTCGAGGAGTTGGGGCGCGTCGAAGGCGACGGTGTCACCGTCCGCGCAGGAGTCCTCCAGGACACAGGGGTCGAGTTCCACCACGTGCAGCCGGGAGGCGTAGTCACCGCCGAAGGAGGCGGCGAACTCGGAGTAGTCGACCTCCATCCGAACCGGAGCGAGGGTGGGCGAGTCGTCGGTGCGGGTGACCTGTACCAGCAGACCGTTGACCCCGGCGGCCTCGGCGGCGGCGTGGTCCAGCACGTCCACCCGGACCGACTCGACCGGCTCGGGATCGGCGAAGGCGTCCACCTCCGGCGCGGGCTTCTCGGAGGTGACGGGCTCGCGGCGCATCTCGTCCCGGAGGGGAGCGGGGCTCCTCTCGGGCGAAGGTTCGTGTTGCGGCACCTCCTCCGTGGCCGCAGGCGGTACCTCCGTCGCAGCTTCGGCGTCGGCTTCGGTTTCCCCGTCGGGCGCGGACTCCTCCTGCTCGGCGTTCTCCTCCCCCGGTCCGTCCTTCTCTTCGGGGATCTCCGGTGCCCACTCCTGCCAGTGCTCGGGCACCTCCCACCCCTGCAGGTCCTCGTCCGTGACGGGGGTGACTGTAACCGGGGACTCCTCCTGAGTCTCCAGGGCCCGGACCTGCCCGCCGTCCAGAGAAACCTCATTGGAGGCGGCCTCAGGCCACTCGGCCTCCTCGGGCTCGGTGAGGGCGGCCCGGGCGACCTCGCCCTTTCCGCCCATGGCCGGGGAGAGCAGGTCCTGCCCTTCCACGGACGAGTAGTCCTGCGTCTCGGGCCGGGGGTTGTAGGCGTTGGCGGACGCCGGAAGCGTGTTCAGCAGTCCGGCCGCCAGTACGAGGGTCAGGGAGTAGGTGAGGCCTCGACGAAGGAGTCCGGGACGGGCGGGGGTGTCACTGCGCGGGGTCACAGTCGTCCTCCTGTTCCCCGTCCGTGCGGACGGGGAACGCGGTTACGGGGCGGAGTGGGGGAAAGTTGGGCGGCGGGCTCAGCGCTGGGCGGTGGGAAACTCCCCGTCGCGGGCGTTGAAGATTCCGTGATCGTTGAGTACGCCCTGGTAGGCGTGGACGTCGTCGATGTCGCCGGTCCAGTGGTAGGTGTTGGAGCCCGCGTGCTGGGCGCTGCCGATCCGGAAGGGACCGTCGGCGTGCCAGGCGTGGTCCACGCTGACCCGTGACTCCTCGAAACCGTTGACGTAGAGCACCAGCTCACCGCTGGTGTGGTCGTAGACCCCGGCGAGGTGGGTCCACTCCCCCAGTTGGGCGGCCGTGGTGGAGTAGGCGTAGGTCCATCCGGTCGAACCCGAGGTGGGCTCGTCGTCGTGGGGGGCCATCTTGAACACCCACGCGCTCCGGGACCCCTGGTAGCCCAGGTGGAAGCCGCTCTGGTGGGTGCCGGCCTGGCTGGTGGCGGTGGTGTTGACACCCGCACCGGTCTCGTCCAGGCGCACCCAGGCCGCGACACTGAAGCTGCGGTCGGTGCGCAGGGCCGGGCCGGGGGCCTCGACGTACTCGCTGTCGCCGTTCAACCGCACACCGGGTGAGGCGGTGATGCCGTTCTCGGCGGTGTTCCACGCGGTGAGGGGGTCGCCGTGCAGGGTGGCGTCCAAGCCGTGGTCGGTTGCGTCCTCCACGAGCGTGCCGTCCCACTCGTCGAGCATCCACCGGCCCTCGGCGGCGACCGGGCGGTTGGCCAGGCGCCACACCTCGGAGGCGGTCTCGGTGTCGGACACGGTCTCGTTCAGGACGAGGCGGTTCCAGACCTGGACGTCGTCGATCGCGCCGGGCCAGTAGTAGTTGCCCGCGCCCTGGAAGAGGGCGCGCCCGACCGTGAGGGGGCCCTGGGCGTTCCACGGTCCCGGGTGGGTGGCGGTTCCCTGTTCGACCCCGTCGACGTAGAGCTTGATCTCGCCGCTCTGCTCGTCGTGGGTGCCCAGCAGGTGGGTCCACACCCCGACCTCGGCGGGTTGGGGAGAGGTGACCACGGCCCACTCACGGGAACCGTCCCAGTACTCGTCCTCGGGTGACATCTTGAACACCCACTGGCCGGTGTTGCCCTGGTAGCCCAGGTGGAAGGCGCTCTGCTCGGTGCCCTCCTGGGCGACGGCGGTGTGGTGGGCGTAGGCGCGGTCGAGCTTGACCCAGGCCGAGACGGAGAAGGTGCCGGAGGTGTCCACCGCGGAGTGGTCGGCGGTGATCTCGTCGTAGGGGCCGGGGTCACCGTCGGTGTAGCCGCTGGTGTGGACGGCGGTGCCCTCCAGGCGCGGGGTGGGGTTGGTGTCGGGGTTGGCGGTGGCGCCGATTCGACCGCGGACCCACTCCACGCCGTCGGAGAGGGTGGCTCCCTGGTCGGGGTTGGCGGTGTCGGCGGCACGGTTCCCCTCGCCCTCGTCGAAGGTGAAATGCGCCACGGGGTCGCTGGGCGGGGCGACGAGGAAGGAGTAGGCCAGGACGCAGTCGGAGGAGTTGCCGAAGGCGTCGACGGTGCGCGCGTAGATCCAGTTGGGGCCGCCCAGGCGCGGGGTGAGGGTGAGTGTCACCGATCCGCCCGGTTGCGCTGGTGTGGCCTCATGGACGCAGGAGTCGTCGTTGAGGGCGTAGAAGTACTTCTGGGCTCCCTCGACCCCGTTGTTGGAGAAGGTAAACTCGCCGGGCCGGCCGGGTGAACCGTGGAACTCGTCCCCGGCGGGATAGTCGGCGGAGGTGACCTCGGGCCCCTGTGCGGGCCGTGAGGTGCTGACCATGAGGTAGCAGTAGCCGGACCAGCCCGACCAGGAGGTGCCGTCGTGGGCGTTGGCCCGGTAGCCGATCAGGACGTCCTCGGGTAGGGCGGCCGAGCGCACCGACTGGTAGGAGCCCGAGGACCACACGGCCACGTTGGTGGCGGAGGTGTCCACGTAGCCGACACGGGTGCCGTCGACCCACCAGCCGAAACGGGTCTTGACCTTCTGCCGGTTGGCGGAGGTGGAGTCGCGGTCGCGGACGTAGGCGGTGAAGGTGGGCCGGGCCTCGTTGATCAGGCGCGGATTGTTCGGGTCGGTGGAGCAGGTGCCGCCGTGGGATTCCGAGAGCTTGGTGGGGGTCTCGGGCGGGTTGTTGTAGTCGACCTGCAGGGTGGGATTGGAAGCGAAGCGCCGCCAGTCCCAGTTGCTGGAGGACTTGGTCTCGTTGCCGCGCAGGCCCACGGTGGTGGTGGCGTGTCCCGCGTCCCGGCTCCACACGTACCCGGTGGTGGCGTTGAACTCCACCGTCGGGGAGGCGCCGCCGGGGCAGTTGGCGCGTCCGGCGTTGATGGTGCGGGTGTCCAGCTTGGTGTTCCAGAACGCCGTGGTGTTCTGTTTGCTCCAGGTGGTGGAGGACGTGATGGCGTCGGTGCGCCACAGCTGCACCTGGGCGTTGGTGCACCCGTAGGCGTGGGTGACCTTGGCGCGGAACGTGGCCCGGATGATGTCGGCGCTCTTGGTGCGCGAGTCGACGCTGAACCGCCAGAAGGCGCGCTTGGTGCTGCCCTCATTGGGCTCGTAGCCGACCCCGGGCTCATGGGAGGTGGGGTAGTTCCAGTAGGACTGGCTCGGGTAGTTGGCGTTGACGTAGGTGCGCCCCACCCGGCTGACCGCAACGGAGGGGTCGATGTAGACGGGGTACTCGGTCTCGGCGTCGTCGAGCATGTCCGCGTCGGGGACCAGGCGGATGCTCTCGGGGGCGAGGTCCACGTCGAGCAGTTCGGTGCGCGCGCCCATGGGGGCCATCAGCGTGGGGTCCTCACCGGTCTCCTCGGCACCGGCCGAGTCCCACATGGCCGGGGCCACCGCGGTGAAGACGCTCTCGAGGCCCTTCTCCCCCAGGGCCTCCAGGGTTCCGTTGTCGCTCAGGCGCATGGTCACGCCCGTGGTGGACAGGGGCATCTCCAGCTCCACCAGGCCGGGGTGCCGTGCGGCCTCGGGGGTGTGCACCACCAGGACCTGCCCGAAGCCGTCCACACCGGCGGTCAGGACCAGGTCCACGTCCGGCAGGACGTTGGCGTAGGTGGCTTGCGGGCCGTCGACGGTGGGAGCGGGCAGGTCCTCGGGCCAGCCCAGGCCCACGGAGTTGGAGCCGATGCCGACGCTGGCCAGGTCACGGTCCCCGCCGCCGGAGAAGGCGATGTCGGCGACGGCCGCCTTGGGCCGCAGCGTGCCGTCGGAGGCCACGGTCAGGTCCGTGTCGACCGGCGTCCAGCCCTCGTCCGTCCGCACCCTGACGGGCAGGGCGGACTGCTCCATGGTGAAGCTGCCGTCGGGGTTGGCCAGGTGCCGGGTGGTCTCAGTGGTGGCCGCGGTGATCTCGACGGGTTCGCCCGTCTCCTGGGCCAGCACCAGGGCCGTGTGCTCGTTGACGGTGCCGTCGGTCTGGGCGCCTGAGCCGGGCTCGGGCTCCTCCTCGGCGAGGGCGGGTGCGGACAGGGCGGACAGCAGGAGCACCGGCGCCAGCAGGGCGGCGACGCGTGCCCGAGCACGGCGGAGCATGGCAGGGCTCTTTCACCCAGGGTGGGGGATCACCTGTTGGAGGTCCGTGCCATCCAGACACGGCCGGTGGTTGTCCTGGGACGAGAGGTGAAGTTAGCAGGCGCAGGGAAACACCCCAAGAGTGACTCACTTCACATCACAAAGCATGTGCGTTTGCAACATGGGCAAACATCAGCCCATCTGGAATAAAGACCCACTCTGGCCACATATGGCCAAAATTTTCACGTTTGGCGCTGACATGCCTACTAGCAGTACGAACACCCCGTGTGGCCAAGAAGTACGCGATGGCTCCTCGCGGTCCCCTCACTCCCCTCCCCGAGGGGTGAGAACGCGTACCCGTGAACGAGGTGTTCGGCAGCCCTCCCCCAGAGGGCCGAACGACTTCCGTGACCGGGGTCCTGCGGGCGACCGCGTCAGATGAACATCTGCCCACGCCCGGAGAAACGTTGTGCGGGCACGCTCTGGGCTGCGGCGAGCGCGCGACACCGCTACCGCCCGGGATCTGTCTCAGGAGAGCACCGGGCGGGCGCTTCCCCCACCTCGCGGGCAGACCCAGCAGGCCACTCCCTCCACCACTTCCGCCACCGCGGGGTGGGCATGCCCCGGGCATCGCGGGAGAAGAGCACCGAAGCGGTGTTCCAGGACCTCGTCCTGGAACACGTCGGCGAGCATCGCCACCGCCTCGGCGTCCGGGAGGGAGTCCGGCAGCTGCACCGTGACGGAGGACCCGTCACCGCCGACGGACAGCACGGCGATCACCCCCGGCTCGGCGCCCTCCCCGGATTCCGCGTGCAGGGTCTCCTCCGGAGCGGCGGGGAAACCGTCGTGGAGGAGCAGCTGGTACACATCTCCCACTCTCCTGACGTCCAGTGAGAAACCGTCGGCCTCTCCCAGGCCCAGGAGAACGTGCTCAGCCCACCCCCGCACCGTCGCGGAACTACGGTTCATGTCCACTTCCTCGCGATCAGACCGGCTGTGCCGGGGACGCCAGACGAGTTCCCCCAACGGATCATCGCCTACGGCGACGGAGGGTTCACGGGGCCCGGTTCGTGTTCCAGCGCCGCCGTCGGCCCGCCCACCAGCAGGACGCTCGGCCGTCCCACCAACGCCCTCGCGATGTTCACCCGTTGGTGCTCGGAACCCGACAGCTGGTGCGAACGCCGGTGCTCCTTACACGAAGCCCGACCGCGGCCCAGGTCTCCAGGGCGGTGGCGCCCGCCCGGCGTGGAGAACGGCCGCGCATGTGCTCGGCGACCAGCGACTGCTCGACGGCTGTCAGGACTCCCAACAGGTTGGGCAGTTGGAATACGATCCCCACCTTCTGCAAGGGTCGCGGTCACCGCCAGCAGACCCGACTTGCCCGACACGGAGGTGCAGACCGCGGCGGCCAGCTCACCGGGGGATACCCGGACCGGCACACAGTCCAACGCGGTCACCCGCCCCACCCCGGCACACGAAGAAGCGAGTACCCCCTGCAGCGGGCGCTCACGTGCTGCCCACGGTGCGCGCGGACCTGGCGGCGGTGGCCGAACCGGCCCCACCCCGGCCCCGCCGGCCTTCCGGTTCCTCTGCACGCCTTCTCCGGAGAGGACGCCCCTCACGCCACGGCGGTGCTCATGCGGTCCTGGAAACGGGAGACCGCGGCCGGTTTCACTCTGGCGGGGGTACCCGGCGGGTACTTCTTGTGGCACGACCCCCTCCCGGCCTCCAGCCGAGCGCCGGAGACCAGGAGGGGGGCCGAAGGCCGCGCGTGCGGTCAGCCGTGCACGTTGGGGAACTCGCCCGTGTACACCCAGGAGACCGACCTGTCGGTGAGGACGCCCTGGTAGGCGTGGACGTCGTCGATGTCGCCGGTCCAGTGGCCGGTGTTGGAGCCTCCGTGCTGGGCGCTGCCGATCCGGAGCGGACCGTCGGCGTGCCAGGCGTGGCCCACACTGGCTCGGGACTCCTCGGAGCCGTTGACGTAGAGCACCAGCTCACCGGCGGCGTGGTCGTAGACCCCCGCCAGGTGGGTCCACTCCCCCAATCGGGCCGCCGTGGTGGAGTAGGCGTGGGCGTCTCCAGACGCCTCGGTGCCGTGCGCTTCGTCGTGGGAGGGCATCGTGAACACCCACTTGCCCTGGGAACCCTGGTAGCCCAACCGGAAACCGCTCCGGTGGGCACCGGCCTGACTGACGGCGTTAGCGTCGACACCGTCAGCCGCCCCGTCCAGACGCACCCAGGCCGCGACGCTGAAACTGCGGTCGGTACGCACGGCGGAGCCGGAGGCCTCGACGTACTCGCCCCCGCCGTTCAACCGCACACCGGGTGATGCGGTGACGCCGTTCTCCGCAGTGTTCCACGCGGTGAGGGGATCACCGTGCAGGGTGGCGTCCAAGCCGTGGTCGGTTGCGTCCTCCACTGAGGTGCCGTCCCACTCGTCGAGCATCCACCGGCCCTCGGCGGCCAGCGGGCGGTTGGCCAGGCGCCACACCTCGGAGGCGGTCTCGGTGTCGGACACGGTCTCGTCCAGGACGAGGCGGTCCCAGACCCGGACCTCGTCGATCGCACCGGACCAGTGGGAGTCGCCCGCGCCCTGGGCCAGGGCGCGCCCGACGGTCAGCGGCCCCTGGGCGTCCCAGGCTTCCGAATGTGTGGCACCGCCCTGCTCGACGCCGTCGACGTAGAGCGTGATCTCACCGGTCCGTTCGTCGTGGGTACCCAACAGGTGGGTCCACACCCCGGCCTCGGCGGGGGCGGTGGAGGCGACCGAGGTTCCCTCAGGGGAGCCGCCCCTGTGCCCCTCTCCCGGCGTCATCCTGAACACCCACCGGCCGGTGTCGCCCTGGTACCCCAGGTGGAAGGCGCTCTGTCCGGCGCCCTCCTGGGCGACCGCGACGTGGTCGGTGTGGGGACCGTCCAGCTTCACCCAGGCCGCGGCGGAGAAGGTGCCGGAGGTGTCCACGGCGGAGTCGTCGAGGGTGATCTCGTCGTAGGCTCCGGGATCACCGTCGATGCGGACCGCGGTCCCCTCCATGCGCGGGGAGGGGTTGGTGTTGGGGTTCTCGTTCGTGCCGACCCGGCCGCGGACCCACTCCACGCCCTCGGAGAGGGCGGCACCCTGTCCGGGGTTGGAGGGGTCGGCGGCACGGTTCCCCTGGCCCTCGTCGAAGGGGAGGTGGACCACCGGGTCGCTGGGTTCGGCGACGAGGAAGGAGTAGACGAGCACGCAGTCGGAGGAGTTACCGGAGGTGTCGACGGTGCGGGCGTAGATCCGGTTGGGGCCGCCCAGGCGCGGGGTGAGGGTGACCGTCACCGAGCCGTCCGGTTCCTCGGGGATGAGTTCGTGGACGCAGGAGCTGTCGTTGAGGGCGTAGAGGTAGCGCTCAACCTCCTCAGCCCCGTTGCTGGAGAAGGTGAACTCGCCAGGCTGGCCGGGGGAGCCGTGGAACTCGTCCCCGGCGGGGTAGTCGGCGGAGGTGACCTGGGGCGCCTCCACGGCGAGGGCGGGTGCGGGCAGGGCGGGCAACAGCAGTACCGGCGCCAGAAGGACGGCGCCGCGTACCCGGGCACGGCGGGGCATGGCAGGGCTTTCTAACCCAGGGTGGGGAATCACCTGTGGGGTCCGTGCCGTCGGGACACGGCCGGTGGTCGTCCTGGGATGCGAGGTGAAGCTAGCAGGCCCGGGAGAACACCTTCCAAGTGATCCACTTCACAACACAGAGCCCATGCGCGCACGGCATGCCCAAAAGCACATCCATGTGGAACCGTGAGCCATCCTGGCCACATATGGCCATAGCTTTCACGTTTAACCTTGCCGTGCGTTACCAGCGGTGCGGTGCGAGGAGCACGGCCCTGGGCCGCCGGGGACATCGCGCCCTCCTCCCCGGAACTCCCAAGAGTGGTGAGCCGCCTTCCCTGTCCGCGACCGCACCCCCGGCCATTCACAGGAAAAGCACAGGACGTATCGACTGGCCGCTGTTAGCGGAATGCGGAGATATCTGTCAACTTCTGCTTTGCCGCCCATGGGATTTCCCAGCACCGCCATGACTGCGCCAGCGGCCAAGGTCACCATGCCGGAAAAAACGGCGAACACGGGACTGGGAATGGGCCACGCCCCTCGTGGCGGACGGGGGTCCGGAGCACTTGAAGGTTCCGCGAGAACCGCTTCCGACCAGGCACTCGACTGATCCCGGAGCCCGGCCGCCACCCGCTCCTCGGCACCGCACCGCTCCGGACACCGGCGGCGCACCCGCGACACAGTCCATTCGGAACAGACGAACTCCGCCGCCCTTCCAGGCGAATACTATTCCCCATCCCCTAGCTATCGCGCCGTTCGCCGATGACAATGCCAGTGCTGAGAACAGGGCACTCCGAACGGTATGACTCTCCCCCGATTTCCGTGCCGTCAGCACCATGTGTTCGTGTCGACGGAAAACGGGTGGACCGTTTCCCTGAGGAAAGGAGGCGGTAGGTGCCGACGAGGCGGCGCCCCGCCCCCGAACCCGACGGAAGGCCCTCCCCCGCCCACCGGCCACGGCCGCGCGGGACCCGCGGCCCCCGGAGCGCCGCCGCCCTCGACACCGGCACACCGCACGGCCCCATCGACTCGCTTCCGCCCCAGGTGAGGTCTCCACATGACGAGGAGGCCCCCGCTGGACGCGACGGAGGAACGCGGTTCCGTCACAGTCCGTCTCCCGTTTCTGACAGTGTGTCTTCCCTCCTACGGGCGTCGAGGCACAGTCACTATTGCCCGGCGGACATCCGGCTAATGCGTCTAGATCTGCCAACTTATGCTTGACCATCGTCATAAGTCCGGCGTACCGTTCCGGGCATGCCAGTGATCGAGGCCACACTCTCCGTAGGAGCGCCGGTCGCCGGGCCGCCCCCTCCCGGGCTCCGCTCCGGCGAGGGGGTCCCCGCCGCGTGGACGCCGACGCGGGGGACGGCCCGGTCCTCCCGGGAGAACCGTCCGGTCGGCGCCGCGTGAGGGCACCGGCGGACAGCGGGCGGATCGTGTTCCCGAGGAGAGGAGCCGGTATGGGCTGAGACACCGATGAGGCGGCCTCCCCGCTTCCCGAACCTGATAGCAGGAACCCCCCGCCCGCCGGCCACAGCCACACGGGTCCCCGACGGGACCCGCGACCGCCGGGCCGCCCCTGCCGTCGGCGCCGGCACGCCGCACGGACTCATCGACTCACTTCCACCCCCCGAGTGAGGTTTCCGCATGAAGAAGAGACCCCTGCTGACACTGGCCGCACTGGCGGCCGGTCTCACGACGGCGCTCTCCCTGACCGCACCGGTCGCGCACGCCGACGAGGCCGGAGAGGACTCGTTCAACGCGCTGATCTTCTCCAAGACCACCGGTTACCGGCACGACTCGATCCCCCACGGCGTCGCCCTCATCGAGGCGCTCGCCGAGGAGCACGGCTTCCGGACCGACCACACCGAGGACTCCTCGGTGTTCAACGACGAGGACCTGGCCGCCTACGACGCGGTGGTCTGGATGTCCACCACCGGCGACGTGCTCAACGAGGACGAGCGGGCCGCCTTCGAGGAGTACGTGCGAGGCGGCGGCGGCTTCGTCGGCGTCCACTCCGCATCGGACACCCACTACGACTGGGAGTGGTACGGCGGGCTCGTCGGCGCCTACTTCGCGAGCCACCCGCCCGGCACGCAGACCGCCGAGGTGATGGTCAACGACAGGGTCCACCCCTCCACCGCGCACCTGCCGAGCAGCTGGGAGCGCAGGGACGAGTGGTACGACTTCAACCTGTCCCCCCGCGGCGACGTGCACGTTCTGGCCGGGCTCAACGAGGCCTCCTACGAGGACCAGGCCGATCCCGCGGGCCAGATGGGATGGGACCACCCGATCGCGTGGTGCCAGGCCTACGACGGCGGCCGGTCCTGGTACACCGGCGGCGGCCACACCGTCGAGTCCTACTCCGAACCGGAGTTCGCCCAGCACCTGCTCGGCGGCCTGCGCTGGGCGGCCGGAACCGCCGACGGCGACTGCGGCGCCACGCAGTGGGACAACTTCGAGAAGGTCACCCTCGCGCGGGGCGCGGAGGCCATGGGCGAACCCATGGGCCTGGCGGTCCTGCCGGACGGCCGCGCGCTGCACACCGCCCGCAACGGCGAGGTGCGCCTGTGGTCCCCGGACAGCGGTACCACCGAGGTGATCACCGAGATCCCGGTGTACAACCACGACGAGGACGGGCTGCAGGGCATCGCCCTGGACCCGGACTTCGAGGAGAACGGGTGGGTGTACGTCTACTACGCGCCCGTTCTCGACGGCGTCCCCCCGGGTGGGGCGCCCTCGGACGGCCCACCGGAGGACTTCGAGCCCTACGAGGCGCACAACAACCTCTCCCGCTTCCGGTTCGTGGACGGCGACTCCCCCACCCTGGACCTGGGCAGCGAGCAGGTGCTGCTGGAGGTCGGGACCACCCGGGGCATGTGCTGCCACGTCGGCGGCGACATCGACTTCGACGCCGACGGCAACCTCTACCTGTCCACGGGCGACGACACCAGCGCGTTCGGGTCGGACGGCTACACGCCCATCGACGAGCGGGAGTCGCGCAACCCGGCCTTCGACGCCCAGCGCAGCTCGGCCAACACCAACGATCTGCGCGGCAAGCTGCTGCGGATCACGCCCACCGCGGACGGCGGCTACGACATCCCCGAGGGCAACCTCTTCCCGCCCGAGGAGTACGGCGAGGACCGGACCCGTCCGGAGATCTACGCCATGGGCCTGCGCAACCCGTTCCGGTTCTCGGTGGACCAGCGGGACGGCACCGTCTACCTGGCCGACTACGGGCCCGACGCCAACGAGCCCGACCCGGAGCGGGGACCCCAGAACACGGTCTCCTGGCACACCATCACCGAACCGGCCAACATCGGCTGGCCCTACTGCATCGGTGACAACAGCGCGTACGTCGACTACGACTTCGGATCACGGACCTCCGGGGAGGCGTTCGACTGCGACGCGCCGGTCAACGACTCCCCGCGCAACACCGGTCTGGAGGAACTCCCCCCGACCACCCCCGCCTCGATCTGGTACGGCTACGAGGAGTCGGAGGAGTTCCCGCACCTGGGCACGGGCGGCGGCGCCCCGATGGGCGGCCCGGCCTACCACTTCGACCCCGAACTGGAGTCGGACACCCAGTGGCCCGAGTACTACGACGGCATCCCGCTGCTCTACGAGTGGGACCGCGACTGGATCAAGCAGGTGCACCTGGGCGACGACGGCGGCGTCCTCGACATCACCGAGACCGTCCCGGACATCGGCCTGGCCAACCCCATGGACATGGAGTTCGGCCCGGACGGGTCCCTGTACGTGCTGGAGTACGGGTCCGGCTGGTTCGGCGGCTCCGAGGACTCGGCGCTGTCCCGGATCGACTACACCGGCCACAGCCGCGCCCCCGTCGCCGACATCAGCGCCACCCCGACCTCGGGTCCGGCGCCCCTGGAGGTGGAGTTCTCCGCGGAGGGCTCCCGCCACCCCGGCGGCCTGTCCATGGAGTACGCGTGGTCCTTCGGTGACGGCGCGGCCTCCGACGAGATCGCGCCCACCCACACCTTCGAGGACCCCGGCCGGTACACGGTCGTGCTGACCGTGACCGACAGCGCGGGACGCACGGGGACGGCCACCACGACCGTCACCGCGGGCAACACCGCGCCCCAGGTCTCCTTCGACACCCCGAGGGACGGCCAGTTCTTCCACTGGGGTGACGAGATCCCGTTCACCGTGGACGTGGCGGACGCCGAGGACGGTGTGATCGGCGACGGCATCGACTGCGCCGACGTCGAGGTCACCGCGTCCCTGGGCCACGACCGGCACGCCCACCCGTGGACCCAGTACGACGGCTGTGAGGGTGTCAGCGCCACCGAGACCGACGGCGGCCACGGACACGACATGAACATCTTCTGGGTGCTGCAGGCGGAGTACACCGACTCCGGCGCGGACGGCGTGCCCGGCCTCTCGGGAAGCGCCGGGGTCACGCTCAGGCCGGCCCGGACGCAGGCCCAGTACTTCACCGACAGCCGGGGGGTCCAGACGGAGTCCACCACGGACCCCCGGGGCGGCCTGGTCAACGTCGGCTGGATCGGCCACGGCGACTGGACGGCCTACGACACGGTCAACCTGGCCGGGGTCGGGGAGATGGGGTTCCGGGTCGCCTCCGCGGGGACGGGCGGCACCATCGAGGCGCGCATGAACGCCCCCGACGGTGAGCTGCTCGGCAGCGTCGACGTGCCCGTCACCGGCGGCTGGCAGGACTGGACCGACGTGACCATGGACGTCACCGACCCGGGCGAGACCTTCACCCTGTACCTGGTCTTCACCGGTGAGGGCCCGCCCGTCGAGGACGGCCTGTTCAACATCAACTACTTCGACGCGGTGCTCGGCGGCCACGGCGGGCACGGGCCCGAGACCGTGCTGACCAGTCCGGCGGACGGCGCGACCTTCGAGGAGGGTGAGGACGTCGCCCTCGCCGCCGAGGTCACCGACCACGCGGAGGCCGGTGTCGAACGGGTGGAGTTCCTCGTGGACGGCGAGGTCGTCGCCACGGTGGCCGAGGGCGACTACGAGGCCACCTGGGAGGCCGTCGAAGGCGAGCACGAGGTCAGCGCGGTGGCCACGGACGGCAACGGCGCCACCGGCGCCTCGGCCACCGCCACCATCACGGTCGGGGAGGCCGGCACCGAACCGCCGGAGTGCTCGCCGCCCGACGCCGAGGACGGCTACACCCCCCTGTGGGACGGCGCGTCGCTCGACGGATGGGCCATGGCGGGGCCGGGCGGCTTCGACGTCGTCGAGGACGGCGACGGCTGCGCCCTGGAGACCCGGGGCGGCATGGGGCTGCTCTGGCACGAGCTGGAGATGGAGTCCTACCGGCTGAAGCTGGACTTCCTCACGCCCGAGGAGTCGGACAACTCCGGTGTCTTCGTCGGCTTCCCCGACCCCGGGAACGACCCGTGGGCCGCCGTCGGGGAAGGGTACGAGATCCAGATCGACCCCTACGGCGCGCCCGCCGGGGACCCGGTCCACCAGACCGGTGCCGTCTACGGATTCCGGGCGGCCGACTCCCACCCCGCCGAGGTCGGGGCGTGGAACGAGATGGAGATCGAGGTGGACGCCCCGATGATCCGCGTGTGGATCAACGGGGAGCTGGTGAACGAGTTCGAGAGCACCGATCCGGCCCGGGACCTGTCCTCGGGCCACGTGGGGCTGCAGAACCACGGTGAGGCCGACCAGGTGCGCTTCCGCGACATCCGGGTCCAGGAACTGGAGACGGCCGAACCGGTCACGTTCGCCGAGGTCCACGAGCGGATCGACGCCCTGGAGGCCGACGGCGCGCTGACCGTCTCCGAGGCGCGCCGCCTGGTCCCGCAGCTGACCCTGGCCGAACACCACCTCAACGTCGGCCGCCCCGCGCAGGCCGGGCGCGCGCTGAACCGGTTCGTCGAGGTGGCCGAGGCGGTCGCCGACGACGGCGCCAGAGAGGAGTTGCTGGAGCTGGCCGACAGGCTCCGCCCCCTGGTCGACGACGAGTAGCGGGACGTGTCCGGTGGACGCCCGTCCCGCGGGACGGGCGTCCACCGCACGGCCCCGACCACGGCGGGACCGGCCCGCTCCGGCCCCGCACCCCCAGTGGCGCTCCCCGGAGGACGCGACGCCGCGGGAGCTCGGCTCATCCCACGCGCAACGAGAAGAAGGTGCCACGGTGCCCGCCAAGAAGGACCACTCCTCTCCCGACACACCCGGGGGGACGACGGCCCCGGCGTCCGCGTCCGTCTGGTGGCTGACCGCCGGATCCGTCCTGCTGGTCGGCGCCCTCGTCGCCGCGATCGCCCTCCTCTTCACCGGGAACGACCACCCCGCCCCCGATCCGGCGCGTGTCGCCGAACTGGAGGCCTCCGCGCGGGAGCGCGACCTCGAACAGGTCGAGGCGCTGATCCACCGGACCAGGGCCGCGCACGAGGAGCTGGTGCCCGTGGTGGAGAGCCTCGACGCGGCCGTCCCGCCCGACGGCTCCACCCCCGCCGGGGACGCCCCGGGCGCCGGGGAGGTCGACTCCTGGCTGGAGACCGTCCACGACGCGGCCCGCCGCTTCGAGGACGCCCCCTCCGGCGACACCGGCTACAACGTCACGCACGCGGGCTTGTCCAACGCCGTGGACCTGCTGGGGTCCGCGGTCGTCGCCTACGCGAACGCGCGGACGGCGGAGGGCGTCCAGAGGACGGAGCTGCTGGAGCTCGCCGGCGACCTGCGCACCCAGGCGGTGCGCGCCTGGTCCGTGGCGGCGACCCAGCTGGACATGGCCAGCGTCGAGTCCGGCCACGGCCACGTCCACCTGTACCTGCCCGCGGCACCCGGAAGCGGCGCCCTGGAACCCGACGGCGCCGAGGAGGGCGGTGCGGCCGGGGGCGAGGCCGCCGACGGCTGACACCGCTGGGAGAACGCCCAACGGCACACGCGAGAAGGAGCATGCCATGACACGGGTCGGAGTATGGCTGATCGGGGCGCGGGGGTCGGTGGCGACCACCGCCGTCCTCGGAGCCCTCGCGGTGCGGTCGGGCGCCGCCGGGCGGACGGGGTGCGTGACCGAGCGCCCCGAGTTCGCCCCGGCGCGCCTGCCCGAGATCGGCGACCTGGTCTTCGGCGGCCACGACGTCTCCGAGGTCCGCCTGGGCAAGAGCGCCGAGCGGTTGGCCCGGGCGGGGGTGCTGCCCGCGCACCTCCCGCGGGCCTTCGCCGACGAACTGGACCGGACGGAGCACGGCCTGCGCCGGGGCCTGGACCACGCCTCCGAGGGGGTGCGGCGCCGGGACGTGGACCGTCTGGAGGCGGACCTGCGCGAGTTCGCCGAACGCGAGGCGCTCGAACGCGTCGTGGTGGTGGACCTGTCCAGCACCGAGTCCCGGCCCGGCGTGCGCGCCGAACACACCGACCCCGACGCGCTGGAGGCGGCCCTGGACGCCGGGACCGCGCGGATTCCGGTCAGCTCCGCGTACGCGTACGCGGCCCTGCGCGCGGGCTGCCCGTTCGTGGAGTTCACCCCCAACACCGGTCCCCGGCTTCCCGCCCTGGCGCCGCTGGTGGAGCGCTCGGGCGTGCCGTGGGCCGGGTCCGACGGCAAGACCGGGGAGACGCTGGTCAAGAGCGTGCTCGCCCCGATGTTCGCCGCGCGGGCGCTGCGCGTGCGCTCGTGGTCCTCGGTCAACCTGCTCGGCGGCGGGGACGGCGCCACCCTGGCGGACCCGGCCAACGCCGAGAGCAAGATCGCGTCCAAGGCCCGGGGCCTGGAGCACATGCTCGGCCACGAGACGGACGGGCCCCTGCACATCGACTACGTCCCCGACCTGGGGGACGCCAAGACCGCGTGGGACCACGTCTCGTTCGAGGGTTTCCTGGGCGCGCGGATGACCCTGCAGTTCACGTGGTCGGGCTACGACTCCGCGCTGGCGGCGCCCCTGGTGCTGGACCTGGCGCGGCTGACCGCCCGCGCCCACCGGCGGGGCCGGGTCGGCCCCCTGCCGGAACTGGCGTTCTTCTTCAAGGACCCCGCGGGCACCGGCGAACACGGTCTCGCCGAGCAGTGGCGGACCCTGACGTCCTGGTGCGCGGCACCGGAGGAGGAGGCGGAATGAGGCTACGCGACCTGGCACGGCTGGTGCGCCTGCCGGCGGCGCTCAGCGTTCCCGGCGACACCCTGGCCGGGGCCGCGGCGGCGGGGCGCCTGGGCGGGCCCGGGGCCTGGGCGCTGCCCGCCGCCTCGGTCTGCCTGTACTGGGCGGGCATGGCCCTCAACGACTACGCCGATCGGGAGGTGGACGCGGTCGAGCGCCCCGAGCGCCCCATCCCCTCCGGGGCGGTCCGTCCCGGTGAGGCCCTGGCCGTCGCGGCGGGGCTGACCGCCGCGGGCGTCGGTGTGGCCGCGGTCGCGGGCGGACCCCGGACCGCGGGAACCGCCGCGGCCCTGGCGGTCACCGTGTGGAGCTACGACCTGCTGCTCAAGCCGACCCCGCTGGCTCCGCTCGGCATGGCGGCGGCCCGGGGGCTGGACGTGCTGATGGGCGCGGGCGAGCGCCCCGCCGACGCGGCCAGGCCCGCGCTGGCACTGGCCGCCCACACCCTCGGGGTGACCGCGCTGAGCCGGGGCGAGGTGCACGGGACCCGGCCCTGTGTCGCGGCGGGGGCGCTGTCCTGCACCCTGGCCGGTGCCGCCCTCGCCGCCGTGCCCGCCCGGACCGCCTCCGGCCGCACGGCGCGGAGCACCGCGGAACGGATCCTGGCGGGAGCGCTCGCGGGGGTCTTCGCGGTGGGGGTGGGAGCCGCCCAGGGCCGGGCGCTGACCGAGCCCGGAGCGCACCGGGCGCGCTCGGCCACGGGCGCGGGGATACGCGGGATGATCCCGCTCCAGGCGGCCCTGCTGGCCCGGTACGGCGCGGTGGGAGCCGCGTGCGCGCTCACCGTCGGCGCGCCCGTGGCGGCCCGGGCGTCCAAGGCGGTGCCGGTCACGTGAGGTTCGGATACGGCACCAACGGCTTCTGGGACCACCGCCTGGACGACGCGCTCGCCATCATCGCCGGCCTCGGCTACGAGGGGGTGGGCCTGACGCTGGACCACCCGCACCTGGACCCCTTCGAACCGGGCGCCTCCGCGCGCACGGCCCGGATCGGCCGCCGGCTGGCCGAACTGGACCTGTCGGTGGTCGTGGAGACCGGGGCCCGCTACCTGTTGGACCCGCGCCGCAAGCACGAGCCCACCCTGGTCTCGGACGAGGGCGCCGACCGGCGGGTGGACCTGCTGCGCCGCGCGGTACGCATCGCCGACGACCTGGGGGCCGAGGCGGTCTCCTTCTGGTCGGGGGTCCTTCCCGCCGGGGTGGGCAGGGCTGAGGGCTGGTCCCGGCTGACCTCCGGTGTGGAGCGGGTCCTGGCCACCGCCGACGACCTCGGGGTGGACTGCGCGTTCGAACCGGAGCCCGGCATGTTCGCCGAACGGGTGGCCGACGTGCTGGAGCTGCGCCGGCGGCTCGGCGACCCCGAGCGCCTGCGGGTGACGGTCGACGTCGGACACGGCGTGTGCAACGAGCCGGACGGCCCCGAGGGCGCCGTCCGGCGCGCCGGCGGCCTGATCGCCAACGTCCAGTTGGACGACATGCGGCCGGGCGTCCACGACCACCTGGAGTTCGGGGAGGGCGAGATCGACCTCCCCGGGGTCCTGGGCGCCCTGGAGGGGGTCGGTTACCGGGGCCTGGCGTCGGTGGAACTGCCCCGCCACGGGCACGCCGCTCCCCTGGTGGCGGAGCGGTCGATCCGCGCGCTCACCGAGGCCCTGGCCGCCTCCCGCGCACGGGGGGTGGGCGTGTGAGTGAGGAGTACGCCTTCCTGGGGTCGGCCGAGGCACGCGAGGCGCTCTCCGCCCAGGTCGCGGACGTGCGCGCCCGGCCCGCCCGGATCGCGGTGCTCTTCCCCGCGGCGGCGCGGAGCGTGGCGCGGGGGCCCGGCCCCTCGGGAGACCCCGACGGGGTGGCCGGGCCGACCCTGGAGGACCTGGTACGCGTGGAGCTGCTGACCGCGCTGGCCGGGGCGCTGGCCCCGGCGGAGCTGGCCCGCGAGGTCGGCGACCTGTACCGCCACGGTGACGCGGGTGAGCGGCGCGCCGTCCTGCGCGGGCTCGACGTGCTCGACACCGGCCGGGAGGAGCTGGCCGCCGTGGCCCGCGAGCTGCTGGCGGACGCGGTGCGCACCAACGACACCCGGTTGGTCGCGGCGGCGTCCGCCAGCGGGACGACCGCCCTGCTCGACGCGCACTCCTGGCGGCAGGGCGTCCTCAAGTGCCTGTTCACCGGGGTGCCGCTGGGGTCGGTGGCCGGGATACCCGACCGCGCCGACGCCGAGCTGGCGCGGATGTGCGCCGACCACGCCCTGGAGCGGGCCGTGGCGGGGCGCCCGGTCCCCGACGACGTCCGCCTCGTCCTGCGGCACTTCCCCGAGCAGGCCGCCCGCCTGGGCACCCACCGAACGGAGGCGTGATTGCGTATCTTCGACCCGCACATCCACATGACCTCGCGGACCACCGACGACTACGAGGCGTTGTACGGCGCCGGGGTGCGCGCCCTGGTGGAGCCCTCGTTCTGGCTGGGGCAGCCCCGCACCGGTGTGAGCTCGTTCCGCGACTACTTCGACGGCCTCGTCGGCTGGGAGCGGTTCCGGGCCGAGCGGTTCGGGATCCGGCACCACTGCGCCATCGCCCTCAACCCGAAGGAGGCCAACGACCCCCGCCTGACGGAGGTGCTGGACATCCTCCCCCGCTACCTGGCCAAGGACGGCGTGGTGGCGGTCGGCGAGGTCGGCTTCGACTCCCGGACCGCCGAGGAGGAGAAGGCCTTCCGCCACCAGTTGGAACTGGCCAAGGAGTTCGGTCTGCCCGTCCTCGTGCACACCCCGCACCGCGACAAGGCGGAGGGGACCCGCCGTACCCTCCAACTGGTCGCCGAGTCCGGCATCCCGGCCGAACGGGTGCTCGTGGACCACCTCAACGAGGCCACCGTGGCGATGGTGCACGAGTCGGGGTGCACGCTGGGCTTCTCCATCTACCCGGACACCAAGATGAGTCCGGAGCGCATGGTCCGCGTCCTGTCGGAGTGGGGCCCGGAGCGGATGGTGGTCAACTCGGCCGCCGACTGGGGCCGCAGCGACCCGCTCGCCACCCTACGCACCGGGGAGGCCATGCTCGCCGCGGGCTTCACCGGGCGCGACGTCGAACGGGTGCTGTGGGACAACCCCGTCGAGTTCTACGGCCGCAGCGGACGCCTGCTGCTGGACGAGGTGTCCGGGGCCGACCGCACCGCGACCTACTCCGGCAACTCCGTCCTGCGCGGCGAACGCGCGAACGGGGGTGCCGCGTGAGGCTGCGCCATCCGGACGGCACGGTCGTCCACCTCGCCTACTGCACCAACGTGCATCCGGCCGAGGACCTGGACGGCGTCCTGCGCCAGATCCGCGTCCACGGCGGCGGCGTGCGGGAGGCCCTGGGCGCGGACCGGCTCGGCCTGGGGCTGTGGCTGCCCGCCCCGCTGGCCCGCGCGATGGCGGCGGACCCGGCGCTGACCGACCGGCTGCGCGCGGGCCTGGAGGGCTCGGGGCTGGAGGCGGTCACCCTCAACGCCTTCCCCTACGCCGGGTTCCACGCGCCCGTGGTCAAGCACGCCGTGTACGCACCCGACTGGACCGACCGGGCCCGGCTGGACTACACGGTGGACTGCGCCCGGGTGCTGGCGCGGCTGATGCCCGACGACGCCGCCCGGGGCAGCGTCTCCACCCTGCCGCTGGCCTGGCGCGAACCGTGGGATCCCGACCGCCTCGCCGCCGCCCGCGCCCATCTGGCCGAACTCTCCGCGGCACTGGAGGACCTGGCACGGGAGGGGCGTCCGGTGCGGGTGGGGCTGGAGCCCGAGCCCGGGTGCGTCGTGGAGACCACCCGGGACGCGGCCCGCCTCCTCGCGGACCCGCCGCCGCACCTGGGCGTGTGCCTGGACACCTGCCACCTCGCGACCGCCTTCGAGGATCCGGCCCCGGCCCTGGACAGGCTCCGCGCCGCGGGCCTGCCCGTGGTCAAGGCCCAGGCGTCGGCGGCCGTGGAACTCCCCGACCCCGCCGACCCGGCCGCACGGCAGGCCCTGGCCGCCTTCGCCGAGGACCGCTTCCTGCACCAGACCCGCGCACGCGGTGACGGCGGCGCCCGTGAAGGCCGCGACGACCTGCACGAGGCCCTGGACGGCGCCGACCCCCTGCCCCGGGACGCGCCCTGGCGCACGCACTTCCACGTGCCCCTGCACGCCCCCGCCACCGCGCCGCTGCGCCGGACCACCGACCACCTCACCGACACCCTGCGCCGTCTCCTGGGGCCCGGCGGCGCGCGGACCGACCACGTGGAGGTGGAGACCTACACCTGGTCGGTACTGCCCGAGGACCTGCGCCCCGGCGGGGACAAGGGACTCGTCGAGGGCATCGCCGCCGAGGTGGCCTGGGTCCGCGACCGGTTGACCGGTCTGGGCCTGACCGCCCTGTGACCCACCCCGCGAACCGAAGGGAGACCCGTATGCCGACGGAGGAACCGCGCCTGCTCGTGGTCAACGCGGTCGGACTCACGCCCCGGCTGCTGCGGCACGCGCCCCGGCTGCGCGCCGTGGCCGACAGGGGCTGGCGGGCGCCGCTGGACACCGTCCTGCCCGCCGTCACCTGCACCGTCCAGTCCACGTTCCTGACCGGCCTGTCCCCCGCGGAACACGGCGCCGTCGGCAACGGCTGGTACTTCCGGGACCTGGGCGAGGTGTACCTGTGGCGCCAGCACAACCGCCTGGTCCGGGGTGAGAAGGTGTGGGAGACCGCCCGGCGCCGCCGACCGGGTTTCCGGACCGCGAACGTGTGCTGGTGGTACGCCATGGGCGCCACCACCGACTGGACCGTCACGCCCAGGCCCGTCTACCACGCGGACGGGCGCAAGTCCCCCGACTGCTACACGCGTCCCCCCGCCCTCCACGACGAGCTGACCTCCGAACTGGGCCCCTTCCCCCTCTTCGACTACTGGGGACCGGGCGCCTCGATCCGCTCCACGGAGTGGATCGTGGCCGCGACCCGCAGGCTGATGCCGCGGGCCGACCTGACGCTGTGCTACGTCCCCCACCTGGACTACGACCTGCAGCGGTACGGCCCCGACTCCGAACGGGCCCGACGGGCGGTGGGCGACCTGGACGCCGCCCTGGCGCCCCTGCTGGACGACGCCGAGGCCTCGGGCACCACCGTGCTGGTCCTCAGCGAGTACGGCATCACCCCCGCCGACAGGCCCGTGCACGTCAACCGGGTACTGCGCGAGGCCGGGCTGCTGGAGGTGTACACCCAGCACGGAATGGAGTACCTGGACCCGTGGGAGTCGCGGGCCTTCGCGGTCGCCGACCACCAGTGCGCCCACGTCTACGTCCGCGACCCCGCCGACGTGCCCCGGGTCGCCGACCTCCTCGCCGGGGTGGACGGGGTGGACCTCGTCCTGGACCGCGACGGGCAGGCGGAGCACGGACTGGACCACGAGCGCTCCGGAGAGCTCACCCTCGTGGCCGGTCCGGGCGCCTGGTTCACCTACTACTACTGGCTGCGCGACGGGGCGGCACCGGACTTCGCGCGCGGCGTGGACATCCACCGCAAGCCGGGCTACGACCCCGCCGAACTCTTCCTGGACCCCGACGACCGGTTCGTCCGGGCGCGCGCGGCGGCCAACCTCGTCCGCAAGAAGGCCGGGCTGCGCTACACCATGAACGTGGTCCCGCTCGACCCGGGCTGCGTGCGGGGCACCCACGGCCGCGTGCACGGGGACTCCGAGGACGGGCCCCTGGTGCTGTGCGGCGATCCCGGCTCGGCCAGGGACCGCGTCGCGGCCGCCGAGGTCCGCGACCTCATACTCGGCCTCGCCGGTGTGCCGGCACCGGCGGAGCCGTCCCCCTCCTCCCCGGAACGTTGAGGGGGTGCGGGCCGCCCCGGCCACGTCCGCGCCGGAGCGCCGCGGGCCGTCGCCCCAGACGGTTGCTCCGTCCGGGCGTTGGCTTTCCCACCTCCCCGGAGTGGCGTCAAACACTGTTAAAGGGCTGGTCATCGCATACGTTGCACTCATGAAGTTTATGAAACCGATACCTCACTTCACGTTTACCGCGACCTCGGGCCTGCTCCTCACCGCGGGACTACTCCTGGGCGGATCGGGCACCGCCGCCGCGGACACGGAGGGGGCGGTCGCCGACGCCCTCAACAGCGAGTTGAACGACGACATGGCCGGGTACATGACCGCCGACCGCGTCTCCAACGCCCGCGCGGTGGTCGAGGCGGCGCAGGAGCGCGGCATGGACCAGCGCGCCGCCACCATCGGGATCGCCACCGTCATCGTCGAGACCCACCTGGACAACCACCCGTGGGGGGACCGCGACAGCGTCGGCCTGTTCCAGCAGCGCGACCACTACGGTTCACACGAGCAGCGGCTCGACCCCACCTGGGCCGCCGACGCCTTCTACGACGAGATGGACTTCGTCTACCCCGACGGGAGCTGGGCCGACGAGCCGATCGGCGACGTCGCACAGGGTGTGCAGCGCTCGGCCTACCCCGACCGGTACCAGCACCAGGCCGACGACGCCGAGATCATCGTGGAGGAGCTCTGGTGACCGGGTCCCCCGGGTCGTGCGCCCCGCGTCTCCCGCCGCCGGGTCCCGGGACTCCGGGGCCGCGTGGACCCGGGGGCGCCGTGGGCACACGCCGCGATCAGGCCCCGCCCCCTGAGGGATCAGCCCCACCGGATCTCGGACGGGTTCCCCAGAGGAGCCCGCTCCGCCAGCGTCTCGGGCACGGTGATCGCCTCCGCCTCGTGCAGGTCCGCCGGGAACCGGAGGCGGCAGCGCTCCTCCACCTCGCTCAGGGCCACCTGGTACACGCGGAACTCGTCCAGCTCCAGGGCCTCGAGCTGATCGAGGTTCTGCGTCAGCAGGAACGCCGTGGCCCTGAGCCCGCCGTGTTCGCGGAAAGCGATGACCTTCCAGTACTCGCGCGGGACGCGGACCCCGCGGTGCACCCGGTCGTCGTCCTGGAAGACCGGCCCCGCGAACACACTCACCCTGAGGTCGTCGACCTCGGTGTCGGCGAACACGGCGTCCTCGAGCCGGCCCCACAGCCCGTTCTGGCTGCTCTGGTTGAAGTCCTCCATCTGCGGAGTGATGTTGGTGTAGAAGAACGAGTCCGTGTTGGCCTTCCCGGCCTCGGACAGACCGCCCCAGAGCAGGTCGGCCCGGCGGGCGATGTGCCCCCGGTCGAGCCGGTTGGCCTTGTACAGCTCGTTGCCGACCTGGACCTCGTCCGGGATCCGCGGGTCCTTGGAGAACGGGATTCCCCGGCGGGAGAGCTTCTTGAGCCCACCGCCGTCGATGTTCCAGGCCACCCAGTGGGGGAAGCGGCGCGACCCGCTCAGCGCCAGTGAGAAATGCGTGTAGGGGATGACCTCGGTGTCCCCGAGCAGGAACAGGTCGTGCCTGATCCTGGGATCGGCCCGCGGGACCGCCACGCGCGTCCCCAGGAAATTGGGGTTGTACCCCTCCAGGACCTCCACAGCCTCGGGGACGGGCGGTCGCAGGGTGATGCCCAGCTCCTCGAAGACCATGAGGGGGAAGCAGGCGAGCGCGTGCTCGTCCGGGTCCTCCGGGCGCTCCCCGGCGAAGTGGAGGCCGGCCAGGACCCTGCCCGGTCGGCCGTCGGGGTTCTTGAACATCCACGCCGACCCCGAGTCGCCGGGCAGGCTGATCTCCCCGTCCCGGGGCGGGTTGTCGGGGTCCACGCCGATCTCGAAGCAGAGCACGGAGCGGGGCCCCGCCCCCGGGTAGTTGATCTGGGCGAGCTTGAAGGGGCTTCGGACCACGCCGTGCGTCACACCGGTCGTACGGCCGCTCTTGACCACCGTGTCACCGATCTCCGGCTCGCCCAGTTCCTCCGGCGCGACGCCGAGCTCGAAGATGTCGGGGTCGAACCGCCGGTCCTCGACCGTGGCGATCGCGCAGTCCCCGGCGAAACCCAGGTGGGAGCGCTCCACCCTGCCGAGGCGGTTGCGGTCGGTGTGGGGGTCGTCGGCCCGGCCCGGTTGCACGACGTCCTCGCCCAGTTCACCGTCCGCCCCGTGCAGCACATGCCAGTTGCTCAGGACGTAGGGGGTCCCGTCGTGCCTGTCGAAGACGACGCAGCCGATGGTGCCCGCCGTGGCCCGGACGTGCCCGACGCTCACACCGGGGAGGGCCGGGTCGAGGCGCTTCGCGCGGGCCGAGCTCTCGGTCTCGGCCAGGACCCGGAACTGCGGCTCGTAGCTGCGTTCGAGCACCTCCGTGGGCACCTCGACACCGTTCACGACGACCGACTCCGGGAGCTTCCTCGTTCCCAGTGCCTCCAGTTCCTCCGGCTGGGCCTTCCTGTCCACGGTGAACTGGAGCGCGATCCCGCCCTCCTGGTCACCGTCCCCCCGCCTGCGGGCGATGCCGATGGACGACACGTTCGGATCCCTCAGGTAGCCCTCTCCGTGGGTCCGGATGAACTTCTTGAGGGAAGCTATGAGTTCGCTCTGCTCGGGCGTGCCCTTGGACGACGTGTTCTTGTCGGTAGGCATCGGAGTACCCCCTGACGGCACCGGGGCACAGGATCTGTCCGGAACTCCTGCACGTCTCGCCAGGCTAATACCGACAAAAATTGAAATTCTACCCATATAGGGCATCGGTGGGTCAGAGTCTCACCAGGTCAGTCCAGCCCCGTCCCGGCACTCCGCGCTCCCGGTTCGGACGGGTTCCGTGAGTCGCGCGGGCGAGGTGCGCCCCGGGCCGAACGCCCCTCGGGACCGCCCCTCCGGGGGTCCGGCGCGGCCGGGCGCCCGGCCACCGGGACGCGTCCCGGTGGCCGGGCGGGGGTCAGGCCAGGCCCCGGCGGGCCAGCAGCGGTTCCATCCGGGGCTCGCGGCCCAGGAAGTCCCGGACGGCCTCCATCGGGTCCATGCTCCCGCCCACGGACAGCACCCGCTCCCGGAAGCGGTCCCCGGCCTCCCGGACGGGGCCGCCGTTCTCGGTGAACCACTCCACGCTCTCGGCGTCCAGGACCTCGCTCCAGACGTAGGAGTAGTAGCCCGCGCTGTAGCCGCTGGCGAACACGTGCTGGAAGTACGCCGTCCGGTAGCGCGGCATGACCAGGGGGTGCAGGACGCCCGCGGCCGCCAGGGCCCGTTCCTCGAACGCGGCCGGGTCCGACACGGTCTCACCGGGCGCCAGGCGGTGCCACGCCCAGTCCAGCAGCGCGGCGGCCAGGTACTCGAAGGTCGCGAAGCCCTGGTTGAACTGACGGGCGGCCGTCAGGCGCTCCACCAGCTCCCCCGGTACCGGCTCCCCCGTCTCGTGGTGCCGGGCGTAGTTGGCCAGGACCTCCGGCCGGGTCGCCCACATCTCATTGACCTGGGAGGGGAACTCCACGAAGTCCCGCGGCACGTTCGTGCCCTGCACGCGCGGGAACCGCACCGCCGACAGCAGCCCGTGCAGGGCGTGGCCGAACTCGTGGAAGGCGGTCTCCAGCTCGTCGAAGGTGAGCAGGGTGGGACCGGACGCGGGCTTGGCGATGTTGAGGTTGTTCACCACGACGGGCCGCGTGCCCAGCAGGTGGGACTGGTCGACCAGGTTGTGCATCCACGCGCCGCCGCGCTTGGTCGGCCTGGCGTAGGGGTCCAGCAGGAACAGTCCCAGGGGCGAGCCGTCCGCGTCGAAGACCTCCCACACCCGCACGTCGGCGTGGTAGCCCCGCAGGTCGCCGCGCGGGGTGAACGCGACCCCGTACAGCAGGGTCGCCGCGTGGAAGACGCCGTCCTCGAACACCCGGTCGAGCTCGAGGTAGGGCCGCAGGACGCCGTCGTCGAAGTCGTACCGCTCCCTGCGCACCCGCTCGGCGTAGAAGGGCCAGTCCCACGGCTCCAGGTCGTGCCCGGCGTGCTCGGCCAGCACGCGGGCCTCCTCCTCGACGTTGCGCCGAGCGGGTCCGACCAGCTGGCCGAGCCGCTCCTCGACCGCCTCGACGGTCTTGGCGGTCTGGTCGGCGACCGTGTACGCGGCGTGGTCCCGGTAGCCCAGCAGCGCGGCGCGCTCGGCCCGCAGCGCCGCCATGCGCGCGGCGATCGCGTGGTTCTCCGGGGCGCGTCCGGCGCTCAGGGTGTGGATCAGCTCACGGGTGGCGCGGTTGGTGAGCTGGGCCAGGACGGGCTGCACGGTGGTGTTCAGCAGCGGGAGGACGTACCTGCCGTCCCGCTCGATCGCGCTCAGGCGGTCCTCGTCCAGCCCGTCCAGGTCGGAGGGGTCGTCGGTGACGAAGGCGGCCTCGTTGGTCGCCCGGACCACGTTGCGGCCGAACTCCGTGCTGAGTTCGGCGAGTTCGGTGTTCAGCTCCCGCAGCCTGGCCTGTCCCTCCTCGTCCAGGTCCGCGCCCGCCTTGACGAAGTCGAGGCGGTAGCGCTCCAGGAGCCGGGACTCCTGGGGATCGGAGGTGGTGACCCGCCGGACGCGCGCCCACAGGTCCCGGTTGAGCGTGACGGCGTCCCTGTGCCGCGCGGCTTCGGGGGCGATCCGCTGTTCGATCTCCTGGACGGCGTCGGTGGCGTCGGATCCGGCGAGGGTGTGCAGGACGGCCTCCACCCTTCTGAGGGTGGCGCCGGAGCGTTCGAGCGCCGCGATGGTGTTGTCGAAGGTCGCGGGCTCGGGGTCGCGGACGATCGCCTCCACCTCGGCCAGGTGCTCGGCCACTCCCGCCTCGAACGCGGGCAGGATGTGCTCCTCCCTGATCGCCGCGAAGTCGGGGAGCTGGTAGGGGAGTTCACTGGGGGACAGCAGCGGGTTGCCGGTCAAGAATCGTGCTCCTGGTTCGTCGGTACCGCGCGTGCTCCCCGCGGTCGTGTCGCGGTGGAGCCCGGTGGCGGGTGGTGTGCCCGGGCACGGAGGGGTCCTCGGCGGAACGGGTCCGGGCACCTGCTCGTGCCGTTCTACCCTGCCAACCGCCCTCCGATCATCTCCGCCCTCCGGAGCGGCCCCCGACCGGCCGCGCCCCCGTCCCCGTTCGCGCGGCACCGGGCCCCGACCCGATCCGCGGGCGGGCCGCGAACCGGGAGGGTGGCCCGTGTCAGGGAACATCCGCCGACCTGTGCACCCGTTGAACCCGGGAGGTGAGACCCGCCAACCCCACAACGAGGAGGAGCACACTAGCCCCCCAGGCCACGGCGTTGTCGGGATCGGACAGCAGCCACGGACCCGACTCCGGAAAGGTCTGAACATCCCACAGGACGATGTTGGCGGTCAGCACCGCGAGGGGAGCCAGTGAGGCGAGGTCCGTCCGCAGAACCAACCTGGCGATCAGGTACCCTCCGAGACCGGCGACGACGGCACGTGCCATGAGCAGGCCCTCGGGATTGCCCGTGACGGCGGCGGTGAGCCCCGCCCCGACCGAGACCAGGGCGGTCGCCGCCGTCCAGGCGGCGTCCCACATCCGCACGGGACGGTTCGCGGTGAGCTCCACCGACGTACGGGAACGGTCCAGACCGTGGTTGATCAGGATCAACCCGACGGTCACCGCCAGGAGTGAGGTGGGCACGGGAGCGCGGGTCCCGAACACGGTGGGGAACGCGAAGAACCGTTCCTGGAACGCGAGGCCCACGGTCCACGCCAGCGCCAGGGCCGCGAGTCCGGGAAGGACGGCCCGGGCGCGCATCCACCATCTCATGACGTGGCCCCGGCCTCGAAGTGCCGGGGGTCGAGGGTGTCGGGGTCGGGAGAGCAGGTCTCCAGGACCGGCCGGTTGGCCAGATACCACTCCCCCTGTGCCCGCGGGGGGAGGTCGAGCACCCCGTCCAGGTAACGGGCCGGTTCAGCCGGGATGGACGCGCGGTACTCCTCGTGGTCGGGGGTCTGGGCCACGGTACGCAACCAGGCGAGGACGGTCACAACGGTGTTCTCCGGGAAATCCTCGCAGGAGTCGGGAAGCGCGGCGGGCATGAACGCCTCCACGAAACCGGCGGCGACGACCGGACGCGGGTCGGCCCTGGGGACCAGCGGAATCCACATGCTGCCCTCGGGTTCCTCCATCGCCGCCGAGACGGTCGAGGGTGGTTCGAGGCCGAGCGCGGAGAACGTCCGGTGCTGACGCACGACCTCGGAGACCAGCGCCTCGTGGTCCGCGGCCAGCTCGGGCCACAGGCAGACCGTGACCCCGCCCACCGGAGCGTCGCACTCGATACCGGTACGCGGCACCACGGGATGGTGGTCCAGAGGACGCGCCACCCAGCAGCCGACACCGACGGCCATGACGACGGCGAGGGGACCGGCGAGGAGAGCGCGTCCCCGGTCCCGGAGCAGGACCGCGCACAGCCCTGCGGCCGCCAGACCGAGGGCACTGACCAGTGCCGCGCCCAGGGCACGCGGATCCACGGCCCCCCAGACCGAGGGATCGCCGAGGAAGCCGCCGGACAGGTACCGCGCCCACAGGGGGAAGGAACCGCTGCCCGCGGTAACGAAGTACCACACGTATGTGCTGGCCAGGCACACGGCCAGGGCCAGGGTCGGTGGCAGTGCGAAGCCGAGGAAGAGGCCCCAGCCGAGGATTCCCGTCAGGGCGGCGAGGTTGACCGCGATGACATGCCAGGCGGGCCCCCCGGGAGCGCCGAGGGCGATGGTGGCCATCATCGCGTAGGAGACGAGGGTCCCCATGAGTACGACCACGACCGTGGGGACCAGCGTCTCCGCCACCACCAGAAGACGGTTCCTGGAGGTGATGGCGAGTACGCGTGCCCGACGCAGCCTCGAGGCCTCCCAGGTGGCACCGAGCGCGGCGACCACCCCGGTGACGGACACGGCCTCCGACGCCACGGTCGTGGCGGTCAGCCAGTACCCGCGTGTGGCGAACTGTAGGCCGTCCTCCATGTTGATGGAGACGACGAAGGCGATCATCGGCAACGCGAGCCACAGGGACAAGCTGGTGATCCAGCGTTTCCGCGTGGTCATGCCGCCTCCCCGAGCACGGAGGCGTAGGCGGACTCGGCGCGCCGCTCGAGGCTGTCCCCTCCGCCGGTGGCGCGGGCGAGGAAGGCGTCGGCGGAACCGGTGAAGGGGCTGCGCCCCTCGTTCAGCACCACCACGGAGTCGAAGAGGCCGGACAGGTCGCTGGTCTGGTGCGTGGAGACCAGCACGGTGTCGCCCACGGCCAGGCCGTTCAGGATCTCGCGGAAGGCCGATCGTTGCGCGGGGTCCAGCCCGGCGGTCGGTTCGTCCAGCAGCAGGACCGAGGGTCGGTGCACGATGGTCTGCGCCAGTCCGACCCTGCGCAGTTGCCCTCCGGAGAGCTTGCCGGAGGGACGGTCGGCGAGGTCGGTCAGGTTGGCCTGACGCAGGGCCTCCCCGGAGTCCTTCCACGCCTGGGCACGGCTCATGCCCTTGAGCCAGCCGTGGTAGGCGACCTGTTCACGGACGGTCAGGCCGGTGACCGGAACGATCGACTGGGGCATCCAACCCACGGCCCTGCGTATCGGCGTGAGATCGCGTCGGCGGTCGCTGCGCCATGAGCCCACCCGAACATGTCCGCGTCTGGGTGGACTGACAGAGGCGAGCAGGCACATCAGGGTGCTCTTTCCCGCCCCGTTGGGTCCCAGGAGGACGGTGCAACCGTCCGGAATGCCAAGGGAGAGGCCGTCGAACACAGGTGGTGAGAACCACCCGTAGGAGAAGACGACACCGTCTGCGCTGAGGTTCAATTTCTCTGCCTTCGAATCCCGCGGTGGGGGCTTCCCACCGCGGGAATCCTTATCTTCTAGTAGGTCACCACGACGGCGTTCGCCGACCATGTACCATTGTAGTAGTTGTATCCGTTGATCTCGGTACTGCCGAAAGCGTAGTCACCCGACCGGCTGATCTGCCACGTACTCGTGGACGGCGCGCACCTGTTGGTTCTCTCGCCGATGACGGTATTGATTCCGGTGGTGCGCACCAACTGGAGGGTGACGTTCTGGAAACCGCCGGGGCCGTTGGTGCTGCAACCGGTGAGCCGGACCGAGGTGCTACCGGTGTCCGAGTCGTACCAAACCCGGGACTGCGGGGAGGACGACGGCGCCCAGCCGCTGATATAGCTGCTGAAGCTACCACCGAGAGCGGTGATGTCGATAACGGGATCGGCCTCGGCGGCGCTGACGGGGGCCGGGGAGAGGCCGAACAGGGCGGTGGCCAACGCTCCCACGAGAGCGGCGCGTCCGAGTTGGGTGTGCTTCTTCCTGAGCATGGTCATACCCGTTTCACAGAGGCCTGCATTGGGTCAATACGAATACATGGAGCCGGGGAGTAACTCGTCCCCACAGGGGGTTTATTCGATCCCAATAACTCCAAGCGCCTGGAACGCTACAGACACCCACGGGGGATGTCAACGAAACAGCCCATCCACCGAGCAGGCGAGAACCCCACCCACTCCAACCCGATTGAACTGGGAAGATCCCGTGGTTTTCCGGGGGAGTAAAGAATACGGGCAACAGTCGGATTGGCTTTCCAACGGTCGCGTCAAAGTGCTCCGGCGTTATGACCAGCGATTTCAGGAACTGGATTTCATCTGGGCCCGAGACCGGAACCCCGCCATCCGCTGGATCTGTTCACCCGCCGTCAGAGGAATGTTCACCCGGCGAACCGGACGGAACTCGGCGACTCCCGCGCTCACGGACTCCGCGTTGGTCGCGTGTTTCGGTGGAGAGCTCTCCTGCCTACCGTGGGCCGGGGGGCCGGGCGAACTGATCGCCGTACGGCGCGTACCAGACCGCCACCGCAGTTGGCGGGGGTGTCCCGGTTTGAGGCGGCCGGGATGACACAGCCGCCCCTCAGGTTCCTGGCGTGCGCGCGGAGAAACAGGAGGGGCGGCGTGCGGAGAGCCGAAAAGCACGGTCAGCGCTGGGCGGCGGGGAGCACCCCCGTGTCAACCTGGGAGATCGGGGTCTCGCTGAGGACGCCCTGGCAGACGTGGACGTCGTCGATCGCGCCGGACCGGTAGGCGTCACTCGTGCCCTGGGCCGGGGCGGGTCCGACCGCGAGGGGTTCCCGGGCGTTCCACGGACCCGGGTGGGTGGCGGTTCCCTGCGGCACAGAGAGCGGTCTCGCCCGTTTGCTCGTCGTGGGTGCCCGGCGGGTGGGTCCACACCCCGACCTCGGCGGTGTCGGCGGCACGGCTTCCCTGACCCTCGTCGAAGGTGAGATGGACCACCGGTTTGCCGGGTGGGGCGATGAGGAAGGAGCGGACGAGCACGCAGTCGGAGGAGTTGCCGGAGGTGTCGACGGTGCGAGCGTAGACCCCGTCGGGGCCCGTCAGGCACGGCGCGAGGGTCGCCGTCACCGGTTCGCCCGGCTCCTCGGGTGTGATCTCGTGGTGAACGCAGGGGTCGTCGTTGAGGGCGTAGAAGTAGCTCTGGACGTCCTCGACCCCGTTGCTGGGAAAGGTGAACTCGCCGGGCCGGCCGGGGGAACCGTGGAAATCGTCCCAGGCAGGGTAGCCGGTGGAGGTGACCTGGGGCTCCTCCACAGCGCGGGCGGGTGACGACAGGGCGGACAACAACGGACTGGACGTCACATGGGTGCAACATGCAGAAACACGCGAATCAGGAGAATTTCAGTTGCTTCGGCCACATAAAGCCACAAATTTGCGTTTAGCTCCCTCGCGCCCACACACAGAGATCACACCGGAGGCTCCCGCGTGTTCTCCCGGCGGGGCCGGTGTCACCGGCCCCGCCGCTCGATACGCCTGGTGCGCGACCCCGCTGAGCTCGTTGGGGGTCTCCTCCAGGGTGACGGAGGCGGTGACCTCACCGGTCTCCAGGTCCACGGCGTGGACCTGCTTCGTGGCGGTGTCGCTCACGTAGGCGGTGGTGCCGCGGACGAAGAGCGCCGGGCGGGGCTGCTGCCACTCCAGGGGCTCCTCCCACGCGTCCATCAGCTCGGTGCTGTCCACGACCTCCGCCGCCTCCGGGTCGATCACGTGCAGGCTCCCGTCGGTGCCCAGGACCAGGGCCTCGCCCTCCGGCCCGCGTCCCAGGGAGCGGAACGTGTAGCTGCTCGGCAGCTCCACCAGGGTCAGGTCGGCGTCCTCGGTGTCGACGAGGGCGACCCGCTCGGGACGCTCCAGTTCGGCGTCGGGGTCGGTCTCGTAGTCGCCGAGGACGATCGGGGACTCCTCGGTCCCGGCCTGGTTGCCGATGCGCCCGTAGTCGTCGGGGCTCTCGACCTTGGTGAACCCGCCGTCCCGGTAGAGGAGCACGCCGTCCTGGCAGCCGATGACGATGGTCTCGTCGGCCGCGACGGTCTCCCCGTGGACCCCGGGGCAGTCCTCGTTGCGCGCGGTCTCCTCGCGGTCGGCGTCCAGCGCGAGCGCGCCGACGCGCTCCTCCTCGTTCCCGGGGGTGACCAGCAGCTCCCCGGTACTGAGCTCGACGGCCACACCGTGGTGGGCCTCCTCGGCGGTGTACCGCTCGGGGTCCTCCGGCAGGCCCCCGGCGAGGGCGTCGCCGTCCAGCAGGGTGACCTCGCCGCTGCCGTCGGCGAACAGGACGGTCCGGCCCGCGTGGCGGACCACGTGCCCGGGGGTGTCGGCGGCGACGAGGCCGTCGGTCAGCTCGCCCGCGGCGGCGTCCAGGAGCCGGAAGCCCTCCGAGGTGGCCACGAACACGTGCCGGTCGTCGCCGGCGGGGTCGACCCGGTTGAACCCCTCCAGCCCGATGTCGCGGACGACCTCCAGGGTGTCGCCGTCCAGGACGTACAGGCCGCCGTCGTAGGTGGTCACGAGGGGATTGGCGACGGAGACGGCCTCCTCCCGCCGTTCCTCCGCGTCCTCGGGGGCAACGGCCTCCTGCGGCGCGGTTCCGCATGCGGTCAGGAGCAGTCCGGCGGACAGCAGGGCGGGCAGCGCCGCACGGGCCGGGAGTCTGCGTGGTGTGCTCGTGGGATGTCTTCTCTGCTCTCTTGTCGGGGTTCCGTCCCGGGGCGGCAAGGGGGCCAGTCGCCGTCGAGGCCGTCCGTGACGGCCTCGGTGTTGGCGCGCATCATCTCCAGGTAGGTGGCGGCGCCCCCGCCCTCCTCACTCAGGGACTCGGAGAACAGGGGGATGACCTCGATGTCCACCCCCGCCTCCTCGGCCATGACGGTGGCGAGGCGGTCGGGCTGGGAGGAGTCGGCGAACACGGCGCCGACGCCCGCGTCGCGCACCGCGTCGGACAGGGACTTCAGGTCCGAGGTGCTCGGCGAGGCCAGCGTGGTGCCGCTGGGGATCACCGTTCCGACGACCTCGAACCCGTAGCGCTCGGCGAGGTAGCCGAAGACGTGGTGGTTGGTGACCAGCTTGCGGTGCCGCTCGGGGATCGTCCCGAACTCCTCGGCCATCCACGCGTCGAGTGCCTCCACCTCGGCCGTGTAGGCCTCGGCGTTGGCCCGGACCGCGTCGGCGTCCACGCCCTCGACGTGCTCGATGACGTGCTCGGCGATGAGGTCGACCGCGAGGACGGCCCGCCGGGGGTCGGTCCAGAAGTGGGGGTCGGGCTCGCCCGCGCTGTCGTTCCCGGCCGGCCCGCCCTCATCACCGTGCCCGGCCTCCTCCGCGCGCCCCTCCCCGTGTCCGTGGTCGTGCCCGGACGAGTAGACGCGCGGGTCGACCCCGGCGCCGACCTCGAGGACGGGCGCGCCCGCCTCCTCGGCCGCCGTGACGTTGCGCAGCACGCCCTCCTCCAGGCCCAGGCCGTTGTAGACCACGAGTTCGGCGTTCTCCAGGGCGGCGGCCTGCGGTGCCGAGAGGCCGAAGGAGTGGGGGTCGGCGTTGGGTTTCATCAGGACGGTGACCTCGGCCTGGTCACCGACGACCTCCCGGGTCAGGTCGCCCAGGATGTTGGTCGTCACCACGACGCCCTCGCGTGCGTCGTCGCCGGGGGCGCAGGCCGCCGCGCCCAGGGCGGTGGCGCAGGCGAGCGCGAGCGCGACCGCCCTGGTGGGATCCAGCGGACGGGTGGCCATGTCGTTCACCGTCCTGTCTCGACCATGTGGTGGGGGGTGATCCCGGGATCGAAGGTCCGGGCCACGCGCAGGTCGTCGTTGTAGTCGATCTCGTGGATGAGGCCCGCCCCGGCGTCGTTGACGTAGGCGCGGCCGGTGTCCACCTGGATGACGGGGGCGCGCTCGGCGTCCACCCCGTCCAGGAGTTCGCGGGAGGAGTTCGGCTCGCCCGTCTCCGGGTCCAGGGCGTACAGGGTCCCGTCGGAGTCCAGGGCCAGGACGGAGGCGCCCTCGCCGACCGCCGACACCGCGACGGCGCCGGGGAGGCCGAGGCGCGCCCACCCGCCCTCGGCCAGGTCGAGGAGCCAGACGTCCCCCTCGGTGGAGACGGAGGCCAGCGGGGCGGAGCCGGGGCGGTGGTGGAACTCCTCGACGCGGCCGTCCGTGCCCTCGGGGTAAGGGATGGCCTCGCCGGTGAGGTCGCCGTCGTCCTCGGTGACCAGGAGGGCTCCGTCCTCGCAGCCGATGACCAGTCCCCGCCGCGTGACGGCCTGGCCCCGGGGTTCGGCGCAGGTGGCGTCGAGGGCCTCCCCCGGGCCCCCGTCGCGGTCGTGGACGCGGACGGCTCGCCCGGGTCCGCTTCCGGCCGTGACCAGGCGGCCCGCGAAGGGGACGATCACCCCGGTGCCGCCGGGTACGTCGGCGGCCTGGACCGAGCCGTCCTCCAGAGCGGCCCGGTCCAGGAGCGCGGTGCCGCCGGGGCCGGTGGGCGCGGTCAGCGCCCTGTCCGTGGCCGCCCGCCCGGCCGCCAGGCCGTCGACCGCGCCCACCGTGCGGACACCGGTCCGGTAGTAGTGGTCGTGGTCGCCGTGGTCGGCGGTCCACACGCCGCTGTCCACCACGAGGGTCTTCCGGTGACCGGATGACCTGAGGTAGGCGAACCGGCCGTCGCCGGCGATCCCGTCGACGCCCTCCACGGGTTCCAGGTCGGTGACCTCCCCGGTGATGGGGTCGAGCACCCGGACCTCGCCGCTGTCGGCGTCCGCGACGACCAGGCGCGCCTGGGGTTCGGCCGTCTCCTCCGCGCCCTCGACGTAGCCGTGCGGGACCTCCTCCTCTTGTCCCTCCTCGGTCGCGGGGGCGGTGGCGCAGCCGGCCGCCAGGAGCACGGCGCACAGGCCGAGCGCTCCGGGAGGGGCGTGCCGTGGGGATCTCATGTCGTCGTCGGCCTCTCCGGGGACGGGGTCTGGTCTGGTGCGTCGTCCTCGGCGGTCCGGCGCCAGCCACCGTGTGGGGTGAGCGCGGACGCGGCCGCCGAGGCGAAGAAGGAGGTCACGGCCACCGCCGCGATGGTGGCTCCGGCCGCCGTCTCCCAGTGCCAGGACACGAGCAGGCCGAGGAACGTGGCCGCGCTGCCCAGCAGTGCCGCGCCCAGCATGATCCCCGGGATGCTGCGGGCCCACAGGGCCGCCGCCGCGGGCGGGGCGATGAGCAGTCCGAACACCAGCAGGGTGCCGACGACGTGGAACGAGGCCACGACGGCCAGCGTGACCAGGCCGAGCAGCGCCGCGTGGGCCAGCCGGGGCGCCAGGCCCAGGGTGTGGGCCTTGCGCGGGTCGAAGGCCAGCGCGACGAAGGCGCGGTGGCCGGTGAGCGCCACGGCCGCCGCCACCGCCAGGGCGGGTCCGAGCTGGACCAGGTCGCGCTCGCGCACCGCCAGGACGTCCCCGAAGAGGAAGCCCGTCAGGTCCACCGCGAAGGAGGCGGAGTGGGACACGATGATCACGCCCGCGGCCAGCATCCCCACGAAGAGCAGGCCGATGCCGGTGTCCCGCGAGAGCCGTCGGGAGCGTCCCAGGGCGGTCACCCCCGCGGCCATCGCGGCCGCGGCCAGGGCCGCGCCGAGGAACAGGCTCTGACCGAGTAGCGAGGCCAGCGCCACCCCGGGCAGCATGCCGTGCGACATGGCGTCACCGAGGAAGGCCATGCCGCGCAGCACCACCCAGGTGCCCGCGATCGCGCAGATGAGCGAGACCAGGACCCCGCCCCACAGCGCGCGCTGCACGAACACGACCCCGAACGGATCGAACAGAGCTTCCACGGGAAGCACTCTATAATGATAATCATTATCGTTTTCACACCGGGGTGCTGGCAGAGGAGCGGGTATGGACGGCGCGGAGCTGGACGGCGTGTACGCGGGTTACCGGGGGCGGGACGTCCTCAGGGCCGTCGACGCCCGGATCCCGGCGGGCGCGGTCACCGCGCTCGTGGGCCCCAACGGCTCCGGGAAGTCCACGCTCCTGGGGGTTCTGGCGCGTACGGTCAGGCCGCGCCGTGGATCCGTGGTCCTGCCCGGGAGCGGGAGGGTGGCCTTCGTGGTCCAGCGCAGCGCGGTCTCCGACGCCCTGCCCGTCACCGTGCGCGAGACGGTCGCGATGGGACGGTGGTCACACCGGGGCGCGTGGCGCCCCCTCACCCGGCGGGACCGTGCGGTCGTCGCGGAGTGCATGGAGCGGATGGAGGTGACGGCCCTGGCGGACCGGCGCCTGGGAGAGCTCTCCGGGGGTCAGCGCCAACGCGCCCTGGTGGCCCGGGGGCTGGCGCAGGAGGCGGACCTGGTCCTGCTCGACGAGCCCTCCGCGGGCCTGGACCACCGCTCCCGGCTGCGCGTCCGCGCGGCCCTGGAGGACCTCCGGGCCGGGGGGAGGACGGTCGTGCACGCCACCCATGACCCGCGGGAGGCCGCCGACGCCGACCACTGCCTCGTCCTGGCGGCGGGCCGCGTGGCCGCCTCGGGCACGCCCGCGTCCGCGGCCGGGACCGTGTCCCCGGTGTGAGGGCGGGACGGCGGAGGCCACCGCTGGTTCCAACCCGGCACCGGAGACCGCGGGGCGGCCCTCCCGACGCGGAGAGAGGAGTGTCACACGTGGGACGCGCTCTCCGGGGAAAGCGACGCGCGGTCTTCTCGGCGGAAGATTCCCGACGAAACGGAAAAACCACCGAATGGCGCCTTCCCGCAGCTCAGGGCGTTCCCGGCGACGGGTGCCCCGCTCCCGCCGGGCCGGAGGAGAGAGCGGCCCGGCCGGACGGTTCCTCCGCCGGCGCGGCTCCGTCGGCGGGTCCTGAGCCGGCTCCGTTCGCGGCCCGCCGGGCGGCCTACGGGACGGCCGAAGCCGGGAAGACTACCCTGCTCCGACGGACCCAACGGACCCGAGGCAGCGGAGGCGGACCCGCCATGAACTCCCTCCACCTGGCCTACGCGGCCATCGGCATTCTCAGCGTGCTCCTGGCGCTGTTCAGCAACCGGACCCGGACCCTGCCGCTGAGCGAACCGCTCGTGGCCCTCCTGCTCGGCGTGGCCCTGGGCCCCCTCGCCCTCGACCTGCTCCCGATGTCGGTCGACACACGCGACTCCCTCCTGTTGGAGGGCACACGCATCCTCCTGGCGGCCTCGGTGATGACGGCGGCCCTGCGCTTCCCCGCGACCCACCTGCGCGCGCTGGTGCCCCAGTTCGTACTCCTGTTGTGCGTGGTCATGCCGCTGGCGGCCGCGGTGAGCGGCGCCGCCGCCCTCCTGCTGGGCCTGCCCCTGGCCCTGGCGGCGGTGGTGGGCGCCTGCCTGTGCCCCACGGACCCGGTGCTGGCCGCGTCGGTGGTGACCGGCAAGCCCGCCCAGCGCGACCTGCCCGAACGCGTGCGGGCGCTGCTCACCGGGGAGAGCGGGGCCAACGACGGGCTCGCCCTGCCCCTGGTCGGGATCGCGGTGGCCGTCGCGCTGCCGCTCACGGGACCCGGTGACGCGGTGGGGCGCATCCTGTGGGAGGTGCTGGGCGGCGTGGCCCTGGGCGCGGTCCTGGGCGCGGCGGCGGGCAAGGCCATGGAGGCGGCCACCCGCGAGCGGGAACTGGAGGAGGGGCCCTCCCTGCTGTTCACCCTGCTCCTCGCCGTGTCCGTGCTCGGTGCGGCGCGGCTGATCGGCGCGGGCGGGGTGCTCGCCGTCTTCACGGCGGGGGTGGCCTACAACGCGACGGTCGCCAAGGGGGAGCGCACCCCCCAGCAGAACGTCGACGAGGCGGTCAACCGCTACCTGGCCCTGCCCGTGTTCGTCCTGCTGGGCGCGACCCTGCCCTGGGAGGAGTGGGTCGCCTTCGGGTGGGCCGCGCCCGCCTTCGCGCTCGCCGTCCTGCTGCTGCGCCGCCCGCCCCTGGCCGCGGCGTTCACCCGCCCCCTGGGCCTGCGGCCGCGCGGCGGCGCCTTCCTCGGCTGGTTCGGCCCGATGGGGGTCAGCGCCCTGTTCTACGCGGCGCACTCCGCCCACGAGGGTGTGCGCGATCCGCGCCTGTTCGCCGCGGTGAGTCTGGCGGTGGCGGCGAGCGTGGTGGCGCACGGAGTCACCTCCTCGCCCTTCCGGCGGCTCTACGCACGCGCCGCGGAGCCGGGGTCCTGAGCGGCGGGCACCCGGGAGCGGCGGTCCACCGCCCACACGAGCAGGGCGAAGCCCGCGGCGAAGCCGAGCATGGTGATCCCCCCGCGCGGCCAGTAGATGTGGCTGTCCAGGAAGGACACCGCCGAGGCCAGCAGCACGGCCGAACCGTAGAGCGTATGCGGCCCGTGCCTCAGGTAGAGGGCTGCGCCCAGGGCCAGGACGCCGAGCAGGAGGGCGTAGGTGCCGACGTAGCCGAGTTCGTTGCCGATGCCGTACAGCGGGCGGACGAGCGGCTCGTGGTCGCCCTCGACCGCCCGCACCAGGGCGCCGGTGGCGATGCCCGCGATGGTGTCCAGCGCGGTGTAGAAGACCGCGTAGACGAAGGAGCAGATCCAGACGAGGACCACGGCCGGGCCGGAGGCGTCGCGGCCGGGGCGCCCCCACACGGGCAGGAGCAGGCCGACGGTGAGCAGGGGGAAGACCGGCAGCAGGCCGATGTGGATCCAGGTCCACAGGTCGGCGGTGCCCTCGGTGAGGTGGTGGGGGTGCAGCAGGCCCACGGCGGCGAGCAGGAGGGGGACGGCGCACACGAGCGCGGTGCGGAGGGATGTCGTCATGCCCTCGACGGTAGGCCGCGCCTCCGCGCGCCGTCGGGCGTGCGAACGGGCGGAACCGGGGGCGTGGTCGCACCACCGCCGGACGGGGGTGCGCCCCCCGGCGGAGTGACCGGACCTCATGCCGTTGACGAGTGGGGGTCCAGGACCCTGGCGGTGAAGGCCCTCAGGTGGGCCCGTATCCGCTCACGCGTCATCCGCTTGTGGCCGACGAGGTGCTCGACGAGGTCGGCGCGGGTGGCGGCGAGCAGGACGTGAGCGGTGAAACCGCAGTCGGTGAGGCCGGGGATCCGTTCCAGCATGGCCTGGAGCACGCCGTGCCACTGTTCGTAGTGCTCCGTCTCGTAGGGGCTGTCGCCGCCGGTCCCCTCCAGTGCCAGGGCGAGGTGGCGGTTGTCGAGTTTGAAGCACAGGACGGCGTCGAGGAGGGCGGGGACGCGCTGGAGCGGTGGGGTGGCGGGGCCCAGCGGCGGCGGCCCGTTCTCGGTGGCGAGCCTGACAGGCGCCAGACGTGTCTCGTACAGGGCGTGGATCAGACCGGTGCGGTCGCCGAAGCCACGGAAGAGCGTCGCCTTGCCAACGCCCGCCGCCGCCGCGATGTCGGCCATGGTGACCGCCGCGGGGCTCTCGCAGCGGGCAAAGAGCGCGTCGGCGGCGGCGAGGACGGCCTCCCGGTTGCGGGTGGCGTCCGTGCGTGGCTTGCGTTCGGGCATGCTACTCCTCCGGTTGCGAAGCGGACCACGGGTCCGTATCGTCGATCACGCAAAACGGACCCCCGGTCCGTATCGTACGGGCAGGAGAAACCCATGAGCCCATCCGAGAAGTCCACCCTGGTCATCGGGGCCACCGGTACCACCGGCAGTCGCGTCACCGCCGGTCTCATCGCGGCAGGCCAGCGCGTCAGGGCCGCGAGCCGGCGCGCCGCCCCCGTGGAGGGGGCCTCCCCCGTGTGGTTCGACTGGAACGATCCCACATCCTTCGGGGGCGCGCTCGAAGGCGTGGACCGGGCCTACCTCGTCCCGCCGCCCGGCTCCCTGGACCCGGCGTCCGCCATGCTGCCCTTCCTCCGCCAGGCCCGCGCCGCGGGGGTCCACCGCGTGGTCCTGCTCAGCTCGTCGGCCATCCCCTCCGGGGGCCCCGCCGTGGGACGGGTCCACCAAGCCCTGCCCGGACTGTTCCCCGAGTGGGCGGTCCTGCGGCCCTCGTGGTTCATGCAGAACTTCACCGGCGACCACACGCACGCCCGGACCATCAGGGCGGAGGGCGTCATTCGGACCGCGGCCGGAGAGGGCCGTGTCGGGTTCGTCGACGCCGAGGACATCGCCTCCGTCGCCGTGCACGCCCTGACCCGGACGCAGGCTCCGAACACAGCCCTGGTCCTCACCGGGCCGCAGGCCCTGAGCCACGACGACGTCGCGGCCGTCCTCACCGAGGTCACCGGTCGGCCCGTCACCCACGACCGGCTGACCTACGAGCAGGTGCGCGACCACCTGACCGCCGACGTGCCCTCCGAGTTCGCCGCGATGCTCGCCGGCATGGACCGCGCCATCGCCGGGGGCGCCGAGGACCGCGTCACCGACACCGTCCAGCGCGTCACCGGCCGACGGGCGCGCGACTTCCGCTCGGTCGTGGAACGGGAGACGTCGTGCCGCCGGACGGGAGCCCGGGGGCGGGACGCCAGACAGTACGGATGCTGACTTTCGGAACGGCGGTACTGGGCGTGGAGGATATCCACCGCGCCGCCGGGTTCTGGAGCCGCGCCCTCGGTTACGCTCCCCGCGACGGCCGCGTCGACGAGCGCTTCACCGTCCTCTGCCCGCCCGGCGGCGGGCCCGGTGTCGCGCCCCAGGTGAGCCGGAGCCCGGCGCGGGAGCGGCCCCGGGCGCACCTGACCTGTACGCCCGCGACGCGGCCGAGCAGACCGCCGAGGTGGAACGCCTGGTGGCGCTGGGCGCGCGCCGGGTGGCCTGGGACTCCTACCCGCCGGACCCCGACTTCGTGGTCCTCGCCGACACCGAGGGCAACGTGTTCTGCGTCATCGACACAGGCCGGGGCTGAACGGGTCCCCGGGCGCCGCCCGGGGACCCGCCGGGTCACCTCGGGTAGACGGCGTCGGGGACCGGGACACTCGCCCAGTCGGTGTCCGAGCCCAGGTGGAAGGCCGGGTAGGTCGGCTGGTTGTACGCGGTCTGCTGCCAGGCCACGCCCACCCGGTACTGCGGGTCGTGCATCAGGGTGTAGAGCCTGCGGTCGGTGACCTCGGTGCTGGTGAGGATGCGCAGCGCCGTGCTGTCCTCGGTGCGCAGCAGCAACTCCTCGCGCCAGTCGCCGAACACGTCCGCGACCAGGCCCGGGTTGCCCTTGGTCCCGTTGTTGGTGAGGGTGCCCTCGGCGGTGAGCAGGGTGCCGCGGGTCCAGTCCTGCACCCGCGGGTCCGAGGCGCCCTCGATGATCTGCGTGGTCATGTCCGCCGACCAGCGGATGCTCATGTTCGTGCCGGGGGTGCGGTTGCCGAGGTGGTCGCCGTCGGCGCTCCACAGTCCCGCCCGGACCTCGTCGCCGGGCGGCATCGAGGACCACGCCTCCAGACCCGGGACGTCGGGGTCGATGTCGCCGACCATGCCGCGGCCGGTGTCCACACCGGTGTATCCGCCGAAGAGCACCTCGCCGGTGGCGGCGTCGCGCATGGCGAACCCGTAGGGCGCGTACCGGCCGCCCTCGTGCACGGACCAGATCTCCAGGCCCTCGCGGGCGGGGTCCAGATCGCCCACGTGCATCGCGTCGCCGTGGCCCAGCTTGACGTACTCCCCCGGTACGGCGCTCTGCGGCGGCCCGTGGTCGTGCGAGGAGTACAGCAGGGACCCGTCGTCGTCCAGGGTCGCGGCGCCGTAGACGATCTCCTGGCGCCCGTCGCCGTCCACGTCGGCGGCGGCCAGGGAGTGGAAGCCCTGTCCGGCGAGGGTGCCCGTCTCGGGGTCGGTCCCCGCTCCCCCGTGCGGTGCGGCGTCGAAGGGGTTGTCCATGGGCACGTGCCCGCTGTCGGCCGTCCAGCGCTTGTGGAGGGACTCGCCGTCGAAGTCGTAGGCCACCACGGCCGAGCGGGTGTAGTAGCCGCGGGCGAAGACCGCCGAGGGGCGCTCGCCGTCCAGGTAGGCCACGCCCGCCAGGAACCGGTCCACCCGGTTGCCCGGTTCGATGCGGGCCATCGCGTAGTCGCCCCACAGAAGGCCGTCGTCGCCGCGCCCGGGCTCGTAGCGGACGGTGTCCAGTTCGGCGCCGGTCAGGCCGTCGAACACGGTGAGGTACTCGGGGCCGTGGACCACGAAGCCCTCGAAGTCGCGCAGGTCGTTGCGGGCACTGCGCGCGGGGGCGTACTCGTCGATGAAGAAGTCGGCGAGGGCCTCGGCGTCGGCGCGGGTGAGAGGGTAGTCGTAGCGCGGCTCCTCGCCCAGGGCCTCCTCCAGGGTGACGGGCCAGTTCCCGGCCGTGACCTCGGGGTGCCCGTGCCAGCCCAGGAAGACCTCCACGAGGTGCTCGTAGTAGTCCTGCGAGCTCATCCGGTAGTCGTCGTCATGGGTGTAGCCGGCCTCGACGTCCTCGGCGGGCATGGTCACGTGCGACGCGGTGCCGTCGGCGGCGAGGGTTCGGGTGCCCGGAGCGGTCTTGAGCATGATCTCCGAGCGGCCGTCGCCGTCGAAGTCGTAGACGAGGAACTGGGTGTAGTGCGCGCCCGCGCGCACGTTCACGCCCAGGTCGATGCGGTGCAGCAGCTCGCCGTCCAGGGTGTAGGTGTCGACGTAGGTGGTGCCGGTGTAGCCCTTCTGGGAGACGTCCTTGGAGTTGGTGGGGTCCCACTTGACCACGAACTCGTACTGTCCGTCTCCGTCCACGTCGCCGACGCTGACGTCGTTGGCGGTGTACCCGTAGTCCTCGCCGGCCGGGGTGGTACCGCCCTCGGGTTTGCGGAGGGGCAGGTCGTGGTGGCCCTCGGACCACACGGCGGCCTCGCCCTCGGGGCCGACCCCGGGCCTGCCGCGGGGAACGGGGACGACCCGGTACTCGGAGTCCGCGTTCCCCCCGGTGTCCAGGAAGTTGGTGCTGTCCCGGACGACGGCGACCACCCTGCCGTCGCGGTGGACGCGGAACGCGGGGCCCCGGAGCCCGGAGTCGGTGTGGCCGCCGACCTCGGAGGCCAGCAGCCGCCAGCTCAGGAAAACGCCTTCCTGGGCCTGGACCGCGACCAGGCCCCGGTCCAGCCGTTCCAGCTGGACTCCGGAGTCGGACCGCGGCTCGGCCAGGGCGGGGGTGCTCGCCGCCATCATCAGCGCGCACGCGCCCGCGAGCAGCGGACTTGTGCGCGGGACGGAACGCCGGGGGGTTGGCATGGACACGCCTCCTCGTAGAGCGGGAGCGGCCAGCCTACAAGGCAAGCGCTTTCCATCCAAGGCCCCCAAAGCTCCGGGAGCTCCCCCCGGAAGAGGCCGCGCTCAGGGCGGCGGGGCGCTGCTGCGGCGCACCACCAGGTCGGTGGCCAGGTCCAGGCGCAGGTTGGCGGGGGTGCCGCCGCGGGCCAGCGTGAGCGCCATCCGGGTGGCCTCCTCGGCCATCTCGGTGAGCGGCTGGCGCACGGTGGTCAGCGGCGGACCCATCCACCGGGCCACCGGCAGGTCGTCGTAGCCGACCACGCTGAGGTCCTCGGGGATGCGCACCCCCGACTCGCGGGCGGCCTCGTACAGGCCCATGGCCTGTAGGTCGTTGCCCGCGAAGACGGCGGTGGGCGGATCGGGCAGGCGCAGCAGTTCGAGGCCGCGGTCGCGGCCGCTCTCCACGTGGAAGTCGCCGTAGCGGACCAGGGCGGGGTCGGTGCTCAGACCGGCGGAGTCCAGGGCCGAGGCGTAGCCGTCGATGCGGGCCTTGCTGCACAGCACGTGGCGGGGGCCGCCGATCACCCCGATCCGCCGGTGGCCGAGTTCGAGTAAGTGGCGGGTGGCGATCAGGCCGCCGTTCCAGTTGGCCGAGCCCACCGAGGGCATGTCGGGCCCCGGGTCGCCCGCGGGGTCGACCACGACGAAGGGGATGCCGCGCGCGGTAAGGCGGGTGCGCTGTTCGGGCGCCAGGTCGGAGAAGACCAGGATCGCGGCGGTGGACTGGCGGGCGAGCACGGCGTCGACCCAGTCGTCGCGCGGGGTCTGGGCGCCCCCGGACTCGGTGAGCACGACGCTGAGGCCCTCGGAGCGGGCCACGCTCTCCACGCCGCGGATGACCTCGACCGCCCAGGCGCTGTCGAGCTCGTGAAAGACCAGGTCGATCATGGAGGAGCGGCCCCCGCCGGGGCCGCGGCGCCGCCGGTAGCCGTGGCGGCGGATCAGTTCCTCCACACGCGCCCGGGTCTCGCTGGCCACGTCGGCCCGCCCGTTGAGCACCTTGGAGACCGTGGGCACCGATACGCCTGCGGCTTCCGCAATTTTCGAGATCGTTACCGGCTCCGAGACGGTCGGGCGCATGGAGTCGGGGGTCGGGTCTGCACTCACGGTGCCTGATCCTACGCGGTCACGGCGATGTTGTGACAATCGAGGTGAGCCAGCTCTCACTTGACTATTGACGCCCCACGTCACGCCGCGTACATTCGGGCGCAAATATTTCGAAATACCTCCCGATAGTTTCGAAAGAGGAGTCGCCATGAGAACCCCCCGCCTGAGCTCCCTGGCCGGAGCAGCGGCGCTCTGCCTGCTCGCCGCCACCGCCTGTTCCGGCGGCGGTGGCGGAGGTGGCGGCGGAGACGACCGCATGCACGTGTGGATGTACCAGGACACGCTGGTCGTGGTGCAGGAAGGCGCCGTCGAACGGTTCAACGAGGACTCCGAGACCGAGGCCGTCATCGACGAGGTCCCCGGCGACAACTACGAGGAGCGCCTGCGCACCGCGATGGGCTCCAGCCAGCAGCCCGACGTGTTCTTCAACTGGGGCGCGGGCAGTATCGCACCCTACGTCGAACAGGACATGCTCCAGCCGCTGGACGACCTGCTCGCCGAGGACCCGGAGTTCGCCGAGTCCTTCATCCCCTCCATCCTGGAGGCCGGCAAGGTGGACGGCGTCCAGTACGGCATCCCGCTGCGCGGCACGCAGCCGGTCATCCTCTTCTACAACGAGGCGGTCTTCGAGGACGTCGGCGTGGAGCCCCCCGAGACCTGGGAGGACGTCCTGGACCTGGTCGACGCCTTCAACGAGGAGGGGATCATCCCCTTCGCGCTCGCGGGCGCCGACCCCTGGACCGAGCAGATGTGGATGCAGTACCTGGTGGACCGCATCGGCGGGCCCGGGGTGTTCGCCCGCATCCAGCAGGGCGACTCCGAGGGCTGGCGCGACCCGGCCGTCCTGGAGGCCGCCGAGATGGTCCAGGACCTGGTGGACCGGGGCGCCTTCGGCGACTCCTACGCCTCGGTGAGCTACACCGAGGGCGGCGCCTCCACCCTGCTCTCGGAGGGGAGGGCGGCCATGCACCTGATGGGGTCGTGGGAGTACTCCACGCACCTGGACCAGGCACGCGAGTTCGCCGAGAACGACCTGGGCTACGTGGAGTTCCCGCCGCTGCCCGGCGGTGAGGGCGACCCCGCCAACGTGGTCGGCAACCCGACCAACTTCTTCTCGGTGACGGCGGAGAGCGACCACCTGGACGCGGCGCTGGAGTTCCTCAAGTACACAGCCCAGGAGGAGTACGTGGCCGACATGGTGGCGAACGGCGAGGTGCCCACCACCGCCAACGCCGAGGAGGCCGTGGCCGACAGTCCCAACCCGGACTTCGCCACCTTCCAGTACGAGATGGTCCGCGACGCGCCGCACTTCCAGCTGTCCTGGGACCAGGCGCTGCCGCCGGACGTGGCCACGCCGATGGTGACCGAGATCGAGTCGCTGTTCAACGGTCAGACCACGCCCGAGCAGTTCGTCGACGCGCTGGCGGCCCTGTGACCGGCGGCACCGGCAACCCGGTCACCGCGGGCACCGCGCCCATCGGCCCCTCGGCCGTGGGCGCCGCCACCCGCGGTTCCGCGACCGGAACCCCCGGCGGCTCGCGCGGAGGCTCCTCCGCGCGGGCCGCCGGCCCCCGCACCGGGCGGCCCGGCGCGGTGTGGGCGGTCCCCGGGCTGCTGTACTTCGGTATCTTCGCCGCGCTGCCGATGGTTCTGGTGGCCTACCTGTCCCTGACCTCCTGGGGCGGGCTGGGCACACCGGAGTTCATCGGCCTGGAGAACTGGACGCGGCTGGCGGGAGACCCGCTCATGCGCCAGGCCATCTGGCTGAGCCTGCTGCTGACCGTCCTGACCTGGGCCGTGCAGACGCCCATCAGCCTGCTGCTGGGCGTGTGGGCGGCCGGACCGCAGCGCAGCCGGGCGGTGCTGTCGGCGATCTTCTTCCTGCCGCTGCTGCTGTCCTCGGCCGCCGTGGCGATCATCTGGCGGGCCCTGCTGGACCCCAACTTCGGACCGCTGGCCTGGCTGGGCCCCGTCCTGGGTCTGCGGTCGGTGAACCTGCTGGGCGGGTCGACCAGCGCGTTCCTGGTGATCGTCTTCGTCAGCGCCTGGCAGTTCATCCCGCTGCACATGCTGCTCTACCAGGGCGGCGCGCGGCAGATCCCGGCCTCGCTCTACCAGGCCGCCGAGATCGACGGCGCGGGTCGGCTGCGCTCCTTCTGGCACATCACCCTGCCGCAGCTGCGGCACACCATCACCACCTCCTCGGTGCTGATGGTGGTGGGCGCGCTGACCTACTTCGAGACGGTGCTGATCCTGACCGGCGGCGGTCCCGGCACCGACACCACGATCGTCCCGTTCCTGATGTACCGGGCCGGTTTCCGCAGCTGGGAGCTGGGCTACGCCAGCGCCGTCGCGTTCACCCTGGTCGTGGTGGCGACGCTGATCGCCCTGCTCATGGTGCGCTTCACCGGTTTCGGCTCCATGCGCAGCACCCGGGAGGGCCTGTGACCGTCCGTCTCCCCGAGAAAGCCCCCGCACCGCCCGCCCGGCGGCGGACCGCGGGCGCGTCCCGCGTCCGGCTGCTGAACGTGCGGCCGGGGCGCCGCAGGCCCAACGTCCTGGGCGGACTGGGCGCGCTGCTGTGGCTGGCGATCGTGGCCCTTCCGCTGTACGCGCTGCTGGTGGCCACCGTCCAGCCCGCCGAGGACTACACCGCCTCGGGCCCGCTCACCCCGCCGACCGACCCCACCCTGTACAACTACTGGCTGGCGGTGGAGAACGGGCTGCTGGGGTTCGTGCTCAACACCGCGGTCGTCACCGCGGCCGTGGTAGCGATCGTGGTGACGCTGGCCGCCATGACGGGGTTCGCCATCGTGCGCTCGCGGACCCGCTGGACCACGGGTGTGTTCCGGATGTTCCTGCTGGGGCTGGCGATCCCGTCCCAGGCGGTAATCGTGCCGGTGTACCTGATCATCGTGGAGCTGGGGCTGTACGACACGCTGACCGCGATCGTGCTGCCCACGGCCGCCTTCGCGCTGCCGGTGTGCGTGCTGATCCTGGTGGGGTCGATGCGCGACATCTCCGAGGAGCTGTACGAGGCCATGGCCCTGGACGGCGCGGGTTCGGTGCGCACCTTCCTGCAACTGGTGGTGCCCATGTCGCGCTCCGGACTGAGCACCATCGCCGTGTACGCGGCGCTGCAGGCCTGGAACGGTTTCCTGTTCCCGCTGATCCTGACCCAGTCGCCCGACAAACGGCTGATCACCATGGGCCTGTTCGAGTTCCAGGGCGAGTACCGGGTGAACGTGCCCGGTCTGCTGGCCGCGGTCGTGCTCTCCACCGTGCCGCTGTTCCTGGTGTACCTGTTCGCCCGCCGCTCGCTGGTGCGCGGAATGATGGGGATGGGCGGCAAGTAGCCGCTCACCCGACCGCACCTCCGCTTCCCCTCCCGCCCGGTGCTCACCCTTCGTCACGGTTTCGATCCCCGAAGGGCGGGGCACCGGGCGTCTATGGTCCCGGCCACGGGGCGAAGCGAGAGGACGTATGAGCGAACAGAGCATGGAGCCGGCCGCCGTCGCGGAGTCGGAGCTGGCCACGCGGCGGGGGACGTTCCGCCTCGTGGCCTTCCGGGACCCGGTGGACGCGCAGGAACACGTGGCGCTCACCCTGGGCGAGGTCGGGGGAGCCGAGGAGGTACTGGTACGCACCCACTCGGAGTGCCTGACCGGAGACGTGTTCGGCGCGCTGCGCTGTGAGTGCGGCGACCAGCTGGAGGCCGCCCTGGACGCGATCGCGCGCGAGGGCCGGGGCGTGCTGGTCTGCTTACGCGGGCACGAGGGTCGGGGCATCGGACTGATGGCCAAGGTGCGCACGCTGGCTTTTGCAGGACCGGCTCGGCCTGGACACCGTGGACTCGGCCACCGAGCTGGGCCTGCCGGTGGACGTGCGCGACTACGGCCCCGCCGCGCGGGCGCTGCTGCGCCTGGGGGTGCGCTCCGTCCGGCTGATGCCCAACAACCCCGACAAGGCGCGTGCGTTGGAGGAGCACGGGATCGAGGTCGCCGGACGCGTGCCGCTGCTCATGCCCGCCCGCGCCGAGAACGCCGCCTACCTGACCGCCAAACGCGACCGCCTGGGCCACGACCTGCCGCACCTGGACGGGTGGGCCCGTGACCGTCGCGGATGACCGGTGGATCCTGGCCGCGGCGGCGTGCGCGCAGGCGGCACTGCTGGGGGCGCTCGCGCTGACGGTGGGCCTGGACCCGGCGGGTTGGGCGGCCGGGATCGCCTACCTGGTGCTGGGGACCGCGGTGCTGGCGCGGGCGGCGCACCGGTCGGGGTGGCGGGCGCTGGGCCCCGCCGGGCTGGTGACGCTGACCCGGTGCGTGCTCGTCGGCGCGGTGGTCGCGCTGGTGGCCGTGGACGGGCCCGTGTGGCCGGTGGTGGCTCTGGCCTCGGCGGCACTGGTGCTGGACCTGGCGGACGGGGCGGTGGCCCGGGCCACGGGTACGCAGTCCGCCTTCGGGGCCCGCTTCGACATGGAGGCCGACGCGTTCCTGATCCTGGTGCTGAGCGTGCACGCGGCGCTGCTGCTGGGCCCCTGGGTGGTGGCCGTGGGTGGAATGCGGTACGCGTTCTGGCTCGCAGGGCTGGTGCTCCCCTGGCTGCGGGCCCCGCTGCCGCCGAGCCGGGCGCGCAAGGCGGTGGCCGCCGTCCAGGGCGCGGCCCTGGTTGCGGTCGCGGCGCGGGTGCTCCCCCACGAGGTGGCGGCGGCCGTGGCGGTCGGCGCCCTGGCCGCGCTGGTCTGGTCCTTCGGCCGTGACGTCCTCGGCCTGTGGCGCCGCCGGGCGGGGACCGGTGCACCGGAGGAGCCGTGGGTAGGGCCGTATCCGCGAGGGTGAGCGACGAGGAGGAGCATGGCCGCTACGGCACGGGCGTTCTGGGTGAGCCGTCCGGGGCACGGGGAGATTCGCGAGGAGGCGCTGCCCGAGCCCGGACCGGGGCAGGTGCTGGTGCGCACGCTGTACTCGGGGGTGAGCCGGGCCACCGAGGCCCTGGTCTTCCGGGGCGGGGTGCCGCCGAGCCAGCACGGCCTGATGCGGGCGCCCTTCCAGGAGGGGGACTTCGACGGCGCGGTCAAGTACGGCTACCTCAACGTCGGTGTGGTGGAGCAGGGATCAGCGGAACTGGTGGGGCGCACGGTGTTCACGCTGTACCCGCACCAGACGCGGTTCGTGGTCCCGGCGGAGGCGGTGCGGTGCGTGCCCGAGGAGGTTCCGGCGCGGCGCGCGGTGCTGGCGGGGACGGTGGAGACGGCGGTGAACGCGCTGTGGGACGCCCCGCCGCTGCTCGGCGACCGCCTGACGGTGGTCGGCGCGGGGATGGTGGGCTGCTGCGTGGCGCGGCTGGCCGCCGGGGTCCCGGGCACGCGGGTGCAGCTGGTGGACGTGGACCCGGGGCGGGCGCGGGTCGCCGAGCGGCTCGGGGTGGGCTTCGCCCTCCCGGGGGAGGCCGAGGCCGGTCGCGACCGCGTCTTCCACACCAGCGCCACCGAGGCCGGTCTGGAGCGGTCGCTGGAGCTGGTGGCGGCCGAGGGCGAGGTGGTGGAGCTGAGCTGGTACGGCGACCGGCGGGTCGGCGTACCGCTGGGCGAGTACTTCCACTCGCGCCGGCTGACCGTGCGCTCCAGCCAGGTCGGCGCGATCGCGCCCGCCCGGCGGGCGGGGCGCACCCTCGCCGAGCGGCTCGGCCTGGCGCTGCGGCTGCTCGCCGACCCCGCCTTCGACGCGCTGGTCAGCGGCGAGAGCCCCTTCGAGGAGATGCCGTCGGTGCTGCCGCGCCTGGCGGAGGGCACCCTGCCCGCCCTGTGCCACCGGATCGCCTACCCGCCGCCGTGAGCGCCGGGTGCGCGGGACAGCCATGACAGTCGACCACAGAGGAGCACGATCCGTGTACAGCGTCACCGTCCGGGACCACATGATGGTCGCCCACAGCTTCCGGGGCGAGGTGTTCGGCCCCGCCCAGCGGCTGCACGGGGCCACGTTCACCGTGGACGCCACCTTCCGCCGCCGTGCCCTGGACGGGGACGACATCGTGGTGGACATCGGTCTGGCCGCGCGTGAGCTCAAGGCCGTGCTCGCCGAACTGGACTACCGCAACCTGGACGAGCTGCCGGAGTTCGCGGGGGTCAACACCAGCACCGAGTTCCTGGCCGGGGTGGTCGCCGACCGCCTGGTGGAGCGGCTCGACGCCCGCGCGCGCGGCCTGGACGGGATCACCGTGACCCTGCACGAGTCCCACGTGGCCTGGGCCAGCCACGAGCGCGAACTGTGACAGCGGACACCGCGTCGGCGCGACGCCAGGAAGGAGAACCCGCGTGCCCGTGGTCCTCGTCGTCCCGCCGGACTCGGTGCCCAGCGGAGGCAACACCTACGACCGGCGCCTGGCCGAGGCGCTCGCCGACCTGGGCGTGCCGGTACGCCGGACGGTCGTTCCGGGTGCGTGGCCCCGCCCGGACGCCGGGGCCCGGGCCGGGCTCGCGCGGGTGCTCTCCCGCCTGCCCGACGGCGCGACGGCCGTCCTGGACGGCCTCGTGGCCTGCGGGGTGCCAGAGGCGGTGCTGCCGCACGCGGACCGGTTGCGGCTGGTCGTGGTCGTCCACCTGCCGCTGGCCGAGGGCGGCGGCCTGACCCCCGGGGAGGAGCGCGACCTCGACGCCCGGGAGCGCCGGGTGCTGCACGCGGCCGGGACCGTGGTGGCCACCAGTCGGTGGGCGGCGCGGCGGGTGGCCGGGCGCCACGGGCTGGCGCGGGTGGAGGTGGTCGAACCGGGGGTGGACGCGGCGCCCCCGGCCCCCGGCGGGGACGGCACGCGGCTGCTGTGCGTGGCGTCGGTGATCCCGAGGAAGGGGCACGACCTGCTGCTGTCCGCCCTGGGCGGTCTGCGCGCACTGGACTGGGAGTGCGCGTGCGTGGGACCGCTGGGCGACCTGTCGGCCCGGGCCGGTGACTCGGCCGCCTACGCCGAACGCCTGCGCGCCCTGTGCCGCGACCACCGGTTGGAGGGGCGGGTGTCCTTCCCCGGTCCGGTGGAGGGCGCGGAGCTGGCCGCCGCCTACGCCCGCGCCGACCTGCTGGTGCTGCCCTCGCGCGCGGAGACCTACGGGATGGTGGTGACCGAGGCGCTGGCGCGCGGCGTCCCCGTGGTGGCCGGCGCGGTGGGCGGGGTGCCCGAGGCGCTGGGCCGCGACCGGCGGGGGGAGCGGCCCGGGCTGCTGGTGGCGCCGGGGGACGCCGAGGCGCTGGGCGGGGCGCTGCGCCGCTGGCTGACCGAGCCGGGCCTGCGCGCGCGGCTGCGGGAGGCGGCCCGCCTGCGGCGGGAGGACCTGCGAGGATGGGAGAGCGCGGCGCGGGAGACGGCCGCGCTGCTGGACCGGGAGGGGCCGCGTTGAGTACCACCGGGGTTCCGGCCTTCGCGCCGGAGTGGCTGGCGCTGCGGGAGGGCGCCGACGCCCGGGCCCGGGCCGCACGGCCGCCCGCCCTGCTGTACGGGCACGGGCGGGTGGTGGCCGACCTGGGGTGCGGGACGGGTTCGCTGGGGCGCTGGCTGGCGCCGCGCCTGCCCCGGCCGCAGCGGTGGGTGCTGCTGGACCGCGATCCGGCGCTGCTGGCCCTGGCCCGCGAGGGGGTGCCCGCCGCCGAGGTGGTCACCCGGCGGGTGGACCTGGGCGCGCTGCGGGCCGCCGACCTGGACGGGGCCACGCTGGTGGCGGCCTCGGCGCTGCTGGACCTGTGCACCCGGGCGGAGGTGGAGACGCTGGCGGGGGCGGTGGTCGCGCGGGGGTGTCCGGCGCTGCTGACCCTGTCGGTGGCGGGCCGGGTGGAGTTCCTCCCCGCGGACCCGCTCGACGCCGCCTTCACCTTGGCCTTCAACGCCCACCAGCGGCGGGAGGGGCGTCTGGGCCCCGACGCCGCCGGGGCGGCCGCCGCGGCCTTCGCGGACCTGGGGTACGAGGTGCGCACCTACCCGAGCCCGTGGCTGCTGGGCCCGGAGGACGCGGAGCTGGCGCGGACCTGGCTGCGCGGCTGGGTGGGCGCGGCCGTGGAACAGGAGCCGTCTCTGCCCGGCGCGGACTACCTGGAGCGCCGTCTGCGGGCCTGCGCGCGGGAGGGGGCGCGGATCACGGTGCACCACACGGACCTGCTGGCGCTGCCCCGGACCGTACCGGACCACGCGCACGGGCGCCCCGCCGAGGAGGGCACCGGCCCCCCGCCCCCGGAACGCACCGGAACCCGCGGACCAGCGGGCACGGCGGCCGCGGGAGCGCGCCCGCGGGCGGCGTCCCGCCCCGGGACGGAACACGACCCCCGGGACGGAGGGTCCCGGCGGTGACCGCCGCCGGCGAGCGGTTGGCCGGGGGCGGGACGCGGGCTCCCGGGGACGCCGCGCCCGGGACGCGCCCGCACCGCTCCTGGTCGGTGTGGGCGCGCACGCTGGCCGGGGTCGCGCTCCTGGCGTCGGTCGTGTGGTGCTCCCCGGCCGGGGCCCTCACCGGGGCCGCGGCCGCGGTCGACGCCCCCGCCGTGCTGGCCGCCCTGGGCATCGGCGCGGTGACCACCGTGCTGTCGGCGGCCCGCTGGCGGGCGGTGGCGCTCGGGGTGGGGCTGCGGTTGCCGTGGGGGCGGGCGGTCGCCGCCTACTACCTGGCGCTGTTCCTCAACGCGGTGCTCCCGGCGGGTGTCCTGGGCGACGCGCACCGCGCGGTCGACCACGGCCGCTCCTGCGGCGACCCGGGGCGCGGTGTTCGCGCGGTGGTGCTGGAGCGGGTGGTCGGACAGGTGGTGCTCGCCGTCACGGGGGCGGCGCTGCTGTTCGCGCTGCCCGCCGCCCTGCTCGGTCCCGGTCTGCGCGCGGCCGGGACCGCGGCCGGGGCGGTCGCGGCGATCGGCCTGGGCTGCGCACTCGCCCTGCGGGCGGGCCGGGCCCGGCGGCCCCGGTGGTGGCGGGCCCTGGCCGGGTTCCGGTCCGAGGTGCGGGCCGGACTGGTGGCGCGCGCTCCCCTGCTGCTGGCGCTGTCGGCGGCGGCGCTGACCGGACACGTGGCGCTGTTCCTGGTCGCCGCGCGCGCGGCCGGGGTCGGCGCGCCCGTGCTCCAGCTGGTGCCGCTGCTGGTGCTGTCCCTGCTGGCGATGAGCGTTCCGGTCGGCGTCGGCGGGTGGGGGCCGCGCGAGGCGGTCACCGCCCTGGCCTTCGGGGCGGCGGGGCTGGGCGCACAGGCCGGGCTGACGGTCTCGGTGGTCTACGGCCTGCTCGTCCTGGTCGCCGCCCTGCCGGGCGGGGCGGTGCTGCTGGTGCGCTGGTGGTCGGTGTTCCTCGCCGTATCGCGCCCGTCCGGGAACTGGGCGGTCGGTCACCCGGAGCGGGGGCGGTGGGGTTCGCCCAGGGCTGCCAGGTACCCGGCGAAGGAGTCCACGAGCGCGGCGAGCAGGGCGCGCCCCTTGGCGGCCGTGGCCAGGGAGGGTCGGCCGACCACCCCCGAGGAGGTGTAGGGCGCCAGCCCCACGGTGAGCATGTGGTCGCGGCCGCCGGTGGTGTGGTCGGCGGCGGCGTACCCCGGCCGGACCAGGTCCGGGTGGGTGTGCAGGAGCACGGAGGTCTCCAGTTCCCCGGCGTGCATGTCCGCGTCGTTGTCGGTGGCCATTCCGGCGGCGGCCCTGGCCGCCTGCCAGTCGTGGAAGCCGGGGAAGAGGGCCATGCGCCCGCCGGACTCCTGGACGAGGTTGGCCAGGACGTGGTTGCCGCCGTGGCCGCTGACCACCACCAGCCTGGTCTGGCCCAGGGAGGCGGCGATGTCGCGGACCAGGGCGTACAGGGTGGGCGCGGAGACGCTCACCGTGCCGGGCCAGGCGGCGTGCTCGTGGGAGCAGCCGACGGTGACCGGGGGCAGCAGGCGCAGCGGGTGGGCCCCGGCCAGGGCCCGGGCCAGGTCGCAGGCGATGACGGTGTCGGTGACCAGGGGAAGGTGGGGTCCGTGCTGTTCGAGGCTGCCGACCGGCAGCAGCGCCACCCGGTGTGCCCGCTCCCCTCCTCGGCGCTGGTGGTCAGGGGCAGCAGGGACAGTGTGAGGTCGTCCATGGGGCCAGTATCCCCACCCTGCCCGGGGCCGGGTCCGGGGGAGGGGACCTCCTTCCCGCCGGTCCGGGCGCTCGGGCCCGCGCGCGGAGCGGCCCCGCCCCGTGTTCGGGGAAGCCCGGCGTCCGGGTCGTGCCCCCGGTGTTATTCTACAGTGAGTGCAAAAATGCTGATACTGCATTTTTCTGGCCGACCAGCGGCCCGCCGGGGCCACCCTTCTTCCCGTAGAGGTCATCACGTGAGTTCGCGCGCCCTACCCGACACTGAGCGACCACCCGTCACGCGCTCCCTGGCCGGGCTGCTCACCGTGCTCGGCGTGACCATGCTCAGCAGCACGATCGTGTCCGTGGCCCTGCCGCAGATCGTGGGCGCCCTGGAGGGCACGCAGTCGCAGTACACCTGGGTGGTGACCGCGACGCTGCTGGCCTCCACCGCCTCCACGCCCGTCTGGGGCAGGCTCGCCGACCTGTTCGACAAGAAGAGGCTGCTGCAGCTGTCGATCGTGCTTTTCGTCGTCTCCTCGCTGCTGTGCGGGTTCGCCCAGACCACGGGCCAGCTGATCGCGTTCCGCGCCGTGCAGGGGCTGGGCATGGGCGCCTCACAGGTGCTGGTGCAGGTCACCATCGCCGCGATGGTCAGCCCCAAGGAGCGCGGCCGCCTCAACGGCTACCTCGGGGCGGTCATGGCCGTGGCGACCGTGGGCGGTCCGCTGATCGGCGGCCTGCTGACCGACCTGCCGGGCCTGGGCTGGCGCTGGTGCTTCCTCGTCGGGGTGCCGTTCATGCTCGTGGCCCTGGTGGTGCTCAGCCGCACGCTCACGCTGGTGGACGTGCGACGGCCCGAGACCAGGGTGGACTACGCGGGCGCCGCGCTCATCGCGGCGGGCGTGAGCCTGCTGCTGCTGTGGGTGACCTTCGTGGGCGGTGACTTCGCGTGGGTCTCGTGGGAGTCCGGCGCCATGGTCGGCGGCAGCGCCGCCCTGCTTGCACTGGCCGTGTGGGTGGAGTCGCGCGTGTCCCAGCCGGTCGTGCCGCTGCACCTGGTCCTGCGGCGCGAGACGGCCATCGCCATCCTCGCCAGCTCGGCGGTCGGCATGGCGATGTTCGGCGGCGCGGTCTTCCTCGGCCAGTACTTCCAGCTGGCCCGCGGGTACTCGCCCACCGAGGCGGGCCTGCTGACCACGCCGCTCATGCTGGGCACCATGGTCTCCGCGACCGTGTCCGGGCGCATGGTGTCGCGGTCGGGGCGGGTGAAGTCCTACGTGGTCACCGGCATGGTGCTGCTGACGCTGGGCTTCCTCGTGCTGTCCGTCATCGACGTGGACACGTCCCTGCTCATCGTCGGCGGGGGCATGCTCCTCATGGGCCTGGGGGTCGGCATGTCCATGCAGAACCTGGTCCTGATGGTGCAGAACTCCGTGCCGCTGCGCGAGCTGGGCGCGGCCAGCGGGACGGTGACCTTCTTCCGCACCCTGGGCGGCACCGTCGGCGTCTCCGTGCTGGGCGCCTTCCTGGCCAACCGGGTCGCCGCCAACATCACCGAGGGCGTGGCCGCGGCCGGGATCGACCCCTCCGCGCGGGGCGGTGACGCCGGCACCCTGGACCTGGCGGCCATGCCGCCGTTCCTGCGCGAGATCGTCGAGGGCGCCTACGGCGGGGCCACCGGGGACCTGTTCCTCGTCGCCACCGGGATCGCCGTCTTCGGCCTGTTCGTGGCGCTGTTCCTGCCCCGGGTACGCCTGCGCGACAGCATCGACCTGCCCGAAGGGGCCGCGCGGACCCGGGCCCCGGAGGCCTCCGGGGCGGGGCCCGCTCCGTCCCCGAGCGGCGGGGCGGGATCCTCCGCCGACTGACCGGCCCCGTACGGGAGGGGCCCTCTCCGGCATCGCCCCCGGGGAGGGCCCCTCCCCCTGTGCGCCGAGGACGACACGTGGGGGCACTCCCGGTGCGGGGGAGGCCTCCCCCAGCGGGGCACTGCCGGCCCGAGGTGCGCGAAAGCCCATACAGAAAGGCCTTTCGGCCTTTGCGGGACAGCTGGCGATCCCACAAGACTTCCCCTAACGCTTTGCGTGGATCGTCCCCGAACGAGAGGCCCCATGGCGGACACCCCCATCGACACCAGCGTCGCGCACACCGCCCGGGTGTGGAACTACTGGCTCGGCGGCACGGACAACTACCCCGCCGACCGCGAGGTGGGTGACGCCATCCGGGAGCTGATGCCGCAGATCGTCGAGGTGGCCCGGGGCGACCGCGGCTTCCTGCGCCGCGTGGTCACCCACCTGGTCCGGGAGGAGGGGGTCCGCCAGTTCCTCGACATCGGCGCGGGACTGCCCACCGCCGGCAACACCCACGAGGTGGCCCGGGCCCACGCCCCGGAGGCGCGGGTGGTGTACGTGGACAACGACCCCTCGGTGCTGGCGCACGCGCGGCGGCTCCTCGGGGACACCGACGGGGGCCGCACCCGGTTCGTGGGTGCGGATTTGCGCGACACCGGCGCGGTTCTGTCGTCGGCCCGAAGGACCCTGGACCTGGACCGGCCCGTCGCCCTGACACTGCTGGGCACCCTGGGCCACATCGGCGACGCCGAGGAGGCCATGGGCGTCGTGCGCGCGTACATGGACGCCCTGGCGCCGGGCAGCTTCCTGGCCGTGTGCGACGGCGTCTACGCCGACATGGAGGACATCGCCGACGAGCGCACGGCCCGGGCCCTCAGGCACTGGCGGGAGGCGGTCGCCCAGCCGTACCACATGCGCTCGGTCGGGGAGTTCGGCCGGTTCTTCGACGGACTGGAACTGGCCGAGCCGGGGATCGTCTCCGTCACCCGCTGGCGGCCCGAACCCGACGACGCGGTTCCCCTGGTCGACGTCCCGCAGTACTGCGGCTTGGCCCGCAAGCTCTGAGCGGAGCCCGGGGAGCGGCGGCCCGCGCCCCGGGCTCCGACGGCCTCAGCGGTGCACGTGCGCGGCCCGCCGTCCGGCCGGTCGCCCGGACGCGTCCGGGGCGGTCCGTGGCCGCGGCGCCGCGGTCCCGCCCCCGCGCCGCAGGGCCGCCGCGGCCACCGGCCAGAACACGAGCACGGCGGCGGCCGAGCCCACGTAGAAGGCCGAGAACACGGGGACCATCCGGGACAGGGCCATCACCACCAGCGCGGCCACCACCAGTACCGTCATGGCCGGACCGAGCAACCGGGCCCGCGCGACCCCCACCGCGAAGGCCAGCGCCCCCAGGAGGAAGGCCACCGACCCGCTCATGAGCAGGGACTGGAACCAGGGGTCGACGGCCTCCACCAGCGCCCTGACGTCCAGGCCCGCGGTGGCCGCCGCCGAGACCGCGAGTTCGAGCGCGGCCACGGCACCGGTCAGCACCCCGCTCAGGACCACCAGCGGGAAGGCGGCGGCGCTCCACCGGTTCTCGCCCGCGTCCCGCATCCGGGCGCGCAGGGCCAGGAAGGCCAGGACCAGGAGTGCGAACGCCCACACCGTCAGCAGGTGCACGGCGCCCCAGTGGGCGGGGTCGGCCTCCGCCGCGGCGGTGACCACGTCCGGGTCGGGCATCCTCCCCTCCAGGTGCGGGTGGTACAGGAACGTGGCCAGCAGGACCGCGGGGGCCACGGCCATGACGGCGGCCTGGATCCGGGCGTGCGTGACAGCGGACATCGTGCCCACCTCCGGTACGGGGCCCCGGCGCTGCCGCGCCGAGGGCTCTTCGGGGACACTTCGACGCTACGGCGGCGGGCCGCGCACCGCATCGGCCGAAGTTCCCGTTCGCGGGCGGGCCGACGTGGGCATTCGTGCCCATGGGCTCAGGCCCGGCCGCTCCGGTGGGCGTAGGCGGTGGCCGCGGCGCGCGAGGGCAGGCCGAGTTTGGCCAGGATGCTGCTCACGTGGTGGGCGGCGGTCCGCTCGCTGATCACCAGCTCCCCGGCGATCGCCCGGTTGGACAGCCCTCCCGCCACCAGGCGCAGCACCTCCTCCTCGCGCGGGGTGAGCCGTGTGCTCCCCGCGCGCTCCGGCGGGGGCAGGAGGTCGCGCGTGCGCTCCAGGTCGGGCGCCGCCCCGAGGCCGGTGAAGACCGTCCGCGCGGAGGACAGGCACATGCGCGCCCCCTCCTCGTCCCCGAGGCGGCGGCAGGCCAGCCCCAGCAGGACGGCGGTCCGCGCCTCCTCGTAGGGGTGCCCGGCCTCGCGCCAGGCGTCCCGGGCCAGGCGCAGCGGGACCAGGCAGGCGTCGGCCTCGTCCTCGGCGAGCAGGACCGAGCCGCGTGCCCGGGCTGCCATGGCCGCCAGCACGGGCGTGCCCCGTTCGGCGGCGGACCGCGCCAGCTCCCCGGCCGCCTCCCGGGCCCGGCCGTGCTCCCGGGCGGCGAGCATGACCTCCACGTACGGCGGCAGCAGGCCCAGCCGGGCCAGGGGATCGCGCTCCTCCGCCAGGGCCCGGCCGAGGGAGGCGGCGGCCTCGGCGACCCGTCCCTGGCCCGTGCGCAGCAGCGCCAGCCCCGGCTGCGGGGAGTGCCCGGCCCGGTCGGCGTCCAGGTAGGCGCGCTCGGCGCGGGCGGAGGAACCGAGCAGCCGGTACAGCTCGGCCTGCTGGTAGCGGGCCATGCCGAGCAGTTTCGGCCGGGGGCCGGGGCCCTGCTCGCACGCCTGCCGGGCCGCCTCCAGCGCCTGCGGCCAGTGCCCCGATTCCCGCAGGACCGCGGAGCGGTGCACGAGGCACTCGTCGTGGAAGGTCACCAGCCCGGGCTGGGAGTCGCACCAGCGGGTGAGCTCGGCCGTCCACTCCCGGGCGCGGCCCAGGTCGAAGACCTGTCGGCAGGTGTCGATGACCCCGCAGTAGACGATGCCGGTGACCACCGCGGACACCTCCCCCGCCAGAACGGAGACCATGGCCTGGTCCAGCAGGTCGGCGCCCCGCCCGGTGCCGCTCAGGCGCACCATCGCCGTGCCCCGGCACAGCAGGGCGAGCGCGGCCAGGTCGGTGTCCCCGAACCGCTCGGCGATCGCGGCCGCCCGCTCCCCGCGGGCGCCGGCCTCCGCCGGGTCGCCCTCGCGCAGGGCGCGCATCGCCGCCGGGACCAGCAGGTAGCCCCGCTCCACCACGTCCAGGCCGTGCCGGTCCAGGAGCGCGTGCGCGCGGGAGAACCATCCCGAGGCCTGGGCCTGCTCGCCCCGGTTCATCAGCACCATGGCGAGCCAGAACGCGCACCTGACGGCCGGGGCGACCTCGGAGCGGTCCAGGAAGGCGCGGTGCGCGCGGGCCAGCTGGTCCGCGCACGCGCCATCGCGGCCGGTGAGGAAGGCGGAGACCGCGAGGACCTCCAGGTCCGCCGCGTCCAGGGGCGCGCGCCGGTCCTCCTCGCGCAGCCGCTGGAACGTCTCGCCCCAGCCGCGCCAGGCGGAGGTCTCCTGGTCGGGTGCGTGGCCGTCGGTCATATGGCCCCCGGGGGTGCGCGCGCCGACCGCCCCGGGTGAGCGGGGACCGGCGCATGTCCCATTATCCACCGCGGCCCGCGCCCGGGAAAGGCTCCGGCGAGGCCGGGGCGCCGCAGATCCACCCGCGCGGACACCGAACGCCGGCGGTCGCGAAGGGCCCGGACCCGGCGGGTCCGGGCCCTCAGCGGCTCCGGCGGCGGGTCAGCCCCACAGCCGGCGCTCGGCGGCCTCCCACGGGGCCCGGTCGCCCCCGGGCTCGTAGCGGCGCAGCTCGGCGGAGGCGGCCACGATCCGGCGCAGGTCCGCCAGCTCCCCCTCCACAGCGCCGACCGCGCGGGCCTGCACCAGCAGGTTGCCCATGGCCGCGCCCTCGGCGGGCCCGGCCACGACCGGCAGGCCCACGGCGTCCGCGGTGAGCTGGCACAGCAGGGCGTTGCGCGATCCGCCTCCGACCACGTGCACCACGTCCACGTCGGTCCCGCCCAGTTCGGCGGCCCGGCGGACAGCGCGGCGGTAGGCCAGGGCCAGGGAGTCCACGACGCAGCGGGCCACCTCCGCCTCGCCCTCGGGCGGGCGCTGGCCGGTCTCGGCCGCGAACGCGGCGATCCGCGCGGGCATGTCGCCCGGGGGCAGGAACCGGGGGTCGTCCACGTCCACGACGCACCCGAGCGCGGGCACGCGGGCGGCCCGCGCCAGCAGGTCGGCCAGGTCCACCTCGCTCCCCTGTTCACGCCAGGTGCGCAGCGACTCCTGGAGCAGCCACAGGCCCATGACGTTGCGCAGGTAGCGGACCGTGCCGTCCACGCCCAGCTCGTTGGTGAAGTTGGCCACGCGACCGGCCTCGGTGCGCACGGGCGCCGTCAGCTCCACACCGACCAGCGACCACGTCCCCGAGGAGACGTAGGCGAAGCGGGGGGTGTCGGCGGGCACGGCGACCACGGCCGATGCGGTGTCGTGCGAGCCCACCGCCACCAGCGGCGCCCCGGCGGCCGGGCCGAGGCCGGCGTCCCCGCGCAGGGCGCCCACCACGGTCCCCGGCTCGACCAGCGGGGGCAGCAGCTCCCGGGCGGCCACGCCGTAGCACCTCTCCAGCAGGTCCAGGCAGACCCCGGCCCACTGGCGCGAGCGCACGTCCACCAGGCCGGTGGTGGAGGCGTTGGTCAGCTCGGCCACCCGCTCCCCCGTCAGCCAGTACCCGAGCAGGTCGGGCACCAGCAGCAGGTCGCGGGCGGCCGCCAGCTGGGCGCTCCCGGAGGCGGCGGCGAGCTGGAAGACCGTGTTGAACGGCTGCACCTGCAGGCCGTTGACCGCGTACATCTCCTCGGCGGGCAGGTGCGCGAACACCCGCTCGGGTACCCCGTCGGTGCGCGCGTCGCGGTAGTGGACGGGGTTGCCGAGCAGGCCGCCGTCGGCGTCCAGCAGCCCGTAGTCCACCGCCCAGGAGTCCACGCCGACCGAGGCCAGGCCGTCGTGGGCGGCGGCCCGGCGCAGGCCGCCCAGCACGCCCGCGTACAGGGAGAGCACGTCCCAGTGCAGGGTGGCGCGGCCCCCCGCGGGCACGGTGACCGGGCCGTTGGGGAAGCGGGCGACCTCCTCGGTGCGCAGCCTCCCGTCCCGGACCCGGCCGGTGATGACCCGTCCGCTGGAGGCGCCCAGGTCCACGGCGGCGTGGACCCGGGCCTCGGCGGCGCTCATCGCAGGAACGCGGCGGCCACGCCGCTGTCCACGGGGATGTGCAGGCCGGTGGTGTGCGACAGCTCCCCGGCGGTCAGCGCGAACACCGCGTTGGCCACGTGCTCGGGCAGCACCTCGCGGCCCAGGATGGTGCGCTTGGCGTAGAACGCGCCCAGCTCCTCCTCCTTGACCCCGTAGACCTTGGCGCGCTGGGCGCCCCAGCCGCCGGCGAAGATGCCCGAGCCGCGCACGACCCCGTCGGGGTTGACGCCGTTGACCCGGATGCCCTCCGAGCCCAGCTCGGCTGCCAGCAGCCGCACCTGGTGGGCCTGGTCGGCCTTGACCGCGGAGTAGGCGACGTTGTTGGGCCCGGCGAACACGGCGTTCTTGGAGGCGATGTAGACGATGTCGCCGCCCATGCCCTGGGCGGTCATCACCCGGGCGCCCTCGCGGGAGACCAGGAAGGACCCCTTGGCCATGACGTCGTGCTGCAGGTCCCAGTCGCGCTCGGTGGTCTCCAGCAGCGGCTTGGAGATGGACAGTCCGGCGTTGTTGACCACCAGGTCCACCCCGCCGAAGGCCAGGGCGGCCTCGCGGAAGGCCCGGGCGACCGCCTCGCCGTCGCTGACGTCGCAGGCCACGCCCACGGCCACGTCCGCGTTGCCGAGTTCGGCCGCGGCCTCGGCGGCCTTCTCCGCGTCCAGGTCGGCCACGACCACGCAGGCGCCCTCGGCGGCCAGGCGGGCGGCGATGGCCTTGCCGATGCCGCTGGCGGCGCCGGTGACCAGGGCGACGCGGGTGGCGAGCGGCTTGGGCTTGGGCATGCGGGCGAGCTTGGCCTCCTCCAGCGCCCAGTACTCGATGCGGAACTTCTCCGACTCCTCGATGGGCCGGTAGGTGGAGACCGCCTCGGCACCGCGCATCACGTTGATGGCGTTGACGTAGAACTCGCCCGCCACGCGCGCGGTCTTGGCGTCCTTGCCGAAGGAGAACATGCCCACGCCGGGGACCAGGACGATGGCCGGGTCGGCGCCGCGCATGGCGGGGCTGTCGGGCAGGGCGTGGCGCTCGTAGTAGGCGCGGTACTCGGCCCGGTACTCCTCGTGCAGCTCGCGCAGCCGCTCCACGGCCCGCTCCAGCGGGGCGTCGGCGGGCAGGTCGAGCACCATGGGGCGGACCTTGGTGCGCAGGAAGTGGTCGGGGCAGGAGGTGCCCAGCGCGGCCAGGCGGGGGTGCTCGGCGGCGGCGAGGAAGTCCAGGACCACGTCGCTGTCGGTGAAGTGGCCGACCTGCGGGTGGTCGGTGGAGGCCAGGCCGCGGATGACGGGGGCCAGGGCGGCGGCGCGCTCGCGGCGCTCGGCCTCGGGCAGGGCGCCGTAGCCGTCCAGGGCGGGGCCGAAGGGCTCGGGGCGGCCCCTCTCCTCCAGGAAGCGCTCGGCGGTGCGGATGATCTCCAGCGAGTTGGCCTGGCACTGCTCGCTGGTCTCGGCCCAGGCGGTGATGCCGTGGCCGCCCAGGATCGCACCGATGGCGTTCGGGTTCTCCTCGGCGATCCTGGCGATGTCCAGGCCGAGCTGGAAGCCGGGGCGGCGCCAGGGCACCCAGACCACGCGGTCGCCGAAGCACTCGCGGGTCAGGCGTTCGCCGTCGGCGGCGGTGGCCAGGGCGATGCCGGAGTCGGGGTGCAGGTGGTCCACGTGCGCGGCGCGCACCAGGCCGTGCATGGCGGTGTCGATGGAGGGTGCGGCGCCGCCCTTGCCGAACAGGCAGTGGTCGAAGGCGGCGACCATCTCGTCCTCGCGCTCCTCGCCCGGGTAGACGTCCACCAGGGCGCGCAGGCGGTCCAGGCGCAGCACGGCCAGGCCGTCCTCGGTGAGGGTGCCCAGGTCACCTCCGGAGCCCTTGACCCACAGCAGGTCGACGGGCTGGCCGGTGACGGGGTCGGTGCGGGTTCCGGCGGCGGAGGTGTTGCCCCCGGCGAAGTTGGTGTTGCGCGGGTCGGCGCCGAGGGTGTTGCTGCGGGCGATGAGCTGCTCGACGACGGAGTCGGACACGGTCTCTCCCTGTTCGTTGCTGGGGTCCTGGGGCGGGGTCGGGGTCTGGCTCACGCGCCCCACCCGGCCTGGGTGCCGCCCTTGCGCTCCTCGACGACCCGCTCGACGTAGCCGGAGCGGGCGTGCGCGGCCATGGGGTCGGGGTCCAGGCCCTGGTCGGCGCGCAGGTCGGCCAGCAGGGGGCGCACGTCGGTGTTGTAGGCGTCCATGAGCACGGCGTTGGCGGCCAGCACGTCGCCCTGGCGCTGGGCGTCGGCGAGCGCGTCGGCGTCCACGAGCAGGGCCTTGGCGGTGGCCTCCTGCACGTTCATCACCGAGCGGATCTGTCCGGCGATCTTGGGCTCGATGTTGTGGCACTGGTCGAGCATGAACGCGACCTCGGTGTCGGCGGCCAGGCCGCCGCCGCGCACGACCTCGTACATGATGCGGAAGAGCTGGAAGGGGTCGGCGGCGCCGACCATGAGGTCGTCGTCGGCGTAGAAGCGCGAGTTGAAGTCGAAGGCGCCGAGCTTTCCGGCCCGCAGCAGGAACGCGACGATGAACTCGATGTTGGTGTGCGCCGCGTGGTGGCCGGTGTCCACGCACACCACGGCCTTCTCGCCCAGTTCCAGGCAGTGGGCGTAGGCGGTGCCCCAGTCGGGGACGTCGGTGGCGTAGAAGGCGGGCTCGAAGAGCTTGTACTCCAGCAGCAGGCGCTGGTCGGGGCCCAGGCGCTCGTAGACCGCGGCCAGGGCCTCGGCCAGGCGGTCCTGGCGGGCGCGCAGGTCGTCCTGGCCGGGGTAGTTGGTGCCGTCGGCGAACCACAGCTTGAGGTCGCGCGAGCCGGTGGCGTCCATGACGTCCACGCACTCCAGCAGGTGGTCCAGGGCCTTGCGGCGCACGGCCGGGTCGGGGTTGGTGACGCTGCCGAGCTTGTAGTCGTCGTCCTGGAAGACGTTGGCGTTGATGGTGCCGATCCCGATGCCCAGGTCGCGGGCGTGCGCGGCCAGCGCGGCGTAGTCGTCGACCCGGTCCCAGGGGATGTGCAGGGCGACCGTGGGGGCCACTCCGGTGAGGCGGTGGACCTCGGCGGAGTCGGCCACCTTCTCCCAGGGGTCGCGGGGGACGCCGGGCTGCGCGAAAACCTTGAACCGGGTGCCGGAGTTGCCGAAGGCCCAGGAGGGGAGTTCGATGTGCTGGCGCCGCAGGACCTCCAGGGCCTGCGCGCGGCGGTCGGGCGATGCTGCCACGGTGGTAGCTCCGTTCGGGAGGGCGCGGGTGCCGCCGGGACCGGCGGAAGAGCGATTGAATCGTTTCACAAGAGTTTCGGTGAAACTACCGCCACCGGGCCGCGTGTGTCAAGGCTCACTCAAGCAACCCCCTGGTCAGGGCACATTTGCCATCTTGAATCGTTTTATGAACGGTGCGTACACAGCCGGAGAAAAACAGCACACACGTCGCCCCCGGGCGCGGGCCCGGGGGCGGAGACGGCGACGGGAGGTCAGGCGCCCAGGGCCAGGCGCACGCCCAGGGTGAGCATGACCAGGGCGATGAGCGCGTCCAGCACCCGCCAGGCGCCGGGGCGGGCGAAGAACGGGCGCAGCAGCCGGGCGCCGAAGCCCAGGCCCGCGAACCACGTGAAGCTGGCCGCCACCGCGCCCGACGCCCACCACCAGCGTGCGTCGCCCTGCTGGTTGGCCAGTGAGCCGAGGAAGACCAGGGTGTCCAGGTACACGTGCGGGTTGAGCCAGGTCAGCACCAGCGCCGTGACCATGGCGGTGCGGCGGCCGTCGCGCAGGGGCCCGGAGACCACGAGCGCGCCCGGGCGCAGGACCCGGCGCGCGGCGAGCAGGCCGTAGACGATGAGGAACCCGGCGCCGAGCAGGCGGACCGCGTGCACGGCCAGTGGAGCGGCCTCGACGACGGCGCCCACGCCCAGGACACCGCACGTGATGAGCACGGCGTCGGACAGGGCGCAGACCAGCACCACCGGCAGGACGGTGCCGGTGCGGCCCTCGATCCCGATCCGCAGGACGTAGGCGTTCTGGGCGCCGATGGCCACGATGAGCGCCAGCCCGGTACCGAAGCCGAGCAGGGCGGGGAGAAGGGTGGTGTTCACCCGACGAACGCTAGGGCCGCCTCCTCCGTGCAGTAAAGCTAAACTTTCTTAGAACCCCTAAGAGAGGCTTAGGATGCCCTTCCAGTTCGACCACCTGCGCACCCTGACCGTCCTGGTGGACGAGGGCACCTTCGAGGCCGCCGCGCGGCGCCTGCACGTGACCGCATCGGCGGTCTCGCAGCGGGTCCGGGCGATGGAGCAGACCGCGGGCAGGGTCCTGGTGCGGCGCACCAACCCCGTGCGCACCACCGCCGCCGGGGACACCGTGCTGCGCTACGCCCGCCAGGTCCTGCTCCTGGACGAGGACACCGCCGCCGAGCTGCGCCTGGGCGAGCGGGACCGGGGCCGGGTGTCGGTACCGCTGGCCGTCAACGCCGACAGCCTCTCCACCTGGTTCCTGGAGGCCCTGGCCGACCTGCCCGAGGAGCTGCGCCCGGTCTTCGAGATCCACCGCGAGGACGAGGAGCACACCACCTCCCTGCTGCGCTCGGGAACGGTGATGGCCGCCGTCACCTCCACCCCCGAGGCGGTGCAGGGATGCACCGCGGTCGGTCTCGGCGCGATGCGCTACCACGCCGTGTGCAGCCCCGGCTTCGCCGGGCGCCACCTGGGCGGTCGGGCCGACCCGGAGCTGCTGGCCCGGGCCCCCGTGGTCAACTTCGACCGCCGCGACGACCTCCAGGACCGCTTCCTGCGCGACACCTTCGGCGCCGGCTCCTCGGGGCCGCGGCACTACGTCCCGGCCTCGGAGGACTTCGCCCGCGCGGTGCTGCTCGGCCTGGGCTGGGGCGTGGTCCCCGAGACGCAGTGCGCGGAGCGGATCGCCTCCGGGGAGCTGGTGGCGCTGGCCCCGGACCGCCCGGTGGACGTGCGCCTGCACTGGCAGCGGTGGAACCTGCGCACCCCGGTGCTGGACGCGGTCTCCGAGGCCGTGCGCGCGGGCGCCGCGGCCGCCCTGCACCCGCTCTGAACAGGACCGCCGCGTGCCGGAGGGGGAGACTGCCCTACCCCGAGCGCAGGTGGTCGCGCAGGGCGCGCGCCACCCGGGCCATGACCGCCTCGGCCCCCGGCTGGTGCTGGGCCGCGACGCGGGACTCGGTGAGGACCGCCACGGCGAAGGCCTGGCCGTCGTCGTGCTCGACCACCCCGACCTCGTGGCGCAGGTTGAGCATGGTCCCGGTCTTGGAGGACCACCGGGACAGGTCGGAGGTGAAGTCGGGGGCCAGGCGGTGGCGCGCCTGGTTGGCGCCCATGAGCTCGCGCACCCGGGCCGCCACGTCCGAGTGGATCCGGGTGGGACGCCACAGCTCCCGCAGCAGGTCGGCGAAGGCCCGGGCCGAACCGGAGTTGGCGCGGGTGACGTCGAGCTGGCGCACGGGGTGCCCGCGCCCGGCGGTGCCCGCGCCGATGGCCAGGGAGTGCGCCAGGTGGACCTCCTCGGGGGCGAGCCGGTCGGCGGGGGTCTCGTTGATATCGCGCATCAGGTGCCGGACGGTGATGCCGTGCAGCCCGGCGGCGCGCAGCGACGCGGCCACCCGGGCGGGCGGGGTGAGGCCGAACAGGGTGTCGGTGGCCGCGTTGTCGCTCAGGCACAGGCTCAGGTAGAGCAGGTCCTCCAGGCTCACCGCGGCCGGGTGGCGGAACATGCTCAGCCCCGTGGGACCGGGTGAGACCTCCGCCCCCGGGGGCACGAGCAGCCGTTCGGCGCCGTCGAGCTCCCCGGCGCGGATCCGTTCCAGGGTGGCCACCGCGAGCGGGACCTTGACCAGCGAGGCGGTGGGGTACGCCAGGTCCGGTTCGATGCCCAGCTCGCGACCGGTGTCCAGGTCCCGCACCAGGAAGGCGCCGCGCAGGCCCGCCTCCTCCAGTTCCTCGCGCAGCGCGCGCAGCAGCGCGGTGGTGCTCACGCGTCCCCCTCCTCGGCCCGAGCCCCCAGGCAGCGGGCGATCGCCCCGGCCAGGAGCGCGCGCAGACGCTCGGCCTCCTCGCCGGTGTCGGCGGCGACGGCGTACCCGCGGGCCAGGCGGATCCCGCCCAGGGGCCGCCAGGACAGCCCCAGCTCACCGGCCTGGGCGGGTGAGCACAGCAGCAGGTCGCGGGAGCCGAGGACCTCGGCGGCGGCCGTGGCCAGGGTGGGGGCCACGGCGACCTGCGCGGGCCGCAGGCCCACGGCGTCGCGCAGGCGGGTCAGCCGGTCGCGGACGTGCGGGACGTCGTCCTCGGGCTGGATCCAGATCCGGCGCCCGCGCGCGGACGGATCACTGCGGCCCACCCGCAGTGTCTCCAGGTGGACGGTGCCGACGGGGGGCTCCCCGGCGACCGCCAGCCCCAGCGGGACCGACCAGGCCGCCTCGTCCGGGGGCGTGCCCACCAGGGCGGCACGCACCTCCCGGTGGGCGAGGAGTTCGGCGCGCGCCGCGGGCGCGGCGGGCCGGGTCTGCAGGCGCAGGCCCTCCTCACGGGCCTCGGCGCACAGCAGCGCCAGGTCGCGCACGGCGCAGGTGTCGGGGACGGCCAGCAGCAGGGGGCGCAGCACGGCGCGCTCGGCGTCGTGCTCCATCTCCTCGGCCAGCTGGACCAGGCGCCGGGCCGAGGGCAGCATGTCGCGGCCGAACCGGGTGAGCGTGGCCCGGCGGGTGGAGCGGTCGAACAGGCGCGCGCCCAGGTGGTGTTCCAGGGCGGCGACGCGCCTGCTGGCGACCGGTTGGGGGATGCGGGCCGCCGCGGCGCCGAGGGTGAAGCTGCCGCGGTCACTGACGTACACGAACGCCCGGCAGGCGCCGACGAGGTCCATGGCCGGATCCTATGCCGTTTCCGCATGGAAGCGTCCCTTCGCGTCTTGGACGGCATCATCGCGCGCGACCAGACTGCTGGGCGTGCCACCCGACGGGGGTGCGGCACACGTCCACACAGAAGGAACAGGAACACCATGGTGCTCTCACCCACGCGGCGCACGGGGCTCGCGGCCCTGGCGGCGCTCACCCTCATCCCGGTCGTCGGATGCGCGGGCCCGTCCGGGAGCGCGGAGCCGGCGGCGGAGGGGTCGGCGGCCTCCGAGGCCCCCTCCGGGGCGTTCCGCGACTTCGAGCGGCTGGAGGAGGAGTTCGACGCGCGGCTGGGGGTCTACGCGGTGGACACCGGCACCGGCGAGGAGGTCTCCCACCGGCCCGACGAGCGCTTCGCCTACGCCTCCACCCACAAGGCCCTCTCCGCGGGGGCGGTGCTGCGGCGCAACAGCCTGGAGGAGATGGAGGAGGTCGTCGCCTACACCGAGGACGACCTGGTCAGCCACTCCCCCGTCACCGAGCGGCACGTGGAGACCGGTATGACGCTGATGGAGGTGGCCGACGCCGCCGTCCGCTACAGCGACAACACCGCCGCCAACCTCCTCATGGAGGAACTGGGCGGCCCGGACGGGTTCGAGGAGGCCCTGGAGGCGATCGGCGACGACGTCACCGACCCGGAGCGGATGGAGACCGAGCTGAACGAGGGCGTGCCCGGGGACACGCGGGACACGAGCACGCCCCGGGCGATGGCCACGAGCCTGCGGGAGTTCGCGCTGGGCGACGTCCTGCCCGAGGACCGGCGCGACGTGTTCACCACCATGCTCAGGGGCAACACCACGGGCGACACCCTGGTGCGCGCCGTGGTCCCCGAGGGCTGGGAGGTCGGCGACCGCACGGGCGCGGGGGGCTACGGGACGCGCAACGTCATCGCCGTGGTCTGGCCGCCGGAGGCGGACCCCCTGGTGATCGCGATCATGTCCAGCCGCGATCGGGAGGACGCCGAGTACGACGACGCGCTGGTGGCCGGAGCCGCCGAGGTGGTCGTGGCGGCGCTGGACTGAGGGTCGGCGGGCGCGGTCCTCCCCGCCGCGCCCGCACCCCTCGGCACGGGTACCGGGAGAGGTCTTCTAGCCTGGGGGCGGCCTGTGTCGGAAAAGCGGTATCTGCCAGTCCTTCGACCGGAACGACCCCGAGGAACAACAACGTGAACATCAGTCCCCGTGTCACCGCCGCCGCCTTCCGTCTGGTGGCGTTCGTGGAGGCCCTGACCTGGGTCGGCCTGCTGGGCGGCATGTACGTCAAGTACCTGGGCAGCGGCAGCGAGCTGGGCGTGCAGGTCTTCGGCCCGCTGCACGGCGGGGCGTTCCTGGTCTACGTGGCGCTCGCCGTGGCCGCCGCGCTGCACCTGCGCTGGGGCCCCCGGGCCACGCTGCTGGCCCTGGCCGCGTCCGTGCCGCCCCTGTGCACGCTGCTGGCGGACTGGTGGCTGTACCGCACCGGGCGTACCGGGCCGCGTACCGGCGACCGGGACCGCGCGACCGAACCCGTGGCCTGACCCCGCCCGGCCCGCCGGAAGTTCCCCTCCCGTTGGGCCGTACGCCATGTCGTGTCATATCACCCTTTGCGCACGAAAGGTGACCTGTGGTTGGTTTGCAACCAGTCAGTAACCCCCGTGCGAAAGGCTCCCCCATGCTCCCCGCCCGCGCCGCCGCGGCCGCCTGCGCCGCGCTCGCCCTCGCCCTGGCCGCCGTCCCCGCCAGCGCCTCCGCCGCCGAGGGGACCCTCTCCCAGACCACCTCCGTGGGCGTGCACAACGCCTACCAGAAGAGCACGTTCCCCTACCTCGCCGACGCCCTGGACTCCGGTGCCGGGCTCCTGGAGCTGGACGTGTGGGCCGACGAGTGGACCCGCTCCTGGCGGGTCAACCACGAACTCGTCGGGCAGAGCAACAACTGCGCCGGAGCCACCAGCCCCGACGGGCTGCGCCGGGGCGGCAACGGCAACCTCGCCGCCTGCCTGCGCGACGTGCGCGTGTGGCACGAGGCCAACCCCGGCCACCGGCCGCTGCTGCTCAAGGTCGAGCTGAAGAAGGGCTACCACGCCGTCTCGGGCCTGGGTCCCGCCGACTTCGACGCGCTCACCGCCGACATCCTCGGCGACGCCCTGTTCCGGCCCGCGGACCTGCTCGGCGGCGGGCACGCCACCCTGGACGAGGCGGTGCGCGCCGACGGCTGGCCCTCCCGCGACGCCCTGGCCGGAAAGGTGATCGTCTACCTGATCCCGGGCACCTTCGAGCAGGGCAACCCCTTCGACACGCTGTGGACCGACCGGGAACAGGCCACCCACCTGCGCGACCTGGCCGCCCGGGGCGAGCTGGACCGGGCGGCCGCGTTCCCGGCCGTGCTCGGCGCCCGGGGCGGCGACCCGCGTGAGCGCTACGCCGCGGACCTGCGCCCCTGGTTCGTCGTCTTCGACGGCAGCGCCCCGTCCTACGCCGGGGGGATCGACACCTCCTGGTACGGCCGCAACAACTACCTGCTGGTGATGACCGACGCGCACGCGGTCTCCCCTGCCATCGACTCCCGCCGGCCCTCCCCGGAGGCGGCCGCCGCCCGGGTCCGCGAACTCGCCGGAGCGGGCGCCACCACCGTCACCAGCGACTGGGCTGGGCTTCCCGAGGTGCTGTCCCTGGTCGTTCCGCACGGATCCGACCTGGGCTGAGCCGCCCACGGGGGGCAGACGGGAAAAAATGCCCCAGGACCGTGGAAAGGCACCACAAGAACGACCGACAAATACCCCGCGATCCGGACTTTCGGCTCCTATCGTTTCCTGACTGCCCATAAACCACCAACCGGGCCCGCCTCGCGGGCCCGGGACGGGCTTTCCCGTCGGCAGCGGGCACGGACCGCCTCGCACAGCGCCCCGCGCGCACCGCGAGCGGTCCGCGTCCCCGTGCGGACCGGCGAGTCACACGCGAGCCGCAAAGGACGTCCCATGACCAACACCCACCGGTCGGGTCCGGACAGACGTACCGTTCTGCGCGCGACGGCCACGGCCTCGGGCGCCCTCATCCTCGGCGGGGCCCTCAGCACGCTCGGTCCCACGGGCGCCCTGGCCCAGGCGGCCGAGCCGAAGCTCTACACGCGGGCCGACTGGAGGGCGCGCCCGCCGGCGAACCGCATCCAGGTCCTGAGCTCCGCACCGCGCCACATCGTCGTCCACCACACCGCGACGGCCAACAGCACGGACTACTCGCTCAGCCACGCCCTCTCCCTGTCACGGGGGATCCAGAACTACCACATGGACCACAACGGCTGGTCCGACACCGGACAGCAGCTGACCATCAGCCGCGGCGGCCACATCATGGAGGGGCGCGACCGCTCCCTGGCAGCCATCCGGGCGGGCCAGCACGTCCTGGGCGCCCACGTCGCCAACAACAACAGCACCTGTATCGGCATCGAGAACGAGGGCCTGTACACCAGCGAGCGACCGCCCAAGGCCCTGGTCGACTCCCTGGTGGCGACCCTGGCCTGGCTGTGCCAGGCCTACGGGCTCAACCCGGACACCGCGATCAAGGGCCACCGGGACTTCAACGCCACCGCCTGCCCCGGGGAGACGCTGTACAAGATGCTGCCCGACCTGCGCGCCGCGGTGGCCGAGGTGATGCTGGCCCAACGCGTGGCGCTGGCCGACGAACCCGTACCGGACGAGTTCGCCCCCACCTACCCGCCCGTGCCCGAGGACGAGAAGGAGGAGGAGTTCTACCACGGTCCCGCCCGGGGCCCGGACGACGTGACTCGTTAGCGAACCCGTCGCGGACACCGCCCGGGGGGCCGGGCCCCGTCCCCGTAGGCCCGGCGCGCACCGTCGGCCCGGCCGGGAAGGGGAACCCTCCCCGCGTGGTCGCGCACACCGCGTCGAGTCGGCGCACCCCTTCGGGGCCCCCGAGCCGGGAACCGGAGGGGACGGCCTCCCGGCGCGGTGCCCGCCCCGGCGGGTGCCGCGCCCCGCTCAGCCCAGTCTCGCGGTGATCCGCTCCAGGTCCCAGCGTTCGGCCCCCACCAGCGGCGCACCCGCCTCCTCCCGCAGCCCTCCGGCCCGCTCCAGCAGCTCCCGCGCCCGGTCGCGCTCCCCCGCCAGCGCGTGGGCCCCGGCCATCCCCTCCAGGGCCAGGGCCACCGCGCGGGGGTCCCCGCCGCGCTCGGCCTCGCGCCGCGCCCGCCCGTGCAGCTCCAGGGCCCGGTCGGCCTGGCCGCGCTGCTCGGCGACGAACCCCAGCTGGCTGAGGATGAAAGCGGTGCCGATCCGCCCGTCCGCGCACCGGTTCCACTCCAGGCGGCGGCACAGCGTCCGCTCGGCCCGCTCCAGGTCGCCCCGGCGGCGGGCGGCCAGGGCGATCCCGGCGTCGGCGAACTGCTCCCCCACCGCGTCCGCCTGCTCCTCGGCCACCCGCAGGGCCCGCTCGTGCAGGGCGTCGGCGCGGTCCAGGTCGCCGCGCAGCAGCGCCACCCGCCCCAGACCGGACAGCTTCAGGGAGACCGTGCGCCACAGCCTCAGCTCCTCGGCGATGCGCAGGCCCTCCTCGTGGCGCCGGGCCGTCTCCGCCAGGTCGCCGCGCGCCTCCGCTACCTGGGCCAGGATGTCGGAGGCGTGCAGGAGCGCCCAGCGGTCGCCGATGTCACGCAGCGCCCGTTCGGCCTCGTGCGCCCGCTCGCGCGCCCCGGCCAGGTCGCCCCGGGTGAACGCCGCCTGCGCCAGGCTGACCAGGGCCAGCGCGGCCCCCCAGGCGTCCCCGGCCCGCAGCGCGGCCTCGCGGGCGCGCTCGACCCGCTCGACCGCCCGGAGCGGGTCACCCAGGCCGCACCGGGCGAACTCGGCGAACCAGGCCAGCCGGGCGCGTACCGCCGGGTCGGTCACCCGCTCCAGGTCCGCGTCGGGGCCGGCCTCCCCACCGTCGGACCCGGGCGCGGCCAGGGCGGCCCGCCACACCCGCGCCCGGGCCGCGTCCCCGGCGGGGCCGCCCGGCACCGACAGCGCCCGCCCCAGCGCGTCGCGCGCCTGGCCCGCGTGCCCGCGCAGGTAGCGGTACCAGGTCGTGGCCAGGGCCAGGCGCAGCGCCAGGCGGGCGTCCCCCTCGTGCACCGCGGCGTCCAGAGCCGCGCGCAGGTTGGCCGCCTCGGCGTCCAGGCGCCGCAGCCAGCGGCCCTGCCCGGGGCCGCGCAGCCGCGCGTCGGCCCGCTCGGCCAGGTCGGCGAAGTGGGCGGCGTGCCGGGCCCGGGCGGCACGGGCCCGGCCGCTCTCCTCCAGGCGTTCGACGGCGTAGGCGGCGACCGACTCCAGCAGGTGGTACCGGGTTCCGTCGGGGTGGTCCGCGGCCACGACCAGGGAGCGGTCCACGAGCGCGGCGACCACGCCCAGGACCTCCTCGGCGGGGACCGACCCGGGATCGGAGCACACCGCCTCGGCGGTGGCCAGGTCGCAGCCGCCCGCGTGCACCGCCAGGCGGCAGAGCACCGCGCGCTCGGCGGCGGAGAGGGGCTCCCAGCTCCAGTCGATCATCGCCCGCAGGGTGCGCTGGCGGGCGGGGGCGTCGCGGCGGCCGACCCCGAGCAGGGCGAAGCGGTCGTCCAGGCGGGCGGCGAGGTCGGCCGCCCCCATGTGCCGCAGCCGGGTGGCGGCCAGCTCCAGGGCGAGGGGGATGCCGTCCAGGCGTCGGCAGATCGTGGCCACGGGCCCGGCCGTGGCGGCGTCGAGGACGAAGGCGGACGACGCCGCCCGGGCCCGCTCGGTGAAGAGCCGGACCGCCCCGATCCCGGCCAGCAGCGCGGGATCGGCGTCCTCGGGTCCGGGCACGTCCAGCGGCGGCACCGCGTACAGGTGCTCGCCGGTCACGTCCAGGGGGACCTGGCTGGTGGCCAGCACGCGCAGGTCGGGCACCTCCCGCACCAGTTCGGCGACCGCCGCGGCCACGGGGGCCACCGCGTGTTCGCAGTTGTCCAGGACCAACAGGGCTCCCCGGCCGCGCAGCAGGTCGGCCACCCGTGCGAGCGGCCCCCGGTCGGGACCCTCGTCGCGGGCCCCGACCGCGGCCGCCAGGAGGGGGCCGGGGTCGCCGCCCGGGGCCAGCCCGGCCAGCTCCACCAGCAGCGCGGTGTCAGCGGCCAGGTCGCGGGCCGCTTCCAGGGCCAGGCGGGTCTTGCCCACCCCGCCCGGTCCGGTCAGGGTGACCAGACGGCGCGTGCCCGCCAGGGAGCGCAGCGCCCGCAGGTGGTCCTCGCGCCCGACCAGAGCGCCGACCGGCGCGGGCAGGCCCCGGTGGCCGACCGGCGCGGCCGCGGGGACCGGTACCGGGTCCAGGGAGGGGTCCTGGGCCAACAGCCTCCGGTGCAGGTCCGCCAGCGCGGGGCCGGGGTCCACGCCCATCTCCTCGGCCAGCCGGGAGCGCAGCCGCTCGTAGGCGGCCAGCGCCTCCCGCTGGCGGCCCGCACCGTACAGGGCGCGGATCCGGGCGGCGTGCAGGCGCTCGCGGTAGGGGTGGCGCTCGGCCTCCTCGGCCAGGTCGGCGGCGAGCGCGGCGTGCTCGCCCAGGGCCAGGCGGGCCTCGGCCCGGTCCTCGACCGCGGTCACCCGCAGCTCCTCCCAGCGGGCCGCCGCGGACCGCGCCGGTTCGGTGTCGGCGAACTCGGCCAGCACGGGGCCGCGCCACAGGTCCAGGGCCCGGGCGAGCAGGTCGGCGCGTCCGCGCGGGTCGGCCGCCGCACCGGCTCGGCGCAGCAGGTCCTCGAACCGGACGGCGTCCACGTCCTCCGCCGCCAGCAGGTAGCCGGGCGCGCGGTGGCGGACCAGGGCCCGGGCTCCGGGTTCGGCCCGGTCCAGGTCACCGCGCAGCTGGGACACCCGCGCCTGCAGGACGGCGGCCGGACGCGCGGGCGGCTCCTGCCCCCACAGGTCCTCCACCAGCCGGTCGGCGGGCACCACCCGCCCCCGGGCCAGGAGCAGCGACGCCAGCAGGGCGCGGACCTTGGTGTCGCGCACCCGCACGGGCGCACCGCCCCCGGTCCACACCGCCAGCGGACCCAGCACCCCGAAACGCATGGCGCAACCGTAGCGCTCCCGTAGGACACCCGTGGCGGCAGCCGCCACCGTGAGGGAGTCGGGGCGGCGACGGGCCGCCCACCGGGACCGAACGGGGTGACGGGCATGAGCGCGTACGAGGGAAAGCGGGCCGTGGTGGTCGGCGGCACGCACGGCATGGGCCTGGGCGTGGTCGAGGCACTGGTGGACGGGGGCGCCCGGGTGGTGCTGACCGGGAGCAACGAGAAGAACCTGGAGGAGGTGCGCGGGCGCCTGGGCACGGCGGTCCGCGCGGTGCGCGCCGACGTGACCGACCCGGCCGACACCGACGCGCTCGCCGAGGAGGTGGGCGCGGAGCTGGGCGGAATCGACCTGCTGCACGTCAACGCGGGCACCTCCGAGATCGCGCCGTTCGAGGAGGTCACCGAGGAGTCCTACGACCGGATGTTCGCGGTCAACACCAAGGGGGCCTTCTTCACCGTGCGGCGGCTGGCGCCGCTGCTGGCCGACGGCGGAGCGGTCGTGTTCACCACCGCCGTCACCAACGTGACCGGGACCCCGGGGATGAGCGTGTACACGGGCACCAAGATGGCGGTGCTCGGCTTCAGCCGGGTGCTCGCCTCGGAGCTGCTGCCGCGCGGCATCCGGGTGAACACGGTCGCGCCGGGGTTCGTCGAAACCCCCAGCATGGGGGTCGCGGGGATCACCCAGGGCCAGCGCGAGGAGTTCATGCGGATCGGCAACGAGGCCACGCCGATGGGCCGCCACGGCACGGTGGCCGAGGTCGCCCGGGCCGTGCTCTTCCTCGGCTTCGAGGCGACCTTCACCTCCGGCGCGGAGTTGCTCGTGGACGGCGGCATGGGCATCGGCCTGAGCACGAGCATCTGATCCGGGTCCCGCGCGGGCGGGTGAGGGATAGGCGCGCGCCCGACGGGGCATGGTGACGGAGGCGGTGCCGCGCGGCACCGCCTCCGTCACGGGTGGGGAGCCGAGGATGTCTCAACGGGTACAAGGGGTGATCTCCCGGGCCAAGGGAGCACCCGTCGAACTGGCCGCGGTCGTGGTCCCCGATCCGGGGCCGGGAGAGGCCGTGGTGCGAGTCCAGGCGTGCGGGGTGTGCCACACCGACCTGCACTACCGGGAGGGCGGCATCAACGACGAGTTCCCCTTCCTGCTCGGCCACGAGGCCGCCGGGATCGTGGAGTCGGTCGGGCCCGGGGTGACGGAGGTGGCACCCGGGGACCACGTGGTCCTCAACTGGCGGGCGGTGTGCGGGCGGTGCCGCGCCTGCCGCCGGGGCCGCCCCCAGTACTGTTTCGACACCCGCAACGCCGAGCAGCCCATGACCCTGGAGGACGGCACCGCGCTCACCCCGGCACTGGGCATCGGCGCCTTCGCCGAGAAGACCCTGGTGGCGGCCGGCCAGTGCACCAAGGTCGACCCGCAGGCCTCGCCCGCCGCGGCCGGACTGCTCGGCTGCGGTGTCATGGCCGGGATCGGCGCGGCCCTCAACACCGGGAACGTGGGCCCGGGGGACTCGGTGGCCGTGATCGGCTGCGGCGGCGTGGGCTGCGCCGCGGTGGCCGGTGCCCGCCTGGCCGGGGCCAACCGGATCATCGCGGTGGACCTGGAGGACCGCAAGCTGGAGCGGGCGCTGGGCTTCGGCGCCACCCACACCGTCAACTCCTCCTTCACCGACCCGGTCGAGACCATCCGCGACCTCACCGGCGGCTTCGGCGCGGACGTGGTCATCGACGCGGTCGGGGCCCCGCAGACCTACGAGCAGGCCTTCTACGCCCGCGACCTGGCCGGGACCGTGGTCCTGGTGGGCGTGCCCACCCCCGACATGCGCCTGGACCTGCCCCTGCTGGACGTGTTCGGCCGGGGCGGCGCCCTGAAGTCCTCCTGGTACGGCGACTGCCTGCCCTCCCGCGACTTCCCCGTGCTGATCGACCTGTACCTGCGGGGACGCCTGGACCTGGACGGGTTCGTCAGCGAGGAGATCGGCCTGGGCGACGTGGAGGAGGCCTTCGCCAGCATGGAACGCGGCGACGTACTGCGATCGGTGGTGATCCTGTGAGCGGTGTACAGGTGGAGCACCTGACCACCTCGGGCACCTTCGCCCTGGACGGCGGGGAGTGGGAGGTGGACAACAACGTCTGGGTGGTGGGCGACCGCGACCAGGCCCTGGTGATCGACGCGGCGCACGACCCGAAGGCGATCCTGGGCGTGGTGGGCGACCGCGAACTGGTGGCGGTGGTGTGCACCCACGGGCACAACGACCACGTCAACGCCGCCCCGGCGCTGGCCGAGGCCACCGGCGCGCCGATCCTGCTGCACCCGGCCGACCGGGTGCTGTGGGACATGACCCATCCGGGCCGGGCGCCGGACGCCGAACTGTCCCAGGGGCAGACCGTTCCGATCGCCGGGACCGGGCTGACCGTGCTGCACACCCCGGGGCACGCACCGGGCGCGGTGTGCCTGTACGCGCCCTCGCTGGGCGCGCTGTTCAGCGGCGACACCCTGTTCCGGGGCGGGCCGGGCGCCACGGGCCGGTCCTACTCCGACTTCCCGACCATCATCGACTCCGTCCGGTACCGGCTGTTCGGCCTTCCGGACGAGACGGTGGTCCACCCCGGTCACGGGGAGTCGACCACGATCGGCGCCGAGGCGCCGCACCTGCAGGAGTGGATCGACAGGGGGTACTGACGGCCGTCCCGCTCAGGCGCGCCCGCCCGCGAGCGCGGCACCGTGCTCCATGGCGGTGAGCAGCACCGGAACCAGATGGTCGGAGCGCGCGACCAGCCGGTCCGGGTCCAGGAACAGGCGCAGCGCGCCCGGGGCCAGGGTGGCCAGCGCGGTGTACACCAGGGGGTCGTCCAGGCGCGGGCGCAGCGGGGCCACGGTCCCGGGCCAGTGCCGTTCCTGGACGGCGCCCAGGGCGACGGCGGTGAGCCAGAGCGCGAACAGCGGGCCGGAGTCGGCGCCCAGGTGCGCCGCGCAGTCCCGGCGCAGCCACTCCGGGCGGGCGCCCCACTCCTTGAGGACCTCCAGCACGGGCCGGTGCGCCTCGGGGACGTCGTGGTCGGTGTCGATGGCTACGGCGCTACCGGTGTTCCAACGCAGGAACGGCAGCAGTGGGGGCGGGTCGAGGACCGTTCCGCCGAAGTCCGCCCCGGTCGGGGCGAAGCAGACCGACCGCCGGATCCCGTGGTCGCCGTTGCCCTTGAGGCTGGGTGAGTCCTCGTGCTCGACCAGGTTGGGCACCGCGGCCAGGGTCGGCACTCCCCGCGCGCGCAGGAAGCGCAGTGCGGCTCGGTCGTCGGAGCGGCCCCCGGCCGAGGCCATGAAACGGCCCATGCCGACGGCCAGGTCCCGCGGCAGCACCAGCGCCAGGGTCGGCATGTACGGGTTGACGACCGGTACCGCGCCGTGTCCGGTGAAGACCGCCCAGCGGGCCAGGTGGGCGGTGCGCGACCCCCATTCCACGAAGAAGGCGATCGCGGCCCGGGGGTGTTTTTCCACCATTCGGCGCACCGACGCGGGAAAGTCCGCGCACACCCGCACGTCGTCCTGTACGACCAGGTGGTGGGTGGATTCAGCGCGTTCGGCCCGGGAGAAGGCCAGGCACGAGGCGCGCAGGGTGCTGGGCGGACCGCCGGGCTCGGGGTCCACGGCCAGCGCGGCGCCGGGAATCCCCAGGGAGTCCAGGACCCGGCGGGCGGACGCGCCCCGGCGGGGGTGGGTCATGACGGAGGCGGAAAGCACCACGGGAGAAAGGGGGTCTGGCATATCCGCAGCCTAGGCAGAAAAGGCTCGGAAAACAATTCCAGAAAAATCCCCACCCGGCCAGAATAACACGCTTCCCCTCCGTGGTCCATTTTCCAGAAAGAAAAGGGGTGCGGTGGCGGAATGCTCGGTTGACGCCCTGCCCGGGGCCCGCCGCCCGGAGCCGGGCCCCGGGACGGCCGTCGTCCGCTCAGCCTTCGTCTTCACGGTCCGGCGCGGCAGAGGACCTGCCCGCCTCGGCGGGTGCGGGTGGTTCTGCGGCGACCCGGGTGAGGAGCACCGCGGCGAGCACGGCGGCGGCCACCCCGCTGGCCGCGAGGAAGCCCACGGTGTGGGAGGTCGCGGCGATGAGCGGACCGGCCAACAGGGGCGAGACGAACTGGCCGGTGAACATGGCGGTGCCCTGCAGGGAGGTGGCGCGCCCGCGCAGGTGCTCGGGCGCGCGGTCGGCGATCAGCACGGTCAGGGCGGGCATGGCCAGGGAGTTGCCGACTCCGACGAGGGCAGGTGCCAGCAGGAGCACGACCGGTTGGCTCACCGTGCCGTAGACCAGGTAGGCGACCAGCCAGCAGGAGGCGGCGCAGCGCAGGATCGCGGCGTGGCTGAAACGGGCCCGCAGCCGGGCGTAGGCGAGACCGGCCGCACTGGCGGTGACGGCTCCGAGGGTGACTCCGTAGACGGCGACCAGCAGCGGTGCGGTGATGCCGATCTCCTCCAGCCGTGTGGGGAGGAAGACGGCTGGCACGTACATCATCGCGCCGCTGGCCAGCACGATGCCCGCCAGACGAACAGGACCGGGCTGGCACGTAGGAGCCGGAGGAGGCTGCCCTGGGCGCGACCGGTGCCGGACCCGGGAGTGGCGGCCTTCGGGAGCGCCACCAGCACCGCGGCGCCGAGCGGGACTCCGATCAGGTAGACCCCGAAGGCGGCGTGCCAGGAGACCCCGCCGAGTGCCCCCGCCAGCAGGGGCCACAGCACCCCGCCGACGGTGGCGGCCGTGGTGCGCCAGCCCATCACCCGGTCACGCGTCCGTCCCTGGTAGAGGGTGAGCACCGCGACGGTGGTTCCGGTGAACACCACCGCCGCGCCCAGTCCCAGAACGAAGCGGCTGGCGATGAGCCATGCGTACCCGGGGACCACCAGCCCTGCGCCTCCGCCGAAGCCGTAGAGCACCAGTCCGGCGGCGAGCGGGATACGCACGCCCCAGCGGTCGATGGCTCTTCCGACCACGGGGCTGACCACGGCGATGGTCAGGCCGTGGGTGGTGGTGATGACGAACCCGGCGGCCGTACCCGAGATGCCGAGGTGTTCTGGATGAGGGCCAGGACGGGGGCGACGGTGGCTCCGGCCATCACCCCAGGGTCGAGGAGAGCAGGAGCACTCCCAGTGCGGTCCGGCCCTGCGGGCCCATTGTGCCAGTCATAGGCACTAACCTACCGGTGGCGAAATTCTGCTCCGGGGTCGGGCGGCGGCACGGGTTTCCACGCCCCAGGGCAACCGGGTTCGCCTCCGTCCGAGCCGGGCCCGCCCCAGCGGTCAACGGGGCCGGACCGCCTGCGAGAGGGCCGCCGGACGGCTGTCGCCCCGGCGACACGGGAGACGGCCCCGGACGCCTCCCGTCCTGAGGCTTCCGAGGGCCGTCGGTCCGAGCGGCCCGCTCCCGGTCCTCCCGGGGCCGGGACACACCTGTCCCCGTCCCCGCGGCGGAACGCGGTACCGCTCCTGTCTTCCAGGGTCACGCATACACGCGCGGGCGCGGGGCAGGGACGGACAAACAGTTGCGCAAGGACACGCCCGGGAACCCTCCGTTTCCGGGAAACCCCCGCGGCCCGGGGCAACCACCCGCGGAGGGAGGGGTCGGGCGCCGGGACGGCCCCGGCCCTCGCGCCCCCGTCACCGGGGAGGACCCGCGCGCCGGCCCCGTGCCGCGCGGTTTACGAGCCCGCCCGGACCGGGCCGGGGAGCTCCGCGCATGGGCGTCGTCACACGCCCGCCGAAGTCCCTGTGCGCAGGGCGATCCCGCACCGTAATTCGGATCACGCGGACAAACGGGTAAAGCGGGGATGGGCTGGTCCTAGCCTCGTGTTGGCGGAAGTGTTCCCCACACCGGACCATGTGATCCCGGCACGGGACTTTCTGCAGGCGCCTCTGCCCGAAGGCGGTTCACGGCGCCCCCGCACACCTCTTGTTGATACCTCTCCTGTGTTGGAGCCCTAGGTGACCCTTGCCTTCGCACGCCCGGATCGTCGTGCCCAGACCATCGCCGGCGTTCAGGCCGTCCCGGACGCCCCGAACGCCGCGACCGACCACAACCCCCGGGTCCGCAACGGCGACGTACCGCAGCAGGCGAACGCTCCCGAGCAGAACCCGGCCGCCGGCCGCGCGCACGCGTCCCGGACGCGCCGCCGCGCCATGCTGCTGGTGGTCGTGCTCGGCGTACTCTCCGCGCTCGGCCCGCTCGCCACGGACCTGTACCTGCCCGCGCTGCCCCAGATCGCCTCGGACCTGGGCACCAGCGAGGCCAGCGTCAAGCTCACCCTGACCTCGGTGATGGCCGGGCTGGCCCTGGGCCAGCTCGTTCTCGGCCCGCTCAGCGACCGCTGGGGGCGCCGCCTGCCGCTGCTCACCGGCATCGGCGTGTTCACGGTCTCCACCGTGGGCATCGCGATGGCGTCCAGCGTGGAGATGTTCAGCCTGCTGCGCTTCGTGCAGGGGCTGTCCGCCGCCGCCGGGCTGGTGGTCTCCCGCGCGATCGTGCGCGACGTGTTCGACGGCGACGCCGCGGCCACGTTCTTCTCCCGACTGGTACTGCTGTCCGGGCTGGCGCCCATGCTCGGCCCTGTGCTGGGCGGTCAGCTGCTCTTCCTCGGTCCCTGGCAGCTGCTCTTCGCCGTGCTCGGCGCGATGGGCCTGGTGACCTTCGCCCTGGTCCTGTTCGGCCTGCCCGAGAGCCTGCCGGCCGAGCAGCGCGAGCCGGTCAGCCCCCGTGAGCAGATGCGGGTGTTCGGCGGCCTGCTGCGCGACGTCCGCTTCATCGGTCCCACGCTCACGCTCGCCCTGAGCTTCGGCATGAGCTTCACCTACATCTCGACCTTCTCGTTCGTGTCCCAGTCCCGCTTCGGGGCCAGCGCCCAGGAGTTCAGCCTGGTGTTCGCGGTGACCACGCTCGGGATGATCATCGGCAACCAGGTCAACGCCTTCCTCATCAGCCGCATGGAGATCCACCGCCGCCTGTTCCTGGGGCTGGTCGGATCGATCCTGTCCGTGGCCGTGCTGGCGGCGCTGGGCGCCTCCGGCGGAGCGGACCTGGTGACGGTGACCGCCGCGCTGTTCGCGATGATGGTCTTCACCGGCCTGGTCTCGCCCAACGCCACCGCGCTGGCCCTGGACGGGCAGCCGCCCAAGATCGCCGGAAGCGGCTCGGCCCTGCTGGGCACCCTGCAGTTCGGCATCGGCTCCGGCCTGGCCGCGACCGCCGGCCTGAGCGGTCCGGTCACCCTGTCCAGCATGACCGGGGTCATGCTCGCCACGGCCGTCGCCGCCGCGGTGGTGTTCGTGGGCTTCACCGCCCGGGTGCGCCGCACGCTCGTCGCCGCCTGAGGCGCCCCGCACGGGGCGCCGGGCGGGGCGTTGAACCCCGGCCCGCGCGTCGCTAGGGTGGCCGCGACGGCGAGCCCGAGGAGTGTGACGTGGTTGCGGATCCGCAGGCCGACCCCCTGACGAGCCAGCCCCCCGGCTCGTGGGAGGACGTGCTCCCCCACCTGGCCGAGGAGGGCGGGACGTGCTGGCTGACCGCCACCCACGGGGACGGCCGCCCGCACACCCGGCCGCTGCTGGCGGTGTGGGTGGACGAGCAGCCGTGCTTCGCCTCGGGTGAGGGCACCGCCAAGTCCCGCCTGCTGGCCGCCGACCCCCGGGTGAGCCTGGCGTTCACCACCGGACGCGTGGACGCGGTGGTGGAGGGCACGGTCGAGCGGGTGCGCGATCCCGAGCGCCTGGAACGGGTCGCCGCGGCCTACGCCGAGCGCCACGGGTGGGCCCCGACCGCCGGTGAGGGCGGGCTGACCGGCCCCGATGGGGCTCCCACCGCCGGTCCCCCGCCGTACCGGGTCTTCACGGTCCGGCCGTCGACGGTGTACGCCTTCCCGGTCGGCGAACTGCCGCACGGCCCCACGCGCTGGCGGTTCGGCCCCCGCCCCTGAGGTCTCTGACGCACGAAGGCGCGTGTTCGGGTGAGAGGCCGCGTGCGGGGGGTAGGTCTGAGGGCAATCACCACCTCCGCACGTCCCACCTCTTGGAGGTCGAAAGTGCGTTTCGGGACTATCCTGTCGGGCCTCATCGCCCTGTGGCTGATCATCGGACTGGTCGCCGCGTTCCAGCGCGGCCTGTTCACCCCTGACGAGACCTCGTGCTCGACCCTGTGGCACACCCTCGGCACCGTCGCGGTCGGACCGCTGAACTACATGGGGGTGAACCCGACCATCGGCTGCCCGGAGCTGCCCGAGTTGCCGGAGCCCTCCGAGTGACGGTTCTCCGCCTCGGCCCGCGCGGCCGTGCCGCGGGGTGCGTGTTCGGTGCCGTTCGGGCCGGATCGCGGGTATGACCCGGTGAACACCGCCGCCGACCAGGACGGGAGACGATGCAGACCTTCTTGCCGTACCCCGCGTTCTCCGCGTGCGCGCGGACCCTGGACGACCGTCGGCTGGGCAAGCAGCGGGTGGAGACACTGCAGATCCTGCGGGCCCTGGTGTGGCCGCGCTACGGGTGGAAGAACCACCCCGCCGTGGCGATGTGGCGCGGCTTCGTGCCCGCGCTCGCCGGGTACGGGGTCGCGGTGTGCCGGGAGTGGCGCCGACGCGGGTACGCCGACTCCGTCCTGGCCTCGCTGACGGCCTTCACCGGGGGGCGGGTCCCGGAGGAGGCGTGGCTGTGGGAACGGGACATGCTGCCGCCGTGGCTGGGCGCCGAGGACCTGCACGCCTCGCACCGGTCGTCCCTGGTGGACAAGGACGGGGCGCACTACCGGCCGCTCTTCCCGGACGTGCCCGGCGGGCTGCCCTACGTCTGGCCCCGGCCGGCCTTCCCGCGCTGGCCGCTTCGCCGGGGGCGCCCCGAACCCCTGACCCCCGAGGAGGCCGGTCGGCTGGCGGGTGCCGACGGGGGGTGCGTGGAGGTGTTCGAGCGCGTGCGCGGCGGTCGGAGCGCCGTCCTGCACACGGCTGGCGACACCCTGCCCGCGCTGGCGGCGGGCCTGTGCACGCCCGGGGAGACGCTGTGGCTGGTGCCGGGTACACCGCCGCCGCGGCCGGAGTCGGTCGCCGCCCCCGGTTCCGTGGCGTCGGTGGGCCGGACCGGTCGCTCCACCGCGCGCCCGCCCGGCCCCGAGGACGAGGCGGCGATGCGTGCGGAGGCCCGGGATCCGGAGTTCCGCTTCCGCCGGGTGGACCCCGCCCGGCCGGGCCGCGTGGACGTGCCGCCCTCGGTGGGACTGGTCGTGCTGGAGGGACCGGATCTGCCCGAGCCGCCCGGCGCCCCGGCCGTGCTGCGCCTGCTGCCGGACGGCTGAACGGGTGTGCGCTCAGCGCTGGGCCGCGGGGCGCACGATGACCTCGTTGACATCGACCTCGGGAGGCTGGGCCAGGGCGAAGGAGACCGTTCGGGCGATGGCGTCGGCGGACAGCGCGTGCCTGCGGTAGGAGACCATCGTCTCCCGCGCGAACGGGTCGGTGATGTGCTCGGCGAGTTCGCTCTCGACCACACCCGGGGAAACGGTCGTGACCCTGATCCCGGGGTCGAGCTCCAGCCGCAGGCCCTCGGTGATCGCCCACACCGCGTACTTGGTGCCGGAGTAGACCGCCGAGGTGGGGACGACCTCGTGGGCGCCGATCGAGGCGACCGTGACGAAGTGCCCCGTTCCCTGGCGCCGGAAGTGCGGGAGGGCGGCGGCCACGCCGTTGAGCAGGCCCTTGACGTTGACGTCGACCATCCGGTGCCACTCCTCGGCCAGCAGCGCGTCCATCCGGGACAGCAGCATCACCCCGGCGTTGCTGACCAGGGCGTCCAGGCGCCCGTGGTCGCGCACCGTGCCGTCGACCGCCTCCCGTACGGCGCCGGGGTCGGTGACGTCGAGGCGGCGGTGTTCGGCGCTGCCCCCGTCCTCGCGGACGCGCCGGACCAGGTCCGCCATGCGGTCCGCGCGCCGCGCGCCGAGGACGACGTGGTGGCCCTCCCGGGCCAAGCGCAGGGCCGTGGCCGCGCCGATGCCGCTGCTGGCGCCGGTGACGAGGACGACCTTGCGGTCGGTGCGCTGGGTCTGTTCGTTCATGGGCGTTCCCTTCCCCGGTGTCGGACGGGTCCGAGTCTCGGGTACCGGGGCGGTCCCGGGAAGGACGCGCCCTTCCTGGGTGCACCGCACCCAGGACAGGAGGGCGCGGGATCCCTAGGCTGGAGGCCATGACTTCCCCATCACTGGGCGACTACCTGCGCGCCGCGCGGGCGCGGCTCACCCCTCGGGAGCTGGGCCTGCCCGTGCACGGGCGCCGCCGCGTGGCCGGGCTGCGGCGCGAGGAGGTGGCGATGCTGGCCGGGATGAGCGCCGACTACTACACGCGGCTTGAGCAGGGCAGGGAGACCCGCCCCTCTTCGCAGGTCCTGGACGCGCTGGGCCGGGCGCTGTGCCTGGACGACGACGGCCGCCGCCACCTGTACCGGCTGGCGGGTCTGGCCCCGGCCCTGGAGGTCCGCGCCGAGCGGGCCGACCCCTCGCTCGTGGACCTGATGGGCCGCTGGCACGAGACCCCGGCCCTGGTGCTGGGGCGCGCCTATGACGTGCTGGCGTGCAACCCGCTGGCCGAAGCGCTCTTCCGCCGCTTCCCCTTCTCCCGAAACCTGGCGCTGGCGGTGTTCCTGGACCCGGCCGCGCGCTCGTTCTACCCCGACTGGGAGACCGTCGCCGCGAACACGGCGGACGGTCTGCGCCTGGCGGAGGGCGCCCGGCCGGAACACCCGCGGCTGCGCTCCGTCGTGGCGGAGCTGGAGGAGCGCAGCCCCGACTTCGCGCGGCTCTGGCGGCGCAACGGCGTGCGCGGCAAGAGTCTGGAGGCCAAGCGGTTCGACCACCCGGACGTGGGCCCGCTGGAGCTGGGGCTGCACGCCTTCGACGTCAGGTCGGCCCCCGGGCAGGAGCTCGTCGTCTACCTGGCCGAGCCGGGTTCGCGGTCCGCGGAGTCGCTGTCCCTCCTCGGCACGCTGGCGGCGGACCCGACCGGTTCCTGAGCCTCCCCGTGGGCGGCGGCGATCGCGGCGAGCACGCGTTCGCGGGCCGCGGCGGCGGAGTCGACGCCCACCAGCACGTAGTAGGCCAGCCCCTCGGCCAGGGCCACGAGCGCGACCGCCCTGTCCCGGCGGTCGGCGCCGCCGGGCAGCAGGTCGGCGACCTGGCCGTGGAAGCGCGCGTACTCGCGGCGCATCCGCTCGGCGATGTCCTCGTCGGAGAGGGCGAGCGCGGTGAAGGCCTGTCGGACGCGCATGTGGACGCGGGTGGCGGTGTCGTAGGGGATGAGCTCGGTGAGCACCGTGGTCAGCACCCGGCGCGGGGAGGCCCCGGTGCCCGTCGCGGAGGCGATGCGCGCGGAGCTGAGGGCGTTGGCGCGGTCGAAGGCGGCCTCGATCATCTGCCGTTTGGCCGGGAAGTAGTGCTGGACCCGGCCGGGGGAGACCCCGGCGCGCGCGGCCACGCTGGTCTGCGTCACGGCGGCCAGTCCGTGCTCGGCCGTGACGGCCAGGACCGCGTCGGCGATCTGCTGACGGCGCTGTTCGTGCTCGGCTCCGGGGCCGCGCTTCGGCGTGTCCATCCCGCCGCCTTTCCGATGTGATCGCATTGCTTTGCGGGGGCGAAGAAGCTACCGTTCCCTCAGAGCAATGTAACCACATTGCTTTGAGGAGAGAGGCGGACACGTGCACGGAACCGGACACCGGGCCCCGGCCTCCCGTACGGTGCTTCCCGCCGTGTGCGCGGCCCAGCTGCTGGTGGTGCTCGACGTGTCGGTGGTCAACGTCGCGCTTCCGTCGATCCGGGAGTCGCTGGGGTTCTCCGCCGCGGGGCTGCCCTGGGTGGCCCACGCCTACACCCTGGCCTTCGGCGGCCTCCTGCTGCTGGGCGGGCGGCTGGCGGACGTGCACGGACACCGGAGGGCGTTCGCGCTCGGCCTGGCCCTGTTCTCCGGGGCCAGCCTGCTCGGCGGCCTGGCGGCCTCCCCCGCCGCTCTGGTCCTCGCCCGCGCCCTCCAGGGCGCGGGCGCGGCGGTCCTGGCCCCGGCGACCCTGGCCGCCCTGACCACCGCCTTTCCCCAGGGCCCCGCCCGGACCCGGGCCCTGGCCGCGTGGACCGCGGTGAGCGTGGCGGGAGGAGCCGCGGGCAACCTCGTCGGCGGCCTGCTCACCGAGGCGCTGTCCTGGCGCGCGGTCCTGCTGGTCAACGTGCCCCCGGGCGCGGCCGCGCTGGTCCTGGGCCTGTACGCCCTGGACCGGCGGCGTGCGGGCGGGGACGCCGGACGGCTCGACCTTCCCGGGGCCGCGACGGCCACCGCCGGGCTGGTCGCGCTCGCCTACGGCCTCACCCGGGTCCGGGAGCACGGCTGGGGCGACCCGGTCACGGCGGCGGTGCTGGCCGGGGGCGCCGGGGCCCTGGCCGCCTTCGCCCTCGTCGAGTCGCGCGCTCCGGTCCCCCTACTCCCGCCCCGGCTGCTGCGCGACCGCTCCGTCTCGGTGGGCAACGCCCTGACCCTGCTCGCCGGGGCCTGCTTCCAAGTGCCCATGTGGTACTTCCTGACCCTGTACATGCAGGACGACCTGGGGTTGGACCCGTTGCGGACGGGGCTGGGGTTCCTGCCGCACACCCTGGTCACCATGGCCGTGGGCTGGCTCCTCACCCCGTGGCTCATACGGCACCGGGCTCCGGCGACGCTGATCACGGCGGGCTGCCTGACCGCCGCCGCGGGCTTCGCGTGGCAGGCGGCGGCGGTCTCCGCGCACTCCTACGCCGCGGCCGTCCTGGGGCCGGCCGTGGTCCTGTCCGTGGGCGCGGGCCTGCTCACCACCCCGCTGACCAGCGTGGTGACCTCCTCCGCGACCGCCGGGGACGCCGGGGCCGCCTCCGGGCTGATGAACGCGGCCAAACAGGCGGGCGGCGCGCTGGGCCTGGCCCTGCTCGGCACCGCGGCGGCCTCCGAGCACCCCCTGCCCGACCACCCCTACGCGGTGGTCTTCGCGGGACTCGCGGCCGTCCAGCTGGCCATGGCCGCGCTGGCCATGGCCCTTCCCCCCTCCGCGCGGCGCCGCCCGTGAGTACGGATCCGGCCGCCGGGGAATCGGCCGGGCAGCCGGTGACCTGCGTTGACCCGCTCCTTTCCCCGTTCCAGGCGTTCCCTCCCGAGGAATAGCCGGGGAAAAGTGCATCAACGCTTCCGGACTGGGTAGCACAAGAGCAGAGGCAAAAAAGTTCCCCATTCGTAATGTTTAGACCATCTCGTACTGACGGACCTTCGCGGGGGCGGGGTCGGTCAGGGCGGGAGGAGGAGAACGAAGATGAGGAACCCCCTCAGTAACGTCAAGCGTCATCTGATGCCGAAGAGGAGCCCGGCCGCCGGCGGACGGACCGGAGGACACGACCCCCTGGCCCGGCTCAAGGGGCTGGCCAGGTCCGCCGGCCAGTCCAAGGGGCGCAACCCGCTGAGCCGCGCGGCCCGGCGCCCCTCCCCGTCCGGCCGGGGAGCCGGGGCCCGCAGGAACCCCCTGCACTGGCTGGACTCCCTGACCCGGCCCCGCAAGCCGCGTCTGTGAGCGCGCCCCGCGGGTGACCGCGGGGCGCGCGGGGCCGGTACGGCCGCACCGGTGCGGTGAGAGCGGAGACCGGAGCGGCCGTACCCGAGCTCGACCAAGGCCCCGGACCGCGGAGCGTACCGACCGCCCGCGGTCCGGGGCTCCAACCTGCACGGACCGCCCCGCCGCGCGTCCGTGCACCCCCGCCGGCGGCCGGAAGGGGCCCACCGACCCGGCGCCCCACCGGGGCGGGTGTCGCCCGCGTGGCTGGCGCGGCTGCGGGAGGAGGTCGCCGCCGAGCCCGGGTTCGCGTGCGCCTCCACGGAAAGGATCCGCCTGGAGTCGTTCACGCGTGCGGCGCTGCGGAGGCGAGGAGGCCCTGGTCGCGGGGGTCTATGACACCTACATGGCCGCCCGCGCCGGGATGCGCACGGTCTACCTCAACCGCACCGGCACTCCCCTGGGCCCCGGCCGGGTGGCCGACGCCGAGATCACCTCGCTGTCCGCCCTGCTGGACCTGCTCCCGCGCTGACGCGGCCCGGCCCCCGGGGAGGACTCAACGCAGGAGTCTGCCGGACTCGGCCCGGCGCCCGCCCACACTCGTCGGCGTGATGCGGACGGGGAGTCCCCGCGCTCCCCCCGCCCAGGGCCGCAGCGGAACCGCGTTCCTGAGGGCCTCGGCCTCCCCGGGGTCGTCCACCACGCTCGCGGGGCCGCAGACCAGCACGCTCCACCCCTCGCTCAGGGTTTCGTCGAGCCGGTCGACCTCGAAGGCGAGGGGGCCGCCGGTGTGGTCGGCGGTCCGTCCGCCGGGCGCGGTCAGGATGACGACGTCCCCCGGAGAACGGCGTAGTTCACCGGAAGGACGACCGGGGCCCGGCCCTCCTCCGCGAAGGCGGCCCTTCCCACTCCCCCGGGCCTGATGGGCGCCATGCACTCGTCCGGGTCGAGTCCGCGCACCCGCGGTTCCGGCTCGGCGGTGGAGGCGGGGGGCGCCGACCTGATCGTGGTGGGCTCACGCGGCCGCGGCGGTCTGAACGGCCCGGCTCAGCCGGTCGGCTCCTGCTCCAACGGCACGCTCCAGTGCAGCCTGGTCCCGCCGAGCGGCCCCGGGCCGGCCTCGAAGGTCCCGCCCAGAGCCGAGGCCCGGTCGGCCAGGTTGCGCAGACCGCTGCGGCGTCCCTCCTCGGGGAGGCCGGTCCCGTCGTCCTCCACCTCGACCGTCACCCGCGCGCCCGCGTCCACGCGCACGTCCACGCGTGAGGCACGCGCGTGGCGGGCCGCGTTGGACAGGGCCTCACGCAGAACCGCGAGGACGTGCTCGGCGACCTCGTCGGGGACCAGGCCGTCGATGGGGCCGTCCAGCCGCAGTCCCGCGCTGAAGCCGAGGGAGCCGGTCGCGGCGTTGACCACCTCCAGGACCTGGTTGCGCAGCCAGGGGGAGTCCTCCCCGCCCAGGTCCTGGAGCGCGAAGACGGTGGTCCGGATCTGGCGGATGGTGTCGTCGATGTCGTCGACGGCCTGGCGGATGCGCTGGGCCGAACGCGGTTCCCCCACCTGGCGCACGGAGCTCATCAGCGACATCCCGACGCTGAAGAGCCGCTGGATCACCACGTCGTGCAGGTCCTTGGCGATGCGGTCGCGGTCCTCCAGCAGGGACAGGCGCTCGGAGCCCACCCGGGCCTCGGCCAGCTCCAGCGCCACGGCCGCGTGCCCGGTGAAGGTGTGCAGCAGGTGCAGGTGGGCGGGGGTGAAGGGGGGTGTGCCCACTCTGCGGCCGAGCAGGAGGACGCCCTGCGCGCTCCCCTGCGCTCCCAGCGGTACGGCCAGGACCGGTCCGAGGCCGAGTCCGTCCAGCGGGGGGCTGACCTCCACGCCGGAGCGGCCGATGTCGGTGATGAGGGGGTCGCCGTCCCGGAAGACCCGGCCGGTGAGCGAGCCCTCCACGGGCACCGTCCGGCCCGTGATCGCCTCCTCACCGCCGCCGTCGGCGACCCGCACGGTCAGCCGCTGGTTCCCTTCCTCCCCGGTGAGGATGGCGGCCAGGTCCGCGCCGGACATGTCGCGCGCCCGGCGCGCGATGAGGTGCAGGACCTCGGCGGTGTCGCTTCCGGTGAGCAGCTGGGTGGTGATCTGGTCGGAGGCCTCCAGCCAGACCTCGCGGCGCCGGGTCTCGTCGTAGAGCCGGGCGTTCTCGATGGCCACACCGGCGGCGGTGGCCAGGGCCGTGACGACCGTCTCGTCGTCCTCGTCGAAGGTTCCGCCCCCGACCTTCTCGGTCAGGTAGAGGTTGCCGAACACCTCGTCGCGGACCAGGATCGGCACGCCGAGGAAGGCGCGCATGGGCGGGTGGCCCGCGGGGAAGCCGTGCGACTCGGGGTGCTCGGACAGGTCGGCCAGGCGCAGGGGCTGGGGGTTCTTGAGCAGCAGGCCCAGCAGCCCCCTGCCCTCGGGCCAGTGCTCGATCGCGGCGACCTCCTCCTCGGTCAGCCCGACGGGGATGAACTGCTGTAGGCCCCCGGCGTCGTCGAGGATCCCGAGCGCCCCGTAGCGCGCGTCGACCAGGGCCATCGCCGCCTCGACGACGCGGCGCAGCATGGTCTCCAGGTCCAGGCCCGTGCCGATGGTGACCACGGCCTCCAGCAGGGAGCGCATCCTGTCCCTGGTGAGCATGACCGTGTCGATGTGCGACTGCAGTTCCAGGAGGAGTTCGTCGAGCCGCATACGGGGCACCAGCGGGCGCTCACACGCGGCGGCGGGATCGGTCTCGGACATGGGTATCTCCGTCATTCCTGCGTGCACCGCTGCGGGGTGGGAACGAAACCGCCCGGAACCGAGTGTAACGGGACCCCGGGACCCAGTCCCCGGACGGTGCTCCCCGCCGCGACGGCCGCGTCAGCACCGGGTCGGACAGGACCTTGGTCCGCGGCGTGGTGGGCCCTCCGTCCCGCGGGTAGGGGCGTTCCACGGGACCTTGGCGGGTGGATCGAGGACCCGCGCGGGACGTCCCCTCGTGGCCCGCCAGCCACGATGGTGGGCAGAACGGTGAACCCGACAGCAACGGAGGTGGCGTGATGGAGCGATCGGTCGTCGCGGGTGTGGACGGTTCCGAGGCCAGTCTCGGAGCGGCGGAGTGGGCGGCGGCGGAGGCCCGGCGGCGGGGCCTGCGCCTGTGCCTGCTCATGGCCTTCCCCGCCCCCTCGCCGGAGGAGTCGGCCTTCGTCTGGTCCCAGCGGGAGATCGACAAGATCGCGCTCCAGGCCCTGGACCAGGCGGAGGAGCGGGTCTCGGCCACCGCCCCGGACCTGGGCGTGGACAGGCTCGTGGTCAGGGAGGCGCCCACGCACGCCCTGCTCCAGAAGGCCAGGGAGGAGTCGACCGCCCTGGTGGTGGTCGGCCCGCGCGGACGCGGCGGCTTCCCGGGCCTGAAGCTGGGTTCGGTGGCCTACCGGGTGGCCGCGCACTCTCCGACGCCGGTCGTGGTGATGGGCGGGGAACCGCAGGCGCGGGAGCGCACGGAGGTGGTCGTGGGCCAGGGCGGCTCGGTCCACGGCGAGCGGCCGCTGGCCGAGGCCTTCGAGGCCGCCGCCGCCAGCTCGCAGCAGCTGCGGGTCGTACGCGTGTGGGAGTGGCCGCTGGCGGCGGTGTCGCCGCTGGTCCCCAGGACGGCCACCCCCGAGGAGACCAACGCCGCCGAGGGGCGGGACCTGGAGGAGGCGCTCGCTCCGTGGCGGAGGCGGTACCCGTCGGTGCACGTGCACACCGAGGTGGTCGAGGGCCGCGCCGCCGAGGTCCTGGAAGGGGCGACGAGGAACTCCCGCCTGGCCGTGGTCGGGGCGAGCGGCCTGCACGGCCTGACCCGCTTCGCCCTCGGCTCCACGGCGCACGGCCTGCTGCACCACGCGCACTGCCCCGTCATGGTGGTCCACCCGGGCTGAGCGGGGCCCGGGAGGCGGCGTCACTCCCGGGGCGGGCGGGCCGACTCGGCCCGGATCCGGGCGGCGAAGGCCGCCGCCTGGGTGCGGCGCCGCATCTCCAGCTTGGACGGCACCGAGGAGACGTAGTTCTTGACCGTCTTCTCGGCCAGGTACATGCGCTCGCCGATCTGCCGGTTGGTGAGCCCCTCGCCGATCAGCTCGAAGACGCGCCGCTCCTTCTCGGTGAGCGCGGAGAGGGGGTCCTCGCGGGTGGCCTGCTCGCGGATCCGCCGCATCATCAGGTCGGTGCTGCGCGGGTCGAGCAGGGAGCCGCCCGCGTGCAGGGTGCGCACGGCCCCCACCAAATCCGAGCCGTGGATCTGCTTGAGCACGTACCCGGACGCCCCGGCCATGACCGCGTCGTAGAGGGCGTCGTCGTCGGCGTAGGAGGTGAGCATGAGGCAGCGCAGCTCCGGCATGAGCGAACGGACCTCCCGGCAGACCTCGACGCCGCTGCCGTCGGGCAGCCGCACGTCCAGGACCGCCACGTCGGGGCGCACGGCGCGGATGCGGGCGACCGCCTCGCCCGCGCTCGCCGCCTCACCGACGACCTCGATGTCCTCCTCCTCCGACAGCAGCGCCGTGATACCGCGGCGCACGATGTCGTGGTCGTCGAGCAAGAACACACGGATACGACCTTGCCTGTCCGACACGGCCCTCCTCCCCTACGCTCCCCGCCGGCCGGTGCCGGGCGCCGGGGGACCGCCGTCAGCCGGTGGTTCCCTCCTGGATACACCACACCGGGCACCCCTCGCAGCGGCGTCCCGTCCGCCGTCCCCGCAGGAAGGCCCGGGCGGGCCCCGGCGCTCTGTCCGACCAGGGGCCTAGGTTGACGTCATGGAACCGAACGAGGACCGCAACCGGCGGCTGCTGCGCGCCCGGGACGCCATGGACCGGAGCTTCGCCGAGCCGCTGGACGTCCCCGCGCTGGCGCGGGTGGCGCTGATGTCGCCCGCGCACTTCACCCGTTCCTTCCGCGCCGTGTTCGGCGAGACCCCCCACCGCTACCTCCAGCGCCGCCGGATCGAGCGGGCGATGGCGCTGCTGCGCCAGACCGACCGCACCGTCACCGAGATCGCGCTCGCGGTCGGCTACGACAGCTTCGGCACCTTCAGCCGCACCTTCCAGTCGGTGGTGGGCTCCTCCCCCACGCGCTACCGCGCCGAGGCGGCCGGGGCACCGGAGGCGCCGGTGTGCTTCGTCAAGGCCTGGGTGCGGCCGAGCAGTTTCGGATAAGCCCGCCGGAAGACCCGCGCACTAGCGTGGACACCATGTTCAACGCGATCAACATCACCTCGGTCACCGTCCTGGACCAGGACGAGGCGCTCGACTTCTACGTCGGCAAGCTCGGCTTCCAGGTCACCAACGACGTCGACATGGGCTTCATGCGCTGGCTGACCGTGGCGCTGCCCGAGGACCCCGCGCGCCAGCTGCTCCTGGAGGTCCCCGGGCCGCCCGTGCACAGCGAGGAGACCGCGGCCCAGCTGCGCGACCTGCTGACCAAGGGCGCCCTGGGCGTGGCCTGCATCCTCACCACGGATGACTGCCGGGCCGCCTACGACAAGCTCCGCGCGCGGGGCGTGGAGTTCACCCAGGAGCCGGTGGAGCAGCCCTACGGCGTGGACTGCGCGCTGCGCGACCCGTTCGGCAACCACATCCGGATCACCCAGCCCGCCGAGGTGCCCGTCGAGGTCTCCGACGCGGACGCGGAGCGCTGGAAGCGCGCGGCCGAGGAGGACCGGTGCTGAAATCCCCGCGGGCGGACCTCAGGTCCGCTCGCCCTCCCGGGGTGAGGGCTCCGCGGCGGTGTCCGCTGCGGGGCCCGGCCCGCGGTGGCGCAGCGAGAGCGTGAAGCCCAGTGCCAGCACGACCGACGCGCCGATCGCGGTGTACCAGGTGAACCCGACCAGCCCGGGTCGGAAGAGGAACAGCCAGGCCATGGTCGCCACGGCGGCGGCGAACGCCAGCACGGCGTCGGCCTGGCGGGCCCGGGGCACCCACAGGCCCAGGAGGAAGGCGCCGAGCAGGCCGCCGTAGGTCAGGCTCGCCACGGACAGCCCGAGTTCGACGACGGGGTTGTCGGTCCCGGTGAACAGCGCCGCCGCGCCCACGAACACCAGCGCCCAGCCCAGGGTGAACAGGCGGCTGAGCCGCAGCCCCCGGGCGGGGTCGGGCGGGCGGCGGGTGAGGCGCTCGTACAGGTCCGTCATGGTCGAGGAGGACAGGGCCGACAGCGAGGACGACAGGGTGCTCATCGCGCTGGCCATCACCCCGGCGAGCAGCAGACCGGACAGCCCGGCGGGCAGGCCCTCGACCACGAAGGTCGGGAAGAGCTCGTCGGAGCTGTCCAGGCCCAGCTCCGCCACCGGTGCGCCGCCGAAGTAGGAGTACAGGGCCAGCCCCAGGGTGAGGAAGAGGGCGAACTGGAGGAAGACCACCACGGCGCTGCCGATCACCGCCTTCTGCGCGTCCCGCAGGCTGCGGCAGCCCAGCAGCCGCTGCACGATGATCTGGTCGGCTCCGTGGGAGGCGGTGGAGAGCACGGCGCCGCCCAGCACCGCGGTCACCGTCGCGTAGGGCGAGGAGACCGGGTCGGAGGTCAGGTCCAGGAAGCGGGTCTTGCCCTCCTCCGCGGCCACCGCCAGGAAGTTCACGTCCAGGCCGGCGGTGAGGACCGCGAGCGCGACCGCGCCGCCCACCGCGTACAGGCCCATCTGGAGCACGTCCACCCAGACCACGGCCCGGATGCCGCCGACGAGGGTGTACAGGGCCGTCACGGCGCCCAGCACCGCGATGATCGCGAAGTAGGACAGGTCCAGGCCGTAGGCGCCCAGCACGATCTTCACCGGGATGGCCGCCGCGAACAGGCGCACCCCGTCGGCGAGCAGCCGGGTGCCCAGGAAGGCCACCGAGGCGGTGCCCTGCATGGCGCGGCCGAAGCGCAGCCCGAGGTAGGTGTAGGCGGTGGTCATCCCGCCCCGGAAGTAGCGGGGCAGCAGGAGGAAGGCGACGACCACGCGCCCGAGGAGGTAGCCGACCGCCACCTGGAGGAACGTGACGTCGCCCAGGTAGGCCACCCCCGGGACGCTGATCACCGTCAGGGCGCTGGTCTCGGTGGCCACCACCGACAGGCACACCGCCCACCAGGGCAGCTGGCGGCTACCGACGAAGTAGTCCCTGGCGTCGCGCTGGCGGCCGGACAGCCGCAGGCCCAGCCAGGCGGAGCACAGCAGGTACACCGCGATGACCACGAGGTCGATGGGTTGCACGGCGGGCCTTTCCGGGGTGGGGGTGTGCGGGCGGGGTCACCGCTCCGGCGCCCGTACGAGCAGGCGCCGGGGGACGGCGGGGGCCGGGTCTGGCAGCCGGAGCGGCCCGGCTCCCGGGGTGAGGCGTCCGGACACCGTCGCCCGGCGGGCGCCGGTGCACCCGGGCAGGGTCGCGGGCAGGCCGTGCCAGGTGAAGAAGCCGATCAGGGCGAACAGGTAGGCCTCCTTGGCGTCGCCGTCCAGGCCGAGGGCGTCGGCGGTGTCCAGGCGGGCCGGGTGGAGGCGGGCGGCGAGGCGTTCCATCAGGGCCGGGTTGCGGGTGCCGCCGCCGGAGGCGAACACCTCGGCCACGCGGTACGGGCGCAGCGCCCGCGCGGCGGTCAGGGCGGTGAGCTCGGTCAGGGTGGCCAGAAGGTCGGCGGGGTCGGGGACGGACGCCCGGGCCAGGGCCGCGTCGAGGTGGCGGGGGCCGAACAGTTCCGGTCCCGTGGACTTGGGCGGGTCCAGGCGGTAGTACGGCTCGGACAGCAGGAGGTCCAGGAGGACGGGGTCGGGACGGCCGGAGCGGGCGAGCGCGCCGTCGGCGTCGAAGTCCGCCCGGCCGCCGCTCACCCGGCGCGCCGCCGTGTCCAGGAGCGCGTTGCCCGGGCCGGTGTCGAAGGCCACCGGCGCGGCGCCCGGGCGCACGACGGTGGCGTTGGCGATGCCGCCGAGGTTGAGGGCCGCGACCGGTGCGGGGCGGTCGGCGAGCAGGAGGGCGTCCAACAGGCTGGCCAGGGGCGCACCGTGTCCGCCCGCGGCCACGTCGGCGGCGCGCGGGTCGGAGACCACGGGCAGACCGGTGGCCTCGGCGATCCAGGCGGGCTGGCCCAGTTGCAGGGTGCCGTGCGCGGTGGCGCCCTCCACCCAGTGGAAGAGGGTCTGGCCGTGCGAGGCGACCAGGTCGGCCGCTCCCCCGGCCAGGTCCTCGTCGGCCCGCCGCGCCGCGTCGGCGAAGGCGCGGCCGATACCGGTGTCCAGGCGGCACACCGCCTCCAGGGTGGTGGCGGCGGGCGGCAGGGCGGCGCGGAGCTCCCGGCGCAGGTCGTCGGGGTAGGGCACGGTGCGGTGGCCCAGCGGGGCCAGGTACACGAGGTCGCCGTCCAGGTCCAGGCGGGCGGCGGCGACGTCGATCCCGTCGGCCGAGGTTCCCGAGGACAGGCCCAGGACGATCATGGCGTGTCCCGGCCCGGTCCGGGGCCCGCGGAACACTCGCCGCCGACGCACACGGCACCCATCCGCACCTCCGCTCTCCGGCCGCCCAACACCGGTACACCGCGCGCGGCGGCCCGGTCAACCCTCCGCGCCCGGGTGCCTCCCCGCCCCATGGCACCCGGCGGAAAAGGCGTTGGCGGCACCGGGAGAGTTCGGACATAGTGGACCGGCCCCCGAGGCGCCGTCCGAGAGCGCCTCCCCTCCAGGAAGGACGTTCCATGTCCACCCTCCGGGTCACCGCGGAGCGGCTGACGGTCCGCCCCCACCCCGACGCCGACGCGCTGGAGCTGGCCCGGGTCGGCCTGTTCCACGCCGTCGTGGCCAGGGGCGCCTACCGCACCGGCGACAGCGCGGGGAGGACAACCACGTCGGCGAGGTGATCAGCACCGACACCGGACACGTCGCCTACCTCAAGAGCTTCCGGCTCTCCGCCGCCCAGGTCCGCCGCGGGCGCCTGCTGCGGGCGCTGCGCGGCGCGGGGTGGAACCTGGACCGGGCCGCCCGGGCGCTGGAGACCGACCAGGCGGAGCTGCGGGACCGGCTGGCGCGGGCCCAACTGGGGCACCTGCTGGAGCCGGGCGCGCTGGCCCGCCACCGCGGTCGCTGACCCCGCCCGCCCCGGACCTTCAGTCGGCGGGTTTCTCCCAGACCGAGACGTGCTGGCGGCTGGCGCTGGTGAAGGGCTCCCGGGTCCAGCCCTCCCACCGGTGCCGCAGACGCATCCCGGCGATGCGGGCCATGAGGTCGAGCTCGGCGGGCCACACGTACCGGAAGGGGATGGACCGGTGGCTTCCCCGCCCGTCGACCACGCTGACGTAGTTGGAGCTCATCGCCTGGGTGGCGACGTCGTAGAGGTCGTAGGCCCACTCGTTCGGGCCGACGCGGAAGGGCACGGCCTCCTGTCCCTCGGGGAGCCTGCGCAGCTCGGGGACGCCGACCTCGATGACGAAGCACCCGCCCGGTTCGAGGTGGGCGGCGGCGTTCTGGAAGCAGGCCACCTGCTCGTCCTGGGCGGTCAGGTTGCCGATGGTGTTGAAGACCAGGTAGACGACGGAGAAGGCGCCCTCCACCCGGGTCGTGGCGAAGTCGCCGATACTCACCCCGACGGCGTCGCCGCCCGGTTTGGCGCGCATGCGGCCGACCATCGCCTCGGACAGGTCGATGCCGTGCACCGGGACCCCCCTGCGGGCCAGCGGCAGCGCGATGCGCCCCGTTCCCACCCCCATTTCCAGGGCCCGGCCGGTGCCCGCCAGCTCCGCCAGGAGGTCCACGGCCGGCTCCACCGCCTCCGGCGCGAACATGTCCGCCGAGGAGGCGTCGTAGGTGGCCGCGACGCTCTCTCCGAAATGGTTCTCCTTGGTTCCCATAGCGGGACGCTAACCCGGGGACCGCCGTCGCGCCTCTGGTTTTCCGGCCGCCCCGTACGGACGGGGCGGAACACGGGCCTCCACCGCCGTCATGGGATGATCCCCTGTCGCCCGCCGGACACGGGGTAGGCGGTCAACGGAGGGGGTCGGCATGGGCGCCAGGTCGTCGGGACGGGCATGGTTGGGCACGCTCCTGCTGAGTGTGGTCCTCACCCACACCTGCCTCAACATCGCCCGGCCGCTCATCTCCTACCGGACCATCGCGGTGGGCGGGGACGCCGTCGCGGTCGGCCTGATCACCGCCGCCTACGCGCTGCTTCCCCTGCTCATCGCCGTGCCGCTGGGCCGGGCCACCGACCGCTCCGGGCGCACTGCCTGGATCGTGGGGCTGGGCGCGGCGGTGCTCGCGGCGGGGTGCCTGTTCCTGGCGGGCTCCACCGGCCTGGCCGCCATCGCGCTGGCCAGCACGGTGGTCGGCGTGGGCCACCTGCTGTGCATGGTCGCCGGGCAGGGCCTGATCGCCCGCTTCTCCCCGCCCGAGAACCTGGACCGCGACTTCGGGTGGTTCACCGCCGCCGCCTCCCTGGGCCAGCTCGCCGGTCCGCTGGTCTCCGGTGCCATGCTCGCCCACGCCTCCGGTCCGCAGCTGGTCACGGCCACCTCCACGGCCCTGGTGGTCGCCTGCCTGACCGGCGCGCTGGGGGTGCTGCCGATCCTGCCGCTGCTGCGACTGCGCTCCGCGGCGCCCGGCGGACGCGGCTCCTCCCCCGCCGTGCCGACCTGGGACCTGCTGCGCAGGCCCCGGATGCCCTCGGCGCTGCTGACCAGTCTCGCCCTGTTGTCGGCCGTGGACATCCTCACCGCGTACCTGCCGCTGATCGCGGAGAACCGCGGCATCTCACCCATGCTCGTCGGGGTACTGCTGAGCCTGCGCGCGGGCAGCTCCCTGCTCTCGCGCCTGGTCCTGCCCCAGCTGCTCAGGCGCTGGTCGCGCCGCAGGCTCACCGTGGCGAGCACCGCGGTGGCGGGACTGTCACTGGCCCTGGTGGCCCTGCCCTGGAGCGGCCCGGTGGCGCTCGCGGTGGTGCTGACCGCGGGAGGGTTCCTGCTCGGCCTGGGCCAGCCCCTGACCATGGCGGAGGTGGTGACCGCGGCGCCGAGCGAGGCGCGCGGCGCCGCGCTGGCCCTGCGCATCTGGGGCAACCGGTTCGGCCAGGTGGCCATCCCGGCGGCGGCCTCGGGCGTGGCCGGTGCCGTCGGCGCCCCGGGGGCACTGCTGTTCTCCGCGGCGGTGCTGCTGGCGGCGTCCTTCACCGCCCGGTAGCACCCCGCGGACGGGCGCGTAGACACGGCCGGGACGGGCTTCCACAGGGCCGGTTCAGGAGGCGCGGTCGCGCAGTTCGCGCTTGAGGATCTTGCCCGAGGCGTTGCGCGGCAGGTCGGCGACCACCCGTACCTCCTTGGGCGCCTTGAAGGGCGCCAGGCGTTCGCGCACGTGCTTGAGCAGGTCATCCGGCAGGGTCTCGGGATCGGCCTCCTCACTGGGCACCACGAAGGCGGCCACCGCCTCGATCCACCGCTCGTCGGGCACCCCGACCACGGCCGCCTCGGCCACCCCGGGATGGGTGTACAGGACGTCCTCCACCTCCCGGGAGGCCACGAGCACGCCCCCGGTGTTGATGGCGTCCTTGATCCGGTCGACCACCTCGATGTAGCCCTCATCGTCGATCCGCACCAGGTCCCCGGAGTGGAACCAACCGCCCCGGAAGGCCTCCTCGGTCTCCTCGGGCTTGTCCCAGTAACCCTGGCACAGCTGCGGCGACCGGTAGACCACCTCCCCCAGCCCGCCGGGGCCGACCTCCTGCCCCTGTTCGTCGACCACCCGCAGTTCCACGAACAGCGCGGCCCGGCCCGCCGACCGCGGGCGCCCGGCGTGTTCCTCCGGGCGCAGCACGGTCGCCAGCGGACCGATCTCGCTCTGCCCGAAGCAGTTGTACAGGCCCAGGTCGGGCAGGGCCGAGCCCAGCCGCTCCAGCACGGGTCCGGGCATGACGGAGGCGCCGTAGTAGGCCTTGCGCAGGCTGCCCAGGTCGCGCCGGGCGAAGTCGGGGTGCTGGGTCATGGCCACCCACAGCGTGGGCGCGGCGAAGAAGGCGCCGTGCCGTCCGCCCTCGATCCGGGCCAGCAGGTCGGCGGGGTCGGGCGCCTCCACGAGGGTGTTGCGGGCGCCCACCGCCAGCCACGGCATGAGGAAGACGTGCATCTGCGCGCTGTGGTACAGGGGCATGGCGTGCAGCGGCTCGTCGTCGGCGGCCAGGTCCAGGCCCACCACGCAGGACAGGTACTCGTGCACGAGCGAGCGGTGGGTCATCATCGCGCCCTTGGGCCGGGATGTGGTTCCGGAGGTGTACAGCAGCTGCACCAGATCGGTGTCGGCCACCGCGACGTCCAGCACCGGCACGGGCCCCTCGCGGCTGTCGGCCAGCAGGGATCCGGGGCCCTCGCGCAGTTCCAGGACCTGTTCCACCCCGACCTCTGCGCGCAGGGCGTCCACCGCCGGGCGCAGGTCCGGGTCGGTCAGCACCAGTGTGCTGCCGGACTGCTCCAGCAGGTAGGACAGCTCCTCACCGCGCAGGGCGTAGTTGACGGGAACGTGCACCAGGCCGGCGCGGGCGCAGGCCAGGAAGCCGATGAGGTAGGCGTCGGAGTTGCGGCCGTAGGCGGCCACCCGGTCTCCCGGAGCGGCCCCCAGGCCGAGCAGGCGTGCGGCGGCCCGGGTGACGGCGGCGTCCAGGTCGGCGTAGGTCCAACCGCGGTCGCCGAAGACCAGGGCGGTACGGCCGGGAGTGCGCGCCGCGCTGCGCCGCAGGACTCCGTCGACGGTGCTGGATGTGATCGAACCGGTCATGCTCTCCCTGCTTCCCGTCCGCCGCTACCGGCACCCATCCTGTTGCGGGGCGGTCCCGTTGGCAACGCCCCGGTCTTGCGGGCGGTCATCCGGTGGCCCTACTTTGTCCGGTGTTCACGCACTACGGGTCGGGAGAGTCATGAGAATCCTCATCGTGGGAGCCGGGGCCGTCGGCGGCTACTTCGGAGCGCACCTGGCCCGGGCGGGACGGAACGTCGACTTCCTGGTCCGCCCCGCGCGGGCCGAGCTGCTGCGCGAGCGCGGGCTGGTACTGCGGGACGTGGAGGGACGGACCGAAACGGTGCCGGTGTCGGCCGTGACCGCCGACCAGCTGCGGGCCGACTACGACCTGGTGATCGTGGCCGTGAAGTCCTACGGCTTCGAGGCGGCGGTCAAGGACCTGTCCTCCGCCGTGGGGCCGCGGACCGTGGTTCTGCCCTTCCTCAACGGCATGCGGCACGTGGACACCCTGGTCGAGCGGTTCGGCGCCGACCGGGTCTACGGCGGGGTGGCCATGGTGATGACCCGGCTGGGCGAACAGGGGGAGATCGTCGAGGTGGGCAAGCTGGGCCAGCTCGTCTACGGTCCGCTGACCGAACAGCCGGTGCTGCCCCTGGCCGACGTCCACGCCGCGCTGGACAGCGGAGGCCACACCGCCACGCCCAGTGAGGACATCCGCCAGGAGCTGTGGAACAAGTGGGTGTTCCTGGCCACCCTGGGGGCGTGCACGTGCCTGATGCGCGGCCCCATCGGACGGGTCAACAGCGCTCCCGGCGGCCAGGAGTTCACCGCCGCCGTGTTCGAGGAGGCCATCGCGGTGGCCGCCGCCTCCGGTTTCCCGCCGGACCAGGCGACCCGGGAGCGGGCCGACGCCGTCATCGCCAACACCACGGCCTCGACGACGACCTCGATGTACTGGGACCTGACCCACGGCAACCCGGTGGAGGCCGAACACATCATCGGTGACCTGGTCGCCCGCGGCCGGGAGCTGGGCGTGCCCACCCCGCTGTTCTCGCTGGCGTACACCCACCTGTGCGTGTACGAGGCCAGCCGGGAGTAGGGCCGGGCGCTCTCCGGGTGCGCCCGGAGAGCATCCGCTCCCGCGCGGTCAGGCCGCGACGAGGTTCCGGGGCCGGGCGGCGGGCAGGTCTGCGTGTGGCCACAACCTCAGCAGCAGGGTGTCGACGTCGGGGGCCTCGACCAGTCCGGTCGGGTGACGATCCAGAACGACTGCGTGGCCTCGCCGAAGTAGACGGTCAGGTGGCGGTGCCGGGCCTGGATCGCGGCGGCCTGGGCGTGTTCCCGGGCGAGCTCCGAGCGGTGCCCGCCCAGGCGGGGCAGCCGCTGGGCGCGGCGGGCCCGGCAGGAGGGGTGGTCGCACACCGGGCAAACGGAGCCGATGAGCGGGGTGCGGCGGGGCAGCAGCGGGTGATTGGGGCGAACGTCGTCAGCGCGACGGGGCAAGGGGATAGGTTTGGCATCAGATCCTCTTTCCTTACATATGAGCTGTTTGGTTTCTGGGGATTCAGGACCCGGAAGGCGTCGCAGCGCCTCCTGGGCCCGTCTCATGTCACGGACATGTCAGCGCGTGAGCATCAGTCGCCGGTGGTGTTCCAGCGGCTTCCGGCCAGGTCGCAGGACAGGAAGAACCACACGCTGCGGAACTCCGCCTGGCCGTTGTCGCCCCACTCGGTGGCGAAGGCGTCCACCATCGCCAGACCCCGCCCGGACTCGGCGGCCAGGTTGAGCCCGTCCGCCCTGGGCTTGAGGCGGCCGTCCCTCTCGCGCAGGCCGCCCCAGTCGCGGCAGGTCAGGTGCAGCCCGGTGCGGTGGCGGTGCACCAGCAGGGTGTAGGTGCCCCCTGGCTGGCCCGACAGCGAGTGGCGGAGGGCGTTGTTCGCCAGCTCGCTGCCCAGCAGGGTGAACAGGTAGCGGTAGTCGGCGGACTGGGTGGCCGCGCAGGTGTCCAGGAACGCCCGGACCAGCGGCATGACGGCCAGGGTTCCGGCGAAGTCGTAACGGCGCAGCCGGTAGTTCGGACGCTCGGCACAGCGGGTGAAGTAGTGGCGGTGCACCGGCCGGACGAAGCTGGACAGCGGCATCGTGGCCTCACCCAACGCGGACAGCGGGACAGCGGCGGTTGCGGGCATGACGGACACACTCCTTGCATGAGCAGGACGAGAACAGGGGTGACGTGGTCCCGTTGGGAGAGGTTCACGGTTGACGTGATGCGCGGAACGGGCACGACGTAGCCTGACCGGCATGAACCTTCCGTGATCAATCGATCACTGGCCACGCCTCCATGGTGAATTCTTAGAATCCCAAAAGTCAAGCGCTTCCTTAGAATCCCAGAGTTTTTGCTAGACTTGCCCCATGAAACCCAGCTTCAGCCCCACAATCCGCCGACGACGCCTTGCGCGCATACTTCGTGAATTCCGCGAAGAATCCGGACATACGCTAGATACAGCATCAAAGGAGTCAGGCGTCCCCAGAAGCACCATCGGGAGACTTGAGGGCCCCGAAGGCAAACGCATCCAGACAGCTCACCTGGACGCATTGGCCAGGCTGTACAACATGGATGAAGCGTCCTGGAAGAGCCTTCACCAGCTGGCCAAGGACGCGGGAGAGCGAGGCTGGTGGTCCAAGTACAAGGATGTCTTCAGCGCCGATGGCTTGCCATCCTTCGAGGTTGAGGCCTCATGCATTCGGACCTATCAGACTCAGGTGATCCCTGGCCTTCTCCAAACCACCGCCTACACACGAGCCGTCTTCACGGGCACCAGCATGGTCCAAGAGGAGCAGATCCAACGCCATGTCGATGGCCGCATGAAACGGCAGGAGATCCTCGAACGTCTCCACCCGCCGGAGTACGTAGCGATCATCGACGAAGCCGCACTGCGCCGGTCCGCAGGAGGAGAGGAGGTCATGAGAGAGCAGCTGGACCATCTCATAGACATGGCGAAGCGCCCAAAGATGTCCATCCACGTCTTGCCCTTCTCTTCAGGGATGCATGCAGCAAACCTTGGAAGCTTCCAGATCCTGGATTTCCCAGAACCAACGGACCCCACCATTGGCTACATGGAGACACCAACCTGTAAAATCTTCTCAGAAGAGGATGGAGAGATACGTCGCTATGAGACCTTGTGGCGCGAGGCCCACAATGCCGCACTCACCGCAGCTCAGAGCGTGAGCTTCATCAGAGACGTGATCGCATCGCTGAAGGGCACTACATGACCGTTCTCAGCTTCAAGAAGAGCAGTTACAGCGGCACCGGTGAAGACTGCGTCGAAGTTGCTCAATTCCCCGCGAGATTCCGGAAGAGCAGCTACAGTGGCCGGGGCCAGAACTGCATAGAGGTGGCTCGCCTCCTCACCAGCAGCGACAACGGCGCGGCCATCCGCGACTCCAAGCACCCCGACGCCGGACACCTCCCCTTCCCCGCCACCGAGTGGAGCGGCTTCCTGAGAACGGCCCTCTCCCAGTAGCCCCAGCAAACGCAGGTGCCCGGCCGCTGCTTCCTTACGCCAGCGCCCGGGCACTCGGCTTTCCTTGCGGGATGGGGGTCCAGCTCAGGCCTCGCCCATCCCTCATGAATTCGTCAGGCGCAATTTCCGGCCGCTGAACCACAGTGGACTCACCATAAACCAACCAGACCTCAACAACCGCTGCGCTGAGACCATCCCCGCGTACGCGGGGAGCACATCTTGTTGGCCAGGTCCGCCATCCCCACCGGGACCATCCCGCGTGCGCGGGGAGCACAGTCACTGACCTGGGAACTTACCAGCGGCAAGCAGTCATTTTTCCAACTTCTTGAGAAACGGACGTTTCACCCGCGAATCCAGACTGGGCCAACTGGGTCCTTCATACCCCACCCGTGTCTCCCCATCAGCCGGTCCTGTCGAAGAACCAGGCGCAGGGGATGAACCCGCCAAGGACCAGGTGTCGAGACCCGTGACGGTCACACGCGGCAGCTCGCCGTGTGTGACCGTCACAGCGTCCTGTGCCGCCCCGGCCTAGCTCTTGGGAACGCGGAGCCGGTCCCAGGAGGTCTTGCCGGGCCAGCCGTCGGCGTCCGAGCCGGAGTAGCCCAGCTTCTCCTGCCACTTGGCGTAGGACCGCTGGTCCACATTTGACCACTGCGGGCCCGGCCCCACCTGGTACAGCCCGCAGCCCTCGGCCACCAGGCGTCGGCCCATGTTGGTCACGATCGGGCTGTCGGGGTTGTTCTGGAACCAGGCCAGCCCCGGGTACGGCTCGTACTCGGCCGAGTACCTCGGCACCCTGAGCTGGTCCCAGGAGGACTGGCCCGGCCAGCCGTCGGCGTCCGCCCCGGTGAAGCCGAGCTTCTCCTGCCAGGCGGCGTAGGAGGCGCGGTCCGCTTCCGTCCACTGGGGTCCGGCGCCGGAGGTGTACCTGCCGCAGCCCTCCGTGATGAGGCGGCGGCCCATCTCGGTGACGATCGAGCTGTTGGGGCTCGTCTTGAACCAGTCGGCACCGGGGAAGGTCTCGTAGGTACCGCCGGAGGCGCCTCCCTGCTCGTAGGGGCCGGAGCCCTGGCGCGGGACCTTCAGCCGGTCCCAGGAGGTCTTGCCGGGCCAGCCGTCGGCGTCCGCGCCGCCGAACCCCAGCTTGCGCTGCCAGTTCGCGTACGACTGCCGGTCCGCCTCGCTCCACCGCGGACCCGGCCCCGACAGGTAGGCGCTGCATCCCTCGGCGACCAGGCGTACGCCCATCGCCGTCACGATCGGGCTGTCCGGGTTGGACCGGAACCAGTCGGCTCCGGGGAAGGGCTCGTAGCTGGTCGCGCCGGCCGAGACGCCGCCCTCGGCGGGGACGCGGAGCCGGTCCCAGGTCGTGCGCCCGGGCCAGCCGTCGGCGTCCGCGCCGGTGAAGCCCAGCTTCCTCTGCCACATCGCGTACGCGTCCTGGTCGACGTCCGACCACTGGTCGCCGGGC